>CAWAIR010000001.1:0-23985 GCA_963782045.1 uncultured Alphaproteobacteria bacterium
GGCGCGCCACCTAGTTAAGCTCGTGAACATGAGCCGGGGCGGAGTGTCTTCCATGACTGACGGTCGGATAGCGGTCCTCGAACGCCGCGGCGTGGTGGCGGTCGGCGGGCCGGAGGCGGAGAAATTCCTCAACGATCTGGTGACCGCCGATATCGGCCGCGCCGGGCCCGGACAGGCGGTCTTCGCCGGCCTGCTGACGCCGCAGGGCAAGATCCTGTTCGACTTCATCGTGTTCAGCGACGGCGACCGCTTCCTCTTCGACCTGCCGCGGGCGATGGCCGCCGATTTCGTCAAGCGCCTCGGCTTCTACAAGCTGCGCGCCAAGGTCACGGTCGAGGACGTTCCGCCGACACCCAGGTGCTCGCCGTCTGGGGGCCGCAGGGCGTGCATCACATCGACGGCGTCGCGGCGCCCGATCCGCGCCTGGCGGCGCTCGGCTGGCGGGTGATCGCGCCGGCCGACCAGCCGCCGGTGCTGCGTCGGCTTCGCGCCGCAACGCGAAGCCGACTACGACGCCCATCGCATCGCGCTCGGCATCCCCGAGGGCGGCATCGACTTCGCCTTCGGCGACGCGTTTCCCCACGACACCGACATGGACCAGCTTGCCGGCGTCGATTTCGGCAAGGGCTGCTATATCGGCCAGGAGGTGGTCTCGCGCATGGAGCATCGCGGCACCGCCCGCCGCCGCTTCGTCATCGCGCACGCGACGGGGCGCCTGCCCGGCCGCCGGCGCCGAGGTGACCGCCGGCGGCAAGGCGCTCGGTCTCATTGGCTCGTCCGCCGGCGACAGCGCGCTGGCGCTCGTCCGGCTCGACCGGGCGAAGGCGGCCATGGATGCCGGCACGCCGATCACTGGCCGGCGAGGCGACGCTCGCCCTCTCGCTCCCCGGCTGGGCGACCTTCGGCTGGCCGGCGGCAGTCGATAAGGACTGACAGGCGCACCGGGAATCGGCGAAACTGGCGCTGGAAGCGTCGGAACCGACAGACCATGCCCAAGAAAGACACCTCGCCGCGCGCCTGGCAGCGCATGCTGTCCGGCCGCAGGCTCGACCTCCTCGACCCCTCGCCGCTCGACATCGAGATCGAGGACATCGCCCACGGCCTGGCGCGCGTGGCGCGCTGGAACGGCCAGACCATGGGCCGCACGCCTTCTCGGTCGCCCAGCACACGCTGGTGGTGGAGGAGATCGTCGGGATGCTGGCGCCGGCGATCGGCACCGCGCGGGCGGCTGGCCGCGATGCTGCACGATGCGCCCGAATATGTGATCGGCGATCTGATCTCGCCGTTCAAGGCGGTGCTCGGCGGCGAATACCCGGCGGTCGAGCACGCGGCTGCTTTCCGCGATCCACCTGCGCTTCGGCTTGCCGTCGCCGCTGCCCGCGGCGCTGACCGCCCTGATCAAGGCGGCCGACCGCGTCGCGGCCTATTACGAGGCCATGGCGCTGGCCGGCTTCGGCGAGGCGGAGGCGCGCGCGCATTTTCGGCCGTCCGCGCGCAAATCGACCCGGCCGGCTCGACTCACGCCCTGGCCGGCGGCCCGGGCCGAGCGGCGATTCCTGCAAGCGCTTCAAGGTGCTGGCGGCGGCCGAGAGGGCGTGACAGGGATCAATCCCCTGTCACCGCGAAAGGCTATAGACTGCCGGGTCAATCACGGAATCGAACCCTCCATGCCGGCCGTTCATCGTCTGCCCCCTCTCCCAGGTCGCCCCCACCGTTGCCGCCTCCGGCGCCAGCCACCTGATCACGCTCATCAATCTGGCCACGCCGGTCGAACGTCCCGAGACGATCGCGGCCGAGAATCATCTGTTCATCGGCATCAACGACATCACCGAGCCGGCCGACGGCCTGGTGCTGGCGGCGGACGATCACGTCAGGGCGCTGATCGCATTCATCGCCGGCTGGGACCAGACGCGGCCGTTGGTCGTCCACTGCTATGCCGGCATCAGCCGCTCCACCGCCGCCGCCTTCATTGCGCTGTGCGTGGCGCGGCCGGATCGCGACGAGCGCGCCATCGCGCAGGCGCTGCGGCGCGCCTCCCCCATCGCCACGCCCAATCAGCGCCTGGTCGCCATCGCCGACCGGCTGCTCGGCCGCGACGGCCGCATGATCGCGGCCATCGAAGAGATCGGCCACGGCACGATGGCCACCGAGAACGTGCCCTTCGTTCTGGAGCTGGAGGATTAGGTGATCGCCGATCAGCCGCAACCGCCGCCGATCGAGATCGGGCTGCACGCGGCGATCGTTGCGGTGGCCGAGCAGCAGCCGCTGATCCTGGTGGTCTCGCCCGGCGGCGACGAACCGGACAACCTGCCCTTCGGCCCGTTCAATCCGCTTGCCCACCGGACCTTCGAGGCGGGCCTGCGCGCCTGGGTGGCGGAGCAGACGGCGCTCAAGCTCGGTCATGTCGAGCAACTCTATACGTTCGGCGATCGCGGACGCCACACCAGCCCCGGGGATACCGGCCCGCACCTGGTCTCGGTCGGCTATCTGGCGCTGACCCGCATCAGCGACGATTCGCCGGAAGAGCTGGCGCTCGCCCGCGCCCATTGGCGGCACTGGTATGCGTTCTTCCCGTGGGAGGACTGGCGCGAGGGACGGCCGGCGGTGCTCGACGAGGCGATCCTGCCGGCGCTCACCCGCTGGAGCCGCACGGAACCGTCGTCCGACCCGGCCGAGTGGCGGCCGCTCGGCGGCGCGAGCGCGTGCTGCTGGCTTTCGGCGACGACAGGGCGCGCTGGGACGAGGAGCGGGCGCTCGACCGCTATGAGCTACTCTACGAAGCCGGCCTGGTGGCCGAGGCCGAACGCGACGGGCGCCGGATCTTCGATCGCGCCGTCACCCGCCTCACGGGAGCCTCCATGCGCTTCGATCACCGCCGCATCCTGGCCACCGCCATTTCCCGGCTGCGCGCCAAGCTGAAATACCGTCCGGTGGTCTTCGAGCTGATGGCCGACGCCTTCACCCTCACCGAACTCCAGCGCACGGTGGAGGCGATCTCCGGCCGCCACCTGCACAAGCAGAACTTCCGCCGCCTGGTCGAAGGCGCCGCCCTGGTCGAGCCGACCGGCGGCACCGCTCCGCAAAAGCGCGGGCGGCCGGCGGCGCTCTTCCGCTTCCGGCGCGAAATCCTGAAGGAGCGCCCGGCGCCTGGCTTCCGCCTCGGCGTCCGGGCCTAGAGCGCTTCTCGGTCAGATAGAAGCAGTTCCGTTTCTCGACCGGCGCGTGCGATCCGGCGTCGAGACCGGCGAAGGGCGATGCCGGGCATCGGTCGAGCCGGGATCGGCGTCGGGCGCCCGCCGGTCGGAAACCCGAAGGGACGGGCGCTTTTGCGCCATCATCATCGCCGTCGGTCTCGGCCGTACCCCGGGTACGGCCGTCGCCCGCCGGCTTGATCCTGTCGCAAAATCGCTCCGTCGGAACGATTCTATCTGACCAAGAAACGCTCTAGATGTGGAGCCTCAATAGGTTGTTCTCGGACAGGCCGAGCCTGCTGATGGGCGGATTGGAGTTTAGGCTGCCGTGGGGACGATGCCAATTGTAGCGGTGTAGCCATCGCGGCAGCTCGTTGCCGCGGTGTTCGGACGTCGGGTAGGCCTGGGCATAGGCCCATTCCCTCAGGGCGGTCTGGATGAAGCGCTCGGCCTTGCCGTTGGTCTTGGGCGTGTAAGGTCTGGTCCTGATGTGCCTGAGGCCGAGATCGCGGCAGGCACTGCGGAAGGCGTGAGCCTTGTAGCAGGCGCCGTTGTCGGTCATGACGCGGGCGACGGTGATGCCGAGGCTTGCGTAGTAGGCGACGGCAGCACGCAGGAAGGCGATGGCGCTCTCCTTCTTCTCGTCGGGCAGGATCTGCGAGAAGGCGATGCGCGAGGCGTCGTCGATGGCCACATGGACGAACTCCCAGCCGACGCCACGGTTGTTGCTCTGTCCCCGGCGGTCGCCGGTGATGCGGTGGCCGACCCGGTCGAAACGGCCGAGCTTCTTGATGTCGATGTGGATGAGCTCGCCGGGGTGCTGGCGCTCATAGCGGCGCACCGGCTCGGCCGGCTCCAGTGCGCTGATGCGGTTCAAGCCAAGGCGCCGGAGGATGCGGCTGACGGTGGCCGGCGAGATGCCGAGTTCAGCCGCGATCTGCTTGCCGGTGAAGCGCTGTCGGCGCAGCCGCTCCACTTCGGCGACGACCGCCGCCGGCGTCGGGCTGCGCAGCCGGTGAGGCCGCGACGAGCGGTCCTTCAAGCCCTCCGGCCCTTCGTTGCGGAACCGCTCAATCCATTTGCGCACCGTGCGCATCGACACGCCGAACGCTGCGGCGACGGCGGCTGGCGGCTGCCCTGCCTCTACGCGGCGCACCAGATCGGCTCGACTATGCGGCGTCAGACGGGCATTCTTGTGAACGTTCATCCGGCTCTCTCCTGAGGTCCTGAAGCTTCGCAACCTCAGCATCCTCGGTCGGAGCCGGATGGACAACCTACTGAAAGCTCACATCTAGAGCAGATTCGAGTTACTCGGGGTCATAGCCGGCGGCCTGGAAGTAGTTGCGGCATTCATTGGGCGAGAACTGGCTGAGGCAGTCGGCGACGGCGGCCCATAGCTCGTCGATGGTTCGGGCTGCGGCCTTTCTGAGAAGCGCCTTAAGCTTGGCGAAGGCCATCTCGATGGGGTTGAAGTCGGGCGAATAGGGCGGCAGGAGGAGGAGGCAGGCACCGGCCTTCTCGATCGCGGCACGGACGCCGGCGACCTTGTGGGCGGGCAGATTGTCCATGACGACGATGTCGCCAGGTGCGAGTTCCGGGACGAGAACCTGCTCGGTGTAGGCGAGGAAGGCCGGCCCGTTCATGGCGCCGTCGAGCAGCATTGGCGCCGCCAGGCCGTCGAGCCGCAACCCGGCGGTGAAGGTGGTGGTCTTCCAATGGCCATGCGGGATGGCGGCACGGCAGCGTTCGCCCTTCTTCGCCCGGCCACAAAGCCGCGCCATCTTGGTCGAGGCGGAGGTCTCGTCGATGAAGATCAGCTTGCCAGGGTCGAGGTCGAGCTGGCCGTCGAACCAGGCCTCCCGGCGAGCCTTCACGTCCGGCCGCTGCTGCTCGCTGGCATGTGCCGTCTTTTTTTGTACGTGATGCCGCGCTTGGCGAGGAACATCCACACCGTCGATGGCGCCACCCGCAGGCCGCATTCCGCCGCCAGCCGCTCGCCGATTTCGGCCAGCGTGATGTCCGCCCTGGCTTCGATCAGGCCGAGGATGAAGGCCTCGTGCGGATCGAGCTTCGAGCGCGACGGTTGGCCCTGCTTGCGGGCCACCGTCTCGCCAGTCGCCCGATAGCGCCGATACCATTTGCCCGAGGTCGAGATGCCAATCTTGAACCGGCGCGCCGCTTCCCGCGTCGAAAGTCCCTCCGAGATCGCGCCAATCACCCGCTCACGAAGGTCCGCACTCAAGCTGCGTGTCATCATCATCTCCCGGCAAATCACCTGCCACAGTGAATCAGACAACACACCCCACCGGAATCCCCCGCCAACTCCCCGTTCAGCAAAAATGCTCTAGTGCGGTCGCTCGCCGGCTATTGGGCCGGCGCCGGTGTCGCAATCACCAGCTTGCCGTCCTTCTCGGCAACAAAGGATTCGTCGCTGGCGTTCGATTCGCCGTTGGCGTCCTTCACCTGGATCTTGATCACGAGTTTCTTGTAGGGCTTTGGCGCCAGGACGAACTTGCCGCCGGTCGGGCCGTCCATCGGTTCTGCCGCCTGTTGGACTTCCTCCGGGGTCAGATCCCTGAGGCCGATCTCGGTGATCGTGCCGCCGAAGTCGGCGGTCATCATCTGGCCGTAGAATTCCAGCGCCATCGGATCGGCGCCTTCGGTGTAGAGGAGCGCCTTCAGCGCCTCGCCGTCCTGCGCCTCGTAGGCATGCTTGTAGGCATCGACGAATGCCTGCTCCTGTTCCGCCGTGGCGGCTTGAGCCATGGTGGCAAACGCCATGACGGCGGCTAACGGAGCGCCGATCCGCAGCAGTCTCAGCATCTGTGGAATCTTTCTCTGGTTGCAGAACGTCACCGCAGTCTTCGCGGCAGAAGGCCCCCCAACCCCGTTTGCCGCCAACTGCCCTCCCCAGCCCGGTCGACCGAACGAGCCCGTCTCGCCTCACCGGCGTTGCCCGCGGATCGCCCCTGCCGGGGCCGCATCCTCTGGCGTGTCCCCGGCGCGACATTGCATGGCACCATGACGCCCGGCAAGTGTATCCGATCACACCTTCCGGATCGGCCGGCAAACGGCCCGCCGGCTGGCCGTTGACCTGCATCAAGGCCCCATTAATCCCCCTGTGGTTTGTGGCGTGCGACAGCTTATCTCCCACCTCAGACTGCGGGTTTTCTCATGACTAAATGGGTCTATTCCTTCGGCGGCGGCAAAGCCGACGGCAACGCGGAAATGCGTAACCTGCTCGGCGGCAAGGGCGCCAACCTCCACGAAATGTCCAACCTTGGCCTGCCGGTGCCTCCCGGCTTCACCATCACGACCGAGGTCTGCACCTACTTCTACGCGAACGACCGCAAATACCCGGATGATCTGAAAGCCCAGGTCGAGGAAGCCGTCGCCAAGATGGGCAAGCTTGTCGGCCACACTTTCGGCGACGAGAAGGACCCGCTTCTGGTTTCGGTCCGCTCCGGCGCCCGCGCCTCCATGCCCGGCATGATGGACACCGTCCTCAATCTCGGCCTCAACGACAAGACCGTCGAGGTGGTGGCCGCCAGGGCGGACAAGCGTTTCGCTTACGATTCCTATCGCCGCTTCGTGCAGATGTACGGCCATGTGGTGCTCGACCTCGACGCCGACCTGTTCGAGGACAAGCTCGGCGAATACAAGGAGAAGCACGGCTACAACCTCGACACCGAGATGACCGGTGACGATTGGGCGGAGATGGCCGAGACCTTCAAGGCCATCATCCAGAAAGAACTGGGCAAGCCGTTCCCGCAGAATCCCAAGGATCAGCTCTGGGGCGCGATCGGGGCCGTGTTCGGTTCATGGATGGGCGCCCGCGCGGTGACCTACCGCCGCATTCACGAATTGCCGGGCGACTGGGGCACGGCGGTCAACGTCCAGGCGATGGTGTTCGGCAATACCGGCGAGAATTCGGCGACCGGCGTCGCCTTCACGCGCAACCCGGCCACCGGCGAGCGCGCGCTCTACGGCGAGTTCCTGGTCAACGCCCAGGGTGAAGACGTGGTGGCGGGCATTCGCACGCCGCAGGACATCACCGAAGCCGCCCGCAAAATGGCCGGCTCGGACCGGCCCTCGCTCGAGGCGGTGATGCCCGAGGCGTTCAAGAAGTTCGCCGGTTACTGCCAGACCCTCGAAGACCACTATCGTGACATGCAGGACATGGAGTTCACGATCGAGGACGGTCACCTGTGGATGCTGCAGACCCGCAACGGCAAGCGCACCACCAAGGCGGCCCTCAAGATCGCCATCGACATGGCCGACGAAGGGCTGATCACCAAGGAAGAGGCGGTGCTGCGCATCGAGCCGGCCGGCCTCGACCAGCTGCTCCATCCGACCATCGACCCGAAGGCGAAACGCGACCTGGTGGCGACCGGCCTGCCGGCTTCGCCCGGCGCGGCTTCCGGTGAATGCGTCTTCAATTCGGACGAGGCCGAGGCGCTCAAGGCTCAAGGTCACAAGGTGGTTCTGGTCCGCGTCGAGACCAGCCCGGAAGACATCAACGGCATGCATGCCGCAGAGGGTATCCTCACCGCCCGTGGCGGCATGACCAGCCACGCGGCCGTGGTCGCCCGCGGCATGGGCAAGCCGTGCGTCTCCGGCGCCGGCGGCATTCGCGTCGACTACAATGCCCAGACGATGACGGCCAGCGGCCGCACTTTCAAGAAGGGCGACATGATCACCATCGACGGCAGCAACGGTGAAGTGCTTGCCGGCTTGGTGGCGATGCGCGAGCCGGAGCTGTCCGGCGACTTCGCCCGGCTGATGGAGTGGGCGGACGGGGCCCGCCGCATGAAGGTGCGCGCCAACGCCGAGACGCCGATGGACGCCAAGGCGGCGCGTTCCTTTGGCGCCGAGGGCATCGGCCTGTGCCGTACCGAGCACATGTTCTTCGATGCCGACCGCATCATCGCGGTGCGCGAGATGATCCTCGCCGATACGCAGGAGGACCGGCGGACCGCGCTCGCCAAGATCCTGCCCATGCAGCGCGGCGATTTCGTCGAGCTGTTCGAGATCATGAAGGGCCTGCCGGTGACCATCCGCCTGCTCGACCCGCCGCTGCACGAGTTCCTCCCCAAGACCGACGAGGAAATCGCCGACGTTGCCAAGGCGATGAACGTCGATGCGGAGAAGCTGCGTGACCGTTCGGTTGCCCTGCACGAGTTCAACCCGATGCTCGGCATGCGCGGCTGCCGTCTGGCCGTCGCCTATCCGGAGATCGCCGAGATGCAGGCGCGAGCCATCTTCGAAGCCGCCTTCGACGTGGCCAAGAAGTCGGGCGATACGATCGTGCCCGAGGTCATGGTGCCGCTGGTTGCGACCAAGGCCGAACTCGATCTGGTCAAGGCGCTCATCGACAAGACCTATGCGGAAGTCGCCAAGGAGCGCGGCGCCGAGCTGAAGTATCAGGTCGGCACGATGATCGAGCTGCCGCGGGCTGCCATCCAGGCGGGCAAGATCGCCGAATCCGCGGAGTTCTTCTCCTTCGGCACCAACGACCTGACGCAGACCACCTTCGGCATCTCGCGCGACGATGCGGCGAGTTTCCTGGGGGCCTATCTGTCGGCCAACATCCTGCCCGGCGACCCCTTCGTGTCGATCGACCAGGATGGCGTCGGCGCACTGGTCGAGATGGCGGCGGAGCGCGGCCGCGCGACCCGCAAGAACCTGAAGCTCGGCATCTGCGGCGAGCATGGCGGCGATCCGGCCTCGGTCAAGTTCTGCGACAAGGTCGGGCTGGACTACGTGTCCTGCTCGCCCTTCCGGGTGCCGATCGCGCGTCTGGCCGCCGCCCAGGCGACGATCACGGCAAAGGGTGCAAAGGTGTCGAGCACGGCCTGAGTACGGCCACGCAAAAACCCTGACTGGCGCTCATTGTCGCCCCCTTTGGCGGGTTTCCTCCGCCAGAGGGGGCGATTTTTTGTTCGAAACCCGATTGCAGCATTAACCGAGTTTCAAGGTTAATCCCCCATCACTTGACGAACCCGGGGTAGCGCAATGCCCGTCTGCCGGGTCCGGTTGCGCTGGTTGTGTCAGTGGCGTGGGTGTGGAGTAACCGCGTGGTCGTACGGGGGAGACAGCGTAAGCCTAGCCGCAGGAAATGGCCTGCCGGTCTCGGCCGCCTTGTTCTCGCCGGCCTGCTGCTGTCGCTGTCGACCCATAAGCTTGCCCATCAGGATACGCCCGATCGCGCCGGCAACCGGATTGCCGAAAGCGGCCGCCAGGCGCTCGATCAGACCGTCACCGGCTCGGTCGCCACCGCCGCGCACGTCAACCGCATATCGAAAGCGGACCGCTTCGCTGCCCGGCAGCCGCAGGTCATCTCGGCCGGCGCGCTGAAGGCGGTAAGCCTCTTCGCGTCGCCGGATTCCGATCCGGCCCTGCCGCGCATGGCCTTCATCGTGCCCGAGGCCAAGACCGACGCGGTGGCGGCCAGCGCGCCCGCGGACGACAAGGCGCCCCCCGCAGCCAAGGACACACCCGTTGCCAAGCCGCAGCCGACGGCGCTCGCCTATGCCGATGCCGATGCCGGCGAGAAGGCGGCCAGCAAGATCTTCGACGCGGTGATGGCCAAGAAAGGTCGCGGAGCGGTGGTCCTCGATCCGAACATCGATGCCAACCACGCCTGGGTGAATTACGCACTGCCGGCCTATGCGCGATCCGCCAGCGAAGTCAAATGCCTCGCCACGGCGATCTATTTCGAAGCCCGCGGCGAGCCCGAGCGCGGCCAGATCGCCGTCGCCCAGGTGGTGCTCAATCGCCTGAAGAACCCCGCCTATCCCAATACGATCTGCGCCGTCGTCTACCAGAACAAGAACAAGCGTAACGCCTGCCAGTTCTCGTTTGCCTGCGACGGCCGGCCCGACCGCATCACCGATCGCTCGGCCTGGGCGTCCTCGCAGGCGCTGGCGAGCAAGATCCTCAACGACGACCGCACCATGTTCCTGTCCGACGTCGGCGCCGCCACCCACTACCACGCCAACTATGTGCGGCCGCGCTGGGCGCGGGCGATGAAGAAGGTCGACAAGATCGGCCGCCACATCTTCTACAAGACGCGCGACGGCGGCTGGGGCTAGCATCACACCCGAGGCCGGCCTTCGGCCGGCGCCTCAGGATGAGGAATCCAATTTGGGACTTCCCGAGCCCGTAGCGTCGTCAAGCGACAACGGTTCGTTTTTGCTTTGCACACTGTAATCTTCGTTCTGCCCTCATCCTGAGGTGCGACCCCGGACTTGGTCCGGGGGAGCCTCGAAGGACGAGGGCAGCCGAGGCCAACGAGCCATGACAGCTTTCGCCTACATGCTGCGCTGTGCCGATGGATCGTACTATGTCGGATCGGCACGCGGCGCTGAACTTGAGAAGCGCATCGCAGAGCACCAGGCCGGTACCTATCCGGGCTACACCTCCCGGCGACGGCCCGTCGCGCTCGTCTGGTCGGAGCACTTCGACCGCATCACGGATGCCATTGCTGCCGAACGGCAGATCAAGGGCTGGTCGCGGGCGAAGAAGGAGGCATTGATCGGCGGCAATTGGGCTGCGATCTCGCGCCTGGCCGCGCGGCGTGGCGGCAAGCCGAAGGCGAAATAGGCGGTGGCGCAACGGCCACCCTCGTCCTTCGAGGCCGGCCTTCGGCCGGCGCCTCAGGATGAGGGTGGTATAGAGATTCTGCGGTGCACTGCTTCAGACTTGAGCCGGGAGTTCAGAATCAGGGCGCCAAAAGGAACCTTTCTTCTGCCCTCATCCTGAGGTGGCCGCCGCCGGCGGCCCTCGAAGGACGAGGGCAGCCAGTAGCCCGGATGGAGCGTGAGCGTAATCCGGGTGGGCTTTTGGCCCCGCATTGCGCTGCGCGCCATGCGGGCTACATCGCCAAACCTCCTCGGCCCCGCTCACTCCCCGCGCCGCTGGACGCCGACCAGCAGGGCGTCGTCGATTTCCAGAATTTCCCTGGCCGCTTCGATGACCTTCGGGTCGACCGTCACCGGCGACAGGTCGACGCCGGCCGCCAACTGCCTGGCGATCACCTTGAGCGCCGCGACGCGCGCGTATTTCTTGTTGTTGGCGGGAATGGCGTGCCAGGGGGCATAGTCGGTCGAGGTCTTCGCGAACATGTCGTTGGTGGCCTCCTCATAGGCGGCCCATTTCTCGCGGTTGCGGAAGTCCTCGTAGGAGAGCTTCCAGCGCTTTTCCGGATTGAATAGACGCTCGCGGAAGCGGCGCAGCTGCTCGTCCGGCGAGATGTGCAGAAAGATCTTGATGACGCGGGTGCCGTGATCGGTGAGCGCCCGTTCGAAATCGTTGAGCTCGCGGTAGGCTCGTTTCCACTCGCGTTCGCCGGCGAAGCCCTCGATGCGTTCGACCAGGACGCGGCCGTACCAGGAGCGGTCGAAGACCGAGATGGCGCCCCGCGGCGGCAGGCGCTCAAAGAAACGCGCCAGATAGTGACGGTCGAGATAGTACTGGCGCGGCGCCGAGATCGGCCACACCTTGAAGCCGCGCGGATCGAGCACTGCGGACATGCAGCGGATGGTGCCGCCCTTGCCGGCGGCGTCCCAACCTTCGAAGACGATCGCCGCCGAGTTGCCGGTCTTCAGATAGGCCTGCTGGATGGTGCGCAGGCGTTGCTGAACCTTCGCCAGCTCCTTTTCATAGACCGGCACCTCGAGCGTCTGGGAAAGGTCGACCTTGGAAAGGCGCGGCGGCTTGTGCTTCTGCGTGGTTGCCGACTTCTTCATTGGCGTGCCCCCGGCGGCAGGATGGTCACCCCTTGGTAGCATAGGCGGCCGCGAGGCCGAAACCGAACCGGCTAAGCGGGCCCGACCGCCACGTCGAGCGCCAGGTCGAGGATGGGCGCCGAATGGGTGATCCAGCCGGACGAGATCACGTCGACGCCGGTCTCGGCGATTGCCGCGACCGTCTCCAGCGTCACATTGCCGGAGGCTTCGGTGACGGCGCGGCCGGCGACCAGCTTCACCGCCTCGGCCATATCGGCCGGCGCCATGTTGTCGAGCAGCACCGCATCCGGACCCTCGACCATCGCCTCGGCGAGCTGGTCGAGCGTGTCGATCTCGATCTCGACCTTGACCAGATGGCCGGCGGCGGCGCGGGCGGCGCGGATGGCGGCGATGACGCCGCCGGCAACCGCGATGTGGTTGTCCTTGATGAGGATGGCGTCGTCGAGGCCGAAGCGGTGGTTGGTGCCGCCGCCGCAGCGCACCGCATATTTCTCGAAGGCGCGCAGGCCCGGCGTCGTCTTGCGTGTATCGGCGATGCGGGCGCGCGTGTGCGCGACCTTGTCGACGAAGGCGGCGGTCGCCGTGGCGATGCCGGAGAGGTGGCAGAGGAAGTTGAGCGCCACCCGCTCGGCCGAGAGCACGGCGCGTGCCGGCCCTTCGACCGTCGCCACGACGGCGCCGGCTTCCACCCTATCGCCGTCGGACGCCTTGGCATCGAAGCGGATTGCCGGATCGACTTCGCGGAAGGCTGAGGCGGCAACGGCGAGACCGGCGAGCACGCCCGGCCGGCGCGCGACCAGATCGGCGGTGGCCCTGGCAGCGGCGGGGATGGTGGCCGCCGAGGTGATGTCCCCTGCCCGGCCGAGATCTTCCTTCAGCGCGGCGCGCACAGCCTCGGCGATCAGCAGCTCGGGCAGGCCCGGCAGCTCGCTCATGCCGGAACCGGAACGGGCCGCACGCCGATGGCCGCCGCGCTGATGGCCTCGGCCTCGGCGAGCGTGATGTAGGTGCGGTGCTGCCAGGCCGGGTCGTGCGCGGGATAGTCGGCGCGGAAATGGCCGCCGCGGCTCTCGGTGCGGGCAAGCGCGGCGGCAGCGATGATGCGCGCGGCGGTCAACATGTTGAGGAAGCGCTCGGAGCGGCAGTCGCGGCCAAGATCGTCGATGATCGCCAGAGCCTCGACCAGCCCCTCGCGCCGGCGCACGACGCCGACAAGGCTGGTCATGGTCTGGCGCAGGCGGGTGACGGCGGCCGGGTCCGGCAAGGCATCCAGCGTCGCCTCGCCGGCCGCCTCCACCGTCATGCGCAGCGGCTGGGGCAGATGATCGGCGAGATCGTCGGCGATACGCGCGCCGAAGGCGACCGCTTCGAGCAGCGAATTGGAGGCCAGCCGATTGGCACCGTGGACACCCGAGGAGGTGCACTCGCCGGCGGCCCACAGGCCGTCGAGGGTGGTGCGGCCCTGTCCGTCGGTGAGGATGCCGCCCATGTGATAGTGCTCGGCGGGCGCGATCGGGATCGGCTGCGTCACCGGGTCGATGCCGGCCTCGCGGCAGTAGTTATAGACGGTCGGAAAGCGCTTCTCGAATTCGGCGCCGATCGCTTCGCGGCAATCGAGGAAGGCGCCGCGGCCGGCCTCGACCTCGGCATTGACGGCGCGGGCGACGATATCGCGCGGCGCCAGCTCGGCGAGCGGATGGACGCCGACCATGAAGCGCTCGCCGGCCTTGTTGATCAGCCTGGCGCCCTCGCCGCGCAGCGCTTCGGTGGCCAGCGGCGCCGGGTCGCGGCCGACATTGAGCACCGTGGGGTGGAACTGGACGAATTCGGGATCGCCGATCACCGCCCCGGCGCGCGCCGCCATGGCCATGCCGCCGCCGGCCGCCTCGTTGGGATTGGTGGTGATGGCAAAGAGATGCCCGATGCCGCCGGAGGCGAGCACCACGGCGCGTGACGGAAAATGCAGCGCCGGCCCGTCGTCGCCGGCACGCGCGACCAGGCCGGTGACGCGCCTGCCCTTGGTGGTCAGGCGCTCGCCGACATAGCCCTCGAACAGCCGGATCGACGGCGTCCGGTGCACGGTGGCGATGAGCGCCGCCATGATGGCGGCCCCGGCCATGTCGCCGGCGACGTGGACCACGCGGCGCTCGGAATGCGCCGCCTCGCGCGACATGGCGAGGTGACCGGCGAGATCGCGGTCGAAGGGCACGCCGTATTCGAGCAGGTCGTGGATGCGCTGCGGCGCATCGGTGATCATCAGGCGGGCGATACTCTCCGCCACGATGCCGTCGCCGGCGGCGATGGTGTCGGCGAGGTGCTTCTCGACCGAGTCGCCATCGGCCATGGCGGCGGCGATGCCGCCCTGGGCCCAGGACGACGACGCCCCCTCGCCGATCGGCGCGGCGGAGATCACCGTCACCGGGCGCGGAGCCAGGCGGAGCGCGGTGAACAGGCCGCCGAGACCGCCGCCGACGATGACGACGTCGTCGGAGACGGTCGGTGTGCGGCTGTCGGCCGTTCGATCGAGCATTGCACCTATCCCTCGTCACCCCGGCGAAGGCCGGGGTCCAGTCCAGCTAGCATTCAAGTCCGATCTGGATTCCGGCTTTCGCCGGAATGACGAATGCCTCAGCTCTTCAGATTGACCATGCGCTCGACGGCGCGGCGCGCCTTGGCCGCCACCATCGGGTCCACGGTCACCTCCTCGCCCATGGTGAGCAGGCTGTCGAGAATCCGCGGCAGCGTGATCCGCTTCATGTGCGGGCAGAGATTGCAGGGCCGGATGAAGTCGATGTCCGGGTTGTCGGCGGCGACGTTGGAGGCCATCGAGCACTCGGTCACCAAGCAGCACCTTGGCCGGCCGGTTCTTCTCGATCCAGCCGGTCATCTTGGCGGTCGAGCCGGTGAAGTCGGCCTCGGCGAGCACGTCGGGCGGGCATTCGGGATGGGCGACGATCTGGATACCGGGATTGGCCTCGCGGTATTCGCGCAGCTCCTTGCCGGTGAAGCGCTCATGCACCTCGCAGGCGCCGGTCCAGGCGATGATCTTGACCTCGGTCTGCGAGGCGACCCACTTGGCCAGATACTGGTCGGGCAGCAGGATCACGCGCTCGCTGCCGAGGCTCTCCACCACCTCGACGGCATTGGACGAGGTGCAGCAGATGTCGCTCTCGGCCTTCACGTCGGCCGAGGTGTTGACGTAGGTCACCACCGGCACGCCGGGATACCGCTCGCGCAGCAGGCGCACATCGGCGCCGGTGATCGAGGCGGCCAGCGAGCAGCCGGCGCGGCGGTCCGGGATCAGCACGGTCTTGTCGGGATTGAGCAGCTTCGAGGTCTCGGCCATGAAATGCACACCGCACTGGACGATGACATCGGCATCGGTCTTGGCGGCGGCCATGGCGAGCTGCAGCGAGTCGCCGGTTATGTCGGCGACGCAGTGATAGATCTCCGGCGCCTGGTAATTGTGCGCCAGGATGACGGCGTTGCGGGTCTTCTTGAGGTCGTTGATCGCCTTGATGTAGGGCGCCATCACCGGCCACTCGATCGCCGGGATCACGTTTTTGACGCGCTCGTAGAGGTGCGCCGTCTCGCGCGCCACCTCATCGGTATAGTCGAGCGACGGCATGGGCAGCAGGCGCGCCTCGCCTTTGGCAGCGCCTGCGCCAGGCCGTACCAATGCTTCGGATTCCAGTCCGATCGTCATCCCGCGTGTTCTCCGGTGGCTAATATATGCTCAACTAGAGCATATATCGGAGATTAAAATAACCGGCCAAAGCCGGGCTCACACGAGACGATATAAGCACGAAAGGAGCAAAAGACAAATCGGCAAACCATGACAAGAACCCATGACAGGGATGTATCGGACATATCAGGAAATTTGACTGTCCGTCGAATGGGCGGACCGCTAGATTTTCCGCGGGGAAGGAGCGACGCGCATGAAGATCGCGGTGATGGGTGCCGGCGGGATCGGCGGCTACGTCGGCGGTCGTCTGGCCGAAGCTGGCGAAGAGGTCAGCCTGATTGCGCGTGGAGCGCACCTCGCCGCCCTCAAGGCGAACGGCCTCAGCATCGAGAGCCCGCACGGCAATGCTGCCCTGCCGGCAATCCGCGCCGTCGCCGATGCGGCCGAGATCGGCCCGGTCGATCTGGTGCTGTTCACCGTCAAGCTGACGGATGCCGATACGGCCGCCCGCGCCATGGTTCCCCTAGTCGCCGCGCAAACCACGATCGTCACGTTGCAGAACGGCATCGATAGCAAGGAGATCATCGGCCGGTATGTCGACCCGGCGCAGGTGGCTACCGGCATCATCTACCTCGCCGCCTATATCAAGGAGCCCGGCACCATCATCAATCCAGGCGGCCTGCATCGCATGGTGATCGAGCGCATGGATGGCAATCTCGTGATGCCGGCTTTCTTGGCCGCCTGTGAGCGGGCGGTGGGGTTCGAGGCCTCTCCCGTCGACAACATCGAACACATGCTGTGGGACAAGTTCATCCTGTTGACGGCGTTTGCCGGCGCGACCTGCATCTCGCGCCTGCCGATCGGCGCCGTCTGCCGCCAGCCGGAGACGCTCGACTTCATGCGCCAGCTCGTCGACGAAGCCGTCGCGGTGGCGCGGGCCATGGGGCAGGATTTCGATGATGGCCACCGAGAGCGCGTGATCGCTCTCTCGTGGAGCCAGCCCTACGAGCAGAAAGCCTCGATGCTGGTCGACCTGGAGGCGGGCCGGCCACTCGAACTTCCCTGGCTGCACGGCAAGGTAGTCGCGCTCGGCGCCCGCTTCGGCATTCCGACGGCGGCGAGCGCCGCTGTGGTGGCGGCATTGGCGCCCTATGCCGATGGGCCGCCGCGACTGGAAAAGCAACTAGAAGCAGGAGCCCGGACATGACTGCCGAACCGACCAGGTCCGCGCCCGGCTGGCTGCAGTCGATGCCGATCGTCATCGCGGTCGGCTGCATCGTCTCGGCGGTCGGCTTCGGCCCGCGCTCGACCATGGGCTTCTTCCTGACGCCGATCACCAACGAATACGGCTGGGGGCGCGAAGTGTTCGCACTCGCCATCGCCGTCCAGAACCTCGTCTGGGGCATCGGCCAGCCCTTCGTCGGCATGCTGGCGGACCGCTTCGGCACGGCGCGGGTGCTCGCCGGCGGCGCGCTCATCTATGCGGCCGGCCTGGCGCTGATGGCGCACAGCGGCACCCCGGTCGCGCTGCAATTGACGGCCGGCGTGCTGGTCGGCTTGGGCATCGCCGGCTCCGCCTTCCTGCTGGTGATGGCGGCGTTCGCGCGGCTGCTGCCGGCCTCCATGCGCACGCTCGGCTTCGGTCTCGGCACGGCGGCCGGCTCGGTCGGCCAGTTCATCTTCGCCCCGCTCGGCCAGGGCTTCATCGCCGCCTATGGCTGGCAAACGGCGCTGACGATCATGGCCGGCATCCTGATGGTCGTGCCGCTGCTCGCCTTCGTCTTGCGCGGCAAGCCGCAAGCCGTACCGGTCGTCCACGGACAATCGGACCAGACGGTCCTCGATGCGCTGCGCGAAGCCTTCAGCCACCGGTCCTATCGCCTGCTGGTCGCCGGCTTCTTCGTCTGCGGCTTCCAGCTCGCCTTCATCACCGTCCACCTGCCGCCCTATCTCATCGATGTCGGCATTCCGGCGATGTACGGCGCCTATGCGATCGGCCTCATCGGCCTTGCCAACATCATGGGCTCGATCGTCTCGGGCGTGCTCTCCGGCCTCATGGCGCGGCGCATCATCCTGGTCTGGCTCTATCTCGCCCGCTCGGCGCTGATCGCGGTCTTCATCCTGCTGCCGCCGAGCATCCCCGCGACGCTGATCTTCGCGGCGCTGATCGGCTTCCTGTGGCTGTCGACCGTGCCGCCCACCCAGCAGATCGTCGCCATCATGTTCGGCACCCGCTACATGGCGACGCTGTTCGGTTTCGTCTTCTTCTCGCACCAGGTCGGATCGTTCCTCGGCGTCTGGCTCGGCGGCTACCTCTACGATACGACGGGCTCCTACGCGATCGTCTGGTGGCTGTGCGTGGCGCTCGGCGTGTTCGCGGCCATCGTGCATTGGCCGATCGTCGAGCGCGCGGTCGAGCGCCCGGCCATCGCCTGAGTGTGCCCCTCGCCTATCCGGGGCTCGGGCGCCTATGGTGCGCTCCGGCATCAATGAGGGAGGAACACCGTGGACCGCTTCAAGGCGCTGCTCATCACCCGCGACGAGGCGACCAAGGCGCAGTCGGTCGCCGTCACCGAACTCGGCCTTGACGAGTTGATGCCGGGCGACGTCGACGTCCGCGTCGAGCATTCGACGGTCAACTACAAGGACGGACTGGCGATCACCGGCAAGCTGCCGGTGGTGCGGCGCTTTCCCATGATCCCCGGCATCGATTTCGCCGGCACCGTGACCGCCTCCACGCACGAGGGCATCAGGCCGGGCGACAAGGTGGTGCTCAACGGTTGGGGCGTCGGCGAGGTCCACTATGGCGGCTACAGCCAGATGGCTCGGGTCAGCGGCGACTGGCTGATCCCGCTGCCCGAGGGACTAACCGGCTCGCAAGCGATGGCGATCGGCACCGCCGGCTACACCGCCATGCTCGCCCTCCTCGCGCTCGAAAAGCACGGCGTGACGCCGGAAGCCGGCCCGGTGGTGGTGACGGGTGCGACCGGCGGCGTCGGTTCGGTCGCCGTCGCGTTGCTCGCCGGCGCCGGCTACACGGTCCATGCGGTGACCGGCAGGCCGGACAAGGCGGACTATCTCAAGGGCCTCGGCGCCAGCGAAATCGTTCCCCGCGACGAGCTGGCCGCGCCGCCTAAGCTGCTTGCCAAGGAGCGCTGGGCGGCCGGCATCGACAGCGTCGGCGGCACCATGCTCGCCAATGTGCTGTCGATGACCAGGGCCGGCGGCGCCGTTGCCGCCTGCGGCAATGCCGCCGGCATGGAGCTGCCGACCTCCGTGGCGCCGTTCATCCTGCGCGGCGTTTCGCTTCTCGGCATCAATTCGGTCACCGTGCCGAAGCCCGCCCGCATCGCGGCGTGGCAGCGTCTGGCGCGCGGTCTCGACCGCGGCAAGTTGGCGGCGATGACCACGACCATCGGCTTCGACGCCATCCTCGCCGCGGCGCGCGACATCGCAGCGGGCAAGGTGCGCGGCCGGCTGGTGGTCGAGATCGATTGACCCACGCCGTAGCCCGGATGGAGCGCAAGCGTAATCCGGGGCTGCCGGCCCCGTAATCCGCTTCGCTCCTTGCGGGCTACCAGGTGGTGCCTAGCCCGGGCCGCCGTGCATCAGTCCCGGCCACAGGCCGAAGACGCCGATCAGGATGAGATAGATCGCGACGATGTAGTTCAAGAGCCGCGGCACGATGAGGATGAGGATGCCGGCGATCAGCGCGACCAGAGGTTGCAAAGAAACTGCGCCAAGGACCATGGGATGATTCTCCTTGTTGCGGGAATCGGCACGGCCGACGCCACAGGCGGCGCCAGGTGCCGTCTGTTGTCAAGCCGGCGGGAGGCTCCCGGTTCCACTGGGAGCCCGCGACGAAAGCGCCGATGCAGGCGATGAATCGATCTAGCTGTGAGCTTTCAGTAGGTTGTCCATCCGGCTCCGACCGAGGATGCTGAGGTTGCGAAGCTTCAGGACCTCAGGAGAGAGCCGGATGAACATGCACAAGAATGCCCGTCTGACGCCACATAGTCGAGCCGATCTGGTGCGCCGCGTAGAGGCAGGGCAGCCGCCAGCCGCCGTCGGCGCAGCGTTCGGCGTGTCGATGCGCACGGTGCGCAAATGGATTGAGCGGTTCCGCAACGAAGGGCCGGAGGGCTTGAAGGACCGCTCGTCGCGGCCTCAGCGGCTGCGCAGCCCGACCCCGGAGACGGTCGTCGCCGAAGTGGAGCGGCTGCGCCGACAGCGCTTCACCGGCAAGCAGATCGCGGCTGAACTCGGCATCTCGCCGGCCACCGTCAGCCGCATCCTCCGGCGCCTTGGCTTGAACCGCATCAGCGCACTGGAGCCGGCCGAGCCGGTGCGCCGCTATGAGCGCCAGCACCCCGGCGAGCTCATCCACATCGACATCAAGAAGCTCGGCCGTTTCGACCGGGTCGGCCACCGCATCACCGGCGACCGCCGGGGACAGAGCAACAGCCGTGGCGTCGGCTGGGAGTTCGTCCATGTGGCCATCGACGACGCCTCGCGCATCGCCTTCTCGCAGATCCTGCCCGACGAGAAGAAGGAGAGCGCCATCGCCTTCCTGCGTGCTGCCGTCGCCTACTACGCAAGCCTCGGCATCACCGTCGCCCGCGTCATGACCGACAACGGCGCCCGCTACAAGGCTCACGCCTTCCGCAGTGCCTGCCGCGATCTCGGCCTCAGGCACATCAGGACCAGACCTTACACGCCCAAGACCAACGGCAAGGCCGAGCGCTTCATCCAGACCGCCCTGAGGGAATGGGCCTATGCCCAGGCCTACCCGACGTCCGAACACCGCGGCAACGAGCTGCCGCGATGGCTACACCGCTACAATTGGCATCGTCCCCACGGCAGCCTAAACTCCAATCCGCCCATCAGCAGGCTCGGCCTGTCCGAGAACAACCTATTGAGGCTCCACAGCAAGAGCGTTTCTTGGTCAGATAGAATCGTTCCGACGGAGCGATTTTGCGACAGGATCAAGCCGGCGGGCGAAGGTCGTACCCGGGGTACGGCCGAGACCGACGGCGATGATGATGGCGCAAAAGCGCCCGTCCCTTCGGGTTTCCGGCCGGCGGGCGCCCGACGCCGATCCCGGCTCGACCGATGCCCGGCATCGCCCTTCGCCGGTCTCGACGCCGGATCGCACGCGCCGGTCGAGAAACGGAACTGCTTCTATCTGACCGAGAAGCGCTCTAGGCCCGGACGCCGAGGCGGAAGCCAGGCGCCGGGCGCTCCTTCAGGATTTCGCGCCGGAAGCGGAAGAGCGCCGCCGGCCGCCCGCGCTTTTGCGGGGCGGTGCCGCCGGTCGGCTCGACCAGGGCGGCGCCTTCGACCAGGCGGCGGAAGTTCTGCTTGTGCAGGTGGCGGCCGGAGATCGCCTCCACCGTGCGCTGGAGTTCGGTGAGGGTGAAGGCGTCGGCCATCAGCTCGAAGACCACCGGACGGTATTTCAACTTGGCGCGCAGCCGGGAAATGGCGGTGGCCAGGATGCGGCGGTGATCGAAGCGCATGGAGGCTCCCGTGAGGCGGGTGACGGCGCGATCGAAGATCCGGCGCCCGTCGCGTTCGGCCTCGGCCACCAGGCCGGCTTCGTAGAGTAGCTCATAGCGGTCGAGCGCCCGCTCCTCGTCCCAGCGCGCCCTGTCGTCGCCGAAAGCCAGCAGCACGCGCTCGCGCCGCCCGAGCGGCCGCCACTCGGCCGGGTCGGACGACGGTTCCGTGCGGCTCCAGCGGGTGAGCGCCGGCAGGATCGCCTCGTCGAGCACCGCCGGCCGTCCCTCGCGCCAGTCCTCCCACGGGAAGAACGCATACCAGCGCCGCCAATGGGCGCGGGCGAGCGCCAGCTCTTCCGGCGAATCGTCGCTGATGCGGGTCAGCGCCAGATAACCGACCGAGACCAGGTGCGGGCCGGTATCCCCGGGGCTGGTGTGGCGTCCGCGATCGCCGAACGTATAGAGTTGCTCGACATGACCGAGCTTGAGCGCCGTCTGTTCCGCCACCCAGGCGCGCAGGCCCGCCTCGAAGGTCCGGTGGGCAAGCGGATTGAACGGGCCGAAGGGCAGGTTGTCCGGTTCGTCGCCGCCGGGCGAGACCACCAGGATCAGCGGCTGCTGCTCGGCCACCGCAACGATCGCCGCGTGCAGCCCGATCTCGATCGGCGGCGGTTGCGGCTGGTCGGCGATCACCTAATCCTCCAGCTCCAGAACGAAGGGCACGTTCTCGGTGGCCATCGTGCCGTGGCCGATCTCTTCGATGGCCGCGATCATGCGGCCGTCGCGGCCGAGCAGCTGGTCGGCGATGGCGACCAGGCGCTGATTGGGCGTGGCGATGGGGGAGGCGCTTCTCAGCGCCTGCGCGATGGCGCGCTCGTCGCGATCCGGCCGCGCCACGCACAGCGCGATGAAGGCGGCGGCGGTGGAGCGGCTGATGCCGGCATAGCAGTGGACGACCAGCGGCCGCGTCTGGTCCCAGCCGGCGATGAATGCGATCAGCGCCCTGACGTGATCGTCCGCCGCCAGCACCAGGCCGTCGGCCGGCTCGGTGATGTCGTTGATGCCGATGAACAGATGATTCTCGGCCGCAATCGTCTCGGGACGTTCGACCGGCGTGGCCAGATTGATGAGCGTGATCAGGTGGCTGGCGCCGGAGGCGGCAACGGTGGGGGCGACCTGGGAGAGGGGGCAGACATGAACGGCCGGCATGGAGGGTTCCGATTTCCGATGATTGACTCGGCAGTCTATAGCCTTTCGCGGTGACAGGGGATTGATCCCTGTCACGCCCTCTCGGCCGCCGCCAGCACCTTGAAGCGTTGCAGGAATTGCCGCTCGGCCCGGGCCGCCGGCCAGGGCGTGAGGTCGAGCCGGTCGCGGTCGATTTGGCGTGGACGGCCGAAGATGCGCGCCGCCTCCACCTCGCCGAAACCGGCCAGCGCCACGGCCTCGAAATAGGCCGAGACGCGATCGGCCGCCTTGATCCTGGCGGTCAGCGCCGTGGGCAGCGGCGACGGCAAGCCGAAGCGCAGGTGGATGGCGGAAAGCAGCCGCTGCTCGACCGCCGGATATTCGCCGCCGAGCAACGCCTTGAACGGCGAGATGAGATCGCCGAGCACATATTCGGGCGCATCGTGCAGCATCGCCGCCAGCCGCCCGGCGGTGCCGATTTCCGGCGCCAGGATGCCCGACGATCTCCTCCACCGCCAGCGTGTGCTGGGCGACCGAGAAGGCGTGCGGCCCGACGGTCTGGCCGTTCCAGCGCGCCACGCGCGCCAGGCCGTGGGCGATGTCCTCGATCTCGATGTCGAGCGGCGAGGGATCGAGCAGGTCGAGCCGGCGGCCGGAGAGCATCCGCTGCCAGGCGCGCGGCGAGGTGTCTTTCTTGGGCATGGTCTGTCGGTTCCGACGCTTCCAGCGCCAGTTTCGCCGATTCCCGGTGCGCCTGTCAGTCCTTATCGACTGCCGCCGGCCAGCCGAAGGTCGCCCAGCCGGGGAGCGCGAGGGCGAGCGCCGCATCGCCGGCCATGATCGGCGTGCCGGTATCCATGGCCGCCTTCGCCCGGTCGAGCCGGACAAGCGCCAGCGCGCTGTCGCCGGCAGACGAGCCAATGAGGCCGAGCGCCTTGCCGCCGGCGATCACCTCGGCGCCGGGGCCGGGCAGGGGCCCCGTCGCGTGCGCGATGACGAAGCGGCGGCGGGCGGTGCCGCGATGCTCCATGCGCGAGACCACCTCCTGGCCGATGTAGCAGCCCTTGCCGAAATCGACGCCTGCAAGCTGGTCCATGTCGGTGTCGTGCGGGAAGGCGTCGCCGAAGGCGAAATCGACGCCGCCCTCGGGGATGCCGAGCCGGATACGGTGGGCGTCGTAGTCCGCTTCCGTGGCGGCGGCGAAGCCACGCAGGATGGGTGGCTGGTCGGCCGGGGCGACGATCCGCCAGCCGAGCGCCGCCAGGCGCGGATCGGGCGCGGCAACGCCGTCGATGTGATGCACACCCTCCGGCCCCCAGACGGCCAGCACTTGGTTGTCGGCGGAGACGTCCTCGACCGTGACCTTGGCTCTGAGCTTGTAGAAGCCGAGGCGCTTGACGAAATCGGCGGTCATCGCGCGCGGCAGATCGAAGAGGAAGCGGTCGCCGTCGCTCATCACGATGAAGTCGAACAGGATCTTGCCCTGCGGCGTCAGCAGGCCGGCGAAGACCGCCTGTCCGGGGCCGGCGCGGCTGATATCGGCCGTCACCAGATCGTTGAGGAACTTCTCCGCCTCCGGCCCGCCGACCGCCACCACGCCGCGGCGCTCGAGGACCGCTATCCGACCGTCAGTCATGGAAGACACTCCGCCCCGGCTCATGTTCACGAGC
>CAWAIR010000002.1:0-16877 GCA_963782045.1 uncultured Alphaproteobacteria bacterium
CTGCCGCCGCCGGCGGCGCGCTCGACCTGTGGCGCCGTGATCGCCGGGCTCGGCGTCGAAGCAACTGCCCTGCCGCCGATGAGCGACGGCGCCTGCGGCATTCCCGCGCCGGTATCCATCAGCGCCTTCGACGGTGGCGCCATCGCCTTCTCGACCAAGGCGCTCATCAATTGCGATTTCGCCGAGACGCTCGCCACCTGGATGGACGGCACGGTGCAGCCGATCGCCATGAGGACGCTCGGGCGCCAGGTGACGGGCCTGAGAATCGCCGCCTCCTATGCCTGCCGCAACCGCGATAGCCTGGCTGACGCCAAGCTCAGCGAGCATGCCCGCGGCAACGCCATCGATATCTCGGCCTTCAAGCTGGACGGCATCGGCTGGATTGAGGTGGAGAGCGGCTGGAACGGCGGCGGCGCCGAGGCCGCATTCCTGAAGGCCGTGCGCGGCTCCGCCTGCGGGCCCTTCACCACGGTGCTCGGGCCGGGCTCCAACTCCTACCACGCGACCCACTTCCATCTCGACCGCGCCAAGCGGCGCACCGCCGGCCCCAGCCACGGGCTCTACTGCAAATAGGCGGCGACCCGGCTCAATTCCTGGCAAGAACGGCCATTCCCTCTTCTGCCAAGGATCGTTGATCGCAGCGCCCGGCCGGCCTATGGTCGCGCCCGGTGACAGGGGTGCCTGCCGCAAGGCGGGCTGAGATCACACCCATCGAACCTGATCTGGGTCATGCCAGCGAAGGGAGCCGTCACCGGGCGCGCGTCCCCTCGCAAGCCACATGCCGGCTCCCGCGTTTTTGAAAGAGAGGGAAGCCCGTGGACTCCATCGACCTCGCCTCGGCCTTGAGCCGGCTTCGCGCCCGCCAGCCGCTCGTCCACAACATCACCAATTTCGTCGTGATGAACGTGACCGCCAATGCGCTGCTCGCCATCGGCGCCTCGCCGGCCATGGTCCATGCGGTGGAAGAGGTCGAGGACTTCGTGCCCATCGCATCGAGCCTCGTCATCAATATCGGCACGCTCTCGGCGCCATGGGTCGCGGCAATGGAGCGCGCCGCCGCCACGGCACAGGCCAAGGGCGTCCCCTGGGTGCTCGACCCGGTCGCGGTCGGGGCGACCAGATACCGGACCGAGACCGTTCGCAGGCTTCTCGCCCACAAGCCGACCGTCATTCGCGGCAACGCCTCCGAAATCATGGCGATCGCCGGCGCCGCCTCGTCCGGCAGGGGTGTCGACAGCACGCAAGGCTCCGACGCCGCCCGCGACGCCGCCGGGCGTCTCGCCCGCGAGACCGGCGCCGTGGTCGCCGTCACCGGCGCCATCGACTACGTCGGCGACGGCACCACGATGGTCGCCATCGCCAATGGCGACGTGATGCTCACCCGCGTCACCGGCACCGGCTGCAGCGTGACCGCCCTCGTCGGCGCCTTTCTCGGCGCCGGCCTGGCGCCACTCGAGGCGGCCGTCGCCGGGCTCGCCAGCATGGGCGTTGCCGCGGAACTGGCGATGGCCAAGAGCAGCGGCCCCGGAAGTTTTCAGGTGGCGCTCTTCGACGCGCTCCACGCCATCGACGACGCCACGCTTGCGGCGCGGGCACGCCTGTCATGAAGGCCGATCTGCGCCTGATGCTGGTCACCGACCCGGCGCTCTGCCGGGCGCGCGGCCTCGTCGAGACCGTGCTGGAAGCGATCGCCGGCGGCGTCACCATCGTCCAGCTCCGCGACAAGGGGGCGCCCGACGACGACCTCATCGCGACAGCGCGGGCACTCCACGCGCGCCTCAAGCCGCTCGGCGTGCCGCTCATCGTCAACGACCGGCCGCAAGTCGCCAGGGCCGCCGGCATCGACGGCGTGCATATCGGCCAGCAGGACGGATACCCCACCGAGGCACGCGCCCTCCTCGGCCCCGACGCGCTGATCGGCCTGTCGGTGACCAGGGCCGCGGAGATCGGGACCGTCGACGCGACCGTCGTCGACTATGTCGGCCTCGGCCCCGCCTTCGCCACCGGCACCAAGCCCGACGCCGCGCCGCCACTCGGCCTCCACGGCTTCCGCCATATCGCCGCCTGCCTGCCGCTCCCTATCGTCGCGATCGGCCGCATCGACCGGCTCAATGCGGCCTCGATCATGGAAGCCGGCGCCGACGGCATCGCCTGTATCTCGGCGATCTGTGGCACGCCGGATCCACGCGCCGCCGCGGCGGACCTCCGCCAGGCGATCGCCAATGCGAGGGCGGCATGATCGCCAATGTCCTCTCGATCGCCGGGGTCGATCCGAGCGGCGGCGCCGGCATCGAAGCCGACCTCAAGGTCTTTTCGGCGCTGCGCACCTATGGGATGGCGGTGGTGACCGCCGTCACCGTGCAAAACACACAAGGTGTCCGCGCCGTCGAGCTGATGCCGGCAAAACTCGTCGGCGACCAGATCGACGCGATCTTCGAGGACATCCGCGTCGACGCGGTGAAGATCGGCATGGTCGGCAGCGCGGACATCGCCGAGGCGATTGCCGGCGCGCTCGTCCGCCATCGTGCGCCGCACATCGTTCTCGACCCGGTAATGGTGGCGAAAAGTGGCGACCGGCTGCTCGCCGAGGCCGCCGTCGCCGCGCTGCGCGACCGCCTGGTGCCGCTCGCCGAAGTGATCACCCCCAACCTGCCGGAAGCGGCGGTCCTGCTGGGATTGCCCGAACCGGGAAGCCTTGCCGAGATGGAGTCGATGGCGGCGGATTTGAAGCGCTTGGGCCCCGCCTCGGTGCTGCTCAAGGGCGGCCACCTCGCCGGCCCCGAGAGCAGCGACGTCTTCTTCGACGGCGCGGCGATCACCACCTACAGTGCACCGCGCATCGCCACGCGCAACACGCACGGCACCGGCTGCACGCTGTCATCCGCGATTGCCGCATTGCTGCCGTCGAGGCCGCGGCCGCAAGCCATCCGCGAAGCAAAGGCCTATCTCACGGCCGCGCTCAGTCGCGCGGATGATCTCCATGTCGGCCACGGTCACGGGCCGGTGCACCACTTCCACGATCTCTGGCGGCCGTCCTAAGCCTTGCCCCCGAGCATGGCGTTCATCGGGCCCCAATACATCTGCTGCCAGCCGCCTTCCAGCATCGGCTCCGCTTCAGCCGGATGGCCGGCCTGGTCGAAGGTGACCTTCGTGCCCTTGCCGTCGGCGGCGAACGCGAACGTCACGATCGAGTAGACGCCGGCCGGCCATGCCTTCGACCGCCACGCCTGGACCACGCGCTTGCCCGGGACCAGTTCGATGTTGCGTGCCTCGATATCGCCGCCGAACAAGCTGACCGCGCCACCAGCTTCCTTCGAGATCACCGCCGCTCGCCCGCCGGTCATCCTGGTGAAATCGGCCGAGGAGGTGAGCACGCCGAAAATGGCGGCGGGGCTGGCATCGATGGTCACTTCCTGATGGATGGACATGGCAGTCTCCTGTTTGACCTGTCGGGATCGGCGGTCTAGGTTGTCAACCGATTGGTTGAGACGCTTCTTAGGCGACAGGCGAGAGGCTGTCAACCATTTGGTTGAGGACACGATGGCCACCAACATCGCTGCCGAGGACGACCGGCTCGACGACATCTTCCACGCGCTCGCCAACCGCACGCGGCGGGCGCTGCTCCGCACGCTTGCCAAGGGCCCGGCGCGCGTGACCGAATTGGCCGACCCGTTCGGCATGTCGCTCAACGCCGTCTCCAAGCATCTCTTCGTGCTCGAGCGTGCCGGGCTGATCCGCCGCGAGCGCGACGGCGCCGTCCAGTCCTGCGTGCTCGATGCCGGGCCGATGGCCGATGCCGACGACTGGATCCGCGGCTATGCCGCGTTCTGGACCGGCCAGATCTACCGCCTCGCCGCCTTCGTCGAGAAGAAGAAGGACTGACGCCGATGGAGCCGACCGCACTGACGCTGAGGCGCGTGATCCGCGCGCCGCGCGACAAGGTCTTCGCAGCGTGGACCGAACCGGAGGCGCTGAAGCGATGGTGGGGTCCGGGCGACGTCTCATGCCCCGAGGCAGAGGTCGACCTCCGGGAAGGCGGCGCCTACCGCATCGCCAATCTGGAAAAGGACGGCTCGATCACCTGGATCTCCGGCACCTTCGAGCGCGTGCGCGCGCCCGAAGAACTGGTCTACACCTGGAGCGTCAGCATCGTGCCGGGCGAGCCGACGCTGGTGCGCGTGATGTTCCTTGCCCATGCCGAAGGCACCGAGCTGGTGCTCACCCACGAGCGCTTTGCCGTCGAAGCCGTGCGCGACATGCACCTCGCCGGCTGGAACGGCTGCATCGACAAGCTGGAGCGCTATCTCGCGAGCTGACCTGGCATCATTGGCCCACCCTCTGCGGAACCCCGTGCTCGGCGAGGCACACCGCCACCCTGTCCGGGAACAAGAGGCAGGGTTGGACGATCGTCAGACGGTCGATGGTGAGCGTGAGCGCATGGAAGCGCGCCTTGCCGTCGGGCGGCGGGGCTGCAAGCGAGAACGCAGTCATGGCCGCATAGGGGATATAGGTCAGGCGCGCGGCATAGGTCGGGCGAAAATAGCGCCTCACCGGAGCCTCACGGTCGACGATGATGAGCTCGTCCGTGGCGTCAAGGATCAACAGGCCGGTCGCCAGACGGCGGCGGCCGCGCTCGTCGCGGCACGGGCGGTCACGCGGCTCGAAATGGAGCGGCGTCACCGGCCGCGGGGTGCTGCGGCGCACGGTGTTGAACATGTTCTGGAAGAAGAGGTCGGCGACCGCGATCGATCCGCTCTCCTCCTCCTCGTTGGGCCGCTCTGCCGTGGGGGTGAGCTGGTCTCTGATGAAATCGGTCACCCGATCGAGGCGATGGCTCGACACCGTGTTGTAGTCGAGGGCAATCGCGTCACCGTCGCGAAGCAGCAGCGTCCAGCTCGCCAGAAGCAGGTTGACGGTGCTGCGGATGGCGGCGATATCGCTCCAGCGGATCGTCCGCGTGGCAATGCTGCCATCGGTGAGGCGCAACAGGCTGAGCCGGTCGTCGTGGACGGCGAGGACGTATCTGTAGAGGCTCGCTCCCGGCCGCACCTGGCTGCGGTCGGCATTGATCGGCACCTTCAGCAGGAAATGCGCGTCGCGGTGCTCCGCATAGGCGGCGCGGAAGCGCGGCGGCATCTCGGCTTCGCTGCGCACGGCATCGACCCAGGGACCGAAGGCATCGTATTCGCGGCGCGCTTCGGGGCTCGCCGCCCAGTACCAGTCACGGTCTCCGGCCGCTCGCCGTTTCGTCGCCCAGGCGAACATGGTTCTTCTCCACCGGACTCAAGGAGGCCGGTTGGCATTCCTTTCCCTTGGCCGGATGACGGTCAAGCGCCGCAGCGCCGCAGGGGGCAACCGGGCGCCGAAGGGGGCCCGCCAGGCGCCACCGCCCGCACGTCGCCGCTGGCAAACAAGCTGTTACCTACCCGGCGTACACCAGCAGCAGATCCTTGGCGTCGATCTGCGCGCCGGCGGTCGTAAGCACCTCGGCGATGGTGCCATCGCGCTCAGCGTGGAGCGCCGTCTCCATCTTCATCGCCTCGATCGACAGAAGCACATCGCCGGCCTTGACCGCCTGGCCGGAATGGACGGCCAGCGTCGAGACGACGCCCGGCATCGGCGCGGCGACATGTAGCGGATTGCCCTCCTCTGCCTTGCGCCGGGCGCCGCCCGCGCCTGCGAGCGCGCCACGCGAGCGATCCGGCACCTTGACCATGCGCGGCTGGCCGTTGAGCTCGAAGAAGACGCGGACATTGCCTTCGGCATCGGGATCGCCAAGCGCCTGGGTGCGCACGATCAACGTCTTGCCGCGCTCGAGCTCGACCGGGACTTCCTCGCCCGCCGGCAGGCCGTAGAAGAAGACCGGGGTCGGCAGCACGCTGACCGGGCCGTAAAGCTCGGCCGCGCGGGCGAAATCGGTGAAGACCTTGGGGTACATGACATAGGAGGCGAGCGCCCGATCGTCGACCGCCGCGCCGGACTTCTCCTCGGCGGCTGCGCGCTCGGATACGAGATCGGCCGGCGGCAGCAGCGAGCCGGGCCTGACCGTGATCGGCGTCTCGCCCTTCAGCACCTTCTTCTGCAGGGCTTCGGGCCAGCCGCCCGGCGGTTGGCCGAGGTCGCCGCGCATCATCTGCACGACCGAGCCGGGGAAAGCGATATCGCGGTCGGGATCGAGCACGTCTTCCGGCGTAAGGTCGCCAGCGACCATCATCAGCGCCAAATCGCCGACCACCTTGGATGACGGCGTCACCTTGACGATGTCGCCGAACATCATGTTGACATCGGCATAGGCGCGCGCCACCTCGTGCCAGCGTGCTTCCAGGCCAAGCCCGCGCGCCTGCTCCTTGAGGTTGGTGAACTGGCCGCCCGGCATCTCGTGCAGATAGACTTCCGAGGCGCCGAAGCGCAGGTCCAACTCGAAGGCGAGATACTGGCCGCGCACCTTCTCGAAATAGAACGAGATCTTGCGGATGGCGTCGGGGTCGAGGCCGGTGTCGTGCTCGGTGTCGGCAAGCGCCTCGACCAGTGAGCCGAGACACGGCTGCGAGGTGAGCCCCGACATGGAATCGATCGCTGCATCGAAGGCATCGACGCCGGCCTCCACCGCCGCCAGCACCGTCGCCGCCGAAACGCCCGAGGTGTCGTGGGTGTGGAGATGGATCGGCAGGTCGGTCTCCTGGCGGAGCGCCGTCACCAGTATCTTCGCCGCGGCCGGCTTGAGCAGGCCTGCCATGTCCTTGATGCCGATGATGTGGGCGCCGGCCTTCTCCAGTTCGTGCGCCAGATTGACGTAGTACCTGAGGTCGTATTTGGGGCGGGCGAGATCGAGGATGTCGCCGGTGTAGCACATGGCGCCTTCGACAAGCTTGCCGGCCTCGGCGACCGCCTCCATAGAGACGCGCATGTTCTCCACCCAGTTGAGGCAGTCGAACACGCGGAAAAGATCGACGCCGGCATCGGCCGCCTGGCGCACGAAGAATTTCACGACATTGTCGGGGTAGTTGGCGTAGCCCACCGCGTTCGAGCCGCGCAGCAGCATCTGCAAGAGGATGTTCGGCGTCCTCTCGCGGATATCGGCGAGCCGTTCCCACGGGTCTTCGGCGAGGAAGCGCATGGCGACGTCGAAGGTGGCGCCGCCCCAGCATTCGAGCGACAAGAGGCCGGGCAGCGCCTGCGCATAGGCGGGTGCGATCTCGACAAGATCGTGCGAGCGCATGCGGGTGGCGAGCAGCGACTGGTGGGCATCGCGCATGGTGGTATCGGTGACCAGTGCCCGCGTCTCGCCGCGCATCCAGCGCGCGAAAGCCTCCGGCCCGTCACGGTCGAGCCGCTGCTTGGTGCCCGGCGCCGGATCGACGCCGAAGCGCGGCGGCGGCACCACCAGCGCCTCCTTGTCCGGGCGCGGCCGGTTCTTCGTATCCGGGTGGCCGTTGATGGTGACGTCGGCGATGTAGGTCAGAAGCTTGGTGGCGCGGTCGCGCCGACGCACCGACTGGAAGAGCTCCGGCGTGTCGTCGATGAAGCGCGTCGTGTAGCTGGCATCGAGGAACTGCGGATGATTGATGACGTTCTCGAGGAACGTCAGGTTGGTGGCGACGCCGCGGATGCGGAATTCGCGCAGCGCCCGGTTCATGCGTGCGATCGCCTCGGCGGGCGTCGGCGCCCAGGCGGTCACCTTCTCCAGTAGCGGGTCGTAGAAGCGCGTGATCACCGCGCCGGAATAGGCGGTGCCGCCGTCGAGCCGGATGCCGAAGCCGGTGGCGCCGCGATAGGCGGTGATACGGCCATAATCCGGGATGAAATTCTGCTCCGGATCTTCCGTTGTAATGCGGCACTGGAGCGCGTGGCCGTTCAGGTGAATGTCGCCCTGGCGCGGTACGCAACCGGGCTCCTGGTCGCCGATGGCGGCGCCCTCGGCAATGCGGATCTGGGCCTTGACGATATCGACGCCGGTGACCTCCTCGGTGACGGTGTGCTCGACCTGGATGCGCGGATTGACCTCGATGAAATAGACGGCGCCGGTATCGGCATCCATCAGGAACTCGACCGTGCCGGCGCCCTGATACTTCGCCGCATGCGCGATCCGGATGGCGAAGGTGCACAGCTCCTGGCGCTTGTCGTTGTCGATGTAGGGTGCCGGCGCCCGCTCCACCACCTTCTGATGGCGGCGTTGCACTGTGCAGTCGCGCTCGAACAGATGGACGATCGAGCCATATCCATCGGCCAGGATCTGCACTTCGACGTGGCGGGCGCGCTCGACCAGTTTTTCGAGATAGACATCGTCCTTGCCGAAGGCGGCCTTGGCCTCGCGACGTGCCGCGATGAGATCGCGGGCGAGCGTCGCCTCGTCCGGAATGACGCGCATGCCGCGCCCGCCGCCGCCCCATGAGGCCTTCAGCATCAGCGGATAACCGACGCGTGCGGCGACCGTCTTCGCCGCCTCGATGTCCTCGGGCAGCGGATCGCTGGCCGGCATGACCGGCACGCCGACCGAGATCGCCAGGTTGCGCGCCGACACCTTGTCGCCGAGGAGCCGCATGGTCTCCGGCGGGGGGCCGATGAAGGTGATGCCGACCGCGGCGCAGGCCTCGGCGAATTCCGGGCTCTCCGACAAGAGGCCGTAGCCCGGATGGATGGCGTCGGCGCCCGATTCCTTCGCCACCCGGATGATCTCCGGGATCGACAGATAGGCGGCGATCGGCCCCAGCATCTTGCCGTCGGAGAGCCTGCCGATCTGATAGGCCTCATCCGACTTGAAACGATGCAGGGAGAGCTTGTCCTCCTCGGCGAAGACCGCGACCGTGCGGCGGCCGAGCTCGTTGGCGGCGCGGAACACCCGGATGGCGATTTCCGAGCGGTTGGCGACAAGGATTTTCTTGATCGGCACGAACGCCCCTTTCAAAAATGCAGCCGGTCCCTTGTTTAGCCGGATTGTGCAGTTGCGAAAAGGGCGGGTGCGGGTGCGAAGAGGCCGCATCGCAGTGAGGATTGCCGCCCTCAGGCGCGATAGGGCAAAGTGGGCCCCACCCCAGGCGGAGAACACGAGAAATGCCGGAAATTCATGTCTTTTGCGCCGAGGGGCGCACGCCGGAACAGAAGAAGAAGCTGATGAAGGGTCTGACCGACGCCATGGTCGAGAGCTTCGGTGTGAAGGCGGAGGTGGTGACGGTGCAGATCATTGAATCGCCCAGGACCGACAAGGCCAAGGGCGGCATTCCCTTCACCGAGCGCTAGGCGGCAACGGCGGCAGATCGAACGAGTTCCTGCCGATGCCTGTCGACAAAGAACGCTGTCCGCAGCTTGACGAAGCGCTCCTGCTCATCCCGACTGATGCCCTGGAGGCTGGATCGGGTTCCCACATCGATTTCGATGCATGTCAGAAAAGGCACGACGGTCGCCGCCCTCAGCACGTCGTCCTCGATGATGTGAACCACGCCACCGATCTTGCCGGCCGCCTCAATCGCCTTGATATGCGAGCGCGAACAGCCGTTGTACGGGACGGGATCGAGGAACCCGCGGATGCGGCGGTAGCGCTCCTTGAGGCCGACGCGCGCAATCTCGGCCTCGAGTTTGGCGCGGCGGCCGACGGCGCGGTCCAGGTTGATGTAGAGTCCGTGCATAAGGACATTCCGCACAGATTTCGGGTTTTGCCGACCGGCAACAACCGCAGGTGAAGGGACACCATGATCACAGTCTTCGGTTCGATCAATGTCGATATGGTCACGCGCGTAAAGCGCATCCCCAAGCCCGGCGAAACGGTCCACGGCTCCGACTACAGCCTGATTCCCGGCGGCAAGGGCGCTAACCAGGCTTTGGCCGCCTGCCGCGCCGGAGCCGCGGTGCGCATGGTCGGCGCCGTCGGCAATGACGCCTTCGCTGAGACGGCACTGCGGGAGCTGGAGGCCGGCGGCATTGACCTCACCGCCGTCACCCACCGCATCGGCACCACCGGCGTTGCCATCATCACCGTCGACGAAGGCGGCGAGAACACCATCGCGCTTTCGCCCGGCGCCAATGCCCATGCCGACGCCGCGACCATTCCGGACGGTGCCTTCGGCTCCGGCGACACACTGCTCCTGCAGATGGAAGTGCCGCTGGCCCAGAACTATGCCGCCGCTGCACAGGCGCGCGCCGCCGGGGCCCGCGTCATCCTCTCGCTCGCCCCCTATGAGGCGCTCTCGCCGGACGAGCTGGCCGCCTTCGACATGCTGATCGTCAACGAGCACGAGGCGGCCGACCTCGCCAAGCATCTCGCTGTTTCCGGCGGCACGCCGGAGGAAACAGTGACCGCTGTTGCCGCCAAGCTCGGCCGCACGGTCATCGCCACACTGGGACCGGACGGTGCGGTCGCCGCCGACGGCAAGGAGGTGATCCGCGTGCCAGCGCTGCAAGTGACTCCGGTCGATACCACCGGTGCCGGCGACACCTTCTGCGGCGTGCTCGCCGCCTGGCTGGACGAAGGCGCCAGCTTCCGCACGGCACTCGCCCGCGCCGCGGTTGCCGGTTCGCTGGCGACGACGAAAGAAGGTGCCCAGCCAAGCTTCCCGACCCGGGCGGAGATCCAGGAGGCTTCGACGGCGCTTGCCTAACCCGCCAGCCGGAACATCATCCTGAGGGCGCGGTCGAACAGCCGGTCGGGAAGCAGCTTGCGCAGCAGGAGGATCGGCCACGCACCGCCGGCGGCCGGATAGCGCGTGCGCGGTCGCCGCGCTTTCAGCGCCCGGGAAACGATCTTCGCCGCCGCTTCGGGCGTCGCGACCATCGATGACGTATCGGCACGGGCAAACATGCGGGCATGCGCCTCGGCATAAGGCTTGTAGGGACCCGTGCCCGAATGCTGCAGCAGATTGTCGTGCGCGATTCCCGTCCACTCGCTCTTGATCGCACCGGGCTCGATGACGATGACGCGAATGCCGAAGGGCTCGAGCTCCAGCCTGAGGCAATCGCTCAAGCCCTCCACGGCGAACTTGCTGGCGTGATACCAGCTGCCGAAGGGCTCGTAGATCTTGCCGCCGATGGAGCTGATATTGACGATGGCGCCGCTCTTCGCCGCCCGCATCGCCGGCAGGACGAGCTGGGTCAGCCGCGCCAGGCCGAAGACATTGACCTCGAACTGGCGGCGGGCTTCCTCCAGCGGCACCTCCTCCAACGACCCGTAGGAGCCATAGCCGGCATTGTTGACCAGCACGTCGATGCGCCCGGCCTCGGCCGTGATCCGATCGACCGCAGCCACCATCGATGCGTCGTCGGTAACGTCGAGGGACAGCGTCACCGCCCCTGCCTCCGCAAGCCCCGCCATGCGCTCCACCCGCCGGGCGCCGGCATAGACGCGATAGCCGTCCTTGAGCAGGCGCTGCGCGATCGCCTCACCAATGCCGGCCGAAGCGCCCGTCACCAAAGCCGTCTTCATGGAATTCGCCTCTTTCGCCGCTACCGGACCAACTGTATCACCGGCACGCCCAGTCCACCGGTTGATTGCCTCCCACCGGGCCCCATTTCGCCCTATGTTCTAAATCGATAACATACCGCGCTGCCTCAGCCCGAAGAGACCCACCCGTCATGAGCCCATCCGACAGCATCGTCGCGCCCGCCGAGGGCCTCACCGAACGCGCCAGGAACCCGCGCGTTCTGCGCCTGAGCCCGGCTGATAATCTGGTGGTCGCCATCGAGCCGATCCTGCCCGGCGCCACCGCCGAGGGGATCACCGCGCTTGCGCGCGTCCCCAAGGGCCACAAGATGGCAACGGTGGCGATCGCCGTCGGCGAGCCGATCCGGAAGTTCGGTCAGATCATCGGTTTCGCCACCCTGCCGATCCAGCCGGGCGAGCACATCCACACCCACAATTGCGGCGTCACGGAATTCTCCCGCGACTACCACTTCGCCGAGGACGCCAGGCCCGAGCATGTGCTGCCGGTCGCCGAGCGCCGCACTTTCCAGGGCTATCGCCGCAAGAACGGCAAGGTCGGCACCCGCAACTACATCGGCGTGCTCACCAGCGTGAACTGCTCGGCGACCGTCGCCCGCATCATCGCCGACGCCTTCAACCGCACCGACATTCTGGAAGACTTTCCCAATATCGACGGCGTCGTGCCCTTCGTCATGGGCGGGGGCTGCGGCATGGCCGGGCGCGGCTCCGAGGGCTACCAGGTGCTGCAGCGCACGCAATGGGGCTACGCCAACCACCCCAACCTTGCCGGTGTGCTGATGGTCGGGCTCGGCTGCGAGGTCATGCAGATCTCCGATCTGGAAGACCACTACGGCCTCAAGGACAGCGACGCCTTCCGCACCATGACCATCCAGGCCACCGGCGGCACGCGCAAGACGGTCGAGCGCGGCGTGGCGATGATCAAGGAGATGCTCGCCGACGCCAACGCGGCAACGCGCGCGGAGGTGCCGGTGTCGGAGATCATGCTGGCGCTGCAATGCGGCGGCTCGGACGGCTATTCCGGCATCACCGCCAACCCGGCGCTGGGCTTCGCCGCCGACCTGCTGGTCGAGCAGGGCGGCACGGCGGTGCTCTGCGAGACGCCGGAAATCTACGGCGCCGAGCATCTGCTCACCCGCCGCGCTGGAACCAGGGAGATCGGCGAGAAGCTGGTCGACATCATCCATTGGTGGGAGGACTACACCGCCCGCAACAAGGGCGAGATGAACAACAACCCCTCCCCCGGCAACAAGGCGGGCGGGCTCACCACCATCCTCGAGAAATCGCTGGGCGCGGCGGCAAAAGCCGGCACCTCCACCATGCGCGGCGTCTTCCATTATGCCGAGCCGATCGACACGCGCGGCTTCGTCTTCATGGATTCGCCGGGCTATGATCCGGTCGGCGTCACTGGCCAGGTGGCCTCGGGTTGCAACCTGATCACCTTCACCACCGGCCGCGGCTCCGCCTTCGGCTTCAAGCCGGCGCCGTCGATCAAGCTGGCCACCAACAACGACACCTATCGGCGCCAGACCGAGGATATGGACATCAATTGCGGCGACATCCTCGACGGCGTCACCATCGAGGACAAGGGCCGCGAGATCTTCGAGGAAGTGATCGCCGTGGCCTCCGGCAAGAAGTCGAAGTCGGAGGAATTCGGCTATGGCGACAACGAGTTCCAGCCCTGGCAGATCGGCGCGGTCATGTGAGGGCGCCCCTACCGCATCATCCGTCGCGGCTTGGGCCGCCATAGAGCCGTGTCATAGATAGTGACGATGATCGCCGCCGCCGCCATCCATAGCCCAGATCCACCACAGGCGGAGCTGATCGCCACCGGCGAACCAGCTCCACGGGAAAGCGACGGTGTTGACGGCGGCATGGAGAAGCGCCGGCAGGAGCAGGTTGTCGCGCGTCGCCAACCACATCCACGCGGTCACCACCGATGCGGCGAGCACCGAGGCCAGCCACGGCCACAGATTGGTGAGGTCGTAGTCGACGCCGTAGAGCGGCAAATGCCAGAGGGCGTGGAGCAGGCCGAGCACGAGCGCACCGGCAAACGCCGTCCGCCCCTCGATCAGGCGCGGCAGGGCATAGCCGCGCCAGGCCGGCTCCTCGCCAAGCCCGATTAGGACAAAGATGACAAGGAAGCGGACGGCGAGGTCGCCCCAGCCCGGCAGCGCGGCCCCCGGCGGCAGCTCGGCGCCGAGGAACAGGTTGACCCCCACCGCCATCGCCGTGATCGCGGCCGGTAGCAGGAAAGCCAGCACGTACCACAGCAGGCCGACGCGCCACGCGGCGATCTTTGCGAGCCACTCGCGCACTGCCGGCCATCCGCCGGTGAGCGCCAGCATGATCGCCGCCGCCAGAAACGGCCCGAACGGCAGGATCGGCCCGTCGACGATGCCCGGATCGAGCCGGACCCACAGCCACGGCCACCACGACAGGGCACAGGCAAGAGCAAAGAAGCCGAGAAGCGGGTGGCGCTTCGCCAGCCCGGTCAGTGTCGCCATCATCGTTTCGCCCCCTGCTCCCACAGCCTAGGGCGGCAATGGTGTTTCCGACACCGGAAATTCGCTTGGCGTGAACCGAAACGGCGGCCGCGCTTGGAGGGACGCGGCCGCCGCTCACCCGAAGATATGCCCGCGACTACTGCGCCATCGTCACCGCGGTGGCGACGAGATTGCCGTCGGCATCCTTGGTGTACTCGACCGTGACCTTGTCGCCGACCTGCAACGAGCCCGGATCGACGTCGGTCGGCAGCGCGTAGACGTTGCCGTCGTCGAGCGTGACAGTCATGGCCGAGTCGTCAATGTCCGTGATCGACCCCGACGCTTCATCGGCCAGTGCCGCGAGCGACGACATAGCCAGAAGCACCGCCGCACCCGCGGCGATCACCAACTTCTTCATTCCTGTCTCTCCTGAGAAAGCAAACACGACGTATCCGACGTCGCGCGTTGCCCGAACGGGCGCCGCAATTTCCACTCCCAATTCCGGGCGTTTGCTCGGCCGAATCATGGTGCGACGGTGGCCGCATGGCGCCAGCTGGACACAATCGGCCCGCGGAAAGGCCAGACTTGCCCAAAAGCAGGCGGCCGCGCCTGGAGGGACGCGGCCGCTGCTAACTTTTCAGAAGCCTGCGATCAGGAGGCCGGTGCCACCGACGTGGCGGACATCTTGCCATCGGCGTCCTTGCTGTACTCGATGATCACCTTCTCGCCGACCTGCAGCGAAGCAGCATCGACGCTGGCAGGCAGCGTGTAGGTGTTGCCATCGTCGAGGGACACCGTCATCGCCGTCGGGTCGACGGAGGTGATCGAGCCCTGCGCCTCGTCAGCGAAGGCGGCGACAGACGACATCGCGAGCAGGCTGGCTGCGCCGGCAGCAATCAACAGCTTCTTCATGATTTCCCTCTTTCGGTTGGACGCAACCTCAAGCGGCTGCGTTCGCCCCCAACGGTTAAGGAGTTCGCCACCCGAAATCGGCAATCGGTGGGCCGCTGTGCGGCATTTCCGTGGAGAAATTCCAGACTGCCTGCCACAATCGGAAAAAGCCCCAAACGCATCGTGCGCAGGGGCCGTTTCCGCAACGCGCCTTGAAACCAACGCGCCGATCTATCGGTATTGGCTAGTGTTCCGCCGGCAGGCTGCCTTCGACAACAAAGGCGTTCGCCCAATGTCCCGAAATATTCACCGCCGCGCTGAAAACCTGGGCATCGTCCTCCGCCGCCGAGGCGTAGAGCGACTTGCGCAGGACGACGCGAAGTTGCGTGAACTGGCCGCAGGACTTCGCTGCCTTCAGATCGGAATAGGCGGCCAGCGCCTCCTCGACACCCACCGCGCGCGCCTTGGCAAGGGTCTCGGCAACGGTCTCTGACACGCACAGCACCCAGTCGCGCACGACCATCTCGGTGCCGAGCTGATATTCCAGCGGCGAGATCAGCGCCGGCGCCGCCTTCGGTGCGACGGCCGCATCGCCGAGGTTGTCCGGCGCCGCTGCGAGCGCCGCCAAGGGCATGATCAGGGCGCCCGCCACGATGGCGGCGCCAAGCTTGGTCAAATGCTGCATGTATCCAGCCCCTTTTTCGCCAGATAGGCCGATGTACCCATCGACCGTGCCAATTCTGCAGAGGACGCGGTAAAACCCCCTCGGGCAATTCAACCACGCCCGCAGATTCTAGCAGGACCGGCAGATAATTCTGCCCTCGGGCAGCAGTGCCGGGAATTTTGCCGGGAACCTGTGTGCAAATCGCAACAAGGAACGGGGAGACATCATGGACCTCAACATCGGCGCTGCCTTTGCGTTGCCCGACGACGCGGGAGAGGCGATCCTGGTCGGCCGGGTCTGGCGCCCTGAGCTTGGCGGCCCCTCACTGGTGGCGGTGCGCGGCGTCGAGGCGGTCGACATCTCGGCCGCGGCGCCGACCATGCGCGACCTCTGCGAGGCGCCGGAGCCGGCGGGGCTCGCCCACGACGCGGCCGGCGAGCCCGTCGGACCGCTCGACGACATCCTCGCCAACACGCCGCGCGAAAAGCGCGATTCCGGAAAGCCCTGGCTGCTTTCGCCGGTCGACCTGCAGGCGGTCAAGGCGGCCGGCGTTACCTTCGCGGTGTCGATGCTGGAGCGCGTGATCGAGGAGCGCACCCACGGCTCGCCGGAACGCGCCGCGGAAGTGCGCGCCGAGATCGGCGGCCTCATCGGCCACGACCTCGCCAAGCTGAAGCCCGGCTCGCCGGAGGCCATGGCACTGAAAGACCTGCTCGTCGACAAGGGCATGTGGTCGCAATATCTCGAGGTCGGCATCGGCCCGGACGCCGAGATCTTCACCAAGGCGCCGCCAATGGCGACCGTCGGCCATCTCGCCGAGGTCGGCATCCACCCGATGTCGTCATGGAACAATCCGGAGCCCGAGGTGGCCCTGGTCGCCTCCTCGACGGGTTCGATCGTCGGCGCCACGCTCGGCAACGACGTCAACCTGCGCGATGTCGAAGGCCGCTCGGCCCTGCTCCTCGGCAAGGCCAAGGACAACAATGCCAGCGGCTCGCTCGGACCGTTCATCCGCCTCTTCGGCCACGGCTTCTCGCTCGACGACATCCGCCAAGCGGAAGTGACGCTGACGATGACCGGCGAGGACGGCTTCCGCATGGAAGGCGCGAGCGCCATGAGCCGGATCAGCCGCGACCCGGCCGATCTGATGGCGTCTGCGATCGGCAGGCATCACCAGTATCCGGATGGCGTCGTGCTCTATCTCGGCACCATGTTCGCGCCGGTTGACGACCGCGGCGAGGCCGGCCAGGGCTTCACCCACAAGCTCGGCGACATCGTCACCATCGCCAGCGAGAAGCTTGGCCGCCTGTCGAACCGCGTCGTGCACACCGATCACGCCGAGCCGTGGACCTTCGGCACGGCCGCGCTGATGCGCAACCTGGCCAAGCGCGGGCTGATCTGAAGCGTT
>CAWAIR010000003.1:0-188607 GCA_963782045.1 uncultured Alphaproteobacteria bacterium
AGCCCCTCCCTTGCCGGCACTGCCGGCACAGTCTCCCTCGCTGTGCCGGCTCACAAGAGGACGCCACGGCTGGTCCCCTCCCAGCCGTGGCGTCCTTTTTCTTTGGGAGGCGCGCGTGGCGCCGTGAGGCAGATCCGGGGCCAACGCAACTCGTGGCTCCCCCGTCAGCCGCGCATCACTCGCGTTCTGTGCGGCCGCTCACACCTCGAAGCTGGCGGGCTCGGCGATGTCGGCCGCGCCCTGCCAGGTCTTGCCCGACAGGCGGGCAATCTCCGTCATCATCATCGCGTGCCAGGCGCGATTGACCGTGCCCTCCGGAAAGGCGCCGACCGCATTACCGGTGGCAAGCAGCGCCTTCGCCTGGTCGAGCGCCGGCAACGGGCGGAGGAAGAACCGGCGGAAGGAATTGCCGATGAACCGAGAATTGCTTGTTCGGATTGCAGTTGCGTGAGGGTGCCGTGACGATCCGATGAAGCCGAAGCAGCCGTCAGACGGCGTTAATCGGCAATGTTGACGGCGGCGGCGGGATGGGGTTCCTCACCCATCCATGACCATCACCGCCACCCTCCCCACCACCGAAGAAACGGCCGCGCGGCTCATGGCGACGATCGCCGCCGATCCCCTGCTCGAGGGTGAGACCGTCGACAGCACCGAGGTGGCGCCCGGCCGCTGGCAGGTGATCGTCTATTTCACGGAGATGCCGGATGCGCTGCAGCGCGCGGCGCTGACGGCCCTCGGGGACTTCGCCATCGCCGACCTGCCGGAGGCCGACTGGGTGGCGCAGAGCCTCGCCGGGCTGAGGCCGGTGCGCGCCGGCCGCTTCCTCGTCCACGGTAGCCACGATCGCGGCGCGCTGAGGCCGAACGACCTGGGGCTGGAGATCGAGGCCGGCCAGGCCTTCGGCACCGGCCACCATGGCACCACCGCCGGCTGCCTCATCGCCATCGAACGGGCGGCGAAGGAACGGCCGATTCGCAATGCCCTCGACGTCGGCACCGGCTCCGGCGTGCTCGCCATCGCTTTGGCCAAGGGCGCCAAGGCGCGGGTGCTGGCCAGCGACATCGACCCGGTGGCGACGCGGGTGGCGGATGAGAACGTGCGGCTGAACGGCGTCGCGGCGTATGTGCGCTGCATCACCGCCACGGGGCTGGCCGGCCGCGCCTTCGCCGAGCGCGCGCCCTACGACCTCGTCGTCGCCAATATCCTCGCCGGGCCTTTGGCCGCGCTGGCCCCCGCCATCCGCCGCGTGGTCGCGCCGGGCGGCACCGTCATTCTCTCAGGACTGCTCCCCGAGCAGCGCCGGCGCATCCTCGCCACCTACCGCATGACCGGGCTCACCCTCGTCCGCTCCATGATCCTCGACGGATGGCTGACGCTGGTGCTGAGAAGGGGCTAACCGGCGCGGCACGGGGCGTGTTGTTCTCCCCTCGCCCCTTGTGGGAGAGGGCTCTTTCGCTTGGCGAGCCGCAGGCGAGCTTAGCGAAAGAGGGTGAGGGGTACGGGCATCGCGACTGAGTGCGCGCCGACGCAGCCGGCGCGATCACCGCTTTGCCATCGCCGCAGCGCTGCACCACCCCTCTCCCGGATTTCCAAGACCGATTTGCTCACGCAAATCGGGGAAATCCGACCTCCCCCACAAGGGGGGAGGTGGGGAGATTGGATGTCGCGCTCTGCTGAGTAGGCCAAACCCGCTACAGCGGGGCGTGGCCGCGGCCGGCATCCTCGAGGATCTTGCGGTCGTAGCCGAGGGCGGCCAGCGTCGCATCGTCGAGGCCGAGCAGATAGGCATTCACCCGCCGATGGGCCTGCGCTTCGCGGGCTGCAATCATGTGTGCCATCGCCCGCCGGAGAACGCTGCGTGGCGGCGCGGTACGATTACGGACATCGCCGAAAGTTCTCGTCGCCATGGCTGGCTCCTGCTCAATGGAAGTCGCCGAGACAAATATCGGCCAACCTCCGGTTTCGAATCGCTCTCCCCAGCGCGTTCCAGTTAGCGCGCGGCGCCGTTTTAGAGAACCGCCGCAACCGCATGACAGACATGCGTTTATTGCGGCGCGTCATAATTCTGATGCAATTCTTGCAATGCACAATACGGCGCCACCGGCCGCCTGTTCGAGAAGCGCCGCTGATCCATTGAAGGGCGGCCCGGCAGGCTCTACTAAGGAGCCATGACCAACACGGATTCCGCGCCGAACGGCACCAGCGAACACCGCGCCAGGCTGGCTCGGTTGCGCAAGGAATTGGCAACAGCCGGCCTCACCGGCTTCATCATTCCCCACGCCGACGAGCACCAGAGCGAGTACCTGCCGCCCGCGGCAGAACGTCTGGCATGGTTAACCGGGTTCAAGGGATCGGCCGGCACGGCCATCGTCCTCACGGCGCGGGCGGCGATCTTCGTCGATGGCCGCTACACCCTGCAGGTGCGCGCCGAGACCGACTCCACGCTGTTCGCGCCCGAGCATCTCACCGACAATCCGCCGCTGAAGTGGCTGGCCGCCCATCTGAAGCCGGGCGACCGCATCGGCTACGACCCTTGGCTGATGACGGTCAACGAGGTGCGCCGCTTCGCCGAGACCTGCAAGGCGGCGGGCGCCGAATTCGTCGCGGTCGCGGACAACCCGCTCGACCGGACATGGGACGAGCGGCCGGCGCCGCCGCTGGGCACGGTCGCGCTGCACCCGGTCGCGCTTTCGGGCGAGGCCGCCGCCGACAAGATCGCCCGGCTGCAGAAGGCCGTCGCCGACAAGCAGGCCAACGCCGCGGTGACCGGCCTCAGCGATTCCATCGCCTGGACCTTCAACATCCGCGGCAGCGATATTCCCCACAATCCGGTGGCGCTTGCCTTCACGCTGCTGCCCAGGGAGGGCAGGCCCACCCTCTTCATTGACGGGCGCAAGCTCTCCAATGCCGTGCGCGACGCACTCTCCGAGCTGGCCGAGATCCGCGAGCCGACGACGCTGAACGCCGCGCTGGCCGCGCTCGGGCAGGCGCACGCCAAGGTCATGCTCGACCCGGCGACCACGGCCAACGCCATCGCCGACGCCATTCGCGAGGCCGGCGGCACGATCGTCGAGGCCGCCGACCCGGCGGTGCTGCCCAAGGCGCGCAAGAACGCCACCGAACTCGCCGGCGCCCGCCGCGCCCACATCCGCGACGGCGCCGCGATCGTGCGCTTCCTTGCCTGGATGGACCAAGTGGGGCCGAGCGGCACCATCGACGAGATCGCGGCGGCCGAGAAGCTGCGCGCGTTCCGCGCCGAGACGGCGGCGGCCGACGGCGCCGAGCTCGTCGACCTCTCCTTCGACACCATCTCCGGCGTCGGCCCCAACGCGGCGCTCCCCCACTACCGCGTCTCGGCGAAGACGGCGCGGGTGATCGCCCCCGACACGCTCTATCTGGTCGATTCCGGCGCGCAGTATCGCGACGGCACCACCGACATCACCCGCACCATCGCCATCGGCACACCGACGGCGGAGATGCGCGACCGCTTCACCCGCGTGCTCAAGGGCCATCTGGCGGTGGCTATGGCGCGCTTTCCCGCCGGCACCAGCGGCGCCCAGATCGACACGCTGGCTCGGCAATGGCTGTGGCCGGCCGGCCTCGACTTCGACCACGGCACCGGGCACGGCATCGGCTCCTTCCTCAACGTGCACGAGGGGCCGGCGCGCATCTCCAGGCTCGGCACCGTGCCGCTGGAAGCCGGCATGATCCTTTCCGACGAGCCCGGCTACTACAAGACCGGCCATTACGGCATCCGCATCGAGAACCTGCTCGTGGTGACGCCGGCGAAGGACATTGCCGGCGGCGACCGGCCGATGCTGGGTTTCGAGACGATCACCTTCGCGCCTATCGACCGGCGGCTGATCGATCTCGGCCTGATGAGCCAGCAAGAGATCGCCTGGCTCGACGCCTACCACGCCGGCCTGCCGGAGAAGCTCGGCCACCTGCTCGATGACGACGAGCGGGCATGGCTGGCCGCGGCCTGCCGGCCGCTGACATAGGCAGGCCGATCCGTCGCGCGGACGCAATCGCGCGACCATCACCGGACATCGAGTCCCTCGCGCCGATCCTCGGACCGGATGGAACCCGACGCGACATGCGCTGCGTTTGCGCCGGCGCAACTGCGCCCGCTTGCCTCGTCGTGATGGAACTTAGTTCCCCATCCTTCGTCGCGATCGATTTTCCGCTCACGATGTGGGTTCCGGGCGGAACAGCTTGTCGGCTTCATCGTTCTAGACGCGGGGACCGACAATCTTGCAAAACTCGAGGAGTGTATAGTGATGAAGAGACTGATGACGACGACCGCGATCCTTGGCCTTCTGGCCGCGCCCGCACTGGCCGCCGATGCCGGGACGTCGACCAACAGCACCATGGGAACCGGCGGGACCAGCACCACTTCGAGCGCCACCGTGGCCTCCCCGCTCGGCGCCCAGGCGTTCCTGAGCAACAGCCAGGGCCAGTGGCTCGCCTCGAACCTCAAGGGCATGCAGGTTCAGGACAGCTCGGGCAAGAACATCGGAACCGTCGATGACGTGGTCATCGGCCAGGACGGCAATGCCGCCCTCGTGATCGGGGTCGGCAGCGCGCTCGGCATCGGCCAGAAGGACGTCGCGGCTTCGCTGTCGCAGTTCACCATCAGCGCCGGCGCTGACAACAGCCAGCCGAAAATCGTCCTGAACGCCTCCACCGACCAGCTCCAGAGCGCACCGACGTTCGACTTGCAGAGCATGGGCAGCGGCAGCATGGGGACGTCCAAGTAAGGGCTTCCCCGCCGAATCCGCGACTATCGAGCGAAGCCGGTCGGCACCTTCGGCCGGCTTCGTCTGTTGCGCCCCCGAACTGGCAAACCGGGAGTGTCCTGCCCTATACCGTTCTCGGCGACATGGGGAAGGACAGGGGGGGAATACGGATGGAACGGGTGACGCTTGGCCGCACCGGCCTTGCCGTGTCGAAACTATGCTTCGGCACCGCCGCCATCGGCAGCATGCCGGCCGCCTTCGGCTATGCCGTCGAGGACGACCGGGCGCGGGCCACGCTGCAGGCGGTCTTTGCCGGCCCGGTGAATTTCATCGACACGGCCCGCAACTACGGCCACGGACGTTCCGAGGAGCGCATCGGGGCGGTGCTGAGCGAGATCGGCGGCCTGCCCGCGGGCTTCGTCATCTCCTCCAAGCTCGACCGCGACTTCGACACCAATCGCTTCGACGCCGCCCGGGCGCGGCGCTCGCTCGAGCAGAGCCTCGCCGCGCTCGGTCTCGACCGCATTCCCCTGCTCCACCTGCACGACCCCGAACACGCCTCCGACCTCGCCGATATCGCCGGGCCGCGCGGCGCGCTCTCCGAGCTCTTCAAGATGAAGGCGGAAGGGCTGGTCGACGCCGTCGGCCTGGCCGCCGGCCGCGTCGACGTGATGATGCCGCTCATCGCCGACTGGGATTTCGACGCGATCATCACCCACAACCGCTTCACGCTCGCCAACCGCAACGCCGAGCCGATGATCGACGTCTGCGTCGCCAGAGGCATCGCCGTCCTCAACGCGGCGCCCTATGCCAGCGGCGTGCTGGCCAAGGGCTCGGGCAACTCCCGGCGCTACGCCTATCAGGAGGCGACCGACGCGATGCTCGAACCCATCCGCCGCATCGAGGCGATCTGCGACCGTCATGACGTCCCGCTCGGCGCGGCGGCCTTGCAGTTTTCCATGCGCGACCCGCGGATTGCTTCGACCATCGTCGGCGTCAGCAGGCCGGAGCGCATCACCGAGACGCTGGAGTGGGCGGAGTGGCCGGTGCCCGACGCGCTGTGGGAGGAACTCGGCGCCCTGCCCTACGCCAGCGAGGACCCCGAGGACACAAGGCAATACACGCTGGGGTGAGTGTCGTGACTTCGAAGTCCGCATGCAGCGAAATGGAATGAGGGGGATGACGCCCCGGATTGCGCTGCGCTCCATCCGGGCGACGCAGTTTCTCAACCCTCGCCGACGAGCTTGAACCAGCCGGCCTCGTCGATGACTTCGACGCCGTGCTTCTCGGCGTCCTTGAGCTTGGAGCCGGCGCCGGGGCCGGCGACGACCAGGTCGGTCTTCTTCGACACCGAGCCGGAGACCTTGGCGCCGAGACGCTCGGCCATCGCCTTGGCCTCGTCGCGGCTCATGCGCTCGAGCGAGCCGGTAAAGACGATCGTCTTGCCGGCGACCGGCGTCTCGGTCGCCGCCTGCTCGGCGTCTGCGATGGTGACCTCGGTGACCAGCGCCTCGACGACCTCGCGATTGTGGCTCTCGCCGAAATAGCGGGCGACCGCCTCGACCACGGTCTCGCCGATCTGGTCGATGGCATCCATGTCGGCGGCCGCCGCCTCGTCGCCGGCCGCGATCTTCAGCGCCGCATCGTGGAAGGCGGCCCACGAGCCGTAGGCGCGGGCGAGCTGGCGCGCGGTGGTCTCGCCGACATGGCGGATGCCGAGCGCGTTGATGAAGCGCTCGAGCGGGATCATGCGGCGCGCCTCGATCGCCGCGAACAGGTTGCGCACCGACACCTCGCCGAAGCCTTCGCGCGTCTTCAGCACCCCGCCCCTTTCCGCATCGCGGCGGGCGAGCGTGAAGATATCGGCCGGCGCTTTCACCGGCAGGTCGGGCTCCTCGTCGAAAAAGTATTCGATCTGCTTGGCGCCCAGTCCCTCGATGTCGAAGGCGGCGCGCGAGACGACATGCATCAGGTGTTCCTTGCGCTGGAAGGGACAGGCGAACTCGCCCGAGCAGCGGCGCACGATCCCCTCCCCGCCGGTGGCGATCTCCTCGCGCACGATCGGCGTCTTCAGTGGGCACGGGCAGATTTTCGGGAACTCGTAGGGCGCCGCATCCTTCGGCCGTAGCGCCAGGTTGACGTCGAGCACCTGCGGGATGACGTCGCCGGCGCGCTGGATGCCGACCGTATCGCCGATGCGGATGTCGATCGGCCTGCCGTTCGCGTCGGTGCGCAGCGGCAGCGGCTGCCCGTCGCGGCCATAGCCGCGGATGAAATCCTCGTTGTGGAGCGTGGCGTTGACCACGGTGACGCCGCCGACAGTGACCGGCTCCAGCCGGGCGACGGGGGTGAGCGCGCCGGTGCGTCCGACCTGGATATCGATGCCGGTGACCCGGGTGGTGGCGCGCTCGGCGGCGAACTTGTGGGCGATCGCCCAGCGCGGCGAGGCGCTGCGGATGCCGAGCCGCTCCTGCAGCGCGAGCGCATCGACCTTGTAGACGACGCCGTCGATGTCATAGGGAAGCCCGGCGCGCTCGGCCTCGATCTCGGCGTAGACGGCGAGTGCCTCGGCTACGCCGGCGCAGCGGCGCATCAGCGGATTGACCGGGAAGCCCCACTTGCCGAAAGCGGCCACGACCGCGAACTGGCTGTCGGCCGGTAGCGCGCTGGCGGCGCCCCAGGCATAGGCGAAGAAGCGCAGCGGCCGCGCGGCGGTGACCGCCGGGTCCTTCTGGCGGAGCGACCCGGCGGCGGTGTTGCGCGCATTGGCATAGGGCTCGGCGCCGGCTTCGACCTGGGCGCGGTTGAGGGCGAGGAAGTCCTCCTTGCGGAAGTAGATCTCGCCGCGCACCTCGATCAGGTCCGGCGCGGCCTTGGGCAGCGACTGCGGGATTTCCTTGATCGTGCGGACATTGGCGGTGACGTCCTCGCCGGAGACGCCATCGCCGCGGGTGAGCCCCTGCACCAGCCTGCGGTCCTCGTAGCGGAGCGACATCGACAGGCCGTCGATCTTGGGTTCGGCGGTGAGCGCCACGGGGTCCTCGCGCGGCAGCCCGAGGAAGCGCTGCACCTGCTCGATGAAGCCTCTCACGTCGTCATCGGTATAGGCCTTCTCCAGCGACAGCATCGGCACCGAATGGCGCACCGTGGCGAACTTGCCCGACGGCGCACCGCTGACCCTGCCGGTCGGGCTGTCGGCGCGCTTGAGTGCCGGGAAGCGGGCCTCGATCGCCGCATTGCGGATGGTGAGCGCGTCGTATTCGGCGTCGCTGACCGTCGGCGCGTCTTCCTCGTAGTAGCGCCGGTCGTGGCCGGCAATTTCTTGCGCCAGACGTTTCAGCTCGGCAGCGGCCTCCGCCTCGCTCAACGCCTCGACCGGCTTCTCGGAATTGGCGGCTTTGGCCACGTCAGGACCTCCTGCAATTGCCGTCGGATTGTGCCCGAGCCGGGCCGGCCCGCAAGGGCTCAGTCCGGCGTTTTGGCAGGAGCGTGCACCCCGACCACGGCGACGATCAGGCCGGCGACGAACAGGAAGGCGCCGAGCAGGAAGGCGGCGCCCGGGATGTGGACGGGGGTCGCGGGGCCGATGAAATAGCCGAAGACGGAGCCGGCGACCGGCGGTCCGATGATGCCGGTGATCGTCTGGGCGCTGGAGATGGCGCCTTGCAGGATGCCTTGCTCGTTGGCCGGCACCTCGCGCGTGATCAGCGCCTGGACGGCCGGCGCGGTCAGCCCCCAGCCGAGCACGTAGGGCACGATGATGGCGTAGATCATCCACGGCTGCGAGGCGAAGGCGATGCCGACCATGCACACGGCCGCGACCATGAAGCCGATGTTGATGGTCACCCGCTCGCCGATCCTGGGCACCACGACGCGCACCAGGCCGCCCTGGGTGATGACGACCAGCACGCCGACCAGGGCCAGCGAGATGCCGACCTGGCTCGCCGTCCAGCCGAAGCGGTAGCCGGTGTAGAGCACCCAGTTCGCTTCCAGCATGCGCTCGGCGAGCTGGGCGAGGACGAACAGCGAGAGCAGCGCCAGCACGGTCCGATAGCGCACCACGACGATGAAGGCGCCGATCGGATTGGCCTCGGCCAGGCGAAATGGCCGCCGGTGGGCCTGATCGAGCGACTCGGGCAGGAGGAAGAAGGCGAAGAAGAAGGCGACGACGCTGACCGCGGCGGCCGCATAAAAGGGCACCCGCGAGCCGTATTCGCCGAGGACGCCGCCGATCAGCGGCCCGGCGATGAAGCCGACGCCGAAGGCGGCGCCGATCAGCCCGAAATTCGCCGCCCAATTCTCCGGCGGCGTGATATCGGCGATGTAGGCGGTGGCGGTCGCCACCGAAGCGCCCATGATGCCGCCGATGATGCGCGCCACCGCCACCACCCACAGGCTCGGCGCGATCGCCAGCAGGATGTAGTCGACGCCGAGGCCGGCGAGCGACACCAGCATGATCGGCCGGCGGCCGAAGCGATCCGATAGCGCCCCGAAGGCCGGTCCGAAAAGGAACTGCATCAGCGCATAGAGGGAGAGCAGCAGGCCGTAGAGGGTGGCGGCCTTGCCCACGGCGTCGCCGGAAAGTTCCTTCACCAGCAACGGGATGACCGGCAGCATGACGCCGATGCCGAAGACATAGATGACCATCGTCGCGAAGAGGACGACGAGCTGCGTGCGCTGCTGCATCAGGCTGCGGCCCCCTGGTGAGGCCACCCGTCACGCGGGACATCGGCGCGCTTCCGGCGGCCTGCGCCGCCTGGTCGCCCCGCCTGACCCGCACTTTCCCGCATTACCGACTCCGCTTGCCGTGTTGCCGCGCGTTTCAGACACGATTGCGGCACTTTAGGCAAGCGGCACGGCTGCCGCAGGCAGGCGCGGGGAGAGCAGCGAATAGGGAATGGAAGTGAAGCGGGCAATCGGCAATCGGCATTCGGCAGTCGATCGAAAGCCGATTGCCGAATGCCTATTCGCCGAGAATCACGCCGCCCCGAGGATCAGCCGGTCGGCGGCGGCGCGGGCTTCCTCGGTGACCACGGCGCCGGCGAGCATGCGGGCGATCTCCTCGCGCCGGCGGATGGCATCGAGCGGGGTGACGCTGGTGGTGACCGCCCTGCCGCCGGAAATCGTCTGCTTGGCGACCAGAAGATGGTGGAGGGCGCGCGCCGCAACCTGCGGGGCGTGGGTGACGGTAATCACCTGCACCCGCTCGGCAAGCCGCGCCAGGCGCACGCCGATGGCATCGGCGACGGCGCCGCCGACCGCGGTGTCGATCTCGTCGAAGATGAGGGTCGGCGCCGAGCCGCGGTCGGCGAGCGCCACTTTCAGCGCCAGCAGGAAACGCGACAGCTCGCCGCCCGAGGCAACCTTCATCAACGGCCCCGGCTGGGTGCCGGGATTGGTGCGGACATGGAAGGAGATTTCGTCGATGCCGGATTCGCTCGGCGAATCGGGATCGCTGACGATCTCGACGATAAAGGCGGCCCGTTCGAGCTTGAGCGCCGGCAGTTCGGCGACAACCGCCTTCTCCAGGTGCTTGGCGGCGGCGCAACGCTCCTTCGACAGCGCCATGGCCGCCGCGTCATAGGCGGCGCGGGCGGCCGAGGCGGCCTTCTCCAGCGCGGCCAGACGCTCCTCGCCCGATTCGAGCGCGGCGAGATCGCCGGCCATGCGTTCGGCGAGCATCGGCAGGTCGGCGACGGTGACCTGGTGCTTGCGCGCGGCGGCACGCAGCGCGAACAGGCGCTCCTCGGTGCGCTCCAGCTCGCGCGGGTCGAACTCGGTCGCCGCCAGCGCTCTGGCCAGCCCCTGCTCGGCGTCCTCCAGCGCGGTGAGCGCCTTATCGAGGGCCGCGACGGCATCGTCGAGCAGGCCGCCCGCCTCCGGCGCCTTGCGCTCCAGCCGGCGCACCAGGCTCGCCAATATCGGCACCGGCGAGGCGCCGCCGGAGACCGTTTCATGGGCCTCGGCGATATCGCCGGCGATCTTCTCGGCGCGCATCATCTGCTGGCGGCGGTCGGCGAGCGCCTCCTCCTCGTCCGGCTTCGGCGCCAGCGCCGAGAGCTCGTCGACGGCGGCACGGAGGTAGTCGGCCTCCGCCCGGGCGGCATCGATCTGGGCCTTGAGATGGGCCAGCGCCGCATTCGTCGCGCGCCAGGCGGCATGGGCGGCAGCCACCGCGTCGCGTTTCCCCTCAAGCCGGCCGAAGGCATCGAGCAGCGCCCGGTGGGCCGCCGGCTCGACCATGGCGCGGTCGGCATGCTGGCCGTGGATCTCGACCAGCACCGCACCGACCTGGCGCAGCAGGACGACCGACACCGGCTGGTCGTTGATGAAGGCGCGGCTGCGCCCATCGGCCCCCTGCACGCGGCGGAGGATCAGGTCGCCCTCGGCCTCGATGCCACTGTCGGCGAGGATCGCCCGCGCCGGATGGCCGGCGGCGACGTCGAAGACGGCGGTGACGTCGCCCTGGGCGCTGTCGTCGCGCACCAGCGAGGCATCGCCGCGCCCGCCGAGCGCCAGCGACAGGGCGTCGAGCAGGATCGACTTGCCGGCGCCGGTCTCGCCGGTAAACGCCGTCAGGCCGGCGGCGAAGTCGGTGCTCAGTCGGTCGATGATGACGATATCGCGTATGGCAAGGGCGACGAGCATGGCCGCTCCGGCAGACAGCGGAATCGAATCAGCTGGTATTCTTGCCGGCAAACAGCTTGCTGATCCACGACCCCGTGTTCTCGTGCGGCTCGAGGCCGCCGGTGTGGAGCAGCTTGTAGGCGTCCTTGTACCACGGGCTGTCGGGGAAATTGTGCCCGAGCACGGCGGCCGCGGTCTGCGCCTCGCCGGTCAGCCCCAGCGCCATGTTGGCCTCGGTCAGGCGCTCCAGCGCTTCCTCGACGTGGCGTGTCTTCGGGTATTGGGTGACCACGATCTTGAAGCGGTTGATCGCCGCCAGATAGTTGCGCTGTTCGAGATAGTAGCGGCCGATCTGCATCTCCTTGCCGGCGAGCTGGTCGCGGCAGGCGATGATCTTGTCCTTGGAATCGGTGACGTATTCCAAATCGGGGTAGTTGTTGACGATCTCCTCGAAGGAGGCGAGCGCCTTCTTGGTCATCTCCTGGTCGCGGGTGACGTCCGGGATGCGGCGGAAATACGACAGGCCGACCAGATAGGTGGCATAGGCGGCATCGGGGCTGCCGGGATAGAGCGCCAGATAGCGCTGGCCGGAGGCGATGGCGGTGTCGAAATCACCGCGCTTGTAGCTGGTGAAGGTCGACATCACCAGCGCCTTGCGGGCGTATTCCGAATAGGGGTGCTGGCGGTCAACTTCGTCGAAGCTGTTGGTGGCGTCCTTGAGCTTGCCGGCATTCATGTAGGCCAGGCCCTCGTTGTAGAGGTTGCCTGCCGGCTGGTCGTTGGCGAAGGCGTCCGGCGTGCCCACGGTGGACTTGCTGCAGGCCGCCACGCCGATGAGCGCCAGCCCGAGGACGGCCCAGCGCAGCTGCGCCAGCCGCTGCATGGTCGCCGGCTTCACAATCGCATCGATTCCCGGTCGCACGCCCTGCCCGCCTCTTCGCTGCCTCATGATCCAAGCCGCCGTCTTCTAGCCGAAAAACGCCAGCTTCGCCATGTCTCCAGGTGGCTCAGCCATTGGCACCAATTTGTGGCAATTTGCGGCCACGGTGGCGACCCCGCACCGAAACCGCCGATGGCAGTGGGAATTCAGGCGGCCTCGGGACCGACGACGGCCGCCTGCCGCACCGCATGCCCGGCGACATCCTGCCGCTGCGCGGCCTCGGCATCGCCCACCCACCGCCACGCGCTCTCGTCGGAAAGCAGCGCCGCCAGCGCCGTGACGTTGAGCTTGTGGCCGCCGCGATAGGAGCGGTAGAGCCCGCGGATGGGCGCCCCGGCGAGCGCCAGGTCGCCGACCGCATCCAGCGCCTTGTGGCGCACGCACTCGTCGATGAAGCGCAACCCCTCCGGGTTCATCACCCGGTCGTCGCCGATGACCACGGCGTTGTCGAGCGAAGCGCCCTGCGCCAGCCCGCGCGCCCAAAGCTGCTCGACATCGGCGAGGAAGCCGAAGGTGCGCGCCCGCGCCAGCTCGCGCCGGAAGACATCGGCGTCGATATCGGCGGCGAACTGCTGACGCCCGACCAGCCGATTGCTGAAATCGATCTCGACCTCGATGCGCATGCCGTCATAGGGCAGGAACTCGGCACGGGCCTCGCCATAGCGGACCGCAACCGGGCGCAGAACCTCGATGGCGCTACGCGGCGCATCCAGAGCGGCGATGCCGGCCTCGTCGAGGGCCTCGAGGAAGGCCCCGGCGCTGCCGTCCATCACCGGCACTTCCGGCCCGTCGATCTCAATGACGGCGTTGTCGACGGAGAGCGCGGAAAGCGTCGCCATCAGGTGCTCGATCGTCGCCACCGAAGAACCGTTGATGCCGACCACCGTGCAGAAGTCGGTGGTGCTGACATTGGTATAGTGGGCGCGGACCACGTCGTGGCCCTCATCGCCGCTGACGCGCTGGAAACAGATGCCGCTGCCGGCCTCGGCGGGATGAATGGTCAGCGACGCCGGGCGACCGCTATGGACACCGATGCCCGCGATCGTCGCGCTCTGGCGCAGCGTGTTCTGCCTTCCCGAAATTCGGCTGCCCGCCATGCTCGCGCCCGCCCCCGAAAAACCTGATTCTCGCCACTTCGAGGCCAGACTAGACGGGGCCGAGGGTGCCGCCAAATCACGCTTTCTGACTGAATGTTACGCCGGGACGCCCGCCGGGGCAGGCAATCTTTATAGTCATTTCAAAGAGTTACAAGGGGGACCGCTGCCGGCGGGCAGCGGTCCGTTACAGCCTGCGAGCACCGGCCAATCGACGGCCGGTGACCGGGCCAACCACTTCCCTCTCCCCCACGACGGGGGAGAGAACGAGGACGGGCACGGCGGCGAAACGCGATCCGGCTAGTTTGCCTGGCGGCGCAGGAAGGCCGGAATCTCCAGTTCGTCGTCGGCAGGCCGCGGATCGCGCGGCTGTGGGCGGCCGTGCGGATCGAGATTGCCGGCGCGCGGCCGGTAGAGACCGTCCTGCGCGGTTGCGGCGCGGTCCGCCTGCGGTCGTGGCTGCGGCGGGGCTGCCGGCCGCTGCTGCGGGGGAGCGGCAGGCCGCTGCTGAGCGTGCTGTTGCGGGGCGGCGCGCGGCTGCACCCGCTCCGGCGCGTGGGACGGCTGGCCGGCGCCGATCGGATCGTCCTCGCGACGGCCGAGACCGACGCTCGCCAGACGGCGGAGCAGGCTCATCGGGCCGCGATCAGCCTCCTGCGGCGCGTGCTGTTGCGGATGCGCCGGACGATGCGCTGCCTCGTACTGACGGCGGGCGACAGGCGGAAAGTCCTCGACCCGCGGGATGCGCTGCGGCGGCAGCTCGGGTGCCGGCGGAATGAACGGCTCGTCGGCCACCGGCTCGCTGGCCTCCTCCGGCAGCGGCGCCGCCTCGTCATCGATGTCGGCCATGGCGTAGTCGACGGCCGGGGCCTGGGGCAGCGGCGCGATGGTGATGCCGGTATCGCGACCGTGCGCGGCCGGCGCCGGCATCTCCGCGGCGGCATGGCCGACGGCGGAGGCAAACGCGTCGCGCGCCAGCTCGGCGGTCTCCCGCTTCGGCGCGGCCGCCGGCGTCGCCGGAGCGGCGGCCAGCGGTGCCGCCTGGGCGACGGCGGGCTTGGCCGCCTGCGGCGCCGGCTGGGCGACCTGGGCCACCTGAGCGACGGCCGGCTGAGGCTGCGCCGCCGGCCTGGCAGCGGCGGGCGCCGCCTGCGCGATCGAGCGCAGGCGCTGGGTCATCTCGGCGGTGCGCGCCTCGATCGGCGACTGCTCGCCGCGGGCGGCGTTGTCGATGCCGGTGGCGACCACCGACACCCGGATGATGCCCTCCAGCTCCTCCTCGAAGGTGGCGCCGAGGATGATGTTCGCCTCCGGATCGACCTCCTCGCGGATGCGGGTGGCAGCCTCATCGACCTCGAACAGGGTGAGGTCGCGGCCACCGGTGATCGAGATGAGCAGACCGCGGGCGCCCTTCATCGAGCTCTCGTCGAGCAGCGGGTTGGCGATGGCCGCCTCCGCCGCCTGGATGGCGCGGCGATCGCCGGAGGCTTCGCCGGTGCCCATCATCGCCTTGCCCATCTCGCGCATGACCGAGCGGACGTCGGCGAAATCGAGGTTGATCAGCCCTTCCTTGACCATCAGATCGGTGATGCAGGCGACGCCCGAATAGAGCACCTGGTCGGCCATGGCGAAGGCGTCGGCGAAGGTGGTCTTCTCGTTGGCGATGCGGAAGAGATTCTGGTTGGGAATGACGATCAGCGTGTCGACGCAGGCCTGCAGTTCCTGGATGCCGGCCTCGGCGATGCGCATGCGCCGGGCGCCTTCGAACTGGAACGGCTTGGTGACGACGCCCACGGTGAGGATGCCGGCCTCGCGCGCGGCGCGCGCGATGATCGGCGCCGCCCCGGTGCCGGTGCCGCCGCCCATGCCGGCGGTGACGAAGATCATGTGCGAACCGGTGAGGTGATCGGTGATCTCGTCGATCGCCTCTTCCGCCGCGGCACGGCCGATCTCGGGCTGGGAGCCGGCGCCGAGACCCTCGGTGACGGCGACGCCCATCTGGATGCGGCGCTCAGACTTGGAGGAGGACAGAGCCTGCGCGTCGGTGTTGGCGACCACGAACTCGCACCCGATCAGACCGGAGCGGATCATGTTGTTGACCGCGTTGCCGCCGGCGCCGCCGACGCCGAACACGGTGATCTTCGGCTTCAGTTCCTTGATGTCGGGCATCTGCAGATTGATGGTCATGGTAGCCTCGTCTCTTTAGTCTTCTGGCCGTCCGCGCGTCCCGTCGGCCTGGTCCTTCTCCGTCGAGGCCGCCGCCGCGGCCCCAGCGCCCGCGCGGCGCCTAAAAGCTCTCCTTGAACCATTGGCCGACCCGGGCGAGGTACCCGCCCGTCCCGGTCATCGCCAATGGCATGTCGCTGTTGTCTTCGATCTCGTCCATGACGGCGACCTGCGGATAGACCAGCAGGCCGACAGAAGCGGAAAACGCCGGGCCGCGCGCCGTCTCCGGCAGGCCGACAATTCCCAGCGGCCGGCCGTGACGGACGTTGCGCGCCAGAATCCGGCGCGCCGCCTCGCTGAGGCCGGTGAGCTGGCTGGCGCCGCCGGTGAGCACCATGCGGCGGCCGACCAGGCCGGCGAAGCCGGAGGCGTTCAAGCGGTCGCGCACCAGCTCGAGGATCTCCTCGACGCGGGCGCGGATGATGCGGGTAAGCGCCGAGCGCGGCACGTGATTGGGCACCAGGCGCTCGTCCTCGTCGCCGATCGGCGGCACGGCGAGCACGTCGCGCTCGTCGGCGAGGCCGGGCAGCGCGCTGCCATAGACCGTCTTCAGCCGCTCGGCATCCTCGATGCGGGTCGACAGGCCGCGGGCGATATCGTTGGTGATGTGCTGGCCGCCGACGGCGAGCGCATCGACATGCACGAACTGGCCACGGCTGAACACGGCGATCGAGGTGGTGCCGCCGCCGAAATCGATGACCGCGCAGCCGAGCTCGGCCTCGTCGTCGACCAGCGTCGACAGGCCGCTGGCATAGGGCGCCGCGACCATGGCGGCGACCGACAGGTGGCAGCGGTTGATGCACAGCTCGAGATTGGCCAGCGTCGGCGCGTCGCCGGTGACCACGTGCATGTCCACCCCGAGCCGGCGGCCGACCATGTCGCGCGGATCGGCGATGCCGCCCTCGCCGTCGAGGGCATAGCCGATGGGCAGCGAATGCACCGCCGCCCGCCCCTCGCTCAACGAATGGCGGCGGCCCTCGGCCAGCACGCGGCCGATGTCGCCTTCGGTGATTGCCTCGCCCGGCAGCGCCACCGATGCGGCGTAGCTCTCGCTCGCCAGCCGCCCGCAGGTGACGCTGACGATCAGCGATTCGACGGTGACGCCGGCCTGCCGCTCGGCGGCATCGACGGCGCAGCGGATGGCCTGCTCGGCGGTCTCGAGATTGGTCACCACGCCCGACTTGATGCCGCGCGAGCGCTGGTGGCCGATGCCGAGCACGTCGATGGAATGGGTGCGGCCTCTGAGCGCCTCGCCGGGCGCGCACGGGGTGAGCCGGGCGATCAGGCAGACGATCTTGCTCGACCCGACGTCGAGGATCGACACGATCTGCGAGCGGCGCGACAGGCCGCGGCCATGCGGATCGGATTTGCCGAAGAGGTGCATCAGGTGTTCGTCCTCTGCCGGCGCGCGAGCTTCTCGCGCTCTTTGAGCAGGTCCTTGCGGGCGGCGAGCCCCTTGTCGTCCAGGCGCACGACCATTTCGCCGGGCAGCCGCATGTCGACCGCGGTGATCTCGCGCGACAGCAGCTTCTTCTGGTTGTCCATCGAGGCGATCGTGGCCAGCGCCGCCGCCGGCTTGTCGGTGGGCAACATCAGCTCGACGCCGCCGTCGAGCACCACGTTCCAGCGCTCGCCGGAGATGAGCACGCCGGCGCGCACGTGACCGGCGATGTCGGGCTGGCTGTTGATGAGGTCGACGAATTCCTGCGCGTGGCTTGCTGCGTCCGGCCCGACGACGAAGGGCAGATGGGCGTAGCGCTCGTCGATGGCGTCGGTGATCACCTTGCCGGCGGAATCGATCAGCGACAGCTCCTCGCCGTGCTGCCAGATGGCGAACGGCTTGCGCTCGGCGATCACGACCTCGAGCGTGTTGGGAAACAGCTTCTTGAGCGTGGTGTGGTCCACCCACGGCAGCAGCGCGATGCGGGCGCGGGCGGCATCGACGTCGAAGGTGAGCAGCGATGGATCGTCCTTGATATCGAGCCGGTCGAGCACGGCAAGCTCGGAGGTTTCGCTCTGGCCGGTGATCTTGACTTCGGTGATGGCGAGCCCTGCCCCGGCGCTGACCGTGGAGACGACGCTGAGCGCCCGCCCGCCGGTGACAGCGCCGGCGATCACGGTGGCAATGGCAAAGACGAGGAAGGCCTTCAGGCCGAAGCGCCTGGGCAGGCGCCACTTGTGGCGCTGGAGCACGCGGGCCGGACGGCGCAGGAAGCGCGGCAGCACGCGGACGCGCGCCAGCGCCCCGCCGGAAGCGGCGGGCGCGACACTGGACACCTCAGTTGCTAGCGGCCGCAAGATGCGTCCTCCACCATCCACCGCACGAGCTTCCCGAAATTCATGCCGCCATGGGCCGCCATCTCGGGAACCAGCGACGTCGCCGTCATGCCGGGCTGCGTGTTGACCTCGAGGCAGACCACACCGGCCATGCCCTCGAGCCGGTCGTCGTATCGGAAATCGGCCCGACTGACCCCACGGCAGCCCAATGCCTGATGGGCGCGAAGCGCCAGCATCTGTATGCTTTGGTAAATATTCGGTGAAATCTCGGCCGGCAGGACGTGGCGCGACCCGCCCTTGTCGTATTTGGCGTGGTAGTCGTAGAACCCGCCTTCCGCAATGATATCAATGATATCGAGCGGTTCGCTACCACGGACCGCACAGGTCAGCTCGCGACCGGCGATGTAGCGTTCGACCATGACGATGTCGCCGTGCGGCCAGTCGTCGGCATAAAGCGCCTGCGGCGGATGGGGCGCATCGGCCTTGACGATGTGGACGCCGAAGGTCGAGCCCTCGCCCGGCGGCTTGACCACGTAGGGCGGCTCCATGACGTGCGCCTCGGCCGCCTGGAAGCGGTCGACCAGGATCGATTCGGCGACCGGAATGCCGGCCGCCTTCATCACGTCCTTGGCGCGCGGCTTGTTCATCGCCAGCGCCGAGGCGAGCACGCCGGAATGGGTGTAGGGGATGGCCAGGAACTCCAGGATGCCCTGGATGCAGCCGTCCTCGCCGAAGGGGCCGTGGAGCGCATTGAAGACGACGTCTGGGCGGAGATCGGAGAGCACGGCGGCGATGTCACGGCCGACATCGATGCGCGAGACGCGGTAGCCCTCGCCCTCCAGCGCCTCAGCGCAGGCGGCACCGGAATTGAGCGACACCGGCCGCTCGCTCGACCAGCCGCCCATCAGAACTGCAACGTGCGTGACCACAGACCCCAATCCACCGACCAATTCGCACCATCAGCGAAGGCCACTATGGCGGCGGAAATGGTTAACAATCGTTAACCAAACCGGGCTTGGCGGCACTTTCTCCCGAAAAATCTCGGCTGTTGCGGCGGGGACTCACATTCGCCGGCAAAACCCCAACCGGAAGCCGGTCAGGCGAGCGTGGAGCGGATGTCGGCATGGCGAAGCCGCCCCCCGAAGAGCGGGCGCTCGCCCTGTCTCACGCCAGCGCACAGGCAACCCGTTCTTTTCAAGCCGGATCACAAAGTTGCCTGAAAACCCTCCGCCGCGGCGCTGGCAATCGCGTGGTCGATTTCGGACGCTGCGCCGGATATGCCGACCGCGCCGGCGCACTGGCCGTCGACCACGATCGGCACGCCGCCGATGCCCGGGAATTCATGCGATGGCGTCGCGGCGGACCGCTTGTGCATTTCGGCGATCACAAGCGTTGCAAAGCCCACAGTGGCCGCGACCTGAGCCTTCTTGCTGGCCAGACCGACGGTATAGCTCCGCGCTCCGTCCATCCGAATGAAGTGCAACAGATTGCCGGCCTCGTCCGCCACCGCGATGCTGACCGAGATGGAACGTTCGGCGGCCGCGCGAAGGCACGCGGCCGATAGAGCCTGGGCATCCGCAACTGTGAGGGAAGGTTTGAGGCGCATCGCCAGATCTCCTTGCTGGCGCAGCGCGCCACGCGACGACGGGATGCCGTCACATGGTTTCTAATTATACCATGCCGAAAGTCGGGCGGACAGGCTGCACACCGCCTGTTTGCCGGCGACTACCCGCCCTCCAAGAACGGCTCGACGGTCTCTCCCGGCAGGAAGCGGCCAACCCGCTTGATCTCCCATTCCAGGCGCACGCCGCTCGACGCCAGCACCCGCGCCCGCACCGTCTCGCCGAGGCGTTCGAGGTCGGCGGCCGTGGCCGCACCGGTGTTGATCAGGAAATTGCAGTGCATCTCGGAGACCATGGCGCCGCCGATGTGCATGCCCCGACAGCCGGCCGCGTCGATGAGCTGCCACGCCTTGCCGCCCGGCGGATTGGTGAAGGTCGAGCCGCCAGTCTTCTCGCGCACCGGCTGGGCGCGCTCGCGGTGCGCCTCGACCGCATCCATCGCCGCCTTGATCTCGGCCTCTGGCGCCGGCGTTCCCTGGAACACCGCCTCGGTGAAGATGAGGTCGGCGGCCGCGGCAGCATGGCGATAGGTGAAGCCCATCGCTTCATTGGAGAGGACGTGGCGCCTGCCCTGCCGATCGACCGCATGGGCCTCGATGAGGCGCTCGCGCGTCTCGCCGTCATTGGCGCCGGCATTCATGCGCAGCGCCCCGCCGAGCGTGCCCGGGATGCCGTGATAGAAGGCGAAGCTGGCGAGGCCCTCTTTCAGCGCGAAGGCGGCGAGCCGCTTGTCGGGGAGCGCCGTGCCGGCGCGGATGCGATTGTCCGGTTCGCGGACGGCATGGCCGAAGCCCTTGGCCGACAGACGGATGACGACGCCCGCGATGCCGCCGTCGCGCACGAGCAGATTTGAGCCGACACCGATGACGGTTACCGGCACTTCCGGATTCAGTTTCTCAAGAAAGAGCGCGAGGTCGTCGGTATCGGCCGGCTGGAAGAGAAGCTCCGCCGGCCCGCCGACGCGGAACCAGGTGAACGGCGCCAGCGCCGCGTTGTCGGAGAGCCGTCCGCGGACGGCGGCGAAGTCGCCGAAGCGGTGGGCGGTCACGGCGTGGCGTCCTTGGGCGCGTGCGCGGCGAGCATGGCATCGATCGCAGCTTCGCGGGGATCGAGGTCGTCTTCGTAGATTGCCCAGAGCGCCCGAGGATTGACGTCTCGATAGACGTGACGAAGCCGGTTTCCCAGGTCCGCCACCTGACGCCACGGAATCTGCGGCTGCTCTGCCCTCCATTCAGCGGGCAAGTGCCGCGCGGCCTCGCTGATGATCTCCAGGAACCTCTCGAAGGCAGCCCAGCCGGCTCGCTCCCCGCGCAAGTCATCCATGGTCTTGCCGGCAGCAAGGATCCGGATCTGCGCTATGCCGTCCTTGATATCCTCAAGGCGCGAAAGGGCGCGGTCGTCCGTCAAAACACCTCCACGGCATCGCGGCGTGCGCCCTCGGACATGGTCTTGCCGAGGTCGCCCCGGATCAGGACGCTGCCCGGCAATCCGATATGGTCCTCAACGACGTGGCCAAGCCCGATCAGGCCGAGCATCGAGAAACGCCTTCCCGGCACAATATCGATCATCAGATCGACATCGCTGTCCGGCCGGTGGTCGCCGCGCGCCCGCGACCCGAACAGCGCCATGTGCGCCACCCCCTCACGCTCGAATTGCGGGCGCAGCGCGCGGAGCTCCGCCAGGAGCTGGTCGCGGCTGATGTCGCGGGCAAGGACGGTTTCGCTGTCGCTCATGGGCGACAATCTAGGCGTTGCCGCCCCGCTTCGCCAGTTCGCCGGGGAGCGCATAGGCCCACGCGCTGATCGAGCCGGCGCCGAGGCAGACGACGTAATCGCCCGGTCTGGCGAGGTCCGCGATGGCGGGGGCGAGCGCCTCGGGGCCCGCGAGCGCGCGGGCATCGCGATGGCCACGCACGCGCAGGCCCTCGACCAGATGGTCGCGGTCGATGCCCTCGATCGGCGCCTCGCCGGCCGGATAAACCGGCGCGACGATGACGATATCGGCGTCGTTGAAGCAGGTGCAGAACTGATCGAAGAGGTCGCGCAGCCGCGTGTAGCGGTGCGGCTGAACGACGGCAATCACCTTGCCCTTGGCGACCGAGCGGGCGGCGCGCAACACCGCGGCGATCTCGATCGGGTGGTGACCGTAATCGTCGATGATCTCGACGCCATTCCAGGAACCGGTGCGGGTGAAGCGGCGCTTGACCCCGCCGAAGCCAGCCATGCCGGCGGCGATGGCCCCGTCGGAGACGCCGAGGTGATGGGCGATGGCGAGAGCGCCGGTGGCGTTCTGCACGTTGTGCTCGCCGGGCATGGCGATCGACAGGTTCTCGATGACGCGGCGCTCGCCGCCCTGGCGGTCGCCGATGAGCGCGGTGAACAGCGAGCGGCCGCCCTCGACGCGCAGATCCGTGTAGCGCACGTCGGCCTGCGGACTGGCGCCATAGGTGACGATGCGGCGGTCCTCGATGCGCCCGATCAGCGCCTGCACCTCCGGGTGATCGATGCACATCACGGCGAAGCCGTAGAACGGCACGTTCTCGACGAACTGGCGGAAGGCCTCGCGCACCCGCTCGAACGAGCCGTAGTGGTCGAGGTGTTCCGGATCGATGTTGGTGACCAGCGCCACATCGGCCGGCAGCTTGACGAAGGTGCCATCGGATTCGTCGGCCTCGACCACCATCCAGTCGCTGGCGCCCATGCGCGCATTGGTGCCGTAGGCGTTGATGATGCCGCCGTTGATGACGGTCGGGTCGAAGCCGCCGGCATCGAGCAGCGCCGCCACCATCGAGGTGGTGGTGGTCTTGCCGTGGGTGCCGGCAACCGCGACGGCCTGCTTCAGCCGCATCAGCTCGGCCAGCATCTCGGCCCGGCGCACCACCGGCAGCAGGCGCTCGCGCGCCGCCTTGAGCTCGGGATTGTCGCGCTTGATCGCCGAGGAGACGACCACCACCTTGGCGTCGCCCAGATTGGCGGCGTCATGGCCGATGGCGATGGCGATGCCCTTCTCGCGCAGGCGCTGGACGTTGGCGTTGTCGGAAAGGTCGGAGCCCTGCACGCGGTAGCCGAGATTGACCAGCACCTCGGCGATGCCGCTCATGCCGATGCCGCCGATGCCGACGAAATGCACCGGCCCGATGTCCATTCCCATTTTCATCCGGAAACTCCTGCCGTCCGGCCGGTGGCGTCGCCGGCCGCGACACGCTCTACCACATCGGCGAGCCGTGCGACCGCGTCCGGGCGTCCGCATTTCCGCGCCGCCGCCGCCGCGCCGGCAAGGGCGGCAGGATCGGCCATCAGAATTCTCAGGTTCGTGGCGAGGTGCTCGGCCGTCGTGTCCTTCTGCTCGGAGAGCCAGCCGCCACCGGCGGCCGCCACAATTATGGCGTTGGCTTTCTGGTCCTGATCGAGCGCGCCGGGCAGCGGCACCATGATGGCCGGGCGGCCGATCACGGTCAGCTCGGCCGTGGTCGAGGCACCGGAGCGGCAGACGATCAGGTGGCTCGCGGCGATGCGCTGCGGCATGTCGTTGTAGAACGGCGCCAGGCACGGTTCGAGGCCGAGCCCGCCATAGGCGGCCTTGACGCGGGCGATGTCCTCCGGCCGGCACTGCTGGACGATGGCGAGACGGGCGCGCATCTCCTGCGGCACCAGAGCGACGGCAGCCGGCACGAGATCCGACAGGAAACGGGCGCCCTGGCTGCCGCCGAACACCAGAAGGCGGAAGGGGCCGTCGGCGGTCGGCGGCGCGTACGGCGTCTCAGCCGCCGCCAGCACTGCCGGGCGCACCGGATTGCCGGTCTGCACGATCTTGGCGACCACCTTCCCGGTGCCGCGCACCTGCGGCTGGCTGGTGGCAATCGCGGTGGCGAGCGGCGCCAGTAAGCCGTTGGCGCGGCCGATGACGGCGTTCTGCTCGTGGATGACGGTCGGCACATGCCGGCGGGCGGCGGCCAGCATCGGCGGCAGGGTCGGGTAGCCGCCGAAGCCGACCACGACCGCCGGCTTCAGGCGGCCGATCATCGACCATGCCTGCAGGAACCCCATGCCGAGACGGACGACACCCTTGGCGAAGGCGACCGGCGCACGGGTGAGCGTCGCCGAGGCGATGCGATGGATTTCTTCCGCCGGAAAGTCCTGACCATAGGATTCGACGCGGTGGTCGGTGGCCAGATGAATGCGCCAGCCGCGGCGCTTGAGCTCCAGCGCCAGCGCCTCGGCCGGGAACAGGTGGCCGCCGGTGCCGCCGGCCGCCAACAGAACGAGTTTGTTGTCAGACATTAACTCAATGGGCAGGGCCGTGCCGCCCCCTTCTCCCTGTCATTCTCACACCGGCTTGGGCGCCGGCGGCGGGGTGGCAATGACCCGCCGCATGATGCGCCGCGGTTCCGGCCCCCGGCGGGTCAACGCCAGCAGCAGGCCCATGCCGAAGGCGACCGCCACCATCGACGAGCCGCCATAGGAGATGAACGGCAGCGTCATGCCCTTGGCCGGGATCATGTTGAGGTTGACCGCCATGTTGATCACCGACTGCACGCCGAACAACACCACGAGGCCAGAGCCGGCGAGCCGCACGAATGGGTCCTCCTGGCGGGTCGAGCCGGAAAGCCCGCGGAAGACGACCAGCGCGAAAACCAGCACCAGGCCGATACAGAGGATGATGCCGAATTCCTCCGCCGCCACGGCGAAGATGAAATCGGTATGGGCGTCGGGCAGCACGCGTTTGACCACCCCCTCCCCCGGCCCCTGGCCGAACCAGCCGCCGTGCATGATCGAATCGAGCGCCTTGTCGATCTGGAACGTGTCGCCCGAATTGGGCGCGACGAAACGGTCGATGCGCGCGGCGACGTGGGGCATGGTCACGTAAGCCGCGGCGGCACCGCCAACGGCGCCCAGGCCGAGCGCAGCAATCCAGAACCACGACAGGCCGGCCATGAAGAACAGGCTGCCCCAGGCGATGGTGATGAGCATGGTCTGGCCGAAATCCGGCTCGGCGATGAGCAGCGCCGCGGTGATCGCGAACAGGATGATGGCAAAGGCGTTGCCGGGGATGTCCTGCCGGCGCCGGTTCTCGGCGAACAGCCAGGCGACGACGACCACGAAGGCCGGCTTCATGAACTCGGACGGCTGCACCGACAGGCCGGCGAAATCGATCCAGCGGCGGGCGCCCTTGACCTCGACGCCGACGATAAGGGTGGCCATCATCAGCACGATGGCGACGGCAAGCACGATGAGCGCCGTTCGCCGCACCTGCGCCGGGGTGAGGAACGAGGTCGCGACCATCACCGTCAGGGCCGGGAAGAAGAAGGCGATCTGTCGGTCGACGAAGTGGAAGCTGCCGTAGCCGAGGCGTTCGGCGACCGCAGGCGAGCCGGCGAAGGACAGCACGATGCCGCCCAGCATCAGCACGACGAGCGCGCCGAGCAGGTATTTGTCCACCGTCCACCACCACTCGGCGAACGCACTTCTATCGGCACGGCTGACCATCAGGCGGCCTCCCCCTGGCTGGTGATTCCATCGAGCTGGAGCACGAGAGCGCGGAATGCGTCTCCACGCGCCTCGAAATTCTTGAACTGGTCGTAGGAAGCGCAAGCCGGCGACAGCAGCACCACCGGTTCCGCGGCGGGGTCCTGGGCCGCATCGGCGGCCGCGGCGGCGACCGCGGCGGCGAGCGTGCCGGACAGCGCATGCGGCACCTTGGCGCCGAGCGTCTTGGCGAAATCCTCCGCCGCCTCGCCGATGAGATAGGCCCTGGCGATGCGCGGGAAGAAATCGGTGAGAGACGTGATGCCGCCCTCTTTCGGGCGGCCGCCGGCGATCCAGTAGATCGGGGCGAAGCTCGCCAGCGCCTTGGCCGCGGCATCGGCGTTGGTCGCCTTGGAATCGTTGACGAAGAGCACGCGGCCGCGCCGGCCGACCTCCTCCATGCGGTGCGCCAGGCCGGGGAAACCGGCGAGCCCCCTGACGATGGCCGCGGCGTCGAGGCCGAGCGCACGGGCGACGGCCACCGCCGCGGCGGCGTTCTGCGCGTTGTGTGCCCCGCGCAGCGCACCGATGCCGGTCAGGCTGGCGATCCGCGTCGAGGCGCCATCGGCGACGGCGACGATATCGGCGCCGGCGGCATAGACGCCATCGGCCAGCGGCCGGCGGGCGGAGACGCGGATGACGCGCTTGCCTGAACGCGCGACGCGGTCGGCGATCGCCTGCGACGGCCGGTCGTCGACGGCGATGACGGCCGTGCCGGAATCGGCGACCAGCCGCTCCTTGATGGCGGCATAGGCCTCGAAGGTGCCGTGGCGGTCGATATGGTCGGGGGTGACGTTGAGGAGCACGCCGATCGACGGATCGAGGCTCGGCGCCAGGTCGATCTGGAAGGAGGAGCACTCGACGACGTGGGTGCGGCCGCGGCTCGGCGGCGCCAGCGACAGGATCGCCTTGCCGATATTGCCGCCCATCTGCACATCGCGGCCGGCGGTGGCGACCAGATGGGCGATCAGCGCGGTGGTGGTCGATTTGCCGTTGGTGCCGGTGACGGCGACGAACGGCGCATCGGGGCAATGGCGCTTGCGTTCGCGGCAGAAGAGCTCGATGTCGCCGATCACCTCGATGCCGGCGGCGCGCGCGCTGATGACCGTCCAGTGCGGCGACGGATGGGTAAGCGGCACGCCCGGGGTCAGCAGCAGCGCGGCGAAGCCGTGCCAATCGGCGGCACGCAGGTCGGCGATGGGGATGCCGGCGGCGCGCGCCGTGGCGACCGCGTTTTCGTCGTCGTCCCAGGCAGCCACCCGCGCCCCGCCGGCGGCAAGCGCCAGCGCGGCCGCGCGGCCGCTGCCGCCAAGGCCGAAGACGGCGACGCTTTTGTCCGCGAAGCTGGTGACGGGGATCATCGCGTCGTCACCTGAGCTTCAGCGAGGAGAGGCCGATGAGGGCGAGCAGCACGGCGACGATCCAGAAGCGGATGACGATCTGCGGCTCGGTCCAGCCCATTTCCTCGAAATGATGGTGGATCGGCGCCATGCGGAAGACGCGTTTTCCGGTCATGCGGAACGAGGCCACCTGGATGATGACCGACAGCGCCTCGACCACGAACAGGCCGCCGACGATGGCCAGGATGATCTCGTGCTTGGTGGCCACCGCGACGGAACCCAGCAGGCCGCCCAGAGCCAGCGAGCCGGTGTCGCCCATGAAGATCGCCGCCGGCGGCGCGTTGAACCACAGGAAGCCGAGGCCGGCGCCGAGCATGGCGCCACACAGCACCGCCAGCTCGCCGGTGCCCGGCACGAAGTGGATCTGCAGGTAATCGGCGAACACTGCGTTGCCGGAGAGATAGGCGATGAAGCCGAAGCTCGCCGCCGCGATCATCACCGGCACGATGGCCAGCCCATCGAGGCCGTCGGTCAGGTTGACGGCATTGCCGGCGCTGACGATGACGAAAGCGCCGAAGGGCACGAAGAACCAGCCGAGATCGAGCACCAGATCCTTGAAGAAGGGGAAGGTGAGCGTGGTCGACAGCGGCGCGGTGCCGACCAGCGCCACGATCACGCAGGCCGCGCCGGCTACGCCGAACTCCAGCGTCAGGCGCGCTCGGCCGGAATAGCCCTTGTCGGTCTCCTTGGTGACCTTGAGGTAGTCGTCGTAAAGGCCGATGAGGCCGAAGGCGACGGTGACCAGCAGCACGACCCACACGTAGACGTTGGCGAGGTTGGCCCACAGCAGCGTCGACACGATCAGGCCGGAGAGGATCATCAGCCCGCCCATGGTCGGCGTGCCGGCCTTGGTGAGGAGATGGTTGGGCGGCCCGTCGGCGCGGATCGGCTGGCCCTTGCCCTGACGCAGGCGCAACGCCGAGATGATGATCGGGCCGAACAGGAAGACGAAGACCAGCGCCGTCATGGTGGCGCCGGCGGTGCGGAAGGTGATGTAGCGAAACACGTTGAGGACGGAGGCGTGCTCGACGAGTTCACCGAGGAAGTAAAGCATCAGGCGCTATCCCGTTCCTGCACGACACTGGCGGCGGCCTTGGCAGGAGCGAAGCGCGCCTTGATGGTTTCGACCAGCGGTCCCATGCGGCTGGCGTTGGAGCCCTTGACCATGATCACGTCACCGGGGGCGATGGCATCGACCACCAGCGATTCCATGTCTGCGGCGCGCTCGGTGTAGCCGCCGTGCAGGCGCACTGGCAACGCATCCCACAGCGCGCGCATCAGCGGCCCGACCAGGAAGACGGCATCGACATCGGCCTCGGCGAGCGGCGCGGCGAGCGCGGCGTGCATCGCCTCGGCCCCGCGCCCGAGCTCCAGCATGTCACCGAGGATGGCGATGCGCCGCCCGTTGCGCTCCGGCTCGGCCTGGCCGAGGAGCGCGATGGCCGCGCTCATCGAGGCCGGATTGGCGTTGTAGCTCTCGTCGATGAGGAGCGCCGAACCGCCGGGCACCTGCAACCGCTGGCGTGCCCCACGCCCCTTGCCGGCGGCAAGCCCAGCGAGCGTCAGGACGGCATGCGCCAGATCGCCGCCGAGCAGCGACACGGCGGCAAGCACCGCCAGGCTGTTCTGGACGAGGTGGCGGCCGGGGGCGCCGAGCTTGTAGGAGACGGGCTGGCCAAGCACCTCGGCGGAAATGCAGGAGACATTCTCCTTGAGCTTGACGGTGGTCAGCCGCGCCTCCGCCTGCGCATGTTCGCCGAAGCCGACGACGCGCGCGATGCCGGCAGCGCGGGCGAGGCTCGCCAGCAGGTCGTAATGGGGGTTGTCGCGGTTGATGATCGCCGCCCCGCCCGGCTCGACGCCCGAGAAGATCTCCGCCTTGGCGCGCGCGATGTCTTCCACGGACTCGAAGTATTCGAGATGGACCGGCTCGACCGTGGTGACGATCGCCACATGCGGACGGACCATGCGGGTGAGCGGCTCGATCTCGCCCGCGTGGTTCATGCCGATCTCGAAGACGCCGTAGCGGGCTTCGCGTGGCATGCGCGCCAGCGTCAGCGGCACGCCCCAGTGATTGTTGAACGAGGCCGGCGACGAATGGACGGTACCGGAGGGCACCAGCGCCGCGGCCAGCATCTCCTTGGTGGTGGTCTTGCCGACGCTGCCGGTGATCGCGGCGATCTGCGCCTTGCTGCGCAGCCGCGCGGCGACGCCGACCCCGCTGAGCGCCGCCAGCACGTCGTCGGCGACGGTGAGCGAGCCGGTGATGCGGCCGAGCCCGGCCAGGCGGTCCTCGCCGACCACCGCCGTAGCGGCACCGCCAGCCAGCGCCAGCGAGACGTAATCATGCCCGTCGTGAGTGTCGCCGCGGATGGCGAAGAAGGCCTCGCCCGGCCGGATCGTGCGGCTGTCGATGGAGATGCCGGTGATCGCCTCAGGCGGCGGCCCGAGCGGCCGGCCGCCGGTGGCGGCGAGGAAGGGTCCCCACGTCCACAGCGGCCCGGTCATGCGGCCTCCTCGGCGGCGAGCGCGGCGGCGACCGCCTCGTGGTCGGAGAAGTGGATGGGACGGTCGCCGACGATCTGGCCGGTCTCGTGGCCCTTGCCGGCGACGCAGAGCACGTCGCCGGCTTGCAGCATGGCGACGGCGCGGGCGACCGCCTCGCCACGGTCGCCGATCTCGATGGCTCCCGGCGCGGCGGCCAGAATCGCCTTGCGGATCAGCGTCGCATCCTCGAAGCGCGGATTGTCGTCGGTGACGATGACGACATCGGCGTTGTCGGCGGCGGCCTTGCCCATCAGCGGGCGCTTGCCCGCATCGCGGTTGCCGCCGGCACCGAAGACGACGACGAGCCGACCCCTGGTCATCGGGCGCAGCGTCTGGAGGACGCTGACGAGCGCATCGGGCTTGTGGGCGTAGTCGATGAAGACCAGCGCGCCGTTCCGCTTGTGGCCGACGAGTTCCACGCGGCCGGGGGCGCCCTGCAGGCTGGCGAGCGCAGCGACGGCGGTGTCGGCATCGACGCCGGCGCCGATGGCCAGCCCCGCGGCGACCAGTGCATTGGAGGCCTGGAAGGCACCGGCCAGCGGCAGCAGCAGGTCTTGGTCGCGGCCGAAGGCGGAGAGACGCAGACGCTGGCGGAAGCCCTCGGCGGCAAGCGCGATGAGCCTGATCTCGTTTCCGGCGCGGCCGACGCGGATGAGGCTTTGGCCGCGCTTCTCCGCGACCGCCGCGACGTCGGCGCCGCGGGCGCCGTCCATGTCGATGACGGCTGTGCCCTCGGCGGGCAGGATGTCGGTGAACAGCCTGAGCTTGGCGGCAAGATAAGCCTCCACCGTGGGGTGGTAGTCCATGTGGTCGCGGCCGAGATTGGTGAAACCGGCGGCGACGATGCGGATGCCGTCGAGCCGGTGCTGGTCGAGACCGTGGCTGGAGGCCTCCAGCGCGGCGTGGGTGATCCCCTCCCCCGCCAGCCGGTCGAGGGCGGCGTGCAGCGCCACCGGATCAGGCGTCGTCAGGTTGCCGTATTCGCTGCGCTTCGCGCTGACCACGCCGATGGTGCCGAGGCTCGCCGCCTCGTGACCAGCGGCGGCGAAGATCTGGCGCGCGAAGGCGGCGACCGAGGTCTTGCCGCTGGTGCCGGTGACGGCGACGAGCTGGGCCGGCTGGCGCGGATAGAAGCGCGCCGCCATGAGGGCGAGCGCCCGGCGCGGTTCGGCCGCGCGCAGCACGGCAACCTCCGCCGGCAGGTCGAGCGCGGCGCCTGTCGCGGCCAGCACGGCGACCGCCCCGCGGCGAACCGCTTCGCCGGCGAAATGGGCGCCATCGGCCGCAACGCCGGGCAGCGCCGCGAACAGGTCGCCGGGCGCAACCCTGCGGCTGTCGGCCGCAAGCCCGCCGATCGCGATTGCCCCGATGCCAGTGGAAAGGTTCAGTCCGGCAGCTGCGGCAAGGTCTCCAAGATGCATCGACACTCAGGTCGTCCGGTTGTGCGTTCCATGTGCCGCTTGCGTCTTCGCGGCGGGTTCAATTCGACACCAGCAAGGCCTGGACCCCGTCGTCGGTGCGCGGCTCCACCCCCAGCAGGGCCGCCGATCGGCGGATGACCGCGCTCACCGTCGGTGCCGCATTGCTGCCCGCCGTGGTGCCGCCACCCTCTTTCGCCCGCTGCGGATCGTCAAGCATGACCAGCACCACATATTGGGGATCGTCGATCGGGAAGGCGGCGAGGAATGAATTAAGCCGTTGTGTGTCCGAATAACGGCCGTTGACGACTTTTTGCGCGGTTCCGGTCTTGCCGCCGACCATGTAGCCGGGGACGGCGGCGTTGCGGCCGGACCCCTTGAGCACGTTGAGGCGGAAGAGGTAGCGCAGGTCGTCGCTGACCTCCGGCTTGATGATCCTGACCGCCATCGCTTTTGCCTGATCGGCGGTGCGCGGCTCGAAGGTGGGCGGGATCAGCCAGCCGCCGTTGACCAGCGCTGCATCGGCGACCGCCGTCTGCATCGGGGTGACGGCCAGACCCTGACCGAAAGCGACGTTCATGGTGGTGAGGTCGGTCCAGCGGCGCGGCAGGATGGGCGCCGCCACCTCCGGCAAGTCGGTCTGCAGCTTGGTGGTGAGGCCGAAACGCTTGAGATAGGCCTGCATCTCCGGCGTGCCGACCTTCATCGCCATGTGGGCGGCGCCGATGTTCGAGGAAAAGATGAACACCTCCGGCACCGTCAGCGGACGGTACTTGCCGTGGAAGTCGTGGATGGTGAAGCCGCCATAGTGGATGGGCTTACTGGCGTCGATGACGTCGGTCATCTTCACCGCGCCGCTGTCGAGCGCCGCGGCGAAGGTGAAGCTCTTGAACACCGAGCCGAGTTCGTAGGCGCCGGCGGTCATGCGGTTGAGCCGGTCGGGTTTCAGCGCATCGACCGGGTCGTTGGGGTTGTAGTCGGGCAGCGAGGCCATCGCCAGCACTTCGCCGGTGTGGACGTTGAGCACGACTCCGGCGGCGCCGAGCGCGCTGTACTTGTCCATGGCGTTCGACAGCTCGTCGCGCAGGATGTGCTGCACGCGCACGTCGATCGACAGACGTACCGGCTCGAGATCGCCGCCACGGGCGAAGCCGGCGGCATGGAGATCGCCGAGGCCGTGGTCGTCGATGTACTTCTCCATGCCGGAGATGCCCTGGTTGTCGATGTTGACCAGGCCGAGGATGTGCGAGGCCAGCGGGCCGCCCGGATAGAAGCGGCGCTTCTCGCTGAGGAAGCCGATGCCGGGAATGCCGAGCGAATGAATCTGGCGCTGCTGCTCGGGGGTGATCTCGCGCTTGATCCAGGCGAAGCCGGCGTTGGTCGACAGCCTGGCGCGCAGCGCCTTGGCGTCGAGATCGGGCAGCACGCTGGTGATCAGTTCGGTCGCCTCGTCGGGATCGAGGATGTTGCGCGGCTCGGCATAGAGCGACGACATGTTGATGTCGGTCGCCAGGATCTCGCCGTTGCGATCGACGATATCCGGCCGGCTGGTGGCGATGGCGGCATTGGGGTCGTAGGAGGGGCCGCTGTCCGGCGCATCGAGACCAAACAGGACGAGCCGGCCGATGAGCGCGAGATAGGCGAAGGCAAAGGCCAGCACGACAACGCGGATGCGCCGGCGCACCGGATCACCCGACGGCGGCTCGGCGGGGGCGCTGCGGCTGACCGCCCGCGTGATGCGCGGCGCCTGCGGGATCGCCTGGTTGTCGGTGGCCGACATGGGATGTGCCGTGTCGCTCCCTGTTCCTTCGCCCTAGCGAACCTGCATCGGCGGATTGGCGACGATGCGGGCGAGCCTCTCGGCCGTGTTGTCGTCGATGGGAACCGGCTTCAGCGGGATTTCGTCGACGGTGGCGATCTGATCGGGCGAGAACGGCTCAAGCTGGAAGTGATCGGCGTATTTCTCGATCGTCGCCTGCAGGCGCGCCGGCTGGGTCAGCATGCTCCATTCGGCTTTGAGCAGGACGATCTCGTTCTTCTGCTTGGCAATCTCGTGCTGCAAGGTCGCCACCCGGTCGGCGGCGAGCTCCGCCCTGTGCTTCATGTCGTAGGTGACCGCCGCGCCGACGATCATCGCGGCCAGGAGGACGATGTTGACGATGCGACCCATGAGCTCACGCTCCCCCGATGAATTCCGGCAGCACCGGCACGCCGAGCGCCTGCCGGTCGAGCGGCCGCGGCACCGCCGCCGTCCGCGTCGCCGCCCTCAGACGGGCCGAGCGGGCGCGCGGATTGGCGGTTGTCTCCGCGGCGCCGGGGCTCACCGCGCCGCGCGCCAGCAGCGCGAAGGTCGGCTCGGCCACCGCCACGTCCGGGCGATGACGCGAGGCGCCGCTCAACGTTGCCGAGCGGTCGGCGAGGAAGCGCTTGACGATGCGGTCCTCGAGAGAATGGAAGGAGACGACGACCAGGCGGCCGCCGGGCCCGAGCACGCGCTCTGAGGCGGCGAGCGCCTCTGCCAGTTCCTCCAGCTCGCGATTGACGAAGATGCGGAGCGCCTGGAAGGTGCGCGTCGCCGGGTGAATGGCAGAATCGCGGCGGCCGCCGACGGCACGCGCCACGATTTCGGCGAGTTCGATCGTCCCGGTCAGCGGCTTCTCGGCCCGCGCCTTGTCGATGGCGCGGGCAACGGCGCGCGCCTTCTTCTCCTCGCCGAGCACGGCGATGACCCGCGCCAGCGCCTGGGCATCCATGCGATTGACGACATCGGCCGCGCTCGGCCCGTCGCCGCCCATGCGCATGTCGAGCGGCCCGGCACCGCGGAAGGAGAAGCCGCGCCCGGCGTCGTCGAGTTGCATCGAGGAGACGCCGATATCGAGCACGACGCCATCGACCCGTTCGCGACGATGGGCGCGGGCGATCGCGTCGAGGGCGGAGAAGCGCCCCTCGACAAGCGTCAGCCGACCGCCCGCGGAAGCCGCCATGGCCGCGCCGGCCGCAAGGGCTCGGGGATCGCGGTCGATGGCGATCACGGTCGCCCCCCGGGCAAGGATTGCGGCGGAATAGCCGCCTGCCCCGAAGGTGCCGTCGATATAGACGCCACCGGCGACGGGCGCGAGGAAGTGAACAACCTCCTCCAGCATCACAGGGACGTGGCGGGCCGGTCCGCCAGCGGCGTCGGTAGGATCAACGCCGCTGCCCGCCGTGTTCATTCCCCAGTCCTCTGATGCGCACCCGTCGCGCGATGGCCTGGTGCCAGCCGTTTCCGCAGGTCGCGCAGCCGGTTCTTGGCCTCTTCCCGGTATGCTGCGAAACGCTCCGGCTCCCAGATCTGAAACTTGTAGCCCTGGCCGACGAAGGTCGACCCGGTCGGTGATGCCGGCATGGGCCTTGATCGTGTCGGTCAGCACGACGCGGCCGTCCTGATCGATCCTGAGGATCTCGCTGTCGCCGATCAGCGTCGTCGACAACAGCTCGTGGTCCTCCGAGAATGGCTCGAAATTGGCGATGCTGGCGCCGATCACCTGGCGCAGGCGATTGCCGCCGGCATCGATCGCCTGCTGGTCCAGCGTCGGGCAGCAATAGAGCCCGTCGAATCCATCCACCGCCAGCACGGCCCGGAACGGCGCCGGGATCGAGACGCGACCCTTGGCGTCCAGCCGATTGGTGAAGGTGGAAACGAACTCGTCCATCGCCCTCGCCCGCATTATCCGGCGGAGATGCACACCCGCCGATCCTGTCATCCCGGCAGAACCGGCGATGCGCCGGCCGGACGACCCTGGCGCGCTGCATGACGACCCTCGCGCTTTCGGCCGGTTGACCGGCGACGCGCCGGTCTTCTTCCGGGATTTCATGGGATATCATGGGATTTCGCGGGCCGTCAAGGAAAGGGCTGGGTTTTGCGTTGCGCCGAGCGACAGGAGCGCCAGCCCATTCAGCAACGGTTAGGCTTAAGAAACGGTTCAGACCGCGCCCGGGCACCGCCACTGGCGCCGGCAGTGTGGTTTTGCCGCCACGGTGCGGCTACATAAGGGGCATGAGACGCGACGCAGCCATCGCCAGGCTGAAGGGCGCCGAGGCCGCCATCCGCGCGTAGCGAGTTCCACGCATTGCAACTAAATTCGAACGATGAAACGCGAAACGGCGATTGAGAAACTCAGAGCCAATCAGGACGCGGCTCGTGCCCTTGGCGCGACGTCGCTCTTTCTATTTGGCTCGACGGCCCGGGACGAGGCGCGGCCGGACAGCGACGTCGACGTGTTCGTCGAATACGACCCAAACGCGCATTTCTCCCTGATCGATCTCGCCGGAATCAAGTTGGCCCTCGATGACCGGATCGGCTGCGAAGTGCACATTACGACACGCGACAGCCTGCATCCCACGATGCGCAAGCGCATCGAAGCCGACTCGATAAAGGTCTTCGGCACATCGTCGAACGACCTATGAGCGAGTTTGTTGCCCCACCCCGTCCGAAACGGCCACGTGTACCGACAATCACTGTCCAGGAACTAATTGACGCTATCGCGCTGTATCTGCCGACGGTCACTGAATACACACACGCACTCGTCGGGCTGGACGCGGACCGCACCTTGGGATCAACAACGATCTCATTTTATGGACAAGTAGCCCCTGAACTTGATCGTCGAGTGACAATCAAAGCCCATATTGATGGGAAAGTCGCCACAAGCAGCAACTCGCGACTTTGAAATGTGCCATTCTCGATTTGGATTGAAAGCAAGGACAAGGATTTCCGATTCGCTGTGATCGTCGAGCCGAGACACGATCGCTCGATCGCAATCTTCAAAGTGAGACGGTGGGATCACGGTCAGGCGTTTTACTGATCCCAGCCCTGTGTTCGGATTTTGCACCAGCAACAGGTGCTTCGAGCCTCCGGCCGTCCGACCCACCCTGGAACGTTTAAAAAAATATGGGGAGCGTCATCTGGGGTTCACCCAAGTGACATTCACCGCCGGTAGTAGCCGCCTTGGGGCGACACCCACACACACACTCACACACAAACTCCGGGATCCTTTCCGATGGTTCGACATTTCCGACATGCCGCACTGGCTGGCGCCAGCGCGCTCGCTCTCGGCGTTGCCGCACAGGCCAGTGCCGCTACCGCAGACACGGCGACACCGATCAAGCATCTGGTCGTGATCTTCCAGGAGAACGTCTCCTTCGATCACTACTTCGCCACCTATCCGAAGGCGACCAACCCCGACGGCGAGCCGGCCTTCACCGCCGCCGCCGACACGCCTTCCGACATCGACACGCTGGCCCATGCGGGCCTGCTCCAGGGCAACCCCAACAAGACCAATGCCGACAACGGCGAGGACGCGGCCGATCCCTTCCGCCTCGACCGCACCCAGGCCGGCACCGCCGACCAGAACCACGGCTACACCGCCGAGCAGGCCGCCTATGACGACACCAAGATGGACCTCTTCCCCAAGTTCACGGGCAAGGGCACCAAGGGCGGCGCCGGCACCTTCGGCAGCAAGGGCCTGGTGATGGGCTACTACGACGGCAACACCGTCACGGCGCTGTGGAACTATGCCCAGCATTTCGCCATGAGCGACAATTCCTATTCGACCACCTTCGGTCCCTCGACCCCAGGCGCCATCAACCTGGTCTCGGGCCAGACCAACGGCATGATCCTGCCCACCGGCTACACGCTCGAGAAGGACGGCACCTATGACGGCGGCCGCGTCGTTCCGGACGGCCACGGCAACTGGACGATGATCAGCGACCTCGACCCGACCGGCGACGTCTGCTCCAACCCGAAGTATCCGACCGCGCTGATGGCCGGCAAGAACATCGGCGACCTGCTCAACGCCCAGGACATTTCCTGGGGCTTCTTCGAGGGCGGCTTCGACCTCACCGCCACCAACACCGATGGCTCGACCGGCTGTGCCCGTTCGACCACCTCGTCGCTGATCAACGTGAAGAGCGCCGACTACATCCCGCACCACCAGCCGTTCCAGTATTACGCCTCGACGGCCAATCTCAAGCACGTCCGCCCGAGCTCGGTTGCCGCCATCGGCACCGCCAATGACGGCGGCGCCAACCACCAGTACGACATGACCGACTTCTGGGCGGCGCTTAATGCCGGCAACTTCCCGGCGGTGAGCTTCCTCAAGGCCCCGGCCTACCAGGACGGTCACGCCGGCTACTCCGATCCGCTCGACGAGCAGGAATTCATCGTCGACGCGATCAACAAGCTGGAGAAGACGCCGGACTGGAAGTCGACCGCCGTCGTGATCCTCTACGACAACTCCGACGGCTGGTACGACCACGCCCGCGCGCTGGTCAATCCGTCCGCCATCCCGGTCAAGGGCTACGACGTGCTCAACGGCGACGCCTGCTCCAACGGCACGCCGCTTGCCGGCATCGACGGCCAACCTGTCGAGGGCCGCTGCGGCTACGGCACCCGCCAGCCGCTGCTGGTCGTGTCGCCCTACGCCAAGGTCAACTACGTCGACCACACGCTGACCGACCAGAGCTCGGTGCTGAAGTTCATCGAGGACAACTGGCTCGGCGGCGAGCGCATCGGCCAGGGCTCGTTCGACGCCATCGCCGGCAAGCTCGACCCGATGTTCGACTGGAAGGCCTCCACCCCTGCCCTGACGCTCGACCCGACCACCGGCAAGGTCCACGGCTGAGGCACCCACCCATGACGCGGCGCGCCTTCAAGCCTGCCGTGCAGTTCGTCGCGCTCGCGGGCATCATGCTCGCGGGCGCGGCCCTGCTGCCGGCCCCGCTCGCGGCCAATGCCGTTGCGGCAGCGCCGGTTGCCAAGACGCCGCTCTCCGCCATGGCCGCGCTCGGCAAGAAGCTGTTCTTCGACCCGACGCTCTCGGCCTCCGGCGCCATGGCTTGCGCGTTCTGCCACGACCCGGCGCACCACTACGCGCCGGCCAACGATCTCGCGGTCCAGCTCGGTGGACCGACCATGGACAGGCCCGGCATCAGGACCACGCCGAGCCTGACCTACAAGTTCCTGACGCCGCCCTTCGAGGTTGGACCGGAGACACCGGCGACCGAGATGAACGAGGCCTCGCCCATGGCCGAGGCCGCGGCCATTGCAAAGGGGAATGCCGCCGACGCCACTGCGCTGCTCACCGCCGCCGCCCACAACCGGACGCCGAAAGCCGGCAACGGCAACGACATCGTGCCCGAGGGCGGCATGTTCTGGGACGGCCGCGCCGCCACGCTGCAGGAGCAGGTGCTGGGGCCGCTCTACTCGCCGTTCGAGATGGCGACCGACCAGCAGGCGCTCTATCGGACGCTCAAGGCCGAGTACGGCCGCGAGCTTGCCAGCCTGTTCGGCAACGGTGTGCTCGACGACGCGCGGGAGACGGTCGAGGAAGCCGGTTTCGCCCTGGCCCGCTTCGAGACGGAAGATCCGTCGTTCCATTCCTTCACCAGCAAGTACGACGCCTACCTCGCCGGCAAGGCGACACTGACGCCGGCGGAGGCGCGCGGGGCTCAAGCTTTTCGACGACGAGAAGAAAGGCAACTGCGCCGCCTGCCACCTCGACAAGCCGTCGGCCGATGGCGCGCCGCCAGTCTTCACCGACTACGAATACGAGGCGCTGGGCGTGCCGCGCAATCCGGCGATCCCCGCCAATGCCGACCCTCATTATTTCGATCTTGGCGTCTGCGGGCCACTGCGCGACGACATCTATGCCAAGCAGGCGCCGAATTGCAGCCTGTTCAAGACGCCGACCCTCCGCAACGCCGCCACCCGGCACGTCTTCTTCCACGACGGCGTCTACAAGAATCTCACCGATGTGGTGCGCTTCTACGTGCTGCGTGAGACTGAGCCTGCGAAGATCTACCCGCGCGCGGCAGACGGGACGGTCGAGAAATACAACGACCTGCCGGCGCAGTATCGCAAGAACGTCGACCGGATCGATGCGCCGTTCGATCGCAAGCGCGGCGACAGGCCGGCGCTCGACGATGCCGAGATCGCCGACCTGGTGGCGTTCCTCAACACGTTGACGGACGGGTATGAGCGGTGAACCGGTGGCCAGCCCGATCCTTCGAGGGCCGCTTGGCGGCCACCTCAGGATGAGGCGGGGGAAAGGGCTGGAAGGAGCCCTCATCCTGAGGTGCGAGCAGAGCGAGCCTCGAAGGATGACCGGCCCCAATCCAGTGAGGGCCCCCCAAACATGGCGGCGCCGCCGACCTTGTGGGGTCGACGGCGCCTCGACATGTGCCAGTTGGCCTGTAAGCCGGGTTCTGTATGGCGGGCTTTCGCCCGCGTGACGGCCATTCCTCTCGGACGTCCGTTGCCGGACGCCTCAAGCAACCTACCCGGACGGCTGGCCTGGAAACCTGCCGGGACCGAAATCCCGCGCCGTCCCTATTCGGTTTTGCTCCCGGTGGGGTTTACCGTGCCGGTCCCGTTGCCGGTCCCGCGGTGGGCTCTTACCCCACCCTTTCACCCTTACCCCGCGCAGCCGAAGCCAGGCGGGGCGGTTTGCTTTCTGTGGCACTTTCCCTGGGGTCGCCCCCGCCGGCCGTTAGCCGGCACCGTGTTTCCGTGGAGCCCGGACTTTCCTCCCCGGCGGCCTTTCGACCCTTGCCGGAGCGGCCGTCCAGCCGACTGACCGGCGGGAGATGGCATTGCCGCCGCCGCCGGTCAAGGGGCCGGGCACGAACGCCCGCGCGTGTGGCCGGGGTCACAGCGCAACCGGCCGGGCCGTGGCATGGAGCGGCCGAGACGATGCCGTCCCGTGGGACCTTGCAGCTCCCGCCACAAGATCAGCGTGGCCCGGCCGGCATCACTCCACCGCATATCCGAACCCTTGGGGGCGACACCCATGCCGACCACACGCCGCATCGCGCTGTTCTTCGCGCTCGCCTGCGCCTTCACCTGGTGGCCGTTGATTCCCGGCTTCGCGCCGGACGGGCAGGCCACCAACTTCGCCCTCGGGCCGCTGATCGCCGCGCCGATCGTCATCCTCGCCAGCGAAGGCCGCGCCGGGCTCGCCGCCTGGCTGAAGCGCATCATCCGCTTCCGCGCGCCGCTCTGGGTCTATGCCACCGCCTTCTTCGGCCCGCTCGGCATCGCGGCGCTGTCGACGCTGTTCGCCCTGTCGATCGGCACACCCGCTCATGCCCTGCCCGTCTACGGCCTCGGCGAGCTCGCCTTCTATGTCGGCATCGTGCTGCTGGAGGGCCCGGTGCCGGAGGAAGTCACCTTCCGCGGCTACGGTCAGCACGCATTGCAGCAGACGATGTCGCCGCTCGCCGCGAGCCTGTGGATCGGCCTCGGCGTCGTCATCTGGCACCTGCCGTTGTTCGTTTCCGGCGAGGACCCGTGGCTGATCGCGGTGGCGATCATGGCGGTGAGCGTCGTCTACGCCTGGCTCTACGTGGCAGGCGGCAGCGTGTGGCCGGTGGTCATCGTCCACTTCACCCACAATTATCTCGGCGCCGGCTTCTTCCAGGAGGTCTTCGCCGGGGCGGACCGCCTGCCCTTCGTCGCCTTCCTGACCGCCTTCTACGTGGCCTGGGTGGTGCTCATCGTGGCACGGTGGGGAGCGTCGCTGGGGCGCGACCGGGCGGAGGCCCCGCGCGCCGCCGGGCAGCCGGCCTGACGATGGCAATCGCCGCGCTCAGCCGAGCGCGGCGGCAAGCTTGGCGAGGGTGGCGAGCGTCGAGACGTCGGCGATGCCATCGACCAGTGCCGGGCGAAAATGGCGCTGGAAGGCGCGTACCACCGCCGCCGTCTCATCGTCGAAAACCAATTCCGCGCCAAGGCCATAGCCGTAGGCGCGGAACTCTCTGCTTGAGGTCGGCGACCGCCGCACCGCTGTCGCCGAACTTCAGCTCCGGCCCGGCAACCACCAGTTCCGGCATGACCCAATGGCCGATGCCAGCCGCCGCGAGCTCACCCCACGGAAACAGCTCGCCGGGGTCCTCCTTGCGCGTGGGCGCCACGTCGGAATGGGCGAGCACGCGCTCCGCCGGGATCGGATGGCGGGACAGGATGTCCTGGCAGAGCGCGATCACCGCCGCGATCTGCGCCGGCGGGAAACTGCGATAACCGAATTCGTGGCCGGGATTGGCGATCTCGATGCCGATCGAGCGGGAATTGATGTCGGTCTCGCCGGCCCAGAACGACTGCCCGGCATGCCAGGCGCGCTCGCTTTCCGCGACCATCTGGACGATGCGCCCGTCCTCGCCGACGAAATAGTGCGCCGAGACCTGCGACTGCGGATTGGCGAGCCAGGCGAGCGCCCCCGCCTCCGACGGCATGCCGGTATAGTGCAGAAGCAGGATGTCGATCGGCTTGCCTTCGGCGCGCGGCCCGTGATTGGGCGACGGCATCTGCTCGCAGGTCAACGGCATGGTCATCGGCCCCCCGCCCCGCCGCGCCGTTCTAGACCGGCGCCATCCGGCCGCGCTCCAGCTCGATCCGCTCGAAGGCGCGGTTGATGGCGGCGAGCCGCTCGGTGGCAACCCGCACGAACTCTTCCGGCAGGCCGCGCGCGATCACCTTGTCGGGATGGTTTTCCACCACCAGCCGGCGATAGGCGCGGCGGATCTTGTCGAAGGACCAATCGCGGCCGACCCCGAGGATGATGTACGGGTCGCCCTCCTCCGGCACCACATGACGGGCGGCGATCCGCTCGAAATCGGCGTGGGTGAAGCCGAAGATCCCGGCCACCTGCTCCAGATAGGCCATTTCGGCGTCGTGCACGGCGCCATCCGCCTTGGCGATGACGAACAGCCCGTCGAGCACGTCCTCGAGCGGGCAGCAGTCGTTGTCGTAGATATCGGCGATGCGGCGGGCGTAGGTCTCGAAGCCGGCGACATCCTGGCGGGCGAGATCGAACAGGCGGGCGACGTTGCGCTCCTCGCCCGGCGGCACGGCGAAGCCGCGGCGGAAGGCGGCGACCTCGTCGGCGGTGACGATGCCGTCGGCCTTGGCCATCTTGGCCGAGAGCGCGATCAGCGCCACCGAGAAGGCGACCTGGCGGCGCGTCTCGGGATCGCCGACGACGAGGTCACCGACCCAGCCGAACAGCGTCGAAAACGCCCCGGCGCCGCTCTGTGCCGCCTGCCCTATCCAGTTCCAGATCGTCATCGCGGGACCGAGATTCGTCCAATCAGGACCACGGCGCAAGACGGGGCATGCCTACGCCGGCGGCGTGGGCCAGCCTGGTCCCCCGATCAGGTCGGGGGCAGGCTCTTCGAAGGCCGCTTCGCAGCCACCTCAGGATGAGGGCGGACGGATCGATAGCGCCTTACGGCTTGGTGACGCGCAGGCCCTCGAAGGCGAACGACGCCTGGCCCTGGTCGGGCGAGGCGGCGAACAGGCCGATCTGCTGTCCCTTGTCGGGCGGCGAGCCCGAGATCTTCTTGAACTCGGCGCCGTTGACATAGACCGTCGCGTCGCTGCCGACCGTGGTCACGCGCAACTCGTTGATGGCGCCGTCGCCCTTGTTGACGGAAGGCGCATCGGCCCACTTCACCTGCGCCAGCCACTTGCCGTTCTGCCGGCGCCACACCGAGGCGCGCCCGTTGGGGGCGATTTCGAAGACGTAGAAATTGTTGACGTCGTCGTACCAGAACATGAGCCCGGCCTTGGCGTCCATCGGCTCGATCGCGGCCAGCGTGGTCACCGTGACGCACATGTCGAGGTCGTCGTAGAGAGCGGCGGTATTGGCCCGCCACTCGTAGGTGCCGGAGGCCGGCTTGAGGATCATGTTGCCGTTCTCGACCAGCACCGTCGCCGACGGGTCGCCCCATGTCGGCCGGAACTGGTCGAAGGAATCCTCGAACTGAACGTTAACGCCGGGACAGACGGCCCACGCCGCCCCCGCCCAGAGAATCAAAACCAGGGCCGCCAGAAGCGGCCGAATGCTACGCATGCGAATGCTACTCCACAGGACCTCCGGGCGGGATGCTATCGCCAGTAGCGCCGCTTTCCTAGGGCAACGGTGGCGCGGGCCTTGAGGCGGGAGCACCGGCCGTGCCAGTCATGGCGGGACCGGGCAGGAGACGGGTGCATTGAGCGACAGAACGGGCAAATGGGACTTCTGGATCGACCGCGGCGGCACCTTTACCGACGTGGTGGCGCGCGACCCCGACGGCCGCATCCGGGTCGCGAAGCTGCTGTCGGAGAACCCGGCCTATGCCGACGCGGCGATCGCCGGCATCCGCCGGCTGATCGGCGTCGCCGATGGCGCGCCGATCCCGCCGGACACGATCGCGGCGGTGAAGATGGGCACGACGGTTGCCACCAATGCGCTGCTCGAACGCAAGGGCGACCGCACGGTGCTTCTCATCACGCACGGTTTCCGCGACGCGCTGAGGATCGGCTACCAGGCGCGGCCGGAAATCTTCGCCAAGAAGATCGTCAAGCCGGAGATGCTCTACGAGCGGGTCGTCGAGGTGGCCGAGCGCGTCCGCGCCGACGGCACGGTGGAGGCGGCGCCCGATCTTGCCGCCGTGCGCCGCGACCTGCAGGCCGCCTGGGACGCCGGCATCCGCTCGGCGGCAATCGTCTTCATGCACGCCTGGCGCTACCCCGAGCACGAACGACAGGTGGCAGCGCTGGCCCGCGCCATGGGCTTCCCGCAGGTCTCGGTCAGCCACGAGGTCTCGCCACTGATCAAGCTGGTCGGCCGCGGCGACACCACCGTGGTCGATGCCTATCTCTCGCCGATCCTCAGGCGTTATGTCGACCGCGTGGCGCGGGAACTGGGGAGCAGCAGCAACTCCGCCGTATTCGTCCCCTCTCCCCAGCGGGGAGAGGGACAGGGTGAGGGGGTGCCGAGCGATCCGGATGCGTCCGCGCCCCCTCACCCGGCGCTCCGCGCCGACCTCTCCCCAACGGGGAGAGGTGACCGATCCGCCAACGCCGAGGCTTCATCCCCCCGTTTGATGTTCATGCAGTCGTCGGGTGGGCTGACGGCGGCGAATCTGTTCCAGGGCAAGGACGCCATCCTCTCCGGCCCCGCCGGCGGCGTCGTGGCAGCGGTGGAGACTGCGTGGCGCGCCGGCTTCGCCAAGGTGATCGGCTTCGACATGGGCGGCACCTCGACCGACGTCTCGCACTATGACGGCGACTACGAGCGCGCCTTCGAGACCGAGGTGGCGGGGGTGAGGATGCGCGCGCCGATGATGCGCATCCACACGGTCGCGGCGGGCGGCGGTTCGATCCTGAAATATGCCCAGGGGCGCTACCAGGTTGGCCCGGACTCGGCCGGCGCTGACCCTGGCCCCGCCTGCTACCGCCGCGGCGGGCCGCTGACCGTGACCGACGCCAATGTCATGGTCGGCAAGCTCAAGCCCGCGTTCTTCCCGCATGTCTTCGGGGCCGGCGGCGACGCGCCGCTCGACGCCGGCGCGGTGCACGCCAGGTTCGCCGCGCTCACGTCGGAGATCGGCGACGGGCGCAGCGCCGAAGAGATCGCCGACGGCTTCCTGCACATCGCCGTCGAGAACATGGCCAACGCCATCAAGAAGATTTCCGTGCAGCGCGGCTACGACGTCACCGAATATGCGCTGAACTGCTTCGGCGGCGCCGGCGGCCAGCACGCCTGCAAGGTGGCCGACACGCTCGGCATCAGGACGGTGCTCATCCACCCTCATTCGGGCGTGCTCTCCGCCTACGGCATGGGGCTTGCCGACATCCGCGCCACGCGCAACCGCGCGGTGATGGCGCCCGTGGAGCCCGGCATCGCGGCGCGGCTCGCCGCGCTGGCGGCGGAGCTCGCCGACGAGGCTGCGGCCGAGCTTGAAGCGCAGGGCGTAAGCAATTCCGAAGTCACCATCATTGTCCGCGCCCATCTGCGCTACGACGGCACTGACACGCCGATTCCCGTGACCGTGATGGAGCGAAGGCGGGACTCCTCCCCCTCACCCTCTTTCTCTAGGCTCGCTGACGCTCGCCAAGAGAAAGAGCCCTCTCCCACCAAGGGAGAGGGGACGTACCCGCGAGCCGCAGACGTCCCCTCTCCCCCTGTGGGAGAGGGCGGATCGCCTTTGCGAGCATCAGCGAGCTTAGGCGATCCGGGTGAGGGGGTAAGCGAACCTGCCCTCCTCCCCCTCCCCGAGATGATCGCTACCTTCGAGGCGGCGCACCGCAAACAGTTCGGTTTCGTCTTCGAGGACAAGGCAATCGTGGCGGAAAGCCTCGAGGTCGAGGCGGTTGGCGGCGGCGCCGACATCGCCGAGGCCGAGCAGCCGCTCGCCGACGACGAACCGGCGGCACACAGCCAGACGCGCGTCTATACCGGGGGCGCCTGGCACGCCACCCGCGTCTTCCTGCGCGCCGACCTCAAGCCTGGCCACGCGGTCGCCGGGCCGGCGCTCGTCATCGAGCCGCACCAGACGATCATGGTCGAGCCCGGCTGGCAGGCGACGGTCACCGCCGCCGACGCGGTCGTGCTCGCCCGCGTGGCGGCGCTGCCGAAGCGCGCCGCGATCGGCACCGAGGCCGACCCGGTGATGCTCGAGGTGTTCAACAACCTCTTCATGTCGATCGCCGAGCAGATGGGCGTCGTCCTCCAGAACACCGCCTATTCGGTCAACATCAAGGAGCGGCTCGACTTCTCCTGCGCCGTCTTCGACGGCGACGGCCGGCTGATCGCCAACGCGCCGCACATGCCCGTCCATCTCGGCTCCATGGACCGCTCGGTCGAGACGATCATCCGGCTGAACGAAGGCGACATCCACCCCGGCGACGTGTTCGCGCTGAATGCGCCCTATAACGGCGGCACGCATTTGCCGGACATCACCGTGTGCACGCCGGTGTTCGCACAAGAGGCGGAGAGCACCGAAGGCGCGACCGGGAAGAAGAGTGGAGTCTCCCCTCATCCTTCGAGGCTCGCTACGCTCGCACCTCAGGATGAGGGGGCTTCACTCCGGCCTCATCCTGAGGCGGCGGCGAAGCCGCCCTCGAAGGACGAGGCCGGCCCCAGCCCCAAAATCCTCTTCTGGGTGGCCTCGCGCGGCCACCATGCCGATGTTGGCGGCACGGCGCCGGGCTCGATGACGCCGCGGGCGCGCACCGTCGACGAAGAAGGCGTGCTTATCGACAATCTGCGCCTGGTTGAGCGCGGGCGCTTGCGGGAGGCGGAACTGATGGACGTGCTCACCGGCCACCGCTGGCCGGCGCGCAACCCGGCGCAGAACGTCGCCGACCTCCGCGCCCAGATCGCCGCCAACGAGAAGGGCGTGCAGGAGGTGCGCCGCATGGTCGAGCATTTCGGCCTTGACGTGGTGACCGCCTATATGGGCCACGTCCAGGACAATGCGGCGGAGAGCGTGCGCCGGGTGATCTCGGCGCTGCACAATTCCGAATTCGCCGTCGAGACCGACCAGGGCGCAACGATCCGCGTGAAGATCACCGTGGATCGCGACAGGCGCGAGGCGACCGTCGACTTCACCGGCACCAGTACCGAGCAGAAGACCAACTTCAACGCGCCGGAGCCGGTGACCCGCGCCGCGGTGCTCTATTGCTTCCGCGTCATGGTCGAGGGCGATATCCCCATGAACGCCGGCTGTCTCAGGCCGATCAACATCGTCATTCCGGAGAACTCGATGCTGTCGCCGCGCTATCCGGCGGCGGTGGTTGCCGGCAATGTCGAGACCTCGCAGGCCGTCACCGACTGCCTGTTCGGCGCGCTCGGCGCACTCGCCTCCGCCCAGGGCACCATGAACAACCTCACCTTCGGCAACGACCGCTACCAGTATTACGAGACCATCTGCTCGGGCGCGCCGGCCGGGACCTTGAGCGACGGCAGCGGCTTCGACGGCGCCGACGGCGTCCACACCCACATGACCAATTCGCGCCTGACCGACCCGGAGATTTTGGAATTCCGCTTCCCCGTCCTGCTCGAGGACTTCCACATCCGGAAAGACTCGGGCGGCAAGGGCAAGTGGCATGCGGGCAACGGCACCGAGCGCACGCTGCGCTTCCTCGAGGAGATGGACTGCGCCATCCTTTCGTCGCACCGGCAGGTGCCGCCGCACGGCCTCATGGGCGGCGAAGCGGGCGCGCTCGGCCTGACGCGCGTGCGCCGCGCCGGCGGCTCGATCGAGACGCTGTCCGGCTGCGACCAGACGCGGCTGAAACCGGGCGATGCGGTGATCGTCACCACGCCCACCGGCGGCGGCTACGGCGCAAGACGGGATTAACCAAGACCCTGCGCTTTCTCGACCAATATGCCCCGAATTGTTAGCAATTTCGCGGCGAATGCCCCATAAGCATCGGATGGGGACGGCGACCGATTGCAGGCGCCGTGACGGAACTAGGACCCGAGCCGCCGCTCGAGGTGATCATGCGGGAAACCGCCAACAACCATGAGGCGTTCGCACGCCTCAGGATGGATTTTACGCACCATGAGGGCTCCTATGCCCTGATGAAGGCTGGCATGATCATCGACTTCTTCGCCGATCGGCACTCGGCCCTGCTCGCCGGTCACGAACGCTTCCTTGACCGTCTTTTCTCGGTTCACCGCGTGAGCCCGCACGAGCGCCGCCGGGGCGACACGGAGCCGGCGGCCGAGCGGCGCCAGAGCGGCCCCTAGACTAGCGGCCGGCGACGCGGCCTCCCGGCCGGTACTTGTCCATCACCGCATCGAGCGAATCGTTGGTAAGCGACGGGTTGGCCTGTTGCAGGCAGGCGAGCAGGACCGCCTTGTTGGCCATCTGCCGCTCGGCAGTCGGCGTAGTGCCCTTCGGCGCCGGATTGACGTTCCAGAAACAGGCGATGAACTGCTGCCGGGAGACGCCCAGATCGTGGCTGATGGCGTTGACCGGGCGGTTGGGGTCGTTGCGCAGGAGTGGCTGCGCCTCAGCGCTCGCCGCAATCATCACGATTCCCGCGGCGACCAGTCCCTTGACGATGTGCATGGGCGTCCTTCCTGTCTCGCGTGACCTTAAGCAATGGTGCTGTCACGTGCGATGGCCCGGGCCCCTACGCACGGGCAGCAAGGCCGCTCGACTTTGGGTGACGTGCCTATCCGCCTTCCCCCTCTCCCCCTGTGGGAGAGGGCTGTTTCTCTTGGCGAGCACAAGCGAGCCTAGAGAAACAGGGTGAGGGGGGCCTGCCTCCGCCGGCGCGGCCGGCTCCACCATCACCTTGCCTTCGCCGCACCGGTGTCCCCCTCACCCGGATTTTCAAACCGGTTTGCCGAGGCAAGCCGGGGAAATCCGACCTCCCCCACCAAGGGGGAGGTGGCCACATCTCAGCCGCTCAGGAAGACGCTTTGTCGGTTCCGATCAGTCCGCCCAGCCCACGACCACCACCTTGCCGATGGCGTGCCCGCTCTCCACCTCGGCATGGGCCGCGCGCAGGTTGGCCGCATTGATCGGCGTGAGCCGCCGGGTCAGCGTTGTGCGCAGCGTGCCAGCATCCACCAGCGCGGCGACCTCCTTCAGGATCTCGTGCTGCCGGATCATGGTCGGCCCGCCGCGGGCGCGCACGAACATCAGCTCGAAGTGGAGCGCCACCGCTTTCTGGAAGAGCTTGCCGAAATCCGCCGCCTCCAGGCCGGCCGGCCCGTCGCCCTCGATCATGCCGATATGGCCTTCCGACGAGACGATCTCGGCGAGCGCCGCGGCGTGCGCCCTGGTGCCGGCGAAGGCGGTGATGACGTCGACCGAAGTGAAGCCGAGGACGGCGAGCTGCGGCTGCAGCGGTTCGTGATGATTGACGACGTGATGGGCACCGAGGCCCCTCACCCAGTCGGCCGTCTCCTGGCGCGAGGCGGTGGCAACGATCGTCATGCCGGTGAGCGCACGGGCGAGCTGGATGGCGATCGAGCCGACGCCGCCGGCGCCGCCGACGACCAGCAGCGTGCGTTTGTCGGCCTGCGGTCCACGGCTGACGCCGATGCGGTCGAAGAGCAGTTCCCAGGCGGCGAGCGCGGTCAGCGGCAGCGCCGCGGCCTCCGCGAAATCGAGGCTTGCCGGCTTCGGCCCGACGATGCGGGCATCGACCACGTGATATTCCGCATCGCAGCCCTGGCGCGCATTGGACCCGGCGTACCAGACCGCGTCGCCCGGCTTGAACAGCCTCACCCCGCTCCCCACCGCCGCCACGATGCCGGCGGCGTCGAAGCCCAGCACCTTGACCGACCCGTTGGGATCGTTGTTGCGCCGGACCTTGGTGTCGACCGGATTGACCGAGACCGCCTCGACCTTGACCAGAAGATCGTGCGGACCCGGCTCGGGCCGGTCGATGTCGACATCGATGAGGGCATCGTCGGCGGTAACGGGACGGGCATGGCGATAGGCGACGGCGCGCATGGAGCTTCTCCGGCTGGCTGTGCGGCGAGATATAGAGACCCGGCGCCGCCATGGCAGCCCCGTCATTGCGCCGATTTCGCAGAGTGGATCAGTTGCCGCCGGCGGCGGGGGCGGTGAGCGCGCCATTGAAGCCGGAGACGCCGAGGGGATCGGCTCCGTCGCGGACGACATCGTCCGGGCGCGTGTCGAGCGGCGCGCCCTCCGGCGCGATCGAGCCGGTGCGCATCCAGTCGATGTTGGAGCGGGCGAACAGGCCGCCGCCATAGGGCGGACGCCGCGGCGGCTGCACCTGCGGCTTGGGATTGCAGTAGCGCGAGGTGCCGCTGCGGCCGTGATGGGCGAGGTCGAGGTGAAAATGGTCGCCGTGATAGGGCTCGCCGGGGCCGAGCGTCGTCTTGAAGGTCTCGCAGGCCGACGCCTCGACCTCGCGCAGGAAACCCTGCTCCTCCGGCGCGCCGCGCCAGCCGTGCTTCACCGTCACCGTGCGTCCGTTGGCGAGCGTGAAGGCGGCGATGTCGATGGCATTGCCGAAGGCATGCTCGGAAAGCTGCTTGCCGGGAATGCTGTCGATGCTGCGGCAGGCGTAGTTGGAGAGCTGCTTGATCTGCACCACCGGCGCGCCGAACCAGGCCATCGCCGCCGGCTGCACGGCATTGCGGAACCAGTCCTCGAGCATGGTGGTCATCGGGCAGTTGAGCATCGCCGACGGGCCGACGCGGACCGAGCCGTCCTCCAGCGCCGAGACTTTCAGCGGATAGGTGATGCCGCAGGCGCCGCGCCCGTCGATCGCGCGCTCGGGCTGGACCCAGGCCGAAAACACCACCGGCGGGCGGCTCGCCATGCAGGCGCGCTCCTCCCGGTCGCGCCAGGCGGCGCGCTGTTCGAAGCCGAAGAAGCCGAACCCGCAGCCGGAAAGCGTGATGGCCAGCCCGACCACGGCGACCGCCTGATACGCAACGCGACGGGCCATGATCGCTCAAATGCGACCAATTCCATTAAGGAAGGGTTGAGGATTGGCCGCCGCCTACGGCGCCGCCGGCTGCGGCGGCTTGGTCAGTTCCAGGTGATCGGGATTCCCGTTGCTCGCCACCAGCCCGTGGTCGAGGAACGTGCCTTCGATGACATAGCGCTTGCGCGGCACGATCGCCGCGACGCCGTTTCCGGTGACCGGCAGATCGTAGCGCCCGATGCGCCCGCCGGGCTCGTCGGAGAACAGGACATAGCCGTTCTCGCGGGCGAGAAGATAGCCGCGCATCGCCACATCCTGGCCGACGAACTTCGCCGCGTGCCGCGTGACCGAACCGACCGTGTGGACGGCAGGAGCGGCCGCTGCCGGATGGATGACGGCGGCACCCACCAATGCCGCCGCCAGGGCGGCGCCCGACCAGCGACGGAGGTCAGCCATTGGGAGCCGCCTTGATGATGTCGAGGCCGTCGGGAATCGCCAGATGGCCGGGCGCCGATCCACGATGGCCGGTGACGCCGTACTGCCACAGGATCGTCTTGGAGGTCTTGTCGACGACGATGACGCGATGGTTGAGATCGTCGTTGGCCATGATGTTGCCGTTGGGCAGTTCGATGGCGAGCGACGGGCGGTTGAGGCGGGCGGCGCCGGTGGGGGCGTAGTCCCACACGACACTGCCGGCGCTGTTGATCTCGATGATGCTGCCGGGGCGGGTGTAGCTGGCGATGAGGAAATTGCCCGCCTTGGTCATCTGCGGGTCGGACGGGTAGCGCACCGGCAGGCTGAGCTTGAGCACCGGCTTCCACGCCGCATCCAGTTCGGTCATCGAATGATCCTGGATGGTGCTGATCAGCACGTGCCCGTCGGGCAGCGGCGTGTCGCCGTTGGGCGAGGCGAGCAGCGGCGGCTTGCTGCCGCAGCGGTCGGTCAGCCCGGCCTGACGCACGATCTTCTTGTCGGGCGAGATTTCGAGGATGCGGCAGTTGCGGATGTCGGCGACGCTGATGTCGCCGTTGGGGAGCTGGTAGGCGTCGTCGGGAAAGTTGAGCAGGCCGTCGCGCGACCCGCGCTTGCCCAGCTTGCCATATTGCCAGGTGACCTGCTTGGTGGCGATGTCGATGATCTGCACCACCTGCTGGTGCTCGAGGCTGACGATGATGCTCTTGCCGCCATCGGCGAAGAAGGCGTCGTCGGCGCCGGTGCTGCGCGGCAACCCGGTGAAGTCGTATTCCCACAGGATCTGCTTGTCGGGGCTGACCAGCAGGACGCGGTTGTTGCCGCGATCGGCGATGAGCACGTTGTAGCCGCCGAGCGCGGCGGCATCGGCTGGCATCGCGGCGGGGGGCGCCGCCACCGGCCCGGTGACCGCGAACGCCGGTCCTCCCCGCAACAGCCACGCCGGAGCCACGACCATGGCGATGCCGACGACCGCCGAGAAATGCAGGATTCGCAAGGGAAATTTCTTCATCGCCTGCCTTGTGGCATGGCGAAGCTGTCAATTGGCTGATGACCGTGAGCTCACCCGAAGCTCACACCACAACGACGCCGGTGTGCTTGGCCTTCTCTTCCGGCTCGACGTGGATGGCAATGTGGACATCGGGCACGACGCTGCGCAGCGCCTTCTCGATGCGGTCGCAAATCGCGTGGCTCTCCGACACCGGCATGACGCCCGGCACCACCAGGTGGAACTCGATAAAGATCATGTGGCCGGCGTGACGCGTGCGCACGTCGTGCGCCTCGATGGCGCCGACGGCGTTCTCCGAGATGATGGCGCGGATGCGATCGAGGATATCCGGCGATACCGCCTCATCCATGAGGCCGCCGACCGACACGCGGATCAGCTTCCAGCCCTGCCAGATGATATTGACCGCCACCAGCGCGGCGAGCAGCGGATCGAGCACCAGCCAGCCGGTGATGACCGTCAGCACCAGGCCAATGAAGACACCGACCGAAGTGGCGACGTCGGTGAACAGGTGGACGCCGTCGGCGGCCAGCGCCATCGACCGCCGCCTGCGCCCGACGGTGACCAGCACCGACGCCCACGCCGCGTTGATGGCGCTGGCCAAGAGGTTGACGGCAAGGCCGCGCGCCGGCTGATCGAGCGGGTGCGGATGGTGCAGCCCGTTCCACGCCGCGGACAGGATCGACAGCGCCGCGATGATGATGAGGACGCCCTCCAGCACGACGGAGAAATATTCCGCCTTGCCGTGACCGAAGGGATGGTTCGCGTCCGCCGGCAGGGCCGAGTAGCGGATGGCGATCAGCGCGGCGACCGCGGTCGCCACGTTGACCAGGCTCTCCAGCGCGTCCGACCACAGCGCCACCGAACCGGTCAGCCCCCATGCCCAGAACTTGATCGCCAGCACCGCGATGCCGACGCCGACGCTGATGAGAGCAAGACGCGATGTCGATGCAGAGATACGGTTCGCCATGGCAGGTGCGTTGGCTAAGCTAAAACGACGGCTCGGGATAACCCATTTGCGCATTCGCCGCCACGCGCGGTGTACATGAGAGGCATTCCAGATCGGCGGCACGCGATTGTCCACAGGCGTAAGTGTTGCGTTCAGAATGACTTGGCCAACCGCCTTCACGTCATCTCGCGGTACCGCAGTGCGGAAAGTTTTTTCTTGTCGATCGGCCGCGGTTCGATAGACTCTGTGACATAGCCAAGGATACGGGAGACAGACCATGAGCCTATCTCGACCGTTCCATGTGGTCATGGTGTTTGCGGCGTTCCTGTTCATTGGGGCTATCGTCTTCGGCGCCCTCTAGCGACGCCGGCGTTGCATCGATTTGAGGCCCAAACGATCGGACGAAGGCCGGTGTCGCCTGAAGCGCGGTGCCGGCCTTCTCCTTTTCTCCTCGTCCCCGTTCAACGATAGAAGCTCGGCAGGAACAGGATCATCACGCCGAGGATTTCCAGCCGCCCGACGATCATGGCGATGGTGAGCAGCGCCTTGGCGACCTCCGGCATGCTGGCGAAATTGCCGGCCGGACCGATTCCCTCGGTGATGCCGGGGCCGACATTGCCCAGCGTCGCCGCCGTTGCCGACATGGCGGTGGCGGCGTCGAGCCCGGTGAGGCTGACCAGCACCGAAACGATCACGAAGGTGAGGAGATAGAGGAAGACGAAGGTGCCGACCGAGGCTGCCTCGTCCTCGGTCACCGTGCGCCGGCCGTAGCGCAGGCGGCTCACCACGTGCGGATGCAGCGCCTGCCGGATGTGCTGGATGATGACGCGCGCCATGATCTGGATGCGGAACACCTTGATGGCGCCGGCGGTCGAGCCGGTGCAGCCGCCGACGAACGACACCATGAACAGGAACACGGCGGCGAAAGTGCCCCAGGCGACGAAATCGCCGGAGCCGAAGCCGGTGGTGGTCATGATCGACACGACCGTGAAAGCGGCATCGGTGACATCGCCGAAGCTGCCGTGGCCCGGCTGCAGCACCAGCCACAGGGCGAGCGCCACCGACAGCCCGCCGGCGATGATGAGATAGGCGGTGACCTGGGGGTCGACCCGTTCGCTGATGCGGCCGCGCCGGAACAGACGCACATAGGCGAGAAACGGCAGGCTGCCGGCGGTCATGAAGATCACCCCGGCCCAGTTGAGCGCGCTGCTGTGGAACCAAGCAAAGGACAGGTCGTGGGTGGAATAGCCGCCCGTGCACACCGTGGTGAAGGCGTGGTTGAGCGCATCGAACGGCGTCATGCCGAGCGCCCAGTAGGTGAGGAAGCAGGCGATGGTGATGATCAGGTAGATACGGCCGACCGAATTGGCGACGCTGCGCACCCGCGGCACCACGTCCTGCGAGCGATCCGACGATTCCAGCCGGAAAAGCTGCATGCCGCCGATCTTGAGGAACGGCAGGATGACGATGGCGAGGCCGACGATGCCGATACCGCCGATCCATTGCAGCGTCGAGCGCCACAACAGGATCGACGGCGGCATGGCGTCGAGGCCGGTGAGCACGGTCGATCCCGTGGTGGTCAGCCCCGAGACGGACTCGAAATAGGCGTCGAGCAGGCTGAGGTTGGTCGGATAGGCCATCAGCGGCAGCGCGCCGAACAGCGGCACCACGAACCAGGCGACGGCGGTGAGCAGGGCAGCGTCGCGGAAGCGCAGCTCGAACGGCCGCCCCTTGGTGGTCAGCACGCAGGCGCCGGCGAACAGCGACGTGACGCAGGCATTGATCGCGAAGACCTCGGCGAGGCCATCGTGCGCGGCCAGCGAGACCAGCACCATCGCCCCCTCGCCCGCCGCAATCGCAAAGAGAATCCAGCCGAGAGTGAGAATGGCCGGCCAGATCTGTGGCAGCAAGCGAGGACGCCTCCCGTCTCGGAGCCCTCTCGGCTCCACAGCCCAAGCGAGGGGTTTAGCGCGGAAGCGGCGGCAAGGCCAAGTCGCACGCCGGAAGAAGGCTCACCAGGCGGTGGGCCTGCCGTCGCGGAAGAAGCCGCCGGTGGCCTCGCCCGGCGTCATCGACCACACCACCGACGAGGCGCCACGCGCCACGCTGCGCGGCGCCACGACGCCGCCCATGCGGGTGCGCACCCAGCCGGGGCACACCGCGTTGACGGCGATGCGGCGCGGCGCCAGGTCGCGCGCCAGCAGCCTGGCAAGCGCGATCATCGCCGCCTTGGAGACGCGATAGGCCGAACCCGGCCAGCCCGCCTTCCTGTAGGTGCCGGCATCGACGGCGGCGGTGAACTCGTCGACCAGCGTCACGAGCTGGTCGCGGGTGAGCGCCGGATCGCTGAAACGGGCGCGCAACGCCGGGGAATAGGCGCTGAGCTCGCCCATGCCGCTCGACACCATGCCGATGGCGCCACCATCCTCGATCAGCGACAGCAGCGCCTCGGTGAGGCCGAGCGCGCCGAAGAAGTTGACCGCCAGCGTCTCGCGCACCACCTCGCCGTCGAAACCGTTGAGCGAGACGCCGGCGTTGTTGAGGAGGCCGTAGAGGGTTCGCCCCTGCCGGTGCAGGTCGTCGACGAGAGCGGCGATGTCGTCGGCAGCGGTCACGTCGAGCGGGCTGAACGCGACATCGAGCGATTCGGCCGCCGCCCGCCCCTCGTCGGCGTCACGGGCCGTCAGGATCACCGCGAAGCCGGCCGCCTTGAGCTGGCGGCAGGCTTCCAGTCCGATGCCGCGGTTGGCGCCGGTGACGAGAACCGTCCGGCCGGCGGCAGACATGGCTACGCCGACTCCTTTATGAAGTTGCCCGTCTGCAGGTCGCGCACGGCCTGCTGCAGCTCGGCCTGCGTGTTCATCACGATCGGCCCGTACCAGGCAACGGGTTCCTTGAGCGGCTTGCCCGAGACCAACAGGAAACGGATGCCCTCGTCGCCTGCCTGCACGGTAACCTCATCGCCCGAGTCGAACAACACCATCGAGCGGTTGCCGACCGTCTCGCGCACGATGAGCTCGTTGCCATCGGCGTCGCTCTTCTCGGTGAGCACGCCGAAGGGGTGCGAGGCGTCGCGGAAGCTGCCCGAGCCCTCGAAGACATAGGCGAAGGCGTGGCGCGTGGTCTCCACCGGCAGGGTCTTCTTCTTGCCTGGCGGCACCCACACGTCGATGTAGTTGGGATCGGCGGCGACGCCCTCGACCGGGCCGCTCTTGCCCCAGAAGTTGCCCACCACGACGCGCACCACCGTGCCGTCGTCGTCGACGATCTCGGGGATGTCGGCGGCCTTGATGTCCTGGTAGCGCGGGTGGGTCATCTTCAGCGAGGACGGCAGGTTGGCCCAGAGCTGGAAGCCGTGCATGCGGCCCTTCGGGTCGCCCTGCGGCATCTCCTGATGCATGATGCCGCTGCCCGCCGTCATCCACTGGACATCGCCGGCGCCGAGCTTGCCGCGGTTGCCGAGGCTATCGCCGTGCTCGACCGTGCCGGCGAGCACATAGGTGATGGTCTCGATGCCGCGGTGCGGATGCCACGGGAAGCCCTTGAGGAAATCCTCCGGCTTCTCGTTGCGGAAGTCATCGAACAGTAGGAACGGGTCGAAATCGCGGGTCTGGCCGAAGCCGAAGGCCCGGTGCAGCTTGACGCCGGCGCCTTCCAGGGTGGGCTTGGCGTCGATCACACGCTTGACGGGACGAAGGGACATCTGGATTGCCTCCATTGGAATGGTTCAATGGTCACTATCGGTAACCATAGATGGGCAGACCACGGCGGAACGCAAGCCCCTCGCCCGGCGCCGGGTGCGGGGCTGGTCTGCAACAGGGCGTGGCGCCCCTCACCCCGCCCCCTCTCCCCGCCGGGGAGAGGCGACGAATGCGGCAGTGCCCTGCCTTGCGTGCCCCTACCCGGCAGCGGCGGCGCGGCGGGCAACCTCGCGGGCGACGGCCTCGGCCTCCTCCGCCGCCAGGCTGCTGGGCTCCGTCTCCAGCACGGTGCTGCCCTCGCCGATCGACGAGGCATAGGCGACGCGGCTGCCGAACGAGTTGCGCGCCACCTTGTGGCCGAGCTTGCCCACTGCCTCGGTAATCTCGCCGGTGATCAGCGCCCGGGCAATGACGCGGTTGAGGATGAGCAGCGAGGCGGTGCCCTCGGCGTCGATCATCGCCAGCGTCGGCTCGGTCGCCCACAGGTCCATCGGGGTGGGCTGCACCGGCACCACCACCAGCGACGCGCCCTTGATGGCGGGCTTGAGCTCGACGTCCGATTTCGGCGGTGTATCGACGATGACGAAGTCGTGGCTGCGGGCGAGACTTTTCGCCTCGCGGCGGGCGCCCCAGCCGCTGGCGGTGCGGAAGGTGAGGCCGGTATCGTCCTCGCCGTAGAGTGCCTCGCGGCGCTCGTACCACTGGCCGAGGCTGCCCTGCGGATCGACGTCGAGCAGGGCAACGGACTTGCCGCCAAGCATGTAGGCAACGGCGAGATGCGCGGCGACGGTCGTCTTGCCCGCCCCGCCCTTCTGCTGGGCGATGGTGATGATCAGGCCGGCCATGACGCGCCTCCTTGCTCTTCCGATCCGTTTCGTCCGCTGCAACGGGAGCCTAGCAGGCAATGGACCGTCACTTGCGATGAAAATGCGAAATCGGCGCTGAGGAGCGCGACGCGACAAGGCGGGGCCATCGTTACCGCGCCGCGCCGGCAAGCGCCTTGGCTGCGGCGAGGATCGCCGCGTCGGTGGTGAGCGCCGTGGTGACGCTGCCCGTCTTCTCGTCATAGGCGGCGCCGGCGAGCGCCGGGTCGCGCCACGGGCCGGTGGAGATAGTGATGGCGCGGAAGACGAGCGCACCATCGACGCGGGCGAGATGCATGCCGCCCGAGGCGCCACCGGCCGCATCGCAATCGCTGCGAAAGAAATTGGTGGCCGCGGTCGAGACCGGCACGCGCCGGACAGTGCAGCCGCGCACCACCGGCATGGCCGGGTCCGTCGCCGTCATGTCGGCCGGATGGGCAGTGAGCACGATCAGCTTGTCGCCGGCGCGCGGCCGGGTGGCGGCGGGCGGAAACGGTGCGGCGTCCGCGATCGGCCTCGCCAGGCGGACGACCGCCCAGTCGTTGTTGGAGCCGGGCTTCGGCGGAACCGCACCGAAGCGGGCATTGGCGGCGTCGGTCTTGAGCGGCATCCAGTCGCTGCCCGGCGCCTGCGCGCGGAAGAAGCATTTGCTGGCGCGCTTGCCATCCTCGAAGAAGGGATGGGCGGCGGTGAGCACCAGATCGTCGGTGAGGAACAGGGCGCCGGAGGCCAGCACCGGCTGCGCTCCGAAGCAGGCGACGTGGCCCGAGACCTGGCGGATACGGGCGATCTCTGCCGCTGACAGGCCGAGCTTCGGCCCGAGGACGTCGAGCGCGCCGCGGTCGTCCGCGCCGATGATGTTGGCGGCGGCGGGAGCGGCGAGCAGCGCCAGCGCTAAGCCGGCCTTGATCGCGCAAGACCGTGCGTTCATGCGATGACCATCCCGGCCAGCGATTTACAGCCAGTCATGCCTCACCATCCGGCCTTGGCTTGTAGCGACTCTGTCCCTGGGTCCCCGCTCGGGGGCGGGGACGAACGGAATTTGGGGCACCGCCCAAGCCACAATCGTTCATCCCCGCGGAAAGCGGGGACCCAAGGACGGAATCGGCCAAGCCCAGTTCCGGTGCGAGGTCACGCCACGCGGGATTTGCCCGTTCAATAGTTTGGAGCTTCCATTTCCGGTTCCATTTCTTCATCTGGCGCTCGCGGAGCAGGCAGCTCTCGCGCGTCTCATGTGCCTCGAACCAGACAAACGTCTTGACCCCATAGCGGCGCGTGAAGCCCGGCACGACGCCTTCCCGATGCTCCCATACGCGGCGAAGCAGATCATCGGTCGAGCCAATGCAAAGCGTGCCGTTCTTGCCGCTGGCCAGGATGTAGACCCAGAAGCTCATCGCTCTCGAAACGGCTCCTCTGCGTGCGCGTCTGCGCGGGAACGAACGGCGTGCCCTTCACCCGTACCTCTGGGCCGCCCGCGCCTTGGCCTTTGCCGCCTCGACCGCGCGGTCGCGCGGCGGGGCATTGATCACGAGGTCGGCGAGCAGGTGATGAGCGATATGCGCCACCTCCTCCACCGCGCGGTTGAACGTTGCCTCGTTGGCCCTGGACGGCCGCGTGAAACCGCTGATCTTGCGCACGAACTGGAGCGCCGAGGCGTGGATTTCGTCGTCGGTCGCCGGCGGCTCGAAATTGGCGAGCGTGCGGATGTTGCGGCACATGGGTCTCTCCTTCACGGGGGCGCGATCATAGCGGCGACACGTGGGCCGCACGAGGGTGTCACGGGAGATTGGCGATGACCGCTTCGGCGATCTTCTTTTCCTGCGCGATCGCCTTGGGGCTGGCAGGCACATTGCGGCTGATGACGAGCTTGTCGCCGCGCGCGAAGACGTGCAGCTGGACCATGACATTCGAGGACACCAGGAAGGCCGCGTCGCCGACGCCGGACACATCGGCGACCTTCGGCTTTTCGATACCGGGCGGCGGCGTGTCGTTGAGGACAGCCTTCTTCTGGTCGGCAACCTGGGCAGCAAGATCGCTCTTCGGCAGCGCCGCCGCGATCAGCATGAAGCCGCTGCCGATGGCGGCGCCCTGGTAGGAACACATGCTGACATTGGTGCCGCCGCCATGATCGACCGGCTTGGCACTGATCGGCGTTCCCATGATCTTGGTGACGAGATCGGGGGCAACCAGCTTGCAGGCATCGGGAGCGCCGGCAGCAAGCGCCATGCTGGAGCCGGCGGCAATCAGGCCGGCGGACATGATGACGGCCACAGCCGTCGAACGGATCGTCGGGGGATTGGACATGCAGGCCTCCTCAGCAAATCCCGCCGATGCTTGCGCACCGGCGTCTTTGCTCAGCCCCTGCCACCCGCGCAAACGCTAGTGCGTGGGCCCGGCAAACGCAAATCCGGTGGCAACCCGGCCCCTACGCCGCCACCGGCCGCGCCGGCTCGTAGTTGAGGATGGGAGCCAGCCAACGCTCGCCCTCGGCCAGCGGCCAGCCCTTGCGCTGGGCATAATCGGCGACCTGGTCGCGCTCGATGCGGCCGACGCCGAAATAGTGGCTGTCGGGATGGGCGAAATAGAGCCCCGACACCGACGAGCCCGGCCACATGGCAAAGCTCTCGGTGAGCTTGATGCCGGTGGCGGCCTCGGCATCGAGCAGCGAGAACAGCGTCCCTTTTTCGGTGTGGTCGGGTTGGGCCGGGTAGCCCGGCGCCGGACGAATGCCGTCATAGGCCTCGCGGATGAGGTCTTCCGGCGTCAGCGCCTCGCCCGGCGCATAGGCCCAGAACTCCCGGCGGACGCGCTGGTGCAGCCGCTCGGCGAAGGCTTCGGCAAGACGGTCGGCGAGCGCCTGGGAGAGGATCTTGGAGTAGTCGTCGTTGGCGCGGGCGAAGCGCTCGGCGACCGCCTCCTCGCCGATGCCGGCGGTGACGGCGAAGCCGCCGACATAGTCGGGCAGCCCCGTTTCGCGCGGCGCGACGAAATCGGCGAGCGCCACATGGGCGCGCTTGCTGGCGCCCGAGCGGGCGATCTGCTGGCGGAGCGTGAACAGCCGCGCCCTCTCCTTCCCGCGCGCTTCGTCCCCATAAACGACGATGTCATCGCCCTCCGCATTGGCCGGCCAGAAGCCGATGACGCCGTTGGCGGTGAGCCAGTTCTCCTCGACCATCTGCTTCAGCATCGCCTCGGCATCGGCGAAGAGCGCGCGGGCGGCGGCGCCGGCCTTCGCATCGTCGAGGATGTGCGGGAAGGTGCCCTTCATCTCCCAGGTGGCGAAGAACGGCGTCCAGTCGATGTACGGCACGAGTTCGGCAACAGGATAATTGCTGAGCGTCTTGGTGCCGATAAAGGTCGGCCTGACCGGACGGAAGCCTTTCCAGTCGATGGCAAAGCGGTCGGCGCGCGCCTGTTCGAGCGTGATCCGGCGCTTCTCGTCCTGGCCGCGGGCATGGGCCTCGGCGACCTTGCGGTATTCGTCGCGCACGCTCTCCGCATAGGCCGCCTTGCCGGTACCGAGCAGGCTCGATGCCACGCCGACGGCGCGGCTGGCGTCGAGCACATGCACGGTGGCGCCGCGATGGTAGTTGGGCGTGATCTTGACCGCCGTGTGGACGCGGCTGGTGGTCGCCCCGCCGATCAGCAGCGGCACGTCGAAGCCCTCGCGCTCCAGCTCGGCGGCCACGTTGCACATCTCGTCGAGCGACGGCGTGATCAGGCCGGAAAGGCCGATGATGTCGACTTGTTTCTCCTTGGCGGTGGCGAGGATCTTCTGCGCCGGCACCATGACGCCAAGGTCGATGACCTCGTAATTGTTGCAGGAGAGCACGACGCCGACGATGTTCTTGCCGATGTCGTGGACGTCGCCCTTGACGGTGGCGAGCAGGATGCGCGCCGCCGGCCGGTCAACCGCGCCGCTGAGGCGCTTCTCCTCCTCCATGAACGGCAACAGGTGGGCAACCGCCTGCTTCATCACGCGCGCCGACTTGACCACCTGGGGCAAAAACATCTTGCCGGAGCCGAACAGGTCGCCGACCACGTTCATGCCGGCCATCAGCGGCCCCTCGATCACCTCCAGCGGCGCCTTGGCGGCAAGCCGCGCCGCCTCGGTATCCTCGACGATATGCTGGGTGATGCCGTGGACGAGCGCGTGCTCGAGCCGCTTCTCCACGGGCAGCGAGCGCCAGGCTTCGTCGGCCACCGCCTTCTCGCCGCCGTCCGAACGATAGCGTTCGGCGGCTTCGAGCAGGCGCTCGGTCGAATCCGGCCGCCGGTTGAGCACCACGTCCTCGCACAGCTCCCTCAGCTCCGGCGCGATCTCATCATAGACCGGCAGCGCGCCGGCATTGACGATGCCCATGTCCATACCGGCGGCGATCGCGTGATAGAGGAAGACGGCGTGCATGGCGCCGCGCACGGTCTCGTTGCCGCGGAAGGAGAAGGAGAGGTTGGAGACGCCGCCGGAGACGTGGGCGTGCGGCAGGTTGGCCTTGATCCAGCGTACCGCCTCGATGAAGTCGACACCGTAATTGTTGTGCTCCTCGATGCCGGTGGCGACGGCGAAGATGTTGGGATCGAAGATGATGTCTTCGGGCGGGAAGCCGATCTCCTCGGTCATGATCCTGTAGGCACGGGCCGAGATGTCGATCTTGCGTTTCAGCGTGTCGGCCTGGCCCTTCTCGTCGAAGGCCATGACCACGACGGCGGCGCCGTAGCGGCGCACCGTCTCGGCGCGCTCGCGGAAGGCATCCTCGCCCTCCTTCATCGAGATCGAATTGACGATCGATTTGCCCTGAACGCATTTGAGGCCCGCCTCGATGACCGACCATTTCGACAAGTCGATCATGATCGGCACGCGGGCGATATCCGGTTCGGCGGCGATCAGGTTGAGAAAGGTCACCATCGCCTCTTCCGAGTCGAGCAGGCCCTCGTCCATGTTGACGTCGAGCACCTGCGCGCCGTTGGCGACCTGGTCGCGGGCGACATCGAGCGCGGCAGCATAATCGCCGTTGGTGATCAGCTTGCGGAAGCGGGCCGATCCGGTGACGTTGGTGCGCTCGCCGACATTGACGAAGCCGGTCGCGGCGGATGAATTCATGAAGCCAACTCAAAGGGTTCGAGGCCGGAGAGGCGCATGGCCGCCGACGATTGGGGGATTGCGCGCGGGGGCACGCCTTCTATCGCCGCGGCGATGGCGCGGATGTGGTCGGGCGTGGTGCCGCAGCAGCCGCCGACGACGTTGACGAAGCCGGCGCGAGCGAATTCGCCGAGCATGCCGGCCATCGCCTCCGGGCTCTCGTCGTATTCGCCGAACTCGTTGGGGAGGCCCGCGTTCGGGTAAGCGCAGATGAGCGTGTCGGCGGCGCGCGACAGCTCGGCGATGTGGGCGCGCATCTCCCTGGCGCCGAGCGCGCAGTTGAGCCCGATGGTCATCGGATGGCCGTGGCGCACCGAATACCAGAAGGCGGTCGGCGTCTGGCCCGACAGGGTGCGGCCGGAGAGGTCGGTGATGGTGCCGGAGATCATGATCGGCAACCGCCGGCCGGTTTCGGCGAAGAGCTGCTCGACGGCGACGATGCCGGCCTTGACGTTCAGCGTATCGAAGACGGTCTCGAACAGGATGAAATCCGCCCCGCCCTCGGCGAGGCCGCGCGCCGCCTCGCCATAGGCGGCAACGAGATCGTCGAAGGTGATGTTGCGGAAACCGGGATTGTTGACGTCGGGCGAGATCGACGCCGAACGGTTGGTCGGCCCGATGGCGCCGGCGACGAAGCGCGGCTTCTCGGGCGTCTCGGCGGTCATCGCGTCGGCCGCCTGGCGCGCCAGCCGCGCGCCTTCGCGGTTCATCTCGAAGGCGAAGTCCTCCATGCCGTAATCGGCCTGGGCGATGCGGGTCGAGGAGAAGGTGTTGGTCTCGACGATGTCGGCGCCAGCGCGGAGATAGTCCATGTGGATCGCGCGGATGGCGTCCGGCTGGGTCAGGATGAGGAGGTCGTTGTTGCCGCGCACGTCCTTCGGCCAGTCCTTGAAGCGTTCGCCGCGGAACTGCGCCTCCGTGAAGCGGTGCGACTGGATCATCGTGCCCATGGCGCCATCGAGCACCAGGATGCGCTTGGCCGCTTCGGCGCGGAAACGGGCTTCGGTAGTGTTGGCCTTGGTGGGCGCGCTCATGCGGCAGCCTCCGTGGGTGTCGGCTTGGCCGGCCGGATGCCGAGCAGGTGGCAGATGGCATAGACCAGGTCGGCGCGGTTCATGGTGTAGAAGTGGAAGTCGGTGACGCCGCGCTCGACCAGATCGAGCACCTGCTCGGAGGCGACGGTGGCGGCGATCAGTTGGCGCGTGCCTGCATCGTCTTCAAGACCGGCGAAGCGCTCCGCCAGCCAGGCCGGCACGCTCGCTCCGGCCTTGGCCGCGAAGCGCGCGGTCTGGGTGAAGTTGGTGACCGGCACGATGCCCGGCACCAGCGGAATATCGATCCGCGCCTTGGCCAGACGTTCGCGGAAAGCATCGAAGAGGTCGTTGTCGAAAAAGAACTGGGTGATCGCCCGGTCGGCGCCGGCATCGACCTTGCGCCTGAGGTTGTCGAGCTCGGTCGGCCAGTCGGCGCTCTCCGGATGGCGCTCGACATAGGCCGACACCGACACCTCCATCTCGGGATGGCGGCGCTTGATGCCGGCAACCAGGTCTCCGGCGTGGCCGTAGCCGCCCGGCGTCGGCACGTAGGGCGCACCGAGCCCGCCTTCCGGATCGCCACGCAGCGCCACGATGTGCCTGACGCCGAGCGCTGCGTAGCGGTCGACCACGCCGTCGAGATCCTCGCAGGTGGCGCCGACGCAGGTGAGGTGCGCCGCCGGATGGAGCCTGGTCTCGGCAATGATGCGGGCGAGCGTCGCGTGGGTGCGCTCGCGGGTCGAGCCGCCGGCGCCATAGGTCACCGAGACGAAATGCGGCTCGAGCGGCGCCAGCCGGCCGATCGACTGCCACAGCGTCTGCTCCATCGCTTCGGTCTTCGGCGGGAAGAACTCGAAGGAGACGTTGAGCCCGCTTGTCCCGCGGGCATTGTGCTTGACCTGGGTCATCACGCCACCTCGCGGCTTTCGGCGGGCTCGTCGGCCATCGCCACGCGCTTGTCGCGGGCAAGCAGCAGCGTCACGGTCAGCTTGCCGGTGGCGTCGTCGCCGGCGGTGAGATCGCGCGCCGTGACCAGCGCCAGGCCCGCTGCCTCGATCCACTGGCGCATGGCGTTGGGCGCGAAACCGAGACGGCGATGGGCATGGCGCTCGCGCAGGAACTCCAGATCGTGCGGCGCGAAATCGACGATCAGCAGCCGGCCGCCGGGACGCAGCACGCGCGCGGCTTCGGCGATCGCCCGCTCCGGATCGTTGAGGAAGTGGAGGACCTGGTGGACAGTGACCAGGTCGAAGGCGTTGCGGGCAAACGGCAGGTGCTGGATGTCGCCGAGGCGCACCTGGGCCTCGGCGATGCCGGCACGGTCGAGATTGGCGCGGGCGACGGCCAACATATCGGCCGAGGCGTCGATGCCGATCGCGCGGTTGTAGAGCGGCGCGAACAGCTCCAGCAGCCGCCCGGTGCCGGTGCCGAGATCGAGCATGCTCTCGAAGGTGCGTTCGCCGACGGCGGCGACCATCGCCGCTTCCACCGCGGCTTCCGCGATGTGGAGCGCGCGGATCGAGTCCCACTCGCCGGCGTGCTCGGCGAAATAGCGTCGCGCGGCTTCCGCGTGCTCCTGCTTGACCGCCGTCAGGTATTCGCGGTCGCGCGCCAGCACCGGGTCACCGGCGTCGATCAGCCCCAGGAGGTCGCCGGCGAAGCGCCGCGCCGGCCCTTGGTCGGTGAGGCGATAGAACACCCACGCCCCTTCCGGGAAACGGTCGATCAGGCCGGCCTCCGCCAGCAGCTTCAGATGGCGGGAAATGCGCGGCTGAGACTGGCCGAGGATGGCGGTCAGGTCCTTGACGGTGAGCTCCGCCTGGCCGAGCAGCGCCAGGATGCGCAGGCGCGTCCGCTCGCCCGCGGCCTTCAGCGCGGCGATGGCGGTATCGATGGCAAGCGGGGCCGGTTCGGCCATAGGCGCGCTCCTTCTGCGCGAGACATAAAGATATTTTTATACGTTAATTGCGGCGATGGCAATGGGCCGCCTGTGGTGCCCGCCCGGGCGCGCGACAACCATTCCTCGGAGGCGATGCAGCGGGGAGCGGTGCAGCGCGGATCCGGGGGCCATGCGTATCGATCCGGGTCAGCGCCGCACCACTGACGTGCTGGGCGCGCCCGGGACAGGGCTCGACAGATGCATCCGACAACCCGCGTGACAAGCGCGGCCATCTCGCCTATGAGGAACCCATGATCCGTGCAGCCGCCACCTTCTTTGGCTACTGGTTTAGCTATCCGCACACACCGGCGGAGGCAGGGGCGCGTTCGATCTAGAGACCCGAATAGAGCGAAATTCCCGAGAGCCGCCAGACCGACTGGCGGCTTTTTTGTTGCCGCCGGCAGGTCGATCCCAAGGAGAGGACAATGCCGAACGACACCGACGATCTGCGCATCCGCGAGATCAGGGAGCTCAGCGCCCCCGCCGACGTGATGCGCGAGTTCCCGCGCGTCGAGCCGGCAAGCCGCACCGTGACCCGCGCCCGCCGCGCCGTTCACGACATCCTCGCTGGCGACGACGACCGGCTGGTGGTCATCGTCGGCCCCTGCTCGGTGCACGATCCCGCTGCCGCGCTCGACTACGCCGCCCGCCTCGCCAAGCTGCGCAATCGCCTGCGCGACACGCTGGAGATCGTCATGCGCGTCTATTTCGAGAAGCCGCGCACCACGGTCGGCTGGAAGGGCCTGATCAACGATCCCGACCTCGACGGCTCGTTCCAGATCGACAAGGGCCTGCGCATCGCCCGCCGGCCTGCTGCTCGAGATCAACAAGCTCGGCCTGCCGGCCGGCTGCGAGTTCCTCGACATGACCACGCCGCAATATCTCGCCGACCTCGTCGCCTGGGGCGCCATCGGCGCGCGCACCACCGAGAGCCAGGTGCACCGCGAACTGGCCTCCGGCCTCTCCTGCCCGGTCGGCTTCAAGAACGGCACCGACGGCAACGTCAGGATCGCCGTCGACGCGGTGAAGGCGGCCTCCGAGCCGCACCATTTCCTCGCCGTCACCAAGAGCGGCCGCGCGGCAATCGCCGCCACCGCCGGCAACGGCGACTGCCACATCATCCTGCGTGGCGGCAAGGTGCCGAACTACGACGCGGCCAGCGTCGATGCCGCCTGCACCGTGCTCCGCGAGGCCGGCCTGGCGCCGGCGGTGATGATCGACGCCAGCCACGCCAACAGCGGCAAGAAGCCGGAGAACCAGCCCAGGGTCGTCGCCGACATCGCCCGCCAGGTCGGCCGACGGCGACCGCCGCATCGTCGGCGTGATGATCGAGAGCAATCTCGTCGCCGGCCGCCAGGACCTCGTGCCCGGCAAGCCGCTCACCTACGGCCAGAGCATCACCGATGGCTGCATCGGCTGGGAGACGACGGTGGCGGTGCTGGAACGGCTGGCCCTGGCGACGGCCGAGCGGCGACGGCAGACCGTGCGCGCTGCACCGGCCGAGCGTCCGGCCGCCACCGCGTAGCCGCCGCGCGTTAGTGATAGCCGCCTTCCGCGCCGACCTTGGCGCGGAAGGTCCAGAACATGAAGACGAAGTAGCCGAGGATGATCGGCAGCATGATCATGGTGCCGATCAGGCTGAAGATCTGGCTGTCCGGCACCGCCGCGGTGTCCCACACCGTCAGCGTCGGCGGCACCAGCAGGGGGAAGGTCGAGATGCCGAGGCCGAGATAGGCGAGCACGAACAGGCCGACGGTGCCGATGAAGGGCGTCAGCTCGCGCTCGCTGGTCCAGGCCCGCGCCAGACCAGCCAGCCCAGCGCCGCGGTGACCAGCGGCACCGGCCACAGGAAGAAGATGTTGGGCTGCGAGAACCAGCGCTCGGCGATCCGCGTCGACGTCAGCGGCGTCCACAGGCTGACGACGACGATGGCGACGAGCACGAGCGACGAGCAGCGCCTCGCCTGGCGCACGCGCCCGCGCCTGCACGGCGCCGTCGGTCCTCAGGATGAGCCAGGTGGCGCCGAGCAGGGCATAGCCGAAGACCAGCCCGACGCCGCAGGCGAGCGCGAACGGCGTCGCCCAGTCGAACGGGCCGCCGGCGAAGGCGCCGTCGACCACCGTGACGCCCTGGATGAGGCCGCCGAGGATCACGCCCTGCGCGAAGGCGGCAAGCGTCGAGCCGCGCCCAGAAGGCGAAGTCCCAGAAGCGGTGGTCGCGGCTTCGACACGAAGCGGAACTCGAACGAGACGCCGCGGAAGATCAGCGACAGCAGCATGACGATCACCGGCAGATAGAAGGCCGGCATGATGACCGCATAGGCCGCGGGAAAGGCGACCAGCAGGCCGCCGCCGCCGAGCACCAGCCAGGTCTCGTTGCCGTCCCAGAACGGCGCGATCGAATTCATCATCTGGTCGCGCTCGGCTTTCGTCGCGCGTCGTCGGAAACAGGATGCCGATGCCGAGATCGAAGCCGTCGAGGATGACGTACATGCATCACCGCGGTGGCGATGAGCAGCGCCCAGATGACCGGCAGGTAGGTCGCGATCCATGGCCAGGCTCCCTCGCCGAGCGCCTCGGCGCCTTCCGCCGCCGAGATCGGCCGGCTGGCGACGCCCGCACCGGGCTCGTCCTCTGGCCGGGCCGCGATTGATCAGCCGGTTCATGTAGACGATGCCGGCGGCGAAGACGACGCCGTAGACGAGCAGGAACAGGATCAGCGTCGCCGCCACCGCTGGCGCCGGCACCGGCGAGGACGCCTCGGCTGGTCCGCAACAGCCCGGTCACCAGCCACGGCTGGCGGCCGACCTCCGCCACCATCCAGCCGGAGATGACGGCGATGAAGCCGGCCGGCCACGACCACGACGCCAGCCGCAGGAACAGCGTCGAATCGTCCAGCCGGCGTGCGCCACCACAGCCACGCGCCCCACAGCGCCAGCGCGATCATCGCAAGACCGATGCCGACCATGACGCGGAAGGCGTAGAACGGGAAATCGACCGGCGGCCGGTCGGCGGCCGGGAAGTCCGCCAGGCCCTTGAAGCGGCCGTCGAAGCGAATGGGTGACGATCAGGCTGGCGCCGTTCGGGATCGAGACCTCGAGATCGTTGCGCTCCCGCGCCGCATTGGGCACGGCGAAGAGCACCAGCGGCGCCGGGCCGCTGTCGTGCCAGTGGGCCTCGATGGCGGCGAGCTTGGCCGGCTGGTACTCGGCCACCTTCAGCCCCTGCTGGTCGCCGAAGAAGAGCTGCGCCGGCGCCAGCACCGCCGCCATGGCGATGCCCATCCTCAGCATGGTGCGGGCATGGTCGGGATATTTGCCGGCGAGGAAATAGCGCGCGCCGACCGCCAGCACGACGAAGGCGGTGGTGAGATAGGCGGCGGTGACCATGTGCACCAGCCGCCAGCGGAAGGTCGGGCTGAAGACCGCCGCGATCCAGTCGGTCGGATAGGCGACGCCGTTGCGCATGGCGTAGCCGGCCGGGAACTGCATCCACGAATTGGCCGAGATGATCCAGAAGGCCGAAGTCACCGTGCCGAGCGCCACCAGGATGGCCGACAGCACGTGCAGCCACGGCGGCACCCGCATCCAGCCGAACAGCATGACGCCGAGGAAGGTCGCCTCGAGGAAGAAGGCGGTGAGCACCTCGTAGCCGATCAGCGGCCCGACGACATTGCCGGCCACCGCCGAGAAGCGGCTCCAGTTGGTGCCGAACTGGTAGGACAGCACGATGCCGGAGACGACGCCCATGGCGAAGGAGACGGCGAAGATGCGCGTCCAGAACTGCGCCAGCATGCGGTAGCGCTCGCGCCCGGTGCGCCGCCACATGACCAGCAGCGTCGCGATGAACGCCGACAGCCCGATGGTGAAGGTCGGGAAGATGATGTGGAAGGCGACGGTGAAGGCGAACTGGAGGCGGGACAGGAAGACGGTGTCCGAGTTCCATCGGGTCTCTCCTGTCCAGCGCTCAAGTGGGCCATCTAGGGGCAGACCCGCCCCGCGTGTAGAGGCGGTCTGTTCCGACCCGGGCTGGCGGCTTTGTGCAATCGGCGCGAAACGTCGCCATTGACGCCAACCGGCAAAACAAGAACAGTCCGACCGGGAAGAGAGCGGCCGCCTAGTCCTTGTCAGGGCCTGCGGCAGTCACGCAGACACTGATGGGGCTGATGGATAGCGTCTCCGAACTCGCCGGCAGCCGGCGCGGCCGGCAACCGCATCGCGCACAGCATCGCCGTCGGCATGCGTGTGCGGCCTGGTGGCGATCGTCCAGTCGATCGGCTTCGGCACGCTGCTGTTCTCCGGCGCCCCGCAGTCGCTGTCATCGGCGCCGGCATCGGCATGGCGCTGCTCGCCGGTGCCGCAATGCGACTGATCCGCCCTTCGCCAGCTGCGCATCGCGGCATCGTCGCCACCGCCCAGAGCGTTCCCGCCGCCGCGCATGGCGGCGATCGTCGGCGCCATCGCCGCCCACGTGCACACCGCGCGACGATCGCGCCCTGTTGGCGACGGCAGTCGCCGCCGTCGCGCTGACCACGCTGTTCATCGGCGCCGGCACCTGGCTGCTCGGCTTTTTCCGCCTGAGCCGCTTCATCCGCTTCATCCCCTACCCGGTCGATCGGCGGCTTCCTCGCCGGCTCCGGCTGGCTGGTGTTGATCGGCGGCGATCGACGCCATCGCCGGCGCCCACTTTGTCGGCGCGCCGCTTGCCGATGCTGACCGAACCGACCATGCCCGGACCGCATGCTGCCGCGCCGCGGCCTGATCGTCGTCATTGCGCTGGTCGCAGCGGCTGAGCCGGCTGGCGGCTGGCCCTGCCGGCGGCATCGCCGCGGCACTGGTGCTTTTCAATCTCGTCGTCTGGTCGACGGCGATCCCGCACGATGCGCTGCGCGCCGAGCCACTGGCTGATGGCTCGTGCCGAGCGGGCACGTCACTGTGGCCGCCGCTCGCTCCGAGCGACCTCGCCCTGGTCGATTGGCCGGCCATCGCCGGTCGGGTTGCTGGGCCTGCTGACCGTGCCGGTGCTCGCCCTCATCGCCACGCTGATGAACGCCACCGGCATCGAACTCGACGCGCGCCGCGACCTCGACCTCGACCGCGAGCTGCGCTCCGCGGCATCGCCAATCTGATCGCCGGTCTCGGCGGCGGTCTTCCCGGCTACCACAACCTGTCGCTGCACGCGTCCTGGCGTCCGCGCGACTGGGCGCTAGCGAATGCCGATCGTCGGCGACGACCGTGGCCGCCTGCTGCGCGGCCGCGATCGCCTTCGGCGCGCAGATTGTCGTCGCTGGTGCCGACGCCGCTGCTCGGCGGCGTGCTGATGTGGATCGGCGGCGGACTGATCCGCCAATGGCTGGTCCGGTCGCTATGCCCGCCTGGCGCCGCGCCGAATACACCGTGGTCGTCCTCATCTTCGCCATCATCGCCTTCGTCGGCTTCGCCTGGGGCATCCTCGTCGGGCTGATCGCCGCCGCCATCCTGTTCGCGGTCGAATACGGCCGCATCGACATCGTCCGCTACACGCTCACCGGCCGCGACTACCAGACCCGCGCCAACTCGTCCGACGAGCGGCTCGAGGTGCTGCGCGACAACGGCGACGCGATCCTGCTCCTCCGCCTGCAGGGCTTTCTGTTCTTCGGCACCGCCGACCGGCTGCGCAAGCGCATCCAGGAGCGCCTCGCCGGACACCGGCGGTGCGGCCATCCGCTTCCTGGTCATCGATTTCGACCGGGTGAGCGGCCTCAATTCCTCGGCCGTGCTGTCCTTCATCCGCCTGTCCCAGATGGCCGCGCCCGCCGGCTTCGTCCTCGTGCTGACCGGCATGTCGGAGCGCGGTCAGCGAGGCCATGCTGCGCGGCGGGCTGGAGCACGGCCAGGCGAGCCGGGTGCGCATCGAGCCGAGCTTCGATCACGGCGTCGAGTGGTGCGAGAACGCGCTGCTGGCCGAGGTGGCGCCGAAGCTGGCGACGGCCGCAGCCGTGCCGGCCCGCGACATCCTCATCGACATCGTCGGCGACGCCGCCTTCGCCGAGGCGCTGGTGCCCTATTGCGAGCGCATCGAGATCGCCGCCGGCGACGCGCTGATCACCCAGGGCAGGCCCTCCGACGACATCTTCTTCATCGAGGCCGGGCCGCGCCGCGGTGGAACTCGCCAGCGGCGACGCAGACCGTCCGCCTCGCCACCCTCACCCACGGCGCCATCGTCGGCGAGGTCGCCTTCTATCTCTCGGTGCCGCGCTCGGCCTCGGTGGTCGCCGAGAGCGACGCTGGTCGCCTGGCGCTTCAGCCGCGCCAGCCTCGACCGACTGCATGCCGCCGAGCCGGAGATCGCCGCCCGCTTCCACGCGGGCATCGCCGCCATGCTCGCCGACCGCCTGACCCGCACCAACCGGCTGGTGCAGCTGCTGGCGGATTGAGCATGTCCGGTGCGTAGCCCGGATGGAGCAGAGCACAATCCGGGATTACCTCCCCGCATTCCGCTTCGCTCCTTGCGGGCTACGGCGCAGAAGTCTCACGCCCTGACGGCGACGATGAACAAACGGGGAAAGCGGAAAAGCACGCGGCCATCGGCAAGCGGCGGATAGGCTTCCGCCAGCCTCGCCTCGTAGCGCGACAGGAAGGCCGCCCGCTCGCTCTCGTCGAGCCGATCGAGATAGGGGCGCAGGCCCGTCGAGCGCACCATCGCGACGATCGCCGCGGCATCCTTCAGGGGGTGGTTGTAGAGCGTGTGCCAGACGTCGATGCGCGCCGCATCGGCCTGGAGCAGATTGTAGTAATCGGCGGGGGTGCCGATCGCCTCACGCGCGATGGGCTCGCGGAATTTCCCCGCCCATGGCCCCTCGGCGGCGACCGCGCGCATCAGCGTGTGGGATGGCTCGCTGGCGACATTGTCGGGCATCTGCACGGCCAGCACGCCGCCCGCGGAGAGCGCATGGAACAGGCGCCTGAGCGCCCCCCTGTGGTCCGGCACCCATTGGAAGGTGGCGTTGGCGAACAGGAGATCGACCGGCGCATCGGACGCCCCCGGAGTCCAGCTCGCCACATCCGCCTCGACGAAGCTGACGGCGGGCAGGCGCTCGCGCGCCGCCGCCAGCATCTCCGGCGAGGAATCGAGGCCGACGATCTCGGCTTGCGGGAACCGCTCGACCAGCAGCTCGGTCGAATTGCCCGGTCCGCAGCCGATGTCGACCGCGCGGCGGACTTGCGCGAGCGGCACGGCGGCGAGCAGGTCGCGGGCCGGACGCGCGCGCTCGTCGGCGAACTTCAAGTATTGCGATGGGGACCAGGCGGACATGGGGCGATCCAGTTCAGGCGATTCAGCGTCATTCGTAACGATACTTGTTGCCGAGCGCCGTGAAGTAACCGCCGTTCTCGCGCATCGGATAGGCATTCACCAGCAGGTTTCGCGCCGGATAGTAGAAGTGGAGGAAAGGATCGCCCCTCGCCGCGGTCTGGTCCACGCACAATCCGTCGAGGCAGAAGCGCGGGTGCCAGTAGAACCATTTCCGGTTGACCTGTCCCGGCCCGCCATGGGCGAGAAGGTCAGCCTCGCGATAGAGTGTTGCCATCCGTCCGTATGACATGCGATCGGCCGAGAACGAGATCAAGCCGAAGTCCGGTGATGCGTCGGCTACCAACCAGCCCACAGCAAGCTCGCAGCCATGGATGTGGTCGCGACAGGGGCCCTCGTGCACGCATTTGTCGATCTGCACGGACCCCTCGGAGGCCGGCGCCGCGCCGGCGCAGCGCACGCCGCCTGTGAGCTTCCTGACCTCGACGCGATAGCCGTGGAACATGCCGTTCTTGCCGTCGGGCGTCACGTCGCGCGGCGCGTCGCGATACCAGGGAAAGTCCCGTTCGAGACTGCGCGGCACGGACCAGCCGCCCTCCCAGCCGCCGACGCGGGTCGCTGAGGCTGACCGGATATCAAGCCCATCGGCGCCCAATCCGAACAAGGACGGGACGTCGTAGAGAACCATGCGCCGGGGATCGTGGACATCGTCGAACCACAATGCCTGCGCCCTGTAGAACAGGCCCTTGTCCCCCTTGGCGTCGGCGCCGTCCGGATCGTGGGGATGCAACGCCACGCTCGTTCCCACGGGCGGCAGCGGGTTGGCCCACCGGCACGGCAGCAGCGTCCGGATGACCAGCAGCGAACCGTCGTGAAGCACGAAGTGATTGTCTTCGCCGCGCCGCTGTCCGTGCCAGCCGGGTGCTATTCCGCCGGTCACGATGGAGACCATGCAATCGCTGTAGGTGCGGCTGGTCAGGCGCACAGAGCCATCGTCCAGAACGACATCGGTGGCGACGCGATAGCGCGCGGTATCGGAGAGGCCGAACAGGCCGACAAGAAACAGTCCGACGAAGAACAACAGACCAGCGCCGGCGGCAACGACCAGAAGGACAGCAATACGCCCGAGATATCTCACGCCTGCGGGCTCCCCAAGGCTTCGATGCCCCAGGAATACCAGTCAAATGTTGACGCTTCGCAACCTTCGGTGGCCAGAAACCGCCGCGGGGCGATCCTGATCCTGGACACTCGCGGCCTTACCCAATCCGACCTCGCCCGCCTGTTCGGTTCCAGCCGCCGGGCGGCCGAGGTGCTGAACGGGAAGCGTGACCCGTCCAAGGCAATGATCCGCACGCTGGCCGCAGAGTGGGGGCTCGACGCCAACGCGGCTGATCGGAGCGCGGCGGAAGGCGGCCTGACGCCGGGCAATCAGCCGAGATCGACGCCCATCGCCTCGGCGATCAGGGTGAAATCCTCCACGGGCACGGCAAAGCTGCCGCGCCGGAAGGCATAGCCCCAGTTGGTCTTGCCGCCGGTGAGGCTCAGCCGGTCGAGGAGCGGATGGATCGGCGCCTCGCGGCCCTTTGCCCAGGCGACATCGCGGCGAAACGGCAGGAAGCCACCCCCCATCTCGCCCTGATAGGGCTCGCCCGGCCTGATCCGGCCAATGGCCGTGAAAGCCTGCACCGGCTCGCCGGCACCATAGGCCGTGCGCGGCGAATAGTAGGCGATCCAGTTACCCGGGTGGAGGCGCCGAACCGGCGCTTCCTTGCCGTGGCCGAGCTGGCAGAAGCCCCCGGCCACGCCCTTCATGACGTGGTCACGCGCGGCGACACCGATCCAGTAGCGTGTTTCGGACATGACGCCGAGGCTAGCACGGCCCCTGACAGCTTTCTGTCAGCAGCCGGGCATTACCGCGCGAACTGCTTGTACTTGACCCGGTGGTGGTTGGCGGCGTCGGCGCCCAGCCGACGCACCTTGTCGGCCTCGTATTCCTCGAAGTTGCCCTCGAACCACTCGACATGGCTGTCGCCCTCGAAGGCGAGGATGTGGGTGGCGAGTCGGTCGAGGAACATGCGGTCGTGCGAGATGACCACGGCGCAGCCGGCGAAGTCCTCCAGCGCATCTTCGAGCGCCGCCAGCGTCTCGGTATCGAGGTCGTTGGTCGGCTCGTCCAGGAGGAGCACGTTGGCGCCGCTCTTGAGCAGGCTGGCGAGATGCACACGGTTGCGCTGGCCGCCCGACAGCGAGCCCACCTTCTGCTGCTGGTCGCCGCCCTTGAAGTTGAAGGCGCCGACATAGGCGCGCGAATTCATCTCGCGTTTTCCCAGCTTGATGATGTCCTGCCCCTCGGAGATCTGCTCCCACACGGTCCGGTTGGCATCGAGATCGTCGCGGCTCTGGTCGACATAGCCGAGATGGACCGTGTCGCCGAGGCGGATCGCGCCTGAATCGGGCTTTTCCTGGCCGGTGAGCATGCGGAAGAGCGTGGTCTTGCCCACGCCGTTCGGCCCGATGACGCCGACGATGCCGCCCGGCGGCAGCTTGAAGGAGAGCTCGTCGATCAAGAGCCGGTCGCCGTAGCCCTTCGACAGGTTCTCGACCTCGATGACGGTGTCGCCGAGACGCTCGCCCGGCGGAACGATGATCTGGGCGGTGCCGGGCGCGCGCTCCTCATTGCGCTGGACCAGTTCCTCATAGGCGCGAATGCGCGCTTTGGATTTCGTCTGGCGGGCGCGCGGGCTGGCGGCGATCCACTCGCGCTCGTGCGCCAGAGCGCGCTGGCGGGCGGCATCCTCGCGGCCCTCCTGCTCCAGGCGCTTGGCCTTCTTCTCGAGATAGGCCGAGTAGTTGCCCTCGTAGGGAATGCCGCGGCCACGGTCGAGCTCGAGGACCCAGCCGGTGACATTGTCGAGAAAGTAGCGGTCGTGGGTGACGATCAGGATGGCGCCCGGATATTCACGCAGGTGCTTCTCCAGCCAGCGCACGGTTTCGGCGTCGAGATGGTTGGTCGGCTCGTCGAGCAGCAGCAGGTCGGGCTGGCGCAGCAGCAACTGGCAGAGCGCCACGCGGCGCCGCTCGCCGCCCGACAGCGTCGTCACGTCGGCGTCGTTGGGCGGGCAGCCGAGCGCGTCCATCGCCTGCTCGACCTGGGCGTCGAGGTCCCAGAGATTCTGGCTGTCGATCTGGTCCTGGAGCCTGGTCGCCTCCTCCGCCGTCTCGTCGGAGTAGTTCATCATCAGCTCGTTGTAGCGGTCGATGAGCGCCTGCTTTGCGGCGACGCCCTCCATCACGTTGCCGAGCACATCCTTGTCCGGGTCGAGCGGCGGCTCCTGGGCCAGATAGCCGACGGTGGCGCCCTCGGCGAGCCACGCCTCGCCGGCGAACTCCTTCTCGTTGCCGGCCATGATCTTGAGCAGCGTCGACTTGCCCGAGCCGTTCGGACCCAGAACGCCAATCTTGGCATCAGGATAGAAGGAGAGGTTGATGTTCTCGAGGACCTTCTTGCCGCCCGCATAGGACTTGGTCAGGCCTTGCATGTGATAGATGAACTGGCGCGCCATTCCGCACTCCGCTTGGGCTCGAGCGGCCCGTCAGACAGGATCGATTGGGAAGTTGGCGCCTATGTAGTCGAAGGTCGCTGCGACTGCAATCGGCTGGATCGCAGGCTTCAGGTCAGAGCGGAGAAGGACCCGCAGCGCTCGAGCCGTCCTCCGGATGGGTTGCAGGCGCCGTCCCCAGCGACGGCAGGACATCGCGGATGTGATCGCCGAGCGCACTGGCGACCGAAGAGGGCCGCTGTTCGGCAAATTCCAGCGCAATGCCGATTTCGGGGAGCGGCGGAAGCCCGGCGGTGACGATGTGGAGATCGGGCGGGACCGCCGTGCGGGTCAGAACACTGATTGCGTGACCGGAGCGCGCGATGGCGATGAGCCCCGCAAGGCTGTTGCTGGCAAAGGCCACCCTGTAGCGGCGATTGACCGCCTCCATGGCGTCGCACGCCGCCCGATAGTCGAGCGTCACCGGAGCCGACAGCGCCAGCGGCAGGATGGCGCTGGCCAGGATGGGCGGCTCCTCGGCATTGGCCACCCAAACGAAGCGCTCACGGCGGATTACGTCGCCGTTGCCGGGATCGGGAAGCGACACCAGCGCCACGTCGATCTGGCGCCGGTGAAGCAGGGGACGCAGCTCCGAGGTCGGCGCGCAGACCATGCGTAACTCGACATCGGGGTGCAGCGCGCAGAAATCTCTCAAAAGCTCGGGCACGAAGGCGATCGAATAGTCCTCTGGACACCCGAAGCTGACGGCCCCCGTCAACGCCGTGCCGCTCATGTCGGCGAGGATATCGTCGTGCCGCGCCAGCAGGGATTCGGCGTGCGCCAGCAGCTTCTCGCCGGCGGCCGTGAGGCGGACCCCGGCCCCGGTCCGGTGCAACAGCGGCTGGCCGACCATCTCTTCCAGCCGGTGCATCTGCATGCTGAGCGCCGACTGGGTGCGCCCGACCTGCAGCGCGGCGAGACTGATCGAGCCCGTCCGCGCAATGACGGTGAAGCTTCTGAGCAGTGCCAGGTCGAGAAACCGCATGCCATCAGGCCGATTGATATCCCAATCAAACAATATCAATTTGCCTGCATCTGCAAGGGTTGCTAGCCGTGAGCAAACGGCCAGCGGAGGCGCTTTCCATGTCGCTCAACGACGACCCCGCATTCTGGGCATCCGCCCGCAAGCATCTGACCCGCTACGGGCCGAGCTTCGAGCAGATCATCGTGGAGCGCGCCGAGGGCAGCTTCGTCTACGACGCCGACGGGCGCGCCATCCTCGACTTCACCTCGGGCCAGATGAGCGCCGTGCTCGGTCACGGCCATCCCGACATCGTGGCGACCGTCCATAAGCAGGTGGCCACCCTCGATCACCTGTTCAGCGGAATGCTGTCGCGACCCGTCGTCGAACTGGCGTCGCGTCTTGCCGCCCTGGCGCCGGGCCTCGACCGCGTGCAGTTGTTGACGACCGGCGCCGAATCCAACGAGGCGGCGATCCGCATGGCGAAGCTGGTGACCGGCGGCCACGAAGTCGTCGCCTTCGCCCAGAGCTGGCACGGCATGACCGGGGCCGCGGCCTCGGCGACCTATAGCGCCGGTCGGCGCGGCTACGGGCCGGCCGCCGCCGGATCGCTCGTCATTCCGGCACCCAACGCCTACCGCCCGCGCTTCGCCCATGTCGACGGTTCGAACGATTGGCAGGCGGAGCTGGACGACGCGTTCTGGCTGATCGATCGCCAGTCGACCGGCAGCCTCGCGGCCTTCATCGCCGAGCCCATCCTGTCGAGCGGCGGCATCCTCGAACTGCCGCCCGGCTATCTCGCTGCGCTCAAGCAGAAATGCGAGGAGCGCGGCATGCTGCTCATCCTCGACGAGGCTCAGACCGGCGTCGGCCGCACCGGACACATGTTCGCCTTCCAGCGCGACGGCGTGACGCCCGACATGATGACCCTGTCGAAGACGCTTGGCGCCGGGCTGCCGCTGGCTGCCGTCATGACCACCGAGGTGATCGAGCAGAAGGCGTTCGACCGGGGATTTCTCTTCTATACGACGCACGTCTCCGATCCGTTGCCCGCCGCCGTCGGCGTCACGGTGCTCGATGTCGTCGCACGTGACGGCCTCGTCGAGCGGGCGGTCGCGAGCGGTGAGCGGCTGCGCAACGGCCTCCTCGCCCTCCAGCAAAGGTTCAAGTGCATCGGCGACGTGCGCGGGCGCGGCCTTCTGCTCGGGCTGGAGATCGTCACCGACCGGCAGACCAAGGCGCCGGGCTTCGAACTCGGCGCCCGCATCATGGAAGAGGCCATGCTGAGGGGGCTCAGCATGAACATCGTCAAGCTGCCGGGCATGGGCGGCGTCTTCCGCATCGCCCCTCCCCTCACCGTTTCGGATGACGAGATCGACCAGGGTGTGGAGATCCTGTCGGAGGCGATCGCGGCGGCCACGAAACACTGACGGCGCGGCGGCGGCCCAGTGTTCGGGCGGGCTGTGATAACGGCGACGCCGCAAGAAATGCGGCGTCGCCTGCGCTCTCGTCGTCCCTTCGGCTATTTCGTGACCGCGAGCTCGGTCCACATGCCCGCGGCGTAGTGGCCGGGCTCGTTGCAGAACAAGAGGTACGTGCCGGGCGTGAGAGCAACCGTCAGCGTCCCCGACGCACCCGGATCGAGGTTGGAGAGCTCACCCCTTTCGCCGGGCTCATCATCATCGACCGCCTTTTCGGCCGCGACATAGGGCAAGGGATCGCCCTTCTCGTCGAGCTTCATGACGACCATCTCATGGATCTTGACCGTGGAGGTGTTGGTGACCTTGAAGGTCACCAGGCCTGCCCTTGCCCGATCCGGCAAGACCTTGACCCCCATGGTCATTCTCGACGCATCGATCCTGACACCGGGGCGATAGGCCTCACCGGCGACCATCTGGACGGGGGCGCCCTTGTCCCACAGCGACACGTCGACGGTGGTGGCGGCCATGGCCGGCCCGGGAGCCACGGACATGAAAAGGGAAGAGAGCAGTGTCAGCGACGCGTCTATGGCCGCGGCAATCATGGTCAGTCTCCTCCCCCTACGACAGCCGAGAACAGACCGCAGATGCGGTGAACCATGAGCAGGATAAGCCATCGGCGGGACGGCGAATTGCGTCAGATCAAAGTCGTTCAAATCCGGCGCGGGCCGCTTCGCGCAGCCGACGCGCCCCTCGGCCGCTGACCGCGCACCGCCACCACCAGCGTTTCCAGCACGATCGCCGCGAGGAAGAAGCCGACGATCCAGGCGAGGCTGACGCGGTCTGTCTCCCACGTATGCCAGAGCAGCACGGCGAGCGCGGCGAGGGAGAACAGCGCGCCGGCGAGCGGCACCGCGGCATAAATCGCGATGCGCCCGCGCAAGCGCCAGGCCGACAGGTTGACGGCGGCGAAGATCGCCAGGAACACGGCGCTGGCGAAGGACGAGATGACGGTGAGATCGGCAAGCAGCAGGAACGCACCGGTCAACACCGAGAGCACGACGAGCGACACCCACGGCACTTCCCGCGTGCGCTCGCGCATGGAGAAGACGCGGGGGAGCGCGTGCTCCGCCGCCATCACCATCGCCAGCCGCGCCGCGCCAAACAGCGTGGCGTTGATCGCGGAAGCGGTCGACATCAGCGCGGCGATGCCGATGAGCACGAAGCCCGCCTGACCGAGTGTCGGCCGCGCCGCTACCGCCAGCACGTACTCCTGATCCTTGGCCACCTCGGCCGGGGTCAGGTTGCCCAGCGCCACGAGGCTCACCACGACGTAGATCGCCGAGGTGATGAGGATGGCGAGGATCAGCCCGCGCCTGAGGTCCTTTGCCGGATCGCGCATCTCCTGGATGGCATTGGGGATCAGTTCGAAGCCTTCGTAGGCGACGAAGATCAGCCCGGCGGCGACGAACGGCGCGGCGACGCCCTGATCGAAGACGGGCAGCATGTTGCCCGCCCGCACGGTCGTCAGCCCGGCGACGGCGAAGAGTGCCAAAATCGCCACCTTGGTGCCGACGATGACAAGCTCCACCAGCCCGGAGGTCTTGGCGCCGAACAGGTTGATGCCGAGGAAAGCGGCGACGACGAGAAGCGCAAGCCCCGGCGCCAGCCATCCGGAAGCGGTGCCGAGCATCGCCGCGCCATAGGCGCCGAAGGTGGTGGCATAGAGGGCGAGCGTACCGATGTAGCCGGCGACCAGCAGCCAGCCGGCGACACCGGCCACCAGCATGTTTGCGAAGGCGTGCTCGACATAGGTGAAGCTGCCGCCGTCGTCACGAAAGGCAAGCCCGAGATGGGCGTAGGAGATGCCGGTGAGCAGCGCCACGATGCCGCCGAAGACCATGGCGAGGGCGACCGCGTGGCCGGCCGTCTCGATGGCCAGCCCGAGCACCGCGAAGATGCCGCCGCCGACCATGCCGCCGATGCCGAGCGCCACGATCTCGGCGAGGCTGAGCTTGCCGTCGCTGCCAGCGGGCCGGCTCATGTCATCCCCTCCCCTGGCGCGCCTCACTCCGCCGGCGCGTGCGCAGCCAGCAGCGCCTTCAGGTCGACGCTCATGTCGGCGACGCTCGCCGCCGGCGGTGACAGCCCCATGCCGATCATGCGGCGGCCGAGGACGTGGTCGGCGGCGCGGTTGACCGAATCGATCGCCACCAGCCTCTCGCCGGCATAGTGGAACACGGAAAAGCTGCCGTCGTCCGGATTGCCGCGGAGATGGCTCTCGGTGGCGCCTTCGGAGAGGCCGACCATCTGCAGCTTGACGTCACCCTGGTCCGACCAGAACCACGGCACCGCGTGGAAGGGTTCGCGCCTGCCGGTCAGCGTGGCGGAAAGCGTCTTGGCCTGATCGACCGCGTTCTGCACCGATTCCAGCCGCACGCGGCGCTTCAGCGCCCAATGGTCGAAGGAGACGCAATCGCCGACCGCATGGAGGCCGGGCACGCTCGTCTCCATGACGTCGTTGACCGCGACGCCATTGTCGATGGTCGCGCCCGCGGCCTCCGCCAGCCCGACGTTGGGCGTCACGCCGATGCCGATGACGGCGATGTCCGCCGCGATGCGGTCGCCCGACGCGGTCTCGACGGCGACGACCTTGCCGCCCTCCCCGACGATCCTGCCGACCGCCGTGCCGAGGCGCACGTCGCTGCCCCAGCCGCGATGGAGCGACAGGAAATGCCGGGAAATCTCCGGCGCAACCACGCGCCCCATCAGCCGGTCGGCGGCTTCGAGCACGGTCACCGTCTTGCCGGTAAGGCGGGCGGTCCCTGCGATCTCCAGGCCGATGAAGCCGCCGCCGACGACCACCACGTCGCTGGCCGCGTGGAGCGCCGCGCGCAGGCGGCGCGCATCCTCAGCGTGACGGAGCGTGAAGACGCCATCGAGGCCGATGCCCTCGACCGGCGGCAGGCGCGGCGTCGCCCCGGTGGCGAGCGCCAGCTTGTCGAAGGGAATGGACGTGCCACCCCTGAGCACCACCGCCGAGCCGGCACGGTCGATTGACGCCACCTCGGCGCCGAGGCGGAGATCGATCGCGTTCTTGGCATAGAAGGATTCGGGCCTCAGCGGCAGCAGGTCGTGCGCCGGCTCCTTGAGGAAGGCCTTGGACAGCGGTGGCCGCTGATAGGGCACGTCACGCTCGGCGGTGACCAGCGTCAGCGGGCCGTCATAGCCGTCGCTCCTCAGGCTAGCCGCGATCTGCGACCCGCCGTGTCCGCCGCCGACGATGACGATGCCCCTGCTCATGCGCTTCCCGTTCTCCCGGCACGGCAAAAAGCGGCCTCGCCGGCCGCGGCCGGTGAACGCAATAGCGTCATTCGCCGCACTTGTCTTGGGAAGGCCCTTCCGTGACCCGCGAGGATGGCGGAAGATCGATCCTCTTCAGGCGCGAGACCGGCGCTAGATCGTCTCGACCTCGGACAGCGAGAACGTCGAGCCTGCCGGATTCTCCCCGATCACCAGCGATGTGTCGCTGGCGAAGCGATAGGGCGGCACGGGGAGATTGAGGGGTGCCGGAACGCCTTTGAAGACGCGGCCGGCGAGATCGTATTTCGAACCGTGACAGGGGCAGAGATATCCGCCCGGCCAGCCGGGGCCGAGCGCGCCGACGTCCGGCCTGAAATCGGGGACGCATCCGAGATGGGTGCAGATGCCGACCAGAACCAGATATTCCGGCTTGATCGAGCGCGACCAGTTCTGCGCGTATTTCGGCTGCTGGCGCTGACGCGAATCCGGATCGCTGAGCAGATTGAGGTCGCTCGCTTGCTTCAGCTTGGCGAGAATCTGGGGCGTGCGGCGGACGATGAAGATCGGCTTCGACCGCCATTGCACGACCACCTGCGCGCCCGGCTGGACACTGGAGATATCGACGGTGATCGGCGCGCCGCGCGCCAGGACCGCAGACGACGGCTCCATCTGGTCGATGAACGGCCACGCCGTGAGCGCGGCGCCGACGGCAGCCACCGCGCCGGTGGCGATGTAGATGAAGTCGCGCCGCGTGCCCTCGGCTCCGCCGGGGCCGGCTTCGATTTTCTCGTCACGATGCGCCACGGGTGCGGCTCCCATGCCTTGGTCGTCGCCCGCCTGATGCACTGCGGGACATAGAGGAATGGCGCGCAGTGGCAAGGCGCCGGCGGGCGTGGCGCGGCGATGCCGCCGGTGCGCCGCCGTTAGCGGCTCGCTGCCCCTTCGATGCGTGCCAGATGATGGGCTTCGCGGCCGAAGTCGTGGTCGAGCATTCTGTAGACCGCGATCTTGACCCCGCTGGCGATCAAGAAGGAGACCAGCGCATAGGCCCAGACCAGCAGCGCCAGCGGCCAGCCGGTCGGCGCCATGAACCAGCCGTAGACGACCACCAGCGTACCGGCGAGTTGGGTGGTCTCGGCCGGCACCACCAGCTTCCAGCTCGGCCACGGGCGCTCCCAGATGGGCCCGCGGTTGCGCGTCAGGTAGATGGTCATGTGGCCGGAGACGAGCAGCTTGAGGAAGATCAGCGCCTGCACCACCGGCGCCGACAGGCCGAGATAGTCGCGCACGATCCAGTAGAGGCCGAAGCTCTCCAGCACGCCATATATGCCGAGCGCCGAGGCGATGGTGAGCACCCGGGTCATGTCCCAGCGCACCGGTTTCGCCGCCAGCGTGGCGTTGTCGTAGGCGATCATCATGATCGGCAGGTCGTTGAGGAGCGCCAGCAGCACCACCATGATGGCGGTGACCGGATAGAAGTTGAACACCAGGATGCTCGCCGTCATGAACAAGAGAATGCGGGTGGTCTCGGCGATGCGGTAGATGGCGTAACCGGTCATCCGCTCGAAGATGCGGCGCGCTTCCTCGATGGCGTGCGTGATCACCGACAGGCCGGGCGCGGTGAGCACGAGGTCGGCCGCCGCCCGCGCCGCATCGGTGGCGCCGCTGACCGCAATGCCGATATCGGCCTGCTTCAGCGCCGGCGCGTCGTTGACCCCGTCGCCGGTCATGCCGACGATATGGCCGCCGCCCTGCAGCGCCTTGACGATCTTGAACTTGTGCTCGGGGAAAACGCGGGCGAAGCCATCGGCCGCCACGATCGCCGGCAGCGGATCTACGGGCATGCCCTCTCCGAAGACCGTATCGGCGACGACGATGTTGGTGCCGAGCTTGAGCTGGCCGGCGATCTCCCGGGCGATGGCCTCGTGGTCGCCGGTGACCATCTTGACGTCGACGCCCATCGCCTCGGTGGCGGCGATGGTCTGGGCGCTGTCCTCGCGCGGCGGGTCGAACAGGGCGATAAGGCCGAGGAACCGCCAGGTTCCGCCATCGTCGGTGCGGGCGACGCCGAGCGTGCGCAGGCCCTTGGCCGCGTCCGCATCGACCTGGCTGGCGACCGTCTTCTCCTCAGCCTCGTCCAGCCGGCAGAGATCGATGATGACCTGCGGCGCCCCCTTGGCCACCGAGAATGCGCGGCCGCCCTGCTCGACGTCGGCCTCCGCCCGCTTGCTCACCGGATCGAACGGGCGGAACGCCTTGACCGCATAGCCGTCGAGCGCCTTGACGTCGGCGAGTCCGGCGAGGATGGCGCCATCGATGGCGTCGGGTGCGTCGCGCCGCGAGGCGAGCGCTGCCGCCACGAGCTGTTCCTCGCGCGACACGCCGGCGGCCGGCGACGGATCGCCGAGGGTAAGCTCGTTCTTGGTCAGCGTGCCGGTCTTGTCGCTGCACAGGACGTCCATGCCGGCCATCTCCTCGATGGCGACCAGCCGCGAGACGATGGCGCGCATGCGCGCCAGCTTCTCCGCGCCCACCGCCATGGTGACCGAGAGCACCGCCGGCAGCGCCACCGGAATCGAGGCGACCGTAAGGATGAGGGCGAACTGCACCGTCTCGACCAGCGGGTCGTGGCGGAAGAGCGCGGCAAGGGCGATGGTCGCCACCAGGCCGACGGTGACGAGGATGAGAAAGTTGCCGATGCGCAGCACCGCCCGCTGGAAATGCGACACCGTCTGCGCCTGCTGGACCAGGCTGGCGGTCTTGCCGAAATAGGTGCTCATGCCCGTGGCGGTGACCACCGCAGTCATCTCGCCGAGCCGCGCGATCGAGCCGGAATAGGCGACATCGCCGGCCTTCTTGTCGACCGGCAGCGATTCGCCGGTGAGCGCCGACTGGTCGACGCTGAGATAATCGCCGCCGACGAGTTTCACGTCGGCCGGGATGATGCCGCCGAGCGAGATGGCGATGAGGTCGCCGGGGACGAGCGCACTGGCGGCAAGATCCTTCCACACGCCGTCGCGCATCACCCGCGCCTTCAGCGCCAGCCGCTGCTTGAGGAGCTGGATGGCGTTGTCGGCCTTGAACTCCTGCCAGAAGCCGACGGCGGCGTTGATGAGGAGCATCGCCAGGATGATGGCGAGGTCGTCCCAATGCCTGACCGCCGCCGAGAGCAGGGCCGCCACCTCGATCATCCACGGGATCGGCCCCCAGAAGAAGCGGGCGAGCCGGGCAAGCGGGCTCGTGCGGCTCTCGGCCAGCACGTTCTCGCCGTATCGCGCCAGGCGCTTCGCCGCCTCCGCTTCGCTGAGGCCGGCTGCGGCAGCGGCGTCCACCGTCGTGCCGGCCGATTCGATCGTCTCGGTCATGGGCCTCTCCTGAATCAGGCCCGCACCGCCCCCTTGTGGCTCCGAGGCGGACTGCTGCCTCGGATATAGGGCGGTCAAATCAGCACGCGGCGCGGCGAATTGCCCCCGCTGGCGTGTCCGCCGCAAGCGGCGCTTCAGAAAGCGGCGCTGACGCCGCCCTCGGCGGTGAGCACGCAACAAGGGCTAAGGCATTGAAAGCTTAGGGGGTTGGTGGGCCCGGCAGGACTCGAACCTGCAACCAGATCGTTATGAGCGACCGGCTCTAACCATTGAGCTACAGGCCCGGCAACGCCTGGGAAGCCGGTATACCTGACCGGGGATTAACGGCAAGCTCACGGCCGCAATGCGGTCGCTTTTGCCGGCAAGGTTCCGCACCGCGCAGGACACCCAAGGAGGAGACCCGCAGATGAGATCATGGCTGATCGCGCTTGCCGCCGCCACGATGCTGGCAGTGCCCCATGCCACACGGGCGGACGACTCGCCCCCCGTGCCCCAGCTTTCGGCGAACGGCTCCGGCGAGGTCATGGTGACCCCCGACATCGCCGTCATCACCATCGGCGTGACCTCGCGCGCCAAAGATGCCAGCGCCGCGCTTTCCGCCAACTCGGCCGACCTCGCCAAGGCGATCGACACGATCAAGGCCGCGGGCGTCGCCGACAAGGACATCGCCACCTCCGGCTTTTCGATCGACCCGGTGTACGAGCAGGCCGACAACCGGCCGAGCGACCGGCCGCCGGCGATCGTCGGCTACACGGTGGAGAACAGCGTGCGGGTGACCGTGCGCGACATCGCCAAGTCGGGCGCGCTGCTCGACGCGGTGGTGGCGGCGGGCGCCAACCGCGTGAACGGCATCGCCTTCGACATCTCCGACCGCAAGACGGCCGAAAACGACGCGATCCGCGCCGCGATCGCCGAGGCGCGGGCCAGGGCCACGCTGATGGCGGACGCCGCCGACCTCCGCCTGGTGCGCATCCTCTCGCTCAACGCCGGCAGTAGCGGTGGCCCGCGGCCGCTGATGGACTTCGCCATGGCCAAGGCGGCGGCACCGACGCCGGTGATGCCCGGGCAGCAGTCGGTCTCGGCCAACGCCCAGATCGTCTGGGAGGTCGCGCCGAAATAGGGGCGGCGCGCGCCGAGGCGCGTCAGACCTCTTCCTTGTCGAACTCCTCCAGCGTCACCGCCGGCGAGGTGGTGAAGGCGACGCCGGTGAGCTTGGTCAGCGCCGCGGACACCGCCATGGCGCGGGCGTTATCCGGCAGCTCGACGATCAGCACGATGTCGAGGCCGCCGGCCACGGCGTAGCCCGCCATCAGCTCGCCGCCGTGCTGCTTGATGATCGCCCGGGTCTCTTCCGTGCGCTTGGCACTGATGCCCTTGAGCCCCTGGGCCGTGTATTTCCCGAACATCATGAACGTTGCCATGACGACATCTCCCTCTTGCAGGGGGCCTCTTTCATGAATCGATTATAGCGCATGACGGCGGCGGCGGGGGATTGCCGTTCCCCCGGGCGCAGCGCCGCATTCCCGCGCGCGGATTCCGCACCGGGGCATGAGGGGTCTGCTGACTTCCGCTCGCCCTCGCAGGCGAAGGGGTGGCGGGCGCTCGATGAGTGCCGGGCCAGTAGTCTATGGGGCGCTCAGCCGAGCACCCGCCGCGGGATTTTCGCGAGGCCCCGCCTGGACGGACAGAGGCGAGCTGGCACGTCGGCCGCTCTCGACCGCCACGGTGCCGGGGCCTCGGTTTCCCGGGCCGGTCTCACCAATGGCTGACCTCTGCCCGCCTTTAGCGCCGCACCATTTCAGGGCTTGAGCGCACGGAGGCACATCAGAGGCTCCTCCGTCGACGGGCTTCCGAGCTCCAGTCCCTCGTTTGCGAGACGAGAGGACGGGACCCGCACCCCGCCCCACGCTGCAAGACGCCTCATGAGCGCGCCCCTTCGCGGGCGGAGATGCGACCAATATGGGGGCGGTTCGGGGGGCGGGGATAAGTATTTTTCGTGGTACGCCACAAGCACGGCGCTGAACCCTCCCCTGGAGGGAGGGTCGAAAGCACGCAGCGCTTTCGGGGAGGGGCCTGTGCCTGTCGGCAAGATCACCCCCTCCCGAAATGCCTTCGGCATTTCGACCCCCGATCAGGTCGGGGGCAGGCTCTCCCCACCAAACACGGGCCTGCCCGTGTTTGGATTTGCAAGTGCCAAAGTCGGAAACATCCGACTTTGGTGGGGAGGTTCAACGGAGCAAGCCGCACCGCCCTGCCCTCAGCGGAGCAGCGGCTGGTCGACCTCGTCCTGCTCGAAGACGCAGAGCGCGTGCGTGCCGAGGCAATGGCGCGCGCGGCGGCAGAGGGCGCGCGAGCAGGCGAGCCACAGGCAGAGCTCATCGGCCTTGGCGCGCCGCGCATCGACCACGGTCGGCCGCTCGATCTTCGGCGGCACGAACGGCTCGACGGCGAGCTTCGCGACGAAACGCACCTCGCGCGGATCGACCGGCGGCTTCCACCGCTCGCGAATGAAGGGCTCGTCTTCAGCAGTCATGATCGCTTCTCCGTTTGCCGCGTCACAAGGCGGCGAAACGGGAAGGATCGCATGGGGTGATGGGGGTGGGGATAAACGGCCTGCGCGGAAGCGTTCTTAGCCCCATACGGCTGCCTCCGCTGCGTTGAAAAAAGCCACATCAAGTGGGTATTCGCGGGATCTCATGGCCGCCATCGCTTCAGCCTGCGCCACCAAACGATGATTCTCAGCCGCGTCCCCGTGGTAACTCACGTACATTCTCGGTATCAGCCCTCTCGAGATTTTGCCCAAGACATGCTCATCGTTGCCGGCGAGAGAATGGCCGAAAATAAAGAGACACGTGTTCTTGACACGCATCGTTTCGGCGAAGCTTCTTAAAGACCGCTGTAGATAGCCGCTATGCCGGATGCGGCGAAGCTTGCCAGCGCTATTCCCTTCCGAAACGAAAAGCGGGTATTTCCCTTGAGCAAGCGCATCCCTGATTTGATCAATCAGAGGAATTCCTCCGCTCCTTTCCCAGCACCGCTTCTGCAATTCCGAACCAACATCAAACAGATGCAATCCCCCGTGGAGAAAATGGACGTTCTGACTGCTCGATGCCCTGCCCTCGGCATCCCAAGTTACGTAAGTCGCCTCCAAATCATCCGGCGGCGCGCGAAAACCGTCGTCATGAAGAAGTGGCTCGGTATCCTCCACAATAACATCGAGAGGCCCACCACCTGTCCAACGGATGACCTGATCATGGAGCAAGGTCCAATACAGAAGAAGATCATAATTCAGTGAATAAATCTTCCCTCTGTAGTCCTGTTTCTTGACATTCTCGACGACGCGAGATTCCCCAACAAAATTCGCCAAGAATCGACGACACGCACGATACTGATCTTCCGAAACGTCGGACGGTCGTTCCGGATGACTGCCCGCAATTGCCCGAACAAGCAGTTCTTTGAGCGCCTCAATATGCTGCGCGATCTTGCCTTCGGCCGCGTCGTTATGCGCATAGATAGGCATCACGGCGAGAGTTCGGCGCAAGGCATCGATGACGACCTCAAAGTCAGTCGTGTCAAGAGACTGGAAGACCAAGCGTGCTTCGTCGAGTTCAGTAAAATCTGCCTGATCGAGCAAAGCTCCATATCGAAATCGATCTGGAAAAAGGGCGATACTGAAACCATTGCCAAGTAACAGATGCCGCTTTTTGGCACTAGTCTCAGCCAAAGCCTCTTCGAACTTTATGAAACGAACCATTACGCACCTAAACGTCCATTGGAGAAATAGAAGCGTCGCCCAAGGCGGCAGGCATCTGACCGCCTGCGCAAGATGAAACAGAATGCAGATGAAGCAGAATGCAAGATATTCTAAAACATTCGACCCTGCGTAGGATCGATAATCCTGTAGCCCGCGAACCGCGCAGCACCCAGCCCTAAACCGCGATCAAGTATTTTCGCAATTCCGGCGACGTAGACCGCAAGGAGATCGTCGATCTGATCTGGAAGAAGGAGGCTCCTAGCTGACCCGGTGATAGCGCGAAATGTGCGATCTCGCCCGCCCAAATCGGGTCCAGCATACAAATACTCCGTATCTACGCCGGCCAGATCATCTTTGGCGATCTGATGGTGCGCGAGCGCAATCGGAACCCCAATCTGTTCGTCACTTGGCACGTATGTTTTGCGATAGCCTGGAATGACCAGATAACCATCGCCCTGTCGCTCAACCCGCACAAATGGCGCTTTCACGCCAAGAAATAAAGTTCTTCCTTTGTGGCGACCAACCGCTATAGCCAGAAATCCTACCTTGTGGACCATGGAGCGATGAAGCTCAGCATGCGGCCCAACAAGCCCCACGATTTCGGCATTTTGCTGCCGACCAGCACGACTCCCGTTGGTCAAACAGTACCGCACCGCTTCTGATGTTTTGATCTTGCCACGGAACAGATCACCGGTCGCAAAGATCGAGGTGTCATGATTAAATGCCCCTCCCCTCTTGGGAAGGTATTCGGTCATGAAGAAGTGTTCTACTGAACCCGCTGATGCGTCTGCAAGTCGAGGGCCCAATGCACGACTTGCATCAAGGGCATTCACCAAAAGGAGGCTCGACATGAAGGTGTTCCGAATCTGAGTCGGCTGCTTACATTGTGGTGGTCGGCGGCGGCGACTTCAAGAAGTGTTCGCGTATTTCCTCATCTTTTATCCGAAGTCCCAATCGCGCAACCGGTTCCGGTGAATTCCACAAACGGTCCCATGGGGAATCCTTTTCATGGGTCATATCAATCAACCGCGGCGTAGAGAACCTGCTATAATAGTCGAAGATTTTTGCAATGAATGATTGATCGGATTCATCAATCTCATTCGCCAAGTCTTCTTGTTCCCCCGTCCGTATATTAAGTCGCCGCGCTCTTGACCGGATGGCGCTACGCCCATAGCTGCGGAACGCATCTCGGACCACTCTCACAACGGGCCCGTACTCCCAAGCTTCAAATTGGTTGGCACTGAGTGGTCTATCTTTCCAAACAAGATACCAACCGTGACAGAAATACAGAATCTTTAGCAAAGACGCTTGAGTCAAAGCTTGTCCCCGCGCGTCGGCAAGGTCCAACAAAAAGTTGGCTATAATCCTTGCATCGTAGGGTGCCATTGCAGTTGCCTTGCGGGGCGGTTGACTTAGGTAGCGCGATTCTGGGGTTACAGGAATACTAATTCCTCGTTGTGCGCCGGCATGACTGAAGCGTCCTCTTGAATCAAGACGCCCGCAGCCCCACTTGCTGTTCCGTGCTTTCGTAGCTCAGCTGGATAGAGCGCGGGTCTTCCAAACCTGAGGTCGTGGGTTCGAGTCCCACCGGGAGATTGGAGGGGCGCCCGCATGGGCGCCCCTCGCCTTTTCAGGTGACGAATTCCCCTCACCCGGCGCTGCGCGCCGACCTCTCCCACGAGGGGAGAGGTGGCCCCCCCACCCAAAATCGCTTCGCAATTTCGACCTCCCCGCAAGGGAGAGGTAGGGAGCAAGTGGCACAGCATCGCAACACATTCCGTTCATGCCCGCGGAGGCGGGCATCCAGGCGAGACTTGCCACAAGGGGTGAGTCCGGCCTGGGTTCCCGCCTTCGCGGGAACGAACGGTGGGTTGGGTGTTTGTCTTCACAACAAGCGCCGTCGTGCCTGCCTCCGAGCGGGCATCCAGTAAACAAAGGCGCCGGTGATCGGATCGCCAGCGTCGGTTTCTCGTCATCGCCGGGCTTGTCCCGGTGATCCACGAATACAACGTCGAAAGAACAAAGACGTGGATGGCCGGCACGAGGCCGGCCATGACGATGAGCATGTGCGTCACCTCGGCGCACAACAAACTCCGTTCATGCCCGCGGAGGCGGGCATCCAGGCGAGACTCGCCACGCGGTGAGGGCGCCGGCGATCAGATCGCCAGCGCCCGAAAATACTGGGTCCCTGCTTTCGCAGGGACGACATGGTTTTGTTTGGTCTGCGCGTAGCGCGCCTTCGGCGCGAACCCCCTCCCGAAATCGCTCCGCGATTTCGACCTCCCCTCAAGGGGGAGGTTCAAGATGAGTGTGGCGCTGACGCGCCACGAGTCTTCCGCTGGGTCCCGGATCACGCGACGCGGGCTTGGCCCGCGCGCGGTCCGGGAAGACGGTTCCTAGTTATCCAGGAACGAGCGCAGCTTCCGCGACCGCGACGGATGCTTCAGCTTGCGCAGCGCCTTGGCCTCGATCTGGCGGATGCGCTCGCGGGTGACCGAGAACTGCTGGCCGACCTCCTCCAGCGTGTGGTCGGTGTTCATGCCGATGCCGAAGCGCATGCGCAGCACGCGTTCCTCGCGCGGGGTGAGCGAGGCCAGAACCCGCGTGGTGGTCTCGCGGAGGTTGGACTGGATGGCCGCGTCGATCGGCAGGATGGCGTTCTTGTCCTCGATGAAATCGCCGAGGTGCGAATCCTCCTCGTCGCCGATCGGCGTCTCCAGGCTGATCGGCTCCTTGGCGATCTTGAGCACCTTGCGCACCTTTTCCAGCGGCATCGCCAGCTTTTCGGCCAGCTCCTCCGGGGTCGGCTCGCGGCCGATCTCGTGCAGCATCTGGCGCGAGGTGCGCACGATCTTGTTGATCGTCTCGATCATGTGCACGGGGATGCGGATGGTGCGCGCCTGATCGGCGATCGAGCGGGTGATCGCCTGGCGAATCCACCAGGTGGCGTAGGTGGAGAACTTGTAGCCGCGGCGGTACTCGAACTTGTCGACCGCCTTCATCAGGCCGATGTTGCCTTCCTGAATGAGATCGAGGAATTGCAGGCCGCGGTTGGTGTATTTCTTGGCGATCGAGATGACCAGGCGCAGGTTGGCCTCGACCATCTCCTTCTTGGCCTGGCGCGCCTCGCGCTCGCCCTTCTGCACCATGTGGACGATGCGGCGGTATTCGGTGATCTCCAGGCCGGTCTCGGTGGCCAGCCCCTGGATCTCGCGGCGGAGCTCCTTGATGCGCTCCTTCTCGCGCGCCACGAACTCCTTCCAGCCGCGCGCCGACAGGTTGGAGATGCGGCGGATCCAGTTGGGGTCGAGCTCGGCGCCCTGGTACTCCTTGAGGAAGTCCTCGCGCCTGACCTTGTGGGCCTCGGCGAGGCGCAAGAGGCGGCCCTCGTAGCCCATCAGGCGCTTGTTGATGTCGTAGAGCTGTTCGACCAGCGAATCGATGCGGTGCTGGTTGAGCGACAGCGACTTCACCGCCGTCACCAGTTCCTCGGTGAGCTTGCGGTAGCGGCGCTCCTGCGACGGCGACAGGGTGGCGTTCTTGAGCTTGTTCTCGACGTCCTGGTCCTGCAGGCGGCGGAGCTTCTTGTAGAGGTCGGCGACCTGCTCGAAGGTGGCGACGACCTGCGGCTTGAGCTCGGCCTCCATGGCGGCGAGCGAAATCGCGTTCTCGAAGTCGTCGTCCTCCTCCTCCTCGGCGGCCAGCCGGGCGCGCTCGCGGGCGACCTCGTCCTCCTCTTCCTCGTCGCCCGCCTTGGGGGCGAGCGGCGGCGCGGCGGAGGCGGTCGGCTTCTTGGAGGCGCCGTTGGCCTCCTGGCCGGGCTGCGGGATGGGCGTCGGACGGCCGTCGGGGCCGGGCGGACCGTGGACCTGGATGGGCGCGTTCTTGGCATCGGGGCCGGCATAGGTGGCCTCGAGGTCGATGATGTCGCGCAAGAGGATCTTGCCCTCGTCCAACTCGTCCTTCCAGATGATGATCGCCTGGAAGGTGAGCGGGCTCTCGCAGAGGCCGGCGATCATGGTCTCGCGGCCGGCCTCGATGCGCTTGGCGATGGCGATCTCGCCCTCGCGCGAGAGCAGCTCGACCGAGCCCATCTCGCGCAGGTACATGCGCACCGGATCGTCGGTGCGATCGGTCGGCTCCTTGGCCGCCGGCTTGGCGACCACGGTCGACGGGCGCTCGGTCAGTTCGCCGCCCTCGCTCTCCTCCTCGTCGCTGCCACCGCCGCTGGCGTCGTCCGGCTCGTCGGCCTCGTCGGTCTCGATCACGTTGATGCCCATCTCGTTGAGCATCGACATGATGTCCTCGATCTGCTCCGGCGCCGTGGTGTCGGAGGGAAGGACCTGGTTCAATTCGTCAATGGTGACATAGCCGCGTTTCTTCGCGGTCTTGATCATCTTCTTGACGCCGGCATCGGAAAGGTCGAGCAGCGGCCCGTCGGGGGCCTCCGTCTGGACTTCCGTTGCCTCGTCGTTTTCCTGGACTTTGGTCGCCATGCACTTCTCCGCCGGAGCATGAAGCGCCGACGTCCTACGCCGGCTCACGCCCTAAACCGCTCGAAACCCTTCAAATGCGTCTGGCCGGCACCCCCACCAGCCTGCCCCGCCGGAGCGGAGCCTAGTTTCCCCGTCTTAAGCCACGCTTAACCGTGAGGGGCAATAGCCCGCGGCCAAGCTGGGGCCTTGTTCAGAAGACCCTCGCCTGTCTGCCGGAGGATGCCCCGAACCCCTCAATCAAAGCTTCGGTCCCCTCGCTGTTTGCCAGCTGGTTCTGGATATCGACCAGACGCGCCAAGTTAGCGTCGCTGGGCTCTTTGGCCAGCGCCGCCTCGGCTTCTCTGAGTTCTTTATGTAACGTCCGCTTGCGCCGGTGCAAGGTCAACGCCTGGCTCCAGCCCTCCTCCGCGTCGCGATCGTCGGCTTCGGCGCCGGCCGGCCAGTAGCCCATGGCGGCAAGCTGCGCCGCAAGGCGCGAAACAAGCGGCTCAAGCTGCCGGGATTCCAGGGCTTTTGCCAGTTCCACGGCATCGTCGGCCTCGCCATGGGCGACGACCTCCAGCACCGCGGCGCGCAGGTGATCGAGGTCACCATGGCTGAATTCGAGATGGGCGAAATCGTCCAGGTGGCGCGCGAGCAGCGCCGGGTGGTTGACCATGGTCATCACCAGCACCGCCTCGCGCAACGGTGGCGTCACCCGGCCGGAGAGCAACTGGCTGCGGCGCAGCCGATCGGAAACGGGGATGGACGATGAGCGAACAGGGAGTAGCGAATAGGGGGTGGAGGACGATCGACCGCGCTGCTTACCCCTATTCGCTATTCGCCATTCGCTATTCGCCCTTCCGAATTCGCTATTCGCTCTAGGAAAGAACGCCGCCACCCGTTCGGCGAAGGCTTGGCTGTAGTGGCGCCGCACGCTGTCCTCGCCAATCGCGCGGGCGATCTCGGCAAGGCGCGCCTCCAGCGCCGCGCGCCGCTCAGGCGTGTCGAAGACGCCGGTATCGGTCTCCCGGCTCCACACCAGATCGACCAGCGGCCGGGCGGCGGCAAGGATGGCGCCCATCGTCTCGGCGCCCGAGGCGCGGATGAGATCGTCGGGGTCCTGGCCGGCAGGCAGCAGGGCGAAGCGCAGGCTCTTGCCCGGCTTCAACTGCGGCAGAGCGAGATCGGCGGCGCGGTGGGCGGCCCTGAGCCCCGCCTTGTCGCCGTCGAAGCAGAGGATCGGCTCGTCCGCCAGGCGCCAGAGGATATCGAGCTGGCGGTCGGTGAGCGCGGTGCCGAGCGGCGCCACGGTGTGGCCGAAGCCCGCCGCCACCATGCGGATGACGTCGACATAGCCCTCGACCACGACGACGGTGCCGGCGTCATGGGTGGCATGGCGCGCGCTGGCGCCGTTGTAGAGCAGCAGCCCCTTGTGGAAGAGCTCGGTCTCCGGCGAGTTCAGATACTTGGCCGGCACGTCGGCAGCGAGCGCGCGGCCGCCGAAGGCAACGATGCGCCCGCGAAAATCGGTGATCGGGAAGATGACGCGCTCGCGGAAGCGATCGAAGGAGACCGGGATATCGGGGCCGCTGACCAGCAGGCCGGCGGCGATCATCTGCTCCTGCGAAATGCCCTTGCCCGACAGGTGCTCCTTGAGCGCCGAGCGGTCGGCCGGGGCGTAGCCCAGACGGAACCGGCGCTGGAGATCGGGGCCGATGTCGCGGCCGGTGAGATAGCCGCGCGCCACGGCGCCGGTGCGGGCATTGAGCGAAGCCTCGAAGAACTGCGTGGCGAGCTCCATGACGTCATAGAGCGTGGCGCGCTCCTTCTCACGCTCCTCGGCCTCGGCGTCGCGCGCCGGCATCGGCACGCCCGCTTCGCCCGCCAGCCGCTCCACCGCCTCGGGGAAGGTGAGCCCCTCGGTCTCCATGACGAAGGTGAAGATGTCGCCGTTCTTGCCGGCGGAGAAATCGAACCACTTGCCCTTCGTGTCATTGACGAAGAAGGAGGGCGTCTTCTCGGCGTTGAAGGGCGACAGGCCGGCGAACTCCCTGCCCTGCTTCCTGAGCTTCACCCTGCGCCCGACGACCGCCGACGCCGGCAGGCGCGCGCGGATCTCGTCGAGGAAGGAATCGGGAAAACGCATGAGGTGATTCGCTCGCAGGCGATGGGGCCTGAGCTTAGCGCATGGCGGAATGGTGGCGGAGGATTCGGGGCTTGTCGCGTTACCTCGCGGGGTAACCAGGCGGAGTTGTCCTAGTTATCCACAGGGGGACGCCAACCATCGCAGGGCGGTGCAAGCTAGTCCAAATCGGGAAGCGGCCAAATCTGAGGAAGCCAGTGATCTCGCCCGATCCCGGCCGAGCTAAGGTCCGCCCCGGCCAGAAACTGCGAACGCTTGATATCGCCAAGTTTGCCGACAACTCGTGTGATTTCCGTCGCGCCGCGAACCTCGCCGACAACAACGTGATACATAGGCGTGTGGTTGTTCGCGAACAGCCGAACCTCGGCCAGCAATATGATGCGGTGCGCGTCGCCGAACACTGCTGTGTTGAGAACGTAGCCCAATCCTGATTCTGGCGGGACGGCGGACAGTTTTCCTCCAACAATGAATGAAGGATTGGAGAGTTGGCCCAAGATGTATGGCAGGCACAACGGTCTGAAGTCGTCTTGGTCCAGCAAGGTAAGCGTATGGCAATAACCGATCTTCGCAATCATCCGAGCGAAGCTCTCGGGAACATGGCGAAAGCGACCTACAAGCGGCACGCCGTAGTTCGCCTTGAAGGACGCATGCCGCTTTTCATCGGAAATGGCGACAAGCCGCCAGGAACTCGAAACGTCTGCCGTCGGCGTTAGGCCCTGCAGCAGGCCCGCCTGCCCCATCCTGTAGAAGACCATCGGCGCCGGATAATCGGAGTACGGTACCGCAACGCGCCGCTGCGGGTTGGCGGGATCGGGAATTGAGATGTTCTTTGCCCGCAGCTTCTTGCGCCGGCTCGGCGACCTATAGCTATTCCTGGCATCTCCCCACAAACCGCGAGAGACATCGCCCTCAAATCGGCTGGTTATTGCAGCGCATTCTCGGCAGCTTGCCGCAGCGATTATGTGTTGCCCACCGAGAGCAAAGGGCACGACGTGCTCGTCTGCCAATGGCAGATCGCTGCGACCGCAATAGATGCATCGACCTTTGGAAGGAAACCTGGTTGGTCCGTGTGGCATTTTGCGGTCTTCCAGCTATCAGCGGCGCATGAACGCGGTGCTGCGCTCCTATGTCGAGCAGCGCAAGAAGAAGCGCGCCTGACGGAGCATCCTGCCCCCACCCCCCTCTTAGCTCCGCTAACGTCTCGCTTGCGCGAGCCGTAAGCTTCGCTGTTCTCCCCCTCAAGGGGGGAGATGGGTGCCCGTGTCAGCCGCTCGGCGCCCTTCCGCTCTCCCCTAGCGAAAGAGCGTGAGGGGTGATGGCGAAGGCGCCGGCTACCAGCGGCGCATCAACGCCGTGCTGCGTTCCTATGTCGAGCTGCGCAAGAAGAAGCGGGCCTGAGCCCCCTCACCTCTCCCCTGCGGGGAGAGGTCACGAGCGAAAGCGAGCGGGTGAGGGGGAGCCGAGCTAACCGGATAGGCTCCCGCCCCCTCACCCTCCGCGCCTAAGCTCGCCCGGCTCGCCAAGGCGCGGAGCCCTCTCCCCAATGGGGCGAGGAGGCGGATGCGGCTGGGATTTCGGGCCCTGCCCTCACCCACCTCTTTAGCTCCGCTAACGATTTCGCGTTCCGCGAAACCGGGCTTCGCTGTTCTCCCCCTCAAGGGGGGAGATGGGCGCCAGCGGCTGGCTCCGGCGTGTCCTGTCGACACGTCGTCATTGCAGCGAAGGCCGACCGACCGGTGCCGGGTCGATGCGCCTGGTCGCGTGAAAGACGCCGTAGCGATCGTGCTCGAAGTGGAAGATCTTGGCGACGGTAATCGCCTCGCGCCGGAAGCCGGCGCCGTGATAGAGCGCCACGGCGATCAGCGTGCCGACAAGCGGCCCCAGCCAGTAGATCCACCAGCCGTTCCACACGCCGGCGATCAGCGACGGGCCGAAGCTGCGCGCCGGATTGGTGCTGGTGCCGGAGAGCGGCGCCTCGAGCCATACCATGACGGCATAGAGCGGCGGGAAGAGCGCCGGCGTGAACCGCTTGAGAGAGGCATGGCGCAGGAACAGGAATAGCCCGAAGATGAGCGCGAAGCTGGTCACCGTCTCGCCGGCCAACGCCGCCAGCGCACCGTAGGGCGCCCCCGGCGCGGTCGCACCGAAGGCGACGCTGCGGCCCATCGCGCCCCAGGCGAGAAGCGGCAGCACGCCGAGCGCGGCGCCTGCCATCTGCGCCACAACGTAGCCCAGCGCGTGGCGCAGCTTGAGCTTGCCCATCAGCCAGAAGGCGAGCGTGACCGCCGGGTTGATATGGGCGCCGCTCTCCCTGCCGAGCGGCGACAGCGCGATCGCCGCGCCGGTGGCGCCGAACAGGAAGCCGGTGATCAACCGCCTGAGCGCGGCATCGGGCAGGATGCGAACCATCGGGCTGCCAGTGCCGAAATCGAAGATGACGACCGACAGCCCCACCGCAAGCAGGAGGGCCATGCCGGCAGCCTCGGCCGCAAACAGCTTCCACGGCACTCCCTTGTCTTGCCCGGCCATCGCCAGCCCGCATCCCGGCTTCGCTCACGGGCCGAAAACTGGGCTTCGCACCGCTCACTGCAAGGGCGGCCGAACGACGCCCTGCCCTCGCCCGCTCCTGCCTGCGCCAACGGTTCGCGCTACCCGCCAACCCGGGCCGCGCTATTCTCTTCCGCGAAGCGTGGCCGGCCCGCGGCCTGAACCAAGGTCGGGGGCGAAGGGTTGGTGGGCGGTGAGCAAAGAGGACGCGAGCATGGCGCGGGTTCTGGTTACCGGCGGTACCGGCTTCATAGGCGCCCATTGTCTGCTCCAGTTGCTGGCGGCCGGACACGAGACGCACGCCACGGTCCGCGACCTCGCCCGTGAGAACGACGTGCGCGCCATGCTGCGGCAAGGCGGCGCCGGCGAGGTCGGCGACCGGCTGAGGCTGTTTGCCGCCGACCTCAATGCCGATGCGGGATGGGCGGAAGCCGTGGCGGGATGCGACGCCGTGCTTCATGTCGCCTCGCCCTTCCCGAGCACGCAGCCAAAGGACGAGAACGAGCTGATCGCGCCGGCCCGCGACGGGGTGTTGCGCGCTCTGCGAGCGGCGCGCGATGCCGGCGTCAGGCGCGTGGTGCTGACCTCGTCCTTCGCCGCCATCGGCTATGGCGCCGGTAAGCGGACCACTCCGTTCACCGAGGAAGACTGGACCGACCCGGACACCGCGGGCGTGCAGCCCTACCAGAAATCCAAGACGCTGGCCGAACGGGCGGCCTGGGACTTCGTCGCGCGCGAAGGCGGCGGGCTGGAGCTGGCGGTGGTCAATCCGGTCGGCGTCTTCGGGCCGGTGCTCGGACCGGATTTCTCCACCTCGATCGTGCTGGTGAAGCGCCTGCTCGATGGCGCCCTGCCCGGCTGCCCCGACCTCAGCTTCGGCGTGGTCGACGTGCGCGACGTCGCCGACCTGCATCTCAGGGCGATGACCGACCCGGCGGCGCGCGGCCAGCGCTTCCTCGCCACCGCCGGGGACTTCATGACCATCGTGGAGATCGCCCGGACCCTCAAGGAGGGCGCCGGCGCCGCCGGCCGCAAGGTTCCGACGCGCCGCCTGCCCGACTGGCTCATGCGGCTGGTCGGCCTGTTCGATGCCGAGGTGAGAGGCCTGTTGCCGGAACTCGGCAAGCCCAAGAACGCCTCCAACGACAAGGCGCGTCGCCTGCTCGGCTGGGCACCGCGGAGCCCGCGGGAGGCGATCCTCGCCACGGCCCGCAGCCTGTCAGAACTCGGGCTGCTGCGCGCGTCTCCGACATAGGGACGGCGCCTGGTTTCGTGTTGGGCGAGCTTCGGCTGGCCCCGCAAGGACGCAGACGGGAGCACGCCCACAAAATCGGCACAAAGTGATAGTATTCGTTTCTGGAGGGCGACATGGATTGCTTAGCAGGGAGGCTACGCAATGCCACGGTTTCGCGTAACATTCCGGAAGATCGTTTACGGAAATACGGGACATCCCTGCGAGATCTGCCAACGCATCGTCGACGTCAACGCGCGCGACAGCACCTCGGCCGAAACCGCCGCGATCGAGAGCTTCTGCGATCTCGAGAGCGTCGCGAACTGGCTCGATCACGCCGATCGGCTGGAGATCACCCGCATGAGCCAGGCGGCGGTTGCCCGGCCGCTCGCCGAGGGCGCCGTGCGGCGTGCGGCGTGACCCCGCCCCACGTCCCCTGACGCGAGCGTTCGACGGACGCAGGCAGGAATCTGAAAGCGGCTGGCGCGAAAGCGCGATGCCCCGCCGTGGCCACGACGGGGCAAACCGCGTCTGGTGCGGGGAGCGGTCCCGTGCCCTTCGTTTGTTTCAACTCCGGGGAAAGGGATCCGGTCGCCGCTGCCCGATGGTGTAGCGCAAAATCTTCAAGCCGCCGTAAGCAACCGTGGTTGCTGATTGCTGCGCATCGTCGCGTCAATTGTATCGATCGGAGATCGGCGCCATTCCCATGTCTGTCGCCTGATCGCAGGTCTCTCGGCAGCGCCCGCGCAGACACCGCGCACTGATCTATCCGCTTCAAAACAATGAACAATTTGTAATGGCCGCGACAGCCAGTTGTCAGCGAGCCACGAGCAGGATGGCAGTCGAGAAAAGTCAGCCAGTGAGTATCATCGCGATGAAGACAGCATTGATCGCGCTCGCGCTCGTCGCCGCCGGCGTCTACTTCTGGAGCCAATCCGGACAACAGGCCGCATTGCCTATCGCCGCGAACGGTTCCGCACCGCTCGGCAGCGCCAGAACCTATGCCAACGGAACCTACACCGGCCCGGTAGCCGACGCCTATTACGGCAACATGCAAATCCAGGCCGTCGTCAGCGGCGGCAGGCTTACCGGCGTCCAGGTGCTGCAATACCCGGACACCCACGGCGCCTCGATATCCATCAACAGCCAGGCCCTGCCCATGCTGCAGCAGGAGGTTGTCGCCGCACAGAGCGCCAACGTGAACATCGTCTCCGGCGCAACGCTTTCCAGCGAGGCCTTCATCCGCTCGCTGAGCGGCGCCCTGAGCAAGGCAGGATGAGTGCATGTGACATGGCAAGTGGTCACCCCGCGCCCCTCGGATCGGGGTGACGAGAGGGTTCGCCGCCCCTTCAAAGGACTTGCCATGGCCGACGGGCCGCAGCTCCGGACCTTTGATCCGGAGGTGCGCCGTTCGCCCCTTCGACCCTGACCAAGCGCATGGCTCTGAGGCCGAGCTCGAGTTCTAGCTATCGGCGACGCTCGACGCGAGGCAGGGGGCCGAAGGCGACGACCGCCGTTACTGCGTTCCCGTTCCCGTGCCCGACGGCGGCACGTTGGGAATGTCAGCCGGCGGAATCAGGCGGTTGAGCAGCGGCGGACCGACATCGGCCGGCGGCACCGGCCCGGCCGCCGCAGGCGCGTTCGGGTCGGGGAGCGGCGGCGCAGCGTTGCCCGCCTGCTGCTGCGGGACGATCGGCGTCGGCTCGCCGGGCACCGTGGCGGCATCGGCCGCCGGCTGCTGATTGGCCGCGCCGGCGGTCGCCGCGTCCCGGCTGAGCAGGCGCTCGATATTGGTCATCAGGTCGTCGGTGCCGTTGGCCGGCTTGCGGGTGTCGGCCGCTTTGCCGGTATCGGCGGTGGGCGCGGCTGCCGGTTTCTTGACCGGCGGCGGCTCTGCGCGCGCGGTCGCAGGTGGCGCCGTCTCGGGCACGCTCGGCGTGGTGTTCACCGGCACCGGCGCCACCAGTGCCGGCTGCGCGCCGCTATCGCCGTCCATCGGCACTCCGGCGGCGCCAGCGGCCGCCGGCGCGCTCGCCGTCTGGTCGGGCTGGGGCTTGGGCGTCGGCGGCACCGTCGTTGCCGCCGGCCGGGCCGGAGGTGGTTCGGTCGCGGTTGTCCCATCGGCAGGCGCCGCGGGCGCCGCCGCCGAGTCGGCGGGCGGGGCAGCGCCGGTGACCGGTATGGAGCGGGCCGCATCGTCGGCCGGCAGCGTCGTGCGCATCGCATCGGCGCCATCCGGCGCGGCGGCGGTGGCGCCGGTCGTCGGCGGCGGGGTGTCGACGCGGGTGGCAATGCCATAGGCGTAGGCGAGGATGACCATGCCGGCGGCAAGCGCGACGGCACCGAGCAGCACCGCCCCCCGTGCACCGCCACGGCGCCCGCGCACACGGCCCCGGCGGGGCTCGACCAGCTCGTCGACCGCCTCATCCACGTCGCCGCGCCCGCGCTCGGGGTCGTAGGCCCTCAAGTCGTCGTCCCGGTAGGGCACCTCGCGGGCATCGAGATAGGGTTCCTGGCGCTCGGCCGGGCGGCCCCCATCGCGCGGTACCCGCGAATAGGTGATGACCGTACCCTCCGGCATCGGCCCAGGATCGGGTTCGTTGCGCACGCGTCTTCTCATCCCTGCATGCCCCCTCGTGCCGAACACAAGCAGCTTATTGCGGAGTTTCGATGGCACAAGCCCGGCATGAGTGAGGCGGCCGATTCCCTCCCCGCGCGGTCACGGTTGTCCATACAGCACCGCGCCGGACGGGCCTATGCTGACCGGCATATACACAGGAGAGCCAACGATGGTCTATGAACTCTACTACTGGCCGGGCATTCCCGGGCGCGGCGAATTCGTCCGCCTGGCACTGGAGGAAGCCGGCGCGCCTTATGTCGACGTGGCGCGTGAGCAGGGCACCGGCGCGCTGATGCGCCTGTGGCGCGGCAAGGGGTTCGTCACGCCCTCCTTCGCCCCACCCTTCCTGCGCGATCGCCATGTGGTCATCGGCCAGACCGCCAACATCCTGCTCTATCTCGGCGAGCGGCTGGGCCTGGCGCCCAAGCCTGAGCGGGCCAAGCTGTGGACCCACCAGATCCAGCTCACCATCGCCGATTTGGTGGTCGAGGCGCACGACACCCACCATCCGCTCGGCGGCGACTTCTATTACGAGGACCAGAAGCCGGAATCGCTGAAGCGCGCCAGGATGTTCCGCGAGAGCCGCATCCCGCGCTTCCTCGAATGGTTCGACACGATTCTGACGGAGAACCCCAAGAGCGACAAATTCCTGGTTGGGGCGCGGCTCTCCTATGCCGACCTGTCGTTGTTCCACGCGGTGGAAGGCCTGCGCTACGCCTTCCCCAAGACGATGGCGAAGCAGCTACCCCAGGCGCCCAAAACCGCGGCGCTCGCCGAGCGCATCGCGGAGCGGCCGCGCATCAAGGCGTATCTTGCCAGCAAGCGGCGCATGCCCTTCAACGAGGACGGCATCTTCCGCCACTATCCGGAGCTGGATGGATAGTCCGCGGCTACCAGCGCGCCCGGACTGGCGAATCAAGCGTGTCGGCGATCTCGCCGAGCAGCCTGTCGGCGCTGGCCGAGACCAGCTTCTTCCAGCGCGCGGCGCCGACTTCGTCCTCAGGCGCCAGCGGAATCGCCTCGATCGACCGGGAGACGTGATCCGTGAGTTCGGCGAAGGCCGCCGGCGCGGTCTCCGGCCGCAGGGCAAACAGCCTCAACAGAAAACTCTGCAAGACGATTCGCGCGGCCGCCTGGTCCGCCGCGATTTCGTTGAGGGCGGCCTCAAGCTCTGCACTGTCGGTCCTCCGGGCCTGTCGCCCGTATTCAAAGGCTTGCTTCTGCGCCACCCGAGAGCTCCTTTGCAGCAAAGGCCGCCCCCGCCAAAAATGACGATAGCGTGATTCGTGGCGCGAAGCATCACGTGCTGCATGCGCAGCCGGATCGCGAGGTCGGCAAATGACTGGCGAAGGTGCCGGACCGTGCCGGCACCCGCTCAACTCAGGTCAACAGACCGCGTACCACCGCGCTGGCCTTGCCGAAATCCATGCGGCCGGCATAGCGCGACTTCAGCGCCTGCATGCACTTGCCCATGTCGCGCAGGCCGGCGGCGCCGGTCGTCTTCACGGTTTCCGCGCAGACGTTGCGGACCTGTTCCTCGTTCATCTGCTCGGGCAGGAACGATCGGATGATCGCCGTCTCCGCGCGCTCCTGCTCGGCGAGGTCGAGGCGGTTGCCTTCCTCATAAAGACGCGCGGACTCGAGCCGCTGCTTGATCATCTTCATGAGGATTTCGGTGACGTCGGTATCCTGGAGCGGATCGCGGCCGGCAGTGCGCGCGGCGATTTCGCGATCCTTGATTGCGGCGCTGATCAGGCGAAGCGTCGAGACGCGGCGCTTGTCTTGGGAGAGCATCGCCTCTTTGAGAGCCGCATTGATATGGTCTCGCATGACTGGTCCCCGTTGCCGCGCCCACGGCAGGATAACCCCCGCCGAATCGACGTGCAACTTCTGTTGATTATTCAAGCTGTTGAATCTCATCGACTTTTTGTTTGTCCACAGTGGACTGCTCCGTGGCCTTGGGCCTTTCGCGGGCGCTTGGCGCCACGTCATCGGAGCAACGGGCCCTCTCTCGGGCGGCCGCTATATGGCGCGATCGCATTCGGAAATCAAGATAGCGACCATGACGCCGCGGCATGGCTGCGCTTCGGCGCGGACAATGCTTTGCTCCGCTTGGCCGCCGCTCAAACAACATTTTTCCGGCGGCACAGGTTGCCTTTCGGCAAGAACGCGCCCGGATTGACCTCGTCCCGCGTTCGGCACAAGATCGATTTATCCAATCTTGCGGATGACCAGTGTTGGTGGGGGACACTGTGGCCGGCTATTACACGCGGCTTGCTTCTGCATTTGTCGCGGCTCTCGTTCAGCTATCCATGGCAGGCGGCCCGGTTGCGCTCGCCGACAGCGCCACGGCCTTCGGCCAGTACGGCAACGGCGGCTGGGCATGGGGCACCGGCGGCAACAAGTCCGACATGGACGTGGCGCGCAGCGTCGCCCTCACCAACTGCAACGCCCACGGACAGAACTGCAAGGTTCTGACGACCTTCCGCGGCACCTGCTTCGCCCTGGCGGTTCAGTCCCAGCGCGGCCACAACGCCTATGGCTGGGCCACCAACCAGGAGCTCTCCAGCGCCGAACAGAACGCGCTCAGCTACTGCCGGAAATACCAGCGCAGCTGCGCGGTGCAGGTGAGCTTCTGTGACGTCGAGGCCGCCGCGCCCGCGCCGTCGCCCCCTCCCTCTTCGACACCGAGCGCGCCCACTCCGACGCCGACGGTCGAGCGGCCGCCGCAGCCCGAACCTGGCGGTTCCGCCTGCCAGCGGTTCCCCAATCTCTGCTGAGCAGGGAGCGAGCCCATGTTCACCCGACGCGAGACGATCCTTGGTGGCGCCCTGACGATCCTCTGGTCGGTGCGCCACGCCCACGCCCACGAGACGCTTGGCTGCGTTATCAACGAGGACGAGGCGCGCGCCTACATCGGCACGCCGTCCTCCTACGATCTCGCCAACCGCTACATCTCGCGCTCGGGCGACACGGATTTCGACTACGCGCTGGCGCAGATGCTGGGCAAGATGAGCGACGCCTTCGGCGTGCTCCCCTCGTTCGGCTATTACGACGACTTCGACGGCCGCAACGCCTATGCCTCGTCCGTCCGGCTGGTGACCCAGGCCGACGGCACCGTGCTCTTCGGCAAGCGGCTCTTCCTCGGCATCATGGGCAGCAACGACAATCCCGATGTCGCGGTGACCGCGGTCTGCGCCCACGAGTTCGGCCACATCGTCCAGTTCAAGCACGGCATCAGCAACAGCGATCTCGGCGACGAGCCCGGCCGGGTGAAGCACAAGGAGCTGCACGCCGACTTCCTCTCCGGCTACTTCGCCGGCATGCGCAAGCTGCAGAAGCCGGATTACCCGGCTGCGGTCTACGCGGTGACGCTGGAATCGCTTGGCGACTTCAACTTCACCAACCCCACGCATCACGGCACCCCGGCCGAGCGGGTGAAGGCGATGATCGCCGGCTACGAGGTCGGCCACGCCGGCAAGAGCGTGGCTGAGGCGGTGGAGGCCGGCGCTCAGTTCGTCCGCACCATGTGACGCGCGCCGGCCGGCGCGGCATCCGCCCGCCCCGGCACATGGCCGGCCTTGCTTCTCCCCGGGCAGAGACTATTTTGCGCCCGGCTCCCCCCTTCGGGATTGACGAGAAATGGCCGAGGCGCACTGGCACGACCCGCTCCCAACCGCCCTCCTGGTGCTCGCCGACGGCACGGTGATCGCCGGCCACGGCATCGGTGCGGAGGGCTTCGCCGTGGGCGAGGTCTGCTTCAACACGGCGATGACCGGCTACGAGGAGATTCTCACCGATCCCTCCTATGCCGGCCAGATCATCACCTTCACCTTCCCCCACATCGGCAATGTCGGCGTCAACGACGAGGACATCGAGACGGTCAACATGGCCGCTTCGTCGGGCGTGCGCGGCTGCGTGCTCAAGACCGACATCACCGAGCCGTCGAACTATCGCGCCACACGCGCCTTCGACGCCTGGCTGAAGGCGCGCGGCATCATCGGGCTCGCCGGCGTCGACACGCGGGCGCTCACCAGCCTGATTCGCGCCAACGGCATGCCCAATGCGGTCATCGCCCACAATCGCGAGGGCGTCTTCGACGAGACGGCGCTCACCATCGAGGCCAGGGCGTGGCCGGGGCTGGTCGGCATGGACCTGGCCAAGGAGGTCACCACCGGCCAGACCTACACCTGGGACGAGACGTCGTGGGCGTGGGGCGAGGGCTACGGCCGCCAGGAGACGCCGAAGCACCACGTCGTCTGCGTCGACTACGGCATCAAGCGCAACATCCTGCGCCTGCTCGCCGACCACGGCTGCCGCGTCACCGTGCTGCCGGCGAGCGCCACGGCCGAGGACATCCTCGCCCACAAGCCGGACGGCGTGTTCCTGTCGAACGGCCCTGGCGATCCGGCGGCGACCGGCGAATACGCGGTGCCGGCGATCAAGGGCGTGATCGACGCCGGCGTGCCGACCTTTGGCATCTGCCTCGGCCACCAGATGCTGGGCCTCGCGCTCGGCGGCCGGACGGTGAAGATGCACCAGGGCCACCACGGCGCCAACCACCCGGTCAAGGACCTGACCACCGGCAAGGTCGAGATCACCTCGATGAATCACGGCTTCGCGGTCGACTCGAAGTCGCTGCCGAAGAACGTTGAGGAGACTCACGTTTCGCTGTTCGACGGCTCGAACTGCGGGCTCCGCCTCAAGGACCGGCCGGTGTTCTCCGTGCAGTACCACCCGGAGGCATCGCCCGGCCCGCGCGACTCGCGCTACCTCTTTGAGCGCTTCGTCGGGATGATGGAGGCGAGGCGAGGCTGAGATGGCGACCAAGTACACGGCGCTCGACGACAAGCACCGCGCCTTCATCGCCGGTCAGCACATCTTCTTCACCGCATCGGCCGCGCCGGACACGCGCGTCAACGTCTCGCCGCGCTCGACCGATGCGTTCCGCGTGCTGGGTCCGAACACCGTCGCCTATCTCGACCGCACCGGCAGCGGCAACGAGACGGCAGCGCACATCCTCGCCGGCGGCCGCATGACCATCATGTTCTGCGCCTTCGACGGGCCGCCGATGATCCTCAGGCTGCACGGCAAGGGGCGCGTGCTCCATCGCGGCACGCCCGAATACGACCGGCTGCTCGCCGATGCCTTCGGCGGCGGGGAGCCGCGCGGTGCGCGCCAGATCGTGGTTCTGGAAGCCGACCTGGTGGTGAAATCCTGCGGCTATGGCGTGCCGCTGTTCGACTACCGGCAAGAGCGCGCGTCCATGGACAATTGGGCGAGCACCAAGAGCGACGCGGAACTTGTTGCCTATCGCCACGAGAAGAACCGTGTCAGCCTCGACGGGCTGCCGACCGGGCTGCCGGAGGACGAGACGGCCTGACACGGCCGCACCCACGCCCCCGGGCGTGCCCGCCGCCGCGCCCTCCCCCGCCACCTTGCGGATCACCGTCGCCAGTTCATGCGCGCGGATCTGGTCGAGCTTCTCGTGCAGCTTCTGCGACATCAGGGCGCCAATACACGTGCCCTTTACTCTGGCGCGTCTAGTCTGCGGCCATGCCGCTGATCCTGGCGATTGCCGCCTTCGTGCTGCTGACGACGATCATCCTGATCGTCAACTGGCAGCATATCGCCGGACCGCTGCTGCTCATCTACATCGCCGGCGCCATGAACGGCTGCGTGCCAATTCCCTATCATCAGGATATCGCCAAGATGCGGGCGCGGCCGCAGGTCGCCGGCTGCATCCAGCCCGTCGTGCCCAAGCGCAACTGGCTCGTGGTATCCGAAGTCTACGAAGGGGACACGCTCGCCGACGTGACGGTGGGCCCCAAGGAACGCAACCAGACCGTCGTCCGCGTTCACGTCGGCTGGGGCCTCGCGCCGATCACCGCCGTCCTGATCGGGCGCGGCGTGATCTGGGATTTCGACGGGCAGACCGGCCGCGTCGAGCGCATCTTCGCGATCACCACCTTGCGCGACTATCCCTCGGCGGTGCGCGGCCTTCCCGCGGAGAAGGTCACCTTCCCCCACCCGACCGGCAACTGCATGTTCACCCATGTCAACGACTACGACGCGCCCGCGGCGGCGCGCCAGGAGACGGCCCTGACGGTCATGTTCGGCCACAAGCCGGACCACATCACCTACCAGTACGAAGCCGAGCACATCGACCTCCCGTCGGGACGAGCCCATGAACGCTCGCGCAACGTGGCGGGCGGCACTGACTATTATCCCGGCGGCATCCTCGACCTCGACCCGGAAACGCTGGTCGCGGAGGCGACGGCACGCGACCGCCCCGCCTACGAACTCAAGAAGGCGCTCGACGGCTGGAACCCGCCAGTCCAAGGGAGGAAGCTCGTCCTGCCCCCCTGGCCGGCGCACCGGAGCAAGTGACGCAGAACGACGGCGCAGCGGCGCCTGGCTGTCGCTGTCCCGGCCGCAGCAGGTTCGGGGCCTCGTCACGCCCCCGGGGCCGCCCCGCCCTCCCCGGCCACCTTCCGGATGAGCGTCGCCAGTTCCTGCGATCTGATCTGGTCGAGCTTCTCGTGCAGTGCGGCGATCTCGATCTCGGCCTTTAGGTTCACTTCGTAGTCGTGGTTGGCGGCCAGCCGGTCGTGCGCCGCCGCGCGATTCTGCGACATCAGGATGACCGGCGCCTGCACCGCGGCGAGCAGCGACAGCATCAGGTTGAGGAAGATGAAGGGATAGGGATCGAAGGCGCCGATGACGAGGAGCCAGGTGTTGACCGACACCCACACGGCGATGACCACGCCGAAGCCGATGATGAAGCTCCACGAGCCGCCGATCTCGGCCACCCGGTCGGCGAGGCGCTCGCCGAAGGTCTTCGAGCGCTGGATCTCGATGTTGATGTTGCGCGAAACCGCCAGCCGCCGCACGACCTTGTCGATCACCGCCTTCTCGCGCGGGTGAAGCTCGCCGGTATCGAGATCGAGAAGCTGGCGCGCCAGTTCGGCGATCGTGCTCTTGCTCATGAGCGATTCCTCCGTCGGGAAATCCGTCGTCCGGACGGGAATCTAGCGCGATGCGGGCCGATTCGAGCGCGGCACTTGGTCGACGGCCGCGCGGGGCGCGGAGTCAGGCGCTGGTGCGCTCCCCGCCCTCTTCCCAAAGCCGTGAGATTTCGTCCTCGGGCGTGACGCCCATACGCACGATCTCGATGGGCAGGCGCGGTACCGTCGCCGCAAGCGCCCCCAGGATAGCCAGCCACATGGTCTCCAGCCCGGCGCCGCCGCTGACGGCCGCCGACGGATCGATGACGATCTGGCCGCCCGGTGCCTTCACCCGAATCTCACGAATGCCGTTGTCCTTGAGCAGATGACCGACCCACTCGACCAGCAGATTGCCGGAGACCTCGACTTCCTCCGTATATGTACTCACCTGCTCGCCGCGACCGCGTTCATGCGCGTTCATTCTTCTTCTCCGTGGCGCCGCTGCCCCGCTCCGGGGACGATAGTTAACACCTAGTCTGTTTCCAATCTGGAACGGTCGCGCGTTGAGGGAAGTCAACCTGTGCGGAATGAGGTCAGCCGCACGGACGCAAGGTCGAGGAATTTTCGCCGGCAAAGCGCCTCAAGCAGACAAAGCCCGGACTCCCAACGCCGCCGCGGACGTTCGGTTCCGGTCAGTCGCCGGGAGCGGTTCCGTTGCCGCGCAAGCCGGCCGCCTTGCCGTTGCCGTGGCCATCGCCGGCGTGGACGACCTCGATGCGCACGCGCTCCACGTGGTCGACCAGCGTGGCGATAATCGCCGACCACGGCTCGGGCAGCCCTGCTGCGCCGTCGCGGCCGACGCTGACGTCAATCGATCCGTCGAGCAGCAATTGGCCGCCCGGAACCGCGATGCGGATATCGCGGACGCCGCCACTCTTGAGGAGATGGACGACCCGCTTGGTCAATTGGCTTCCAGCGACGTCTTCGATTCGCGTCTGTGGCCGCCCGTCGCCGTGGTGATGCCGGGACATGGCACATACCTCTGCACCATGACCGCTCCGTCCCGGCGCGATCACGGTTCGCCAGCCCGAACATCAACGCGGGGCGCCGGCATGGGCTTTGACCAAGGTCAAGCCAAGGCAGGCGCAACTTGAAGCTGCGAAAATGCGCTGCTGCCGACGATCAGTCGTCCGCACCCGGCGGCGTCTCGGCGGTGCGCACGATCTCAACCTTGACGCGGCCAACCACCGCCGCCAGCGCGCCGAGGATGGCGAGCCAAGGCGCCGCCAGCACCACAGCGCCGCCACCGATGACGCCAACCGTCACCGGCGCTTCGAGGAGCACATGGCCGCCCGGTGCCTTGACCCGGATCTGGCGGACGTTGCCGTCCTTGAGCAGATGACCGACCCACTCGACCAACTGGCCGCCGGCGATCTCGATTTCCTCGATGAATGTTCTGGAGCGCTCGTCATCGGGCCGCTCGTTCATGCGCACACCCTCCGCGTCCGTGTTCCGTCCCGGTGGCAGGAGCGCAATGCGTAGTGCGGGGAGCGGCCGGCGACGTTGACGGACGTCAACGCGCATTGGCGCGCGCGTAAGCTCGGCCTCCCGCGCGCGCGGGAGAATGAGTTCCTGCATCAGATGCTCTTGGCCGAGAAGGTGTCGCAGGATTTGACCGTGCCGCTGGCATAACCGCGTTTGAACCAGCGGCTGCGTTGCGCGCTGGTACCGTGGGTGAAGCTGTCCGGCACGACGACGCCCTGGCTTTCTTTCTGCAGCGTGTCGTCGCCGATCTGGGAGGCGGCGTTGAGTGCCTCGTCGATGTCGCCGACATCGAGAATGCCCTTCTGGTCTGCCACGTGCGCCCACACTCCGGCGAAGCAATCCGCCTGCAGCTCGGTGCGCACCTGCAGCGCGTTGGCCTGCGTCTTGCCGAGCTGCCGCTGCTCGGCACTCACCTTCGGCAGGATGCCAAGCAGGTTCTGCACGTGGTGGCCGACCTCATGGGCGATCACATAGGCTTGGGCGAAATCGCCTGGCGCATGGAAACGGTCGCGAAGCTCCCGATAGAAGGCGAGGTCGATGTAGACCTTGCGGTCGCCCGGGCAATAGAACGGCCCGGTCGCGGCGCTGGCGAGACCGCACGCCGACGACGTCCGGCTGGTGAACAGCACCAGCGTCGGATCGGAATAGCGGCTGCCGGAAGCCGCAAAGATCTGGCTCCAGGTATCCTCGGTATCGGCAAGCACCGCGGCGACGAACTGGCCGGCTTCGTCGCCGGGCGTGCCGGTGCGGCTGGTCTGCTGGGTGCCGAAGCTGCTGCCGCCGGTGTCGATGCCCTCGAGACCGTTGATGAGCGTCAGCGGATTGACGCCGAGGAACCAGCTCACCACCAGGATGATGACGACGGCGCCGATGCCGAGGCCCCCGCCACGCCGCCCCCCCGGCATGCCGAAGCCGATGCGCGGGCCGGCGCCACCGAAGCCGCCCGTGCCGGCATCGCCGCGCCGGTCTTCAATGTTGCTGGACTCCCGTCGCCCTTGCCAACGCATGTCGCCTGACTCCCTTGAGCGCTCAGCCTAGCATGGCGAAGGGACCGCGGCGGCATCGTCGTGCAACACCGCCGCGACGCGCGATCCTCAGTCGGGCGAATTCGCGATCGACAGGATGTTGCCCTCCGAGTCCTTGAACCAGGCTCCCTTCAGGCTGCCGAAGTTGGCGATGGAATTGACGGTCTTCAGGTCGGGCGTGTCGTACTCCAGGAAGACGACGCCCTTCTTCTTCAGCGCCGCGACGTCGCCCTCGACGTCGTCGCTGTCGAAGCCCATCAGCGTGTTGGGCGCCTGGCCCGCGAACTGGGTTGGATAGAGCAGGAAGGCGGTGCCGCTGCCCATGGTGTAGATCGACCCGGCGGGCATTTCGCTCGCCGGTTTCAGGCCGAGCTTCTCCTCGTACCAGCGCTTCGCCCGTACCATGTCGGCCGCGGGAATCGTCGGAAAGACGCGATGACTGCCAAGCATGCCATGCCCTCCCTGGTTGGGCCCGCCTGTGGCGCGGGCTCCGACAAGCTAGGGCACGCACCCGACGGCCGGCAATGACCCGCTTCACTGCCGGCGGCCCCTCCCCTATAAGCCGCGCCAGACGGGAGACCAGGAACCCATGAAAACAGTGCTCTGCTACGGCGATTCCAACACCCACGGCACTCTGCCCTCGGCGGACCCGACAATACACCGCCGGCTGGGGCCGGATGAGCGCTGGCCGGGCGTCGTGCGCAAGCGGCTGGCAAGGGACTGGCTGGTGATCGAGGAAGGACTCGGCGGGCGCACGACGGTGCGCGACGATCCGATCTTCGGCGCGCACAAGAACGGCCTCGCCGGTCTGCCGATCGCGCTCGAGAGCCACCAGCCCATCGATCTGGTCGTGCTGATGCTCGGCACCAACGATCTCAAGGTGCTCTACAGCATGACCGCCATCGACATCGCCCGCGCCCACACCGTGCTGATCGAGCGCATCCGCGGGGCCATCGCCAGCGGGCCGGATGGCCGGAGAGGACCGGACGTGCTCGTGGTGTCGCCGCCCCGCGTCCTCGAGGTGGGCCAGCAGGTGGAAATCAGGGCCGGCGCCGCCGCCAAGTCGGCCCGCCTCGGCGCCCTCCTCGGCGACGTCGCCCGGACCTCAGGCGTCGCCTTCCTCGATGCGGCCTCGGTCATCGAGCCCAGTCCGATCGACGGCGTCCATTTCGAGGCGCCGGAGCACCTCAAGCTCGGCAACGCCATCGCCGACAAGATCTTCAGCCTCTAGCAGGAAGTCCTCATCCTGAGGCGCGACCCCGGACATGATCCGGGGGCCTCGAAGGATGGGCCGTCATGGTTCGAGGCGCGCTCGCACGCGCCTCACCATAAGGAGCTCAGAGGCTCTCGACCATCTGGCGGAGTTGCTCGCGCACCTGGCCGGCGAGCGAGGCCAACTCGACGTTGTCGACGCCGCGCATCGAAGCGACCGGATCGACCGCGGCGACCTCGACCTCGCCGGGCCTCACCTCCTGCACGACGACGTTGCACGGCAGCATGGTGCCGATCTTGTTTTCGGCCGTGAGCGCCTTGTGGGCGAAGCCCGGATTGCAGGCGCCCAGAATCGTGTAGGGCCGGAAATCGACGTCGAGCTTCGCCTTCATCGTCGCCTTGACGTCGATGGTGGTCAGCACGCCGAAGCCGCGCGTCTTGAGTGCCGCCGTCACCTTCTCGATGGCTTCGGGGAACGGAACCTTCACGGTCTTTGCAAAGTAGTAGCTCATCACCTTCGCTCGTCTGCGGCCGGGCGGACGACCGGCCGGCGTGTGTCGTGACATATTCAAGAACGAAGATGGGATCGCGTCCGGCCGATGCAAAGCCGGCCGGCCTGCGACCGAATGAACCGGGGCCGAGTGGAGGCCCTAGCCGACGCCGCGGCGGCCGAACACGCGGCGAGCGGGAAACTGCGCGGCGGACTCCTGAGGCGCGGCCGCTTGGCCCTCGCTCGCCTGCACCTGCGGGTCCGGGGTCGCGGCCGGTGTCCGGGGCTCCGGCGCCGGGTTACGCGGCAGCGCATCGGGCCCGAGATACTTGGCCAGCACCGCATCGGCGCGTGCCGCCGCCTCCGCATCCTCGCCGGCATCGACCAGTGGCGTGCGGCTCGCCGCCCGCAAGTTGGCGAGCGTGACCGCATCGGCGACAGCCACGAAGCGGCGGCCGTCCTTCAGCGCGACGGCGAATTCCACGTCCTTGACCTTGCTGACGGCGAACACGCCGGCCGCAAGCCCGAGAGGATTTCCGGTGCTGAGCAGACCGCGCAGGCCGAGGCGCGCCGCCTCCTTCAACTGGCCGGACCGGTCGTCGGAGAGGCTCTCGATCTCGGCGATCGCGCTCAGCGGGACCATCTCGTTGAGGCCCGGCCGCGTGCGATCGGGCAGGTAGACCGCCGCGTCGCCAACGGTGACGGTGGCCCCGCCGCCGAAATCGCCTTCCTTAAGGGTGATCGTGGCCATCTGCGAACCCGCTGCTCAAATCTATCTGCACTTGATTTCTTACTGAGACCTAAACGCGTGGGAACCTCCCTCGCCGCTGCCGGTTAGGCGCTCTGAGGCAAACGAGGAGCGACCAGACCATGGCAGCGCGCACGAAACCCGGGAGAGCGGAGACCAACCAGCCGGCAGCCAAGCGTGGCAAGACCGCGCGCTCCGAGCGCCGGGTGCAGCGGGACGTTGCCAAGGCCGATGCCCGCCGGCAACCCAAGGGCAAGGACGGCGCCGTGCAGGCCGGTGCCAGGCGCTACCCCGCCCCGCCCTTCCCCGAACAGCACCAGCCGAAGCCCGGTCACGAGGCGTCGCTCGACCCGGCGCCGATGTACGAGGCGCCGTACTATCGCGGCTCGGGCAAGCTCGACGGCAAGGTGGCGCTGATCAACGGCGGCGATTCGGGCATCGGCCGCGCCGTCGCCGTGCTCTTCGCCCGCGAGGGCGCCGACATCGCCATCACCCACCTCAAGGAACCGCAGGACGCCGCGGCGACGCGCCAGGCGGTCGAGGCGGAGGGCCGGCGCTGCCTGGTGCTGGCCGGCGACGTGCGCAGCCGCGCCTTTTGCGCGCGCGCCGTCAATCGCACGGTGCGAGAATTCGGCCAGATCAACGTGCTGGTCAACAACGCCGCCTTCCAGGTCCACAGCAAGGACATCGAGGACCTGAGCGCGGAGCACTTCGACCTGACGCTGAAGACCAATCTCTACGGCTATTTCCAGATGGCCCAGACGGCGGTCGTGCACATGCGGAACGGCGACGCGATCATCAACACCGGTTCCGAGACCGGGCTCTACGGCAGCAAGCACCTGCTCGACTATTCGATGACCAAGGGCGGCATCCACGCCTTCACCAAGGCGCTCGCCGCCAACCTGGTCCGGCGCGGCATCCGCGTGAACGCCGTGGCGCCGGGACCGGTGTGGACGCCGCTCAACCCGTCCGACAAGCAGCCCGGGGCGGTCGCCCACTTCGGCGAAGGCACGCCGATGAAGCGCCCGGCCCAGCCGGAGGAACTGGCGCCCGCCTATGTCTTCCTCGCTTCGCCGCAATGCTCCAGCTATATCACCGGCGAGATCCTGCCGGTGCTCGGCGGCAACTAGCGCCCGCTTCGATCGCTTCACCGAATGATGAACGCGAAGCGCGGGAACGTTCGCACCGCGCCGGCCGCGCCGCCGGCGGGCGGCAACCTTACCGCGACTTAATCCGACAAATCCCCCCGATCGGGGAACGATGGCTCGTGCCTGTCGGTTATCGAGGTGAGACGGGAATTCCAGAACGAGTCACCTCCCCTCCCTGCGAGGGTTGAGGACGGAAAGGACATGTCATGAAACGCTTGCTCTTTGCACTTGCCGCGACGTCGGCGCTCACACTGCCGGCCTTCGCACAGCAGGCCGCGCAGCCGAACCAGTCGTCCGGCCAGATGCAGATCACCCAGCCGCAGTACCTGCAGGCCAACGGCCAGTACATGCAGAACCAGGCCGGGGCGCAGACCCAGCCGATCTCGCCGCGCAGCCTCTCCAGTAGCGACGTCCGCAACATCCAGGTGGCGCTCAACAAGAAGGGCTTCGACGCCGGTCACGTCGACGGCGACTGGGGCCCGCACACCCGTCACGCGCTCAGGGACTTCCAAAGATACCAGGGGCTGGCGAACAGCGGCCAGCTCGACCAGCAGACGCTGAGCGCCCTCGGCGTCAACGTCGCTGAGGCGAATAACACCGGCATGAACGGACAGGGCCAGAGCATGGCGCAGTCCGCGATGTTGTCGCCGCGCAGCCTGTCGCGACGCGAGGTCAGCAACCTGCAGATCGCGCTCAACAAACGTGGCTTCGACGCCGGTTACGTCGACGGCGACTGGGGACCGCACACCAGGCAGGCCCTCAGCGACTTCCAGAAACAGCACGGCATGTCGTCGGTCGGCCAGATCGACCAGCAGACGCTGAGCGCCCTCGGCGTGAACGTGGCGGCGCTTTCCCCGTCGCAGCAGGGTAACCAGGGCCAGATGAACACCGCACAGGCGAACCCGTCCACGTCGCCGATGCAGACCAACACCGGCGGAAGCCAGAATCTGGCTGCCAACGGCAATTCGTCGATCGGCGTTCAGCCGAACCAGATCGGCAGCAACGCCGCGGCGAGCAGCCCAAATCTGGCCGCCAACGGCAACACGCCGGCCGACACGAGCCAGAACCAGACGGGCACCGGCAACCCGGCGCTGGCGAACCAGAACATGGCCGCCAACACCAGCGCGGCAGCCGGCGCCAACCCGATGGGCGCACAGCAGGTGGGCCAGTCCAGCCTGAAGGCCTTCGGCAATGCCAAGGTGTCGCTGGCTGACGCGGTTTCGACCGCGCAGAACCAGCTCCCGAGCGGCAAGATCTTCGCCATTGCCTTCGATGGCAGCGGCAGCACCCCGGTCTTCCACGTCGAGGCCTACGAGCCCGGCAGCAAGTCCGTCTGGACGGCCGAGATCAACGCCGACACCGGCCAGGTGGTCGGCACGCCCTCGACCAAGTCGAGCGCCGCGCTGAGCCAGCAGGAGATCAAGGCGATCAGCTCGCTGTCGTCGAACGAATCGATCTCCACCGCGATCGGCTCGGCGCAGAGCACGGGCAACGGCAAGCCGATCCAGGCCCGTCTGGAGCAGGGCAACGACGGTACGCCCAGCTACGTCGTGACGCTGGCCAGCAACGGCGCGACCCAGCGTGTCATGATCGACCCGAAGACCGGCCAGGCGACCAACGGCTGATCCGAGGACCCCGATCCGTCCCCCACACGTGACCACGGGGCCCGCGGCGCGCATCCCATCCGGGTGCTCCGCGGGCCTCGTTTCCGTCTGGTCGCCAGGCCGCGGCGCCGGCGGCAAATCCCCTCAAGCGGGGGTTCCGCGCGCTCACGGTTTGCCGTATAAGCCCCGCCTAGCCTGAAAATCCCTTGGGAATCGCCCCGGAGCGGCTGCCGCACCGGGGTTTTGTTCGCGGAAAAACCCCAGACACGCTTCCATGCCGAAACGCACCGACATCAACTCGATCATGATCATCGGCGCCGGACCGATCGTCATCGGCCAGGCCTGCGAGTTCGACTATTCCGGCACCCAGGCCGTCAAGGCGCTCAAGGCCGAGGGCTATCGGGTGGTGCTAGTCAACTCCAACCCGGCCACCATCATGACCGACCCGGAGCTGGCCGACGCCACCTATGTCGAGCCGATCACCCCGGAGATCGTCGCCAAGATCATCGAGAAGGAGCGCGCCGCCCGGCCGGACGAAAAGATGGTGCTGCTGCCCACAATGGGCGGCCAGACGGCGCTCAACACGGCACTGTCGCTGCGCAAGATGGGCGTGCTCGACCGGCTCGGGATCGAGATGATCGGCGCCAAGGCGGAAGCCATCGACAAGGCCGAGGACCGCGAGCTCTTCCGCGAGGCGATGCAGCGGATCGGCCTGGAGACGCCCAAGGCCGCCTTCGTCAACACCTCGGAGCTGAAGAAGCGCTACCGCGAGGAGCATGCCCAGCGCATCGCCGGCATCGAGGCCGAGCACCCGGAAGGGAGTTCTGCCCGCGCCGATGCGCTCGCCGCCTTCGCGGCGGAGTGGAACGCCGGCGAGCGGCTGCGCCGCGACGAGCACCGGCTGACCGCGCAGCTCCAGGCGCTGCACGCGGTCAACGTCACCGGCCTGCCGGCGATCGTCCGCCCCTCGTTCACGCTCGGCGGCACCGGCGGCGGCATCGCCTATACCCTCGACGAGCTCTACGACACCGTTCTCGGCGGCCTCGACGCCTCGCCCACCAACGAGGTGCTGGTCGAGGAATCGGTGCTCGGCTGGAAAGAGTTCGAGATGGAGGTCGTGCGCGACCGGCACGACAACTGCATCATCGTCTGCTCGATCGAGAACGTCGATCCGATGGGCGTGCACACCGGCAATTCGATCACCGTCGCCCCGGCGCTCACCCTCACCGACAAGGAATTCCAGATGATGCGCACCGCCTCGATCGCGGTGCTGCGCGAGATCGGCGTCGAGACCGGCGGCTCCAACGTCCAGTTCGCGGTCAACCCCAGGGACGGGCGGCTGGTCGTCATCGAGATGAACCCGCGCGTGTCGCGCTCCTCTGCCCTTGCCTCCAAAGCGACCGGCTTCCCCATCGCCAAGATCGCCGCCAAGCTCGCCGTCGGCTACACGCTGGACGAGCTCGACAACGACATCACCGGCGGCGCCACGCCGGCGAGCTTCGAGCCGACCATCGACTACGTCGTCACCAAGGTGCCGCGCTTCGCCTTCGAGAAGTTCCCCGGTGCCGAGCCGGTGCTGACCACGTCGATGAAGTCGGTCGGCGAGGTGATGGCCATCGGGCGGACCTTCGCCGAAAGCCTGCAGAAGGCGCTGCGCGGGTTGGAGACCGGCCTCGACGGCCTTGACGAGGTGCTCATCCCCGGCCTCGGCGAGGGCGACGACAAGAACGCCATCCGTGCCGCGCTGTCGACGCCGACACCAGACCGGTTGCTGGTCTGCGCCGAGGCGCTGAGGCTGGGCGCCACGGTCGACGAGATCCATGCCGTCTGCGCCATCGATCCCTGGTTCCTCAGGCAGTTACAGGGAATCGTGGAATCGGAATTGGAGGTCCGCGCCCATGGCCTGCCCGACATCGCCGGCCCGCTGCGGCGGCTGAAGGCGCAAGGCTTCTCCGACGCCCGCCTGGCCTCGCTCGCCCGCACCGAGGAGGCGGCGGTGGCGGCGCTGCGCGCGCGGCTCGGCGTCCATCCGAGCTACAAGCGCATCGACACCTGCGCCGCCGAGTTCGCTTCGCCCACCGCCTATCTCTATTCGACCTACGAGGCGCCGTTTGCCGGTGTCGCCGTCAACGAGGCGGAGCCGAGCGAGGCGAAGAAGGTCATCATCCTCGGCGGCGGCCCCAACCGCATCGGCCAGGGCATCGAGTTCGACTATTGCTGCTGCCACGCCTGCTTCGCGCTCGCCGACGCCGGCTACGAGTCGATCATGGTCAACTGCAACCCGGAGACCGTATCGACCGACTACGACACCTCCGACCGGCTCTATTTCGAGCCGCTGACCGCGGAGGACGTGCTCGAGATCGTTCGCGTCGAGCAGTCGAAGGGGACGCTCGCCGGCGTCATCGTGCAGTTCGGCGGGCAGACGCCGCTGAAACTCGCCCGTGCGTTGCAGGAGGCGCACGTGCCGATTCTCGGCACCTCGCCCGACATGATCGACCTCGCCGAGGACCGCGACCGCTTCGCCCGGCTGCTGACCAAGCTCGGCCTCAAGCAGGCCAAGAACGGCATCGCCTATTCGGTCGAGCAGTCGCGGCTGATCGCCGCCGATCTCGGCCTGCCGCTGGTGGTGCGCCCCTCCTATGTGCTCGGCGGCCGCGCCATGCAGATCATCCGCTCGCGAGGAGCAGCTTTCCAACTACCTGCTCGGCACCCTGCCCGAGCTGGTGCCGGCCGACGTCAAGGCGCGCTACCCCAACGACAAGACCGGGCAGATCAACACCGTGCTCGGCAAGAACCCGCTGCTCTTCGACCGCTACCTGTCGGACGCCATCGAGATCGACGTCGACGCGCTCGCCGACGGCACCACGGTCTATATCGCCGGCATCATGGAGCACATCGAGGAGGCGGGCATCCACTCCGGCGATTCGGCCTGCTCGCTGCCGCCCTATTCGCTCTCCGCCGAGGTCATCGCCGCGCTGGAGAAGCAGACCCGCGAACTCGCCCTGGCGCTCGACGTGCGCGGCCTGATGAACGCGCAGTTCGCGCTCAAGGACGGCGACCTCTACGTGCTCGAGGTCAATCCGCGCGCCTCGCGCACGGTGCCGTTCGTGGCCAAGTCGATCGGCCTGCCGGTCGCCAAGATTGCCGCCCGGGTGATGGCCGGCGAGGCCCTCGCCGACTTCGGTCTCAATACCAGGCGCTTGGGCCATGTGGCTGTCAAGGAAGCGGTTTTCCCGTTCGCCCGCTTCCCCAACGTCGACACCCTGCTCGGCCCCGAAATGCGCTCCACCGGCGAGGTGATGGGCCTCGACACCTCGTTCGCCGTCGCCTTCGCCAAGAGCCAGCTCGGCGCCGGCAACCTGCTGCCGACCTCCGGCACGGTGTTCATTTCGGTGCGCGACGCCGACAAGGAGCGGGTTGTCGAGCCGGCGAAACGCCTGGAAAGCCTGGGTTTCAAGGTCATCGCCACCTCCGGGACGCAGCGATTTCTTAAGGCCCGCGGCATAGAGTGCGGTCACATCAACAAGGTACTTGAAGGCCGGCCGCACATCGTCGATGCTATCAAGAACGGGGATGTGCAACTCGTCTTCAATACAACCGAGGGCGCGGGGGCTTTCTCCGACAGCCGGTCCCTCCGGCGCGCAGCCTTGTTGCATAAGGTTCCGTACTACACAACTATCGCGGGTGCGATCGCTGTGTCACACGGGATTGCGGCATACCGCTCCGGTACGCTTGAAGTCCGCCCGCTGCAAACCTATTTCGCATCGGCGGCCTGAGGGGCGCCCGGGGGGCGAGGCTGCCAAGTTCTGGTCTGACGAACGCTCATCGGACCCGGTGACGGGGCCGGTGAACGGGAAGCAGTCGTTGCCGAGGCGGGTGCAGCCAACCGGTTGCACCGATGAGGTTTTTGTAAGGCGCCGGGTCCAATCCGGCGCGTTGATTGGAAAGGGTGCAGGTGCGATGGAAAAGATTCCGATGACCGCGGCTGGCCATGCGGTGCTGGAATCCGAGTTGAAGCGGCGCACGAGCGAAGAGCGGCACCGCATCATCCAGCTCATCGCCGAGGCCCGCGGCCATGGCGATCTCTCGGAGAACGCCGAATACCACGCCGCCAAGGAAGCCCACGGCCTCAACGAGGGCCGCATCGTCGAGCTGGAGGACCAGCTTTCGCGCGCCGAGATCATCGACGTGTCGAAGCTCTCCGGCAGGACGGTCAAGTTCGGTGCGGTCGTCACCCTGGTCGACGAGGACACCGAGGAGAAGAAGAAATACCAGATCGTCGGCGACGTCGAAGCCGACGTGAAGGCCGGCAGGATCTCAATCTCCTCGCCCATCGCCCGCGCCCTCATCGGCAAGGCCAAGGGCGATACCGTCGAGGTCGCCGCCCCCGGCGGCAGCCGCTCCTACGAGATTCTGGACGTCAAGTTCGGCTGAGACGACAGCGTCCGGCGCCATGTTTGCCCCGGAGGCCCCTCAGGGCTGGCGGTGCTGTGGAGCGCGCCGCTCCGGGGCTTTGCCTTGCGCGGGCGCTTTGCCGTCGGCACCTCTCCCCCGCGCTGTGCGGCGTTCTCATTGTCGCACCCTTGCATCTCTTGCATAGCTCAGCCGAAAGCTTAGATTTTGCGGGAATAGTCCAACCGAATCTCGGCCGGCGCCTGGGCGGGGCGGCGCGCCACAAATGCGAGATTCCCGGCGCTCCTCGGATGAAGGCGGCGCCCCGCACCGCCCGAGAGGTGCACCTATGCATGCCAAGGTTATTGTCGTCGGCTCCGGGCCGGCCGGCTACACCGCGTCGATCTACGCGGCCCGCGCCATGCTCGAGCCGGTCCAGATCTCCGGCCTGACCGCCGGCGGCCAGCTCACCACCACCACCGATGTCGAGAACTATCCCGGTTTCGCCGAGATGGTGCAGGGCCCCTGGCTGATGGAGCAGATGAAGGCGCAGGCCGAGCACGTCGGCACGCGCATGGTCTCCGACCACATCACCGCCGTCGACCTGTCGCACCGCCCGTTCCGGCTCACCGGCGACAGCGGCGAGACCTACACCTGCGAAGCGCTGATCGTGGCGACCGGGGCGGAGGCGAAGTGGATGAACCTGCCCTCGGAGCAGAAGTTCCGCGGCTTCGGCGTCTCCGCCTGCGCCACCTGCGACGGCTTCTTCTATCGCAACCGGGAAGTGGTGGTGATCGGCGGCGGCAATACGGCGGTGGAGGACGCGCTCTACCTCACCAACCACGCCACCAAGGTGACGCTGGTCCACCGCCGCGGCGAGCTGCGCGCCGAGAAGATCCTGCAGAGCCGGCTGTTCGCCAACGACAAGGTCACCGTGGTCTGGGATTCGGTGGTCGAGGACGTGCTCGGCTCATCGGGCTTCCCGCCGGCGGTGACCGGCGTGCGGCTGCGCAACGTGCTGACCGGCGAGACCACCGACCTCGCGACCGACGGCGTGTTCGTCGCCATCGGCCACGCCCCGTCGGTCGAATTCCTCGGCGGACAGCTCAAGATGAAGCAGAACAACTACGTGTGGACGGCGCCGGATTCGACGGCGACCAGCGTTCCCGGCGTCTTCGCCGCCGGCGACGTCACCGACGACACCTTCCGCCAGGCGGTGACCGCCGCCGGACAGGGCTGCATGGCAGCGCTCGAGGTGCAGAAATTCCTGGCGATGGTCGCGGAGCCTGCGGAGGCCGCGGAATAGGGAGCATACGCCAGCGCGTTCCTGAGGGAGGAGCGGCTGCGGGGGAGCCGATGATGGATTGGGACAAGTTGCGCATCTTCCACGCGGCGGCGCAGGCGGGGTCGTTCACCCATGCCGGCGAGAACCTCAACATGAGCCAGTCGGCGGTGAGCCGGCAGGTGAGCGCGCTGGAATCCGACCTCGGCGTTCCCCTCTTCCACCGCCATGCCCGCGGCCTTATCCTCACCGAGCAGGGCGAGGAGCTGTTCCGCACCGCCAACGAGGTGCTGCTCAAGCTCGACGCAGCCACCTCGCGGCTGGCGGAATCGGCCGAGAAACCGTCCGGGACGCTCAGGATCACCACCACCGTCGGCCTCGGCTCGACCTGGCTGACGGCGCGCGTGCACGAGTTCGTCGACCTGCATCCCTCGATCAACCTGCACATGATCTTCGACGACACCGAGCTCGACCTCGGCATGCGCCAGGCGGATGTGGCCATCCGCCTGCGCCAGCCGGTGCAGCCGGACCTCATCCAGCGCCGGCTGTTCACGGTGCACATGAACGTCTATGCCGCGCCGACCTATGTCGACCGCTTCGGCGAGCCGAAGACGATTGCCGAGCTCGACGACCATCGCATCGTCACCTTCGGGGTGCCGGTGCCGGCCTATCTGCGCGATCTCAACTGGCTGGAGCTGGCCGGACGCTCGTCGGAAAACCCGCGCGAGCCGGTGCTCAAGATCAACAACCTGTTCGCCATCAAGAACGCGGTTCAGAACGGCACCGGCATCGCCGTTCTGCCGAGCTACATGGTCGAGCCGGGCTCGGGGCTCATGCAGTTGCTTCCCGAGGTGCAGGTGCCGAGCTTCGCCTCGTACTTCGTCTATCCGGCCGAGTTGAAAAACTCCGCGCAAGTCCACGTTTTTCGGGATTTCCTGCTAAGCAAGGCCCAGAACTGGGCCTATTGAATTGATAATCAGCGCCTTTCCGCCCCTGTGTTGTGCGCGCCACAGGCGCAAACAATGCTTGGACGGGACGCATATCTAGTTTCGTTTGTCGAAAAATATTCATACGCTTGTTTGCGTTGGTGCGGTGATTCGCCTGTTTTCCTCCCTGAGGGCGCCTTCGACGCATCTTCTGTTCCCTTCTGAAGCGTATGCCGGCAGCGATGCTGACACGGCAAAAACTGCCGGGCCCGGAAGGGCCCGGTCTTTTGTTGTGCGGAAAGGGACCTCCGGGGCGGCGGCCGGCGCGCCGCACGCTACCGGAACAGCTCCTCGCCGATGATGCCGGCATACATGGCGGCGACGTACTCGCCGTAGCCGTTATAGAGTTCGGTCGGGACCCACTGGTCGGTACCGAGGATCAGTTCCTGGGCCTGGCTGCGATCCGCAGCCGGCACGTCCGGATTCACGTTCGCCCAGAAGCCGTAGAAGCCCTTCGTCCCGATGGTCTCCCAGAAGGAGACCGGCCGGTCCTCGGTGAACGTGAACCTGACGATCGACTTGATCGACTTGAATCCGTACTTCCACGGCAGATGCACGCGCAGCGGCGCCCCCATCACCTTGGCGACCGGGTGGCCATAGGCGCCGGTCACCATGAAGGCGAGTTCGTTGACCGCCTCGGTGATGGTCAGTCCCTCGACATAGGGCCACGGATACCAGGTCTGCCTCTGGCCGCCGGCAATCTCGGGCTTGAGGAAGGTTTCCATGCGCAGGTATCTGGCGGAGCCCAGCGGCCGGGCGAAATCGACCAGCCGGGCAAGCGGGAATCCGGTCCACGACACCACCATCGACCATCCCTCGACGCAGCGGTGCCGGTAGACCCGCTCCTCCAGTGTCATCTTGCGGATAAGCTCGTCGATGCCGATGGTGATCGGCTTCTCCACCATGCCGTCGATGGTGACGTCCCACGGGCGCGTCGACAGCGCTTCGGCCGCGTCCGCCACATACTTGTCCGTGCGGAATTCATAGAAGTTGTTGTATCGCGCGCTGAGCGACTCCGGCGTCACCGACCGGTCGGCTTCGATCTTGTAGCGGGTGTTGCGCGGCGCCGGATAGAGATCGGTGGTCTGGTCGGCCTGCGCCCAGGCCGGCAGCGAGAACGACGCCGCCGCGCCGCCGGCGAGCGCGGCGCCAACGCCGGCCACGATCTGGCGGCGATTGAGGTAGACCGCCTCCGGCGTGACCCGTCGCTCGGGAATTTCCCAGCCTCTCCTGCGGATCACATGCATCGGTGCTCTTGCCTGTACGCGCTCGTGCCTAGCTAAGCCCCGCGCGGGCCGGCGATCAAATCACGATGGCTTGGTGATCCAACGCCCGCCTTCGCTTCGCCGCAAGTCTTCCTCGGCAAGAACCATCGTGCTGCGCAGGACGAGGCCGATCAATTCGCTCTGGCGATGCGTTCCGGTCTTCTCGAAGATCCGTTTGAGGTGCGTCCGCACGGTGTTGGAGCCGATGGCGAGCCGTTCGCCCGCGCCCTGTAGGTCGAGGCCGTCGACCAGCAGCGCCAGGAGCTGAGCCTCGCGCGCCGTCAGCCCGAAGAGCTGCGCCAGGCGTTGCGGGGGCGCCATCGCCTGCCGCTCCGGATCGCTGACGAACAGGACGACGGCGGCACGCCGAGCGACGAAGACCTCACCCCGGTCGATGGGAAAGGGCGCTACCAGGAGCGCCAGCGGGCGACGGCCACCAGCGCGCGGCAAGGCGATGTAGCCGCCGCTGTCGCTGTCGCTGCCGCGCCCCGTGCTGGTTGCCGCCGCGTTGTCGATCAGCCCTTGCAGCACGGCGTCCCGATCCGCTCTGGTGGCGCGCAGGACGCCGGCACGGCTGCCGAGGCCCTCCCCTGCCGATAGGATCGTTTCGGCCGAGCGGTTCGCCCACATCAAGCGGCTGCTCTCGTCGAGCAGGATGACGCCATAGGGCAGCCGGTCCCAGAGCGCCGCCCCCACCGCGTTCCGTTCGGCGAGATCGTTGAGCCTGAGCAGGACCTGCATGGCCCGCATGAGATGCGGCATCACGCGCTCCAGCATGAGGATGTCGTCGCGCGCATAGGGACCGAGGCTTTTCGGCCGCATCAGCCCGAGCGGAACGAAGAAGTGGCGCGACTTGCACAGCACGATGCCGAGCGAGGCGTCGCAGCCGATCGGCCGATAGATCTGCTGGTAGACCTCGCGGTGTTCCCAGTCGCCATCGGTGAAGTAGCGCTCGCGCCGGATGATGGTTCCCGGCCGCGAGGCGAGCAGCAGCGGCGTCGCCGGATTGCGCTCCGCGGTCACGTAACGGCTATTGAACAGCAGCAGGTGGTCGGGGTCGCCTTCGGCGTTGTGAAACGAGAACGTCCCGGCACCGTCGAGCGAGGCGATCGACATCGGCGACCACAACGCGCCGACTGACCTCACCAGCCGCGAAAGCAGCAGCGGCAGATCGCCCGGGGCCAGCGCCACATCGTAGATGGCGCCGACCAGATCGAGAAATTCGCGGTCTTTCGTGGGGCCGGCACGCGGCCGTGCCCTGCCAGCCGTCATCGTCGCTCCCTCCACCCTGGGTGCAGCATAGCCTCGAATTCTTCTCACTCAAATGGATGAGGCGCGGGGCCGGCGGCCGCCGCTAGGGTGACACCGGGGATAGGTCGAGCGCGCGAGCAGGGCGGCGGCCCCCAGAACCCATGCGGTGTGGAGGCACCCAGATGACACACGGTGTCAGCCGTTGTTCGAGAATGGTGAGCCGCCTGGCGGGAGGTGTTCTGGCCGCCTTGGTGCTGTTGATCGGTTCGGGAAACGTGGTCCCGGCGTTGGCTGCTCCACCGGCAACCGCCGACTTCCACGGTCTTTGGTACCTGCGGTTCAGTGGGGATGGACGCCACTACCGGATGTATCTCAACCAGGACGCCAAGGGCATCGTCTCAGGCGCCTTCGGCGGCGGCACGATCGGGGGAAAGGTGGTGGGCGCCAAGCTCGCCGGGGCGTGGGCGATGGACGGACGCCAGGGAAGCGTCGAATTCATCATGCGTGACGACGGCTATTTCTTCGGCGTGCTCGAAGGCCTCGCCTCCGCCGGCGAATGGGACGGCTCACGTCCGCCGCCCGACTTGACGGATACGGCCACGGCTCCGCGCGTAACCGGCGGCGCGAGCGTCTATCGCTATCCCCAGGTCACCGCACCGAATGGCGAGTCGGTCCTGCTCGACTGGTGTGTTGATAGCGCGCGGACGGTATGCGGGCAGGATGTGGCCGATCAGTTCTGCGCCGCCAACGAGGGCACCAAGGCCGTCGGCTTCTCGAGTTTTCGGAATGCGTGGCGGTTCAAGCCAACGCTGTGGATCAGAACGCGAACGCTGTGCAATAGCCAGGATTGCGCGGGCTTCGCGGAAATCTCTTGTCAGGCGTCGTCGACGGCGGGTGGGACGTCGGCACCGCCCGCGCCCCCGCCGACGACGTCCGGCGGCTCGTGCGGCCCGCCGGGCGGCACCGCCGTGGTCACCATCGGCGACCCGAACCTGACCAAGCTCAATGTGCGCGCCAGCCCCGGCGGCACGGTGCTCGGCACCGTGCCCGAGGGGCAGAGCGTGTCGATCGTCGGCGAATGCGGCGGCACGCCTGCCGCCGGCCTTGCCAAGACGCTCGGCAAGCCGAGCGGCGGCTCCGGCAAATCGCCCGGGCAGACGCCGATGCCCGGCACCGGCGGAACGCCCGGCTGGTGCCAGATCGACGCCCCGATGAACGGCTGCGTCTCTGCCCAGTTCCTTGCCCTTGGCCAGACGGGCGATGCCGCCGGCCTGGCCAAGCAACAGACGCTCGGCAAGCCGTCTTCGGGCGCGGGCACGGGCTTCGCCGGGTCATGGGACGCCGAGGCAGACGGCGTCGCCTACCGGATCGCGCTCTCTCAGAAGGGCAGCAGTGTGAACGGCCGCTACAAGGGCGCCGACGGCAGCGCCGGCTCGATCAGTGGCCGGATGAAGGGCGGTGTCCTGCGCTTCTCCTGGAAACAGAACGACGGCCAGCGCGGCTCGGGTCAGTTCACGCTCTCGGCCGACGGCCAGTCCTTCACCGGCAGCTACCGTCTCGCCAACAAGCCGAACATGGGGGGGACGTGGAATGGCACACGACGCTGATCCTCGGCGGGCCGCACGTGCTCGCGCGCGTCGACACAGGTGGGGGAACCCGGCATGCGAATACTCATTGCCGCGGCGATAGCCGTCATCGGATTGGGTCCGGGCCAGACGGCACAGGCGGGCGACGGCGGTGGTCCCGATCCAGGCGTCGACTTCGCCGGTCAATGGCGCGTGATCGCTCCTGGTCTGCAGCGGTTCAGCCTGACGTTTACGCCCAACGGCGACGCCCCGGGAGCCGTCACCGGGACATTCGTCGACAAGGACCGAGTAGAGGGCCACATCGGGTTGGGCCTCGTCAGCGGCCACGATCTGATGGGCGTTTTGATATATATGGGTGCCCAGCAAGACGTCCGCCTGACGATGTCGTCGGACGGTCATGCTTTTTCGGGTACCTGGCAAGGATACCGGCTGCCGTCGGGATTCGTCGACGGCCCGTCCGTGGGCGTGGCCGTGCCGCGGGGCGAGCGATTCGCCTACCCCCATATCCAGCAGGGAAGCTCGGGCAAGCACCTGCTGCTCGACTGGTGCCGCGAATTTGCGACCGATTGCGGCAAGCCGGCAGCGGAGGCGTTCTGCGCCTCGGTCGATAGCGGGCGCTTCCCGCAGGCCGTCGGATTCACCGAACTGAAGCGCGGCGGACAGTTCGGCCAGACGTTGACCATCGGCTCCGGGCAGATCTGTGACGATCCGGCCTGCACCGCCTTCGAGCAGATCACCTGCGGCGCCGGCGGCATGGCCATGCCGGGGCAGCCCTCGACGATGGGTGGAAGCTGCGGCCCGCCGGGCGGCACCGCGGTGGTCACCATCGGCGATCCGAAGCTGACCAAGCTCAATGTGCGCGCCAGCCCCGGCGGCACGGTGCTCGGCACCGTTCCCGAAGGCCAGACGGTCCGAATCGTCGGCGAATGCGGCAGCACGCCGGCGGCCGGGCTCGCCAAGACGCTCGGCAAGCCGAGCGGCGGCTCCGGCAAATCGCCCGGGCAGACGCCGATGCCCGGCACCGGCGGAACGCCCGGCTGGTGCCAGATCGACGCCCCGATGAACGGCTGCGTGTCGGCGCAATTCCTCGCCTTCGGCGGCGCCGCCGGCCTCGCCAAGCAACAGACGCTCGGCAAGCCGTCTTCGGGCGCGGGCACGGGCTTCGCCGGGTCATGGGACGCCGAGGCAGACGGCGTCGCCTACCGGATCGCGCTCTCTCAGAAGGGCAGCAGCGTGAACGGCCGCTACAAGGGCGCCGACGGCAGCGCCGGCTCGATCAGTGGCCGGATGAAGGGCGGTGTCCTGCGCTTCTCCTGGAAACAGAACGACGGCCAGCGCGGCTCGGGTCAGTTCACGCTCTCGGCCGACGGCCAGTCCTTCGCCGGCAGCTACCGCCTCGCCAACAACCCGGATATCGGAGGGACGTGGAATGGCACGCGCCGCTGACAATCCCGTGTCTCGGTTCTTCGCCCGCGCTGCCGTTGCGGCGCTCATCGTCGCCGGCATGTCGATCGCCGCTCTGACGGTCGTGCCCGCCAGTGCCCAATTGCGGATCTACGACGGCAGCAACGCCACCAACACGCCGAGCACGTTGCCGGGGCACGAGCTCACGGTCTGCCTGCCGCCGGGAGAAATGTGGAACGGCAAGTGCGTCAAGCGATGTTCGCCCGGTCTGGTGCACAAGCTTCCCGACGGCAAATGCGGCCACGATCCCTCGTTCCGGCAGGGCACGAGCGTGCAGGCCGTCAGGCGGTGCTGGTGGCTGCATGCTCCGGCGATCGCGCGTTTCCCGATCTGGTGCCCGGCCCCCGCCGGTGCCGCGGTCGGCGACGCCTGCCAATGCCCGTCGCCATCGGGCCGCCCGACTAGCGGCATCGTCAGATGAGGCAAGCGCCCGCATAGCAGCGTCTCACCCCGCGAAATTCATGCCTGACCGCCCTACCTCATGGTCTCCGCCGACGTAAGCTCGGCCGCCGACACCATGAGAGGGACCGAACGTGACACAGGGCATCGAAGGCAAGGTCATCGTCATCACCGGCGCCAGCAGCGGCCTCGGCGAAGCCGCGGCGCGGCGTCTCGCCGCCGACGGGGCGAAGCTGGTGCTGGGCGCACGCCGGCTCGACCGGTTGCGGACGCTGGCGGACGAACTGAAACTCGGCGGCGAAGCCGTGGTCGAGACCGACGTCACCGACGTCGATCAGGTCAAGCGCCTGGTCGACCACGCGGTGAAGCGCCACGGGCGCCTCGACGTCATCATCAACAATGCCGGGCTGATGCCCCACTCGCCGCTCGAACGGCTGAAGATCGCCGAGTGGGATCGCATGATCGACGTCAACATCAAGGGCGTGCTCTACGGCATCGCCGCCGCCCTGCCCCACATGACCCGGCAGAAGAGCGGCCAGATCATCAACGTCTCGTCGGTGGCCGGCCACAAGACCTCCCCCGGCGGCGTGGTCTATTCGGCGACCAAGCACGCCGTTCGCATCATCTCGGAAGGGCTGCGCATGGAAGTGAAGCCCTACAACATCCGCACGACGGTGATCTCGCCGGGGGCAGTCCTCACCGAGCTTGCCGATCACATCAGCGAGCCCGACATCGCCGAGGCGGTGCGCAAGCGCTACGAGGAATACGGCATCCCGGCCAACTCGTTCGGCACCATGGTGGCCTTCGCCATCAGCCAGCCGGAGGACGTCGACGTCAACGAGATCCTGTTCCGGCCGACCAGCCAGCCGGCGTGACGGAAACGGGCGCGCCCCTGCCGGAGCGCGCCCGCTTCACGATTAGCCGCCGCGGCCTCAGGCCGCCTTCTCCGCCGCCGCGCGTTCGATGACCTGGTCGGCGAGCCGGCCGGTCAGCTCGGCGAGGTGGTCGAAGTTCGACTTGAAGGTCCCCACGCCCGCCGTCGCCGAGCGCAGTTCGACGATCAGGTCGCGGATCTCGGCCTGCGGAATCTGCACCTGGACGAGGTCCCAGCCCGGCCAGCCCGGCCGCGCGTCGAAGCCGAGGATCTGGCCGCGGCGCTGCGAGACGATGCCGTTGACCCGCGGCGTCGCCTCCGACGGCACCGCGATCTCGACCTTGAGGATCGGCTCGAGCAGCACCGGATGGCACTGCGGCATGCCCTCGCGCATGCCGATCGCCGCGGCGGTGCGGAAGGCCATGTCGGATGAATCGACCGCGTGGTAGGAGCCGTCGGTGAGCGTCACCGACACGTCGACCACCGGGAAGCCGAGCGGCCCCTTGTTGAGATATTCGGACACGCCGATCTCGACCGAGCCGAAATAGTTCCTCGGCACCGCGCCGCCGGTGACCGTCTCGGCGAACTGGAATCCGGTGCCACGCGGCAGCGGCTTGATGTCGAGCACCACGTCGCCGAACTGGCCGTGGCCGCCCGACTGCTTCTTGTGGCGGCCGCGCACGCTGACCGATTGGCGGATGGTCTCCTTGTAGGGCACCTGCGGCTCGTGGGTGGCGGTGGCGATGCCGTATTTGCCGTTCAGCCGCTCCATCGCCACGCGCAGGTGCATCTCGCCCTGCCCCTCGATCAGCGTCTCGCCGGTGTCCTGGGTATGGGAGATGCGCAGCGACGGGTCTTCCTCGACCAGCTTGGTCAACGCCGCCGACAACTTGACGTCGTCCTTGCGCTCCGCCGCGGCCACCGCCACGCCGAGCACCGGCTCCGGCGGAACGAGCGTCACCACCTGCGCCGGCGCCGTCTTGCCGGTGGACAGCGTCATCCCGGTCTCGGCGGCGTCGAGCTTGCCGAGACCCACCGTCTCGCCGACTTCCACCGTATCGCGCTTGGTGGTGTGCTGGCCCATGATGCTGAAGACGCCGGCGACGCGGCCCGCCGCGCCGTTCGGCCCGGTCAGTTCGGCACCGTCGCCGAACGAACCGGACAGCACGCGGGCGATCGACATCTTGCCGCCGTGGGTGGAATGCACCGTCTTCATCACCTGCACGATGGCGTCGCCGTTCTCCTCGATGCTGAGGCGGGCACGCGTATCGCCGATGTTCGGCGCCTCGTGGCGGATCGCCTTGAGCAGCCGGCCGACCCCGCCGCCACGTTCGGCGGCGCCGATCAGCACCGGGCAGATCAGCCCGTCGCGCATCTCCTTCACCAGGTCGTCGAAGATCTGGTCGCGTGGCGGCTCGATCTCCTCGAGCAGCTCCTCCATCAGCTTGTCGTCGTAATCGGCCAGCGTCTCCATCATGTGGAAGCGCGCCTCGACCTCGCGCGCCTTGTCGTCGTCGTTGAGCGGGATCATCTCGCTCGGCGCGTGCTCGCGGTAGACGAAGGCGCGCTCGAGCGCGAGGTCGATGTAACCGGTGACCACGTTCTCCTGCCACACCGGAATGTGGCGCAGCACCAGCGGCACGCCGCTCGCCGGCTGCAGCGTCTTCAGCGTCTCGCGCACGCTGGCGTCGGCCTTGTCGACCTTGTTGAGGAACAGGATGCGAGGCACGCCCCTGTCCTCCAGCGTCTTCAGGATCACCTGGAGAGCCGGAATCTTCTTCTCGTCGGCCTCGGCCACGACGACTGCCAGATCGACGCCGGCGAGCACGCCCTCGCCCTCGAAGGCGAACTCGATGGAGCCGGGGCAGTCGAAGAAGGTCAGCTTGTCGCCCATGAATTCGGTCTCGGCGACGTTGACCTCGACGCTCATCATGTGGGCCCGCGCCTCGGGCGAGGCATCGCCAACGGTGTGCTTCTCAGCCACCGCGCTCTGGCGGGTAATCGCGCCGGTGCGTGCCAAAATCGCTTCGAGGAGTGTTGTCTTGCCGCTGGCGAACGGGCCCATGAGTGCAATGCACCGTGGTCCCGCAACTCTGTTGTTGTTTCCCATGGCCGCGCCTTTCCTTAGCTTGAGCGATCCGTTTCTTGTTCGTTCGTCTTCGTGCCGCGCCAAGAGCCCCCTGTCGCGCGGCCGGTCAGTCCGATGACATCAGGGAACCATCGGACTGACAAGAGCAGACAGCGGCGATCGACCGCCTTGATCCATGTCTATTCCGCCCACAACTCCAGCGAACTGACGGCGATCGCCAGGTCCAGGCCGGTCTGGCCCTGGACCGAGACCGGCTGCAGGGCGAAGGAGCGGTTCGAGCCGCCGGCCAGGACGTTGGCGCCAGCGCCGACGATCACCGAGGCCTCGGCCGAGGCGCCGACATAGCGGCCGGCGAGCGCCCCCGCCGGATAGCCGCGTCCCGCGGTGAGCACCGCCCAGACGATCGTGGTTTCGCCGGTGACGCCGATATCGATGCCGATCTTGTCGATGCGCCCGCCATAGCGCTCGGGGCCACGGAAATCGGGCTTGAAGGCGCAGGTCATGCCTTTCGACGAGCCCAGCACCATGCCCACGCCGGGCGCCACCTTGCAGGTCAGCAGGCCGGTCTTGATGTAACCGGCATCCGCCGGCGCCGCGCCACCGATGGCGGCGGCGGCCAACGCCAAGGCGGCGAACAAGGCCTTCGCCGCCGTCGAAATCCGGAATTTCATGATGTTTGCCTCCAAGTCGGGCGATATCGACCGCTGCGGCCGATCGGTAACCTTTTCCCCCGGTTTACCGGGCATCGTGGCACGGGCAAGCGCCAAGGAAAAGCTGCCGGCGAAGCCAAGCGACGCTTGATCGCAGCACGCCAACAGTGCATGTCCTCGCGCGGAGGGTTTGCATGCTCACGTTCTACGGTCTCAGCGAAAGGGGTCTGGAAACCCTGTCCGTCCCGGAAGGCGCCGACGCGCCGCCGACCAGCGGATGGGCGGACCTCTTTCAGCCGACGCCGGGCGAGAACCGTGTCGTCGAGCGCTTTCTGGGCGCGGCCGTGCCGACCCGCGAAGAGGCCCAGGAGATCGAGTTTTCGAGCCGCTTCTACAGCGAGGACGGCGCCACCTTCATGACCGCGACGATATTGAGCGGGGTCGATGCCGGCCAGCCGGAGCTGGTGCCCTTCACCATTGCCCTCTCCGGCGAGCGCATCGTCACGCTGCACTATCACGACCTGCGCGCGCTGCGTCATCTCCTCATGCGCGCCGGCAAGCCGGGCAGCGGCTGCACCTCCGCGCCGGGGGTGTTCCTCGGCCTGATCGAGGCGATCATCGACCGCGCCGCCGACGTTCTGGAGCGCATCAGCGGCGACGTCGACCGCATCAACCAGGACGTCTTCGCCCGCCGCCGCGACCCGGCCCACGAGGGCCGCGAGCTATCCGAGCTGATCGAGGCGATCGGCGTGCAGGGCGACCTGGCGGCGAAGGCCCGTGAAAGCCTCGCCTCGCTCGAGCGCCTGGTTCAGTTTGCCGGCCTGGCGGCGCCGAGCATCAACGCCAAGGGCAACAACCGCGCCCGCATGAAGCTGGCCGCCCGCGACATCCGCTCGCTCGAGGACCACGTCACCTTCCTCTCCAACAAGATCAACTTCCTGCTCGACGCCACCCTCGGCCTCATTTCGGTCGAGCAGAACGAAGTGATCCGCGTGCTGACCGTGCTGTCGACCTTCTTCTTCCCGCCCACGCTGATCGGCACGATCTACGGCATGAACTTCCATTTCATGCCGGAGCTGAGCGCGCCCTTCGGCTATCCGCTGGTGATCGGCTGCCATGGTCGTTTCGGCGCTGGTGCCCTTCCTCTATTTCAAGCGGCGCGGCTGGCTGTAGCCGCAGCAGTCTCCGGCGAGGTTCGGATCTACCGACAGAACCAGCGGGGCGCATCGTCATTGGTCGACGATTTGCGCGCTGAAATCGCCGGCGCCGGTGCGGGTGGGGGTTGCCAGCGGACCACGGCGGCGCGACCATCGCAGCTAAAGTGCAAAAGAAACCAACAAGAAGGAACTATTCTCAGTAATTTTCCGCGAGGAATCTTGAGACCGGCACGAACCGCGCCATATGATGAAACAATGTCGAGGAAGACGAAGACACAGGCGGCGTGATGTCTTCAAGTGAGCGATTGCGGCTTTCATCTGCGGCGCCAGAGCCGACGACCGACGAGATCGATGTGGCGCATCGGCGCCTCGCCGATCTAGACGCCAGCGTCTTCGCAGGCGCCGTTTCGGTATCGCCGATCCAGCAGAATGACCTCGTCCGCCGCGCCGTGCGCAAGCTGTTCGGCCATGGCCTTTGAAGCAATCAACCGGTTCGACGAGGGCCGCATCTGGCGGCTGGCCGAACTTGCTGACCGTCAGACCTTCGACCGCTACATCGACACGGTGGCGACCGCCATTGCCGACCGCTTCACGCTCAAGGTGCACACCAACGTCGCCGGGCGCTGGCGCGCCTACAACGCCTGGATCGCCAGGCTGCAGGACGCCAGCGGCGGCGACGACATTCGCCGCTTCGTGGTGCTCTGCGCCGACCTGGTCGAATGCCTGTCCAGCCAGCGCGTCGTCAACTACTCGCCGATGATGCGCGACGTCTCCGAACCGATGACCGACGTGGTGCTGCGCTACGCCAACGAAGTGACGGCGCTGGCCGCCGGGGCCGCGCTCTACATCGTGCGGGCGACGGCGCTGACCGGCGCCGACATTGCCGAGCCGCTGGCGCCGGCGGTCGCCGAGAACGCCGCCGCCACGCTGCAGCCGCAATCCCGCGGCGGCGGCCGAACGCTTCCGCGAACTGCTGCGGCTGTCGACGCCCTGGGCCTAGGTCGCTATCTCAGCCCGGCGCAGAAGCGCTGGATGCGCTGGCCGGCCTCCTCCAGCGCCTCGGTCGACGGTGGCGTAGGAGATGCGGAAGTTGGGGCCGAGGCCGAAGGCCGAGCCCTGCACCACGGCGACGCCTTCCGCCTCGAGCAGCTCGGTGACGAAATCGTCGTCGCTGTCGATCACCTTGCCCGACGGCGCTGTCTTGCCGATGAGGCCGGCGCAGGACGGATAGACGTAGAAGGCGCCCTCCGGCGTCGGGCAGGTGAGCCCGCTCGCCTGGTTCAGCATCGAGACGACCAGGTCGCGCCGCTCCTTGAACACCTTGTTGTGCTCGGCGATGAAGTCCTGCGGGCCGGTCAGCGCCTCGAGCGCCGCCTACTGCGAGATCGACGACGGGTTGGAGGTCGACTGCGACTGGATCTTGGCCATCGCCTTGATCAGCTTCGACCGGGCCGGCGGCATAGCCGATGCGCCAGCCGGTCATGCAATAGGCCTTGGAGACGCCGTTGACGGTCAGCGTGCGCTCGTAGAGCGCCGGCTCGACCTCGGCCGGCGTCGTGAAGACGAAGTCGTCGTAGACGAGGTGCTCGTACATGTCGTCGGTCATCACCCAGACCTGGGGATGGCGGACCAGCACGTCGGTGAGCGCCTTGAGCTCGTGCGCGGCGTATAGGCGGCGCCGGACGGGTTCGACGGCGAATTGAAGATGAGCCACTTGGTCTTCGGCGTGATCGCCTTCTCGAGCGCTTCCGGCGTGACCTTGAAGTTCGGTCTCGAGCGACGCCTCGACGAAGGTCGGCGTGCCGCCGGCAAGCAGCGCCATGTCCGGATAGCTCACCCAGTAGGGCGTCGGGATGAGCACCTCGTCGCCGGGATTGAGGGTCGCCATCAGCGCGTTGTAGAGCACCTGCTTGCCGCCGGTGCCGACCGTGATCTGGTTGGCGGCGTAGGTCAGGCCGTTCTCGCGCTTGAACTTGTCGACGATCGCCGCCTTGAGCTCGGGGATGCCGTCGACGGCGGTGTACTTGGTCTTGCCGTCGCGGATCGCCTTGATCGCCGCTTCCTTGATGTTGTCGGGCGTGTCGAAATCGGGCTCGCCGGCGCCCAGGCCGATGACGTCGCGGCCGGCGGCCTTGAGCTCCCGCGCTTTGTTGGTGACCGCGATGGTGGCGGAGGGCTTCACGCGGGCGAGCGAGTCGGCAAGGAAGGCCATGGTCCGGACTCCGGAATGGGGGTTTGCAAACGGCGCGGACCCTAGTGCCGGCAGCCGTGAATCACAAGCAGAAGCCGCGCGTCCGGGGTGGCTACGTTGCCGCGCCGGAGAAGATGGGCGAGGCGATGCGGCGGACGAGCGCCCCGACCGGCATGGCACTGCGCCGCGGCTCCAGGACATGATGCGCCAGCGCCATGGCAACGCCGGTGGTGACGAAGCCACCGAAGACATCGGTGAGGTGATGGCCGCCCTGCGCCGGCACCGACAGGAGCATCAGCACGTTGATGGCGAAGGCCAGCGGGCCCAGCCAGCGCACCCCAAGCAGCGTGACCGCGCACAGCACCGCCACGCAGGTATGGAAGGATGGGAAGCCGATCAGGCCGACGATCCTGTCGAACCGGAACGGCGGGAGATGGCCGGCGTGCATGGCGAGTAGCCGCTGCGCATAGGCCGGATCGACGGACAGCCCGGCGCTCGATACCGGCGTTCCCAGCGAGACGTAGTAGGCGTAGGCGCCGAAACTCGGAAAGACGGTCCACACGGCAATGGTGATAACCGCGGCGAACATGAAGGCGAGCAGGAAGCGATCGAGCCGCGCGTCGCGGCCGCTCATCGCCAGGAAGGCAACTATCGCGGCGACCTGGACCAGCGACGAGTTGTAAGCGGCATGCAGCACCGTATCGACGTGGGGCAAGCTGGCCAGCCAGGCGACGAAGCTCGGCCAGTGGAAGCCGATGAGCCCGTCCGCCGCCGCCAGATCGGCATCGAAGAGCGGCCGTCCGGCCATGAAGCCGAGGTAGTTGAGCAGGCAGGTCCCGACGGCGAAGACCATCATCTCCGCCGTGGCGCGGGCCGCCTGCGCCAGACGCGGGTCCGGCCTCAGGCGCATATAGATGAGCGCGGCAAGCGACAGCACCGCCACCAGGAGGACGATGGGCGCGAAGGAGGTCCAGACGACGGCGAAGGGAGCGAACGGCAGCAGCGCCAGATCGACTGCCCACACGGCGGCGATCAGGCCAAAGCGCCAGCGCTCGCCCACACTGAAAGTTGCGGCCACGACGATATCCCCCCCACCCAGGGTCGCCGTTATGCCGCAGATTTGGTGTCGAAATCGTTGCCCCGGCGGCTCAATTGGCCTGGCCGGGCGAGAACGGCGCCGCGACCGTCGGCCGGGCGGCGCTTGCCTGGCATGCATCGCCACCGATTGCGCCAAGCCAGCGCCTCAGCCGGTCGGCAAGGAAGACCGCGACGATCGCCACGGCGACGCCGCCGATCGCGTCGCAGAAATGATGGCCACCCTCGACCGGCGTGGTGGCCAGCATGGCGATGTTGAGCGCCAGCATCGGCCAGAAGAACTTCCAGATGCCGCGAAAGGCCAGCACGATGATGACGTTGAGGACGGCGTGGTAGGACGGAAAGGCGATCAGTCCCCTGATGTCGTCCAGAGTCAGGCTCTTCAGCGCGCCGGAGCGCAGATCGAAGAATGCCTGCTTGTAGTCGAGATCGACGATCGGGTGATGCAGGTTGAGGCTTTCGTCCGGCCGGAAATAGGCCAGCGCTCCGGAAGATGGCCACAGGCCCGAGATGGCGATCGCGATCAGCGCACCGATCATTGCCGCCAACACCGCCTCGCTTGCCCGCTCGGGCCTGCCCATCAGCGGCAGTGCGATGATGCCGAAGGCGATGAAGGGCAGCGCCGCGAAATAGAGAAGGGCATAGGCGAGGCCGAGCCTCGGATGCGCCGTGACATAGGCATAGTACGCCGGCCAATCCAGGTGCAGCGCCCGGTCGACGGCGTCGATGCTTCCATCGACGAGCGGCAGGTTCAAGGTGACGACGAGATTGCTGAGGACCGCCGCCACCGCCGAGAAGGCGAGGAGCCACGCCGTCTCGCGCACCATCACGACGAACTCCCGGTTCGGTCGCCAGCGGGCATAGAACTCGGCGATCACGAGCAGCAAGCCGACCACGGCAATCACGCGGACGGTGCTGAACCAGGCGAAGTGAATGGAGGTGGCTTCGATCCAGACGACGTCGGCGACTGCGATCGCCAGGACGACGGCAATCTTGAGGAAGTCCTCCGCCGTGAACGCGCTGGGCCGCCGCATGGCCGTCTCCGTTGGCCCGGGCGAGCCGGGCGCCTCCACCGGCAAGCCTATGGCACGATGCTGGTATCGAATCCCTTACCGTCCGCGGAGAAACGCCGTCAGGCGCGCATCATGCTGACGGTGAGCGCCGGCGAGGCTTTCAACGTCTGGTAGACGACGCAATAACGTTCGGTGAGCTTGACTAGCGTGGCGATCTGCTCGTCGGTCAGATCGCCCTCCACCTCCACCGACAGGCGAATATCGCGAAAGCCGACCGGCGCCTCCTTCGACACGCCGAGCGTGCCGCGGAAGTCGAGGTCGCCTTCGGCATGGAGGCGGGCATCGGTGACCGGCAGGCCGAGCGAGGTGGCCACCGCGTTGAGCGTGACGCCGGCGCAGGCGACCAGCGCCTGCAACAGCATGTCGCCGGAACAGACATTGACCGGCGGACCGCCGGTCGCCGGGTGCAGGCCGGCACGCGCCAGCGCCTGGCCGGTCTCGACCGAGCAGGTGACGCCGTCGCCGATGGCGCCGCGGGCATGCAGCGTCACCAGCGCCGCAGCAGGGTCGTCGCGATAGCGCTGCTTGAGGGGCGCCTGGGCCGCCTTCAGTTGCTCGCCGTCCATGGCTGACCTCCGTTCGTTCTCGTTTTCGATCAATTCGACTGATGCGAAGCTCACGGAATGGAATTGGACGGCGGCGCGGCGCTAGCCAATTCTTCGTGAACAACGGGGGAAGCCATGACCTACACGCTCTATTCGATGCAGACGTCGGGCAACTGCTACAAGCCGCGGCTGCTCATGCACCTGCTCGGCATTCCCTTTCGCCTGGTCGACACCGACCCGTCGCAGGGCGAGACGCGCACGGCCGAGTTCCTGGCGTTCAACCCCAACGGGCGGGTGCCGCTGCTGGTGCTGCCCGACGGGCGCCGGCTGTCGGAATCGGACGCCATGCTGCTCTACCTGGCGGAGGGCACGCGCTTCCTGCCCGAGGACCGCTACCAGCGGGCGCTGGTCATCAATGGCTGTTCTTCGAGCAATACGAGCACGAGCCGGTGATCGCCGTCGCGCGCTCGTGGCTCAAGATCTATCCCGAGCGCATCGGCAAGGCGACAGCGGAGCAGATCGCCGACTGGCAGAAGCGCGGCAACCGGGTGCTCTCGGTCATGGACAAGGCGCTCAAGGACAGCAGCTGGCTCGCCGGCGGCCGCTACTCGGTCGCCGACATCGCGCTCTACGCCTATACCCACGTCGCCGACGAGGGCGGCTTCGACCTCGCCGCCTATCCGGCGATCAGCGCCTGGCTCAAGCGCGTCGCCGCCGAGCCCGGCCACGTCGCGATGGACTGGCGGCCGTAGGCTCCCGCCCCTTCACCCTGTCCCTCCCGGTCGGGGAGAGGGAACGGCCAGCTCTCTCGACGCCTCGGCTCACCCCCGCGGCTTCGGGCCGACCGCGGCCACCTCGGCATCGATGTCGATCCCGACCTTGGCGAAGTTCTCGGCGAACATCATGGCCAGCTTGTCCGCCGCCCGGTCATAGGCGTCGGCATCCGTCCAGGTCGACTTCGGGGTGAGCATGTGCGTCGGGACGCCGGCGATCGAAGAGGGAACCCTGAAGCCGAAGCGTTCGTCCTTGTGCAGATTTTCCGTGTCGATCGCACCGCTCAGCGCCGCGTCGAGCAGCGCGCGGGTAATCTTGATCGGCATGCGGCTGCCGACACCGTATGGGCCGCCGGTCCAGCCGGTGTTGACCAGCCAGCAGTTCGGCCGGTGCTCGCGTACCAGGTTGAGCAGCAGCCGCCCGTAGTCGATCGGCCGGCGCGGCATGAATGGCGCGCCGAAGCAGGCCGAGAACGTCGGCTCCGGTTCGTTGATGCCCTTCTCGGTGCCGGCGACCCTGGCAGTGAAGCCCGACAGGAAGTAGTAGACCGCCTGCCGCGCGTTCAGCCACGCGATCGGCGGCAGCACGCCGAAGGCGTCGGCGGTGAGCATCACGATGTTGCTCGGGTGGCCCGCCTGCCCGCTCGGCGAGGCGTTGGGCACGTGCGCCAGCGGATAGGCGGCGCGCGTGTTCTCGGTCTTGCTGATGTCGGCGAACATCGGCCGGCGCGTCTCCGCCGACAGTACGACGTTCTCCAGCACCGTGCCGGTGCGATTGGCCGCCGCGTAAATCTGCGGTTCGTCTTCGGCCGACAGGCCGATCACCTTGGCATAGCAGCCGCCCTCGAAATTGAACACGCCGCCGGCGCCCCAGCCATGCTCGTCGTCGCCGATGAGCGTGCGGTCGGCGGTCGCCGAAAGCGTCGTCTTGCCGGTGCCGGAGAGGCCGAAGAATATGGCGACGTCGCCGGATCCGCCGATATTGGCCGAGCAGTGCATCGGCAGCACGTTTCGCTCCGGCAGGAGGTAGTTGAGGAAGGTGAACACCGCCTTCTTGATCTCGCCGGCATAGCTGGTGCCGGCGATGAGGATCGTGCGCCCGGTGAAATCGCAGGCGATCACGGTCGGGCGTGCGGAGGCCGTAGCGCTCCGGCTCGGCCTTGAAGCCGGGCACGGCGATGATCGTCAGCCCGTCGTCGGCGCCATCGGCCGCCGGGCCTTGCGGCTGCCTCAGCAGCGTGCGGATGAACAGCGCGTGCCAGGCGAGTTCGGTGAACACCCTGACCTGGATCTGATGCTGCGGATCGGCCCCCGCCACCAGGTCCTGGACGAAGAGCTCCTTGTCGCGGACGTAGTCCAGCATGTCGGCGCGGAGGCGTTCGAACGCCTCGCGCGAGATCGCCGCGTTGCTCTCCCAGGCGACCGTCGCCTCGGTGGCCGCTTCGCGGACGATGAACTTGTCCTTGGGCGAACGGCCGGTGTGATGGCCGGTATCGACCACCAGAGCGCCATCGCCCGACAGCTCCGCTTCGCTGCGGTCGAGGGCGAGATCGCGGAGCGTTCGGCTGTCGAGGTTTTTGCGCAGTGTCGTAGTCGATTCCAGGATTCCACCGAACCCGGACCTTGCACCGACTGCGCTTGCCTTCACCTTTTCCAGCACGACCATGACCTTTGCCCTCTGTTCGTGGTCTGAACTTGCGCCATGCAACAGAGCGGGCTTCGAGCCTGCCGTGATTTTCATCAAGTCGAGCAAAATGGCTGTCGCCGCCCCGACTGGGTTTTCTCTTGTAATAAGAATGGCTTGCTCTAATTGCCGGATTCGCCGCGACAAATAACCGCTGGCGATTCCATCCCCCGCCGTGGCGCCCGCCGCCCCGACGGGAAGCGCCGCCACAATTCGGCCCGCACAACTGTCCGTGACGGCCGCATTCCCGTCCGACCGCTGCCGTCTTCCCCCTTCAGCTTTGAGGCTCCCCAAAAGGGAGGGAGATTCCCATGCGCAGCATCGCCCGCAACCGCGTTCAAGCCACCCATGACACCGGCACCGGAGGGTTTCTCTTGTGGTTCGTTGTCTATGCCGCCTTCATGCTGGCCCTGATCGCATTCAACGGCGGCACGCAGCTCTTCGGCCACCCCCCGGTCGCCTGGCCGACGTTCCCGGGCCTCGGCTAGTCACTCGCCGGCGCAGGCGCATCGGCAGGCGGCGTCTCGGCCAGCGCCTTGAGGCGCTTGAGCGCACGCTCATAGCGCGGCCCGACGATACCGTCGAGCGCCAGGGCGCGATAGCGGTCGATGGGATTCAGGCCGACGTCGGTACGATACCCCCATACCACCGTCGTCGCTCCCGCACTCTTCTCCATGAGCCGGAACCAAGCGGTCACCGGCGCGTTACCCACAGGGGTGACGCTCATCGTCACCGCGCTATCGGGGTCGATGGCGGTGATGGTTTCGACACCTGAGCCGACCGTCGACAGCGTGCTCTGCCAGGCGATGGTCTGTCCGACGCCATCCAGCGGCCCGGTGAAGGTGATGGCAATGGCGGGATCGGCGGCGAGATCGGGCGACCAGTCGGGCAGATGACGCAGGTCGGCAACCAGCGGAAAAAGCGCCGCGCGCGGTACCGCGATATCGATCGACCGGGTTACCTCCGGCTGGCGCGGCAGGAAAAAATCCGCCGATGAGCGCCGCCATGGCCAGCGCCATTACCGCGATCGCCGCGCGTTTCAGCCACGGCCGGATGTCCGTCCCTTTGCCGGGGTCGTTTGCAACTGGCGGTTCGTTAGCCGGCTGCGGCGGATCGCCCGCGGCGGCAGGCGTGGCTTCGTCTGTCATCGCCCCGATACTACACCCGGCAGCCATATCGCCCTAGATAACAAGGAGATGGCGGCGACGAACAACCTCGCCCCGGTGGTGCGGCAATATGGGTGTGTGCGTCCGAGCGCACGCAACCGTAATACTATTCAAAATCTCGCATGGATTAGCAACCCGCAGGGGAGCAGCGATTGCCCCAATTCGCCAACCGCACCGAAGGTCTGCGCTTCCGCATCGTGCTGAAGCCGGGCGTGGCGATTGGCCCGGGCAAGGCCGAGCTTCTGGCGGCGATCGAGGAGTCGGCGTCGCTGACCGCCGCGGCCAAGCGGTCTGGCATGAGCTACAAGCGGAGCTGGCTGCTGGTGCAGGAGATGAACGCCGCCTTCGCCGAGCCGCTGGTCGAGACCGTCAAGGGCGGCATGGGCGGCGGCGGCGGCACCCGGCTGACCGCGCTCGGCCGCCGGGTGCTGGCCTGCTACCGCGAGATGCAAGCCGATGCCGAGAAGGCCGTCGCCCCCGGCATGGCCGAGTTGCGCCGCTGTCTGAAACCGGCGCTGGCCGGCGCGGCCGCCACCCGCCCGCCGGCGATTGGCAAGCGCCGCCGTATCGACGATTGATTTCGGCAACGGGTCCGTGCTGACATATTCGATATGTTCACCTAAACATATCGGGGTCGCCAATGCTGTCATGCCGCCTCCTGGTCGCCGCCGTTCTCGCCACATCGACGCTGCCCGCTGCCGGGCTTCCTGCCTTTGCCGCCGCCGAGCCGGTGGTCTTCGCCGCCGCCAGCCTGAAGAACGCCCTCGACGACGTCGCCGCCGCCTACAAACAGAAGACCGGCAAGACGGTCGCCATCAGCTATGCCGGCACCGCCACGCTCGCCAAGCAGATCGAACAGGGTGCGCCGGCCGACATCTTCTTCTCCGCCGACATGGCGTGGATGGACTACGCCGTGGACCACAAGCTGGTGAAGGCCGAGACGCGGCGCACCCTGCTCGGCAATGAGATCGTGCTGGTCGCGCCCAAGGCATCGACGGCGGCGATCGCCATCGAGCCCGGCATGGACCTCGCTGGCCTGCTCGGGCCGGACGGCCATCTCGCCATGGCCAATGTCGATTCCGTGCCGGCCGGCCGCTACGGCAAGGCCGCGCTGGAGAGCCTCGGCGTGTGGGACAGCGTCGCCGGCAAGGTCGTGCAATCGGAAAACGTGCGCATGGCGCTTGCCTTCGTCGCCCGCGGCGAGGCGCCGGCCGGTATCGTCTACGCCACCGACGCCGCCGCCGAGCCGGCGGTCAAGGTGATCGGCGTGTTTCCCGCCGACAGCCATCCGCCGATCCTTTATCCTGTCGCCATGACCGCCAGCTCGACCAATCCGGAGGCGCGGGCCTTTTTCGATTTCCTGCAGTCGGACGCGGCGACACCGGCCTATCGCAAGCAGGGCTTCACCGTCGTCTCGCCGGGCTCGTGAACGGACAGGATGCTCGACCCGCTGACCCCGCAGGAATGGTCCGCCATCGAACTAAGCCTGCGGGTGGCGTCGGTGGCGGCGCTCGCCAGCCTGCCCTTCGGCATCGCCGTCGCCTGGCTGCTCGCCCGCGGCCGTTTCGTCGGGCGCGCGCTCATCGACGGCATCGTCCACCTGCCGCTGGTCATGCCGCCGGTGGTCACCGGCTATCTGCTGCTGCTCGCCTTCGGCACCAAGGGCCCGATCGGCGCGCTGCTGCAGACGATTTCGGCATCGTGCTCGCGTTCAACTGGACCGGCGCGGCGCTGGCGGCGGCGATCATGGGCTTCCCGCTGATGGTGCGCGCCATCCGCCTGTCGATCGAGGCGATCGACCCGCGGCTCTCGGCGGCCGCCGCGACGCTCGGCGCGCGGCGCATCGGCATCCTCGTCACCGTCACCCTGCCGCTGGCGCTGCCCGGCATCCTCGCCGGGCTGGTGCTCTCCTTTGCCCGGGCGCTCGGCGAGTTCGGCGCCACCATCACCTTCGTCGGCAACATTCCCGGCGTCACCCAGACCGTGCCGCTCGGCGATCTACACCTACACCCAGGTGCCCGGCGGCGAGCTGCCGGCGCTGCGCCTGACGCTGATCGCTGTCGTCGTCGCCTTCGCCGCGCTGCTCGTCTCCGAGCTGCTGGCCCGCCGCGTCGCCCGCCGGACGGCAGGGTGAGCCGATGCTCGAGGTCGACATCGAGAAGACGTTGGGCAGCTTCACGCTCGTCGGCGCGCTTCGCCAGCGCCGGCGGCGTCACCGCCCTCTTCGGCCGCTCCGGCGCCGGCAAGTCGACGCTGGTCAACGCCATCGCCGGGCTGCTGCGCCCCGACCGCGGCGCGATCCGCCTCGACGAGCCGTGCTGTTCGACGCCGCGCGCGCATCGACGTGCCGGTGCGCCGGCGCGGCATCGGCTACGTCTTCCAGGAGGGCCGGCTGTTTCCGCACTACTCGGTGCGCGGCAACCTGATGTACGGCCGCCGGCGGACGCCGCGCGGCGAGCGCTGGGGATCGTTCGACGAGATCGTCGAACTGCTCGGCATCGGCGACCTGCTCGACGCGGCGCCCGGCGAGCCTGTCGGGCGGCGAGAAGCAGCGCGTCGCCATCGGCCGCGCGCTGCTGCAGAGCCCGCGCCTGCTGCTGATGGACGAGCCGCTGGCCTCGCTCGACCCGGCGCGCAAGGAGGAGATCCTGCCCTATATCGAGCGGCTGCGCGACGAGATGCAGCTGCCCATCGTCTATGTCAGCCACAGCGTCGACGAGGTGACGCGGCTGGCCGATACGCTGGTGCTGGTCGCCGAGGGCAAGGTGATCGCCGCCGGCACGGTCAACGAGGTCTTCGGCCGGCTCGATCTCCGCGCCCATACCGGGCGCTTCGAGGCGAGCATGGTGCTGACCGCCGCGGTGCTGGCGCACGACCCGGCGAGCGGCACCACCGTGCTCGACCATCCGGCCGGGCGGATGTGGATGCCGACCATCGACCGGCCGCTGGGGAGCACTGTGCGGCTGCGCGTGCGCGCCCGCGAGGTGGCGCTGGCGGTGGGCGAGCCCGGCCTGCTGTCGATCCGCAACCGGCTCAACGCGATGGTCACCGACATCGCCGCCGGACCCGGCGCCATCGATCGAGGTGCAGCTCGATGCCGGCGGCCAGATGCTGGTGGCGCGCATCACCCGCGATGCCGCCAAGGCGCTCGACATCGCGGTCGGCCAGCCGGTCGTGGCGCTGATCAAGTCGGCGTCATTCGACCGGCTGGACGATTTCACCTGAGGCGACCTCGGCGGAGCAGCCTTGCAGGTGCTTGGCGCCGCGAAAGCACGGTGATCCGCACCGAAGCGGTGCCCGAATGGATCATGCCGAGCTTCTGGGCCGCGCCGCGGGTGAGGTCGATCACCCGGCCGCGGACGAAGGGGCCGCGATCGTTGATGCGCACGACCACCGAGCGGCCGTTGTTGAGATTGTCGACCTTGACGCGGGTCCCGAAGGGAAGGCTGCGATGGGCTGCGGCGAGAGCGTTTGCGTTCATCCTCTCGCCGCTCGCCGTCTTGGTACCCATGCTGTACCACGACGCTTTGCCGCACTGGGCGGCGGACGCTTGACCTGGATTAAAACCGGCCACCGCGAGAAAGGCTGCGGCGGCGACCCCGAACGCACAAATGCGTGACTTGCTGAACTTCACTCGTTGTCTTCCGTTTGTTGTTACGACGCGTTCTCCCTCCCAACCCAGGGCGCGTCCGACGGAAGTCCCCGCAGCAGCGCCCGGGGCGATGTGCCTTGCCAAATGGGGCACGAATGCGGCCGCCGGCTCACCTTCCGTGTCCGGCGGTTAACAGAAGTGACGGAACCAGTTGAGGTTCACAGCCGCGCGATGAGGGCCTGGGCAGCCGCCGGAGCGCGGACCTTGTCGCCGGCGATCATGTAGACGAAGACGTCGCGCTTCTTCTTCGCCGCCGGCTTGGCGGCGAAGCGCGGCAGGTCGTCCACCTCGCCGCCCGCGCCCCACGTCTTCGCCCGCGCCGCCCACCCATCGAGATCGGACTCGGAATAGCCGGTGGCGATCGCCTCCTGCGACTTCTGCAAGCGCGCATAGACGAAATCGGCGGTGACGTCGGCGATCGCCGGGTAGTCGTCGGAATGGGCGTAGGCGACCGCAACGTTGTGCTTGCGGGCGAGCGCCACGAACTCCGACACCAGGAAGGTCTGCGAGCGCACCTCGACCACATGGCGGAGCTTCACGCCGTTGGCTGCCTTCGGCAGCAGCGCCAGGAAGGCGCCGAAATCGTCATCGAACTTCTTGTAGGGCGCGAACTGCCAGAGCAGCGGGCCGAGCTTGTCGCCGAGCTCGGTGATCCCCGACTTGAGGAACCAGTCGAGCGCCTCGCCGGATTCGGCGAGCACCTTCTTGTTGACCACGGCGCGGTGGCCTTTGACCGCGAAGACGAAATTCTCCGGCGTCTCGTCGCGCCACTTGGCGAAGCTCGCCGCCGACTGGGTGCGGTAGAAGGTGCCGTTGATCTCGATCGAGGTGAGCTTGCTTGAAGCGAATTTCAGCTCGTCGGCGTGCTTGAGCCCTTCCGGATAGAAGGTCCCGCGCCACGGCTCATAGGTCCACCCGCCGATGCCGACGCGGATCATGCAGCTCTTCCCCCCGATGCGGGCCGGCGGGCGGCGATGCCGCCCGCGGCGAAACCGGCTACTGCTTCTTGGCCTCTTCCGGATGCATGGTCGCCATCACCGCCGACGGCGTCTTGCCGCCGAACGGCTGATGCTTCTGCTTCCTGTTCTTGTCCGATTTCGGTTTCTTCTGTTCCTTGGCTGGTCTGTCCCGACCCTTGGACATGGGGCTTCCTCCTTCATTCGCGGCGCAATCGGTTCACCGGCAAGGGAATACTAGCCGCGCCGCGGGCGCATGTGAATTGGCGTTGCGCCGGCGCATGATTCGGCGAGCCGACCTCACCCGGCAACGCGTTCGTAGGTGACGACCAGCACGCCGGAATCGGTCGCCGATTGGTCGACAAGGCTCAACCTCGCAGGCGCAACCCCGTCGTCGAAGAAGCGTAGTCCTTGGCCAAGCACCAATGGATGGATCATCAACAGGAACCGATCAACCAAGCCGTGCTCGATGAGCGAGCGCACCAGCACACCGCTGCCGAAGACGACCAGCGTCTTGTCGTGCTCCTGCTTGAGCGTGGCGACCGCAGTGGCTGCCTCACCGTTCAGCAGAACCGAGTTTGCCCACGGCAGCTTGCGATCGGGGTCCCGGGACGCGACGAACTTGCGGACGTTCGTCAGTGCCTGGGTCATCGGGCTTGAAGGCTGCCGCCGGGGCCACGCCTCGTACAGGTCGTCGTAGGTTGTGCTGCCAACCAGCAACGACCACCCGCCGACCATCTGCCGACCCATCGCTTCCTGCAATTTGGGATCGCTGCCACCCATCACCCCCCAGCCGCCGTGGCTGAAGCCGCCCCGGTTGTCCTCGTCTGCTCGCGCCGGCGCCTGGTAGACGCCATCCAGCGTCAGGTGCTCGATTGCAACAACCCTGCATGCCACGTTCGCCATTGGGACTCCCTTGCCTGCCGTCACCCGCCTCAGCTCCCGGCGCCGAACTCGGCGACCATGGCGGCCAACGCACTGACCACGCTCCAGTTGCGCCCTGTGCCCGGCGTCTTCAGTTTCAGCTTGAGCTTCGATTTGCCGATGCCCTTCGGGTAGCAGATGAAGACCTCCGCCCCGACTGCGGCCCACGTCTCCGGCCCGTCCCATTCCACGCGCAGCGCCGCGCGGTCTGCCGCTGTCGGCAGGCCGGCGAGGAACATGACCAGCAGGTGGCTGGGGTCGCGCTCGGCCATTTCGGGAAACGGGTTGCGGCCGACGAGCCGCTCCATCTCGGCAGCGGTGCGCAGCACGGTCTCCGAGCGGAAGCCGAAGCGATCGACGATGCCGGCCTCGATGGTGGCGGCGATCTCGCCACGATCGCCCTCGGCGGTGAAGACGACGTTGCCGCTCTGCAGATGGGTGCGGGCGTCGGCCAAGCCGAGATGGGCGAACAGGTCTCGCAACTCGGCCATCTTGACGCCGCGCCCACCGACATTGACGGCGCGCAGCAGGGCAACATAGGCAGTCATGCGGCCATCATAACGGCGATTCGGGCCGAACCGCGGCCTCGGCGGCGCGCTCGCGGAGCGCCGCGCGCAGCTTCGGAAAGACATATTGGCGCAGCAGCGGCAGCGTGGCCTCGTAGCACAGAAGATTGCGGCCGGCGCAGCGGCGGGCGCGGCGGCAGGCCTTGAGCGGACAGGCCCTGTGCAGATCGTAGAGATCGACGAGCTGGCGATTGAACGCCTGCATCCCCTGCTCGTGTTCCAGCTTCGTCTTGGCCCAGGCGACCGACTTCGGGTTGGCGCGCAGCTCCGGCGGGAGCTTGCGCAGCCAGGGCTCCGGGTCCGGCGGGTTGCTGCGATGCTGGCGGCAGGACAAGGGCGGGTTCCTTTCCTTGCGGTTCTCACCAGCTTCAACGGCCCGGCTGGGTGACGCGGGGACACCAGGCACAGGCCGGTTACCGGCCCACCTGGGATACCTATGCCTACAACTCGGCGGTCGCGGCCGAATAGCCCAGGATCGCGGACACCCGCCCTCCCCCCCGCAAACCGTCGGTTTACCCGGACGGCGTATGATCCGGTTCATGCGCGTTTCGCGCCCGCTGGTCCCGTCGGATCCTGCCACGGGCGTCCCGCGCAGGCGAGCGACGGCGCGCGATCAAACGCGCCGGTGCCCGCAAGCATCACGGTCCGTCACGTTCTCAATTGTGGACGGAGAGTCCCCATGTCCCTCATCGCACTCGGTCCCGGCAGCCCGCGCGGCTTCGCAGAGGGCACGCCATCGAGCATCGAGACCGGGCTCTACCACGGCGCCGCGGCGGCGCTGCGGCTCGTCGGCCACGCCAGCGCGTCCGCGATCGGCTTCTGGCACGACCGGCGGACGGTGCGTTGGCTCGCCGACGCCGACGACGCGGTGCTGCGCGATCTCGGCATCGCGCGCAGCGACATTCCGCGTCTGGTCCGACACGGCCGCCACTGAGGCCTCAACCACCCCACCCGGCCGGCTGCGCCGGCCACCCTCCCCGACGCGGGGAGGGATGGAGTATGCCGGCGGCGTCAGTGTCTGACCTCAGCCGCGCGGCGAGGCGATGCGCTGGAGGATGGAGTGCGGACTATTCCGCCGCTTGCAGCGCCGTATCGCCCTCGGGCTGGCCGGGCTCGGGCACGATGTCGCTGACCTTGCCGATCCAGTCGGCGAAGGCGGCGAGCCACTTCTCCAGGAAGGTGCGCACCGACACGTCGGTGACGGTATGGTTGTCGTCGATGGTATCGGTCGCGAGCTGGATATAGGCCTCGGGCTGGCCCATGACGGCGAGATCGAGCACCAGCAGCATGGCGCGCAAGCCCGCCTGGGCCACCGCCGTGCCGACCTTGCCGGGCGTGGCGCCGATGACCGCGGCCGGCTTGCCCGCCCACGAGTTCTTGCCATAGGGGCGGCTGCCCCAATCGACCGCGTCCTTCATGATGCCGGGGATGGCGCGATTGTATTCCGGCGTGACGAAGATGACGGCGTCGGCTGCTTCGACCGCGCCCTTGAGCTGGGTGACCGCGGCCGGCGGATCGTCCCACAGGTCCTGGTTGTAGTGCGGCAGGTCGGCGAGATCGACCAACGACAGGTCGAGCCCGTTCCGCCGCGCCAGCTTCTTCAGCGCCAGCGCCAGCCTGCGGTTGATCGATTTGCCCCTGAGGCTGCCGACGATGACGGCGACTTTGACCATGATCGTATTCTCCACTCGTTCAATAGTCCCTTAGTATCCGTCAGAGACTTTTTCGGTATCTTTTGGATACTGCCGATGTGGTGCATGACGCCGCGCGGGCAAGAGGGCACTTTGAAGTAACCGGCGCCGGCGGCCTCCAGCAGGCCAACGCCTGCCGGACGCGCCGGTTCCTTGGAGACCGGCGGCAGACTGGCGCACTTCCCCTGGCCGGGGCTCAGGGGCTATTGCTTCTCGCCGCATTCCATGAATTTCCGAAAGACGGCCGCATGGCCATGAATCCCCGCCTCGGCATCGCCTCCGCCTTCATCTGCCTCGGCATCCTCGGCGTCCTGCCGGTCCTCGCCAATGCGCGGCCGGCCAGCTTCGACGGGCTGACCTTCACCGTCTGGCTCACCGTCTGGCAGATCCTTTCGGCGCTGCCGCTGTTCCTCGCCGAGCGGGCGCGGGGCACACGTGGCCTGTTCGAGGCGGTCGAGAAGGGGCGCAGCCGGACCTGGACGATCGCGGTCGCGGTCTCCACCGGCGTCATGTTCGGCCTGGCCACCTACATGTACGTGGTCGCCGCCGAAAAGGCCGGGCCGGTGAGCATGGCGATCGTCTTGCAGGCCTATCCGTTCATGACGCTGCTCGCCGAGGCGCTCTTCCTCAGGAAGCGCAAGACGCCGGCCGAACTCGCCTTCACCCTGCTGATGGTCGCGGCGCTGATCTACCTCACCACCAACGGCACCTTCCGCATCGACGACGTCTCGTGGTGGTCGGTGTTCACGCTCGGCATCCCGCTCTTGTGGACGGTGGCGCACCTGCTGCTCAAGACGCAGGTGCTGAACCGCACGGCGCTGACGCTGAACCAGGTGACGCTGTCGCGCCTGCTCGTCTCCGGAGCCTTCCTGGCCGTGCTGGTCGTTGCCATCGGCGATCCGCGGGCGGTGCTCGCCGGCCTTACCGACATCGGCCTGCAGCGCGCGGCGCTGGTCATGGGCGTCGCCTACTACATCGAGCTGATCTTCTGGTTCCGCGCCATCCGCAACATCGACATCTCGCTGGCGAGCGCCATCGAGGTGCCGGCGCCGGCGCTGACCATGCTGGTGGCGGTTGCCTTCATCGGCGCCACCATCACGCTGACCCAGATGTTCGCCATGCTCGCCATCGCGGTGGGCATGTACGGCCTCATCCTCGCCGGCCGGCGGACGCGCCGCATCGCCGCCGCCTGAGGCGGGGCGGCTCCGTCCTCGCCTCCCGTCGTCCGCACGGCTCTCGACAGGCGTTCCATCGTATGTTATATGCGTTGTTATATAACGGATGATGGAGGTTGGCGATGGCCGACGATATCGTTCGTGCGCTGGGCTATCTGATGCTCGGCACCCGCTTCAAGCGCATCGCCGAGCGCCTGCAGGGCGACGCCACGCGCATCGCCGCCGCCCACGGCGTGACACTGCAATCGAGCCAGTACCCGTTTCTCGGCGCGCTCGACCGCATGGGCCCGCTGACCATCGGCGAACTGGCCGAGGCGGTGGGCATCACCCAGCCGGGGGCAACGCGCACGGTCGGCCAGCTCGTCAAGCAGGGGATGGTCAAGGCGCGGCCGGGCCGCGACGACCAGCGCCGGCGGGTCGTCTCGCTCACCGCCAAAGGCCGTCAGCAAGTGGACTTCGGCAAGCGCGAGGTGTGGCCGAAGGTCGAGGCGGCGGTGGCCGATCTCTGCGCGGAGCTGTCGGGGCCGCTGCTCGACCAGCTTGCCCAGATGGAGGACGGACTGAGCGAGCGCCCGCTCGACCAGCGCATCGGCACTGGCAAGCGGAGGCAGACATGAGCCACACCCTCGACCGTCCGGCGTGGAATGCGCTTTTTGGCCCGCACGCGGCGCTGGCCGAAGGCGGCCCGCTCGCCCGCCGCTACCCGCCCGACATCATTCCCTTCGCCGCGGCGCGCGACCAGGCGCCCGAGAGCTTGGCCGCCCTTGCCGCCCTGCCCCGGCCGCACGACGTGATGGTGCTGGTGGAAAGGCATGTGCCGGCGGTGCCGCCGGGCTTCGCCACCGTCGCAACCGGCAGGGTGGTGCAGATGATCCTGGCGCGGACCCCGGAGCCGGTGGCCGATGCGCGCATCGAGGCGCTGACGCAGGCGGATGCGCAGGAGATGCTGGCGCTGGCCAAGCTGACCGAGCCGGGGCCGTTCACGCTGAAGGCGCAAGCGCTCGGCACCTTCTACGCCATCCGCATCGACGGCTGCCTCGCCGCCATGGCCGGCGAGCGCATGAAGCCGGCAGGTTTCGCCGAACTTTCCGGCGTCTGCGCGCACCCGGATTTTCGCGGGCGCGGTCTGGCGCGGCTGCTCTCCGTCTTCGTCACCCACCGGATTCTTGCGCGCGGTGAGACGCCTTTCCTCCACGTCTGGGAGAGCAACACGCCGGCGATCGCCCTCTACGAGTCGATCGGCTATAGGGAGCGGACGCGGCTGAAGCTGGTGGCAGTCAGGCAGGCGGGGTGAGAGGGAACCCGCGGGATTTGCCATCGAATCCCCAGGCAATCCGGCAGGAGCCGTTAATCTTTTCGGCATAGCTCTCGGTAGTGTGTCTCGGCCACCTAGCCGCGGAGGCGTGAGCCATGCGTTCCAATAAAAGCCACGTGCCAAACCGCTTGCCGCCGCCCGCACAAACGATCAGCGATGTCGGCGTGCGCCAGGAGGTGGAAGCGCATCTGGCACAGATGGAGGGCCGCTATCGCGGCCTCCTCGAAGCGGCGCCCGACGCCATGGTCGTGGTCAACGAGGACGGCGAGATCGTTCTCCTCAATCTGCAGGCCGAAAAGCAGTTCGGCTATCCGCGCGACGAGCTGTTCGGGCAGAAGGTCACCAACATCATCCCGGAAGGCTTCGCCGAGCGGCTGATCGCCGACAGAACGCGCACCGCGGCCGAGGCGCTGGCGCAGCAGATCGGCACCGGCATCGAGCTGACCGCGCGACGCAAGGACGGCAGCGCCTTTCCGGTCGAGATCATGCTGAGCCCGCTGGAGAATGACGAGGGCACCCTTGTCACCGCGGCGATCCGCGACATCAGCGTGCGCAAGGCGGCGGAGGAGCATCTGGCGCAGATGGAGGGCCGCTATCGCGGCCTCCTCGAGGCGGCGCCCGATGCCATGGTCGTGGTCAACGAGGACAGCGAGATCGTCCTCCTCAATCTGCAGGCCGAAAAGCAGTTCGGCTATCCCCGCGACGAGCTGCTCGGGCAGAAGGTCACCAACATCATCCCGGAAGGCTTTGCCGAGCGGTTGATCGCCGACAGCACCCGCCCCGCGGCCGAGGCTCTGGCGCAGCAGATCGGCACCGGCATCGAGCTGACGGCGCGGTGCAAGAACGGCCACGCGTTCCCGGTCGAGATCATGCTGAGCCCTCTGGAGAGCCCCGAAGGCATCCTGGTGACTGCCGCGATCCGCGACATCAGCGTGCGCCGGGCGGCAGAGGAGCACCTGGCGCAGATGGAGGCCCGCTACCGCGGGCTGCTGGAAGCAGCGCCGGACGCGATGGTCGTGGTCAACGAGGCGGGCGACATCGTCATCCTCAATCTTCAGGCCGAGAAGCAATTCGGTTACCGCCGCGACGAATTGCTCGGCCAGAAGGTCACCAACATCATTCCACACGGCTTCGCCGAGCGGCTGATCGCCGACAGCACGCGGACGGCGGCCGAGGCGCTGGCGCAACAGATCGGCACCGGCATCGAGCTGACCGCGCGACGCAAGGACGGCACTGCCTTTCCGATCGAACTGATGCTGAGCCCGCTGGAAAGCGCCGAGGAAATCCTTGTGACCGCGGCCATCCGCGACATCAGCGCGCGCAAGACTGCCGAGGCCGACGCCCTGACGATGACCCTGCAGATGGCCCATTCGGCCGAGCACGACTTCCTTACCGGGCTGCCCAATCGCATGCTCCTCAACGACCGTGTCGGCCAGGCGATCGTTCGCGCCGAGCGCCATGCGAACAAGGTCGCGGTTCTGTTCCTCGATGTCGACGGGTTCAAGCACATCAACGATTCGCTCGGACATCCCACCGGCGACAAGCTGCTCAAGTCCATCGCGGAGCGCCTGCTTGGCTGCGTTCGGGCCTCCGACACCGTGAGCCGCCAGGGCGGCGATGAATTCGTCGTCCTTCTCTCCGAGATCGAACATGACGAAGACACCGCGATCCTGGCGCGCCGGATGCTGAAGCAGGTGATGCTGACCCACACCATCAACGGCCAGGATCTGCACATCACCGCCAGCATCGGCGTCAGCGTCTATCCCGACGACGGCACGAACGCGGAGACGCTCATCAAGAACGCCGACACCGCCATGTACCAGGCGAAGGAAAGGGGTCGCCAGAGCTATCAGTTCTTCAAGCCCGCCATGAACGTGCGCGCGGTGGAACGGCAATCCATCGAAGAGGGCTTGCGCCGCGCCCTGGAACGGCGGGAACTGGTCTTGCACTACCAGCCGAAGGTCGAACTGAGCAGCGGCAGGATCACCGGCGCGGAAGCACTGGTCCGCTGGAACCATCCGACACGCGGCCTCGTGCCGCCGGCACAATTCATTCCGGTCGCCGAGGAATGCGGCCTTATCCGACCGATCGGCGCGTGGGTGCTGCGCGAAGCCTGCAAGCAGACGCGCGCCTGGGCCGACATCGGGCTGCCGGCGCTGACCATGGCCGTCAACGTCTCGGCGATGGAGTTCCGCGAGGACGCCTTTCTCGACGGCGTATTCGCGACGCTTTCCGAAACTCGGCTCGATCCGCACCAGCTCGAGCTGGAGCTCACCGAGAGCGTGCTTGTGAAGCGCGCCGAGTCCGCGGCCTCCGTTCTCCAGGCGGTGAGGGCGAGAGGCGTGCAGGTGGCGATCGACGATTTCGGCACCGGCTATTCCAGCCTGAGCTATCTGCGCAAGTTCCCCGTCGATGCCCTCAAGATCGACCAGAGTTTCGTCCGCCAGATCAGCAGCGGCGGCGACGACACGATCATCGTGACCGCCATCATCGCGCTTGCCCGCAGTCTCAAGCTACGGGTGGTCGCGGAGGGCGTGGAAACAGTCGAGGAACTGGCATTCCTGCGCGAGCGCCAATGCGACGAGGTGCAGGGCTATTACTTCAGCCGGCCGCTGCCGCCGCACCAGTTCGCCAGCCTGTTCAAAGCCGGCATACCGGCGCGGGCCTTCGTCGTTCCCCAGTCAACCGTGTCGGCAGCGTAGCCGCCCGGAACCTGAATTTACGGCCCGATCAGGCCATCGGCATAGGCGACCAGGCCGATCGTCGCGAGCACCAGGCCGGCGAGCATGCCGCCGATCGACCCCAGCCACGGCCGCGTCTTGCGCACGATCAGCCAGCCGACGACCAGCCCGGCGATACCGCCGGCCAGCAGCACCGGCCATCCCAGCACGAGGATGACCACCGCCCAGTCCAGCGGCGAATTCAGGATCGGCCCGATGTCGGACAGGGCGCTACCTTCTTCTCTTCCCCCGCCCGACCGGGCTGCCCGGCTTGCCGCCGAAGGAGCGCGGGCCGGGGCGCTTGTCTTCGGGGGCGGGAATGAAGTCGTGCTCGTGCGTCTCCTTCAGCGACGGCGCATGCGGGCGCGTCTTCGATGTGGATGTTTGGGGCAAGGGCGTTTCGCGGTCGGTGCCGGGGCCCATAAAGTCCAGTGACGGCTTCTTGGGGCGCGCGCCTTGAACCGGGATTTCGGTGCGGCGGACGGTCATCTCGTCCAAGGAATTCTTCCTTGGACGATTCCTTTCATTCCCGGTCGCGGCTTCGCCGCTCCTCGCCTCTTGCAAGGAATTCTTGCCGGCACGGGAGCCCCCCACCCGACCGGCTTCGCCGGCCACCCTCCCCACTTCGGGGGAGGGAGGGGAGTCTATCTCACCCGCGGAGTTCTTACCGCCACGCCGTACCCCCTCACCCGGCGCTGCGCGCCGACCTCTCCCCACGGGAGAGGTGGAAGGCCGTCGTGAAGCAGGCGACTGTTCCCCCGGGTCGCGGGCGAGCGGATCGTCGGCGACGGCGAGTTCGAGGTGCTCCAGCCGCTTGATCTCGTCGCGCAGTCGCGCCGCTTCCTCGAATTCGAGGTCGGCGGCGGCGTCGCGCATGCTCTTCTCGAGGTCGGCCAGCGTCGCCTTGAGATTGTGGCCGATGGCGGCGCCCTCTTCCGCCAGCCCGGTCGGCACGATGACATGGTCGCGCTCGTAGGCCGACGCCATGATGTCGCCGATCGACTTCTTGACGCTCTCCGGCGTGATGCCGTGCTCGTTGTTGTACTCGACCTGCTTCTCGCGCCGGCGGCCGGTCTCGGCCATGGCGCGCTCCATCGAGCCGGTGATCCGTGTCGGCGTAGAGGACGACCTTGCTGTCGACGTTGCGCGCGGCGCGGCCGATGGTCTGGATGAGCGAGGTCTCGGAACGCAGGAAGCCTTCCTTGTCGGCGTCGAGGATGGCGACCAGCGCGCATTCGGGAATGTCGAAACCCTCGCGCAGCAGGTTGATGCCGACCAGAACGTCGAAGGCGCCGAGGCGGAGGTCGCGGATGATCTCGATGCGCTCCAGCGTTTCCACGTCGGAATGCATGTAGCGCACGCGCACGCCCTGCTCGTGGAGATATTCGGTCAGGTCCTCGGCCATGCGCTTGGTGAGCACGGTGACCAGCGTGCGATAGCCCTTCGCCGCCGTCTCGCGAATTTCGCCAAGGACATCGTCGACCTGGGCCTTGGCGGGGCGCACCTCGACCGGCGGATCGATCAGGCCGGTCGGGCGGATGACCTGCTCGGCGAAGACGCCGCCGGTGCGCTCCATCTCCCAGCCGCCCGGCGTCGCCGAGACGTAGGTCGTCTGCGGGCGCATGAGGTCCCATTCCTCGAAGCGCAGCGGCCGGTTGTCCATGCAGGACGGCAGGCGGAAGCCGTATTCGGCGAGCGTCGCCTTGCGGCGAAAATCGCCGCGATACATGCCGCCGATCTGCGGGATGGTGACGTGGCTCTCGTCGACGAAGACCAGCGCGTTGTCCGGCAGATACTCGAACAGGGTGGGCGGCGGCTCGCCCGGCTTGCGGCCGGTGAGATAGCGCGAATAGTTCTCGATGCCGGCGCAGGAGCCGGTCGCCTCGATCATCTCGATGTCGAAACGGCAGCGCTGCTCCAGCCGCTGCGCTTCCAGCAGGCGGCCGGCGGCGGTGAGCTCGGCCAGCCGCAGGCGCAGCTCCTCCTTGATGCTCTTCACCGCCTGGGCCAGCGTCGGCCGCGGCGTCACATAATGCGAATTGGCGTAGACCTTGACCTGCTGGAGGTTGCCCGCCTTCTGGCCGGTCAGCGGATCGAACTCGGTGATCGAACTCGATCTCGTCGCCGAACAGCGCGACGCGCCAGGCGCGGTCCTCCAGGTGGGCGGGGAACAGGTCGACCGTGTCGCCGCGCACGCGGAAGGTGCCGCGACGAAAGTCGGCGTCGGCGCGCTTGTAGTGCAGCGCCACCAGGTCGGCGAGCAACTGGCGCTGGTCGATGCGCTCGCCCACCGTCAGGGCGAAGGTCATCGCCGTATAGGTCTCGACCGAGCCGATGCCGTAGATGCACGACACGCTAGGCGACGATGATGACGTCGTCGCGCTCGAGCAGCGAGCGCGTCGCGGAATGGCGCATGCGGTCGATCTGCTCGTTGATCGAGGATTCCTTCTCGATGTAGGTGTCGGTACGCGGGACGTAGGCCTCGGGCTGATAGTAGTCGTAATAGGAGACGAAATACTCGACCGCGTTTTCCGGGAAGAACGACTTGAACTCGCCATAGAGCTGGGCGGCGAGCGTCTTGTTGGGCGCGAGAATCAGCGCCGGCCGCTGGGTCGCCTCGATCACCTTGGCCATGGTGTAGGTCTTGCCCGAGCCGGTGACGCCGAGCAGCACCTGATCGCGCTCTTGCGCCCCGATGCCGGAGACCAGCTCGGCGATCGCCGTCGGCTGGTCGCCCTTGGGCGTCAGCTCGGAGACGATCTTCAGCGGCACGCCGCCCTCGGACTTTTCCGGCCGCGGCGGACGGTGCGGCACCCAGGTCTTGTCGCGGAACTCGGGCCGCCCGCTCTCGATCAGCGCCGACAGCGCCTCAACCGTGGCGGTGACGGCGTTCTGCGGCAGGCCGCCGACATCCTCCAGGTTGACGTCGAGCCCGGCGACCGGGCTGAGGCCGACGGCGGCGCGCTCCTTGGCCGAGCCGCGCCCGCCCATGGAGGTGCCGCGGGACGACTTGTAGTTCGCCGGAGGCGCCTCTGAGAATCCGGATTTGCGTGGTGGCATGGCCGCAATATGGGGGATGAATCGGCCAAAGGCGAGGGCTTGCGGAGGCGGCCGCGGGCGACTTGTTGACAGGAGCGTGTCAGGAGTCCGGCGGGGGCGCCGAGGCACCACGGCGTGGCATTTCTTCAAGAAGAGGCCGCCCGATTACCAACTCGCGCCCAAGAACTTTCGCATTGCGCACCGAACGTTAGTCGCAGGTCTTGCCGATTTGTTGCAACGCACATCCGTCAAGATGGTAGCGACAAACATTTGAATGAGAACAACTTAGGCTTCTGCTATTGTGATGCCCTTAGGTGGTCGCTCCTGCCTTCTAGGCACACCCCGGGTAGCGGCGACCGGAGGGGGATCTGACGATGAAGATTCGCTTGGGTCTGGCCGCGGCTGCGGCCTTGATGATCGCATCCACATTGCCCGCTGGGGCGCAAGACGATGCCCTGGTCCAGCGCGGCGAATACCTGGTCAACGGACCGATGGCCTGCTCTAATTGCCACGGGACGCGCGCGCAGGATTTCTCGATCGTGCCCGGCATGGAATTCGCCGGAGGCTTCCACCTCATCGATCCGGCCTTCGACGTCTATTCGGCCAACATCACCCCGGACAAGGACACCGGCATCGGCAACTGGACGGACGAGCAGATAATCACGGTGATCCGCAGGGGCATCGACGACAAGGGCAAGATTATCTTCCCGCCGATGCCGGTGCCGACCTACAACAACCTGTCGGATGACGACGTGAAGGCGGTCGTCGCCTATCTGCGCACATTGAAGCCGGTCCACAACGAGGTGCCCGAGGCGCAGGACAAGTGGAACATTCCGCAGCAGGCGATGCCGCCGGCGAAGGGCCTGCCGGCGCCGCCGATGACCGACAAGGTCGCCTACGGCCGCTACATCGTCACCGCCCAGGCTCACTGCTTCGAGTGCCACACGCCGCTCGGCGCCAACGGACAGCCCGACATGAGCAAGGCCGGCGCCGGCGGCATGGACATCACGCTCGCTCCGGGCATGGTGGTGCGCACGGCCAATATCACCTCGGACGCGGAGACCGGCATCGGCAAGTGGAGCGATCAGGACATCAGGAAGGCATTGACCGAGGGCGTCACCCCGACCGGCCAGCACCTGTCGCCACCGATGCCCTTCCCCTGGTTCAAGAACATGACCGCCGACGATGTCGACGCGGTCATCGCCTTCATCCGCACGCTGCCGCCGGTCGTGAACAAGGTCGAACGGACCGACTTCCAGAAGACGGCGTTCCCGTGAGCGGTGCCGTTGCCCTCTATCCCGGCGCGGCGGGGGCACCCGTTGCGCCGGCATGGCGATGCACCAGCGTCTGCGGCTTGGGGCGGGCGAGGATGGCGACCGCATGGTCCTCGCCCTCCCAGACCTCGCCATAGCGGCGGGTGAAGTTCACGTCTGACCGGCCGTTACATAACTCGGGGCCGAGGGCGACGCCCCATAGCCCGAAAGGCAGCGGCACGGCGGCAAGCTCGGCCACGTCGTGCCAGCCGTCGAAGCCGAAATGAAGGGTGAAGGGGCGGCGGTCCTCGACGATGAGGGTGCGGCCGGTTTCGACATGCGGGGCGGGCGTCTCGTTGCGCCAGCGCGTGTTCTTCGCCTTGGGCATCCGGCGGCCGTAACGCTTGCGTACCGATTCCAGCAGCTCCACCGGCCGCTTTTCGTGGCGGGCGATCATGAGCTTGAGGAACTCGGCGTGCGACCATAGTAGCGGCATGGCGCTGCCCGACGGGCGGCCGGGAAACAGGAAGCGCTCCGGGATCGGCGCCGCGTCCCACACCTGCTCGGGCAGCAGGCCGCCGGGGCTGGCGCAGCGGTGGATGGTTCTCAGATATTCGATCGGGTCCTCGCCCGCCTGCAGGGCGAGATGGCCGCGCTCGCCGGCGAGCAGCGGCCAGGCGCGGCCGACGCCGGCCCCGTCATAGGGACGGCCGTCGTCATATTCGCCGTAGCCGTCGTCGTTGTAGCGACGGTAGACGGCGCCCGATGGCGTCTCGACCCTGAGCGTCTGGTCGACGACCTTGATCGTATCGGCGATGCGCCTGTCGGTGCCCTTGCGCAGGCCGAGGCGGACCAGCCAGGAGAAGTCGAGGGCGACCAGACAGCTCGCCGCGACGGTCTCGCCGTGGCGGTTGCGCAGCAGGATGCGGCCGGTGACGCCACCGTCCTTGTGCGGCGGCGCGATGCGCACGTAGTAGCCGTCGACGCCGGCCTGCTCCGCCATCGGCGTGCCGACGACGTAGCACCATTGCTCGACCCGCTCGTTCCAGTCGTCGGCAAGGTCGAGGGCGTAGTCGCGCGCCGCCTCGTCGAGCCAGGGCGCGGCGGCGACGAGCGCGGCGATGACGACCGCGATGGTGAAGGCGCTGATCCCCGGATTCTCCTCCCAGCGGTCCTGCTGGCTCGCCGGTCCGCTGCTGGCGATGGAAGCGACCGCGCGCCGCACCATCTCGGTGACGCCGGGCAATGCCTCGGCGCCGACCTCGCGCAGCTTGGCGGCAAGCAGGATGGGAAAGGCGGTCTCGTCGAGCTGGATGCCGGTCCAGAACGCCTCGCCGTTGGGAAAGTAGTTCTGCTCCCAGTGGCCATCGGGCTCCTGCGCGGCGACGGCATGGGCGAGGATGCGCCGGGCATCGTCGATCTCGTTGACCGCGATCAGCGCGAAGGCGGCCATGGCGGCGTCGCGCGGCCACACCAGATGGTAGCCGCCGAGCGTGTTGGTGCTATTGCCCCACGGCGTGCTCATGCTGGCGACCACCGCGCCCGGATAGGCGCGGTCCTCGTGCATCTTGAGCACGGTCGCCGACATCAGCGCCTCCTCGGCGAGGCCGGGATCGCCGGACGGCGGCAAAGTGAGCCCGGCGCCCCAGCGCTCCCAGCCGTCGATGAAATCGTCGCGGATGGAGGCATAGCCTTCCGCCAGGGCGGCGCGGGCGAGCCGCCGCGCGCTCTCGGCATCCGGCCCGAAGCCGACGGCGATGACGCCGGCCGCATCGGCGAGCGCCGCCGACAGGGCGACGTTGCCGCACTCCGCTCTGGCGAAGGCCCAGGTGAAGCGGCCGTGCAAGGCGAGGTCCTGCCAACCATCGGAGGCGCCGACATAGCCGGCGCTGAGATCGGTCATCGGGCCGTCGGCGGTGACGGCGAAGCCGCGATCGGCGAAGCCGGCATAGAGCGTCCCCTCGCCCACCCAGGCGGCGTTGTCGCGGCCGCTGGAGCCGAGATGGGGCGCGGCGATGACACCGAGCCGATACAGCCCCTCCAGCTCGTAGCGCATGAGCAGCACGTCGCGCCACGGATCGGGCAGGAATTCGACGGTGAGCCGGTAGTCGTCGCCTTCATGGACGACGGTCAGGAGCGGGATGGTCGGCTTGGGCTTCGACAGGCGATAGCGGCTCACCCGCTTGAGATCGACCCACTTGTCCTGGCCGAGGAGATAGAAGCCGATGTCGCGGGTTTCCGGACGGCCGGTCGACGGCCAGTAGATCTCGTTGACAATACCGTGGCCGATCGTCGCCCACAGGCGCGCATTGCCGAGCGCGGTGGTGACGAAATCCTTGTCGCTCGAAGACCAGGTCGGCTCGATCCCGGGCGCGCCGAATGCTTCACCTTGCATAAGTCCATCCCGCCCGTCGCCCGGCCATCGCACCGGCAAGGAAGATAGGGCGCCGCCGCCGGCGGCAAAGGCGGCAGCGCGGAGCAGCGGCGATTTGCCCGCGGCCCCCGCTGCCGTCTCTCGCACCGCCTGCTGAAATATCCGGCCGTTGGGTTTGCGGTCGGCGCGGCCGCCGTGCATATGGGCGCGGATGCAATTCGGTTCGTGGCCAGAAACGCGCAAGCTGGCAATCACGCGCCGCGCCCTCCTGTCGCGGCGCCGCGCCCGCCACCCCACGCAGGTCATGCGGTCCATACGAATGCTAGTCTAGTCGACCACCCCGAGCGCCTGATGAATCGTGACTTGGGCATGCGCCGCCTCGAAATAATGCCGCCAGAAATCCAGCAGCTTCTCCAGCAATGCCTGGTCCAGCGCGTGGCGATCCCCCGGGCTGCCGCCGCGACCAACCCCGAAAATGCGCACGGTCGCCCCCTGCAGGTCGGGGACGAGCCCATCCTTGGCGATATGCTTGAGAAGTAGGCTGTTCTTCGTCGTGAAGAATTCCTTCCCCGGCAGGTATCGAGAATTCTCGATGAGATCGGTGAAGATGTAGAATCGGTTCGCTCGCCCAGGGCGCAGCTCCGCCGGCGCCGAGAGCCCCAGCGTGCGAACAATCGACGAGTTCGGCAGTTCGACGAAATTGTCCAGAAGGTTCTTGATCTGCTCAACCACCGCCTGCCGCAGGTGCTTGGTGTCGTTGATGACGACGCCTTCGGTGCAGCCGGAAAACAGGTCGCCGAACAGCCCGCCCGCGTGGCACACCGGCAGGCATTCATCGAGAAGGCTCGTGCTCGCTGCGAAATTGTCGGCGATCGTGCGCATTGAAAAACGTTCACCGCCCTTCAATGTCTCGAACAGGCGGCTGACGCCATCGACAAGGTCCTTCTTGTCGATGGCGTCATAAGGCGTCGTCCGATCGACATAGACAACGACGTTATCAGCCTTGTCGGAGCAGTATTTGGACGTTGTGCCGGCAACGGCCCCGCCTGCCGCCAGCTGCATGGATACGCATAGCGCCAGCAGGCACAGGATGCACCGCAGCCGGCCGGCCGGCATCAGGCGGCCCCAGCACCCGCGGGGCGGCGGTAGTCCTTCATCGACGCAACCGTCTCATCGCCGCCGTCCGTGTCCGGCAGCTCATCCGGCGTTTCGGCTTCATTCGCCGCGCGCTCGGCATTCTCGGACATCTGGTCGAGATCGGTGACCGCAAGCCGATCATCATGGTCGAGCGGTCGTTGAAGGCGGGTCTTGAGGTCAATCACGCGCGAATTGGCCGTGTTGTAGTTGGCGGCATAACCGACCAGATCGGGCGTGTAGTGCTGGATCGTCCCATGACGTTCGTTGAGGTAGGCGTTGTGTAGCTTCTCAAGCGTCTTCTCGTTGCGATCGAAGCTGTTCTGGACGGCGTCGAAATCCCGATCGGAGTCGTGTGAGAAGAAGGCCAGCAGGAAGGTGGCACCGATGCCGCCGACATTGATGCAGGCGAGAACCAGAGCCGAGGTGTCGGAAAGCGCCGCCATCAACGTGCCAATCGGACCGAGATCCTGCACATTGCCCCGGATGCCGGCGAGCAAATCGCCGATGGTGCCACCCTGGCTCGCGAAAGCGGCACGCGCCACGGTCAGAACGCCGATGATCAGGCACGCCAGGCCGATCGAGATGACGAAGACGATGGGCGCCGACCAGATAATCTTCCGACGATAGTCCGACCACACCTGCCGGATCGAACGGCCAGCGATATGCGCCATAAGCAGAAGGAAGGCCGTAATCGCGCACGACACCGCATAGGACACGATGCCCGCGCTCTGCAGCGCCACATCGAAGAGAAACTTGTTGGCAAACGCCTCGAGAAGCGCGAGCCCGCCGCCGACGATCAGCAAAACACCGCCGCGCACGCCCCAGCGCGAGATAGGGCGGCGAACCGCGGTCTTGATGCGCTCGAGCTCTTCCTCATCCTTCTTCAGCTTCTTGACGACCGACAGGTACGCCCGCGACCGGGGACCACACTTCTCATTCACCGAAAGCAGCGCATTCCCGCGTGCATCCAGGAGGCGCTTGTAGGCGTTGAGCGCCTCCGAGCGCTTCGCCGTGGCTTCTGCCAGTGCTGCAACGGGATCAGCAGGACTTGTCCGAGTTTTCTGTGCCATCACGATCTCCCAGGACCGGGCTGAAACCAGCGATCGTCCCAAAAGTTAACACAGGTTAACCGAGTGTCTAGACAATTAAGCGCCTTTAGGTTGTACGTCGGCCCGACCGACCCGCCCGGCCGAGGGGTTTGCGATCGGCGCGGACGGCGTGCATAGGGGGCGCGGATGTCCGTCACATAAGGGAGAAACGAACCGTGATCATCGTCACCGGGCATGTCCGGGTCAGGCCGGAAATGATGGACACACTCAGGCCCTACATGCGCGCGGCGCTGGAGGGCACGCGCCAGGAGCCGGGCTGCCTGCTCTACGCCTATGGCGAGGACGTGCTCGATCCCGGCCTCATCCGCATCTCGGAGCGCTGGGAGAGCTGGCAGGCGATCGAGGCGCACACGACCAAGCCGTACATCAAGGCCTGGGCCGAGGCGCGCGCCGCCCATGGCGGCACGCTCGAGCGCGACATCCTCGCCCACGAGGTGAGCGGCCAAGCGCGGACGATCTGACCGCGCCGGGCGGCCCCCTGCCGCTACGGCGTGACCGTGAGCACGGTCCACATGCCGGCGGCGTAGTGGCCGGCGACGTTGCACAGCAGCAGATAGGTGCCGGGCTTGAGATCGAGGGTCACCGCCTTGGTCGCCTTGGGCTGCATCTCCTCGGTCTCGCCGAGCGAGTTGATCTTGTCCTCGACGACGCGCTCATCGTCGGCGTCGTAGGGAAGCTCCGCCTGCGGGTTGTCGACCGCGACCACCAGCATCTCGTGGACCAGCGTGCGCGACCAGTTGGTGACGTCGAAGGTCACCTCCCCGGCCTTGACCGTGTCGGTGTCGAGGCCGATCGACATCATGCCGGGGCCCATGCCGTTGCCGAAGCCGCGGCCCATCATGCCGTAGCCGCGACCGCCACCGCCCATCATGCCATAGCCCTGTCCGCCTTCGCCCCTCATGCCGGCGATGTTCTGGTTTGAGGCGGTCATGTCGAGCAGCGCCACCTTGATCGTGGTCGGGGCCGCCATGGCGAGCAGGCTGGAAGCGAGGACGAAGAACGCCGACAGAGCGGCCGTCCGCAGGAAACTGCTCATGGTCTTAGGTCTCCACTGTCGCGCGCCCTGCTCGCCTTTTGGCACCGGGCGGGCGGCCGCACGCTGACCTGGATCAATTCTGAACTGACGGCATCGTGTGCGGCCGCCGCCTCGCCGCGGCGCCAGCCCTCCCCTATGTTGGCGGCAACGGAAAACGGAGGGACGCGGCATGGCCAGCTACGACGTGGTGATCATCGGCGGCGGCAACGGCGGCATGGGGGTGACCGTGCCGACCCGCCACGCCGACAAGAAGGTGGCGCTGCTCGAGCCGGCCGAATTCGGCGGCACCTGCAACAACCGCGGCTGCGTGCCGAAGAAGGTGCTGGTCGCCGCCGCCCAGGCGCTCGATGCCATCGCCCGCGCCGGTACCCACGCCATCAGCGTCGGCCCGGTTAGCCTCGACTGGGCGGCGCTGATCGAGCGCGAGAAGAAGCTGATCGCGCCCATTTCGGATTCGCTCGCCGGCTCGCTGGAGAAGCGCGGCGTGCATCTGGTGCGCGCCCACGGCCGCTTCATCACCCCCAACGCGGTCAGGGCCGGCGGCCACGACTACGAGGCCGAGCACATCGTCATCGCCACCGGCTCGCGGCCGCGCCCCCTGCCCTTTCCCGGCGCCGAGCTGATGATCACCTCCGACGACGTGCTGAGCGAGCGCCAGCAGCCGCGCGACGTGGTCTTCGTCGGCGGCGGCGTCATCGCCTTCGAGTTCGCCCACGTCTATGCCCGCGCCGGCACGCACGTGACCATCCTTAATGCCGGCGGACGCTTCCTCGCCCGCCACGACGCCGATGCGGTCGAGCAGATCCTCGCCGCCACCCGCCGCCTCGGCATCGACACGCGCGCCTCGATTGCGGTGAAGGCGGTCGAGCCGGCGGGCGAGCGGCTGCGCGTCGTCTTCGAGGAGGACGGCATGGAGCGCACCATCGAGGCCGACCGGGTGGTGCACGGCGCCGGCCGCATCGCCAACACCGAGGGCCTCGACCTCGAATCCGGCGGGGTGGCCACCGACCATGGCCGCCTGCTGCACGACGACCATCTGCGCTCGACCTCTAACCATGCGGTGTGGATCGCTGGCGACGCGCTGTCCGACTCGGCGCAGCTCTCGCCGCTGGCCACCTACGAGGGCCGCATCGTCGGCCAGAACATCGTCGACGGACCGAAGCACCGGCCCGACTATGCGGCGATCCCTTATTGCCTCTACACGATTCCGGCGGTCGCCGGCCTCGGCCTCACCGAGGAAGATGCCCGCGACCGCGGTCTCGACGTCGCCGTCTCGGTCAACGACATCAGCGAGTGGCTGTCGGGGCGTACCTACGGCGAGAAGACCGCGTGGGCCAAGGTGATCAGCGAGCGGGCGAGCGGGCGCATCCTCGGCGCCCACATCGTCGGCCATGGCGGCGAGGAGCTGATCCACATGTTCGCACTCGCCATGCGTCATGGCGTCACCACCGGCGAGATCACCGACATGGTCTACGCCTACCCGACCTTCAGCTCCGACATCCGCTACATGGTGTGAGCCGGAGACGACGGCTCCGCCGTCCCCTCACCGGGCGGACGGCGGAGCCTCGACCGCGGGCGCGAGCGCCGGATCACATGACGCGGTAGGACGAGATGACGTCGTTGTTGCGGCCGTTGAGCCTCGGCCGGTCGCGGGTCACCACCCGGCAGCGGCCGCCATAGTCGAAGTTCTCGCAGACGCGCACGCGGGCATTGCCCATGACGCGGATGGAGGAGATGCGGTCGTTCCAGCGCTTGCCGAGGCTGCGGTCGGCATGACCTTCGTTAGCGCAGAAGCTTCTGCCGCCGTAATTGAAGTTCTCATAGAAGCAGACGCGCGCCACGCGGCGGCCGCGCCCGTTGCCGTTGCGCCCCCGCCCGTTGTTGCCGTTGCGCGCCTGGCCGGGGCCGTAGACGCGGTAGGACGAGATGACGTCGTTGTTGCGTCCGCCGATCCTGGCCATGTCGTGGTTCACGACGTGGCAGCGGCCGCCGTAGTTGAAGTTCTGGCAGACCTGCACGCTGGCGCCGCCCGAAACGCGGATCGAGGAGATCGTGTCGTTCCAGCGCTTGCCGAGGGCGCTGTCGGACTGGCCGGGATGGGCGCAGAAGTGCCGGCCGCCATAGCCGTAGTTCTCGTAGAAGCAGACGCGGGCCGCCTGGCGCCGGTTGGCGTTGCCGCGCCGTTTGTTATCGGCGCGCCGGTTGGCGCGGCTCTGACCGGCATAGGCGCCGTTCGGTCCGACGCCGACATGCAGATTGAACTGCGGGATGTTGAGCCTGAAGCCGAAGCGGTCGAGCGGCCGGCGCGTGCCGTTGCGGCGGTCGTTGAGGAAGCGTGCCGCCACCCAGCCATCCGCGCCGCGGTGGGAGACGTGGCACCAGGAATAGCTGCGGGTGCACTGATCGACACGGACGCGCTCGCCGGCATGCAGCGTATCGACGATCGGGTTGCCGGTGCCGGGCCCGGCGCGAACGTGGACGGCGGTGGAAGCGAATGCCGTGGCGGCCTGCGCGGCCGCGGGCAACAGCGCACTCGCGGCAACGGCGAGGACGATACTGCGGAAACTCATTGCCTCTCCTCTCCGGTTGGTCTCGGGATTATGGGAGGCCAACGGACGAAGCGGAGCATGGTTCCGAGAAAGGCGAGCGGGCGCGCGATGGAACCCGGCGCTTGGACACGACGATCGATGGGGAGCGGAAACGAAAACGGGGCATCACATGGATGCCCCTTTTACTGGAGCACTCCCGTCGCCGCGCGATCCGTCTTGATGACCGCGACGGCGAACGGGATGCTCATCGACATCGCCGGACAGGCCGGCGACGATCGTGCTACTTCTTCTTCGCGACTTTCTTCTTGGCCGCCTTCTTCGCAGGCTTCTTCACAGCCTTCTTCACAGCTTTCTTAGCCAATGGTCTTCTCCTCTCGGTGGCGAGTTGCGAATTCGACTCACGGCGATATAGTAGTGCAAGTTGCGAGTTAACAACGCGCTAATTGTAATGCCGGCGAAAATTGTGCGAGCATCGATCGCGCGTGCATCGCATCGCCGTCGAGTGCATCGTCGCACTCATCGCGCGCGTGTTACTTCGTCAAGAGGTTTGTTCGACAGATGTCAGTCTCACCATCGCGCATCGCTGTCGCCGCGTTCGCGTTCGCGCTCATCGCATCGATGCCGCGCACCGCGCCGGCGGCGACCGAGATCGGCAAGGCGACGGCGATCACGACCGCGGTGACCGGCACGCTCGACAGCCGATCGATCGTCTTGAAAAGCGGCGACGACATCTTCGCCAACCAGACCGTGGCGACCGACGACGCCGGCGTCGGCCAGTTCGAATTCCGCGACCAGACCAAGCTCGCGATCGGCCCGAGCTCGACCGTGGTCCTCGACAATTTCGTATATAATCCAAAGGGTTCCGGCTCGAAGGTGGTGCTCGACCTGGCCCGCGGCTCGTTCCGTTTCATCACCGGCAAGGCCAATCACGACGCCTATGAGATCACCACGCCGACGGCCACCATCGGCGTTCGCGGCACCGCCTTCGACCTCTATGTCGGCGACCGCGGCGAGCTCGCCGTCGCCATGATCAACGGCGCCGTCGAGATCTGTCCGCGCAACGCCGCCTGCCGTCTGCACAACGTCATCGGACGCTTCCTGCACATGACCGTCGACGGTGTCTTCTCGCTGCACGACGCATGGGACGCGACGTTCTTCAAGGGGCTTCCGCTGAAGGTCGCGCTGCCCTTCATCGACAATCAGCGTGTGCTGGTGCCGGCGCTGCGCGGCTCGACGAAGATCGTCGCGCGCTATGTCGGCGATGCGACGACCACGGTCGGCAAGACGATCAAGAAGCTCTCGCCGACCAAACTGATTCCGAAGCTGAAGCTGCCGAAGCTCTTCAGGTGAGCGCGCGCGACGCAATGCGCGATGGGCAACGAAGCGCGCTGCATCGGTTCGATGCACTGACGACAGCGGAGAGATGAAACGAGAAGGGAGCCGCGCGACGGCGGCTCCCTTCGTCATGCGCGATGCACGGGCAACGACCGACTACGGCACGCCGAAATAGAGGCTGAAGCCGGAACGCGGGCGGTAGCGGTGGGGATAGTCCGGCCGGTAGTACGGGTGCGGCCGGTAAAAGCGATAGTCGCGATAGTCGCGATAGTCGCGATAGTCGCGCCGCGGGTAGGCGCGCATCGGCGCACCCGACAGATAGCTCGACGACACCCAGCCGGTGCCGAGGAAGGTCGAGCCGCGGCACCAGCCGGCCTGGCAGTAGCGCACATCGACGGGAGTGCCCGCCGGCAGCGCACCGTAGCTGTGATAGCCGGCACCCGGCCCGGCGCGGAAGTTGACCGCGTCGGTGGTGTAGTTCGTGTAGGCGTAGGCGACCGCGGGCACGGCCATGGCCAGGCCAAGGCCGAGCGCGGCGGTCGCAAGCGAACGGAGTTTCATCTTCGTTACCCTCTTCGGTTGCCGGTCGGCACCGGCGACAATTCGCCCGGGGGACGCGACGGGACCGACCGCTCCCGGCATCCGCCGGGCTCCCAACCACCCTCCACGGCCGAACCTATGCCACAATTGTGGCAGGGCAAGTGACGCCGGCCACACGGCCCGCGGCCGCAGGACCGGCGCCCTCCCCTTTTTGCCGCAGCCCGACCCTGACCTGCGTCATTGCGGCGCCGCACGGCCCCGCACAAGATCGCACTCAGCAGCCGTACCGGGGCGCGCTGCTTCGGGCCACTGCCACGACCGCCGGATTCCACCGGCGGCAGAAGCTTGGTTTTCAGCCGAGCACAAGCCTGGGCTTCCAATACATGCAAAAATTTGTATGTATTAGGCAGGAAACAACCAAGGAGACTCCCTGACCATGTCGCATATCGTCGTTCTCGGCGGCGGCATCGGCGGCATCTCGGCCGCCTATGAACTTCGCGCCAATCTCGACCGGGCTCACAAGGTGACGGTCGTTTCGAAATCGCCCTTCTTCCAGTTCACCCCGTCCAATCCGTGGGTCGCGGTGAGCTGGCGGACCAAAGCACAGACGACCATCGACCTCGCCTCCGTGCTGCCACGCCACAAGGTCGACTTCGTCCACGCCGGGGCGGAGAAGCTGGTGCCGCAGGAGAACCGCATCGCCTTGTCGAACGGCGAGACGATCGCCTACGACTACCTTGTCATCGCCACCGGACCCGAGCTCGCCTTCGACGAGATCGAAGGCTTCGGTCCGGAGAAGAACACCAATTCGGTGTGCGACGTCGACCACGCCGTCAAAGGCTCCGATGTATGGGAGAAGTTCTGCGCCGACCCAGGCCCGATCGTCGTCGGCGCCGTGCAGGGCGCCTCCTGCTTCGGCCCGGCCTACGAATTCGCCATGATCATGGACACCGACCTGCGCCAGCGGCGCATCCGCGACAAGGTGCCGATGACCTTCGTCACCTCTGAGCCCTACATCGGCCATCTCGGCCTCGGCGGCGTCGGCGACACCAAGGGCCTGCTGGAAAGCGCCATGCGCGACCGCACCATCAAGTGGGTCACCAACGCCAAGGTGGAGAAGTTCGCCGACGGCAAAGCCCACGTCCTCGAGCTCAACGACGACGCCAGCGAGAAGAAGCGCCACGAGCTGCCCTACAAATATTCGATGATGCTGCCGGCCTTCCGCGGCATTCCGGCGCTGCGCGGCATCGAGGGGCTGGTCAATCCGCGCGGCTTCGTCATCGTCGACCACCACCAGCGCAACCCGAAATATCCCAACATCTACGGCGTCGGGGTGTGCATCGCCATTCCGCCCTACGAGCCCACCCCGGTGCCGGTCGGCGTGCCCAAGACCGGCTACATGATCGAGAGCATGGTGACGGCGACCGCGCTCAACATCCGCGACGTCGTCGCCGGCAAGGAGGCCAACCACGAGGCGACGTGGAACGCCATCTGCCTGGCCGACTTCGGCGACACCGGCGTCGCCTTCATCGCCCAGCCGCAGAACGCTCCGCGCAACGTCAACTGGTCCGGTCAGGGCAAGTGGGTCCACCTCGCCAAGATCGCATTCGAGAAGTACTTCATGGGCAAGGTGCGGCGCGGCATCACCGAACCGTACTTCGAGAAGACGGTCATGCAGTTTCTTCAGATGGGCAAGCTGAAGACCGGCAAATGACAGCGGAAATCGCACCAAAGCGCTTCGGCAGACCCGCCCGGAACCACCGCCGGACGTCTGCCGGGCGCCCGGTCGCCGGCTAAATATCATATCCCTTCAAGAGCTTGCGTTTGGCGACTGGGCCTGCGGCGAGGTCGGCCGTTGTTTTCTCAAGCTTGCTGGATCATAGTTTGTTCGTGGGCGACGCCTGGCCCCGGTGGGAGACCCTCCCGGACCGGGCTGCGACCGCATCCGGGAGACTGAACTGAAAAGGTCATGCGATGCGCCAGAATGGCACCGTCAAATTCTTCAACGCCTCTAAGGGGTACGGCTTCATCACGCCGGATGGCGGCGGCAAGGATGTGTTCGTACATGTCACTGCCGTCGAGCGGTCCGGCATCGGCCCCCTCGCCGATGGCATGAAGGTGTCCTTCGACACCGAGCCGGACGAGAGAGGCAAGGGTCCGAAAGCAGTCGATCTGAAGGCCGCGGGCTAACGATATTCCGTCGGCGACCCGCAGGCGCCGTTCGGAAACTACGACAGGCCGCCGGGTGACCGGCGGCTTTTTTGTTGGGGGAGAGTGCCGCACCGGCGCGTCGCCCGCATGGAGCGTCAGCGCAATCCGCGGCGAACGCCAACACCCCGCATTCCGCTGCGCGCCATGCGGGCTACGGCTTGCGCATCTTCTCCCTCCCGTCCTCCCCCTTTCAGGGGAGGAGGAATGCCGCCGCGCCGAGCACACCACCAGACGCGGCGTGTGTGCCCTACCCGTTGGCGGCCATGGCGCGCTGCTTGGGCTGCACCAGCGTGGAATAATCCTCCATCAGCGTCTTGGCGATCGTGCCCACCGTGAATCGGTAGGGGCCGATCTCCGACACCGGCGTCACTTCCGCCGCCGTACCGGTGAGGAAGCACTGCTCGAAGCCTTCCAGCTCGCCCGGCTGAATGGCGCGCTCGACCACCTCGATGCCGCGCTTCTTGGCCAGCTTGATCACCGACTGACGGGTGATGCCGTTGAGGAAGCAGTCTGGCGCCGGCGTGTGGATGACGCCGTCCTTGACGAAGAAGACGTTGGCGCCGGTGGCTTCCGCGACCTGGCCGCGCCAATCGAGCATCAGCGCGTCGGCATAGCCCTTGCGCTCGGCGTCGTGCTTGGAGATGGTGCAGATCATGTAGAGGCCGGCCGCCTTCGATTTCGACGGCGCCGTCGCCGGATCGGGCCGGCGATACCGCGCCATGTCGAGGCGGATGCCCTTGAGCTTCTCTTCCGGCTTGAAGTAGGACGGCCACTCCCACACCGCGATGCCGACGTGGATCTTGGTGAGCTGGGCGGCGACCCCCATCTGCTCGCTGCCGCGATAGGCGATCGGGCGGACATAGGCGTCGGTGAGCCCGTTGCGCGCGACAAGCTCGTTGCACACCTGGTTGATCGTCTCGACCGAATAGGGAACCTCGTAGCCGAGGATCTTCGCCAACTCGTGCAGGCGCCGGCTGTGCGCGTCGAGCTCGAAGATCACCCCGCCATAGGCGCGCTCTCCCTCGAACACGGCGCTGCCGTAGTGCAGCGCATGGGTCAGGACGTGGACCTTCGCGTCCGCCCACTTGACGTATTCGCCATCCATCCAGATGACGCCTTCGCGTTTGTCGAAGGGCTCCGCAGCCATGGTGTCTTCCTCCCGTGAGGCCCCGCGCGGGGCGCCTCGCATTGTTTGCATCAAACGGGCGGCGAAGCGGCTGACGTTCTTTGCGTCACGTCGGAATCGCCGATATGGTGCCGCGGAACGGGAGGCGGCAGCTCGCCGGAGCGGCGAACGCCGTCGCGTCGAATGACCGCGACTTGTATTGAGTAGCAACCGGCATAAAATATGTCAACATGGCTGACGTAAATTTCAAATCGGACGACACCCCGGCCCGGCGACCGAAGGGCTCCCAGCGCCCGCCGATCGTGGCGCCGCTGTCGCTCGCCGATCAGCCCGAGATCGTCTTCGTCGAGCTTCTCTATTTCGCCTATCGCGATTTCATCTCCGACCCCGACGCCGCCCTGCTCACGCTCGGCTTCGGCCGCGCCCACCACCGGGTCATCCACTTCGTCAACCGCCACCCCGGCATCCGCGTCGCCGACCTCCTCGACATCCTCAAGATCACCAAGCAGAGCCTCGGCCGCGTGCTCAAGCAACTGGTCGACACCGGCTTCATCGAACAACGCCCCGGTCCCGTCGACCGGCGCCAGCGGCTGCTCTACCCGACCGAGGCCGGACGCGGCCTGGCGGCGCGCCTGCGCGACCCGCAGATCAGGCGCATCGCCGCCGCGCTTGCCGAGCTGTCGCCGGCGGAGCGCGAAGGCGCGCAGCAGTTCCTTCGCCTGATGATCAATCCGAGCGAGCGCCCGAAGGTCGCCCGCGTCATCGACCGGTGAAGCAGCAAGGGCATCGCCCCATGGACGTCATCACCCAGACCGCCCCCCAGGCAAGCGCCGGCGAAGCCGGCGGGCTTGCCGACGACGCGCCGCACATCTTGGTCATCGACGACGACAACCGCATCCGCACGCTGTTGTCGCGCTATCTCGGCGACCGCGGCTTCCGCGTCACCATCGCCGGCAACGCGGCGGAGGCGCGCCAGCATCTCGCCGGCCTCGCTTTCGATCTGCTCATCGTCGACGTGATGATGCCGGGCGAGGACGGCATGTCGCTGGTGCGCAGCCTGCGCCAGGAGAGCGACGTGCCGGTGCTGATGCTGACCGCGCGCTCGGAGATCGAGAGCCGCATCGCGGGGCTGGAGAGCGGCGCCGACGACTATCTCGCCAAGCCGTTCGAGCCGCGCGAGCTGCTCTTGCGCATCAACGCCATCCTCAAGCGCACCACGCCCACCGACCGGCCGCTGATCGAGCAGCTCTGCTTCGGCCCGTTCACCTTCCACCGCGAGAAACTGGAATTGAAGCGCGGCGGCGAGATCGTCCACCTGACCGAGCGCGAGCGCCAGATCCTGGCGATCTTCGCCGCCACGCCGGGCGAGACGGTGCGCCGCGACAAGCTGATGGTGACCAGCGGCCCGGCCGGCGAGCGCACCGTCGATGTGCAGATCAACCGCCTGCGCCGCAAGATCGAAGCCGACCCGGCCAACCCGCTCTATCTTCAGACCGTGCGCGGGATCGGCTACCGGCTGGCCATCACCGGATAGACGGAGACCCGGTCGCCATGGCGACGACCATCGACGCCCCGGCACCGGCGACCCGCGGGCTTCGCGCGCGCTGGCGGCGGGTGACCCGCGGCATCAACGCCATCCTGCCCAAGGGCCTGTTCGCCCGCGCGCTGATCATCATCATCGCCCCCACCGTGCTGCTCCAGGCGCTGGTCGGCTTCGTCTTCATGGAGCGCCACTGGCAACTGGTCACCGCCCAGCTCTCCTCGACCGTGGTCGGCGAGATCGCCGCCATCGTCGACGTGCTCGACAGCTACCCGCAGGACGCCGACTACGCCACCATCACCCGCATCGCCCGCGAGCGCATGGGCCTCAACATCGCCGTGCTGCCGCCCGAACCGCTGCCGCCGCTGACGCCCAAGCCGTTCTTCTCGCCGCTCGACCGGGTGCTCAGCCAGGAGATCAGCCGCAAGATCGGCAAGCCGTTCTGGATCGACACCATCGGCCGCTCGAGCCTGATCGAAATCCGCATCCAGCTCGACCACAACGTGCTGCGCGTGTTCGCGCCGCGGGCCCAGGCCTACGTCTCCAATTCGCTCATCTTCATCTGGTGGATGGTGGCGACCTCGGTGGTGCTGCTGGCCATCGCCATCATCTTCCTGCGCAACCAGATCCGCCCCATCCTCAGGCTGACGGCGGCCGTCGACGCCTTCGGCAAGGGCCGCGCCGTGCCTGGCTTTCCGCCGCGCGGCGCCCGCGAGGTGCGCCAGGCGACGATCGCCTTCCACCACATGAAGGAGCGTGTCGAACGGCAGATCGACCAGCGCACCGCCATGCTCGCCGGCGTCAGCCACGACCTCAGGACGGTGCTCACCCGCTTCCGCCTGCAACTGGCGCTGATCGACAATTCACCGGACGCCGAGGAGCTGCGCAAGGACGTCGACGACATGAACCGCATGCTCGACGGCTACCTCGCCTTCGCCCGCGGCGACAGCGACGAGGACACGGTGGTGTCCGACATCGCCGTCATGCTCGACGAGATCGGCCGCCAGGCGCGGCTGGCCGGCCACGAGACCGAGGTCTCCTATGCCGGCGACCCGATGGTGCGGGTCAGGCCACAGGCCTTCAAGCGCTGCATCGGCAACCTCGTCGGCAACGCCGCGCGCCATGGCAAGAGCATCGAGGTGACCGGCAGCCACGCCGAGGGACGGCTGACGATCACCGTCGACGACGACGGGCCGGGCATTCCGCCGGAGGAGCGCGAGGCGGTGTTCAAGCCGTTCTACCGGCTCGACGATGCCCGCAACATCGACGAGAGCGGCACCGGCCTCGGCCTGCCGATCGCCCGCGACATCGCCCGCAACCACGGCGGCGACATCACGCTCGACGCCAGTCCGCTCGGCGGCCTGCGCGTGGTGGTGACGATCCCGGCCTGAGGACTCCGCCAGGAAACCCCGATACCACAGAGACCCACATGCCGATCACGACCGAAGACCTAAGCGCGCTTGCCGCGCTCGACACGCCCACCGTCTGCAACGCGCTCGAAATCGCGGCGCCCGAAAGGCGCGGCTTCGGCTTCAACCGCACGCCGCTGGTCTCGCCAATGCCGCAAAAGGCGGTCGTCGGCTACGCCCGCACCGCCGCCATCCGCTCGCGCGAGCAGCCGACGGCGAGCCCCGCCGAACTGAAGGCCTTGCGGCTGGCCTATTATGAGTACATCGCCAGCGGACCGCAGCCGAGCCTCGCCGTCATCCAGGACGTCGATGGTGTCGAGGGCGGCCTCGGGGCCTTCTGGGGCGAGGTGCAGAGCAACGTCCACAAGGGTCTCGGCTGCAGCGGCGTCATCACCAACGGATCGGTGCGCGACATCGCCCAGTGGGCGCCCGGCTTCTTCGTGCTGGCCGGCGCGGTCATGCCGTCGCATGTCTGGGCGGACCTGGTCGCCTTCGACGTGCCGGTGAGCGTTGCCGGCATGTGGGTCAATCCCGGCGACCTCATCCATGCCGACAGCCACGGCGCGGTGGTGGTGCCGGAGGCGGCAGTGCGCGAGGTGCCCAAGGCGGCGGCCTTGATCGCCAGGCGCGAGGCGGTCCTGATCGCCGCCACGCGAGAGCCGGGATTCTCGATCGAGACCCTGCGGCGGGCGTTCGAACGGGCCGACGAGATCCACTGATGGCACCGGCGACCCCGGATTTCGCTGGCGCTCGATCCGGGCTACGAGATTGCGTGTGACCATCCCGGCATGAACGGAGACAGAAGATGACGCGCACGACGGCGACAGCCTTCACCAAGCTCGCCCTTCTCATCGACGGCGACAACATCAGCGCCACCTACATGCCGCTCATCATGCGCGAGGCGGAGACGCTTGGCGCCGTCGCCGTCCGGCGCATCTATGGCCAGTTCAAGAGCGGCAAGATGAAGTCGTGGATGAAGCACGTCGGCGATTTCGACCTGACGGCGGTGAACGTGTCACCGCTGACGCGTGGCAAGAACGCCACCGACATGAAGCTCGTCATCGAGGCGATGGACATGCTCGCCGGGCGGCAGCTCGACGGCATCTGCATCGCCTCCAGCGACGGCGACTTCACCCCACTTGCCGAACGCATCCGCGCCAGCGCGCTCTCCGTCTTCGGCTTCGGCGCCAAGAAGGCGCCCAAGGGCTACAAGGAGGCCTTCGACCGCTTCTTTGAATGCGACACGCTGCTGGCGGCGGAGAAGGCGGAGCCGAAGCAGCGGCAGCCGGCTGAGCGCAAGCCGGCTGCCCCAGCCGCAAGCACGCCGGCCGAACCGGCACCGACCCGCAGGCGTCGCAAGGCGCCGGCCAGGAAAGCCACCGCCCCGGCGGCCACGGCCGCACCGGCGGTGGCGCCGTCGGCCAAGAAGGTGGAAATGCCGGTCGAGCAGGTGATGGACGCAATCGATGCGGCCATGGGCGACAATGGCCTTGCGCACATGCGGATGGTCGGCAATCAGCTCACGCGCGCCATCCCCGGCTTCACCGCAAAGACCTACGGCTATCGCACCATCACCGATCTGGTCAGCGCCCTTCCCGGCATCGAACTGACCAAGAAGGGCAGCGAAACCTACGTCCGCTGGAAGCCCGCCTGAACCTGCGGCCGCCACTGCCGCACAATCCCGGCCTAGCGCAATCCGCCCGCGCCGAAATCGAAATCGTCAATCCAGCTCGGCGCTATGAAATCGAGGTGCCTAAGGCCTGCCTTCTCGGTGATCCTGACAGGGCCCGCTTCCTGTCCGTCATTGACGATGCCCTGAAAACGACGGGCAGCCTCGGGCGGCACATGGGTGTCGAGTTCGCCGAGGATGAAATGGACGCGGAGCCTGCGGTACAGCTCAGGATGGTCAATCGGATTCAGGCGTTCGAAGAACAGGCGGGCTTTCGCATCCGGTGTTCCCTGTGGCACGAGTTCTCCACTGGCAATGTCGCGCATGCCGGGACGCTGCCAGTCCGGGGTCGCCACCACCGCATTCACGCTGGCGACATTGTCGATGAGCGGTGCAGCGGCGACGGCAACATCGCCGCCCATCGACAGGCCCGTCAAATGCACCGGCAGCTTCGCGCCGAACTTCGCCCGCGCCCACTCGGCGATCCGTGGCACATCGAGAGCGGTTTCGCCGATGATCGTCCACATCTCGCGACGAAAATTGGCGAACACCCGGCGCGTGAGAGCGTCGCGGTCCTCCGTTCCGCGCGCGCCGTGCTGATAGGCGTCGATTGCAATCGCCGCAAATCCGAGCGAAAGGGCGCGATCCAGAACCGGTTGGGTTTGTTCCTTCGTCTGGCTGAAGGCCGGAACGTGGATGAGGATTGCGGAAGGTGCGTCAGGCGCCCGCCACAGCACCGGCACGCCATCGACCATTTCCGTGTTTTTCGCGGGCATGCCGGCCATCGCTTTGCCTCCGCAATTCTGATCCTCAGAACATCCGCCCGCCATTGGGCACCGGCAGGCTCGGCTCGATCAGCACCACCTCGCCGGCGCCGTCGGGGAAGCCGAGGGTGAGCACCTCCGACATGAACGGGCCGATCTGGCGCGGCGGGAAGTTGACCACCGCCGCCACCTGGTTGCCGACCAGCATCTCCGGCGTGTAGTGGCGGGTGATCTGCGCCGACGATTTCTTGCGGCCGATCTCCGGGCCGAAATCGATGACGAGCTTGATCGCCGGCTTACGTGCTTCCGGAAACGGGCTGGCCTCGACCACCGTGCCGACGCGGATGTCGACCTTCAGGAAATCATCGAATTTGATCTGCCCCGCCGGCTCGCTCATGTCTCGCCCTTCGCTCAGGGGAAAGCGCGGGCGTTAGCATGAGCGGCGCGCGGCCTCAACCACTCCGGCGGTGATAGAGCAGCGCCGCGGCGATCGCCGCGCCAAGAAAGATCGGCGGGCCGTGGATGTCGCGCGTCGCGACCAGCCAGAGCGCGAGGCCGAGCACGATGAGCGGGCCGATGCGCGCGAACCACGGCACCGGCGTCGTCGGCCATGCGATCCAAACGCAGGTGGCGCCGAGCCAGCCGGCTACCGCGACTGACGAGCCGGCGCCATAGGGCTGCCACCACAGGGCGACGATCTGGCCAAAGAGGCCGCAGACGAAGGCGATAATCAGCCACTCGACGCTGCCGAGCCTGCGCTCGGCGATGATGCCGAGGACGAGCGCGCCGAAGACGATACCGAGCTTCTGCACGGCGCCATCGTCATAGGCGAAGAGCGCGGTGATGACGCGCCACCACTCGCCGGCGGCGAAGGCGACCGGGTCGCGCCCGGCAAGCCCTACCCATTCCGGGTGCAGTTCCTGCACCGCGGCGATGAACACGGCGATCGTGATGAACGCCGCCGTGCCCGGCGGCACGCGCGACTGGATGCCCGTGGAGCCTTCCTCCACCTGCCTATCCGGCGGCACGCGACTCCGCCGCCCTCCGCGCCGTATCGGCGATGCGGCAGAAGACGCCGCAGACATCGTCCACCAGGCGCATGGCGCGCTCGCCGCGGCCGAGCGCACTGTCCAGCGTCTTCATGGTCCTGGCCATGTCGGGGTCGTCGTCCTCGAGCCAGACGCGCAGGGTCTCGGCGAAGACCAGCACGCCGCCGCGGAGCGCCACCCTGCCGGGCAGGCCGCCCCGCTGGATGCCGGCGGCGGCATGCATCCATTTTTGCGAATTGCCCGCGATGCAGGCGAGCGCTGCCGCCAGCCCGGGGCTGCGCCGGGCGCTCTTTGCCAGACGCCTGAGCGCCGGCTTGTAGGGGGCGAGCGCATCGAGACGGCGCATGAGAACGTCGAACAGCCGGTCCTTGGCGCCCTCGCCTTCCGCCGGGCCGCCGGCCAGCACCGCCTCGTCGATGCGCTTGGCGAAGGCGGCGAGGATGGCGAGCTTGCCGGGGAAGAGGCCCCGCAGCTCGGCCAGCGAGACCTCGCCCGCCTCGGCAATGTCGGCAAGGCCGGCCTGCCTGAAGCCGCGCTCGGCGATGAGCGTCATCAAGCCGTCGATGATGCGGTCGCGCGGAGCGGAAGCCGCGGTCGCCGTCCGCGCGGCGCTGCTCCGGGCGCTGCCGGTGCGGCCGCGCCGGACCTGCTTGCGTTTCGGTTGCCTTGCCATGGCGTCACCTTTCGGTTCTTTCGTCCCAACAATGTAGGCCGCGAAGGTGGCCGCGGCGAGGCTTCTTCAGCCGGAGAGCTCGCGCGAGCGCTTCCTGGCCGCCGCCACCGCCTTCTTCATCAACGGCGCCAGGCCGCCGCTCTTCGCCATCAGCACGTCGAGCGCCGCCTGGGTGGTGCCCTTGGGCGAGGTGACGTTCTTGCGCAATTGATCGGGCGGCAGGTCGGATCGGTGGAGCAGCTCGCCGGCGCCGGTGACCGTGGCGCGGGCGAGCCTGGCGGCATCACCCTCGGCGAGGCCAGCGGCAACCGCCGCCTGCGCCAGGCACTCGGTCAGCCAGAAGACATAGGCCGGGCCGGAGCCGGAGACGGCGGTGACCGCGTCGATCAGCAATTCCTTCTCCACCCAGACGACCTCGCCCACCGTCTCCAGCAGCCGGGTGACGAGCGCCTTGCCCGACTTCGCCACATGAGCGTTGGCGATCGCCGCGGTGATGCCGCGGCCGACCTGCGCCGGCGTGTTGGGAATGGAGCGCACGATGGCGCCATCGCCGATGCCGGCGGCCAAATTCCTGAGCGTCGTGCCGGCGGCGATCGACAGCGTCACCGTGCCGCGGCCGACGAGGCCGCGAAGGCCCGGCAGGACATCGGCGATGATCTGCGGCTTGACCGCGACGACGATGACCCTCGCCTTCACACCCTCCGGCGGCGCCGCGACGGCGCGAATGCCAGCGGCGGCAAGCAGCGCGGCACTGTCCGCTGGCGGCGCCGGATCGATCACCACCACCGCCTTGCGGTCGAGGCCGCCGTCGAGCCAGCCATGAAGCAGGGCAGCGCCCATCTTGCCGGCGCCGACCAGCACCAGCGGCGATTTGGGAGAGAAGGCGGAACCGAGAGGGCATTGAATTGCTCATCGTCATTCCGGCGCAGGCTGGAAACCATCTATTGGGCGATGCAATTCATCGCAGACCCGAAGCTGTTGCAAGGCCGGAAATGGGTCCGGTTCCGTAGCCCGGATGGAGCGCAGCGAAATCCGGGACCGCTGCTGATACACTGCCGGCCCACGCCTTGCCGGCATTTGCCGACCACTGGACGCTGATATTAGCATTGCTTATATTCGGCCGGTGCCGAAGATCGATCGCCGCGACCAGGCAACTAAAGGGTCTGCCGGCGTCGGTCCGTGAGCAGATTATCGACAAGCTGCATCGCTATGCCGAAACCGGTGCGTGAAGGCGCTTGTTGGCCGTGATGGCGTCCGCCTTCGTTTCGGGCGCTATCGGGTGATCTTCACCGAGACCAAGGAAGAAATACTTGTCATGGCGGTCGGTGACCGTCGCGACATCTATCGCTGAGGAAATGAAGGCATGAAGGCGCAGTTCATCACGACCGAAGGCGGCGAGGAGCTGGTGGTTCTGCCCCGGCGCCTCTACGACGAACTGGCCAAGGGCGTTCGCCTCAACGAAGATGCCGGAACCGCCCAGGTGGTCGATCGCAGCAAGGCCCAGATGGACGCTGGCTACGAGATAGCCATCCCTTCGGCGATCGCCGAGGCCATCGCCGGGGGTGGCAACGAAATCCGCGCCGTCAGGGAATGGCGCGGGCTGACCCAGGCGCAACTGGCGAAGAAGACGGGCCTGACGCAGGGCTACGTGTCGCAACTGGAAAACGGCGCGAGCGAGGGCACGCCAAAGGCCCTCCGCGCCATCGCCAACGCGCTCGCCGTGCCCGTCGATCTGGTTATTCCGGGCTGAGCCCCTACGCCTCGCCGGCGGTCTCGAAGAGCACGGTCTCCAGCGCTTCGGTCGCCGACTTGCCGGCCCAGACCACGAACTGGAAGGCCTGGTAGTAGCGCTCGCAGGCCTCGATCGCCGTGACCAGCAGGCGCTCGACCTGGGCGTTGTTGGGGTCGGCGCCGCCCGACAGCAGCAGAGCCTGGCGGAACATGATCACGCCTTCCTGGGTCCACAGGTCGAAGTGGCCAATCCACATCTGTTCGTTGACCGCCGAAAGCAGGCGCATGACCTCCATCTTGCGCGCCTCCGGCACCTTCAGATCGAACGAGCACGCCAGATGCACCGCCTCGCGCTCCTCCATCCACGAGAAGGAGATGTGGTAATCGCACCAGTGTCCGCCGACGGCGATGGTCAGTTCATCATCGCCGGAGCGCTCGAAGGCCCAGTCGTTGAGCGCCGCGATCTGCTCGATCACGTCGACCGGATTGGAGAGGCGTTCCTGTTCGATGTCGATGAGGCTCATGGAGGCTAGAACCTTGCGGCTTGAAGTTTACCCGGCCACTCGCAACCGCGATTGTGGCGCCCAAATGTCGGACGCCCCGCGAATCTCTATTGAGAATCAGTATATAGGCCTCTGACTCTCACGCACCACAATTGCTTGTGGACAACGTGAATCGCTGAGATGTCAACCGTGTGACTCTCTGTGGAGCGCCGCCTGGCGCTATTCCTCGGCGGCCTTGGCCCGCCGGGCGGGTTTCTTCGGCACCGCCTCGCCGCCGGCCTCGCCGGCGAGCTTCGCCTCCAGCTCGGCGACGCGCTTCTTCAGTTTCTCGTTCTCCGCCGCGGTTTTGGAGGCCATTTCGCGGACCACGTCGAATTCCTCGCGCTTGACCAGATCGAGATCGTTGACGAACCGCTCCATCTGGCTGCGGAACACGCCCTCCGCCTCGCGCTTGACGCCCTGGGCGACGCTGGCCGCGTCCCCCATCAGCCGCGCCATCTCGTCGAACATGCGGTTGGAGGTCTGGGTCATCTTTGGGTCACTCTGTTGTCGGGCGCCGTCCCCTTACTATGGGCGCGGCCGGGCGGCCTCGCAAGGCGCCCTTTCCCGCCAATGTCTTGACCCCGCCGGCCATGCAGCGCAGTTTGCGGCCCGCGAATCCGGGAGTGCCGATGCCGCTTCTCGCCCTGCCCTTTCCCGCCATCGATCCGGTGCTGATCCAGCTCGGCCCCTTCGCCATCCGCTGGTACGCCCTCGCCTACATCGTCGGCATCTTCGTCGGCTGGTGGTACGCCAAGCGGCTGGTCGCCAACCAGGCGCTGTGGGGCCCGGCCGGGGCACCGATGAAGCCCGCCGACATCGACGATTTCGTCGTGTGGGCGGCGATCGGCATCATCGCCGGCGGCCGCATCGGCTACGTGCTGTTCTACGACCTGCCGGTCTATCTCGCCAATCCCTGGCAGATCCTCGAGGTCTGGCATGGCGGCATGTCGTTCCACGGCGGCTTTCTGGGCACCACGCTGGCGATGATCCTGTTCGCCCGCGCGCGCAACGTCTCCATCCTGTCGCTGTTCGACGTGATCGGGCCGTCGGTCACCTTCGGCCTGTTCTTCGGCCGGCTCGCCAACTTTATCAACGGCGAGCTTTGGGGGCGACCGACCGACGTACCCTGGGCGATGTACTTTCCCACCGCCCCCGACGGCGGCACCATCCCGCGCCATCCGAGCCAGCTCTACGAGGCGGCGCTGGAGGGCATCGTGCTCTTCCTCGTGCTGCGCATCCTGACCCACCGCTTCCACAAGCTCGCCACGCCCGGCTTCGTCGCCGGCGCCTTCGTCTGCGGCTACGGCGCGGCGCGCACGTTCGCCGAGTTCTTCCGCCAGCCCGACATCCAGATCGGCTATCTCGCCGGCGGCCTCACCGAAGGCATGCTGCTGTCGATCCCGATGATCTTCATCGGCATCGGGCTCATGGTCTGGGTGGCACGCCGGCCGGCACCCAACGCGGTGAACAAGGCGTGACGCCGCTCGCCGAGAAGCTCGCCGCGCAGATCCGCTCGAGCGGCCCGATCACCGTCGCCGACTTCATGGCCGCCTGCCTCGCTGACCCCGAGCACGGCTACTACATGCAGAGCGACCCCTTCGGCCGCGCCGGCGATTTCATCACCGCGCCCGAGATCAGCCAGATCTTCGGTGAGCTGATCGGCCTGTGGACCATCGGCGTGTGGGAGATGCTGGGTTCGCCCGATCCCTTCGTGCTCGCCGAACTCGGCCCCGGCCGCGGCACGCTGATGGCCGACGTGCTGCGCACCGGCCGCGTCAAGCAATCGTTCCTCGATGCGGCGAGCGTCCATCTGGTCGAGATGAGCCCGCGGCTGCGCGAGGTGCAGCAGCAGGTGCTCGCCCCCACCGGCCATGCCATCCAGTGGCACGCGCGCATCGACGACATCCCGCGCGCCCCCACCATCTTCGTCGCCAACGAGTTCTTCGACGCCATGCCGGTGCGCCAGTTCCAGTGGCAGGACGGCGCCTGGGCCGAGCGCGTCATCGGCCTCGGCGAGGACGGCGGGCTTGCCTTCGGCCTGTCGCCGGTCGGTCAGCGGCCGGCCGGGGTCACGCTTCCCGAAGGTGCCATCGTCGAAGCCTCGCCGACCGGCAAGGCGGTGATGGCGATGATCGGCGAACGGCTCGCCCGCGACCACGGCGCGACGCTCATCATCGATTACGGCAGCGACAAACCTGGCATCGGCGACACGCTCCAGGCGGTGCGCCAGCACACGTACGAAAGCCCCTTCGCCATGCCCGGCGAAGCCGACGTCACCTGCCACGTCGATTTCTCGGCGCTCGCCCGCATCGCCGCCGAGGCCGGCATCGCGCCCCGCGCGGTAATGAGCCAGGGCGAGTTCCTCGTCCGCCTCGGGCTGGTCGAGCGCGCCAAGGTGCTCGGCCGCGACAAGGACGTGAAGACGCGCGACTCGATCGCCAGCGCCATCGAGCGGCTGGCCGGGCCGAAGGCGATGGGCACGCTGTTCAAGGTGCTCGCCGTCGCCTCGCCGGGGCTCAAGCTGCCCATCTTCGACAAGATCGGGTGAGGGCGGGTTGGCTTCGGAGCGTGGATGGGGCAGCGTCAGCGCCACAAACCCCGTTCGTGCCCGCGCACGCGGGCATCCAGGCAAGACTGACCATGCGGTGATTCCACCCTGGGTTCCCGCCTTCGCGGGAACGAACGGATGGAGGGGTTCGCGTCAGGCAGCCCCACAGGAATCGCGGAGCAGTCGAATAATCCCATGACCCCCTTCCTTACCCACCTGTCGCTGCAGCTCCCCGGCATCGGCCACGGCTTCTTCACCCGCGCCGGCGGGGTCTCCGACGGCCTCTATGCCAGCCTCAACTGCGGCATCGGATCGAACGACGACCGCGAGCGCGTGCTGGCGAACCGGGCCCGCGTCGCGGCCGCGCTGGGGGTTGCCGCCGACCGGTTGGCGACGCCGTATCAGGTCCATGGCACCGAGGCGGTGATCGTCGAGCGGGCATGGGAGCCGGGCAAGGGGCCGAAGGCGGACGCGGTGGTCACCAATCGCCCTGGCGTGGCGCTTGGCGTCGGCACCGCCGACTGCGGCCCGATCCTCTTTGCCGACGCCGCGGCCGGCGTCATCGGCGCGGCGCACGCCGGCTGGCGCGGCGCCATCGACGGCATCGCCGAGACCGCCATCGCCGCCATGGTGACACTCGGCGCCCGGCGCGAGCGCCTGGTCGCCGTGCTCGGCCCCTCGATCGCGCAGAAGAACTACGAGGTGGGACCGGAGCTCGTCGCCCGCTTCACCGCCGACAACCCCGACAACCGCCGCTTCTTCGTGCCCTCCCCGCGGCAAGGCCACGCGCTCTTCGACCTCCCCGGCTACACGGTCGCCCGGCTCACGGCCGCCGGGGTGACGGCAGTGTCCATCGACCTGTGCACCTATGCCGAGCCGGAGCGCTTCTATTCCTACCGCCGGGCGACCCATCAGGGCGAACCGGACTACGGCCGCCAGCTTTCGGCGATCGTGCTCAACGAATAGGCCGCAGGGGCCGCCAAGGCCGTTGCCACGCCCCGCCCGGCATTGCTACAAGGCGGCGGCGTCATGCAATTGTTGTCTTGCCGGGTTCGGCGGCGGACGCCCCCATCACGGACGCTGGCATGAAACTGGTCGCCGGTAACTCCAACCGCCCGCTCGCGGAAGCGATCTCCACCTATCTGGAGATTCCGCTGGCCAAATGCCTGGTCAGGCGCTTCGCCGACCAGGAGATTTTCGTCGAAATCCAGGAAAACGTCCGTGGCGAGGACGTCTTCATCGTCCAGTCGACGAGCTACCCCGCCAACGACAACCTGATGGAGCTGCTGATCATCTGCGACGCGCTGCGCCGCTCCTCGGCGCGGCGCATCACCGCGGTGCTGCCCTATTTCGGCTACGCCCGCCAGGACCGCCGTTCGGCCGGCCGCACGCCGATCTCGGCCAAGCTGGTCGCCAACCTGATCACCGAGGCCGGCGCCCACCGGGTGATGACGCTCGATCTCCACGCCGGCCAGATCCAGGGCTTCTTCGACATCCCCACCGACAACCTGTTCTCGGTGCCGGTGATGTCGCGCGACATCAAGGCGCACCACGACGTGCGCAACGTCATGGTGGTCTCGCCCGACGTCGGCGGCGTGGTGCGCGCCCGCGCGCTCGCCAAGCGCATCGACGCGCCGCTGGCCATCGTCGACAAGCGCCGCGAGCGCCCCGGCGAGGCGGAGGTGATGAACATCATCGGCGACGTCTCGGGCCGCCGCTGCATCCTGTTCGACGACATCGTCGATTCCGGCGGCACGCTGGTCAACGCGGCCGAAGCGCTGGTCGACGCCGGTGCCGCCTCGGTGCTCGCCTACATCACCCACGGCGTGCTCTCCGGCGGGGCGGTGGCGCGCATCACGGCCTCGCGCATCGAGCAACTGGTCATCACCGATTCGATCCAGGCGACCGAGGCGGTCACCGCCGCCCCCAACATCCGCGTCACCTCGATCTCGACGCTGATCGGCGAGGCGATCGCCCGCACGGCGAGCGAGAAGTCGGTCTCGAGCCTGTTCGACTGAAATCTCGTCGCCCACCGGCGCGTAGCCCGGATGGAGCGTGAGCGCAATCCGGGGCGACCTTGACCCCGCATTCCGCTCCGCTGCATGCGGGCTACGTTGCTGCGTGGCGGCGATAGCGCCTGGGCGCCTACCCGTTCCGCTTGATCAGCGGCGGGCGCGTCGGGTCCTTGGCGAAGGCGGAATGGAGCGCGCCGAGGCGCTCGGGGATGCCGTCCTTCTCCTTCTCAGGCGCTTCGCCCTTGGCCGAGACCGTCATCGACGAGCCCCGCCACTTCTCGATCACCGCGTCGATGAAATCGTCGTCGGAGATGCTGGTCGAATCGGTGGCCAGGTTGGCGACAGCCTCCGCCCGCGGGATGCGCTCGGCCGGCAGCTCGTTGAGGATGAGCCGGGTGGGCAGCGGCACGCCCTCGCCGAAGGCGATCACTTCGCGGGTGCCGAGCGAGGGCACGAAGCCGAGCAGGTTGGCGGCGGCGTCGGACACGGCCGAGCGCACCAGCATCTGGTCGCGCTCGTTGCCCATGCGCATGCAGAACAGCGTCGAGCACTGGGAGATGACCGTCGCGTCGAGCTCCGCCGGACGCTGAGTGACCAGCGCCGAGGAAGATGCCGTACTTGCGGCCTTCCTTGGCGATGCGCGAGATCGCCCGGCGGGTCGGGCCGAAGCCGTGCGAGCGGTCGGCCGAGGCGTAGCGGTGGGCCTCCTCGACGACGAACAGCAGCGGCGCGGCGCCGTCGCTCCACAGGCCGAAATCGAAGGCCATGCGGCCGAGCACCGACACCACCGAATCGATCACTTCGGTCGGGAAGCCGGCGAGCTGCATGACGGTCATCGGCTGGCCGCCCGGCGGCAGCCGGAAGAGCTGGCGCACCACCTCCGCCATGGTGTCGCCGCCGACATTGGCGTTGTCGAACATGAAGCCGTAGCGCGGGTCGTTGCGCACCGTCTCCAGGCGGGTGATCAGCTTGTGGTAGTTCAGCCGCGACGAGCGGTTTTCCAGCTTGCCCATGCGCTCGTCGATCAGGTTGACGAGGTCCTGCAGGCGATAGGGCACCGGCGTATCGACGGTAAAGCCGGTGACCTTGGGGTCGTAGCGCTTGAGCGACGGGCGGTCGCCGGCATCGCGGTTCTGCAGGTAGAGGCTCTTGGCCAACGGGATCGTCTCCGACAGGATCGCCAGCTCCTCCTCGACGCCCGGACGGCGGCCGAAGATGACGTCGACGAACTCCTCGAAGTTGAACAGCCAGAACGGCAGCTTCATGTTGCGCGGATTGAGGACCATCGCGCGATCGCCGAAGCAGCGCCCGTATTCGTTGTGCGCATCGAGCAGGAAGATGCGCACGTTGGGGCGCACCTCGAGGATCTGCCCGAGCAGCACGGACACCGCGCTCGACTTGCCCACCCCGGTGGTGCCGAGGATGGCGAAGTGCTTGGAGAGCATGTTGTCGATATCGACGAAAGCGTCGACGGCGTTGTCGAGGTGCAGGCGGCCGATCTCGATCTTGCCGGCGCCCGGGGCGGCGTAGACCAGGCGCAACTCGTCGGCGTCGACCACCGTCGCCCGGTCGCCGATGACCGGATAGTGCATGATGCCGCGCCTGAAGCGCAGAACGCCATCGCGGTCCGGCCGGATTTCGCCCATCATGTCGACATGGGCGGTGACGTGATAGCCCTGCTCGCGGGTGACTGCCGAGGTCTCCAGCGACACGTCGACGACCATGCCGATCAGGGTGGCGCTGCCGCGCTGGATGCGCAGGCACCGCCCGACCGTTGCGCACTGGTCGCCGCTCAGGTCGGCATAGCCCTGCGGCAGCCCGATGCTGGCGCGCGAGCCGCTGACGGCGATCACCACGCCGTTTG
>CAWAIR010000004.1:0-29799 GCA_963782045.1 uncultured Alphaproteobacteria bacterium
GACGTGCTGAATGGGGATTCGTAGGGCGACCTCCGGCTATTTCCTTTTTCGCTAATGTTATTAGCTTTCTGTGGGCGAGGTCGGCATATATCCAAACTCTTGGATTTTTCACGCCAACCCGACGACATCGACCTATCGGCGGCTGTCACTAAACCGAAATTGATGCAGCGGGGCAACAAGCGGAATCGTTGAAATAAGCCAAATCATAACTGAACCCGGCTGGGACCACAGGCTATTCGTCTTGAACGACTGCTGTCGTCAACGAGTTACTCTGCGCTCCTGCCCGAAACGCCCGCCTCCCAGCCAAGGATGGCCCGTTTTCGGGTGAGGCCCCAGTGATAGCCACGCAGGCCGCCGTCCCGGCCGAGCACGCGGTGGCAGGGAACCACGAAGGAGATCGGGTTTCGGCCAACCGCGGCGCCAACCGCTCGCGCCGCGCCCGGCCGGCCGATATGGGCTGCAATGTCGGAATAGGTGGTGGCAGTACCGAGCGGCAGCTTGAGCAGCGTCTCCCAAACTCTCAGCTCGAAATCGCAGCCGATCAGCACGATGCTGAGCGGCCGATCCGGCCGCCAGGTCGCCGGATCGAAGATGCGCCGGGCGGTCGCCTCGTAGCATCGTCGTCGATATAGGTGGCGCGCGGCCAGCGCGCCTGCATGTCGGCGAGCGCCGCCGCCTCCTTGCCCGGATCGGCAAAGGCGAGCCCGGCAAGCCCGTGATCGGTGACCATGACCAGCGCCGTGCCGAAGGGCGAGGCATGGAAGCCGTAGCGCATGGTCAGCCCCTCGCCGCGCGCCTTGAAGTCGCCCGGCGTCATCGCCTCGTGGGTGACGAAGAGATCGTGCAGCCGGCCGGGGCCGGAGAGGCCGACCTCGTAGGTGGTTTCGAGCACTGAGGCCGAATCGGCGAGCAGCGTGCGGGCATGGTCGAGCGTCACCGCCTGCAGGAAGCCCTTCGGCGACAGGCCGGCCCAGCGGGTGAACAGGCGCTGCAGGGCGAGCGGCTTCAGCCCGACATGGTCGGCGATGCGCTCCAGCGAGGGCTGCTCGCGCCAGCGGCGGGAGATGAAGCGGATGGCGCGGCAGACGATCTCGTAGTCCGGCACGTCGATATCGACGGGGGGGCGTGCCGGCCGGCGGTTGCGGGCTGGTCATGATGGCAAGGTCCATCGCGGTCTCTCCTCACGCAGGATAGACCCGATGTAGGCGCTGGCGGCAGGCGCGCCCACCCGATTCTTGCCGGCTGGAGAAGGCCCTAGCCGGTGCGCACCTTGGCAGCGCCGCCGAAAGGGCGGCAGCGAAGCTCTCGCGCTCGACCGGCGGCAGAAAGGCGCCGATCGCCAGACGGGCGCCATGAGAGGCGATGCTGAGCGCGGTGACGCCGATCTCCGGCGGCGCTCGACCTCAAGCCGCGCCCAATAGGGATTGAAGCCGGTCTCCCGCGCCTCGCCGCGCGGTGATATCTGGGTGACCGAGAGGCGCTCGTGGGTGAGGTGGACCTCCTCGCAGGCGCGCGCATCGCGGAAATTCAGACGGAAGGCGAAGCTGGATCAGCAGGACATCGAGGCCGCAGAAGCCGACCACCGGCCAGGCGCCCATCAGCCAGAAGGCGAAGCCGATGAAGAAGGAGACAGCGCGATCGCCGTCATCAGCAGGCCGAAGCCGCGCGGCCCAAGCGAGCGATGCGGGCGCAGAACCGCCGAGAAAACGACGGTTTCCGGAACATTGGACGGTGGCGTGGCGGTGTCCATGGACTTTGATTATTCTGATTCCAAGAAAAGCTCGCTCTTCTGCCGCGTTGGCAAGGGGCGGGCGCCAGGGACGGGGTGGTGATGAGCGACCGGAGCCGGAAAGACCGAAAGTCGAGCCGTTGTTACGCAATGGATTTTAAAATAAAACGGCGTGCTGACCGGTCGCTCGCTGACCTTCCTATGACCGCCGGGGCGGCCAACCCCCTGCCCCGGCAGTTATGCACGACCTTTTAATCGGCATCGTGGCGCTGGACCATCGGCATCGAAGCGCTGACCATCGCCGAGCATAGCTAGACATGGCCAAGAGCGGCAAAGGCCAAGCGAAGGCCAAGGCACCGCCGAGCCTGCCGCCGGCCAGGATCGAGGAGATCTTCCGCCGTTTCGCCGCGGCCGAGCCGGAGCCGAAAAGCGAACTCGCCTATACCAGCCCCTATACGCTGCTGGTCGCCGTGGTGCTCTCGGCGCAGGCGACCGATGCGGGGGTCAACAAGGCGACGCCGGCGCTCTTCGCGCTCGCCGACACGCCTGAGAAGATGGTGGCGCTCGGCGAGGACAAGGTGACGGAACTCATCCGCACCATCGGCCTCTTCCGCACCAAGGCGAAGAACGTGTCGCGCTGTCGGAGAAGCTCATCGCCGATCATGGCGGCACGGTGCCGACACGCGCGAGGCGCTGGAGACGCTGCCCGGCGTCGGCCGCAAGACCGCCAATGTGGTGCTCAACGTCGCCTTCGGCCAGCCGACCATGGCGGTCGACACCCAATCTTCCGGGTCGCCAACCGCACCGGCATCGCGCCCGGCCGCGACCCGCTGGCGGTGGAACTGGCGCTGGAAAAGCGCGTGCCCGACCCCTACCGGCGCCACGCCCATCACTGGCTGATCCTGCATGGGCGCTATATCTGCAAGGCGCGCAAGCCCGACTGCGCGGCCTGCCCCATCGCCGATCTGTGCGCCTATCCCGCCAAGACGCTGTGACGCTCGCCGCCGGTTGCGCGCGACCTTGCCGCCGCTATAGTCGCGCCCGCTTCTCCCCGTTTTCCCTGACAGACCAGAGGATTCATGGCCCAGGCAGAATTCGACGTGCTCGGCATCGGCAATGCGATTGTCGACATACTGGCGAGCACCGAGGACGACTTCCTCGTCCGCGAGGGCCTGTCCAAGGGCACCATGCACCTGATCGACGCGGAGCGGGCCGACACGCTCTATGCCCATATGGGGCCGGCGATCGAAGCCTCGGGCGGATCGGCCGGCAACACCACCGCCGGCGTCGCCTCGCTCGGCGGCGCGCGCCGCCTTCATCGGCAAGGTCGCCGACGATGCCTTCGGCGCCATCTACCGCCACGACATGCGGGCGACCGGCGTGCATTTCGGCACCGCGCCGCTGACCGCGGCGCGCCGACGGCGCGCTCGATGATCCTGATCACGCCGGACGGCGAGCGGACGATGAACACCTATCTCGGCGCCTGCCAGGCGCTCGGCCCCGCCGACATCGACGCCGACGTCGTCGGCCGCGCGGCGATCACCTATCTGGAAGGCTATCTGTGGGACCCGCCGGAGGCGAAGAAGGCCTTCGTCCGCGCCGCCGAGATCGCCCACGCCGCCGGCCGCAAGGTGTCGCTGTCGCTGTCGGATGCCTTCTGCGTCGACCGCTTCCGGGCGGAATTCCTCGACCTCATCCGCTCGAAGACCGTCGACATCCTGCTCGCCAACGATTCGGAGGTGCGCTCGCTCTACGAGACCGCCGATTCGACACGGCGGTCAAGGCGCTGAAGGCCGATTGCGCGCTGGCCGCGGTCACCGTCGGCGCCGAAGGCGCGCTGGTGGTGACGCCGGAGGCGACGATCAAGGTGCCGGCGACGCCGGTCGACGCGGTGGTCGACCTGACCGGGGCCGGCGACCTGTTCGCCTCCGGCTTCCTGTTCGGCGTGGCGCGCGGCATGGCGCTCGCCGATGCCGGGCGGCTGGGGACGCTGGCCGCATCCGAGGTGATCGGCCATATCGGGCCGCGGCCGGCGGCGTCGCTCAAGGACGTGGCGCGGGCGGCGGGCTTCGCGATCTGAAGAAGCGGCCGGAGGCCGCGGTCAACGGCTCAGTTGGTCGGGCCGGAGGCGGGAGCCGCGCCGCCGGCGCCGGGATTGACCATGCGCTGGCGATAGAGCGAGACGAAATCGATCGGGTCGAGCAGCAGCGGCGGGAAACCGCCATTCTGGCTGGCATCCGCGATGATCTGGCGGGCGAAGGGGAAGAGCAGGCGCGGGCACTCGATCAGCATGATCGGGTTGACCGTCTCCTGGGTGACGTTGATCAGGCGGAAGACGCCGGCATAGACCAGCTCGATGGCGAAAAGCGTGGTTTCGCCGTCGACGGCGCGCGCCTCGAGGCGCAGCTCGACCTCGATGTCGTTGTCGGCCACCGGGCGCGGCTGTACGCCCACCGAAACGCTGATATTGGGCGAAGCGCCCTGCGGCCTGAGCGTTGCCGGGGCGCCCGGATTTTCAAAGGACAGGTCCTTCACATACTGCGCGATGACGCTGATGCCGGGCTGGCTGGCTGCCGCGCCTTCCTGTCCGTTGCTGCCGTCGTCGGCCATTGACTACTCCCGTGGAAACTCCGTGCCCTGAAGGCGCGGCTGGGCTAACACGCAGGCAAGCCGGTTACAAGCCGCCGGCCCACTCGCAACACCGCGCGGGTTGCCTACATTGTAATAATCGCTTTCCGTCCCGATTTCGGGCAAAGTGGCCCCGTCCAGCGCCAGGACACCGCCGAAACATGAACGACTTCATGGACATCACAACCATCATCTTCCTGGCCGTCGCGGTCGTCGTCTTCCTGCGGCTGCGCAACGTGCTGGGCCGGCGAACCGGGAGCGAGAGGCCGCCTTTCGATCCCTATTCGCGCCGCGAAGCGCCGGCCAGCAAGGCCGACGACAAGGTGATCGACCTGCCCGCGCGGCGGACGCCGCCGCACCGAGGCCGCCGGCCCGGAAGCCGCGGCCAGCGTCGACGAGCGCATCAAGACCGCGGCGCCCGCCGGCTCCAGCCTGCACGAGGCGCTGAAGACGGTCGCCACGGCCGACCGTTCGTTCGAGCCCGACGCCTTCCTCTCCGGCGCCAAGGCCGCCTACGAGATGGTCGTGACCGCCTTTGCCGAGGGCGACCGCAAGACGCTGAAACAACTCTCAGCCGCGATGTCTATGACGGCTTCGTCGGCGCCATCAGCGAGCGCGAGGGGCGCAACGAGACCATCGAGTTCAAGTTCGTCGGCATCGACAAGGCCGAGATCACCGCCGCCGGGGTGAAGGGCGCCACCGTGCAGGTGACCGTGCGCTTCCTCTCCAAGCTGGTCTCGGCGACCCGCGACAAGAGCGGCGCGGTGATCGACGGCGACCCGACCCATGTCGGCGACGTGACCGACATCTGGACGTTCGAGCGCGAGGCCAATGCGCGCGATCCCGAACTGGAAGCTGGTGGCGACCGAATCGGTCGACTGATCCCACGGGCGGCGGGCGGGCGGCGGAGACGGCGGGCGGCAATGGCCGAGACCAGCGAGGCCGCCGGCACGACGCGATTGATTCCCCTCGCCTTTTCCGACCTGGCCGGCTGGCCGGACGACGACCATGCGGCGGCCTTTGCCGCCTTTCGGCGGAGCGCCGCGGTGCTCGCCGAGCATCCGCCGAAAAGCGCGCGCTCGGCATCGACGCCGGCGCGCTGGCGGCCGTCCTTGCCCGCGCCGCCGCGCTGCCGGAGACGCTTCCCCGCTGGCAAGCGCGCGCCTTCTTCGAGGCCTCGTTCCGCCCCGCTCGAGGTGGTGCCGCCGCGGGCCAGGGCTTCTTCACCGGCTATTACGAGCCGGAGGTGGCGGGATCGCGGACGCGCACGGCGGACTTCACGGTGCCGCTGCTGCGCCCGCCCGACGACCTCGTCGAATTCGATCCGGCCGATCCGCCGCCGGGCCTCGACCCGGCGCTGCGCTTCGCCCGCAAGACGGGGGACGGCTTCAGCGAATATGCCGACCGCGCGGCGATCATGGCCGGCGCGCTCGACGGCCGCGGCCTGGAACTGGTGTGGCTCGCCGACCCGGTCGACGCCTTCTTCATCCATATCCAGGGGGCGGCGCGCATCCGCCTGACCGACGGCAGCAAGCTGCGCGTGACCTATGCCGCCAAGACCGGCCACCCCTATACGCCCATCGGCCGGGTGCTGATCGAACGCGGGGCGCTGGCGCCCGGCGCCGCCACCATGCCGGCGATCCGCGCCTGGCTGGCCGAACACCGCAAGAAGCGGCGGCGGTGATGGCCGAGAACCGCTCCTACATCTTCTTCCGCGAGGCGCCGGTGGACGACGGGCGCTGGGGCCGGTGGCCGCGGCCAAGGTGCCGCTGACGCCGGGCGCAGCCTTGCCGTCGACCGGCTTCTCCACAGCTTCCACCTGCCGGTCTGGGTGGACACGACCCTGCCCGACCGGACACCATTTAGCCGGCTCATGATCGCCCAGGACACCGGCTCGGCGATCGTCGGCCCGGCGCGCGGCGACATCTTCTTCGGCTCGGGCGAGGCCGCCGGCGCCATCGCCGGGGCGATGAGCGCCACGGGGCGTTTCGTCGTGCTCGCACCCGCGGGGACAGCGGCATGAGCCGCCGCAAGCCGCCGCCGGCCGAGGAGGACATGGCGCTGTGGCACCACGTCACGCGCACGGTGGCGCCGCTCACGGCGGAAGCCCCCGGCCGAGGCCAAGCCCGGCGAAGAGCCCGCCAGCGGCCAAGAAGCCGGACAAGCCGGCCCCGGCCCCGCGGCCGGCGGCGCCGCGCCAAGCCGAAGCCGCGCGAAGCCGCCGGCGCTCGCCCCCCTCGACCGGCGCACCCTCAACCGGGTCAATCGCGGCGCGCTGTCCATCGACGCGCGCATCGACCTGCACGGCATGACCCAGGCGGCGGCGCATAGCCGGCTCATCGATTTTCTGCGCGGGGCGCAGGCCTCGGGCGCGCGGCTGGTGCTGGTGATCACCGGCAAGGGCAGGAACGGCGACGGCGAGGGACGCGCGGCGTCCTGCGCCGCCTGGTGCCGATCTGGCTGGCCTCGCACGAGCTGGGGCCGGTGGTGGTCGGCTTCGACGAGGCCGGCCGGGCGCACGGCGGCGGCGGCGCGCTTCTGGTGCGGCTGCGCCGGCCGCAGCGGTCGCCCGGCTAGAGCAGCTTGCGCAGTTCGTCGAGGCGGGCGTTGACCAGCCAGCCGTAATAGTTTTCCTGCGGATAGACGATGCGCTGGCCCCTGGCCCGGCGCTTGGCGTTCTCCGCGGCGAGCGCCCGGGCCCGGTCGGCGGCGTCGCCGAGATTGTAGAGCGTGGCGGTGATGCCGGGATTCCGCGAGATGTCGAAGCCGGCGATGTGCCGGTAGGCCGCGATGTCGTGGGCGATGATCGCCGCCATGTAGTTCAGCGACATGTCGGGGTCCATCACGGCGCGATAGACCTCGTTGGGATGGTTGAGGTCGAGCAGCGGCAGGCCGCTCCTGGCGGCAACGAGATCGGAAACGGTGAGCGCGGAGAGCGGGCTGAGCTGGCCGAGGCCGAAGGTCTGGCCGGCGAAATAGGGCTGGAAGAAGACCCGCTGGAAGCGGTCGTCGGGGAAGGCCTTGCCGTCGACGGTCTTGCCCTGGAAGGTCGTCGCTGCCAGACATCCTCGCGGCAGGTCCACAGGTCGTAATCGTCGGCGGCCGTGGCGCATTCGGCGAATTGCGGCCGCTTGACGAAATCGCGCACGTCCTCGCCGTCATAGGCGAAGGTGAGCTTGGCGCCGAGATAGGCCAGCGCCTTGACGTAATAGCCCTGCAACGTGTCCATGGCGTCGACGTTGTAGGTGTGCTCGCCGATGATGGCGCCGATCATGTGGATCGGGTCGATGCCATAGAGGGCGGCGGCCTTCTCGATCTTCTGGATCAAGTGCGGTCGGCGGCGAGCTGGCCGTAGATGGCGCGGAATTTCTCGTCGAAGGTGCCCTTGGTCTCGGCCGTGCGGATGACCGAACTGGCCGAGATCGGCGGCTGGGTGGCGGAGCGGTTGCCCGGCGGCACGACGATGACCTCGGCGCTTGCCGCCGCCCGGCGGCGGCCGGCAGCAGAAGGACAGGCAGGAGCAGAAACAGGCGGAGGAACGGACGGAAACGCGGCATCAAGCGGACATCTCTGGCGGGCACGGCCGCTTTCCGGCCTTCGGGGGCGCGATCATAATGGGACCGGCGGCGGAGTTGAAGCCGCCGCCGGTCGCCAAGATTCCCGGCGCAAACCCTAGAGGATAAATCGCGACAAATCTGTGTTGCGGGCGAGATCGCCGATGTGGTCCTCGACATATTGGGCGTCGATCGGTGACCGTCTCGCCGTCGCGGTCCGAGGCGGCGAAGCTGATCTCGTCGAGAACCCGCTCCATCACCGTCTGCAGGCGCCGGGCGCCGATGTTCTCGACGCTGGCATTGACCGCCACGGCGATGGAGGCGATCGAATCGATGGCGTCGTCGGTGAAGTCGAGCGTCACGCCCTCGGTCTCCATCAGGGCGACATACTGCTTGATGAGGCTCGCCTCGGTCTCGGTGAGGATGCGGACGAAATCCTCCCGGTGAGCGCCGACAGCTCGACCCGGATCGGCAGGCGGCCCTGCAGCTCGGGCAGCAGGTCCGACGGCTTGGCGAGGTGGAAGGCGCCGGAGGCGATGAACAGGATGTGGTCGGTCTTCACCGGCCCGTATTTGGTCGCCACCGTCGTGCCCTCGATCAGCGGCAAGCAGGTCGCGCTGGACGCCCTCGCGGCTGACATCGCCGCCCATGCGGCCCTCGCGGACGCAGATCTTGTCGATCTCGTCGAGGAAGACGATGCCGTCGTTCTCGGCCGCGGCGATGGCCTCCTGGGTGACCTCCTCGTCGTCGAGCAGCTTGTCGGATTCCTCGTTGACCAGCAGACCGTGCGAATCGCGCACCAGCACGCGCCGCGTCTTGGTGCGGTTGCCGAAGGCCTTGCCGAGCATGTCGCCGATGTTCATGACGCCAACGGAGGCGCCGGGCATGCCGGGAATCTCGAACTGGGGCATGCCGGAGCCGGTGTCGCGCACCTCGATCTCGATCTCCTTGTCGTCGAGCTCGCCCTGGCGCAGGCGCTTGCGGAAGGATTCGCGGGTGGCCGGGCTCGCCGCCGGGCCGACCAGAGCGGTCAGCACGCGCTCTTCGGCCGCCAGTTCCGCCTTGGCGGAGACCTCCTGCCGGCGGCGCTCGCGCACCAGGCCGATGCCGACCTCGACCAGATCGCGGACGATCTGCTCGACGTCGCGGCCGACATAGCCGACCTCGGTGAACTTGGTCGCCTCGACCTTGATGAAGGGGGCGCCGGCGAGCTTGGCCAGACGGCGCGAGATCTCGGTCTTGCCGACGCCGGTCGGGCCGATCATCAGGATGTTCTTGGGCAGCACCTCCTCGCGCATGGCGCCGGCAGCTGCTGGCGGCGCCAGCGGTTGCGGAGCGCAATGGCGACGGCGCGCTTGGCGTCGTTCTGGCCGATGATGAAACGGTCGAGTTCGGAGACGATTTCCCGGGGGGAGAATGTGGCCATCGGCTCCTCTAGACGTCTGAATCGAGGGATTCGAGCGTGACGCTCGTATTGGTGTAGACGCAGATATCGGCGGCGATCGCCATCGCCTTGCGGGCGATCTCTTCGGCCGACTGGTCGGTGTCCATGAGCGCGCGGGCGGCGGCCAGCGCATAATTGCCGCCCGAGCCGATGCCGGCGACGCCGCCATCCGGCTCCAGCACGTCGCCGGTGCCGGTCAGCACCAGGCTGGTGGACTTGTCGGCGACCAGCATCATGGCTTCGAGGCGGCGCAGATAGCGGTCGGTGCGCCAGTCCTTGGCAAGCTCGACGCAGGCGCGGGTGAGCTGGCCGGGATACTGCTCCAGCTTGGCTTCCAGCCGTTCGAACAGGGTGAAGGCATCGGCGGTGGCGCCGGCGAAGCCGGCGATGACGCCGCCCTTGCCGAGCGGGCGGACCTTCTTGGCGCTGTGCTTGATGACCGTCTGGCCGACGGAAACCTGGCCGTCACCGGCGATGACGACCTTGCCGCCCTTGCGCACGGTGATGATGGTCGTGCCGTGCCAGGGCTCAGAATTCGGGTGATTGCTCAACAGCGAAATGTCCTTGTCCAGCGGGCCGGGGCGGTCTTGAGACAAGCCCCACGGCGGCCCCTCGCGCCGGCCGCAAGGCGCGGTCGGCGGAGGCTTATGTAAGGACGGTTGCCGGGGAATCAAATCCAGCCGCCCGGGGGCCGGCCGTCAGCGGGCTCCCGCGTTGCGATGGAAATCGTAGGGATAGGGCAGCGGGCGATCGCTGGCCTCATTGAGCCGCTTGACCTCCTCGGCCGTCAACGCCCAACCGGTGGCGCCGATATTGCTCTCGAGCTGCTCCATGTTGCGGACGCCGGTGATCGGCGCGGTGACGCCTGCCTGGCGCAGCAGCCAGTTGAGCGCCACCTGGGCCGGCTCCTTGCCGCGCGCCTTGGCGATGGCGACGATCGTGTCGACCACGTTCCAGGTGAACTCGTTGGCGTAACGCTCCCAGGTCTCGCTCCAGCCTTCCTTGCTGGCCTTCTCGATGCGGGCACCGGCCACCGGCGCGCTCATGCCGCGATGGTACTTGCCCGACAGCCAGCCGCCGCGCAGCGGGCTCCACGGCAGCACGCCCAGACCTTCCTCGCGGGCGAGCGGCAGCAGTTCCCACTCCAGCTCGCGGTCGAGCAGGTTGTAGAGCGCCTGCAGGGAAACGAAGGGCTCCCAGCCGTTTGCCCTGGAGATATCGATCGCCTTCTGCAGCTGCCAGCCGGAATAGTTGCTGGCGCCGATGTAGCGGACCTTGCCGGCGCGCACGAGGTCGTTGAGCGTCGACAGGGTCTCTTCCAGCGGCGCGAAGCGATCCCAGCAATGGACCTGGTAGAGGTCGATATAGTCGACCTGCAGGCGCTTGAGGCTGGCATCGACCTCGGCCGCGATGTGCTTGCGCGACAGGCCGGAACGGTTGACCTTGTCCCGGCCCATGGTGCCGAAGCGCACCTTGGTGGCCAGCACATAGTCCTCGCGATCCTTGCCCTTCAGCCATCTGCCGACGATCTCCTCCGACACGCCGGCGCTGTAAACGTCCGCCGTGTCTATGAAATTGCCGCCGGCCGCGGCGAAGCGGTCCATCATCCGGTGGCTCAGCGTCTCGTCGGTTTCACGGCCGAAGGTCATGGCGCCGAGGCACAGCTCACTGACCTTGAGTCCGGTCTTGCCGAGATTCTTGTATTCCATTTCCTGAACTCCCTGTGCGGCACGTCGGTTGTCCCGGGCGTGTTCCCGGGCACAGCGTCCGAAGCTGGTCTTGGTGTGGTTGATGTTGGAGCGAGGGTGCCCGCAGGCGCGGGCACGCCACTATAGCACTTTTCCGCCGTCCGGCCACGCTGCGCCGCAGTTGCGAATATGGCAATCGCCTCAAGGGCCTGATACAAGGCGCCTCGAACAGGATCCGCGCCCATGCGTCAGGCCACCGTCACGCGAAAAACCAAGGAAACCGATATCTCGGTGGCCGTCGATCTCGACGGCGCCGGCAAGGCGAAAATCGCCACCGGTGTCGGCTTCTTCGACCATATGCTGGAGCAGATCGCCCGCCACAGCCTGATCGACGTGACGATTCATGCCAAGGGCGACCTCCACGTCGACCAGCACCACACGGTGGAGGATGTCGGCATCGCCTTGGGCCAGGCGATCCGCCAGGCGCTCAGCGACATGAAAGGCGTCACCCGCTATGCCGACGTGCATCTGCCGATGGACGAGGCATTGACGCGCGTGGCGATCGACATTTCCGGGCGGCCCTACCTGGTATGGAAGGTGGCCTTCACGCGCAGCAAGATCGGCGAGATGGACAGCGAACTGTTCCGCGAGTTCTTCCAGGCTTTCGCCCAGAACGCCGGGATCACGCTGCATGTGGAGAACCTCTATGGCCGCAACAATCACCACATTGCCGAGACCTGCTTCAAGGCACTGGCGCGCGCCTTGCGTGCCGCGGTCGCCATCGACCCGCGGCAGCCGAAGACCGTGCCGTCGACCAAGGGCAGCCTGACCGGCTAGAGGCCAATCAGAAGATGCCGCTCTACACCGTCTTCGCACCGCCGCTTGGGCCCGGCGAGGCCGCGCCGGACCCGGTGCGTTTCGTCTTCGTCAAGGAGGGCTTCTGCTGGCCGGCGCTGTTCATCCCGGAGCTGTGGCTGCTTGTCCGCCGCATGTGGCTGGTCTTCGCGCTCTATCTGGCGGCAAGCCTCGTCGTCAGCGTCATCGGAACCAAGGTCGGCGGGCCGCTGCCCTGGGTAACGCTGGCGCTGATGCACCTGCTTTTCGCGCTGGAGGGCAATGCACTCAGGCGCTGGAAACTCTCCGCCCGCGGCTATGACTTCATCGGTGTCGCGGAAGGGCGACGCGACGAAGCCGAGCTGCGCTTCTTCAGCCAGTGGCAGCCCCCTCACCCGCCGGCGCCGGCACCCGCGGCAAGCGAGCCGCCCGCCGCCGCCGGGGCCGATGGCACCCAGCCGTGGGCCCAAGCCGGTGCGGCGAGCGCGGCGATGGAGCCGCAAGCCGGACCGCTGCAACCGGCGAAAGACGCCGCCGAGACCGGCGACGTGATCGGCCTGTTCCCGGCGCCGGGAGGCACGGCATGAGCGTCGCCATCATCGACTATGGCGCCGGCAACCTGCGCTCGGCCGAAAAGGCCTTCCAGCACGCCATTGCCGAGAGGGGCGTGAGCGAGGACGTCGTCATCACCGCAGATCCGGAGATCGTCGCCCGCGCCGACCGCGTCGTGCTGCCGGGCGACGGCGCCTTTGCCGACTGCAAGCGCAATCTCGACGCGATCCCCGGCATGATCGCGGCGATCAACGAGACGATCGACGTTCGCGGCCGGCCGTTCCTCGGCATCTGTGTCGGCATGCAGCTCCTCGCCACGCGCGGCGTCGAGCACGCCGTAACGCCCGGGCTCGACCGCATTGCCGGTGAAGTGCGCGCCGTCGAGCCGGACGATCCGGCGCTGAAAGTGCCGCACATGGGCTGGAACACCATGACGGCGATGGCCCGGCACCCTCTGTTCGACGGCATCGCGTTCGGCCCCGAAGGCTGGCACGCCTATTTCCTGCACGGCTTCCACCTGGTGGCGACACGCGAGGACGACGTGGCGGCGGTGGCCGACTATGGCGGGCCGGTGACCGCGATCGTGGCGCGCGGCACCATCGCCGGCACCCAGTTTCACCCCGAGAAGAGCCAGAAACTCGGCCTCAGGCTGATCGCCAATTTTCTGGAGTGGGCGCCGTGATCCTGTTTCCCGCCATCGACCTCAAGGACGGCGAATGCGTGCGCCTCGTCCAGGGCGACATGCGCCAAGCGACCACCTTCGGCCGCGATCCGGCGGCCCAGGCCCGCACCTTTGCCGAAGCCGGCTTCCAGCGCCTGCATGTGGTCGACCTCAACGGCGCCTTCGCCGGCCGCTCGGTGAACGGCGCGGCGGTCGACGCGATTCTGGCGGCCACGCAAGTGCCGGTGCAGCTCGGCGGCGGTATCCGCGATCTCAAGGCGATCGAGGGCTGGCTCGACCGCGGCATCGCGCGCGTCATTCTCGGCACGGTGGCGGTCAACGACCCGGAGCTGGTGAAGAGCGCTGCGCGCGCCTTTCCGGCTCACGTTGCCGTCGGCATCGACGCGCGCGGCGGCCGCGTCGCGGTCAAGGGCTGGGCGGAGGTCACCGAGATGGACGCGGTCGGCGCTCGCCCGCCGTTTCGAGGACGCCGGGGTGGCGGCGATCGTCTATACCGACATCGAGCGCGACGGGCTGCTCAAGGGCCTCAACATCGCCGCGACGCTGAAGCTCGCCCAGGCGGTCAGGATCCCGGTCATCGCCTCCGGCGGGCTGGCGTCGCTGGCCGACATCGAACGGCTGCTGGAGCCCGATTGCGCCATCCTGGAAGGCGCCATCGCCGGCCGTGCCCTCTATGACGGGCGGCTCGACCCCGAGGCGGCGCTGAAGCTCATCGCGAAGCAGGAGGCGGCATGATGCTCAAGACCCGCGTCATCCCCTGCCTCGACGTCAAGGACGGCCGCGTCGTCAAGGGCGTGCGCTTTATCGACCTGACCGATGCCGGCGACCCGGTGGAGGCGGCGCGGGCCTATGACGAAGCCGGCGCCGACGAGCTGTGCTTCCTCGATATCACCGCCAGCCACGAGGAGCGCGCCATCCTGCTCGACGTGGTGGCGCGCACGGCCGAACAGTGCTTCATGCCGGTGACGGTCGGCGGCGGCGTGCGGACCGTGGAGGACGTGCGGGCGCTGATGCTGGCCGGCGCGGACAAGGTGTCGATCAACACCGCGGCGGTCTTCAACCGGCGCATCGTGGCCGAGGCCAGCGAGAAGTTCGGAGCGCAGGCGATCGTGGTCGCCATCGACGCCAAGCGGGTGAACCGCGACGGCGACCAGCCGCGCTTCGAGGTGTTCACCCATGGCGGGCGCAACCCGACCGGCATCGACGCGGTCGCCTATGCCGAGGAGGTGGCCAAGCTCGGCGCGGGCGAGATCCTGCTCACCTCGATGGACCGCGACGGCACCAAGGACGGTTTCGACCTGGCGCTGACCCGCACGATCGCCGATGCGGTGGGCGTGCCGGTGGTCGCCTCGGGCGGTGTCGGCACGCTCGACCATCTGGTCGAGGGCGTGACGGAAGGCCACGCTTCCGCCGTGCTGGCGGCCTCTATCTTCCACTTCGGCACCTTCACCATCCGCCAGGCGAAGGAGCACATGGCCGCCTTCGGCGTGCCGGTGCGCCTCGACGGCTGAGGAAACCGATGAGCGATTTCACCCTGGCCGATCTTGCCGACATCATCGCAGAGCGCGCCCGCGCGGCCGATCCGGAGTCGTCCTATACGGCCAGGCTGCTTGCCAGGGGCGTCGCAGCAGACGGCCAAGAAATTCGGCGAGGAGGCGGTCGAGGCGGCGCTGGCGGCGGTGAGCGGCGACAAAGCGGCGCTGACGGCGGAAGCCGCCGATGTGCTCTACCATCTCATGGTGATGCTGAAGGCGGGCGGTGTTGCATTCGAGGATGTGATGGCCGAGCTCGAGAAGCGCACCGGCCAGAGCGGGCTTGCCGAGAAGGCGGCGCGTGGGAAGAAGCCGGTGTGATGGACGTGGCTGCTGCACCGGACCTGTCGCCGCACAGGCTGTTCACCCGGGCGGAGTGGGCGAAGCTGCGCGCCGACACGCCGATGACGCTCGATGCCGCCGACCTCACCCGCCTGCGCAGCCTCAACGACCCGATCTCGCTCAACGACGTGGTCGAGATCTATCTGCCGCTGTCGCGCCTGCTCAGCCTCTATGTCGGCGCCTCCCAGGGACTGCACCAGGCGACCCGCACCTTTCTCGGCACCAACGAAGGGGTGACGCCGTTCATCATCGCCATCGCCGGATCGGTGGCGGTGGGCAAATCGACCACGGCACGCGTGCTGCGGGCGCTGCTCACCCGCTGGCCGAACACGCCCAAGGTCGATCTGGTGACCACCGACGGCTTCCTGCTGTCCAACGCGGAACTCCAGCGCACGGGGCTGATGGAGCGCAAGGGCTTTCCGGAGAGCTACGACCTGGCGGCGCTGCTCGCCTTCCTGCGCGATATCAAGGCCGGCAAGGCGCACGTCACCGCGCCGGTCTATTCGCACCTTTCCTACGACATCGTGCCCGGCGAGATGATCAGCATCGACCGGCCGGACATCCTCATTCTGGAAGGGCTGAACGTGCTGCAGACCTCGCGCCTGCCGCGCGACGGGCGGGTGGTGCCCTTCGTCTCCGACTATTTCGATTTCTCGGTCTATCTCGACGCCGACGAGGCAGAGGTGCGGCGCTGGTACGTGGAGCGGTTCCTCAGTCTGCGTGGGACGGCCTTCCAGGATCCGAAATCCTATTTCCACCGCTATGCGGCGCTCTCCGATGCCGAAGCGGAGGAAATCGCGCTCAGCCTGTGGACGCGAATCAACCTGGTCAACCTGTTCGACAACATCCTGCCGACGCGGCCGCGGGCCGACCTGATCATCACCAAGGGCCCCGATCACGCCATCGAAAAGGTTGCGCTGAGGCGTATCTGAAACCCGCTTGCCGCTTGATTTTTGCGGCGCGGCGCATGACATACGGGACCGAACCCCGAACAACGATTTCTCATGGAACGGATGATGGCCGACGAAACCCCGACCGCACCCGGCAAGCAGCCGGATGAGCCGTCCGCCGAGGCGCCGGTGGCAGCCAACGATGCGGGCCCCGCCGAACCGGCGGCGGCGATTGAGGCCGAGGTGGCGGACATGAAGGACAAACTGCTGCGTACGCTGGCGGAGATGGAAAATCTGCGCAAGCGCACCGAGCGCGAGGTCGCCGACCAGCGGCAATATGCGATTGCCTCGTTTGCCCGCGACATGCTGACGGTGGGCGACAACCTGCGCCGCGCCATCGAGGCGGTGCCCAAGGACAGCCGCGGCAGCGGCGACCAGGCGCTGGACGCGCTGATCGACGGCGTCGAGATGACCGAACGCGGGCTGGAGCAGTCGCTGACCAAGTTCGGTGTCAGGCGGGTGGAGGCCAAGGGGCTGAAATTCGACCCCAGCTTCCATCAGGCGATGTTCGAGGTGGACATGCCCGACGCCCAGCCGGGGATGGTGGCCGAGGAAATCCAGGCCGGCTACGCCATCGGCGACCGCGTGCTGCGGCCGGCGCTGGTTTCGGTGGTCAAGAAACCCAGGCCCGCTGCGGCGCCCGAGCCCCAGGCGGAAGCACCGGCGGCGGAAGCCGGCGAAGTGACCGGAGAGGGCGGCGGCGCGTAGTCGCGTCAGGCGGCGTTGCGGGCGGTCACTTCGGCCAGAGCCTGACGGAGCGCATCCGGGGTCATCGGTTTTTCCAGAACGGTGTCGATGCCGGCGGCACGCGCTGCGCTGCGCGTCTCGGCCAGCACGTCCGCGGTGACGGCGAGGATCGCGGCAGGCGGCGTGCCATGGTCGCGCTCGTGATCGCGGATGGCACGCACCGCCGCCAGCCCGTCGAGACCCGGCATGTGCAGGTCCATGAGGATGGCGTCGAACCCGCCTCTGCGCCCGGTCGCCGCCTGGACGGCGGCGAGCCCGTCGCGCACTTCGGTCACTTCGTGGCCGAGCCCCTCCAGAACGGCGCGCGCCAGCAGCGCATTGATCTCGTTGTCTTCCGCCACCAGCACGCTGAGCGGGGCCCCTGCCCGGCGTGAGGGAGCCGCCTGACGCGGCCTTGCATCGCTCGGGTCGATGCGGAAGCTGCCGTCGCCGGCGACGATCTCGGCGACAATGCGGGTGAGAGAGGCGCGCCGCACCGGACGCACGAGATAGGCGTCGAAGCCAGCCTCGCGCAACGCCTCGATATCGCCGCGGCGACCGGGCTGGATGAGCACCGCCGCCGGAACGCGGCGACCGGCGGCCTCGCGGATGCGCGCCAGCGCGGCCGCGGCATCGGGCATCACGCGGGCATCGACCAGAATGGCATCGTGCGGCTGGCCGGCGGCCGTGGCGGCGCCGATGACGGCGGCCGCCTCGTTGGCGCTGCCGGCCAGGCGGGCGGCCGCGCCGCTGTCGGCAAGATGACGGGCCAGCACCGGCGGTTCGGCACCGGACGGCGCGACAATGAGGACCGCGCGGCCGGCAAGAGCCTCGCCGTCGGCTGCAGCCTTCTCGGTTGTGGAGGCCACGACGTCGAGAACGAGCGTGAAGCGGAACAGCGAGCCGCCACCTGCCGCCGGCGCCACAGTCAGCTCGCCACCCATCTGGCGCACGATGCGGCGCGAGATGGCCAGCCCCAGCCCGGCGCCGCCATGACGGCGGGTGAGCGCCGAATCGCTTTGCTCGAACTCGCCGAAGAGGCGTTCGGCCTCGTCCGCGGCGATGCCCGGGCCGGTATCGGCAACGCTGAAGGTGAGCCCGATGCGGCCGTCGCCCGCCTCGTCGTGCCCATGGGCGCCGAGGGTGACGCCGCCGGTCTCGGTGAACTTCACCCCGTTGCCGGCAAGGTTGATGAGCACCTGGCGCAAGCGGGCGGCATCGACCATCACCGCCGCCGGCAGAGACGGGGCGACGTCGGTGGCGATGTCGATGCCCTTGGCGTGGGCGCGGGCGGCAAGCAGCTCGGCGATCTCCTGCAGCAGCGCTTCGACATCGGTCGCCGACGGGCGCAGCTCGAGGCGGCCGGCCTCGATGCGCGAAAAATCGAGCATGTCGTCGACCAGCGCCAAGAGCGCCTCGCCGGAGGAATGCACGGCGCGGGCATAGGTCTCCTGGTCGGGCGTCAGCGGCGTCTCCATGAGCAGGCCGGTGAGGCCGAGGATGCCGTTGAGCGGCGTGCGGAACTCATGGCTGACGGTGGCGAGCACGCGCGATTTCGCCTGATTGGCCGCTTCGGCCCGCTGGCGCGCCTCGGTGAGGCTGCGATAGCGCTCGTCGCTCTCATGCAGCTCCCAGGCGACATCCGACAGCTGCTCGATGGTTTCGGCTAGCCGGTGGTTCTCCTGCGTGAGACGGGCAAGGTCGCCGGCCAACCGCTTGCGGTCAGCCTGGGCTGCGCCCCACAGGCCGATGGCGCCGACGAGCACGACCAGGGGCCCGGTGAAGGGCGCCGATTCGGGCGACACCCAGGCGATCGCCCCGGCAAGGAGGACACCCAATCCGGCAGCCGCGGCAAACAGGCCGGCGGCGACCCGGTGCGGCGCGGAAACCGGCGGGGCTGCCATTTCGGCGGCTTTCAGCCGCTCGGGCGGGCCGGCCTCGGAGGCGGCGCCCTCGGCACTGTCAGCTTGCGGTCGCACCATCGTCGTGACGCTCGAACGGACGCGCCGGCAGGGCGCCGGCACGGGACTTCCGCCAGAGTGGACGCGCAAGCTTTCGAAATGCTTGACGAAAAGCGCCCCTATGCCGCCGCGGCCAGCCGCTCGCCGACGGCGCGGTAGGAGAGCGCTTCGGCAAGGTGGATGCGGCCGACGCTCTCGGCGCCATCGAGGTCGGCGAGTGTGCGGGCGACCTTGAGCACCCGGTGATAGCCGCGGGCGGACAGGCGCATCGCCTCGGCAGCCTGACGCAACAGCGCTGACGCGGCGGCATCGGGCGCGGCCACCTGCTCGATCAGCGCAGGCGCGCATTGCGCATTGGTGCGCACCTTGTCCAGGCCCATTGTCGCGAAACGCTCGCTCTGGACGGCACGGGCCGCCGCAACACGCTCGGCGACGGCGGAAGAGGGTTCGGCCGGCGCCGGCAGGATGAGGTCCGCGGCAGAGACCGCCGGCACGTCGATGCGGAGATCGATGCGGTCGAGCAGCGGCCCGGAAATACGCGCCTGGTAGTCGTCGATACAGCGCGGACCGCGCCGGCAGACATGGCCGGGCTCGCCGGCCATGCCGCAGCGGCAGGGATTCATGGCGGCGATCAGCTGGATCACCGCCGGATAGGAGATGCGGTAATTGGCCCGCGCAATGACGCTTTCGCCGCTTTCCAGCGGCTGGCGGAGGGAATCGAGCACCTGCGGGGCGAATTCGGGAAACTCATCCAGGAAGAGCACGCCGTGATGGGCAAGCGAGACTTCGCCCGGCCGGGCGCGCATGCCGCCGCCGACCAAGGCGGCCATGGAGGCGGAGTGGTGCGGCGCGCGGAAGGGCCGGCGGCGGGTGAGCCTGCCATTGGCGATCTCGCCGGCGACCGAGGCGATCATGGAGACTTCGAGCAGTTCCGGCATTCGGTAGCAAAGGAAGCAAGCCGGCACGGCTGATTCTACCCCACATTCGGCGGCATGGAAAACGACGGAAACACCTTTGTTCTCACCGGCCTTGTGCGGAAGCGCGCCGAATTGGCCGGCGCTATCGAGAACGCCCAAGCCGACCTTCACCGCATGATTGGCGAGCTGGAGCACCTGGACGCCACGATCCGGCTATTCGACGCCGACTACCAGATCGAGGCGATCAAGCCCAAGACGTTCCGGCCGCCAGAGGATTGGGCCAAGCGCGGCCAGATGACCCGGATCGTGCTGGACATGCTCAGACAGGCCGCAGAGCCGTTCACGACGCGCGATATTGCTTTCCAATTGATGCGGGAGCGGGCACTCGACACGGCGGACCTTGAACTTGCTTCGGCTGATGACGAAGCGTTGTGGCGTGGCCCTACGCGGCCAGCGCAACAAGGGCGTCGTCGCGTCCAGCGACGGGCCGGGGCAAGTGATGGTCTGGCAGATCGCGCGGAACAACCCCAAGTTTTCCACAAGTCTGCGCCACAATGCTGACTCATTGACACCACAATTAACCAAGCTAATCTGTCATAATGGCGTGGCGGGGTTGATTCGAGTAGTGTCAAGTCCAATCTTAGGCCCTTGACAGACTGCGGTTGTTGTGGTTATCGGCGCCGCTCTCGATTCGGAGGAATGATGGTCCGCAACTTTATCGACTGGCTGACTCTTCGCGATTACGAAGAGGCGGTCAAGTCCGCTCGCATTGCGGTCATCAAACGCTTTGCCCGCGGGAATGTGACATTTCAGAACGGTAATGTGCTGGATGACGATGCCCTTGAAGAATTAAGGGTGCGTGGTGACCGCGCGTTTGCCGAACTTGATGCACAAGAGAGGGCAGGCGCACAACATGGTAGGCATGCCTGATTACGCGGAGTATACTCAAATCAATCTGCGCAGAGTGGGATAAAGCTCGAAGAAGACTATTAAGATTGCCGAACAGGTCGGCGAACAAGTCGTATTTCCATCTATTAAAGAATTACGATATGCTGGGCGTCGTATTGTTGATGCGGTGCAGCGTATTACGGTAGGTGGGTCTACCGATGAAATCCAGAGCTTTTTTGGAAGACGCGCGTTTTGATTGTTATCGCGCACGCCATGACGCAATTGACGCTACCGTCGCAGACTATAAGTGCAGAAATTCAATATTGCTGCGAGAGCGTTTAGGGTACGATGCTGTACTTAAGGCATACCCAAAATACTCGGAACTCATTGGATTGCTTACGGGCATCACAAGATACAGATTGCTACGTCTCGTTCACATAGAAAAGATCGTGATATAATATATAAGGCGGTGAAGGGTATATCGTTCGATACGGATTGTCGAAATGTTTACGAGATTTTCGATCAATCGACTCCAATCATGGAGATCCTTGGCGCGCAAAGACCGCATATTGATCGCTATAGCTGTGGCGGCGTTGATAGCAGGCATTCTCGGAATGATCTTCGGTATATGGGCGGTTACTCAAATAGCCTTTTGCCAATAACCTTTCCACTGGCGGCTTACCGGATGTGCCAGCGCCAGCCCAAGGGCGCGATGGCACAGCGCACCGTTTGACAGCCGCCGGTGATCTTCCATCCAAGCCGCTTGTGCCGCATAGGCGTGAAGGTAGCGGGCACTGAAACGTGGTGGTGCTGGCCGTCCACCATGCGACGGAGGCGGCTGAAATAGCTTTCCACCTGATTGGTGCTGGTGCCGTTCAGATCGGAATAGGCAACGCTGTGATTGATCCGGCGAACCGGCCAGCGGGCGTGCAGAGCATCCCAATGCGAGGCTTCGTCGGCATAGAAAGTCGTCTTGTCCTGTGCCGTCTGGAAAGCGATCTTGACGCCTTCCGCTTCCGTCGTGGTGACGTGCGTAAAGGTCCGGCCGCCGCGCTCACGAAGGGCCACGACAACACGCCGCGTGCCGGTCTGGTTTTCGGCCAAACGACGGTCAACACGATCTTCAACTCGGTTCGCCGGCCGGACGTGACCGCCGAAATAGGCACCGTCGATTTCGACCTCGCCATCTGGCGTCTCGGCTTCAATCTCGGCCGCGATGGCTTCACGGATTTTATGGCTCAACACGAAGGCCGTCTTGCCTTGGCAGCACAGGTCACGCGAAAGCTGGAGGGCCGAAAGCCCCTTGGCCGCGTTCACGACGATGCAGATCGCCGCCAGCATGTCGGTGAAGGACATTTTGCGGCTGGCAAAGATCGTGCGCGATGTGACGCTGAATTGCTTCCGGCAGTCACGGCAGGCGAACCGCTTACGAGCGGTCACGTAATGGTCCAGCGAACCACAGTACGGACAAACCGGCTCGCCCTCGGTCTCGGGCCAACGGAGGCTCCTGAACGTCTCAAACGCCTTGTCCTCGCCACCGGCATAGATCGCCTTGAGGCTAAGGGTCCGGGCGGTTGCGCTAAGGAGGAAGTGTTGTGCCATTTGTCATCATTTCCAGTGCTTGTGCACTAGAGATAATGACGACATGTCACCTTGTCAAGAGCAAAAGCACGCTATACGATGACAATCGACATCAAGGAGCGTGCCATGCCCGAACGGACAGACTGGGAAGCCAAAGCGCGGGGGATCATTCGCGGTGAAATGGCCAGACAGGACGTTAGCTATGCCCAACTAGTCGGGAAAGACTGGCATCGATCGGGGTGCAAGAGGACGAACGCAATCTGAGGAACAAGGTAAGCCGGGGCAAAGTTCACCGGCTGCCTTCATGCTGCAATGTTTGAAAGCCTTAGGTTCGAAGCCAACAGAATTCGCAACTTGGGCAAGTAGATATTCATCTTCGTTCCTGCTTCGCTATCCGAGAATGCGCGTTTGTTTGGCATTTCAAACTGTAACATTAGAGCCAATTCCGAATATGCACGTCAACGCCGCCAATCAAAACAAGGCCGATGCTGTAGTCGCAATTGTCTACAGCGATTGCGAGGGGCATCGGATTTAGTGAGCAACAGCTTGTCGATTGGCCTTCGCGAAAGGCTAGATAGTTCTGCCGCCCCCGAACCCCAGCGCGCCCAAGAGGATTTGCAGGCCCAAAAGGAAATGGTCTTTTGGGCCAGTGATCGCCGCTGTTGGCGGCGATTGGTCTTGGCTTCGATTACTTGGTTGGTTGCGGTCCTCGGCTATGGTCTACGCACGCAACGTGCTATGGGATGAGGCGTCGGGAGAGTGCCAATGCCGCAGGCGCTCTTGCCAATGCCGCCACAAATCCACCAAAATTGCGGCGCAACGACCGCGATGCAAGGCAATTGCTGGGCGTATTTGAAAGCAGTAGTCATTTGTTGTCGACGTTTCATACTCGACGTGCCGGGGACGAAATCGTGGTTACCTACAAAGTACGAAAACTATGGGCAGAGCTACCAGCCCGAAAAGTTGCGACCGCGATTACTGTTGTAGTAAGAAAGCGAGATTGGCGTTGGGAAGACGAGCGAAGGTGCCCAGCCGACAGGAAATAAACCAGAAGTAGTTATGACATCAGCGCGACGAATAGCAAAGACGACATGGAAATATACCCGCCAGCATTGAGGCAACTCGCCAAATTGATGTTGGCCGAGATAAAATCGCGATAAGTATTGCATATTCTCGCGTATTGTTGTCAAGCATATATAGATGTTTTTCGTAGGCCGCGTGAAACAGTCCTCTTTATAGAATTTTCCGGAGAGAAATGTTTCCGTGACGCTGCCATCTGTCGGTTGGCAAATACCGGAATGTTACGCCAAATAGACAAGCGATGACTGCGAGCGCCGCTATCATCTAGCGGCCCTCCACAATTCCGGCTGCTTCCTTTGCTACCGAATGCCGAGCAGTTCCGACGGCGAGAGCGGCGGCAGGATGGAGGGCAGGCGGCTGGCCAGCATCGACTTGCCGGCACCCGGCGGGCCGACCATCAGCAGGTTGTGGCCGCCGGCGGCGGCGACCTCCAGGGCCCGCTTGGCGGTCTCCTGGCCCTTGATGTCGGCAAGGTCGGGCAAAGCATCGCTGGCTTCGGCAATGCCGGCCTCCGGCCGCGACAGGACCTGGGTGCCGCGGAAATGATTGGCGATCGCGATCAGGCTGCGCGGGGCGAGGATCGCCATGTCGCCGCTCGCCCAGGCGGCTTCCGGACCGGAAGCGGCCGGGCAGATGAGCCCGGCCCCCCTCGCATTGGCGGCGATCGCCGCCGGCAGGACGCCGGCTACGGCCGCGATGGTACCGTCCAGCGACAATTCGCCCAGGGCGACGAAATCGCCAAGCTGGTCGCCGGGAACGGCGCCGATCGCGGCCATCAGGGCGAGCGCGATGGGCAGGTCGTAATGGCTGCCTTCCTTGGGAAGATCGGCCGGGGCGAGATTGACGATGATGCGTTTGGCGGGCAGCGACAGGCCGGAAGCATGCAAGGCGCTGCGCACCCTTTCGCCGCTCTCGGCCACCGCCTTGTCGGGCAGCCCGACGATGATGAAGCGCGGCAGGCCGGGGACGATCTGCACCTGGACATCGACGGGAACCGCCTCGATGCCCTGAAAGGCCACGGTGGTGACGTGAGAAACCATACGCGTTCGCCCCGCCTGCTACGGGGCGAACTTTAGCGGAGGCTGCAACCGGTCGTCAAGAACAATACGTGAACGCGGTTGTGGGGGCGTTCAGCCGATTTCCCCGATCAGCGCCGTCAGCTCGCCAAGGTGCTCCAGCCGCCGGTAGCGCGGCGAGGAAACCGGCTCTTCGGCGTGTTCCAGCACCCAGTTGAGGTCGTGGGGGATGTAGACGCCCCAGCTGCCGGCGGCGATCGCCGGGACGATATCGGATTTCAGCGAATTGCCGACCATCATGGCGTGCTCGGGCCCGTCGCCGTGGCGGGCGAAGATGCGCTCATAGGTGCCGACGTCCTTGTCGCTGACGATCTCGACGGCCGCGAAGAAGTCGCCCAGGCCGGATTCGGCGAGCTTGCGTTCCTGGTCGAAGAGATCGCCCTTGGTGATCATCACCAGGCGATAGGTGCCGGCGAGCCGCTCAAGCGTCTCGCGCACATGCGGGAGCGTCTCGACCGGGTGGGAGAGCATGTCGCGGCCGGCCTCGAGGATCTCGGCGATGACCGAGGCCGGCACGGCGCCGCCGGTTACCCTTATCGCGGTCTCGATCATCGACAGGGTGAAGCCCTTGATGCCGAAGCCGTACTGGCCGAGGTTGCGGCGCTCGGTCTCGAGCAGTTCGGCCGAAAGCGCCTCCGGCTCGGCGTAGCCGGCAAGCGCGGTGGCGAAACGCGACTTGGTCAGGGCGTAGAAATGCTCGTTCTGCCACAGCGTATCGTCGGCATCGAAGCCGATGGTGGTGAGCGCGGCGGTCATCGACCCCGCTTCTTCTCGATGGCGTCCCAGAGGAGAACGGCGATATCGGCGCCGCCGAAGCGCTTCACCTCGCGGATGCCGGTAGGCGAAGTGACGTTGATCTCGGTGAGCCAGTCGCCGATGACGTCGATGCCGACGAAGGTGAGGCCGAGCTCGCGCAGGCGTGGGCCTATTGTCGCGCAGATTTCCTTGTCGCGGGCGCTCATCTCCGCCGGTTCCGCGCGGCCGCCGACATGCATGTTGGAGCGTGCCTCGCCGACCGCCGGCACGCGGTTGATGATGCCCACGGGCTCGCCCTCGACCAGGATGATGCGCTTGTCGCCCTGGCGCACCTCGGGGAGGTAGCGCTGGATGACGAAGGGCTCGCGGTAGGCGCCCTCGAACATTTCCAAGAGCGCCAGCAGGTTCTCGTCGTGGCCGGTGATGCGGAAGACGCCGGCGCCGCCGGCGCCATAGAGCGGCTTGACGATGATGTCGCCATGCTCCTCGCGGAAGGCGGCGATGCGGGCGCGATCGCGGGTGATGAGGGTGGGCGGCGCCAGCGCCGAGAACTCGGTGACGAAGAGCTTTTCCGGCGCGTTGCGCACGCTCACCGGATCGTTGACCACCAGGGTCTCGGGGTGGATGCGCTCGAGCAGATGGGTGGTGGTGATGTAGGCGAGGTCGAAGGGCGGGTCCTGGCGCAGGAGGACGACGTCGAAGGTCGACAGATCGACGAAATCGGAGGGGCCGAGCGTGTAGTGATCGCCCTCGCTGTCGCGCACCGAGACCGGCTCGACGGTCGCGCCAACCCGGCCGTCGCGCATTGCCAGGCGCTCCGGCGTGTAGTGATAGAGGCGGTGGCCGCGCTTCTCGGCCTCCAGCATGAGCGCGAAGGTCGAATCGCCGCGGATCGCGATCCGCGCGATGTGGTCCATCTGGACGGCAATTTTCAGGGGCATGTCTTCGGGTTCCGGCTTGGGGCGGGTGCGTTTATCACGCCGCACCCTCGGCGTCGAACGCATGCACGATATGGCGCGGCAGGCGGCGAGACGCGCAGACGATGACGTCGAAACGAAGATCGAAGAGGGCGGCCGCCGGATGGGCGGCAAGCCAGAGGGCGGCGGCACGGGCGATGCGCCGGCGGGCAGCCGGGGTCACGGCTTCGGCCGCGTCGGCAAGAGTCGGCACGCTGCTTGACCTCGACGAAGACGATCAGGCGGCCACGGCGCGCGATAAGATCGATCTCGCCAACCGACGTGCGATAGCGGCGGGCGAGGATGCGGTAGCCCTTCGCCCTGAGAAGCCAGGCTGCCAGCGTCTCGGCGCGGCGGCCGCGGCGCTCGGCGCTACGTCGGGCGGCGTCCTCAGGCGGTGCCATCCCTATCCTTCAGGGCCAGCGCCCGGCTGTAGAGGTCGCGGCGCTTGAGGCCGGTGAGCGACGCCGCCTCGGTCACGGCCTGGCTGAGCGGCTTGTGTTCAAGCAGTTCGGCGAGCAGCCGGTCGGCATCCTCGGCCGAAGGGGCTTCGGCAATCGGCGGCCCGACCATGACGACGATCTCGCCTTTGGGTGGCGCCTTCGGCCGCATAGGCTTCAGCCAGCGACCGAAGCGTGCCGGTGCGCACCGTCTCGAAGGCCTTGGTCAGCTCGCGGGCGACGGTCGCCGGCCGTTCGCCCGACAGAACCTCCGCCATGTCGGCAAGGGCAGCGGCCAGCCGCGGGCCGGTCTCGTAGAAGACCAGCGTCGCCGGCACCGCCTTGAGCTCGCCGAGGCGCGTCCGGCGGGCGGCGGATTTCGGCGGCAGGAAACCGGCGAAGAGGAAGGCATCGGTGGGCAGGCCGGATGCGACCAGGCCGGCCAGAAGAGCCGAGGCGCCGGGCACCGGCACGACCGCGTGACCGGCCGCGCGGGCCTCCTTGACCAGCTTGTAGCCGGGATCGGAGATCAGCGGCGTGCCGGCGTCGCTGACCAGCGCCACCACCTTGCCGCCGGCAAGGGCATCCAGCAGCTTCGGCCGCTGCCGCGCCGCATTGTGGTCGTGATAGGCGAAGAGCGGGGTCTCAATGCCGAAGTGTCGCAGAAGCACGGCCGTCACCCGCGTGTCCTCGCAGGCGACCACATCGGCGGCGGCCAGTGTCTCAAGGGCGCGCAGCGAGACATCGCCGAGATTGCCTATCGGGGTGGCAACGACATAGAGGCCGGGTTCCGGCGCGCGGGCCGCCAGGCGGTGCCCATCGATGGTGAAGAACCGGTCGCTGCCACGTTGCGCCATATCGCTACCGCTTTTTCCGACCGTCATCCGGCGCCGCCCGGCTCACAGGCCGAGGTCATGAGATTTTGACAGGCTGCGGTTTAGGCCTATGATTTGCCGGCTTTTACCGGCTCTGGGGCGAGCAGGGGAGAATTTCTTGTCCGGTTGGAGTTTTGTACGTTCTGGTCTCGGGACGGCGCGCAACGTCGCCGCCCTGGTATCGGTCTTGTTTGTCGCTGCCTGCACCGGCGCCGGGCTGGGCGGCGGGGGCGGCGGCTTTGGTTTCGGCGGCGGCGGCAATCAGCCGGTCACCGGCGAGGTGCTCGGCACCGGGTCGGTCAAGGTCGGTCTGCTGCTGCCGCTGTCGGCAAACGGCAATGCCGGTCAGATCGCCCAGGACCTGAAGAACGCCGCCGATCTTGCGATTCGCGACTTCAAGACCGCCGGCATCCAGGTGCTGGTCAAGGACGATCGCAGCACCATCGATGGCGCGCAGGCCGCGGCCAGGGCCGCCATCGCGCAGGGTGCCGAGCTGATCATCGGTCCGCTTTTCGCCCCGTCGGTGACGGCCGTGGCGCAGGTGGCCAAGCCCGCGGGCGTGCCGGTGGTCGCCTTCTCCACCGACACCAGCACGGCCTCGCCCGGGGTCTATCTGCTGAGCTTCCTGCCGCAAGGCGACGTCGACCGAATCATCAGCTATGCCGCCTCCAAGGGCCGGCGCTCCTTCGCGGCGCTCTTGCCCGACAGCCCCTATGGCACGATCGTGGAAGCGGCACTGCAGCGGGCCGTCGCCAATGCGCGCGGCCGGGTGATGTCGGTCGAACGCTACGCCCTCGACAAGACCGTAATGCAGGCCAAGGCGACGGCGATCGCCACCCTGGTCAAATCCGGCACGGTCGATGCCGTGTTCATGCCCGGCGGCGCCCAGGAGGCACCCTTCCTGGCCCAGATCATGGCCGCCGCCGGCGTCGATTCCAACAAGATCACCTATCTCGGCAGCGGCCAGTGGGACGACCCGGCCGTGGCGCGCGAATCGACCCTCAACGGCGCTCTCTATCCGGCCCCCGACAATACCGGTTTCGCCGGATTCGCTCAGCGCTACCAGGCCGCATTCGGCGCCGCGCCGAGCCGCACGGCAACGCTTGCCTATGACGCGGTGAGCCTCGCCGCCGGGCTGACCGCTCGCTTCGGCGACCAGCGCTTCGCGCAGGCGACGCTGACCAATCCGAGCGGCTATATTGGGCTGGACGGCGCCTTCCGCTTCCTGTCGAACGGGCTGAACCAGCGCAGCCTTGCGGTCTATCAGATCAACAACGGCACGGCGGTGCTCGTCTCGCCGGCACCGCGGACCTTCACCCGCTCGGGCACTTGAGTTGTCGGACTATTTCCGCAGAAGATAGGCTGAGGTGATTCCGGCGTGTTGCAGACCCGCTAAGGTTGTGCCACGCTCGCTTCTCTATTTCGGGGTGGCGCAATGTCACGGTGTAGCTGGCCGATCTCAGCCGAGAACTCCAGTGTCGCTACAGACCGTCATTGGAATGGTGCGCTTCGTTTCCTAAAGCGCGCGGCAATAACTATTGCGGCTCTAGCCTTGGCAGGTTGTGGCGATCTCACACGGTCCGAAAGTGGCGCGGATACTCGACGGATCTGGACGCGGCGACGCATGTGAGACAGCCCTCAAGTTCAACGATGGCGGCTTTGAGCGGGCGAAGGCTATTGGAGCGTTCACGGTTGTTCAGGGTGGGCTTCTTGGAGGCACCTTGAAAGTTGCTGACACGCCTGACGGCGACCAGTGGATAGTGCCGTGTATGTTGGGTATGTGTGCTGGAATTAGCCGAAAGAACAATGACAACCGCTGCTTACCCGGCCACGTGGAGGTGCTGACAATTGCTGACGCGCCATTTGCCCCGAACACCGGGAGCTACAAAACAGTCGACTATGTCGAGGTAGTTACGCTTCCTCCAGAACTCAAGCGGGTAGAGCCTTATGTCTATACGCGCTATCAGAAGTCCACCGTGTTTCAAAAGACTGATCGTGGTTGGCGAGTAGCGCGGTAGGCATTGCCGGATTTGACAGCGCTCACGCCGCCAGGTCGGCGACCACCGCATCCAGAACGTAGAAGCCGGCGGGCGTGGCGCGCAGGAAGCCGCCGATCGTGCGCTCGACCATGCCGTTGGCGATGAGGTCGTTGAGGCGCGCCGGATCGAGCACCCGGCGGGCCATGCGGCCATAGCGCTCGAGGTCGATGCCCTCCGCCAGGCGGAGGCCCATGAGCAGCATCTCGTCGCCCTCCTCTTCCGCCGTCAGCAGATCGTCGACCACGAGCCCGTCGCCCCACGCCTCGACCTTCTCCAGCCACTTTTCGGGCACCCGTTCGGCGGCCAGCGCATGGCGCCCGTCGGCCTGTCTCAGCCTTCCGTGGGCACCGGGCCCGACGCCGGCATATTCGCCGTAGCGCCAATAGACGAGGTTGTGCCGGCACTCGGCGCCAGGCACCGCATGATTGGAAATCTCGTAGGCCGGCAGGCCGGCGGCATCGCACACGGCCTGCGTGACGCCGTAGAGGTCGGCGGCGGCATCTTCGTCGGGGACGGCCAGCTTGCCCGCCTCATGCAAGCCAAAGAAGGGCGTGCCCGGCTCGATGGTG
>CAWAIR010000005.1:0-247668 GCA_963782045.1 uncultured Alphaproteobacteria bacterium
AGCGGCTTGCCCTGTCGCCGAGCGGCGATCTGTCGCTGATGGCGCAACTGGCGCTCATCGCCGACCGGCGGCGCGAACTCGAGGCGGAAGCCTTCGAGCTCGGCGAGGGCCTCTACGCCGAATCACCCAAGCCTTTCGTGCGCAGCCTGCAGCTCGGCTGAGGCACGCCCGTCATCCTTCCTCGCTTCTGGCGATATGGCCCAGTCGCCTTTCCCGGCGCGAGAGGGGACGATTGCACCACGCGCCATGCCCTGCCGCCCTCGCCGGAGCCTAGTCCCCCGCGCCCGTATCGGTCGCCGATGTCGGCCGCGGCTCCGGCAATGGAATGCCGGCGGTCAGCGCCACGCCACCGGGACCTTCGGTGAGCACCTCCCGGCAGGCCGCCGGCAGGTTGGCCAGCGTCTTTTCCGGGGGCGGCGGCCTCGGCTTCACCGGATGCTTGGGCGGCGGCGGGGGCGGGCGGAACCACCAGGCCAGATCCTTGCCGCAGCCGTCGCCGGGCGGCGGCAGCGCCTGATCGACGCAGCCGGAAATGCCGGGCGGGCAGGCGAGCCGCACATGCATGTGGTCGTCGTGGCCGTACCACGGGCGGATCTTCCTCAGCCACGCCCGGTCGGTGCCGGCGGTGGCGCAGAGCTCTTTCTTGATCGCCGGGCTGGCGAAGATGCGCACGACGTCGGGGTAGGACGCCGCCTGCTTGTAGAGTTCTCAGGTAGAGATCCGACCACTTGCGGGTATCGAGCGTCAGCCGCTTGCCGCTGACCAGCAGCGACTGCGCCGCCTTCTTCTCGCGTTCCTCGCGGCTCATCACATGGTCGGGCATCGGGGTGAGCCAGATGTCGACGTCGAGGCCGATCTGGTGGCTGGCATGGCCGCTGATCATCGGGCCGCCGCGCGGCTGCGCCATGTCGCCGATCAGCAGGCCATTCCAGCCGTCCTTGGCGGCGTCGTCGGCGAACGTCTCGATGTACCGGATGAGTTCGGGCTGGCCCCAGTTGCGGTTGCGCGACAGCCGCATCACCTGCCAGTGCGGCCCGGTGATCGGCAGCGCCTGGGCGCCGGCCATGCAGCCGTCGGCATAGGAGCCGATCGGCCGTGGCTTGCCCGGCGAGGGCAGCTCGGCCTTGCTGAACAGCACTTTGGCTGGCGTGCTGGCGGAAAGCGGCGCGGCGCGGGCAGCGGCCATCGCCGCCACGGCGGCGGTGGCAAGGAGCAGGGCAGGGATGACGGCGCGCATCGGCATGTCTTTCCGGAACGGTCGGCGAAAGGCGTTAACACGAAGCTAACCCTTCGCTTGTTCCGGCCGATTATGGCGCCGAGACGGCAGCTCGCAAGCGCGAGCCCGTCAACTGGTGCGGACGGGCTCGTCGTGGACGTCGACCCTGAGCGGATCGAACATCCCCAGGAGGGCGGTGATTGCCTCCGCCTTCAGGCGCGACGGGACCCGCACAAGGACTGCGGTTTCGCCATTGTGGATGTATCTGGCGTAGTCCTGGCGTAGGTTGCCCATGAACCAGAAGAACGGATCGGCCTGAAGGGTGGAGAGCTCCGCGTCCATCGAATGCGGCGGCGAAGCGGTCTCCGAAAGGACATGCTCGGCGATGGCATCCTCCGCCACGCCCTCGCTCACCAGCCGATGGCGGGCATTGTCGGCATCGCCCTTGCTGCCGAACAGCCCGACAACCATGACGCCGTTCATAATCCTGCTCCCGATTCGTCTTCGCCCTCCACGGTAAATCGCGGTCGGGCTCGCGAGTTCCGTCGATGCGGCCGCCACTCTGTCGCCAGCCGGCCGGTGGTCCCGCCGCTCTATTCGAGCTCGTCGGCGATCTTCTTGAGCAGGGCGATGAAATCGTGCTTGTCGTGGCCCGCGATCGCGCCGAGTCGGCGGTCGTGCGCGGCGGCGTGAACGGTCAGCCGGGCAAGCATCTCCTCGCCGTCGGCGGTGAGCGACAGCGCCACCGAGCGGCGGTCGCTTGCCGAGCGGTCGCGCCGCACCAGCCCGCGCCGCTCCAGCTCCTGGATCAAGGGCGTCACCGACGATTTGTCGCGGGCGATCGCCCGGCCGAGCGCGGCCTGGGTGATGCCGGGATTGCTGGCGGATCACCGACATCGCCGCGAATCGCCCGGGCTTCAGGTCGCGCAGGCCGGCTTGACGGGCGAATGCGCGAAACGAGGCGTCCTGGGCCAGGCGGCGGCGATAACCGGCCGGGTTCGGGACTTTTTGCGCTGTATCAAAGCGCCGCCGGCCGGGGCGGGCGATAAAAGCTTCGCGAGCATTGCGCCGAAGCAGTCGATCTGCTCCTTCCCCCCCTTGATCGATTGCCTCCGACACGCAAGGGCCGGTCGCCCCACAGGCGGCCGGCCTTTGATTTTTGTGGGGCTTGATAGCGCGGCGCCGCTGGCCGATATCCTCTGCCATGCGTGCGATGGTTCTCGACGGGCCGGGGCAGCCGTTGCGGCTCGCCGACCGGCCACAACCGGAGGCAGGGCCGGGGCAGGTCCTCATCCGGGTGCTGGCCTGCGGCGTGTGCCGTACCGACCTTCATGTCGCCGACGGCGAATTGCCGCAGGCGCGTTACCCGATCGTCCCCGGCCACGAGATCGTCGGCCGCGTCGCGGCGCTCGGCGAGGGCGTCGGCGACCTCGCGCTCGGCGCCCGCATCGGCGTGCCCTGGCTCGGCTGGACCTGCGGCCATTGCCGCTACTGCCTGGCGGGCATGGAGAACCTCTGCGACACGGCGCACTTCACCGGCTGCGACATCGATGGTGGCTATGCCGAGTACGTCGTCGCCGACCGCCGCTACTGCTTCGGCCTGCCGGAGAAATACGGCGACGCGGAAGCCGCGCCGCTGCTCTGCGCCGGCCTCATCGGCCACCGCGCCCACCGCATGGCCGGCGACGGCGCGGCGCTCGGCCTCTACGGCTTCGGCGCCGCCGCCCACATCATCGCTCAGGTCGCCATCCACCAGGGCCAGCGCGTCTATGCCTTCACCCGCCCCGGCGACACCATGGCCCAGGACTTCGCCAGCAAGCTCGGTGCGGTGTGGGTGGGTGGCTCGGACGAGGCGCCCCCGGAGGAACTCGATGCCGCCATCCTCTTCGCCCCGGTCGGCGCCCTGGTGCCGGCGGGTTTGCGGGCCGTGCGCAAGGGCGGCCGGGTGATCGCCGCCGGCATCCACATGAGCGACATCCCATCCTTTCCCTACGACATCCTGTGGAACGAGCGGGTGCTGCGCTCGGTCGCCAACCTGACCCGCGCCGACGGCGAAGAGTTCATGGAATTGGCCGCCGAGGCCCCGATCAAGACCACCGTCACGCCCTATCCGCTGGAGAAGGCCAACGAGGCGCTGGCCGACCTCCGCGCCGGACGGCTGGTCGGAGCCGCGGTGCTGATTCCCTGAACGACGACTGAACGCAAACGCGACCAAGGAGGAGGCCCACAATGTTCCGACCGATCTTTGATCTGCCCAAGGGCGTCATCGGCTATTCGGCCGTCGGCAAGATCACCGCCGACGATTACGGCAAGGTGCTGATCCCGGAATTGGAGGCGAAGATCGCCGAGGGCGGCAAGCTGCGCTTCCTCTACGTGCTGGGACCGGAGTTCGAGGGATTCGAGATGGGCGCCATGGTCGATGATGCCACCTTCGGCTTCCGCCACTTCTTCGATTTCGAAAGGATCGCCTTCGTCACCGACCATGCCGCCTACCGCCAGATGGTCGAAGGCTTCGGCCTGATGATGCCGGCCGAGGTGCGCGGCTTCACCATCGCCGACCTCGACAAGGCGAAGGCGTGGTTGGCCGGTTAGCGCGTTAACCTCTCGGCCACAAAAACACCACCGCTCGGCCCTCAATCCATCGCACGCCCCCTCTATCGAGGTGTGAGGGCCACGGATACGAGGAGGGGGAACGATGTTCAAACCGATCGACGATCTGCCGGCTGGTGTCGTCGGTGTCGTGGCAAGCGGTGAGATCACCGCCGACGACCGGCTGTTCATTCTCGAGCCGTCCATCGAAGGAGCCGTCGAGACGGCCGGCCGCGCGCGCCTGCTCTACGTCGCCGGTGCCGATTTTGCCGGCTACGACCGCGGCGGCCTCTACGACGACGCCGTTTTCGGCACGCGCCACTTCAACCACTTCGAGCGGATCGCGTTCGTCGCCAGCGACGGGCCCTATCAGCGCGCGGTGCTGGCCATGAACGGCCTCATGCCGGCGCGGCTCAAGGTCTTCCGGCCCTGCGAGATCGCCGCCGCGCGCGAATGGTTGAAGCAAAGCGAGGAATAGCGCCGTAGCCCGCATGGAGCGAAGCGGAATGCGGGGCCGGACAGCCCCGGATTGCGCTCTGCTTCATCCGGGCTACTGAGTTCGGCCATCCCGCCGTTCGCGGAGCCTAGCTTGCCGCCATCAGGGGTACCACGGCCTTCGTCGGCTTGCCCTCGAGCCCATCGAGGAAGCCGTCGGCCCAGGTCGACAGATCGTTCTTCAACAGCCTGTCATACATGTCGCGCCAGCGCGCCACGCGGTCCTCGCGCGACATGGAGATGGCGCGTGCGATGGCGTTGCCCGTGCTGTCGAGGTCGTAGGGATTGATGATCAGCGCGCCGGAAAGCTCCGGCGCCGAGCCGGCGAAGCGCGACAGCACCAGCACGCCGGGGTCGTCCCCGTCCTGCGCTGCGACGAATTCCTTGGCGACCAGGTTCATGCCGTCGCGCAGCGGCGTCACCAGCCCGACGTCGCTGAGCCGGTAAAGCCCGGCCAGCGTCGCGCGCTTGATCGTCCGGTTGATGTAGCGGATCGGCGTCCAGTCGAGATGGCCGAAGGCGCCGTTGATGCGCCCCGCCGTGCCGGCGACCTCGGCCTGCATCTGGGCGTATTCGGGAACGTCGGAGCGCGACTTCGGCGTGATCTGCAGATAGGTCACCTTGTTGTGGTAGGCCGGATTGTTCTGCAGGAAGCGCTCGTAGGCGAGCATCCGGTGGTCGATGCCCTTGGAATAGTCGAGGCGGTCGACGCCGAGGATCAGATAGCGGCCGCCCAGGCTCTCGACCATGCGCTTGACCAGCACGTTGCTGGCCGAGGTGCGGGCAACCTCGGCGAACTCCCTGGTCTCGATGCCGATGGGGAAGGCGCCGATGTTGAATTCGCGATTGCCGACCTTGAAGTGGCCGGGCGTGGTCTCCGTCGCCAGCCGCTCGCGCTTGAGGCAGTTGGCGAAATTCTCCACGTCCCATTCGGTCTGGAAGCCGATCAGGTCGTAGGCGGTGAAGGCTTCCAGCAGCCGATAATGCGCCGGCATGGCGTACCAGATGTCGGGCGGCGGCCAGGGGATGTGGAGGAAGAAGCCGATGCGGTTCTTGGCGCCACGGGCGCGCAGCTCGGCGGCCAGCGGGATCAGGTGATAGTCCTGCACCCAGATCGTATCGTCGGGCCGCAGCCGTTCGGCCAGCACCTTGGCGAAGTAGGCGTTGACCCGCATGTAGCCAGACAGGTCCTGCCGGTCGAAATCGGCGAGGTCGAGCCGGTAGTGCAGCAGCGGCCACAGCGCACGGTTGGCGAAGCCGTTGTAGTACTCGTCGAGATCGCGCTGGGTCAGATCGAGCAGGGCGAACAGCGTGTTGCCCTCTTCACGGAAGCGGACCTTGGCCCCGTCGGGTTCGTCGTTCTCGGCTGTCTGGCCTGACCAGCCCAGCCACAGCCCGCCGCGCTGGCGCAGCACCACCTTGAGCGCCACCGCAAGCCCGCCGGCCTCGGCGCCGTTGCCGCCCGGCGGCGGCACACGGTTCGAAACGACGACAAGGCGACTCATCTCGCCACCGCGGCTTTGCTGAAAATCTCCCGATCTCCCCGTTGTGCGTGTGGCGCGGAAATGCGCCGTTGCCTGCGACGCGAACCGTAATCAGGCAACGCCCCGCGAGACCCGCAGGTTCCGTGCCAGGTGATCAAAATCGATCACAAACGCTGGTTGTCTTCCTTATGTGGGGTCTCCGGCCAGGTTTGACAACCAGGCGCGGACCGACGGGGTGTCGTCGATGAGTGCCGTCGCCGCCGTCTCGCGCCGGTCGGTGCCCACGCGCACCGCCATTCCGCCCCTCGCCACGGCGACCCGGAACATGTGCTCGTCGGTGAGATCGTCGCCGACCGCGATCGGCCGGCGCCCGGCGAAGGGCGGCATCTCCATGAAGCGCTTGATCGCCTGCCCCTTGTCGGCGCCGGCGGGGCGCACCTCGATCATCATCTTGCCCGGCTGCACCGCCAGCCCGGGTTCGCCGGCGACGATTGCCTCGACTTCCTTCTCCAGTGCCGGCCCCAGTTCCGGCCGGGCGCGGTAGTGGACGGTGACCGAAACGCTCTTCTCCTCGATCAACAGCTCGGGATGGCGCGATGCCAGCGCCCGTAGCCGCGCCCGCACGGCCTCGACCGCGGGTGCCGCCTCGCTCACCGTGCTGCCGTCGGGAAAGCGCATTTCGGCGCCATGGATACCCGCGGCTGGCAGGCGTGCCGGCGCCAGGAAGCGGTCGAGCGAGGCCGTCGGCCGGCCCGAGACCAGCGCCAGGGCGCCGCCGGCGCGTGCCGCCAGGCGCGTCAGGATGCCGGGCAGCTCGGGCGGAATGACCACGCCTTCTGGCGTAGCCGCGATGTCGATCAGCACGCCGTCGAAGTCGAGGAAGAAGGCCCAGCCGTCGGGCGAGGCGGGAAGATCCTGGGCAGAACTCATGGCGCGATTAGAACCCGGCAGCGTGCGAAGCGAAACCCCGTTACGTGGATTCCGTGACCCCACGATGGCAATCGCCGTTTAACCATCGCGGCAGATGGCGCCAATTCGTGCAAGCGCCGGCTGTGTGTGCACGTCGCCGTCATCCCCGTCGTTCCTGACGATCGGGTGACGGGTTTCGCACGCCGCGTTGCCCGCAGCATCGGCAACCGCGAGCCGTCTGCCTAAGGCGAGGGCAAGCGGTCGCGCTGCGCATGCAGCGCTCCCACTGCGGCCGGATTGGCCACTCATCCGACCTTAACGCGGCTGCGCTACCACCGATCCACATAACCGTGGACAGGGGCATCCAATGACATGCGGGGATAGCGGGGTCGATCAAACCAGCGATGGCGCGCTTAGCGACGCGCAGGCGGCGGAACGGCGCCTGCGCGAGGCCATCGACATCCTGCCCGAGGGTATCGTCTTCCTCGATCCCGAGGGGCGCTATATCCTCTGGAACCAGCAATACGCCGACATCTACAAGCGCAGCGCCGACCTCTTCGAAGTCGGCGTGAAGCTCGAGGACACGCTGCGCATCGGCGTTGAGCGCGGCGACTACCCGGAATCCTACGGCCGCGAGGAGGAGTGGATCGCCGAGCGCCTGGCCAGGATGCGCAATCCCGGCCCGCCGCACGAGCAGGTTCTTTCGGACGGCCGCGTGGTGCTGATCGAGGAGCGCAAGACCAGCGACGGCGGCACCATCGGGCTGCGTGTCGACATCACCGAGATGAAGCAGCGCGAGGCTTCCTTTCGCCTGCTATTCGATTCGAACCCGTTGCCGATGTTCGTCGCCGCCGTCGACGGCGGCCACATCCTGGCGGCCAACGACGCGGCGATCGACCACTACGGCTACGACCGCGCCATGCTGACCGCGGGCACGCTTGCCGATATCCACGATCCATCCGAGAGTTACGACATCGGCGACATCGCCGATGCGCCGGAGGATTGGGAGGCAGGCCGCACCTGGCGGCACCGCAGGGCCGACGGCAGCGCCATCGACGTGGCCGTCTTCGCCCGCCGGCTGACCTACGAACGTGTACCGGCGGTGCTGATGGCGGCGGTCGACATTACCGAGCGCAAGCGGGCGGAGGCGCGCATCACCTTCATGGCGCACCACGATGCATTGACCGAACTGCCCAACCGGCTGCTGCTCCACGAACGCATGGAAGAGATGCTGTCGCGCCTGAAGCGCAACGGCACCGGCCTCGCGGTCCATTGCATCGACATCGACAATTTCAAGACGGTCAACAATTCGCTCGGCCATCCGGTCGGCGACCTGCTGTTGCAGGCGGTCTCTGAGCGGCTGCGCGACGCCGTCCGCCAGGAGGACGTGGTCGCCCGTCTCGGCGGCGACGAGTTCGCCATCCTCCAGGCCGATATCGATCAGGCGGGGGAGGTCTCCTGCCTCGCCGGCCGGCTGCTCGCCGTGCTCTCCGAGCCCTTCGATCTCGACGGCAACATCGTCAGCGCCGGGGCCAGCATCGGCATTGCCATCGCCCCGGGCGATGGCGTCGAGGCCGACCAGCTTCTCAAGAACGCCGACATGGCGCTCTATCGCGCCAAGGGCGACGGCAAGGCCACCTTCCGCTTCTTCGAGGCGGAGATGGACGCGCGCGCCCGCGCCCACCGCCAGCTTGAGCTCGACCTCCGCGCCGCGCTGCACAAGGGCGCGCTGCAGGTGCACTACCAGCCGCTCGTCCAACTCGCCACCGGCGCCCTCATCGGCTGCGAGGCGCTGGTCCGCTGGCGTCACCCGACGCTGGGCATGGTCTCGCCGGCGGAGTTCGTGGCGCTTGCCGAGGAGACCGGCCTCATCAACCAGCTCGGCGCCTTCGTGCTCAGGCAGGCCTGCGCCGACGCGGCGCGCTGGCCGGAGCCGATCAAGGTGGCGGTCAACCTGTCGCCGCTCCAGTTCCGCAGCGGCAACCTGCTCGCGATCGTCTCGGAGGCGCTCGACGCCTCCGGCCTGGCGCCGGAGCGGCTGGAGCTGGAGATCACCGAGACGCTGCTCCTCGACAAGTCGGGGCTGGTGCTGGCGACGCTGCATGCGCTGCGCGCGCTCGGCATCAACATCTCGATGGACGATTTCGGCACCGGCTATTCGTCGCTGAGCTACCTGCGCTCCTTCCCCTTCGACAAGATCAAGATCGACCGCTCCTTCGTCCACGACATGGGCGCCAATGTCGACTCGCAGGCGATCGTCAAGGCGATCATCGGGCTCGGCACCAGCCTCGGCATCACCATCACGGCGGAAGGCATCGAGACGGAGGGCGACCTGGAATGGTTGAAGGCGGAAGGCTGCGACGAGGGCCAGGGCTACCTGTTCTCCAAGGCCCGCCCGCATGCCGAGATCGTGGCGGCGCTGATGCCGTCGAGGAAAGAGGTGGCGTAGGGCGGCCTCGCCCCAGGGTCCCGATGCCGAAGTGGATTTTCAAATCACGAGGTTGGTATCCGCTGCTCTGCATAGCGCTCTGATACTTGCCGGAACCTCTGCGTGCTCAATGACAGCAGGCGGACGGTAATCGCTCAGGCGTAGGGCGTACCGGCCATGGCAGCTTTCAGGCCAATGGTTCCCTGATCGATAACTGCGAGGAAGGCGGCGTTCGCTTCCTCTGCATCTTGCCTCTGTCGAAAAGCCCGGTGAGCCTGGAGGAAGGCAACGGTCCATGTCGCCAACAGGAGATTGGCCGCGAGATGGGCGGCGGGATCGGAAGAGTCGCGCCCTGCGCATTCGGATAATGCCACTGTCACGACCTGCGCAAGCTCGTCACGGATCGCCCGCGCCCGCGCCTTGAGGGTTTCGCTGGCCTCGACCGTCCTTATGAAGCCTTCGCTCTGAGCAGAAAAATCGACGTAAGGGCTCTGTTCCGCAACCAGCCGATGGGCGAGCAGACGTAGCGTCTCGATCGGAGCGACTTTGGCGTCGCGCTGCCGCAACGCTTCGCGCAGGACCTCGCGGCCCTCGTCGTCCCGATCAAAGAACATATCCTCCTTGCGGGGGAAATAGTTGAACACCGTCTTCCGTCCGACATCGGCGGCGGTCGCGATCTCGTCCACCGTCACATGATCGAATCCCCGCTCGGCGAAGAGGCGCGTGGCGACATTGGAAATGCCTTCGCGCGTGGCGAGGCGCTTACGGGATCGGCGATCGGATGGAATCAACATGCAGGTCCTCTTGGCAAATTATTACATCGAGTATATAGAGATACCCAGTGTAATTATTCGTCGTGGCCGTTGTGACCGCGCCGATTGGAGGAAGTCGCGATGGCGAACTTGGAACCGTTCTCACTGAAGCTGCCCGAGGGGCTCCGGCTCGCGGGCCGAGACGTGCCGGCGGCGGACGGAAGGCAGGTGCCACTCTACCTGTTCCGGTTGCCGGAGGGCTCGGACATGGAGATGGTCGCGGTGCCGGCGGGCGAATTTATCATGGGGACGGACAACTCGGACGCACCCGACTGGGAGAAGCCGAACCACACCCACCCCATGGAGCACGCCTATTGGATCGGTCGCAACGACGTGACGCGCGGGCAATTCAAAGCGCTTTGCACCGCGACAGGCAGAGCCGAGCCGGAGAAGGCCTACTTCGACGACGAACTGGGTGGGGACAAGGATCGTCATCCGGTGATCATGGTCTCGTGGGATGACGCTAAGGCCTACTGCGCATGGGCAGGGCTTGTGTTGCCGAGCGAAGCCGAATGGGAGAAGGCGGCGCGAGACACCGATGGTCGGAAGTATCCGTGGGGGAACGCCTGGGATCCCGGGAAGGCGAACTTCCTTGATGCATCATGTCCTGGGGACAAAATCATGATGGGCAATGGGAAGACGCTGGACGAGCACATGTCGGCCTTTGGCGGTCGCGACTTGGACCATAATGACGGATTCCCTTACACCTCACCCGTGGGGAGCTTCCCGACGGGGGTATCGCCCTACGGCGCGCTCGACATGGCGGGGAACGTCTTCAATTGGTGCGAGGACTGGTGGGATGAGGCGGGCTTCCCGCGTACCACCCAGGGCGACTTCTCCCCTCCCCAGAGCGGCTCGTGGCGGGTCGACCGTGGCAGCAGTTGGGGCAACCCCGGGCGCCTCGCCTGTCGGACCACCATGCGATACGGATACGCGCCATCCGACCGTAACGAGCACCTCGGCTTTCGCGGTCTCCTGAGGTTTGTCCGCTAGTACCTGGACCCTTGCGCCCGACGCTGCCTGCGGGTGCTGAGTGCAACACTCTTGGGGAATGGCAAATCCGGGGGCCGCTGAGAGAAAGGCGTCGCCCGACGTCCTCGTCTTGTCGACCGGCCCTAATCCTCCATCTTCAGCGCGGCGATGAAGGCCTCCTGCGGGATGTCGACCTTGCCGAAGGAGCGCATGCGCTTCTTGCCCTCCTTCTGCTTCTCGAGCAGCTTGCGCTTGCGCGTCACGTCGCCGCCGTAGCACTTGGCGAGCACGTCCTTGCGCAGCGCCCGGATGGTCTCGCGCGCGATGATGCGCCCGCCGATCGCCGCCTGGATGGGGATCTGGAACATGTGCTGCGGGATGAGGTCCTTGAGCTTCTCGCACATCGACCGTCCGCGCCGCTCGGCGTTGGAGCGGTGGACCATGACCGACAGCGCGTCGACCGGCTCGCCGTTGACCAGGATCTGCATCTTGACCAGGTCGCCGGGCTTGTAGTCGGTCAGGTGGTAGTCGAAGGAGGCGTAGCCCTTCGACACCGACTTCAGCCGGTCGTAGAAATCGAACACCACCTCGTTCAGCGGCAGGTCGTACTGCACCATGGCGCGATTTCCCGCGTAGGAGAGATCGACCTGGACGCCGCGCCGCTCCTGGCAGAGCTTGAGGATGGCGCCGAGATAGTCGTCCGGGGTGAGGATGGTCGCCCTCAGCCACGGCTCGGAGATCTCGGTGATGCGCACGAGGTCCGGCATGTCGGCCGGGTTGTGCAGTTCCAGCTTGCTGCCGTCGGTGAGCTGAATGCGGTAGACCACCGAAGGCGCCGTGGCGATGAGGTCGAGGTCGAACTCGCGCGTCAGCCGCTCCTGCACGATCTCCAGGTGCAACAGCCCGAGGAAGCCGCAGCGGAAGCCGAAGCCGAGCGCGGCGGAGGTCTCCGTCTCCGAGGTGAAGGCCGCGTCGTTGAGGCGCAGTTTGCCGATCGCCGCGCGCAGGTTCTCGAAATCGGCGGCATCGACCGGGAAGATGCCGCAGAAGACCACCGGCACCGCCGGGCGGAAGCCGGGCAGCGGCGTCGCGGTCGGGTGGCGGTCCTCGGTGATGGTGTCGCCGACCGCGGTGTCGGCGACTTCCTTGATCGAGCCGGTGAAGAAGCCGAGCTCGCCCGGGCCGAGCTCGCCCCAGTCGACCAGCTTGGGCGTGAAGATGCCGACCGTGTCCACCTGGTGGACGGCGGCGGTCCGCATCATGCGGATCTTCATGCCTTTCTTGAGCTTGCCGTCGACGACGCGCACCAGCACGACGACGCCGAGATAGGGGTCGTACCAGGAATCGACCAGCAGCGCCTTGAGCGGCGCGTCCGCGTCGCCGTTTGGGGCGGGGAGCCGCGTGACGATGGCTTCCAGGACCTCCGCCACGCCCTCGCCGGTCTTGGCCGAGATCGGGATCGCGCCCGAGGCGTCGAGGCCGATGACGTCCTCGATCTGCTGCTTGACGCGCTCGGGCTCGGCCGCCGGCAGGTCGACCTTGTTGAGAACCGGCACGATCTCGTGGTTGTTCTCGATCGCCTGATAGACGTTGGCGAGTGTCTGCGCCTCGACGCCCTGGGAGGCGTCGACCACCAGCAGCGAACCCTCGCAGGCGGCGAGTGACCGGTTGACCTCATAGGCGAAATCGACGTGGCCGGGCGTGTCGATGAGATTGAGGACGTAGTCCTTGCCGTCCTTCGCGCGGTAGTTCAGGCGCACGGTCTGCGCCTTGATGGTGATGCCGCGCTCGCGCTCGATGTCCATCGAATCGAGCACCTGCGCCTTCATTTCGCGCTCGGTGAGGCCGCCGGTCATCTGGATCAGCCGGTCGGCCAGCGTCGACTTGCCGTGGTCGATATGGGCGATGATGGCGAAGTTGCGGATATTGCTCTGCAGCATGGTCGTCATGGGGCCGGCTCTTAGCAGGAAGGGAGAGGCGCCGGAAGCCGGGAGTCCGGTCCGATCGCCGGCAGGTCGGCCGGCGGCGCTTGTCATCCAATATGGGGCGGGATATTCGCCATGCGACCAAGTTCCGCAGGCCTATCCATGACCACGATCATCCGCCCGGCCGCCGAAGCCGACCTGCCAGCCATCCTGGCGATCTACAACGACGCCGTCGCCCGGACGACTGCGATCTGGAACGACCAACCGGCGGACCTCGCCAACCGCCGGGCGTGGTTCTACGCCCGCTCCACCCAGGGCTACCCGATCCTGGTCGCGGTCGAGGAGGCGCAAGTCGTCGGCTACGGTTCCTTCGGCGACTTCCGGCCGTTCGAGGGCTACCGCTTCACGGTCGAGCATTCGGTCTACGTCGCCGAGGGCGTGCGCCGCCGCGGCATTGCCTCGGCGCTGCTCGCGGCGCTGGAGGAGCGGGCGCGCGATCTCGGCAAGCATGTCATGGTCGCCGGCATCGCGTCCGACAACCAGGCCTCGATCCGCCTGCACGAGCGCCTGGGCTTCGTCGAAACCGGGCGCATGCCCGAGGTCGGCTTCAAGTTCGGCCGCTGGCTCGATCTGGTGCTGATGCAGAAGACGCTTTGAGCGCGCCTATTCGGCCGCTTCGGTGGCGGTTTCCTCGCCGTTCTCGCCGGTATCGGCCGCCTTCAGCGCGTCGAGCCGCGGCATGGCGGTGATGTTGTAGCCGGCGTCGACGAAATGCACCTCGCCGGTCACCGCCGAGCCGAGGTCGGAGAGGAGATAGACGGCGGTGTTGCCGATTTCTTCGATGGCGACGCTGCGGCGGAGCGGCGCGTTGTTCTTCTGGTGGGTGAACATGATGCGCGCGTCGGTGATGCCGGCGCCGGCGAGCGTGCGCACCGGACCGGCCGAGATGGCGTTGACGCGGATGGCGCGCGGCCCGAAATCGACGGCGAGATAGCGCACGCTGGCTTCCAGTGCCGCCTTGGCGACGCCCATCACGTTGTAATTGGGCATCACCCGGGTCGAGCCGCCGAAGGTCAGCGTCACCATGGCGCCGCCGTCGGTCATCATCGCCGCCGCCCGCCGCGCCACCTCGGTAAAGGAGAAGCACGACACCAGCATGGTGTTGATGAAGTTGGTGCGGCTGGTGTCGGCGTAGCGGCCGCGCAGCTCCTGCTTGTCGGAGAAGGCGACGGCATGGACCACGAAGTCGATGCTCGGCCAGCGCTTGGCGAGCGCCGCGAAGGTCGAATCGAGCGAGTTCGGCTCGTCCGCGTCCGGCGCCAGGCCGACGTCGCAGGGCAACACGAAATCGGAGCCGAGCGACTTGGCCAGCGGCAGCACGCGCTTGCCCAGCGCCGGCGTCTGGTAGGTGAAGGCGAGCTCGGCACCGTGCTCGGCCAGCCGCTTGGCGATGCCCCAGGCGATGGAATGGTTGTTGGCGACGCCCATCACCAGGCCGCGCTTGCCGCTCATCATGCCGGTCGCCATCAGCTTCCCCCCTCTGGTTCCGGCTACCGTCAGCCGTTGTAGCGCTGCAGAACGAGCGTGGCGTTGGTGCCGCCGAAGCCGAACGAATTGGACAGCACCGTGTTGATCTCGACGTTGTCCATGCGCTTGCGCACGATCGGCATGTCGGCGAATTCCGGATCGATCTCGTCGATGTGGGCCAATTCGCTGATGAAGCCGTTCTTCATCATCAGCAGCGAATAGATCGCCTCGTGCACGCCGGTGGCGCCCAGCGAATGGCCGGTGAGGGATTTGGTCGCCGAGATCGGCGGGCAGTTGTCGGCGCCGCCGAAGACCTCGCGGATCGCCTTGATCTCGGGGCCGTCGCCGGCCGGCGTCGAGGTGGCGTGAGGGTTGATGTAGTCGACCTTGTCGGCCACCGTCGACAGCGCCAGCTTCATGCAGCGCACGGCGCCCTCGCCGGAGGGCTGCACCATGTCGTAGCCGTCCGAGGTGGCGCCGTAGCCGGTGACCTCGCCGTAGATGCGCGCGCCGCGCGCCTTGGCGTGTTCCAGCTCCTCCAGCACCAGCACCCCGGCGCCGCCGGAGATGACGAAGCCGTCGCGGTTCTTGTCGTAGGGGCGCGAGGCGATCTCCGGGGTGTCGTTGTAGTGGTGCGACAGCGCCCCCATGGCGTCGAACATCACCGACATGGTCCAGTCGAGGTCCTCGCAGCCGCCGGCGAAGACGATGTCCTGCTTGCCCATCTGGATGAGCTCGGCGCCGTTGCCGATGCAGTGCGACGAGGTCGAGCAGGCCGATGAGATCGAGTAGCTGAGTCCCTTGATCTTGAACCAGGTGGACAGCGTCGCCGAAGCGGTCGACGACATCGCCTTGGGTACCGCGAAGGGGCCGACCCGTTTCGGCCCCTTGTTGCGGGTGATGTCGGCGGCCTCCACGATCGTCCGCGTCGAGGGTCCGCCCGAGCCCATCACCATGCCCGTGCGCTCATGCGACACTTCGTCCGGGGTGAGGCCGGAATCGAGGATCGCCTGGTCCATGGCGACGTGATTCCAGGCGGTGCCGCGCCCATGGAAGCGCATGGCCCGGCGGTCGAGCATCTCGGCCGGATCGAGGCTCGGCGCCCCGTGCACGTGACAGCGGAAGCCGAGATCGGCGTATTCCTGGACGTGCGAGATGCCCGATTTTGCCTCGCGCAGGCTGGCAACGACCTCCTGGGTCGAGTTCCCGATCGGGGAGACAATGCCCATGCCCGTGACGACGACACGTTTCATTTCGGCTTACCTCGTTGCATTCGCCGCTGGCCGGTGCACCCCCTTTGGCTGCCGCCCGCCGCTGGCGCTGGTTGTCCGCGCCTTCAGCCGGCCGCCTGCTGCGCCTCGCTCTGGAAGAGGCCGACCTTGAGATCCTTGGCATGGTAGATCAGGCTGCCGTCGACCTTCAGCCAGCCGTCGGCGACGCCCAGCACCAGCTTGGAGCGCAGCACGCGCTTGACCTCGATGCCGTACTCCACGAGGCGGGCGGTCGGCAGCACCATGCCCGAGAACTTCAATTCGCCGAGCGACAGCGCCCGGCCCCGGCCCGGCTGGCCGAGCCAGCCGAGGAAGAAGCCCAGCATCTGCCACAGCGCGTCGAGGCCGAGGCAGCCGGGCATGACGGGGTCGCCCTTGAAGTGGCATCCGAAGAACCAGAGGTCGGGCTTCACGTCCAGTTCGGCGCGCACCTGGCCCTTGCCGTGCTCGCCGCCGTGGTCGCTGATCGCGGTGATACGGTCGAACATGAGCATTGGGGGGAGGGGCAATTGGGCATTGCCCGGCCCGAAAAGCTCGCCGCGGCCGCACGCGAGCAGATCCTCGTAGTCGAAACTCGACGGGCGGTCCTCGGTAGTCGCAGGCATGGCTGACGTCATGGCTTTTCCGTCTTCTGGTGACCGCATTTGCTCCGGTCGCTGGGCCGCGCCGGAACGTGAATGCTGTCTTAACATAGCACCGCCACCATCGCTACAAAGCCCCCCAAAGGGGGCTTTCCGGCTGGCCGCCGGGGTGCGGCGGAATGGCCGCGTTGCGGCCGTTCCTGCAACGACTTATATTAAGTCCAAATGCGCATCCAGCTGGGAATCGGCAAGAGCCGAAAGGAAAAATGATCACCCACGAGCACACGCATGTCGAGCACGAGGAAACGGTGATGAGCCGTCCGCGCATTCGTGCCATGTTGCGACAAGCCGGTCTCCGCCCCACGCGGCAGCGGCTGGCCCTGGCCGAGCTGCTTTACGGCCATGGACACCGCCATCTGTCGGCCGAAACCCTGCAGCAGGAAGCCCTGCTCGCCCGCGTTCCGGTGTCGCTGGCGACCATCTACAACACCCTCCATCAGTTCACCGGCGCCGGGCTGCTGCGCGAGGTGGCCGTCGACGGGTCGCGGACCTATTTCGACACCAACGTCTCCGAGCACCATCACTTCTTCATCGAGGATGATAACGAGGTGATCGACATTCCGCCCGGATCGATCGGTGTCGGTCGGCTGCCGGAGCCCCCGCCGGGCTTCGCCATCAGCCAGGTGGACGTTGTGGTGCGGCTGCGCCGCACGGCCTGATTTCGGGCGACCGCTCCCGCCGGACCCGTCAGATGGTCCGGCGACGGGGCTGTTGACAACGGCCCCGTTCTCAGATGCACTCGTGCTGCGGCGGACCGCCTAGGGTCCGTTATGTATTGGCGTATTGCGTTGCAGGGGTCGGCAGGGTCCGCCTCGGCCGTCGGGCCGGGACGGCGGATTCGCCACCTGTTCGCCGCCCGGCTTAGCGCCGTCTTCAATCACGTCTTCGTCGTCGGTTCCTTCATTGCGGGGGTGCGCTTTTGTACCCCGGAGGGCGCCGTCGACGGCCCGGAACGCTTGTCACCGGTCAAACGGGGCAGGGCGTTTTTAGGGAGGGCAGGGGGATATTCGAGTCCTGCCATCTTGCCAATGCGTTTGCCGGAGCCGTCGTCGCGACGACGGCCGTGGGCGGCGTCCGGGTGAAAGGGGCCCGGCGCGCCGGGGTTGCGCGCCGGGCCTTTCCTTCCGTCCTGTCAGGATTGCGCGAGGCGCACCACTACCGCGTCGCGGAGCAGGTACCGGTAGGGTTGGCCTGGCGCCTCCGCGGTGTCCCGCTCCCAGTCGGCATCGAGCCCGCAGACCGAGTGGGTCGCGGTGAGCCCGTTCAGGCAATGAAGGGTTCTGCATCGGCAACCGTCTGCCACACCCAGCCACCGGCTTAGTCCGCCGCGCTGCCCTTCTTGACCGGGGCAGACGGGCCGGCAAGCGCCGCCTCGTAGCGGAAGGCCAGGCCAATGCAGCAGATCATCGGTCGATGTTAGCAGACCGCGGGCAGTTCGGCCCCTGGTCTAGTCGATGTCCTCGTTGGGATAGACGCCCCACAGGTGGTCCTGCGTGATCCAGCCGTCGAAGCCCTTGCCGTCGACGCGGCACCAGCCCTTGCGGCAGCGGTCGACGGTCGCCATGACGCCCGGTTCGAGATAGGCGGTGATCGCTGCCTCAGGAGTGGCGTCGGCATGAAGCGGTTGCGCCTCGCCCTTGGCCCAGGGGGTCACCACGGCGGTGCGCCTGCCCGACAGCAGGCTGTTGAACACCCAGCCGACCGAGCCGTCGGAATCGCGGATGCGCCGCCAGGTGTCGTATTCCTGGATGACCTCGATCGGCAGGCCGACGCGGGTGAACACCCAGGCGATCTTGTAGTCCTCGCCGGGGCCGACACGGACGTTGACCCGGCCCGCCTTGAGGCTGACGAAGCGCGGCACCTGGAGGCCGCTCTTGCCGACGTCGGCGGCATGCAGTGGCGAGGAATGGATGAATTCTCCGGCCGCGACCAGCATGGCTCCGACGCCGCACAGCACCATGAGACGGGAGAGAAATCGCCAGACCCGGGTCCCCGTTCGCCGGGGATTTCGTTTTTGCATCTCGCTACCCCAAGCGCTGCACGTCTTGTCCAGGCAAACCTTGCCGCATCAGGGTTAAGGAGCTCTCAACGGCGGCTGAGGCAAGCACCATGATGGCGCTTGTGGACGCCAGGCGGATGTGTGACTAAACAGCCGACGGCAGCGGCAGGAAGGCGCCCTTGATGACACGGCGGATGCGGACGGTTGTGAGGCTTGCCGCGCTTTGCGTGGCGGCGGCCCTGGTCGCCGCCTGCGCCCCCGTCGAGGCGCCGCGCCTCGGCAGCGGGCCGCCGGTGCTCTCCCCCAAGACGCTCAAGACCCTCAGCAAGCCCACGCCGACTGCGGCGGTCATCACCTTCGCCCTCGAGCCGATCACCAACGCGCCCGGCGAGATGATCTATGCCTTCGAGGACGCGCTGAAGGCGGATGCGCCTACCCGCCAGTTGAAGATCGTCGATATCAACGACCCGACGGCCGACTACCGGCTCAAGGTCTACCTGTCTGCGGTCGGCGACTATAGTGGCAGTCAGATGATCTACGTCGCCGACGTCTTCGATAACGCCGGCCAGCGGCTTCACCGGATATCGGGCCAGATCAAGACCGGCGGCAGCACCATTGACCCCTGGGCACCGATCAGGGACACGGGCGTCCTGGCCCAGGCTGCCCAGGAGACCACCGACGCCCTCGGCAACTGGGTGCACAACTGAGCGCCATCACGGCCGCGGCAGCACATCGAGACGTCCGTAAGTGCGCCGGATCTCGCGGGCAATCCGCGCCATCGGCGGACGCTTGGAGCCGCGATTCCCAGTCGCTCGCCAGCGCTTCGTCCGCCGCGAAGGTGAGGTCGCCAATTCGGTTAGGGAAATCCGGGCCATTGCGCACCGAAGCCCGACTCGGCATTGAATTCGCGTTTCATCGATCGCGTGGGGCCGGTCGGCCGTCTATTGCGGCCCCGAGCGTTGCCCGCATGTGATATACTCCCCCTTGGAGAGCGGCGAAGGTTGTTTGATGCGTAACCTCCGTGATTACACCCTGCGCCTCCGTGATTATACGCTGCGCGAATGGCTGCGGCTCCTGCCTGTGTTCCAAGCGGTGAAGCATGTCCAGAACACTGCCGCGGTGCGGTACTACCGCAGCCGGCCATCGCCGTATCTTGATCGGTTCCTGAGCGAGCACGCTGGATTGCGGGGCGGGACGGTCGCGATCACGGTTGCCTTCAATACGCCCTGGACGCTCAGTTTGCTGCTGCGCACGGCCCGCGAGAACTTCGTCAACACGACCCTCATCGTCGTCGACAACTCCTCCACGGCCACGGCGCGTGAGGAGATTCGCGACATTTGCGCTGAGGCCGGCGTGCCCTATCTGCCGCTGCCGCGCAATCTGATCCGCCAAGGCTCCCGCTCGCATGGCGTGGCCATGACCTGGACCTATCACAATCTGATCAAACCGCTGCGGCCGGCGGTTTTCGCTTTCATTGACCATGACCTCTTTCCGCTCTGTCCGGTTGACCTGGCGAGCCGCGTCGCAGACCAGCCGGTCTTCGGCCGCAAAAATCCGCATGGTTTTGGCTGGAGTGTCTGGGCCGGATATTGCGTCTTCGATTTCGCCAAAGCGTCTAAGTACGAACTGGATTTCGGCCCGGACGTCCCACGCGGACACGACACGGGCGGCCGCAACTGGATGCAGTTCTATCGTCATCTCGACAAGGACAGCGTTCGCCTCGCCGATCTCTGTGTCATCGATCTCACCGATCCGTTGACCGGAACCACCCACTCGATCGAGATAATGGATGGGTTCGCACATTACGGTCAGGCGGCGCACCCGCGCAGGGGCCGGCCCGAGCGGCGCGAGTTCTTCACGCGGTTTGTGGATGACGCCGCCCTGAAGCAGCAGGCGCTTGAGCTTGCCCGCGCGCCCGCCGCTCGCGTGCTGTGGCCGAGGCGATTCAGAAAGCACCATGAACTTCTTCGGGCACATCCGAGGCGTTTGTTCCAGCATCGCTGATTTCGCGATGCCGAGTTGATCCCGGCGATGGACGTGGTGCAGGTTGGGTTCCACGGCCTCTCGGTGCATGGCCTTTTGTGAAAGGCCCCCCTCAGCGCCTAGCCGTCCGCCACTATCGCCACACTTTGTGCCGCCCATCTGCTTGGGGTCCATTAGCACTGCGTGCCAGCAGGATGCCGAACGGGCTTGCGTATTTGCCAGTAACATCCTTGTTCGGCTTGAGCGAGCGAACCGATCACGCGCGCCTTGAGGTGGGTCGCAAATGTGGTAATTCTTGCACCGAAAACTGCCGCTTTTTCCCGTGGCGCAGCGCGGAGAACCAGACCCAAAGGCGTCGATGCTCCCCATCGTCTACGTCCACCTCGGTGACAAGCCCGCGCCGCACCTGGTCGATTCCATCCGGCAGTCCCGGCGCATGACGGCGAACGCTGACATCCACGTCGTTCTTGTCGCGCAACACCGTGATGGCCCGTCGCCAGCGAGGCCGGAGCCCAGGTGATCTATGCCGAGAGCTTGGCTCCGACTCCGGCACATCGTCTCTACATGAAAAGCGTCCGCCGGCGGCTGGGCAAGAAGCGTGGCTTCTGGCGGTTCGCTACCGAGCGGTTCTTCTTCATCGAAGAACTGATGATCTTGTCCGCGGGCTGGCCAGCGCGCTTCACCTCGAATCGGACAACCTGATCTTCTTCGACCCGGCCGAGATCGAGGAGAGATTGCATTCCCTCTATCCCGGCATGGCGGCGCCATTCTGGAACGACACCATGTGCATTCCGGGCGTCGTCTATGTCGGCGACGTGAGCGCGCTGGCCGCCTTGACCACCTATCTCGCCGGCCGCGTCGCCACCGAACGGGACGGCCAGGCGCGCTGGTATCGTCCGAAGTTTCTGACCCGCGTGCGCATGGGTCTCGTCCTCAATGACATGAACATGCTGGCTGCGTTCAAGCGCGAGCCGCGGACCGGACAAGCTCAACATTCTCCCCATGGTGCCGCCCGACTACGAGGGTGGCAGGGATACCGTTCCGCATCAGTACGACTACTCCTATGGCTTCAACGAACTGGGCATGGTCTTCGACGGGCTGGCGCTGGGCCCGGCGCTGGGCGGGCTCGACCCGGCGCACCACACCTCCGCCGACACCATGACCTTCATGGAGGAGAATTCATTCGTGGACGGAGCCTCGTTCGGCTACGAAACGCTCGACCTGCGCGACCACGGCAAGATCCCTCATCTGACCTGTCGCGGCCGGCCGATCCGACTGGCTTCCATCCACAATCACGCCAAAATGCCCATTACCTGAAGCGCGCCGCGGCGCCGTTGACAAACTCCGACCGATCGTCGGCGCTCCATCATGAAGCCCTCCATTCTCAGCAAGCTCCTCCACCGCAGAACGGACCCGCTGGTGCTTCTGACCGGCCTCGCTGCCAAAAGAGAGAAGCTGGAATCGCTTGTCCATGTCGGCGCCCACATGGCCCAGGAGCGGTTCGCCTACGAGGCGGCCGGCTACCGGCGGATCGTGTGGATCGAGGGATCGCCCAAGGTCTATGAGCGTCTGGTGGTCGATATCGGCGAACACCAGCAAGCGCTCTCGCGAACGCGGCGCCACCGTCAGTCACCAGACCCTGTGCGCGTTGCTGACCGACCGCCCGGGCACCGAGGTCGATCTGCGCGAATGCAGCAACGACGGCATGTCGAATTCCATCTTCGCGGTCGGCGAGGAGAGCCTCACGCGCTGGCCTGACGTCGTCGAGACGGGACGCGCGAGCATCTCACCACCGATACGCTCGACAATATTCTGGCCGGCCTGGCCTTGCGCGATGCGGTCGACACCCTGGTCGTCGACGTCCAGGGCGCGGAGCTGCTCGTGCTCAAGGGCGCCGAGCAGACGCTGCGGCACGTCAACGCCGTCATCACCGAGGTCTCGCGCCGCCCCTATTATCAGGGTGGCGTGCTCTATGGCGAGCTCAACCGCTTTCCTATCGGAGCACGGCTTCGTCGCCATGTCCACCCCGCGTCGCCATGGCGACATGCTGTTCATGCGCCAGGCCTATCTGGACCGGGCTGGTCGCGGCCGCACCTAGGCGTATCGCCCGGTAAGGGCGTGACGGACCTTGCGCAGCTGCATCTTCGCGAGGATGTGCAGGGATCGCCTGAGCGAGATGCCGAAGGCCTCGGCATCGAGGATGGCGTCCGCCGTCGGGTGCAGGCGCACCTCGGCCGGATGCGACAGCGGAAACGACATCGCCTGCGGCGGGTTGTCGATCAGGAACTGGGCCTTCGCGGCCGACGGGTGGGTCGCCGCGGTGTCCCCCATGCCGTCATTGTCGATCAGGTTGACCACAGGATCGATCGCCAGCAGCCCCCTCCGCCAGAGGCTGTAGCAGACCTGATAGTCCCACGTGTCGACATGACGATTGACCGTGTTGTCGAAATGCCGCTGCCATTCCTGCCGGGCCGCCCATGGCGTGGCGTAATGCTCGCGCATGAAGTCGACGCTCCGATGATCGTTCCAGTCGCTCATGTCGAGGTCGACCAGCTGCCACACGCGCCGCCAGGTGGCCCAGCCCCACATGTGGAGATTGCGCACGAAGAAGTAGCTGTCGTCCGAGGTCGCCTTGCCGGAGGTGAAGTTGCACCCGCTGACGATGCCGACCCGCGCGTCGTCCCGGTAGCGCTCCAGCAGTTCGGCGCAATACGGGAAGAAGCTGGGATCGGCGACGATATCGTCTTCGAGGATGATGCCTTCCTCCTCGTGTTCGAAGAACCACGAGATGCCGCTGCCGACCGACAGCCGGCAGCCGATGTTCCCGTCCCGGAAGAGCTTGAAGACCTCGCACGGCCAGTCGACATCCGAAACGATTCCGTGCACCTCGGCACACCGCTCGGAATCGGTCGGATGTCCCGGACGCGGACCGTCCGCAGCGATGTACAGCTTCTTTGGACGGATCGCACGCAGGCGGTCCATCGCATTCCGCGTTTGCCTTGGGCGGTTGAAGACAGCTAGGAAGACGGGCGCATCCATGTGGCCTTGCCGTTCATCGTTGGTTATTTTGGCCTAGATGCCACACGAAATCGGTCAGATGCCAGATGAATGATTGGGAGCCAACCGATTTGGTGGAGAGGTGGCAGGAGGTAGCGTGCAGGAGCGGCGGCCAGCGTCCGTTCGCGGTTTGCGCGAGGTTTCCAAGGGCATTCAATTTGGCTGTTGAGGCTCTAGCGGACGTGTCTGATGGGGAAGGGCAGAATTGATGTCGAGTGCTGGGAGAGTGTCTGGTGCAGCGATGAGCGGCCGCGAATGGATTGAGCTGGGCGCCCTCGGCTGCCTGGCGGGCATCTTTGGCATCATCCCCATCTACGCACCACAAGGAGTGGATTATTTCGCCGTTGCGTTTTTCCTCCTCGCATCTCTGCTCATCGACCAGGGCGATATTGAAGCCGCCGACTGGACCGGCCGCCGGCCGTTCGTTCTCACCTGTGCGGCTGTGATCCTGCTTATCCCGCTTTTGGCCGGCGCCTTTTCAGCCAATGGCTTCAAATCTCAGGTCGGCTCCGGCGTCTACATCGCGGCCGCTCCGCCGGCACTTTTCCTGGTAGCCTCCAAGGCACGGTTTCACCTGATCGGCCCCGCTGGCATCAAGTACCTGATCCTCGCCGGCATTTTCATCGGGCTGATTCCCGCAACGATCTACAGCCTTGTCGCCCTGAGCATCCCGTCACAGCGCTTCTTCCTGCCCGGTCAGCCGGCACTGAACATCGTCTCCGTCTACCTGAGCTGCATTTCGGTCATCACACTGATATTGACCATCGACCTCAGTCGCCGGGCGCGCATCGCGGGTTACGTGGCGGTCGTGGTGATATTTGCGCTCGGCCTGCTGACGGCGAGCCGAACATTCATTGTCAGCGAACTGGTCGTCCTTGTGGCATATGCGATTGCGATCCGGCGCAACAAGATCCTGCTGAAGGAGATGGCCGCGATCGCGATCGTGCTTGTGCCGCTTCTCGCTGCTTCATACTTCGCCTTCCACGGCAGTCTGACGCGGCTCTTCCAAAAACAGCCGTTGGGGTTTTTCGATGGCCGGCTGCAGACATGGGCGGATGGCTGGGAGCTCTTCCGCCGCTATCCCGTGTTCGGAATTGGCCCGCACACCTTCTATAACCAGCAGCTCAATCCGCTCTACGTCGAGCGAACCCGGGAGGGCATCAGCTACATTCCCTTCTATCACGCCCACGACGTCGTTCTGAACATCCTGGCGGAAGGCGGCATCGTCGTCGGTATCCTGTGGGTTACGCTGGTCGCCGCTGCGGTCTACGGCTGCTACCGGATTCTCCGCAACGATTCCGACAACCCGTTCGGGCTGATCGCGGCCACGCTGCTTGCGGTGTTCCTGGTGGTTGGCGTTTTCGAGAACACCATGGTTCGCCCGGTGGTCTTCCCGCTTGCCATATTCCTGGGCCTCGGCATGAACGTCACCTGGACCGCGCGGGCCCCCGCGGCCAAGACTGCCAATGCATCGTCCTCCTGAGCGGGGGCACGTTGCGGCATGCGCATAGTCGTCACCGGGGCAAGCGGGTTCGTCGGTCGAAACCTCGTTCCGGTGCTTGCCCAGTCAGGTGCGGAACTGCTCCTCGTCGGTCGGGACACCGGACGACTGCGACATCTGCTTCCGGGCCACCCGTGCTGCACCTATGGCGAAATCGCGAGCCGCGCGGCGGGCTTCGACGTCCTGGTCCATCTGGCCGTGCTCACTAGCGAGGCGCATACGACGCTGGCCGAGTACCGGGCAGTCAACGTCGCGTTCCTGCTGGAGACCGTGGCGCGGGCGGTAGAGGCGCGAATACCTCGCCTGATCAACGTTTCAACGGTACATGCCCTCGACAGCCGGAATGCCGGCAGCTACGCCACGACGAAGCGGGAGGCGGTCGATCGCTTGCGACATGTCACCGGAATCGACGTCGAAACGGTCTATTTGCCGGCGGTGACCGGCGACGCGTTTGCCGGACGGCCTGGATTCCTCAACCCGCTGCCTGGTTGGCTCTCTCGACCGCTTTTTGTGGTTCTGGCGGCACTGAAGCCCACCGTCAGCGTCGACCGGCTGGCCGGATTTGTCCTGGATGAGAGAAGGCCGATTGCGCAAGGTGAGGCGATCCTCGCAAACGATCAGTCGCTGAATCGGGTTTTTACCGGCGGCAAGCGCGCCATCGACTTGTTGTTCGCGGCTTTCGTCGCCGTGTTCCTGTGGTGGTTGCTCGTCCTTGTCTGGCTTGCCATCAGGTTGACGTCGCCAGGCCCGGGCATCTTCGTCCAGCAGCGCGTCGGAAAGAACGCGCAACCGTTCGATTGCTACAAATTTCGCACGATGAAGGTCGGCGCGCCGCAAGCTGGAACGCACCAAATTCCACAAAGCATGGTGACGCCGCTCGGCCGATTCCTGCGCGGCACCAAGCTGGATGAACTCCCGCAAATCTTGAACATCCTGAGGAACGAGGTCAGCCTTGTCGGTCCACGGCCTTGCCTGCCCGTGCAAGAAGACCTGGTCGAACGGCGCCGGCGCGCCGGAGTGTTGTCCATCAAGCCGGGGATCACTGGTTTGGCCCAGGTCGAGGGCATCGACATGAGCGACGCCGCGCTGCTAGTGAGCTGGGACTCGCGCTATCTGGCGTTGCGATCGCTTCTGCTCGACCTCAAGATCATCGCGCGAACCGCCATGGGCCGTGGAAGGGGCGACAAGGTCTCTGAGCCGACCGTAGCCTTGCCGCCTTCACGATGTCCTTGCAGTCGGCGGCGCGCAACGCGGCCAGGCCGCTTGGCCGTCGAACTGAGCCGGCGGACGCTGTGGTTCTGCCTGGACCAAACCGCGAGGGCCGCAAGTACCAGTCGACAGAGATTCGTTGCTCGGGCTCTTGGCGTTTGGCTACGGCACGATCATGATGGCTGCTACCAGTACTTGCATTCACGAGTGGCTTCCTGCGCGATGCCAACGTGCAGCGGGAACGACGGAGTCCTGATTGTGTCCGACGGGAAATAGTGCGATGTCGGAGGCAGCGGAAATCCGGATTGGGTTGTTTGTGCGGTCGTGTGTTCGCTCATGAAGAAGAGTATTATTCTAATTGCGACTGACATGCTGATAGCAGGGGTAGCCCTGCTGGGAGCCTATCTACTCAGATATAACTTTGACGTTCCACCAAATTTCGGCAGGGTTTTGCTCTATACTGCCGTATTTTGCGTGATTTCCATCGTGGTGTTCTTTGCTGTCGGCGTTCACCGGGGGGTGTGGCGCTTCGCTTCGTTGAGCGATCTGAGGAACATCGTCATCGCCAGCACCATATCGATGCTGTTCTTCCTGGTGGCGATGTTCCTGGTCGACCGCCTGAGCGCGATTCCGCGCTCAGTGCCGTTCATCGCGTGGTTCGTGATGATCGTGCTGCTGTCGGCGCCGCGCGTCGCCTACCGGGTGTGGATGGCCGGCGGCAGCCGAGCGGACAGCGGGCAAAACTGCTGATTTTCGGATCGGCGGCCGAGGCCGAAGGGGTCATCCGGCGGTTCGGGCTGGAATTCAGGCGGTGCCTACGACGTGATCGGGATCGTCGAGTTCGACGGCAGCCTGCCGGGCCGCAAGGTGCGTGGCATCAGCATTCTCGGCGACGTTGCCCATCTCGACGAAATCATCGCGCGCCTGTCACGGGAAGGCCGAAGGCCCGATTCGTTCGTGGTTGCCGAGCCTCGCGAACACCGCGCGGCATTGCGGCACGATCACCGAGGTCGGCGTCGCCAGCAGGCATTCCCGTGCGCCGCGTAGGCGAGCCGTCGTCGCTTCTCGACGGAGCGAGCCCGACCGCAGCTCGACGCGCTGACGCTGGAGGATCTGCTCGGCCGCAAGCCGGCCCATCTCGAGCTGGCGCGCATCAGCCAGCTGATCGCCGGGAGCACCGTGCTGGTTACCGGGGCCGGCGGCAGCATCGGCTCCGAGATCGTTCGTCAGGTCGCGCGCTTCCGGCCGGGCCGGCTGGTGCTGCTCGATATCGGCGAATTCGCGCTCTACGCGATCGACCACGAAATGCAGGAGAACCATGCGCGGCTCGAGCGCAGGAGCGTCATCGCCTCGGTGCGGGATCGGCAGACGGTCTTCCGCTTGATGGCCGACATGAGGCCGGACGTCGTCTTCCACGCCGCCGCCCTCAAGCACGTGCCGCTGATCGAATCGAACATCTGCGAAGGCGTGCTGACCAACGTCATCGGCACCAAGAACGTTGCCGACGCCGCCGTCGCCAATGGCGTCAAGGCGATGGTGATGATTTCGACCGACAAGGCGATCCGGCCGAGCAGCGTCATGGGGGCCACCAAGCGGGCGGCGGAGGCCTATTGCCAGGCGCTGGACGTCAGCGGCACGTCGACGCGCTTCATCACGGTCCGCTTCGGCAATGTCCTCGGCTCGAACGGCTCGGTGGTGCCGCTCTTCGAGAAGCAGATCGCGGCGGGCGGGCCGGTGACGGTCACCCATCCGGACATGAAGCGCTACTTCATGAGCATCCGCGAGGCGACGGAACTCGTCCTGCAGGCGGCGGCCTTCGGCCTGCTCGAGCAGGAGCGGCGCGGCGGCATCCTGGTTCTCGACATGGGCGAGCCGATCAAGATCGTCGATCTCGCCCGCACCATGATCGCCATGAGCGGGCGCCTGCCCGACGTCGATGTCCCGATCGTGTTCACCGGCATACGGCCGGGCGAGAAGCTCTTCGAGGAGCTGTTCGACCCGCAGTGAAGCCAACGAGCCGGCTACGGCCGCAGGGGCTCATCGTTGCCAAGCCGCGTTTGATCGATCTTGAGAACCTGCGGCCAAATCTCGATAGGATTGAGCAGCTTGCGCGTTCCGGCACTGAACGCGAAACTCTTGTGGAGCTTGGTCGTATCGTTACCGAATATCGCCAGGGAGCCGACCCGAGCATGGAAACGTTGGAGACCTGCTGACCGGGTAGATCGGCGGCGCGAGCCTCGCGCCCTTACCCCGCCGAAGGCAGTATTCGCTTCGATCGCGATACCCACCTGCGCGGTGTTTGTCAGAACGGACTGGGGATTGTAAATGGATACGCGTCGCGCAAAGGATGCGCGCACAACTGGGACTTCAGCAGATCGTCTTGCAATCGAGGCCAATTTGACTTTCAAGATATCGTCGCCCAGATCGGTCGAAGTGGGGACCGGCACCGAGAGAGTGCAGCCCGTTCGAATCATAACAGCCGATAAATTGCCCGCAGAAGCCGTTGCGGATCTCGTCGCGGGCCTCTTCGCCTATGAAGTGTGGACTTCACTGGCATTCCACGAGATCCGCCAGCGCTTTCGCCGTTCACTCCTCGGTCCTTTTTGGCTGACCCTGTCCATGGGCATTATGGTAGGCGCCTTGGGTTTTGTTTTTTCGAGGCTTTTCGGGCAGGACGTCTCGCGGACGCTTCCCTACATCGCTGTAGGGTTGATCTTCTGGGGTCTCCTCACGAGCTGCATTAACGAGGGAACGACGATCTTCATCGGCAACGAGGCGTATATCAGAAACGTGCCATTGCCGCTAAGCGTGCACTTCTACCGAATGGTCGCGCGCAACGTCATCATTTGGGCTTTCAACATGGCGATCTATGTGATCGTGCTGGTGGCTTTCCGCATCGTGCCAGGTTGGCAAGTCCTGCTGTTCATTCCCGGTTTCCTTCTGTTCCTGATCAACGCCGCATGGATGGGCCTCGCCGCCGGCATTCTCTCGACGCGCTATCGCGACATCCCTCAGGTCATTGCCAATCTCGTGCAGGTTGTGTTCTTCGTGACGCCCGTGTTCTGGTCACCCGAGACTCTTTCCCGCCGTCCTGCCTTCGTCCAGCTAAACCCGCTCTATCATCTCCTGGAGTTGTCACGCTCACCGCTGCTCGGCCGTGGCATTTCTGCTCAAAATTGGACCTTTACAATCGGTCTTGCCGTGGTCGGCGTTGCCATCACCGCCTACCTTTATCGCCGAGCGTATGCTCGCATTGCCTATTGGGTTTGATATGGCTCATATTCGGTGAGCGACCTCACGGTCGAATTCGCTGTCTTTGGCGCCAGTGCGCGTTCCCTCAAGAACCGCGTTCTCGCCCAGGCAACTGGTGGCCGCATCATGGCCAGCGCGCGAGATATCGTGACTGTGCGCGCTATCGATCAGATGAACATTGAAATCAAGGACGGCGACCGCCTCGGCATTACAGGGCACAACGGTTCGGGAAAGACAACCCTTCTGCGCGTGTTATCCGGCATCTACAAGCCGGTGGCGGGCAACATCCGAATTGAGGGCAAGGTCGGGACGCTGATCGATGCTTCGGCCGGGATGGATCCCGAAGCGACCGGTGTGGAGAACGTCTATTTGCGTGGCCACATGCTCGGCATGACCAAGCGCGAGATCGCTCGACAGCTTGAGGACATCACTACTTTCACGGACCTTGGCGACTTCATGGAATTGCCCATGAAGACGTTCTCGGCGGGCATGCAGGCGCGGCTTGCGTTCGCAGTATCCACCTCCATGCAAAACGACATCCTGCTGATAGACGAGGGAATCGGGGCAGGCGACGAAGCGTTCCAGGAGAAAGCGCAGAAGCGAATCGAGGGCTTGTTTGCCCGGACGTCGATCGTGCTTCTGGCCAGTCATTCCGAGGCACTGATCTCGCGGTTCTGCAATCGGCGGCTCACGATGGATCATGGGCGAATAGTGAGTGAGACGCAGATATCCTGAAGGACTTCGCGATGCTGTGACCTTCAGGGGTTGCAAGGAATGCGGCTTGCATATTTGGCCCCGGTTTCGTGTAAGTTGGAAGGAGTTTCCGCTGTCGGGAGTGACTTCAAACTGGACGCTTGCATGAAGCGGGGCACGATCGGGGCGAACTGAATGTCAGGTATCTGTCGAAAAGGGGAAAGGGTAGAAAGCGTCCCGGTTACTGCGGAGCTCCTTGTTCATCTGTACACATTCATCTGGGTGCAATGCTAGTGACGATCGAGTCCAGCGCAATTGTCTTGGAAGACAACACGAGTTTTCCACATGTTGAACAGTGTGGCAGACAATTTGGTACGACAATGACCAACGGTCAATCTCCAAGTTGTCCTCTTGCAGTCGACCTCGATGGCACGTTGCTGCGGATCGACAGCCTCGTCGAGATGTTTGTAGTGAATCTGCTGCGACAGCCGTGGGCCACGCTTACGGCGCTATTTGCGCTGGTCGGGGGCCGCGCTGCGTTCAAGAAGAGAATTGCTGAGATAAACTTGATGGACGTGACCCTGTTCCCCGTCCACAAGGGGCTGATGGCGTATCTGCACGAACAGAAGGCCAAAGGACGCGAGCTCTTCTTGGTCACGGCCGCCGATCACCAGATCGCTAGCACCATCGCTCGGCAACTCGACATCTTCAGCGGGGCGACCGGCTCTATCGACGGCCGTAATCTCAAGGGCCGCACCAAGCTTGCCTATCTGCAGGAGCGGTTTCCTGGCGGCTTCTCCTACGCCGGCGACAGCCCCGCAGACATACCGATATGGCGCGCCGCGCGCTCGATCATCCTGGTCGGCACCAACGAAACCACGCACCGGGCAGTGGCGGATCTCGATGCTCCGATTGAGCGCGAATTCCACGCTGAGCGCGCCGGACCGCGCCTGTGGCTGAAGGCACTGCGCATCCATCAATGGTCCAAGAACCTGCTGCTCTTCCTACCGGTGATTCTGGCCCACCAATACGATCACGCCGCCGCGGTTACCAACACCCTGCTCACCTTCCCCTGTATGGGCCTTGTGGCTTCGGGCACATATCTTATCAACGACATCAGCGATCTCGACGCCGACCGGGTCCATCCCACGAAGCGTAATCGCCCGATCGCATCCGGTGCTATCGGTGCCGGCACCGCACTTGTTGTTGCGCTTGCCTGTCTTGGCGCGGGCCTGTTGGGCGCACTCGGCATCTCCTTTCAGCTCTTGCTTATGATGCTGGTGTACTTGGTCGCTACCTTGGCCTATTCGCTCGTGATCAAGCGCGTCGCCATGCTCGACGTTGTCACCCTCGGCGGGCTCTACACCCTCAGAATAATGATGGGCACGCTGGTCATTGGCGTCGACCTGTCGCCATGGTTGCTGATGTTCTCGTTGTTCTTTTTCCTCGGGTTCTCGCTGGCTAAACGCTACGTCGAGATCATCGGAACGGCCACGGCGAGCGGCGCCGACGGTCTCATCCCCGGTCGCGGCTACCGGTTCAGCGATGGACCTTTGCTGCTGACCTTCGGCATCGCTACCAGCATCGTCGCAATCCTGATCCTTACGCTTTACATCGCCAGTGATGCCTTCCCAACTGGCGCCTACCAGCATCCGCAGTGGCTCTGGCTGATTGCTCCGATCGTGCTGTTGTGGACGATGCGCGTCTGGCTATTGTGCTTCCGTGGCGAGATGCACGACGATCCGGTCACGTTTGCCGTCAACGACCGTGTTAGCCTGGGCCTCGGTTTTTTGGTTCTGCTGAGTTTCATTGCGGCGACCCTATGACCCATTTCTCATCCCCTCAGTCTCGCACTTCATGGGGTCGGGTCGCGCGACCGCGAGTGCCAGTGGCGATGCCTTGGTTCGTCGACGAACTACCGCACGTCCTCGCCGAGATTTCCGGAGAGTCGAAGCTCGCAATCGGCCTGTGTCGCTCCTATGGCGACAGCGTCATCAACAGCGGGGGAAGCGTCATCGACATGACGCATCTCGACCGCATCATCGCCTTCGACCGCGACAAGGGCATTCTCACTGCGGAAGCCGGTGCCTCGCTCTCCGCCATCCTTCGGTTGATCGTGCCGCACGGCTGGTTCACCGGGACCACCCCCGGAACGCGTTTCGTGACCCTCGGCGGGGCCGTTGCCAACGACGTGCACGGCAAGAACCATCATCGCGCTGGAACGTTCGGCTGTGCCGTCAAGGAGCTCGAACTTGTGCGCTCTGACGGAACGACACGCCGGCTCTCCGCCGACGGCGGCGATCCGCTGTTTGCCGCGACCATCGGTGGCCTCGGGCTGACCGGCGTCATCCGCGCCGTCAGCCTCGATCTCGCTCCCATCCGCAGTGCTTATCTCGACGTCGAGCGCATCGCCTTCGGGCATGTGCGCGATTTTTTCGCGATTGCGGAGGAGAGCGAACAGAGCCATGAGCACACCGTCGCCTGGATCGACTGCGCCAGCGGCCATTCGCATCTTGGGCGCGGCATCTTCCAGCGCGGTAACTGGTCTGAGGAGGGTGGGCTCGACGTCCATGACGACCGCAAGACCTTGACCATGCCAATCGACGCGCCAGGCTTCGCCCTCAACTGGTTGACCGTGCGCCTGTTCAACGCGGTCTATTACCGTCTGCAAAAATACGGACCTGCCCGTCAGCACCTGCATTACGCGCCGTTCTTCTATCCTCTCGATGCCATCCTCGAATGGAACCGGCTCTACGGCAGGCGCGGCTTTTATCAGTATCAGTGCGTGATCGCGCAGGGCGAGGCAGCCGAGGCGGTGGAGGAATTGCTGAAACGAATCGCCGCCTCGGGCGCAGGGTCGTTCCTTGCAGTGCTCAAGACGTTGGGCCCGAAGCCTTCGCCCGGCATGCTGTCCTTTCCACACGAGGGCGTCACTCTGGCGCTGGATTTCCCCAACAAGGGCCCAAAGACGCTAGAGCTCCTTGGCGAACTTGACGCCATCGTGCGCGCGGCCAACGGCCGGCTTTATCCGGCGAAGGATGGACGCATGCCTGCCGCGATGTTCCGCGCCGGCTATCCGCACCTCGACGCGTTCATGGAACAGATCGATCCCGCCTTCGGTTCAGACTTCTGGAGAAGGGTCTCGGCGTGAAGAGCGGGGGTGCTGTGAACGCCATCGTCTTGGGAGCGCTGTCGGCGATCGGCGAGGCGACGGCACGGCTATACGCTGCCGAAGGTGCGAGATTGGTTGTTGCGGGCCGCAACGAGATGCGCCTCAAACAAATCGCGGACGATCTCAAGGTGCGCGGGGCGGCAGAATGTCTGACCTGGCCGATCGATCTGGCCACGGCCGATGCGGTAGCTGAGTTTGCCAAGATGGTTGCAGCCCTCGGCGGCCACGTCGATGCTGTCCTGTTGTTTTACGGCGTGCTGGGTGATCAAAGGCAGGCCGAACAGGATCCGCGGATTCTGCGCAATATCATTGCCGTCAATTTCGCCAGTGCGGCGGAATGGGCCGTCGCGGCGGCCAACCAGCTCGAGCGGCAGCAGGTCGGCACGCTGGTGGCGGTCAGCTCGGTCGCCAGCGATAGGGGCCGCCAGTCGAACTATGTCTACGGCGCCACCAAAGCGGGCTTGACAACGCTGGTTGAAGGCATCGCGCACCGGCTGGCGCGGTCGGGCGCCCATGCCGTGGCGCTCAAAGTTGGCTTCGTCGACACCCCGATGACGGCACACATCGAGAAGGATGGCCCGCTTTGGGCAAAGCCGGGTGACATCGCCAATATCGTCAAGGCCGTTGCTGACCGGCCGGGCAGGCCGATTGTCTACGCACCCTGGTTCTGGCGATGGATCATGCTGATCGTCCGCTCCGTTCCCGCCGCGATATTCCATAAGACAAAGCTTTAGGCCGGACAGGCAGCTGGCGGATGGAGGTGCACGTGCCGGGCGACAGAAAGGGCAGGATCATCATCACCGGCGCCGCCGGGCTCGTCGGCCAGAACATCGTAGCGCGGCTGAAGGGCCGCGACGACGTCACGCTGATCGGCATCGACAAGCACAAGGCCAACGTCGCTCTCTTTCGCCGCGTCCATCCGGGCGTGACGATGATCGAAGCGGATCTGGCCGAGCCGGGTACCTGGGCGGACAGCTTCGCCGGCGCCGATGCGGTGGTGGTGAACCAGGCCCAGATCGGCGGGCTCCGCGAGGAGGAATTCTGGCGCAACAACGTCGAAGCGACCCGACACGTCCTGGCCGCCGTCGAAACGCATGGCGTGCCCTATTTCGTCGGCATTTCCTCGTCAGTGGTGAACTCGCGTGCCGACGATTTCTATACCCGCACCAAGACCGCGCAGGAGAAGCTGTTCGATGCCGCCAGCGTTCGGCATTGCACGCTCAGACCGACGCTGATGTTCGGCTGGTTCGACCGCAAGCATCTGGGCTGGCTGCGGCGCTTTATGGACCGCGCCCCGGTCTTTCCGATCCCGGGCAACGGCGATTTCGCCCGGCAGCCGCTCTATGTCGGCGATTTCGTCTCGATCATCCTGTCGGCGATCGAGACACGCAAGACCGGCACCTACGATATTTCGGGCCTGGAGCAGATCTCCTACGGCCGCCTGATGCACGCCATCCACGACATCGTGAAGCCGCGGGCGCGCATTGTCGGCATCCCCTATCACCTGTTCTGGGTCCTCTTGTGGACCTATGCGCTGTTCGACAGGAACCCGCCGTTCAGCACGCGTCAGCTCGAGGCGCTGGTCATTCCGGAGACCTTTCCGGTCATCGACTGGCCCGGGATCTTCGGGATCGCGACGACGCCGCTGAAGCAGGCGCTGGAGCAAACCTACCTCGACCCGGATTACGCGCGGGTCGTCCTCGAGTTCTAGGGAGGCGTCGGCCATGGCCCGCATCGTCGTTGTCGGCGCCGGCCCGATGGGCTTGGCCGCGGCACATCGCGCCGCCGTCCTCGGCCACGCCATCGATCTCGTCGAAGCCGACAGCAAGGTCGGTGGAATGGCCGCGCATTTCGATTTTTCCGGCCTGTCGATCGAGCGCTTCTACCATTTCGTCTGCAAGTCGGATCATCCGACCTTCGCGCTCATGGAGGAGCTCGGCATCGGCGACCGGATGCGCTGGACCGACACCTCGATGGCCTATTACATGAAGGGCGCGGTGCACAGATGGGGCGACCCGTTGGCGCTTCTGCGCTTCCCCCATCTCTCGCCCATCGAGAAATTCCGCTACGGGCTCCAGGTTTTTCTTGCAACCAGGGCCAGTGACTTCCATCGCATCGAAAAGCTGACCTCGCGGCAATGGATCGAGCGCGGCGCCGGACGGTCCGTCTACGACAAGCTGTGGAAGCGCCTGCAGGAGCTGAAATTCTACGAGATGGCTGACGAGATCTCGGCGTCATGGATTGCGACCCGCATCCGCCGCATCGGCCGCTCTCGCAAGAGCCTGTTCCAGGAGCAGCTCGGCTATATCGACGGCGGCTCGGAGACGCTGGTCGAGGCGATGGCCGACGGCATCCGCAAGAACGGCGGACGCATCCACCTCAAGACGCCCGCCGAGGAAGTACTGGTCGAAGAGGGCCGGGTGACGAGCGTGCGCGCCGGCGGCCGCACGTTCGCGACCGACGCGGTGATCTCGACCGTGCCGACGCCGCTGGTCAACCGGCTGGTGCCGGCGCTGCCGCAGCACAGCAAGGACATGTACGACGCCATCCGCAACATCGGCGTGGTATGCGTGCTGCTTAAGCTAACGAAATCGGTGACCCCGCATTTCTGGGTCAACATCATCGACGACGACATCGCGATCCCTGGCATCATTGAGTTCTCGAACCTGAGGCCAATGCCGGACACCGTCGTCTACGTGCCCTATTACATGCCGCCTACGCAGGCGAAATGGACCTGGGCTGACCAGCAGTTCATCGACGAGGCCTTCTGCTACATCCGCCGCATCAACCCCGCCATCGGCAGGGCAGACCTGATCGACGCGCGGGTCGGCCGGCTGCGCCACGCCCAGCCGGTATGCGAGCCCAATTTCTACGAAAAGTTGCCACCTGTGCAGACGCCGATCAGCGGTTTGCAGATCGCCGATACTTGCTTCTATTATCCGGAGGATCGGGGCGTGGCCGAGAGTATCCGGATCGGTCGGGCCATGGCGGAGACGGTGGACCATGATCGCGATCAGACCAGTTTGGCATAGGGGCACCCAAAGGGCCAAAAGGCTTCTCGTTCGATTGCGTAATCGAGACTTCAGAAGCCGTCGAGTTGGTCACCCCCTGGCGCTTCGCGAGAACATCACGAAAGCCGCCACTTCCACGAATGAGCGTCTGCTGGAAATCGGCCCGTTTTTTCGTCCGGTTGTGGCCGGCCCCAAGGTCCAATACTTTGATGTCCTGGATCAAGAGGAGCTCAAGGCCCGCGCAATTCAGCACGGCTACGATCCGGCGCAGGTGCCGGCCATAGACCATGTGTCGCCGACAGGCGATCTCTCTTGTGTCACGGAAACCTACGATGCCGTGATAAGCGCTCACTGCATCGAACATCAGCCAGACCTGATCAAGCATCTGCTCGACGTTGCGCGTATATTACGGCCGGGCGGCCGCTATTTTATCCTGATCCCCGACAAGCGTTACTGTTTCGACCATTTCATTCCGGAATCTGAACTGCCGGCGATCCGCGCGGCGCATGCGGAGCGGCGGACCGTGCATCGCGTCGAGAGCGTCATCGAGCATAGGGCATTCACGACGCACAATGACTGCGTGCGGCACTGGAGTGGGGATCACGCCGATCCGGGTTTCTGGCAAAGCATCTTGCCGAGGCTACATGCCGCCATGGAGGAATTTCGCGAGGCGGACGGCCGCTACATCGACGTGCACGCCTGGCAATTTACTCCGTCGTCCTTCCGTCGGATCATCGAGACCCTAAGAAAAGATGATGGGGTCCCTTTCGCGATCGAGAACGTGTTCGACACACCGATCGACCGCAACGAATTCTCCGTTGTGCTCCGCGCCATTGGCTCCGCGGAAGAATGAACCGGCTCTTGGAAAAGCGGTACGTCCGTTTTCTGCTCGTGTTTGCGGCCGCGGCTGTGCTGATCGCGGCGCGCCGGCCGCAACAGACGCTTCGGCCGGAGGTGTGGAACGAAGATGGCCTGTTCGTAATCCCGCAAATCGTTCAGCATGGATTTGCGGCCGTGGTATGGCCCGTGAACGGGTATCTGATCGTGCCGTCACGGCTGGTTACCTGGATTTCCCTGCATATTTCGTTCGTAGACTATCCGCTCGTATCGACGATCCTGGGTGTCCTGGTGCAGGCGCTATGCGTCGCCTTGGTTGCTGTTGCGCCGACGCAGCTACCTCCCCGCACGCTCTGTGCGTTGGCGCTGATCTTTCTTCCGATGAATGCGGAAGTCTACGCATTGCCGCAGTATACGTTCTGGTGGACCACCATACTTCTGATCCTTTCACTGGTCTGGCAGCCGGGCCAGAAGCCGGTCATGCGATCGATCTTCGCAGCAATCGGAGCGTTTTCGTCTCCGTTCGTAATCACACTTGTCCCGGTCTTTGCAGTGCGGTTAGTGAGTGGCGACCGGCGGAGGGAAGAAATCGTTCCTATGACAATCGTAACTGTCATATCTTTGATCCAGATATATTTCATTCTTGCAGGCGATCCAACGACACTTCAGACCATTCGATTCGGTGAGATATATTTCATAATCGAAAGGTTTTTTGGTGGTTTCAATATAATGAATCGAACACCGGTCGAGTTTCTTGCCGGATGTCTTGTTTTTCTCTTGTTGGCGGCCGGATTGTTTCTGGTCAGGCGGCAAGCGCGCCTGCCTTACTTCCTGCTTGGAGCGGTGGTGGCTGCGGCGATCATGAGCGCGATCTTTCGCGTACCTGCCGAAATCATTGCACCGACCGGCGATGGTCCGCGCTATTTCTTCCTGCCGCTGGTGGCCATGAGTTGGATGTTGATCTGGCTGGCGCTTTCCACGAACTGGTTGGCGAGGCTTCCCGCAATCGTCGTCATTGCGGCCTGTCTCCCGGTGACGTGGTCGCATTTCCAAAGATGGCAGGAGCCGCTTGAGCCATGGGGTGCGGCTGCCAGGCGGTGCGTTGTGTCCGGAGCAAATATGCCGGTTCAATATGACGGTCTGAGAGCGACGCAGGAGTCGCGCTACTATTCATCGCAAACCTGTCAGACCGCCAATTCCGATGCGCTCTTTTAGTCCCTTCATCCGCTTCTTGATCACCGGCGGATTCGCAGCAGCCGTCAACGTCCTATCGCGCGTTGCCCTGTCGCAAGTCGTCAGCTTCGAGGTGGCGGTCGTCCTCGCCTATCTGGTCGGCATGACCACTGCCTATGTGTTGGCACGGCTGTTCGTGTTCGAGCGATCCGGCCAGTCGGTCTCCTCGGAGTACGTGCGCTTCACCATTGTAAACATCGTCGCGCTGGTCCAGGTTTGGGCAGTCAGCGTCGGCCTTGCTGACTGGATCTTCCCCCCCCTTGGCTTCCGCTGGCATCCGGAGCTTGTGGCCCATGTTTGCGGCGTCATCAGCCCGGTGTTCACCAGCTATGTCGGCCACAAGGTCTTCACGTTCAGGGCGGTCAATGAGCACTGAGACGGCGTCGCCTGCCGCGCCCGATGCAGCCGACTGGAAATGGCTGCTCGTTACCCTGTTCGCCGTGGTGCTCGGCGCCAAGCTGGTCCTGATCCATCTCTACGGCAACGTCACACCCTACTGGGACCAATGGGACGCCGAGGCCGCCAGGCTCTACCAGCCCTACCTCGCCGGCACGCTCGACTGGGCGCAGATGCTCGCGCACCACAACGAGCACCGCATCTTCTTCACCCGCCTGCTCGGGCTGGTCCTGCTCGAGGCGGCGGGCGAATGGAACCCGATGCTGGAGTTGGTGGTGAACGCGGTGCTGCATACCGCCTTCATCGTGCTGCTGGCGGGGCTCATCGGCAACCTCCTGGCGCCGGCCGAGCGTTTCCTGCTCGTCGCCCTGATGGCGGGGCTCTTCGTACTGCCGATCGGCTGGGAGAACCTGCTCGCCGGCTTCCAGTCGCAGTTCTATTTCGTGCTGATCTTCTCGCTTCTGGCGCTATTCCTGATGACGCCTGCTCCAGCGTTCTCGCCACGCTGGCTGGGAGGGCTGGTCTTCGCGGTGGCCGCCTATTTTTCGTTCGCTTCGGGCGCTTTCACACCGCTGGCAATGGCTGCCATGGCGGCCGTCCAGATCGTCCTTCGTGCGCGCCGCGCCAGCTTCAGCGAATGGCTTGCGGTCGCGATGCTGCTCGTGGTGGCCGCGATCATGATGGTGTCCGTGCCGAACTTGCCAGGGCACGCGCCGCTGAAGGCCCACTCGCTGCAGCAGTTCGCCGACGCACTGCTGCGCATCGCCAGCGCCCCCATCCCGATGGTCGGGTTGTTGCTCCACCTGCCGTTGGTCTTCTTCGCGGTGCGCGTGCTGCGTCATCCCGACCGGGCGACGCCACGCCACTGGCTGCTGCTGGCGCTCGCCGGCTGGATCGCGATGCAGATGGTCTCGATCGCCTATGGCCGGGCCATCGGCACGACGGAGTCGCGCTATCTCGACCTGATGATCGTGCTTCTGCCGCTCGATTTCGTCGCCCTGCGCAGCATCGCGCCGCCGGGCCGCCCGCCGGCCGCGTTTGCCAGCGCCTGGCTACTCGTCCTCGGCGTCGGCCTGGCGGTCATGACCAGCCTGCATTTCTTCCCGGATGCGGCCGAGCGGGGCCGCATCGGGCGGGCCGAGCAGGCCAACGTCGCCGCCTATCTTGCCACCGGCGAGATCGCCACGCTTCAGAACAAGCCGCAATACGCGGTTCCCTATCCGGTTCCGCAGCGGCTTGCCGACCTGCTTTCTGATCCGACCATCCGTGCCATCATGCCGGGGGAATTGCGCCCGCTGGATGCCGACGTCGCCGGGCTCGACGCGCGTCTGGTCACCCATGGCCGCCTTGCGTGGTGGACGCTGCATGCATGGCACGGCGCGCAGCGATACGGAGGCATTCTCCTCGGGCTCGGTCTCGCCCTGTTCTGCGTGGTGGCCCTGCGGCGTTCACAGCGAGAAGAACAATATATTGCCTGACGACTGCGATGCGCGCGAAGCACAGTTTGACGCCAGATTGCTACTAGAAGAGCGCGGCGCCCGTCATTCGCCAGCGGCCGGTATTTTGTAAGGATTGTCTGGGCTGTGGTCAGCGGTTAGGTTGATTAGCCAGAGTAGAGTTCCAACATATTAGCCGGACGGGGAAGTTTGCGTAATGTCGCGAGGGTTCACGAGCCGACTTCTGGATATTTTCTACAGGACGAGTTTCTATTTCGGCCGTGACCTGTTGCTGAAGCGGTTGCCACCTGCCGGGCAGGCCGAACGGAAAACCGCGGAAGGTGAGCCACAGTTCGAGTTGGTCTGGCCGGGCCCGGCGTTCGCCGGACGTTTCCGCCTCATCTTGGAGGCGCCCACGCCCGACGCGGCGAGTGACTGGTCGTTGTATCTCGACGATGACAACCAGCGCGGCGGTGACGACCGGATTGAACTGCGTGCTCAATCGGGCCGGACCGTGGCCAGAGTCCGTCTTCAGCACGCCACCTGCCGGCTGCGCTTCAGCCCGGGCAGTCGCCTCGACAGGCTGCCGGTTGCCCGGGCGCGCCTGCGTCGGCTTTCGCGGGCGGAAAGTTACGCCATCATGGCGCGGGCGCTTGCCGCCCGGCACCTGAAGGACCGCCAGTCAATATCCCGCGCCGCGGCCTATGTGGTCCGCAGCATGCGCCAGGGCGGGCTTCGAGGTGCCTTTGCGGCGCTCGTCACGGCGGCCAAAAAGCAGAGCGGTGGCCTGGATTACGAGCGCTGGGTGGCCCTCTACGACACCATCGGGCCGCGCGATCTGGAGGCCATGCGCGACGGCGAGCGGGCGTTTCCCGTGCGTCCGCTGATCTCGGTCGTGATGCCCGTCTACAATACGCCGGAGCAATTCCTCAGGGAGGCGATCGACAGCGTCCGCGAGCAGACCTACGGCAACTGGGAGCTATGCATCGCCGACGATCACTCGACCGACCCCGGCGTGCGCCGGGTCCTGGAGGAATACGCGGCGAAAGACGACCGCATCCGCGTGGTCTTTCGGGAGGCCAACGGGAACATCTCCAAGGCTTCCAACTCGGCCCTGGCTCTCGCCCGGGGCGCATGGATCGCGCTGCTCGACCACGACGACCGTCTGCGCCCGCACAGCCTCTATTGTGTGGTCGATGCCATCAATCGCGCGCCGAACGCGCGGCTCATCTATTCCGACGAAGACAAGATCGATCCGCAGGGCCTGAGGCACAACCCGTATTTCAAATGCGACTGGAACCCGGACCTCTTTCTTTCGCACAATCTCATCACGCATCTCGCCGTCTACGATGCCGGGCTGATCGCGGAGGTCGGCGGCTTCCGCGCTGGATTTGAGGGGGCGCAGGACTACGACCTCGCATTGCGCTGCATCGAGCGCATAGCGCCCGAAGACATCTGCCACATTCCGCACGTGCTTTACCATTGGCGCGCCATACCGGGCAGCACGGCTCTGGCATCCAGCGAGAAGCCCTTCGCGATGATCGCCGGCGAGCGCGCCCTCGACGAGCACTTTCAGCGCAGCTCGGTCGACGCCAAGGCGCATCTGATCGGCCACGCCTTCCGGATCGACTACGCACTGCCGGATGATCCTCCGCTGGTTTCGATCATCATACCAACGCGCAATGCCCGGAAATTTGTCGAACGATGCATCCGCAGCATCGTGGCGAAGACGGATTATCCAAACTACGAGATCATCCTGGTCGACAACGGCTCGGACGAGCAGGAATTGCTCGGCCTGTTCGCGGAGCTTGCAGGGAAATCTGGCGTGCGGGTCCTGCGCGACGATCGGCCGTTCAACTATTCCGCCCTCAACAACAACGCCGTCGCCCAGGCCAAAGGCAGCGTCATCGCCCTGGTCAACAACGACATCGAGGTCATAAGCCGCGACTGGCTCTCGCGCATGGTCGCGCTGGCCTTGCGGCCGGGAACGGGCGCCGTCGGCGCCAAGCTGCTCTATCCCAACGGAACCGTCCAGCACGCTGGTGTGGTCATGGGGCTCGGCGGCCTGGCGGCGCACGCCCATGCCGCGATTTATCGACATGCGCTCGGCTACAACGGCCGCGCCTCGCTCACGCAGGATTTCTCGGCCGTGACCGGCGCCTGCCTGATCGTCACCAAGGCCAATTACGACAGCGTCGGCGGGCTGGACGAAGTCCATCTCTCGGTCGCCTACAACGACGTCGATTTCTGCCTGAAGCTGCTGCGCGCCGGCCTGCGCAATGTTTGGACGCCCCATGCGGAGCTCTACCACTACAAGTCCGCCACGCGCGGATACGAAACCTCCCCGGAAAAGGCAAAGCGCTTCGCCGGCGAGAAGGAATTCATGCTGGCCAAGTGGGGCGACTACATCGCGGATGACCCAGCTTACAGCAAGAACCTGACCCTCGACCGCAGCGATTTCGGCCTGGCCTTTCCGCCGCGGGCGATCAAGCCGTGGAAAGTCTCGCGGACATCTTCCGAACCGGTGATCTGACACGCGCGTGGGACATACGGAGAACCGAATTTACCATCGCGCCAATTTCCGCAGGGTCTCCGCGACATAGTCGAGGTGGACGTTGGTCTGCCTCCCTAGAATTCCCTCGAAGTGAGCTAGAGTTTTCCGCGCCATTTCCTTGGCTGGGAGAAGGAGCGGAGAGCGATGAAGGCATCGCAGTTCACGGACGCACAGAAGGCGTTCATCATCAAGCAGGGCGAGGACGGGATGCCGGTGGCGGAGATCTGCCGCAAGGCCGGCATCAGCCAGGCGACCTACTTCAATTGGAAGAAGAAGTGGGCCGGCATGATGCCGTCGGAGATGAAGCGGGTTCGCGAACTCGAGCAGGAGAACGCCCGGCTGAAGAAGATCGTGGCGGATCTCACCCTCGACCGTGAGATGCTGCAGGACGTCATCAAGCGAAAAATCTGAGGCCTGGCCGGAAGAGAACGCTGGTCGACACGATGCGATCGGAATGGGCGATCTCGATCCGCCGCGCCTGTGCGGCGATCCGGTTCGACCCAACGACCTACCGATACAAGTCGCGTCGATCTGGTCAGGCCGCTCTGGAACAGCGGATCAGGGAGATTTGCCAGACCCGCATGCGCTTCGGGTATCGGCGCGTGCACGTCCTGCTGCGACGAGAGGGTTGGCAGATCAATCCGAAGAGAACCTACAGAATTTACAGGGAGTTGGGCATGCAGCTCAGGAACAAGACGCCGAGGCGGCGGGTGAAGGCCAAGCTACGCGAAGACCGCGTCGAAGCCGTCGGACCGAACGATGTCTGGGCGATGGACTTCGTGCACGATCAGTTAGCGACGGGCCGGAAGATACGGGTGCTGACGGTGGTCGACACCTTCTCCCGCTACTCGCCGGCGCTCGATGCCAGGTTCAGCTACCGCGGTGAAGACGTCGTCGCCACCCTGGAGCGGGTGTGCTCGCGCCTCGGCTATCCGAAAACGATCCGGGTCGATCAGGGGGCGGAGTTCATCTCGCGCGATCTGGACCTGTGGGCCTATCGATATGGCGTCACGCTCGACTTCTCGCGGCCCGGCAAGCCGACCGACAATGCCTTCATCGAGGCGTTCAATGCTCGGCTAAGGGCGGAGTGCTTGAATGCCCACTGGTTCCTCAGCCTTGCCGACGCTGCTGAAAAGTTGGAGGCTTGGCGCAGAGACTACAATGAACAAAGGCCACACGGCGCGATCGGGAACAAAGTCCCGGCAGCGCTCATGACATCGGCACACGCGGCCAGCCCGTGATGCCGAATGAGGCCGGAAAACTCTAACCGCCCCCGAGGGCGTGTTGGGGAGCGCACCACTAAAGGCCGGACTCCATCTCAAACCGGATAAGCCTCAGGGGGCAACGTCAAAGGTCAATCGGCAGAGCCGGACATACGGTCTTACGGTCAAACTGCAACTCTCAACGTTTGACCCTGGGTGTATGCAGCGTCGCGACGAACCCGTTCGGTCCCCGGCGCCCCAGCAGGCCGATCAGGCGTTCAAGCGTGTGCAACAGTGTTCCATCGTAGGGCAATGGTTCCTCAGGGTAGTCGTTCCAGTCCAGGTCTAGCTTGAGGAGCGGGGAGATAACCTCGGCTCTCGCCCAGAACATGTTGCCGATCGGGAACAAGAAGTACTTTGGCAACGGATGCTTCAAACCGAGCCGTTCAGCCCATTCCTTGGCGATCGTTTCGTTGGACTGCCAGCCGACCTCGTTCGGATCATCGGGGAAAGCCATCACTATTCCCTTATCGGCCGTCATCTCTGCCACCAGCCTGTCGATCATCGTGCCACCCACGCGTCCACCAAGCATGTTCTCAAAGAGAGAGTCACGCCACGTGTCAGCGATTTTCGCATCCCCCACGTGGAGGCTCTTCTTGGTGTGAACATGACCGACAAATCCATAGTCTCCCAGGAGGTCGCTGCCGAATTCTGTGATCATCGGTCCGATATCGCGTCCACGATTGGGAGTGACGCGGATTGTAACCTTGCCACCGCGATATTCTGAGAGGTGGCGTGACGCGATTATCCTGGCACTTTCGCTCGGCACGCTGACATAAAGATCCGGCCGAACATGATTTAGCGTGATGCGTTCGAGGATCTCTTCCAACATTTCCACATAGAAGGCATGAATATGCAGTGCCACCCTCGGGTGCTCTCCAAGATGCGGATCGAAGGGACGTGACGAGTTCGATAACCCGATTGCTCCAGATTCCTTTTGGCCTTCCAGCACGAATGTAGTGGGCAAAGGGGTCGCCATCGGTAGACTGCAGACCATTCTCTTCGGCGTAGACGCCTGGATGAAAGCCTGCGTGAGGTTTGCGTGTGGCAACATGCGTTGACCAAGAGCGAACGAAAGTCACGACGGATTGCGTCTCGGTCTGCTTTTCCTGATGGCTGGCGGCATAATACTCGCAATCGAACGCGCCCGACTCGAGAATGGTCTTGACATCGCGCTTTTCTCTCCGCGTCTGTTCCCGAACGTCACGTCCAATGTCTTCGAGATCGGCAACGTATCTGCTCCAATTGAAGACGTTTTCGGCAACGGCACGGCACTCGGCGCCAATCTCGTTTCTGAGCTTCGCGGACAGCGCGAATTTCGCCACAAGCTCCGCTGCTTCGGCAAGGTTCATGTACTCGGCGACACAGCTCTTGCTCAGCTTATCCGAGTCCAGATATTGAGCTATTCCGGTCGACTTCCGAAAACAAACAACAGGAATCCCCGAGTCATCGAACTCGATTGCAACGTTGGGCAGCGGATCGAGGCGAGATGACAATACAAAGACGTCCGTCTCCCCAAATAGACCTTCCAGGTCGGGATTCTCCGGAATGATCGACAGGACGTCGGCCAGCCCCGCTCGCTTGATCTGGTCGGCAAGATATACGGAATAGCCGAGTTCGGTTTCAGGATTGTAGCCACTACCTATCCAGACGAAACGACAATTCCGGCAATCCACCCTCTTGGCCACGTGTTGGGCAATCTGAACAAAATTGTCGACACCTTTGCGGTAGTGGACCGTTCCAGCGCCGAGGATCAGGATCTCTTTGCCGGTTGGCTTAATATGGCTCTTTACGTATTTGCCTAGATCAGCGCTTGGCTCGCTTTGTTTCGACGACGGGCGATCGATCATGGGCACGTCGCATCGACCTTGCGGCAATATACTGACCTTCGTGTCTCGCAAGTCTGGATAGTGCTCGACCACGTCTCTATGCGTAAGCGTCGTCGAGAACACCACCGAGGTCGACCAGAGGAATGCAAACCGGAAGGCATCAATTGGTCGCGTATTGGCTGCGAATTCATGGATCAAGCTGATCGTGGGAATGAAGAGTCTCGCAAAAATACTGAGGATCCGTCTGGACTCGATGCTGTTGACGATTACAAAACTAACGTCTATCTTTTTAAGCATCTTTCGTAGAATTATTTCCAATAATGCGTCGTCAGCGCCTGGAGAATTGTCAAGACAGAAAGTAAATGTTGATATATTTTCAAAAGAACCCTTGAGTTTGCCGCCACCAAGCAAGAACGAAACAACGTTATATTTCTCAGACAAGGACGTGGCGAGGTTCAAACCAAGAACCGGGGCGCCCGTCAAAGACGCATCATGGGAAACGACGATGCAGGTTGGTCTGCCGGAGTCCTGCTGGCCATCGAAATCGTTGGGCAATTCAGGGATACGGTATCTGCGCCCCTCCGCTCTTCCAAACGTCAGATAATGCAAGGTGGGGTCGGCCCCCAACGCAACGACATCCGGATTGACGAGGCGATACTCCTGGGGGTCAAAATCGGGCGGCAAACCCGGCCCGCGAAGCAGAGCCGCGACGCGCCGCAGCGACCGCGTCAGCCGCCGACCAGTTGAATTGATCACGGATCCGAGTTTCTGCCCGTGGCGCACCAAGGACTCGTCGTTCCTGTGCTGAAAGTCTAGAACGGCGAGTCCCTTCTCACCCAAACCGCGCTCGACATTGCCCAACCGGCCGTGCAACTCGACCACGGTTCGGGGCCGATAGCCAAGCCTTCCGGCGGTCTGCTTGATGGCTCTAAGGGGCTCCGTCATCTTCCAGGAGCGGCTCGACAGAACCGCCTGTAGCGTGTCTTCCGCCGCTTTCGACTTCCGACGTTCCAGGTCGAGTTTGTTCCCAATCTCGGATACGCGCTCGGAAGTCGCCGAGATGAGTTCAGCCACCTTCAGCTTCAGGGCGGCAATCTCGTTGCGACCGTGGGCAAGCTCCATATCAGCACTTAGCGCCGATCCCAAGCGGCTGTATGCGGCGCGTGTCGAGGCCGCCGCTCGCGCATCGGCCGTGAACAGGGACCGGATGTCGTCGGGCACGTCTCGGCCGTACCCCAGGACGCCGAGACCGTGGCCATGAATGAATTCAAAATGAGGATATCCGTCAGCGACCTCGGCCCACAGCTGATGGACTCCAAAATCTTTCACGCGGACGCGCGTGTCATGAAACAATACGACAGCGCGGTCCGAGAGCTTGGGTGCCCAACTCTCATAATCATGTTTTACATCCTCGTAAAAGTGACGACCGTCGATATGGAGCAAATCAATTTTGCGGTCCGTAAATTGCGGCAAGGCCTGATCGAATGTGGCACGGACGAGCGTTGAGAAATCGTAGTAGTTGGCGTTATTGTGCCCCAGTACCCCGTTGTAAATCTCGTCGCTTTCGGTTCCATAGATTCCGGAGTGTATATCACCTTTCCACGTGTCGACTGCAAAGCAACGCGCAGGCAATTCCAGCCGCTTCACCGCCTCGCAAAACGCGAAATACGAAAGGCCGCTATGTGTTCCTAATTCGACGATGACCTTCGGCCGTAGGTGATCGACCAGCCAAAAGGCAAACGGCACATGCTCCACCCATGCGGCAGATTGCCCGGCCAGGTAGTTTGGAACCCAGAACGAAGCTTCCGAAAGGAACTGAAGGTCGTGCATTATCAACTCAACGCCCCCAAATTGCACAAAACGTCAACAGCTGCAAGTCACGCAAAACCAATGGTCCCATTTTAGAGATGGTTCAAGACAAGTTTGGCGCCGACGACCTGAGCCCATCTCTCCTCCTGTTGGAGGCAGAGCCCGTTCATCGTTTAATTTGGTCCCGGACTTTGATGGTGCATCTTTCAGTGAGCTTGCGTTGGACTCTAGGCCATCGACTCATTAAATCGCATCCAGATTCTGGCTGAGGCGAGTTTGACGCCGGCGAGGAAGTTGTCGGCGCGTTTGTCGTAGCGGGTGGCGACGGCACGGAAGTGTTTGAGCTTGTTGAAGAAGCGCTCGACGAGGTTGCGGTAGCGATAGAGGAAGGTGCTGAAGGCCGGGATGTTCTTGCGGTTGGGCATGGGCTTGATGTTGGCCCAGGCGCCGCGCTCGGCCAGGCTTCGGCGCAGGGCGTCGCTGTCATAGGCGCGGTCGGCCAGAAGGATCTGGCCCTCGGCCAAGGCTTCGAGCATGTCGGCGGCGCTCCGGCCGTCATGGGCCTGGCCCTCGGTGAGCTTGAGCGCGATGGGCAGGCCTTCGGCGTCGACCAGAGCGTGGATCTTCGTCGTCAGGCCGCCGCGCGAGCGACCCATGCAACCGGATCGGTCGTCTTTTTTTGGGCGTTGGCGGCGTGCTGATGCACGCGGATGCTGGACGAGTCGATCATCTGGATGTCGCCGTCGTAAGCCTTGGACACCGCCGCCAGAAGCCGATCCCACACCCCCGCCTTGCGCCACCGGTTGAAGCGGTTGACGCAGGTCGTGTGCGGACCGTAGCGCTCCGGAATGTCGGCCCACGGCGCTCCCGTCCGCAGCCGCCAGAAGATGCCGTTGAGAACCCGGCGGTCATCCACCCGCGGCACCCCGCGCGGCTTGTTCGGCAGCAAGCGGCTGGATCACCGACCACTCGAAGTCCGTCAGATCAAAGCGCGCCATTCCAATCTCCTGCTCCTTGCCAGGAAATTGAATCAGCACTTCTCCCGATTCGGGAATCCCCTTTATGGGTCTATGACCTAGGGTAGATAGATGTCACAATCAGCGATCGTCGTTTTTGTCATCTGGGTCAGTGCGTTCGCTAGGTTCGTGTTGTCGGTCAACAAAGCCGCTTGTGCCGCTGGCATGGTGGTCGGGCAGATGACGATGGCGCCGATGGGAAGACCGCCGATGGGTCGCGTCGGTTTGTCGAGAACCGCTGTCAAACGATCGTCCACAATCCAGCCGGGCACCATCAAGCCCCTGCGGCGGGCGTAGTAGGGGAGCTCGGACGACCAGTCGAAGCCAAAGCCAATCACCACGCTATTCTCGGTTGTATTCGCCTTGACATAGTCCGCAATCTGCATGGTACGGCCACGCCGCAATTCCTTCCCCAGCTTAAGTAGCTGGTAATAGTCCGTCGCGTCATGGCCCAAATAAAACACTGATCCCTGGCCCGCAAGTAGCACCAATATTGCCACCGCCGCGAGCCACGTACGGTGGATGCTGATCTCATAGACAGCAAACCCCGCCCCCATGATGAGGTAGATTGAGATCGAATATTGATAGTAGTTATGAACAAAATTGAGATTGGTAAAAACTAAAATCCCGCCGAAGAATCCTGAGGCGACCAGGGCTGCCTGACCCATCCAGCGCGGCTGCAGCGCCAGGGCGGCAGCTAGAACGGCGACGACGCCTGTTACCGGTCCGAGGGCCTCTGGCAACATGCGGTTGACCACGACTTTCCAGAATGCGGCGCTTGTGCGCATCGACCACGTGCCAAAGTTCCATGTTTCCAATGCAGCCGCCGTTAGATTCCTACCGATCGGGTTCAGCTCTTTCAAATGGTCGGAGATCTTCACCCAGATGGTGAGGATAACCAGCGCCGCGATCACGCTTAGAGCCAACGGCGAATACAAAAGGAGCGACCGGATCAATTGGGCAAATGAGAAGCGGCGCCTTTGACGATCGGATGTCTCGCGGAAAATCGCAATGAGCACGAAAAGGCAGGCCACAACCGCCGCGGGTACGAACGTCGTCACCTTCTGCAGCGCGGCGATTGACCCGAAGACCAACGTGCCGGCCAATTCCGCTGCGGACCGCGTCTGAATCCATCCGACGACGCAACTGATGAACATCATTGAACTAAATAATGCCACCGACTTGATCATAAATGTACGAGACCAGAACAAATATAACGGTGAGCCCAAAAGCAATACGGCGGCGACGAGGAATGCGTTATCGTCGCCATAGACGTAACAAACGATGCGCTTCAGTGGAAATAATGTCAAAATAAAGAAAAACAGGCAGACGATCCGGCCGCTCTGATCTATCGGGATCCCGGAGAGACGCTGCAACGCGACGACAATCCATTGATAGAAGGGAAATTCGAACGGAATTGCCCAAGGGGCACCAATAACCGGTGTTTCGTAAAGGATCGTAGGTCCGCCATGTTCGATCCAGTAGACCGATAACGCAGTCTGTGCCTGACGGAAGCCGAAAGCGTCAAGGATGGTCGCCGAATATCCGTAGGCAAAGACGAAAAACAATTGCCCAAAGCAAATCGCCAACAATACTAACAAAAATAGGCGAAATATCGCTCTTTTAGAGTAGTATCCACGAAAGTACCTTGCCCAAAGAAAAGTCATAATTTCTGCGCACACGTCAAAAATCTGTCGGCAGCGGTAGAATCTCATATTACGAGCCTTGGGGGTAGTTTGCAATGGATGCCCGAAAGCTATAGCCGCCCCCGAGGGCGTGTTTGGGGGGCGCACCATCTTCTGACGAAGCCCAATTCACACACTGAGGGCACTTCAGGGGGAAACGTCACTTCCTGCAGTCCCGGCGCCTGAAAGTGGCGCGCGACGGGAAAAAAGAATTGCTGGCCCGCCACCGCGACCGAGCATGCCGGCCATCCGGCAAGCCATTCTCGATCACTTCGCTCTCCTGCCGCCTCTGCGATGCCCGTACCGTGACAGGCTCCTGATGGGGACCGTCGCCAGGAACCTGCCAAAGTAATGCAAGAATTCCTCTCTCCCTCAACCCAGGCGCATAGATGCTGATGTCGGACACTCACTCAGTCGAGTTCTTGCAGCCATTTCCAGCTTTTGGATATGCCAACGTCCAGCGGCACGCTTGCCTGCCATCCGAATGTTGCATTTGCATGAGAAACATCGAGGAGCGATCGCGGCACGTCGATGCTCCGGCCTTCTTTGTACGTCGGTGCCATTTCGCGCCCGGTTACGCGGGAGATAATCTGAATGAGCTCGTTCAGCGACGTCCCGTGGCCGCTCCCTGCATTGAACACGCCCGTGATTTCGCAACACACCGCGACCGCACACAGCTCTGCCAAGTCTTCCACGTAGAAATAATCCCGCACCACTGTACCGTCGCCCCATATTTCGATGGGGCCACCGTCCTTGAGGCGTCTCAGGACGGTTGAAATCACGCCCTGCACGCCGAGGTGAGCCTGCCGGGGACCATATGGATTTCGACGCCCGGATCACGACTGGCTTCAGTCCGCATGTACGAGCGAACATGTCGAGATACCGCTCGATGGCGACCTTGACAATGCCGTAAGAGTTAATCGGCAACAGAGAATGGTCTTCCGGGATCGCCGTCGCATTGGACGGGCCGTAAACGGTGCCGCCAGAAGAGAGAAAGAGGACGCGCGTGATGCCCATTTCCAGCATTGTCTCGACAAGCTGGATGGTGCCGATCAGGTTGTCCTTGACGTCCTTTTTGGGATCGAGATTGGCGGTGCCTGGGACGGTCGTGCTCGCCAAATGGACGACGGCTTCTATCCCCGTCAGAGCCTCGAAGAGCGTTATCCTGTCGGTGAACGACCCGATTACATAATCAACCCCGTTCAAGGGCCCGCGATAGCGTTCGCTGCGCTGGTCGAGTACCCGCACTTTGTGCCCTCCGGCCAGGAGTTGATCGACAAGGTGTGACCCGATGAACCCGCAGCCGCCAATCAAAAGCACTCGCATACTGCCCCGCAGCGTTTCTTCGGCTACCATGAACAATAACACTGCAATTTACAATCAGACCACACCGTCAGTGGGAACCATCTACCGCCACGCCTACAGCCGTGCCGGTTGCGCAAAGCGCTCACTGATGCGATCTGCGTTGGCGGAAGGGAGACCATCTCTAGCTCAACGTTCTCAACGTGAGCTGGGCCTTCAAAGTGTCCAGCACTTCTCATACTTGACCATTAGTTATCCGGGCGCTAATCCAAAGTGGCGTGGATGCCGTTCATCAGGCGCTTGAGCTAAAGCGATTCCATGTGTGACGTTTCCCGAACGATATCAACTTCAGAAACGATGATGGACGGCGACATAGAGCGCTACTTGGCGGTAGGCCGGTCGGCGATCGCTGCCATCCACAATGTCGTTCCGATCGATTTCTGTCCGAAGTCGATCCTTGACATTCCTTGTGGTCACGGCCGTGTCGCGCGCCACCTGAGAATGGCCTTCCCCGGCGCTCTGTTGTTCGTTTCCGATATTGACGAAATCGGTATGGCATTTTGTGCCAGCGAATTCAACGCAACTGCGTTGTCATCGGCGGATGATTTTGACAAGTTGGAGCTAGATCAACCCTTTGACCTAATTTGGGTCGGGTCTCTGCTGACACATCTTCCAAAGGATGCAGCATTGAAATTTCTGCGTTTCGTTTCAAGGCACCTGTCGGCCGAGGGAAGGGCAGTAATAACGACACACGGGGCATTCGTAATCGGCAGGATGACTGAGGCGAGCAAATTTAATAATAAAATCTATGGTATTTCTATAGAAAAACAAGTGAAGCTAATTAACGATTATTTCAATTTTGGGTTCGGATATGGGTCATACGATTGGAGCGGCCGGTATGGAATTACCGCGTGCGCCAAGTCATGGATTGAAAGTTCGGCAAAGAACTTCGGTCTGCTTGTTGATGGATACTTGGAGCATGCATGGGATAGACATCAGGACGTCATTTCTTTGCGTCTGAATGGGGTCAAGCATTGACTACTTATATTTTTGCCAAATGAGCTTTGCGGCTGATCCGATTGGAACTCGAACTACTGGACTACTGGAAGGTTGGCAGGCGGCAACAAGCTGGACGCCTTCTGTCATTGGGCGGGTTGAGTGCAAGGTCTTTTCTAACGTCGGCGGCAGGGGCATGGATAACGTACAAAGTCTTTCGCACATTGGCATGGCGAGCGGCTCCTTTCAGAATGGCTGAGAGGAGAGCAGGGAATGGAAGAGCACGAGAATCCTAAGCCGATGGGGCAAGTGATCCAGATCGATGAGGCGCGGATTCGCGACCACCTCGGGGAGATGGCCCGCGGCACTGTCGAGGAAGCGTTGAACGCGATGCTGGATGCCGAAGCGGATCGGCTGTGCGGCGCGGGCCGGTACGAACGGAGCGAAGGCCGCAAGGACACGCGCGCCGGCAGCTACGAGCGGTCCCTGGAGACGAAGGCTGGGCCGGTGAGGTTGAAGATGCCGAAGCTTCGGCGGCAAACCTTCGAAACGGCCATCATCGAGCGATACCAGCCCGCGAGAGCACCGTGGAAGAGGCGCTGATCGAGATGTATCTGGCCGGCGTCTCCGTGCGCGATCGCCTCATCGGCGAGCTGATCGGCGGTGATGACACGAACCGGCACCGGGCCTGCTGCGCGCTGGCGCGCAACGCACCGCGGCTGGATCGCAGATACCCGCGGCCGATAGCAGAGATGAACCCCCCGGCCTGCGCAGAATTCATAATCGGAGCAAACACCTGCTGAGAAATCCATCCGCCGCCGCGCACGTCAGAAGGCCAAGCCATTGAATTGGGCGCACACATGCGCTAGCCCTCTTCGGGCCGTTGCGGCGATGCAACCTTGACAGCAGGCAGAATAGCGGCGGGAGGCACGGCAGGCCCGCCTTTTTTCAGGGCTTAAAGGGGGACCGGTCTTGACGCGTGGCATCATCCTTGCGGGCGGCAGTGGCACACGGCTCTACCCGCTGACGATCGCCGTCTCGAAGCAGCTTCTGCCGATCTTCGACAAGCCGATGGTCTACTATCCGCTGAGCGTGCTGATGCTCGCCGGCATTCGCGACGTTTTGGTCATCACCACGCCCCACGACATGCCGCTGTTCCAGCGCCTGCTCGGCGATGGCAGCGCCTTCGGCATCACCATCTCCTACGCCGTCCAGGCAGCCCCTAACGGTCTGGCCGAGGCCTATATCATCGGCGCTGATTTTGTCGGGACCGGGCCCTCGGCGCTCATCCTCGGCGACAATATCTTCCACGGCGACGGGCTCGTCAGACTGTGTGAGCGTGCGGCGGCGCGGACGGAGGGAGCGACTGTCTTCGCCTATCGTGTCCGCGACCCGGAGCGTTATGGCGTGGTAGCTTTCGACGCCTCCGGCAAGGCGCAGTCGATCGAGGAAAAACCCAAGGTGCCGCAGTCGAATTGGGCTGTCACTGGCCTCTATTTTTACGACGGCGAAGTTGTTGATATCGCCCGCACGCTGAAGCCTTCAGCGCGCGGCGAACTTGAGATCACCGACCTCAACCGACGCTATCTGGAGGCCGGTCGGCTGCATGTCGAGAAGATGGGGCGCGGCTACGCCTGGCTCGACACCGGCACCCACGAAAGCCTTGATGAGGCCGCGTCCTTCGTTCGCACCATCGAGCATCGGCAGGGCATCAAGATCGCCTGTCCCGAAGAAATCGCCTTCGACCACGGCTGGTTGACGAGCAACGAGGTGCTGGCCCGTGCTGAGGCCCTCGGCAAGACCGAATACGCGGTCTATCTGCGCGAGCTGGTGGCTGACCGAGGTCACGATTAATGGAGGTCAGGAACCTCGGTCTTCCAGGCGTTGTGGAAATCGTGCCCGACAAGTACGGCGACGAGCGCGGGTTCTTCTCCGAGACCTGGAACGCGGCGCGCTTTCGCGAGGCGGGCATCGATATCGCCTGGGTCCAGGACAATCACTCTCTTTCGGTCCAGCCGCTGGTGCTGCGTGGCCTTCACTACCAGGCGCCGCCCATGGCTCAGGACAAGCTCGTCCGTGTCGTGCGCGGTGCCGTCTTCGACGTCGTGGTCGACATCCGCCATGGCTCGCCCGACTTTGGCAAGTGGGTCGGTATCGAGCTGTCGGTCGAGAAGTGGAACCAGATTCTGGTGCCCAAGGGCTTCGCCCACGGCTTCCTGACGCTGCGTCCCGACACCGAGGTCGTCTACAAGGTCTCCGCCCTCTATTCGCGCGAGCATGACCGCTCGATCCGCTTCGATGATCCTGCGATCGGCGTCGCCTGGCCGTTTGGCGGAGGCGAGCCGGTGCTTTCGGCAAAGGATGCAACGGCCCCACGCTTGGCGGAGGTCGATACCGGCTTTCGCTTTGGGCAAGATGGCTGAACAACGACGCAACGCAATGGAGGAAGGGCGGCCCATGAATATCCTTGTGACGGGGGGAGCGGGTTTCATCGGTTCAGCCGTCTGCCGCCATTTGATCGCGGCGACCGACCATCGTGTGGTCAATCTCGACAAGCTCACCTACGCCGCCAACCTTGCCTCGCTCGACTCTGTCGGCAACAATCCACGCTACCAGTTTGTCCAGGGCGACATTTGTGATGGGGCACTGGTGGCGTCACTCCTCCGTCTTCACGACATCGATGCCATCATGCACCTCGCCGCCGAGAGCCATGTCGACCGCTCGATCGATGGTCCGGCGGCCTTCATCGAGACCAACATCGTCGGCACCTACACGCTGCTCGACGCCGCCCGGCAGTACTGGGCCGATGTGCGCGGCAAGGATCCACAGGGCTTCCGCTTCCACCAGATCTCGACCGATGAGGTGTTCGGCGACCTGCCCTTCGACCACAGCAGGTTCACCGAACAGACCGCCTACCATCCGTCGTCGCCCTATTCGGCTTCGAAAGCCTCGGCCGACCATCTGGTGCGCGCCTGGCACGCGACCTATGGCCTGCCCACCGTCGTTTCCAACTGCTCCAACAATTACGGGCCGTATCATTTCCCCGAGAAGCTGATCCCGCTCACCATCCTCAATGCGCTGGAGGGCAAGCCGATCGGCGTCTACGGCAAGGGCGAGAACGTGCGCGACTGGCTGCATGTCGACGACCACGCCGAGGCGCTGGTCACCATCCTGGAACGCGGCCGCAGCGGCCAGTCCTACAATGTCGGCGGCAACGCCGAACGTACCAATCTCGCCGTCGTCGAGACGATCTGTGATCTGCTCGACGCGCGCCGGCCGCGTGCAGGAGGTGGCTCGCGGCGCAGCCTCATCACTTTCGTCACGGACCGTCCGGGTCACGACCGCCGCTACGCAATCGATGCGACCAAGATCGCCGGCGAACTCGGCTGGCAGCCGAGACGCACCTTCGAGGAAGGCATTGCCGCGACCGTCGACTGGTACCTCGCCAACGAGAACTGGTGGCGCCCGATCCGCGAAGGCCGCTACACGGGCGAGCGTCTCGGGGCGGCCTGATGGCCTTGAGGCTCCTCGTTACCGGCAGGCACGGGCAGGTCGTCACGGCGCTCACGCGACTGGCGGCTGCTGACGACATGCTGGATTTGCTTGTTATCGGTCGCCCCGAGATGGACCTGGCGCAACCGGAGACTGTCGCGTCGGCAATCGCCGCGGCAAGGCCCGACGTCGTGGTCAATGCGGCCGCCTATACCGCTGTCGACCGGGCGGAGAGCGAGAGGGCCCTCGCTTTAGCCGTCAATGCTGCCGGGGCCGGAGCGGTTGCCGCGGCGGCGTCCAAGCTCGCTGTCCCGGTCATCCAGATCTCGACCGATTACGTCTTCGACGGCACCAAGGCCGCGCCCTATGTCGAGACAGATGCGACGGCGCCGCTGTCGGTCTATGGCGCTTCCAAGCTTGCCGGAGAGGAGGCTGTCGCAACCGCCAACCGGCGGCATGTCATCCTGCGCACCTCCTGGGTCTATTCGGCGGACGGCGCCAACTTCCTGCGCACCATGCTCCGGCTCGCCCGCGAGCGCCCGGTGCTCCGCGTTGTTGACGATCAATCGGGCAGCCCCACCCATGCGGCCGACATTGCGGTTGGAATCGTCACGGTTGCCAAGGCGTTGGTAGCAGGCACAGGCGCGACCGGCATCTTCCACATGACGGCCGGCGGAGAAACGAGTTGGTGCGGCTTTGCGAAAGCCATATTCGCGGCAAGCGCCGAGCTCGGCGGGCCCTCGGTCCCGGTCGAGCCGATCGCCACGGCCAACTATCCGACGCCGGCCACGCGGCCGCGGAATTCCCGGCTCGACTGCACCAAGATTGGCGTGGCGTATGATATCCATCTGCCGCATTGGCTTGGACGCGCGCGAGATTGTGTGGCTGCGGTGCTCGCCGCAAGGTGATAGCGGGCGGGATTTGGTAGTCTGGAGCCAACGACTATCCCATGGCCGATCAGCGCGAGGTGAACGACGCACGACGCGTGAGCATTCTGCTCGCGACTTACAATGGCGACCGCTTCCTTGAGCAGCAGCTCGCCTCACTCGCTGCGCAGGATTGGCCGAGCATCGACATCTGGGCAAGCGACGATGGGTCGACCGACGGTACGATGGAGATCCTTCGCCGATGGCAGGAGAAATGGAACAAAGGCAAATTCAGCATTGCCTCCGGTCCACGGAAGGGGTTCGCCGAGAATTTCCGAAGCCTTTTGGCGAACCGAGATATCAACACGGGCTTCGTCGCGTTCTCCGACCAGGATGACGTGTGGGATTCAGACAAACTGAGCGCCGCGATCGACCGGCTTGCACAGTGTGGTCAAGATCATCCTTCGCTCTATTGTTCGCGGACTCGCCTCGTTGACGAAGAAGGTCAGCCAATCGGTCTGTCGCCCCTGTTCGGACGTGCGCCCGCATTTCGCAACGCCATCGTTCAAAGCATCGGCGGGGGAAACACCATAGTGATGAACCGGCCTGCCTTTCGCGTGGTTTCCGAGAGCGCGAGGCGCACGGCGTTTGTCACGCATGATTGGTGGAGCTACTTGATGATTTCGGGCGTCGGCGGGACGGTCTACTACGATCCGGCCCCGCGGATCGCCTATCGGCAGCACCGGAGCAACCTGGTCGGCCACAACATGGGCTTTCGCGCGAAAGCCCATCGGCTGCGACTCCTGATCAACAGCCAGTTTGCCATATGGAATGCCACCAATTTGGCCGCGCTTGCTCTTTGCGAGGATCTTCTGACGGAAGAAAATCGTGCCGTCATGAAAGAATTCGCAAGAATTCGATCGCTTGCCTTTCCCGCGAATCTGATGGCGCTGCGCAGACTTGGCCTGTATCGGCAAAACCTGCAGGGCGACGTGACTTTGATCATCGCCGCTGCCATCAGGAAGCTCTAGCGAACAGCAACAAAGATCGTGGGCCTGGTCACCATCGTGATGAAGCGGAGCGAAGCAGACATGGCGCCGCGTGTTCTGGGTTGGATTAACACCGGCGCGCTGCCTTGAGCCCGTTCCCGTTGTGTGCCCGTAGCAGCCTTGAGCCGCTTCACTCATCCTCTGGGAAGATATCGCCTTCTAGCCACGCGAGCTGGTTTTGGGCTTCGTCCTCGGCCTGGGCAAGCAGAAAGGCCAGCATGCCGAGATTGCCCGTCCCGGCGGCTTTTCGCGCCTTTGCCAGCTCTCGAACAATCCGTGCGAGGAGGATCTGCTTCTCATCTTTGCTGAGGGGCTTCATCCCGTTCCCGCAAAAGCCTCGACCCCAGTTCAATCGACCTCGCGGCCAGGCTTCCTCCTTAGGCGGACACCGACGCCGCCGCCGTTCTCGTCGATGAACTCAATACCCGCGGCATCGAAGGCCGAAATGATCCTTTTGGCCGTCGCCGGATAGCCGCTTAGGGGCCCGTCGCGGGCCTCGAGCCGCTTTATCGTCGGAATCGACACGCCCGATGTCAGACTGAGGTCCGATTGCGACCAAGACAGCAATGCGCGCGCCGCCTTGATCTGGCGAGTTGATACTTTTTGTATTGACATCAGCATCGGCTATCTGATACTTTTAGCATCGACCGGTCGCCAGGTAGAAACGCGCACTGGACCGAAGGAATGACCGAATGACACACCTCACAAACTCCGCCACAGCCTATCGAACGATTCGCGAACGAATCATAGCGTTGACCAACGACGACATCGACGAAACAACGCTCGCCGACACCCTCGAGGGCCTCAGCGACTTCAACGAAGTCGCGGCAGAGGTTATCAGGTCAGCGTTGCTTGATGAGGCCATGGCCGACGGCTTGAGCCAGTATATCAAGCGGCTGCAGGAACGGCTGCAAAGACTGGCCGAACGGGCCAAGGAGCGACGGCGCATCGTCCGCGACGCGATGATGGAGGTCGATCTCCGGAAGATCGTCGCCCCCGACCTCACTCTTTCCGTCCGACCCGGTTCGCCTTCCCTTGTTGTCGTCGACGAGCAGGCCATCCCCGAGCCCTATTGGGTGCAGCAGAAGCCACGGCTCGACAAGATCCTGGTGGCCAGCGACCTGAAGAGGGGAATGACAATCCCGGGCGCTGCTCTCTCCAATCCAGAGCCAGTGCTCAGCGTGAGGGTCCGGTAATGGGCTTTTCAGACCGTCAGATGCGTGCCTTGAGCCGCAGCGTGCCGAAACAGCACGTACGATCCCGGCTCCGCGAGGGAAAAGAACTGTCCTATGTCGAGGGCTGGTTTGTGCTGGCTCAGGCAAACCGGATCTTCGGCTTCGACGGCTGGGACCGCGAAACGGTGGAGACCAAATGCATCATGGGCCGCGAGGTGCGCGGCACCTTCACGGCGGTCTATTCGGCGCGTGTTCGCGTCATTGTCCATGCCGACGATCGCACGATCATCCGCGATGGCCACGGCACCGGTGAGGCAATTGGCCAGTCAATCGGTGAAGTGCACGACCGGGCGCTCAAGGCAGCGGAGACCGACGCCACCAAGCGCGCTTTGGCGACCTTCGGAAAGGCCTTCGGCCTGGCGCTCTATGCCGGGATCAAACCCCGTTTACGCGGGGCAACGGCAAGGAGCGGCAAGAGGCTTCGACGACGCATGAGCCTCACGAGGACGGACCGGAACGCGACAGACCAGCTGTTGCTCCTCCTCCGCCACCACCGCCAGAGCCGGTCGGTCAAGCGGCAGATGACATCCCGTCACCGACCCACGCGAAAGCCCCTGGTTCGCCATCACCCGCTCCAGCCGTTGCTCCGGTCCGTCAGGCCATCGACAAGAGCGCTCTCTCGCATCTCCGAGCCGCACCGGGTCCGCGATAAGGAGCACCTGCGCTTCGTCGCCTCGCAGCCCTGCTTGTTGTGCAGCGCCACGCCTTCGGATGCCCACCATGTGCGCTTTGCCCAGCCCAGGGCGATGGGCCGTAAGGTCGGCGACGACTTCACGGTGCCGCTCTGTCGCACCCACCATCGCGAACTCCACGACAACGGCAACGAGGCCGCCTGGTGGCACGACATGGGGATCGATCCAATCGCGATCGCCGGCGAACTCTGGAATGAGAGCCATCCGGTACGGATCAATGGAGTTCCTCCTCGGCCGCCGTGACAGATGGTCTGGTGATGCTCGCGCAGGCGGTCGACAGCCTGCGGTGACATCCGGGATTCGGAATACACCTAGTTCCAAGCGTTCCCCGGCTGTTCCCACCCTCGGGCGGCGGGTACCACATTGGCTAGTTCTACCCGCCGCCCGGGAGCCTTCATGTCCGATCCCGTCCTGGTCACCGGTGCCGCATACTCCATCGGCTTCAGCCTTGCCCGGGGTCATCTCGGGTCGGGGCCGCCGGTCGTCGGCGTCGACAACCTCAACCGACGTCGCAGTTTGGCATCATCTTCAGGCGGACACGCACTCCGCCGTCTGCCTGCAAACCGAAGGTAATTCCACTCTTGCGGGCGGTCGCCTGGTGGCCTATGTCTTTGGCATATGCCGGAAAGGAAGCTCTCGATGAACGAACAACGGCACGTCAGGCTCTTTCGCAACGGCCGGAACCAGGCGGTTCGTATTCCCGTGGAGTTCGAGCTGCCGGGTGATGAGGCGATCATGCATCGTGATGGCGATCGATTGGTGATCGAGCCGGTGCGTAAGCGCGGCCTCATCGCACTGCTCGAGTCGATGGAGCCGCTGGACGAGGACTTCCCTCAAATCGAGGATCCTGTGCCGATACCGGAGCGCCCGCTGTGACGCGCTACATGCTCGACACCAACGTCATCTCGGACCTCATCAAGAACCCTCAAGGCAAGGCGGCAAAGCGGATTGCGAGCGCGGGCGAGGACGCCATTTGCACCAGCATTATTGTGGCGGCTGAGTTGCGCTACGGCTGCGCGAAGAGCGGCTCGAAACGATTGCTGAAAGCCGTCGAAGGCGTTCTTGACGAGATTACGGTCCTGCCTTTCGATCTGCCGGCCGATGCCGAATACGGGAGCATCCGCTCTGAGCTGGAGGCCGCCGGAGAGCCCATCGGTGGCAAGGATCTGCTGATTGCAGCGCATGCCCGCGCGACGCGCACAACGATCGTCACGGCCAACACCGACGGATTCGAACGCGTGAGAGGGCTGATCGTAGAAAACTGGCTTGCGTGAGTGGTGAGCCGCGCGCCATTCTGAGACTACTTAATCGTGGGAAAGCGCGCTTTTGGCGAAGAGCTTGCGATGCGCAATCAACTGTTTCGTCATCACTGCCGCGAGCCTCGCAGTCTGTCATGGACCCGATGTCTGGCCGGCCGATCGAGCCGCTTAACGATGGGTCAACGCCGAAATTGCCGTCCTCGGGGCCGCGGGGGCCGCATCGACAAAGCGGCTGGTTGGTGGCACGACAGGGGATCGACCCCCCCATCGCCATCGCCGGTAAGCCGTGGCACAAAAGCCATTCCGATGGGCGTGCGACGGACTGCTGTTCCGAAGCCGGCCGCCCGTCCATAAGGTCAGCGACGCATGAAGTTCCCGCCTATTCCCACGTGTTCCCGCCTATTCCCACTTGTGTGCGGTGATTCTTGATACGCGGCATCATCCTGGCCGGCGGGAGCGGCACCCGGCTCTATCCGCTGACCATCGCCGTCTCGAAGCAGCTGCTGCCGGTCTTCGACAAACCGATGATCTACTACCCGTTGAGCGTGCTGATGCTCGCCGGCATCCGCGACATCCTCGTGATCACCACGCCGCATGACGCCCCGTTGTTCCAGCGCCTGCTTGGCGACGGCAGCGCCTTCGGCATCACTATCTCCTACGCCGTCCAGGCTGCCCCCAACGGCCTCGCCGAGGCCTACATCATCGGGGCCGATTTCGTCGGGACGGAACCCTCGGCTCTCATCCTCGGCGACAACATCTTCCACGGCGATGGGCTGGTGAACCTTTGCGGACGGGCTGCCTCTCGCGAGCAGGGAGCGACCGTCTTCGCCTATCGCGTCAGCGACCCTGAGCGCTACGGCGTCGTCGCCTTTGATGCTGCCGGCGTGGCGCAATCGATCGAGGAGAAGCCGAAAGCGCCGCGGTCAAACTGGGCGGTCACCGGCCTCTATTTCTACGACGGCGAAGTGGTGGATATCGCCCGCTCGCTGAGGCCCTCGGCGCGCGGCGAGTTGGAGATCACCGACGTCAACCGCCGCTATCTGCAAGCCGGCCGGCTGCACGTGGAGAAGATGGGCCGCGGCTTTGCCTGGCTCGACACCGGTACGCATGAGAGCCTCGGCGATGCGTCCTCCTTCGTGCGCACCATCGAAAATCGGCAGGGCATCAAGATCGCCTGTCCCGAGGAGATCGCCTTCGATCGCGGCTACCTCACCGTCGAGCAAGTCCTCGCCCGCGCCGATGCCCTCGGCAAGACCGAGTACGCTGCCTATCTGCGTGACCGGGTGGCGGACCGGGATCACGACTGATGCAGGTGCGCGAACTTGGGCTTCCGGGCGTCCTGGAGATCGTGCCCGACCGTTTTGAGGACGCGCGCGGCTTCTTCTCGGAGACCTGGAATGCGCAGCGCTTTCGCCAGGCGGGGATCGATATCGCCTGGGTCCAGGACAACTATTCCCTTTCCGTCGCGCCCTCGGTGCTCCGCGGCCTCCACTATCAGGCGCTGCCGGCGGCGCAAGACAAGCTCGTCCGTGCTCCGCGCGGTGCAATCTTCGACGTCGCCGTCGATATCCGCCATGGATCGCCCACGTTCGGCCGCTGGGTCGGGATCGAAGTCTCGCGCGAGAAATGGAACCAGGTCCTGGTGCCGAAGGGCTTCGCCCATGGCTTCCTGACCCTCCAGCCCGACACCGAGGTCATCTATAAGGTCTCGGCCCCCTATTCGCCCACGCACGATCGTTCCATCCGCTTCGACGATCCCGATATCGGCATCGTCTGGCCGCTCGGCGGGGCGGAACCGATCCTTTCGGCCAAGGATGCGGACGCGCCCGCTCTGGCGACGGTCGAGACGGGCTTTCGCTTCGGGTAAGCTGCGCGTGACCGCAACCACCAAAAGGGCAGCCGCATGAAGGTCCTGGTGACCGGAGGCGCAGGGTTCATAGGCTCGGCCGTCTGCCGCCACTTGATCGCGGAGACGGATCATCACGTGGTCAACCTCGACAAGTTGACCTACGCCGCCAATCTCTCCTCGCTCGCTCCCGTCGGCAACAGCCCGCGCTACCGCTTCGTCGAGGGCGACATCTGCGACCATGCGCTGGTGTCGGCGCTGCTCCGCGAGCACGATATCGACGCGATCATGCATCTGGCCGCCGAAAGCCATGTCGATCGCTCGATCGGCGGCCCTGCCGCCTTCATCGCGACCAATATCGTCGGCACCTACACGCTGCTCGATGCCGCCCGTCAGTATTGGGTCGAGGCGCGGGGCAAGGATCCCGAGCGCTTCCGCTTTCACCACATCTCGACCGACGAGGTCTTCGGCGACCTTCCCTTCGACGGGACGACGTTCAGCGAAGACACCCCCTACCGGCCGTCGTCGCCCTATTCGGCCTCCAAGGCATCGGCCGATCATCTGGTGCGTGCCTGGCACGCGACCTACGGCCTGCCAATCGTCGTCTCGAACTGCTCCAACAACTACGGGCCCTACCATTTCCCCGAAAAGCTGATCCCGCTCGCCATCCTCAATGCGCTCGAGGGCAAGCCGATCGGCGTCTATGGCAAGGGCGAGAACGTGCGCGACTGGCTCCATGTGGAGGAGCACGCCGAAGCGCTCGTCGCTGTCCTCGAGCGCGGTCGCCTCGGCCAGTCCTACAACATCGGCGGCAATAGCGAACGCACCAATCTCGCCGTGGTCGAGGCGATCTGCGATCTTCTTGACGCGCGTCGGCCGCTTGCCGACGGGCGCTCGCGACGCAGCCTCATCACCTTCGTCAAGGACCGGCCGGGCCACGACCGCCGCTATGCGATCGATGCAGGCAAGATCGCCGCTGAGCTCGGCTGGCGACCGAAGCGCAGCTTCGAGGCGGGGATTGCCGAGACCATCGACTGGTATCTCGCTAACGAGGCCTGGTGGCGCCCCATCCGCGACGGCCGCTATGCGGGCGAGCGTCTCGGGGCGGTCTGATGCCGCTCAGGCTCGTCGTAACAGGCAGGCATGGGCAAGTGGCCACGGCTCTGGCGCGGCTGGCGGCCTCCGACGCGACGCTCGACGTCATCACCGTCGGCCGTCCCGAGATGGATCTCGCTGAGCCCGAGACGGTCACTTCCGCGATCGCCTCCGGGCGTCCGGATGTCGTGGTCAATGCCGCCGCCTATACCGCGGTTGACCGGGCGGAGAGCGAGGCGGAGCTTGCCTTTGCCGTTAACGGCGCGGGGGCCAAGGCGGTCGCCGAGGCAACCAGAAAGCTCGGCGTCCCGATCATCCAGCTCTCCACCGACTACGTCTTCGACGGCGCCAAGGCATCGCCTTACGTCGAAACCGACGAGACGGCGCCTCTGTCGGTCTATGGCGCCTCCAAGCGCGCCGGCGAGCAGGCGGTTGCCGCTGCCAATCCGCAGCACGTGATCCTGCGCACGTCCTGGGTCTATTCGGCCGACGGCGCCAACTTCCTTCGCACCATGCTCCGGCTCGCCCGCGAACGCTCCGTGCTCCGCGTCGTCGACGATCAGCACGGCAGCCCCACCCATGCCGACGACATTGCCGCTGGAATTGTCACTGTTGCCAGGGCACTCGCCAGCGGCGAGGGAACTGCCGGCGTCTTCCACATGACGGCCGCCGGCGAGACGACCTGGTGCGGCTTCGCCAGGGCGATCCTTGCGGCAAGCGCCGATCTCGGCGGCCCCTCGGTGCCCGTGGCGCCGATCACCACCGCGCAATACCAGACGCCTGCGGCGCGGCCGCAGAATTCCCGACTCGACTGCACTAAGATCGCCGATGTCTATGGCATCCGCCTGCCGGAGTGGCAGACGCAGATCAGAAATTGCGTTTCCGATGAGCTCGCCAAGCACCGGAACCTGTGCTGAGCGTGGGGGTCCGGTGATGGGCTTCTCAGACCGTCAGCCTGCGGCACGATCGAAGAAATCCCGCTGAATCCCCACCTCTTCCCGGCTGTTCCCGCTTGTAAGCGGGATTCAGCGGTGGTTACCATTGACACATGGCTGGTGAGGCAAGGTTCGACTGGCAGGATCCGTTTCGCTTCGGCGATCAGCTCTCCGAGGAGGAGCGGATGGTCGCCGCCTCGACGGCAGAATTCGCTCGGGCTGCGCTGCTGCCGCGGGTCGAGGACGCCTACCTCAACGAGACCACCGACCCGGCGATCTTCCGCGAGATGGGCGAGGCCGGCCTGCTCGGCGTCACCATTCCGGAGGACTATGGCGGGTTGGGCCTCGGCTACGTCGCCCTTGGCCTCATCGCCCGCGAGGTCGAGCGGATCGATTCCGGCTTCCGCTCGATGCTGAGCGTGCAGTCGTCGCTGGTGATGTATCCCATTCATGCCTACGGCTCCGAGGAGCAGAAGCGGCGCTATCTGCCGAAGCTCGCCACCGGCGAACTCATCGGCTGTTTCGGGCTGACCGAGCCGGAGGCCGGTTCCGATCCCGCCGCCATGAGCACCAGGGCGCAGAAGACCGCCGGCGGCTTTCGTCTCAACGGCGCCAAGACGTGGATCTCCAACTCCCCGATCGCCGACGTCTTCGTCATCTGGGCACGCTCGGACGCTCATGGCGGCAAGGTCCGCGGCTTCGTGCTCGACAAGGGGGCGAAGGGCCTCACGGCGCCGAAGATCGAGGGCAAGCTGTCGCTGCGCACCTCGATCACCGGCGAGATCGTCATGCAGGACGTCGAGGTCGGAGACGACGCGCTGCTGCCGAACGGCGCCGGCCTCGGCGCGCCTTTCGGCTGCCTGAACCGTGCCCGCTACGGCATCGCCTGGGGCGTGATGGGCGCGGCCGAGGATTGCTTCCTGCGCGCCCGCCAGTACGGGCTCGACCGCAGGCAGTTCGGCCGCCCGCTCGCCGCCACCCAGCTCTACCAGAAGAAGCTCGCCGACATGGAGACCGAGATCGCCCTCGGGCTCCAGGCGGCGCTGCGCGTCGGCCGCCTGTTCGACACCGGGGCGCTGGCCCCGGAGATGGTCTCGCTCATCAAGCGCAACAATTGCGGCAAGGCCCTCGACATCGCGCGGGCCGCCCGCGACATGCACGGCGGCAACGGCATACAGCTCGGCTATCACGTCATGCGTCACGCCCAGAACCTGGAGACGGTCAACACCTACGAGGGCACCCACGACGTCCACGCGCTGATCCTCGGCCGCGCCATCACTGACCTGCCGGCCTTCTCCTGAGCTGCCGGCGGCGGAACCCGGGTAGGGCCGTGCCGGGCCCGCCTTAACCGCCCCGAAAGCCAAACGGTGTAGACCCGCCTCCGGCGGCCGGTGCGATTGCGCGCCGCCGCCCTGGAGACCGACGCGCCCATGACCGACACCGTCAGGGCCCGCGCCCGCCAGACCGCGGGCGACAGGGGCCTCTCCGCCGGCGCCGAGGCCATCGAACTGAGTGTCGTCGTGCCGACCTTCAACGAGGCCGGCAACGTCCCCATCCTGGTCGAGCGCCTTAGCGCCGCCCTTGCTGGCATCGCCTGGGAGGTGGTGTTCGTCGACGACGATTCCCCTGACGGCACCGCCCTCGTCGCCCGTGACATCGCGCGACGCGACCGCCGGGTGCGGGTGATCCGCCGGCTCGGCCGGCGCGGCCTGTCGACCGCCTGCGTCGAGGGGGCGATGTCCTCCGCCGCGCCCTATTTAGCCGTCATGGACGGCGACCTCCAGCACGACGACGCCATGCTCGCCGCCATGCTGGCGACGCTCAAGCGGGAGAAGCTCGATATCGTCATCGGTAGCCGCTATCTCGCCGGCGGCGACACCGAGGGCCTGGCGCCGTGGCGGAAGGCCCTGAGCCGCGCCGGCACGCGCGTCGCCCAGACGCTGCTGAGGGCCAAGCTGACCGATCCGATGAGCGGCTTCTTCGTCATGGCGCGTGCCGCCTTCGACGAGGAGGTGTACGGCCTCTCCCAGCGCGGCTTCAAGATCCTGCTCGACATCTTCGCCTCGGCGCCGCGCCCGCTCAGCTACCGCGAGCTCCCCTGCCGCTTCAATCCGCGCCGGTCGGGCGAGAGCAAGCTCGATACCATGGTGGCGTGGGAATTCGGCATCCTGCTCATCGACAAGCTGGTCGGCCGCTACCTGCCGGTGCACTTCGTCGTGTTCGCCATGGTCGGGATGACCGGCATTGCCGTCCACCTGGCCACCCTCGGCGCCTTCGCGCTCGCCGGCGAATCCTTCGGCGTGGCGCAGACCGCAGCCGTCATGGTGGCGATGACGTGGAACTACGTCCTCAACAACGTCATCACCTATCGCGACGAACGCCTGCGCGGCGCCGCCTTCGTGCGCGGCCTGTTGTCGTTCTGGGCGATCGGCTGGGTGGGCGCCGTCGCCAATATCGGCGTCATCGGCGCTCTGTTCAGCCGTGGCAGCGGCTGGTGGCTGGCGGGGCTCGCCGGCGGGCTCATCGGCGTCGTGTGGAATTACACCATGTCGAGCCTGTTCACCTGGCGCCGGCGCTCGCTGACCTAGCAGGCCGGACCGCAGACCCGCGGCGCGTCCTTGTCAGGCCATCGACCGGAAATAGGCGATCGTGGCCCCGAGGCCCTCATCCAGCTCGATCTTGGGTGCCCAGCCGAGCTTGTTGCGGGCGAGCGTGATGTCGGGCTGGCGCTGGCGCGGGTCGTCCTGGGGCAGCGGCTTCTCGATGAGCCCGCCGGTGCTGCCGGTCAGCGCGATCACCTTGTCGGCAAGCTGCCGGATGGTGAACTCGTGAGGATTGCCGATGTTGACCGGGCCGGTGAAGGCGGGCTCGCTCGCCATCAGCTTCACCAGGCCGTCGATCAGGTCGTCGACGTAGCAGAACGAGCGCGTCTGCCGGCCGTCGCCGTAGATGGTGATCGGCTGGTTCTTCAGCGCCTGGATGATGAAGTTGGACACCACCCGCCCGTCGGCCGGGTGCATGCGCGGACCATAGGTGTTGAAGATGCGCGCAACCTTGATCTCCAGGCCGTCCTGGCGGTGGTAGTCGAAGAACAGCGTCTCGGCGCAGCGCTTGCCCTCGTCGTAGCAGGAGCGCGGCCCGATCGGGTTGACCTTGCCCCAGTAGTCCTCGCGCTGCGGATGGACCTCCGGGTCGCCGTAGACCTCGCTGGTCGAGGCCTGCAGGATGCGGCAGCCGAGCCGCTTGGCCAGCCCCAGCATGTTGATGGCGCCATGCACCGAGGTCTTGGTCGTCTGCACCGGATCGTGCTGGTAGTGGATGGGCGAGGCCGGGCAGGCGAGGTTGTAGATCTCGTCGACCTCGACATAGAGCGGGAAGGTGACGTCGTGGCGCATGAACTCGAACAGCGGGTTGCCGTGCAGGTGCTCGATGTTGCGCTTGGTGCCGGTGAACAGGTTGTCGGCGCAGAGCACCTCGTGGCCGTCGCCGAGCAGCCGGTCGATGAGGTGCGAGCCGAGGAACCCGGCGCCGCCGGTCACCAGGATGCGCTTACGGCTGTCGTAGAGGCGCGCCACGTCTATTCTGCCGCTGCGCTGAGGCTGGCCGGCTTGCCCACCGCGCCGCGACCGATGCCGAGATAGGTCAGCCCCGCCTCGACGATTTCGTCCGGCCGGTAGACGTTGCGCAGGTCGATGACCATTCGCCCCCTCATTAGGCTGCGGATACGCTCGAGGTCGAGCGCCCGGTAGGCGTCCCATTCGGTGAGGATGACCAGCGCGTCCGAACCCTCGGCGACGTGGTAGGGCCCGTCGCACCACAGCACGTCGGCAAGCTGCGCGCGGGCGATCTCCATGCCCTCCGGATCGTGGGCGCGGACCCTGACGCCCAGCGCCTGCAGCGCCGGGACGATGGTCAGCGCCGGGGCGTCGCGCATGTCGTCGGTGTTCGGCTTGAAGGTGACGCCGAGGATGCCGACCGTCTTCTTCGCCAGGTCGCCGCCGAGCGCGGTGGCGATGCGGTCCGCCATGGCCCGCTTGCGGGCGTCGTTGGCGCCGACCGTCGCCTCGACGATGGAGAGCGCGGTGCCGGCGGATCGCGCCGTCTCGAGCAGCGCCAGCGTGTCCTTGGGGAAGCACGAGCCGCCATAGCCGGGGCCGGGATGCAAGAATTTCGGGCCGATGCGCCGGTCGAGGCCGATCCCCTGCGCCACGTCCTGGACGTCGGCGCCCACCCGCTCGCACAGGTCGGCGATCTCGTTGATGAAGGTGATCTTGGTCGCCAGGAAGGCGTTGCTGGCATATTTGATCAGCTCGGCCGTCTCCAGGCCGGTGATCAGCATCGAGGTCCGGTTGAGGCTGAGCGGCCGGTAGATCGACTTCATCGTCTCGCGCGCATGATCGGTCTCGACGCCGGCGATCACCCGGTCGGGCCGCTTGAAGTCGTCGATCGCCGAGCCCTCGCGCAGGAACTCCGGGTTCGACGCCACCTCGATCTCGGGGTGGCCGCCCGCCTTGTGGATGCGGTCGAGCACCTTGCGGCTGGTGCCCACCGGCACCGTCGACTTGCACACCACCACGCACCGCTGCCGGACCACCTGGGCGATGGTGTCGGCCGCCTCGAAGACGAAGGTGAGGTCGGCGAAGCCGTCGCCGCGCCGGGTCGGCGTGCCCACCGCAATGAAGATCGCGTCGGCGTCGGCGACCGCCTCGGCCAGTTCGCTGGCGTAGGACAGGCGGTCCGCCTGCCTCGTTGCGCTTGACCAGCTCGGCCAGGCCGGGCTCGTAGATCGGCATGACGCCCTTGGCCAGGCGGTCGAGCTTGCTCTGGTCCTTGTCGACCACGACCACCTCGTGGCCGAAATCGGAGAAGCAGGCGCCACTCACAAGTCCGACATAGCCGGCGCCGATCATGGTGATTTTCATGGGGATACGTCCGCCCGGAGAACCGGTTGAATCCGAGATTGCCAGTATGACGATAAGACCCCCGTTGCGGTAGGTTCCAGCGGAATCTTTGGATATGGTTGCGCCGCGGCCGATTGGCCGCACGGGCAGGGCGGGGCGCGCATTCTCCGGGTGACATCGCCGAGGCGATGGGATAGTCGGCACCTGCCGCGCGCGGCCGATTTTGAGCCGTGCCGCGGGGCAAACGCTTCCGGCGGTCCCCAGCAGAGGCCCCCATGTCCGATCCCGTCCTGGTCACCGGTGCCGCCGGCTTCATCGGCTTCAGCCTGGCCCGGCGCCTGCTCGAGTCCGGTCGGCCGGTGGTCGGCGTCGACAGCCTCAACGCCTATTACGACCCGACGCTCAAGGAAGCGCGGCTGGACGAGCTGCGCCAGTTCTCCGGCTTCTCCTTCCGCCGCCTCGATCTCGCCGACAGCGAGGCGACCGCCGAGCTCTTCCGCGCCGGCGGTTTCGGTCCGGTGGTGCATCTGGCCGCCCAGGCCGGCGTCCGCCACTCGCTGGAAGACCCGCAGGCCTATCTCGACGCCAACCTGTCCGGCTTCCTCAACGTGCTGGAGGGCTGCCGGCAGCGCGCCACGCCGCACCTCGTCTTTGCCTCGTCGAGCTCGGTCTACGGCGCCAATACCGTGAATCCCTTCTCCGAGCACGATCCCGCCGACCATCCGATCAGCTTCTACGCCGCCACCAAGCGGGCCAACGAGCTGATGGCCCATGCCTATGCCTGGCTCTACGGGATCCCGATGACGGGCCTGCGCTTCTTCACCGTCTACGGGCCGTGGGGACGGCCGGACATGGCCATGTGGATCTTCGCCAAGGCGATCGCGGCCGGCAAACCGGTCCCGCTGTTCAATGCCGGGCGCATGCGCCGCGACTTCACCTTCATCGACGACGTCACCGCGGCCATGGAACGCCTGATCGGGCAAGTACCGGCCGGCGACGACGCCTGGACCGGCGAGCGGCCCGATCCGGCGACGAGTTCGGCGCCCTGGCGCATCTACAACATCGGCGGCAACCAGACGATCGAGGTTCTCCGCGTGGTGGAGCTGCTCGAAGAGGCTTTCGGCCGCAAGGCGATCCGCGAGGAGCTGCCCATGCAGCCGGGCGATGTGTCGGAGACCCGCGCCGACGCCTCCGACCTCGCCGCCGCGGTTGGCATGCAGCCGGCAACGCCGATCGAGCAGGGCGTCGCACGCTTCGTCGCCTGGTATCGCCAGTATCACGGGCTCGGCTAGGCTGGCGGCATGACGCGGACCGAAGCAGGGATGGCGCCGCAGGCACGGGTCGCGCTCGACCGCGACACGCTCGTCTTCCTCGCCATCATCGCGGCGATCACCGCGCTGCGCTACGTCGGCCAGCATTTCTCGGTCGTCGATCTCGACATCGAGGAGGCACAGTACTGGGACTGGTCGCGGCATCTTGCCTTCGGCTATTTCTCCAAGCCGCCGCTGATCGCCTGGGTGAACGCCCTGTCCGGGCTTGTCTGCGGCTCCTCGCAGGAGTGCATCCGCGCGCCGGCGCCGCTTTTCTATTTCGGCACCAGCCTGTTCGTCTTCCTCACGGCCAAGGAGCTCTACGGCGCCAGGGCCGGGCTCTGGGCGGGGCTCGCCTGCATGCTGGCCCCGGGCGTGTCGTTCTCCGCCCGCATCATGACCACCGACGTGCCGCTGCTCTTCTTCTGGGCGCTGGCGCTTCTGGCCTATGTCAAGCTGATGCGTGGGCGGGACTGGCGCTGGGGCGTCGTGCTGGCGCTCGCCTTCGGGCTCGGCCTGCTCTCCAAATACGCGATGGCCTATTTCGTCCCCGGCGTGCTCATCGCCGGCGTCGTCAGCCGGGATGCGCGGCGCCTGCTCATGAGCCCCGTCCTCTGGCTGGCGCTCGTCGCCGGCGCGGCGATGCTGACGCCCAACATCCTGTGGAACGCCCACAACGGCTTCGCCACCGCCGGCGCCACCGCCGACTACGTCCACAGGCATCTGTCGTTCGAAACGCCGCTCAATTTCCTGGCGGCGCAGTTCGGCGTCGCCGGCCCGATCACCTTCGGCGCGCTGCTGGTGCTGTTCGCCTATTTCGGCTCACGCAACATGAACGGCGACGACCGGGCGATGCTGGCTTTCGCAGCGCCGCCGCTTCTCATCATCGCCCTCAACGGCGCCTATTCCGACGCCGCCAACGCCAACTGGGCGGCACCGGCGCTGATCTCCGCCTTCGTCGTCACCACCGGCGTGCTTGCCCGCGCCGGCATGTGGCGCACGCTCGGCGCCAGCATCGCCATCGGCGTCGTCGCCCAGGGTGTGCTTCTCTTCGGTGACGCGGTCGCCGACAAGCTGACGGTGCCGGTCCTCGGCACCAACGCCGATATCTACCAGCGCGTCCTCGGCTGGGACGATCTCGGCGAGGAAACCGCCGGACTGGCCAAGTCGTCCGGTGCGGCCTCGGTCGCGGTCGACAGCCGCTGGACCGAGTCGGCGCTCAACTACTACCTGCGTGACGCCCTGCCGGTTTACATCTGGACCGGCGGGCGGCCGACCAACCACTTCGCCAAGGTCTATCCGCTCACCGCCAGCGCCGCAGAGCCGGTGCTCTTCGTCAGCGACTGCGAGCGTACCAACGAGTTCCACGGGAGTTTTGCCAGCGTGACCGACCTCGGCACGCTCACCGTCGACACCGGGCCGACGTCATCGCACGCCTATCACGCCTTCCTGCTTGCCGGCGCCAGGCACCCGCTCGGCAACCCGCCGGCCTGCCGGTAGGCCTCAGCCGGCCGTCGATTGGGGCGAGGCGGCCGGGCCGTCGCGCTTCTCGCGCCAGATGAAGAAGATGTTGCGGCCATAGATGAACAGGCCCGCCGCCTGGCCGACGATGAACACCGGGTCTCGCCGGTAGATGGCGTAGGCGAGCAGGGTGGCGCCGCCGCCCACGGAAAACAGCCAGAAGGCGGCGGGGATGATGCTCCTGCGGGCACGTTCGCTGGCGATCCACTGCACGATGAAGCGGCCGGAGAACAGCGCCTGGCCGAGGAAGCCGATGGCGAGCCAGAAGGTTTCGGTACTGATCATCGGGCGAGGTGCTCCGCGCTCTGAGGGATTCTTGCGCCGCCGCCTGATCAGCCACCACACGCCGAACAGGTCGGGGATGCCGACCAGAAGCCGGTCGAGATTGCCGTAGTTGGAGGCGCCGTGCTGGCGGGCGCGATCGGTGACGTCGACATGCACCACGCGCCAGCCGTCGGCAAGGAACAGGGCCGGCAGGAAGCGGTGCATGGTCTGGAAATAGGGCAGGGCGAGATAGGCCTCGCGGCGGAACGCCTTGATGCCGCAGCCGGTGTCGCGCGTGTGGTCCTTGAGCATCGCGCCGCGCACGCCGTTGGCCATGCGCGAGCCGATGCTCTTGGCCAACGTCGCCTTGCGGCCGATCCGCTGGCCGGCGACCAGCCCGACCAGCGGCTCGGCGAACTTCTCCAGGAATTCGGGGATCGGCCTGGGGTCATTCTGGCCGTCGCCGTCGAGCGTCACGATGATCGGCGCCCGCGCCGCCCGCACGCCCGTCCACAGCGCCGCGCTCTGCCCAAGCGAGCGGGTGTGCGCCACGCGTTTGACCGGCAGTCCCCCGGCCGCCAGCCGTTCGAGCGTGCCGGCGGTGTCGTCGGTGCTGCCGTCGTCGACGATGACCACCTCAAAGGGCGTGTCGCCGACGGTCGCGGCGATCTCCGGCACCAGCACGGCCAGGTTCTCCGCCTCGTTGCGCGCGGGGATGACCACCGAAAGCGACGGCTCTCTCGTGTCCGGCATGAACGCTCAAAATCCCTTTGGCGCGGCGGCAGATTGGCCTTCGGCCGCCCTCTCCCGGCCCCCCGGCCGGGCGGGGGCTTCCTAGCACATCTGCCCCGGCCGACGGCCAGACAATTCGCGTGGCGGCCTGACAGGGACGGGGAGGGGTGGAGCCCGGCGATTGCAGGCTGCTCCCCCGCGTCTCACCGCGTCGTCAGGGCAGGGCGGGCGAAACCGGCAGACGAAAGCCGGCGCGGCGCGGCGCGGAATGCTAGCATCGCGGCATGGTCATCTTTCTCTTCTTCTTCGCCACCCTTGCCTTTGCCTATTACACGTGGCGTTACGCCATCGTGCATCCGCGGCGGCAGGGGCCGGTCCGTTTCGTGGCGTTCGAGGGCATCACCGCGATCGTCCTCCTCAACTATCCGCAGTGGTTCGCCGACCCTTTCGGCCCACTGCAGCTTGTTTCGTTCGCGGCCCTGGCGATTTCGGTGTGTCTGGCGCTGGTGAGCTATATCCTGCTCAAGCTCGTCGGCAAGCCGCAGGGGCATTTCGAGTACACCACCGAACTGGTCACCACCAACCTCTACCGCTTCATCCGCCATCCGATGTATGCCGCGCTGCTCTTCTTCGCGATCGGCGCTTGGCTCAAGCAGCCGCTCTACTGGCCGGCAGCGATCGTCTTCGTCATCGTGGTCGTGGCGATCTTCCTCACCGCGCGCGCCGAGGAGGAGCAGATGCTGGAGACCTTCGGCCAGCCCTATGCCGACTACATGAAGAAGACGGCGCGCTTCATCCCGTTTGTGCTGTAGGGGCTGGCCGGCATTCAGACTGGCTCGGTGCCCAAGATTTCGTCCCCTCTCCCCTTGCGGGAGAGGGACAGGGTGAGGGGCAATGGCATGGCCGTGCCTTCACCCTCACCCTCTTGGAGCGAGCCTAGAGAAACGGGGAGAGGGGTGATCAGGCGAGCCTCTGGACACAGGCCTTCCTTCCCGAATTGGGTACGATCAATCCCAAATGGGTAGGACCAGGGCCGGCAGTGCGGTCGCTGGATGATCCTCGATCGGGAGAGGGTGGTGAGGCGGATGACCTCGTCGAAGGCGACGAGGCGCTCTTCGCTGCCTTGGGAATGCGACTTCTCGATCGCGTTCACGGCGAACCTCCTTGGCGGTTTGTCTACACGCTAAGGAATGTAGTATCGCCTAACGCTCACGCGAAAATTGAAACGAAGTCATTGAGCGAATCGACGTGACCGCGGTACGACTGCAACTGCCATGCACGAACATCGCCTCCAATCATTCGATGAGTTTCGGCGGTTCGCCGACGAGCTGCGCCGCGAGCATCCTGAGGGCCTGCTGTTTCGCGGACAGGCTGATTCCTCATGGCCACTATGGACGACCCTCGAGCGATCGCCCGAGCCGCCTTCGCTGCGGCGGTATTATGCGCTGATCAGTCGGATGCGCGCGGAGATCGTGTCGGCGACTGGGGTAGATTGGACGCTGCCGGGCGTAGAGGATCTCGTCGCAAAGATCGAAGCGTACGAACCCCTCAGCCTTGACCTCACGAGAGGCGACCTGCCGGGTTTCGACTATCTCGGCTATCTCCGCCAGCACGGTTTTCCGTCGCCACTTCTCGACTGGACGCGGTCGCCTTTCATCGCCGCGTTCTTTGCGTTTCGCGAGAGGAGGTCGACTGATCGGGCAATATTCGTATTCCTCAAGGCGCCCTCGCAATGGACGCATCACGGCAACGACGAGCCGGATATCGTGGATCTCGGGTGGCGGGTCGGCCGTCACAAGAGGCATTTCCTCCAGCGGTCCGCCTACACGATCTGCCTCCAGTACGGCGTCGAACGAAAAGAGTGGGACTTCGCCTCGCACGAGGACGCGTTCGTTGACGCGGACGATCCGGAGCGCATCGGAACTCAGGACTTCCGGTGGAAAGTCACGCTCCCGAATGACCTGCGGCTCCAAGTGCTCCGCGAACTGGACGAGCACAATCTGAACGCGTTCTCGCTGTTCGCGACCGACGAGGCGCTGATGGAGACACTCGAGACCCGTGAGATCGACCTCTCCCAATGACGGGGCTCAGTCAGGCCGTTCGTCCAGCTTCGTATGCTGCTATCACTGAATTGATACTTTGGACCGGGACTACTATCGCGATGCCGGTGTTGACTTGCTCGAGCGAGAGACCGCCATCCTGCGCATCTGTCATATCGGCCTTGACGTCGTAGTGACCGTGTACGAGGCCGAGAAGAAGGACGGCACCACCAGGGCCACGGAATTTCAACTGGTTTTCGATGACTTGCACGGAGCCGGGATTAAGGAAAACGGGCGATCCGCTAAGTCCGCCGATTGACCGAGCTTCGATCAGGTAGGCATCCATAGCGCCGAACCGCGTTGTAACCCGCTCCTCGGCCATACACGCGAGATTTCCGATTCTCACGATCGGGATGTTGCGGGCTGTCCCGTTATGATGGCGGAAGAGGCCGGTGATGAAGACCTCATCGCCGAGACCGACTTCGTTCTGGCGCATGATCTCATCGGTGACTGCCGCCGTGTACGGGAGCACCAAATGGTCGTACTGCTCTGGTATCCCGGCTTCGTAAATCGCGACGTCAATCGATTCGTCGGTAGGATGCACGAACCACTTGTCTAGATCGGCCCGTAGCCATTCCGAACCGCCGGCTTTGAGATTCATCCTGAGGAAGACTTCTGTGGTCCCTTTGCTGCGAATGCTGTCGATAACGTGCTTGGCCGTAACCACGAACACGGGACTAGCAGAGCCGTCCGCCCTCGCATGACCGAAAAAGAAAGCGGATCCGGCAAAGCGGTAACTATTGTCAGCAAGCCGCATCCCTAGGAAGGCGACGCATTTCCGCACTTCGTCGTTGACAAGCATCTTGGCGTTCGCCCGATAGAACGCGGACTGCTCGTCGCGCTCCCCTGAGCGCTACCTGGCGCTCAATCACTCGCTCACTGGAAGGGTTGGTGGAGCCAATCGGAATCGAACCGACGACCTCTTGAATGCCATTCAAGCGCTCTCCCAACTGAGCTATGGCCCCATCCTTGGCAGTTCTACCGGCGCCGCCGGTCTGGCGGTCTGCCGGGCTTGTCCCGCGGCGGGCTGGGACCCGCCGCTTCTGGAAAGCGCGCGGAAACTATTCCGCATGCCCTCCCAGATCAAGACCGCTGTGCGGTCTCAGCGTTCCTCTTCGTCCACGTCGCCGATGATGTCGCCGACGTCCTCCTCGTCGTCCTCTTCCTCGTCGGCGAGAAAAGTATCGTCCTCGTCATCGTCCGCCTCGACGTCCTCCTCGGCGTCGGGAACCTTGACGGCGCCGCTCTCCGCGGCCTCGTCGTCGGCTTCCTCCAGCGACACCATTTCCGCCGCCACGCCGTCCTCGGCCTCTTCCACGGCCGCCGGCTTGGGCGCCTTGCTGGCGGTCTGCGGCCGCGCCCGGGTGACCGTCACCTCGAACGCGGTGCCGCAACGCGGGCACACGATCGGCTCGCGATTGAGGTCGTAATATCGCGCGCCGCAGTTTGGACAAAGCCGTTTGGTTCCGAGATCAGCTTTCGTCACGGTTCATGCCTCATCCCGAGCGTTAAGCGGCCCCCCCATAATGCCCCCACCCGGCACTGTCAAAACCATTTCTCAGGCTGCCGCACGAATGATGACCTGCCCCTCCGGCTATGCTATCCGGACGGCGGACGGCGAGGCGGCGCGCCGGCGGGGCGGAATGGTCCGGCGGTCGGCGGACCCCCGGGCCACGGGCGAGCAATCGGAGCAAAGGTCTGACATGTCGGGCGACAACGCGGCTGCGCCGCTGATTGCACGGGCGTCGGGAGCGCTGGCCGGCGCCATCCGGCCCCCTGGCGACAAGTCGATCTCCCATCGCGCGGTCATGCTGGGGGCGCTCGCCGTCGGCGAGACGACGGTCGACGGCCTGCTCGAGGGCGAGGACATCCTGGCCACCGTTGCCGCCATGCACGCCTTCGGAGCCACGGTCAACCGTACCGGCGCCGGCGCCTGGAAGGTCAACGGGCTGGGTGTCGGCGGCCTGCTCGAGCCCGAAGGCGTCATCGACTACGGCAATGCCGGCACCGGCGTCCGTCTGGCGCTGGGGATCGCCGGCAGCCACGCCTTCGCCACCACCTTCACCGGCGACGCCTCGCTGGTGAAGCGGCCGATGGGCCGCGTGCTCGACCCGCTCAGGCGCATGGGCGTCCAGGCGATCGCCCGCTCCGGCGACCGTCTGCCGGTGACGGTGCGCGGGCCGGACACCCTGCTGCCCGTCGAATACCGCGTTCCGGTCCCCTCGGCGCAGGTCAAGTCGGCCGTGCTGCTGGCGGCGCTGAACGGCGGCGGGGTGACCACGGTGATCGAGCCGGTCGCCACCCGCGATCACACCGAGCGCATGCTGGCCGCCTTCGGTGCCGCCATCGAGGTCGAGCAGGCGGGCGACGGCGGCCGCACCATCCGCGTCGAGGGCGGCCGCAACCTGAGGCCGCAGACGATCACCGTTCCTGGCGACCCCAGCTCCGCCGCCTTTCCGCTGGTCGCGGCGCTGGTCGTTCCGGGCTCCGACGTCGTGATCGAGAACGTGCTCCTCAATCCCACCCGCACCGGGCTGATCGAGACGCTGCTCGAGATGGGCGCCGAGATCGCCATCGCCAGGAAGCACATGGTTGGCGGCGAGGAGGTCGGCGATCTCCGTGTCAGGGCGAGCCGGCTCAAGGGCGTCACCGTGCCGCCGGCACGTGCGCCTTTCATGATCGACGAATATCCGGTGCTGGCCGTTGCCGCCGCCTTTGCCGAGGGGCAGACGGTGATGGAGGGGATCGGCGAGATGCGGGTCAAGGAATCGGACCGCATCGCTTCCGTCGTCGCCGGCCTCAAGGCGAACGGCGTGGCCGTCGAGGACGCGCCCAATTCCATGGCCGTGACCGGCGCCGCCAAGGTCACCGGCGGCGGCACGGTCGTCACCCACCTCGATCACCGCATCGCCATGAGCTTCGTGGTCCTTGGCCTTGCCGCCGAGAACCCGGTCACCATCGACGACGCCCGGCCGATCGCCACCAGCTTCCCCGATTTCCGCGCGCTGATGGCCGGCCTCGGGGCCCAGTTCGAGGACGCCGGTGGCTGACACTGCGCCGCGAGAGGTGGCAATGGGTCGGATCGCGACAGGCTTCCATCTCGCCCACAAGGGGGGAGATAAGCGCCCGTTGGGTCGCCCATGATCATCGCCATCGACGGACCGGCGGCCGCCGGCAAGGGAACGCTGGCCGAGAGGCTGGCGGCGCATTATGGCCTGCCCTACCTCGATACCGGCCTGCTCTACCGGCTGACCGGCAAGCTGATGGCCGACCGCGGCCTCGACCCGGACGACCCGGCGGCGGCGGAGCGGGCGGCGCGGATGCTCGATCCGGCGCTCATGGCCGATCCGGCGCTGCGCGGCCACGAGGCCGGCGAGGTCGCCTCGCGGGTCGCCGTTCACGCCGGGGTGCGGGCGGCGCTCCTCGATTTCCAGCGTGCCTTCGCCGCCCGGCCGGCGGGTGCCGTGCTCGACGGCCGCGACATCGGCACCGCCGTCTGCCCGAATGCCGACGTCAAGATCTTCGTCACCGCCTCCCCGGAAGTCCGCGCCCGCCGGCGCACCGACGAGCTCAACGCCAAGGGCCGCGCCGTCGACTATCCGCGCATTCTCGGCGAGATCAGGGAGCGCGACGCCCGCGACTCCGGCCGTGCCGCCGCCCCTTTAAAGGCGGCCGCTGATGCTTACTTGCTCGATACCAGCGACAAGGATATAGAAGCCGCGTTCCGCGCGGCCGTCGACATTGTCGATCGGGCGCGGGCGGGACGCGACTGACGGGAACGGGGCTCGGGCACGGGCACGTTGCCCGGTTTTCGTGTTGTCCGCCCCGAAACGGCCGCAAGCCCGCCTTCTTTGCGGGCGGAACGGGAAATGCTGACTTCGCGACTCTCGCGCGCCACGCCGCCATCCGGGCAGGCGTCCGATCCGGGTCGCGGACGCCGGTCCGATCAACGCCAACCGCCGGCAGGCGCCGCCGGCGACGCCAGGAGTGTCAATGCCAGTAGCTGTTACCCCCACCAAGGAGGATTTTGCCGCCCTTCTCGCCGAGACTTTCGACACCGATCAGGTGATGGAAGGGGCAGTCATCAAGGGGAAGGTCGTCGGGATCGAGAAGGATCTCGCCGTCATCGACGTCGGCCTCAAGACCGAGGGCCGCGTCTCGCTGAAGGAATTCACCGTGCCAGGCCGCGAGCCGGACCTCAAGGTCGGCGACGAGGTCGAGGTCTATCTCGAGCGCATCGAGAATGCGCTCGGCGAGGCGGTTCTCTCCCGCGAGAAGGCCCGCCGCGAGGAAAGCTGGGTCAAGCTCGAGGAGAGCTTCAACAAGAACGAGAAGGTGACCGGGGTCATCTTCAACCAGGTCAAGGGCGGCTTCACCGTCGATCTCGACGGCGCCGTGGCCTTCCTGCCGCGTTCGCAGGTCGATATCCGCCCGGTGCGCGATGTCAGCCCGCTGATGCACACGCCGCAGCCCTTCCAGATCCTCAAGATGGACAAGCGCCGCGGCAACATCGTCGTGTCGCGCCGCACCGTCCTGGAAGAGACCCGCGCCGAGCAGCGTTCCGAGCTGGTCCAGAGCCTCGAGGAAGGCCAGATCATCGACGGCGTCGTCAAGAACATCACCGACTACGGCGCCTTCGTCGACCTCGGCGGCATCGACGGCCTGCTGCACGTCACCGACATCGCCTGGCGGCGCATCAATCATCCCTCCGAGGTGCTGTCGATCGGCCAGACCGTCAAGGTGCAGATCATCCGGGTCAACCACGAGACCCACCGCATCTCGCTCGGCATGAAGCAGCTCGAGGCCGATCCGTGGCAGGGCATCGAGGCCAAGTACCCGGTCGGCGTGAAGTTCAAGGGCCGGGTGACCAACATCACCGACTACGGCGCCTTCGTCGAACTCGAGCCCGGCATCGAGGGCCTGATCCACGTCTCCGAGATGTCGTGGACCAAGAAGAACATCCACCCCGGCAAGATCGTGTCGACCAGCCAGGAAGTCGAGGTGATGATCCTCGAGGTCGATCCGGTGAAACGGCGCATCTCGCTCGGTCTCAAGCAGACGCTCGCCAATCCGTGGGAGACCTTCGCCGAGAAGTACCCGCCCGGCACGATCGTCGAGGGCGAGGTCAAGAACAAGACCGAGTTCGGCCTGTTCATCGGCCTCGACGGCGATGTCGACGGCATGGTCCACCTGTCCGACCTTGACTGGAACAAGCCGGGCGAACAGGCGATCGACGACTACAACCGCGGCGACAATGTGCGGGCCCAGGTGCTTGACGTCGATGTCGACAAGGAGCGCATCTCGCTCGGCATCAAGCAGGTCGGCGGCGATCCCTTCGCCGACGCGGCGGCTTCCGGCGAGATCCGCAAGGGCGCGGTCGTCACCTGCGAGGTCATCGACGTCAAGGATGCCGGCATCGACGTGAAGATCGCCGACACCGACCTCACCGCCTTCATCCGCCGTTCCGATCTATCGCGTGACCGCTCCGAGCAGCGGCCGGAGCGTTTCGCCAAGGGCGAGAAGGTCGATGCGCGGGTGACCAACTTCGACAAGAAGAGCCGCAAGATTTCTCTGTCGATCAAGGCGCTGGAGATCGCCGAGGAGAAGGAAGCCGTGGCTCAGTATGGCTCCTCCGACTCCGGCGCTTCGCTCGGCGACATCCTCGGCGCCGCCCTGAAGGCGCGTGAGGAAGGCCACGAGGACGAGGAAGACAAGGACGACGCCTGAGCGGCGCCTTGAACGTTCATCCATGAATTGCTGCGGCCCGCGCCACCCCGGCGCGGGCCGTTTTCGTCTCTTCGACCGGCCCTCCCCTTGCCCGCACCCCGCTAAGGCGCTAACCCACCGGGCCTGGGGAACAGTGAGGCCTGACCCATGTCCATGACCGCCGACCAGATCGTCGACCGCCGCCGCCTGCGCCGAAAGCTGTCGTTCTGGCGCGTCGTCGGCTTTGTGGCGATCCTCATCATCATTGCCGGTGCCATCGTCGCCTTTATCGGGCGCGATGTGTTTCCGCTGGTCACCGAGCCGCAGATCGCCCGCGTCACCATTTCCGGCTTCATCGCCGCCGACCGCAATCGCGATGAAATGCTGGCCAAGCTCGCCCGCACCGATGCGGTCAAGGGCGTCATCGTTTCGATCGATTCGACCGGCGGCTCCACCACCGGCGGCGAGGCGCTGTACGAGGGGCTTCGCCGGCTGTCGGCGAAGAAGCCGACCGTCGCCGCCATTTCCACGGTCGGCGCTTCGGCCGCCTACATGACCGCGATCGCCACCGACCACATCGTCGCCCGGCGGACCTCGCTGACCGGCTCCATCGGCGTGCTTTTCATGTATCCGCAGGTGAGCGATCTGCTCAACAAGCTCGGCGTCAAGGTCGAGGACATCAAGAGCGCGCCGCTCAAGGCCCAGCCAAACCCGTTCGAGCCGACCACCGATCAGGCGCGCCAGGTCATCCAGGGCGTCGTCGACGACACCTTCAACTGGTTCGTCGACATCGTCGCCGAACGCCGCGGGCTCGCCCGCCCCGACGCGCTGTCGCTCGCCGATGGCCGCGTCTACACCGGCCAACAGGCGCTGGCGGCGAATCTCATCGATGAGATCGGCGGCGAGCAGGCGGCCATCGCCTGGCTCGGCAGCAAGGGTGTCGACACCAGGCTGCCGGTGCGCGACTGGAGGCCGGCCAATTCCGGCGGCGGCCTGTTCTCGCTCGCCGATGCTGCGACATTGTGGATCGCCGAGAAGACCGGCATTGCGCCCGACTTGCTGCGCGGCAGCGTGCTGGACCGAATTCTTCCGCAAAGTCTGAAGCTTGACGGCCTTATGTCGGTTTGGCAGGGTTCAGCCGGCGCTGGCACGCAGCCTGCGGAAGGGGCGGCCCAATGATAAAATCCGAACTCGTTCAGAAGCTGTCCGAACAGAACCCGCATCTCTACCAGCGCGACGTCGAGAACATCGTCAACGCCATCCTCAGCGAGATCACCAATGCGCTGTCGCGCGGCGACCGCGTCGAGCTGCGCGGCTTCGGTGCCTTTTCCGTCAAGAACCGGCCGGCGCGCACCGGGCGTAACCCGCGCACCGGTTCCAAGGTGTCGGTGACCGAGAAATACGTGCCCTTCTTCAAGACCGGCAAGGAGATGCGCGAGCGTCTCAACCCGTGAGGCGTCGCCCGGCGGACAGCGGGACGCACGCGCCTGAGGCCCAAGGATTGCGATGCGACGTTTCCTGATCCTGTTCGTGCTGCTGCCGCTGGCGATCGTTGCGGTCGCCCTGTCGGTTGCCAACCGTTCCGACGTGGTGTTGTCGCTCGACCCGTTCGGCGGCGCCGCGCCGCGCTGGTCGGTCGGCCTGCCGCTGTTCCTGCTGCTCTTCGCCACGCTGGCGCTCGGCATCCTCATCGGCGGCATCGCCACCTGGATCGGCCAGGGCAAGTGGCGCAAGGCCGCCCGTGCCGAGCGCGCCAACGCGGCGCGCCTGCGCCAGGACGTCGAGCGCCTGCGCGAGCGCGTGGCGACCGGGCCGGCGCTGGCGCCGCCCTACTCCGACCGCAACGCGGCCTGACGGCGGCATGCGCTTCGTCGGCGCCGACGAGATCGATTCCATCCTCGACTTTCCCAGCCTGGTTGAGGCGCTTCGCCAAGCCTTTCGCGAGGGGCTGATGGCCCCGGTGCGCCACCATCACGCCATCGAGCGGGAAGGGGAGACCGCCACGCTGCTCCTCATGCCGGCGTGGTCGGCCGGCGGCGACGGCTTCCTCGGCGTCAAGGTCGTTTCCGTGTTTCCGCGCAACGCGGCGCGCGGCAGGCCGAGCGTCATGGGCACCTACCTGCTGCTTTCCGGCGACAGCGGCGAACCGCTCGCCGGCTTCGACGGCATGACGCTGACGCTGTGGCGCACCGCCGCCGCCTCGGCGCTGGCCGCGGGCTTCCTCGCCCGGCCCGGCGCCAGCCGCATGGCGATGATCGGTGCCGGCGCGCTCGCTCCCCGGCTGATCGCCGCCCATGCCGCCATCCGTCCGATCCGCCACGTCACCGTCTGGAACCGGTCGCCCGAAGCGGCCGAGCGGCTTGCCGCCACGCTCACCCGCCCCGGCCTCTCGGTCACCGCCACGCGCGACCGCGAGCGGGCGGTGGCCGAGGCCGACATCGTCTCCGTCGCCACCATGAGCGCCGCGCCGCTGGTCGAGGGCGCCTGGCTGCAGCCCGGCGCTCATGTCGATCTGGTCGGCGCCTACACGCCTCAGATGCGCGAGGCGGACGACGCAGCGGTCCGCCGGTCGCGGGTCCATGTCGATACCCGCGGCGGCGCCCTGAAGGAGGCCGGCGACATCGTCCAGCCGCTGGCCACCGGCGTCATCGGCGAGGCCGATATTGCCGGCGACCTTTTCGATCTCTGCCGCGGCGTCGTCCCCGGCCGCCGGTCGGCCGACGAGATCACCCTCTTCAAGTCGGTCGGCTCGGCAATCGAGGACCTTGCCGCCGCGATCCTCGTCTGGCGGCGTCTTTTGGGCTGAACCGGCCGATTTCCGGTATTCAAAGGCCTTGATAGATCCATTCCGGCGCGTTGTTGGACTCCTTCCCCGTTTCGTGCCAAATCCAGCCCCCATGAGCCTGACCGTGAAGATATGCGGCCTCTCGAATGAGGAGACGCTGGACGCCGCTTTGGCAGCCGGCGCCGATATGGTTGGCTTAGTCTTTTTCCCGACGAGCCCGCGGTTCGTGACGCCCGATCGCGCCGCCGAACTGGCCGGCCGCGTTGCCGGCCGCGCCGAGATCGTGGCGCTCACGGTCGACATGGACGATCGCGACGTGGCCGAACTGGTCGATCTCGTCCGTCCCGACTGGCTGCAATTCCACGGCAGCGAGAGCGCCGACTACGTCGAAGCGATGCGCTCGATGACCGGCAGGCAGGTCATGAAGGCGCTGCCGGTGGCCACGGCCGAGGATCTCAGGCTTGCCGAGACCTACATGGCCGTCGCCGACCGGCTGCTGCTCGACGCCAAGGCGCCCAGGGATGCCACCCGCCCCGGCGGCAACGGCGCGCCCTTCGACTGGACGCTGCTCGCCGGCTTCGACCCGGACATCCCCTGGCTGCTTTCCGGCGGGCTCGCCCCGGGCAATGTTGCCGAGGCCGTCGCCATGACCGGCGCGCCCGGCGTCGACGTCTCCTCGGGCGTCGAAAGCGCACCCGGCCGCAAGGAGGCCAATCTCATCCGCGCCTTCATTGCCAATGCCCGCGGCGTTGGTGCCGCATCCAACATGCCGCGAGCTGCTGCCTCATGACCGCCCAGCCCAACACCTATCGCGCCGGCCCGGACGAGCGCGGCTTCTTCGGCCTCTTCGGCGGCCGCTTCGTCGCCGAGACGCTGATGCCGCTGATCCTCGAGCTGGAGGAGGCCTACAAGGCGGCCAAGGACGATCCGGCCTTCCGCGAGGAGCTCACCCGGCTCAATACCCACTATGCCGGCCGCCCGTCGCCGCTCTATTTCGCCGAGCGGCTGACTGAACACTTTCGTGACGTTTCTGCGGCCTCCGGCCGCGGGGGCGGCGCCAAGGTCTATCTGAAGCGCGAGGAGCTGAACCACACCGGCTCCCACAAGATCAACAACTGCCTCGGCCAGATCCTGCTTGCCCGCCGCATGGGCAAGACGCGCATCATCGCCGAGACCGGCGCCGGCCAGCATGGCGTCGCCGCGGCCACGGTGTCCGCCCGCTTCGGCCTCCCCTGCGTCGTCTACATGGGCGCCACCGACGTCGAGCGGCAGAAGCCCAACGTCTTCCGCATGCACATGCTGGGTGCCGAGGTCCATCCGGTCACCGCCGGCAACGGCACCCTCAAGGACGCCATGAACGAGGCGCTGCGCGACTGGGTGACCAACGTCGAGAACACTTACTACCTGATTGGCACCGCCGCCGGCCCGCACCCCTATCCGGAGCTGGTGCGCGACTTCCAGTCGGTCATCGGCATCGAGACGCGCGAGCAGATCATGGCCCAGGAGGGCCGCCTGCCGGACGCCATCGTCGCCTGCATCGGCGGCGGCTCCAACGCCATCGGCATCTTCCATCCCTTCCTCGACGATGCCGAGGTGAAGCTCTACGGCGTCGAGGCCGCCGGCTATGGCCTCGACGTGCCCGATGGCCATGCCGCCTCGATGAATGGCGGCCGCCCGGGCGTGCTCCACGGCAACCGCACCTATCTGCTGCAGGACGACGACGGCCAGATCCTCGAAGGCCATTCGATCTCCGCCGGCCTCGATTATCCGGGCGTCGGGCCGGAGCATTCCTGGCTGCGCGACAGCGGCCGCGTCTCCTACGTGCCGGCGACCGACAAGGAGGCGCTGGAAGCCTTCCAACTCTTGACCAGGATCGAGGGCATCATCCCGGCGCTCGAATCCGCCCATGCGCTCGCTTATGTCGCCAAGCTCGCGCCGACCATGGCCAAGGATGAGATCATCGTCGTCAATCTCTCTGGCCGCGGCGACAAGGACGTCGAGACCGTCGCCCGCCACCTGAAGATGGAGATCTGAGCGATGGTGGCGTGCTCTATCGTCCGCTTTGGGCACGATCACCTCTCCCCTGCGGGGAGAGGTCGGCGCGGAGCGCCGGGTGAGGGGGCGCCGAGCTATCGAGTGTCGAGCTCTGCGGCGATCATCGACAGGACGCCATCCAGGTTTTCGTACACGTCCGTATTGGTGACGCGGACGACGCGGTATCCGAGCATTTCGAGATGGGCTGTGCGTGCAGCGTCACGCCGGACTTCATCGTCAGTCGAGTGCGTTGCACCGTCGACCTCGACGATGAGCTTGCCGAAGACCGTGACAAAATCCACCACATATCGGTCGATGGAATGCTGGCGCCGGAATTTCCAGTGCTCGAGCTGGCGGTTCCTCAGCGCCTGCCAGAGCCGGGACTCGGCGCTGGTCTCGGCGTGGCGCAGGCTTCGGGCCTTTGTCCGGAAACGCTCCATCCCCCTCACCCGGATCGACCCGGCGCTGGCCGGCTCGATCCGACCTCTCCCCGCCGGGGAGAGGTATTGGAGCACGTCGCCGGCATATCGCGCAATTTCTGGAGCCGGTTCATGACCTCCACCCGCATCGATCGCCGTTTTGCCGCGCTGAAGGAGGAAGGCCGCCCGGCGCTGGTCACCTTCGTCATGAGCGGCGACCCCGGCTACGACGCCTCGCTCGCCATCATCAAGGCGCTGCCCAAGGCCGGCGCCGACGTGATCGAACTCGGCATGCCGTTTTCCGACCCGATGGCCGACGGTCCGGCGATCCAGGCCGCCGGCCTGCGCGCGCTCGCCGGCGGCCAGACGCTGACCAAGACGCTGGCGATGGTGCGCGCCTTCCGCGCGGGCGACACCGACACGCCCATCGTCCTCATGGGCTACTACAACCCGATCTATTCCTACGGCAACGAGCGCTTCCTCGAGGACGCGCGCGCCGCTGGCGTCGACGGGCTGATCCTGGTCGACCTGCCGCCGGAGGCCGACGACGAGCTCTGCCTGCCGGCCATTGCCCACGGCATCAACTTCATCCGTCTGGCGACGCCGACCACCGACGACCACCGATTGCCGGCGGTCCTCGCCAATTCCTCGGGCTTCGTCTACTACGTCTCCATGCTCGGCATCACCGGCATGGCGCTGCCCGACACCACCCGCATCGCCGGGGCGGTGGAAAGGATCAAGCGGCACACCATATTGCCGGTGGCCGTCGGCTTCGGCGTGAAGACCGCCCACCAGGCGCGGGAGATCGGCAAGGCCGCCGATGGCGTGGTGGTCGGCACGGCCATCGTCGAGGCGGTGCGCGCCTCGCTCGACGGCGACGGCCGCGCCACCGACAGGACCGTCGCCGCCGTCTCGGCGCTGGTGTCTGACTTGGCAGGCGGCGTCCGCGGCGCCCGTGCCGAAGCAGCGGAATAGGCCCCACGACAGGGGAGTGATGAGATGAGCTGGATCAACAACGTCGTCCGCCCGAAGATTCGCAACCTCCTCAACAAGCGGGAGGTCTCGCCCAATCTGTGGATCAAGTGTCCCGAGACCGGCGAGATGGTCTTCCACCGCGACCTGGAGCTGAACCAGTTCGTCATCCCCGGGTCCGGCTACCACATGCGCATGAACGCCAACCAGCGTTTCCAGCATTTCTTCGATCGCGGCGAGTTCGAGCCCCTGCCGCTGGCCGAGGTGCCGGTCGACCCGCTGAAGTTCCGCGACGAGCGCCGCTACACCGAGCGGCTGCGCGATGCGCGCGCCAAGACCACCCTTGCCGACGCGGTGATGATCGGCAGCGGCACGGTCGAGAACGTGCCGATGGTCGCCGCCGTGCAGGATTTCGATTTCATGGGCGGCTCGCTCGGCATGGCCGCCGGCGAGGCGATCGTCAGCGGCATGATGACCGCGGTCGAGCGCAGGCGCTCCTTCGTCATGTTCGCCGCTTCCGGCGGCGCCCGCATGCAGGAGGGCATCCTGTCGCTGATGCAGCTTCCCCGCACCACGGTCGCCGTGCAGGCGCTGCGCGAGGCGAAGCTGCCCTATATCGTCGTGCTGACCAACCCGACCACCGGCGGCGTCACCGCCTCCTACGCCATGCTGGGTGACGTCCACATCGCCGAGCCGGGCGCGCTCATCGGCTTCGCCGGCCCGCGCGTCATCGAGCAGACCATCCGCGAGAAGCTGCCGGATGGCTTCCAGCGTTCGGAATTCCTGCGCGAGCACGGCATGGTCGACATGGTCGTCCATCGCCACAAGCTGCGCCCGACCATCGCCCGCATCTGCCGCCTGCTGGGCGCGCAAGCGCTGCCGGAGAACCTGCCGGTGCCGGCCGAGGCCGCGCCGGCGGCTGCGCCCGCGCCCGCCTGATACCGAACTCTTTCGAACACATGGACCATTCCACCGCCATCCTCGAGCGCTTCCGCGCGCTCTATCCGCGCGAGATCGACCTGTCGCTGGACCGCATGGCGGTCCTCATGGACAAGCTCGACCGGCCGGACCTTCGTTTGCCGCCGGTAATCCACGTCGCCGGCACCAACGGCAAGGGCTCCACCACCGCGTTCCTGCGCGCCATGCTGGAGGCCGCCGGCAAGACGGTGCACGTCTACACCTCGCCGCATCTCGTCCGCTTCCACGAGCGCATCCGGCTGGGTGCGCCGGGCGGCGGCCGCTTCGTCGATGAGGATGCGCTGATCGAGGCGCTGATCGCGGTCGAGCACGCCAATGCCGGCGCGCCGATCCCGCAGTTCGAGATCACCACCGCTGCCGCTTTCCAGCTCTTCGCCGATCACCCGGCCGACTACCTGCTGCTCGAGGTGGGGCTCGGCGGTCGCTACGACGCCACCAACGTTGTTGCCAGCCCGCTGGTCAGCGCCATCACCTCACTCTCGATGGACCATGAGAAATTCTTCGGCGACACCATCGACCTGATAGCTGCTGAGAAGGCCGGCATCATCAAGCGCGGCCGCCCGGTGGTCGTAGCGCCGCAACCGGCATCCGCCCTCGACGTGATCGAAGGCGAGGCCTCCCGGCTCGGTGCGCCGGTCTATCTCGCCAACCGCGACTGGATCGCCCACGCCGAGCACGGCCGGCTGGTCTATCAGGACGAGGACGGCCTGCTCGATCTGCCGGCGCCGCGGCTCGTCGGCCGCCACCAGTTCACCAATGCCGGCGTCGCCATCGCCGCCCTCCGTCAGGCGGAGCCGGCGATCGCCACGCAGGCGATCGAGGCGGGTCTCACCAATGTCGAGTGGCCGGCGCGCATGCAGCGGCTGACGGCCGGACGGCTGGTCGCCCGCGCCCGCGGCGATGCCGAGATCTGGCTCGATGGCGGCCACAATCCGGGCGCCGGGCTGGTCATTGCCGAGGCGATGGCCGACCTCGAGGAACGCGTGCCGCGGCCGCTCTACATGATCTCCGGCATGCTCAACACCAAGGACCCGGTCGGCTACTTCAAGCCCTTCGCCGGCCTCGCCCGCAAGGTCTACACGGTGCCGGTGCCGTCCTCGGCCGCCGGCCGCGACCCGGCGGAACTGGCCGAAGCCGCGCGCAGCGCCGGGCTCGACGCCGAGCCGGTCGCCGACGTTGAAACCGGGCTTGACAGGATCGCCGCCGAGACCGGCCTGCCGATGCCGCCGCGCATCCTCATCTGCGGCTCGCTCTATCTCGCCGGCTCCGTGCTCGAGGCCAACGGCAGCCCGCCAAGCTGAGCCGAGGGAGCGCGGTTCCCGTCTTCACCGCCACGCTGGTGAGCCCATATGAAAAGGCCGAGGCCGTTTCCGGCCCCGGCCTTTCCGAGGACGAACAGGATCGAGCCGTCAGATACCCGACTTGATCCAGTCGGAAAGCTTGCCCTTGGGCGCCGCGCCCACCTGCATCGAGGTCGGCTCGCCGTTCTTGAACATGATCAGCGTCGGGATCGAGCGCACGCCGTAGCGGATGGTGATGTCGGGGTTCTCGTCGACATTGAGCTTGGCGATCTTCACCTTGCCCTCCATCTCACTGGCGATCTCTTCGAGCGCCGGCGAAATCATCCGGCAGGGGCCACACCATTCGGCCCAAAAGTCGACGACCACGGGTTCGGACGAGCCGAGAACCTCGGTGTCGAAGCTGGCATCAGTGACGTGCGCAGGCATGTTGCTACCTCGAAAGCTGGAAAGGTTTTGCTGAACGTAGGTGGACAATGTCCAATGTCAAGGTAACCACTGGAAACCGGCCGCCTGCCTGATCGTCGCAGGGGGAGGGAACCCGGGATCAGGCGGCCAGAACCGCCAATTCGGCCGCATCGAGCAGGGCAGGGGGAATCGCCATCAGGGCCAGCCGGTCGGTCCACAGGAGCGCCGCCTCCACCGTGCGGCCGGGATAGAGCCGGCGGAGGATCGTGCGGTAGAGCGCGAGCTGGGCGACATAGGCTTGCGGCACATCCTCCAGCTTCTCCGGTGCCGGCCGGTTGGTCTTGTAGTCGACGATCAGCACTCTCTCCGGTGTCACCGCCAGCCGGTCGACGCGGCCCGACACGGCCGCCTCGCCGCTCGCCCGGGCGATGCGGCCGACGATCTCGACCTCGGCCCGGCTGCCGCCGGCAAAGACCGGCGCGAAGGACGGTTCGGCCATCACCGCCATCACCTCGGCGAGCAGGGCCGCGCGCTCCGCCCCGTCCATGTCCTCCGCGAAGGCGGCGAGATAGGCGGCGCCGATCGTTTCGCGCTCGCCCTCCGCGATCGCCGGCAGGGATTCGAGCAGCCGGTGGATCAGCCGCCCGCGCTTGAGCGCGGCCTCCGCCCCGCCGCTTCCGGTGGCGGCCCGCGCGTGTTTCTCATCAAAGGCGGCCGAGGGGGTGAGCAACGGCACGGCCCCCGGCGCGGGAGGCGCCGGGCGCTGCAGCCAGCCCGGTCGCGGCGGCCCCAGCGGCAGGCCGGGCTGCGGCGCCTTGGTCTTGTGGGCGGGGCGCGGGGCCGGGCGCCATTCCAGCACGTCCTCGCCGTCCTGATCCTGGCTGCGCTGGCACTCGGCTTCGAGCGCCACCGTCACCATGCCGTGCCAGCCGTTGACCGCGTCGGTGCCGCGCTCCTTCAGCGTGCCGCAGATGATCAGCCGGTCCTTGGCGCGGGTCATCGCCACATAGAGCAGACGCAGATATTCCTCCTGCGCCGCGGTGCGGAGCGCCTTGACGCGCTGGTCCACCACCTTCGGCATCGCCTTCAGGCGGCGCATCCAGACCAGCGGCGAGACCGCGCCGCCACGGTCGTCGTCGAGCGCCACCACCTTGGCGTCGTGGCTCGGATGCACCGGTGCCGAGCCGTTGTCGACCACGAAGACGATGTCGGCTTCGAGGCCCTTGGCGCCGTGCACGGTCATCACCCGCACCTCGTCGCGCAGCGTCTCGCTGTCGCGCTTGATCTCGCTCGTGCCGGCTTCGAGCCAGGCAAGGAAGCCTTGCAGGGTGGGCGCCTCCAGCCGCTCACAGGCGAGCGCCTGGGCGAGGAACTCGTCGAGCACGTCCTCGGCCTCGGCGCCGAGCCGGGCGAGAAAGCGCTTGCGCCCCTGCTCCGGCCCCAGGATGCGGGCGAAGAAGCCGTAGGGCTCGCGTGTGTCGGCGCTGGCGCGCCAGCGCTCGATCCTGGCGCGGGCTTCGGCGAAATCATCACGCTCCTGCGCCTTTCGTCCGAGCGCGTCCCACAGCGAGCCCCCGCGGCCATGGGCGAGGTCGAAGAGGGCATCCTCGCCAAGCCCGATCAGCGGGCTCTTCAGGAGCGCCGCCAGCGACAGGTCGTCCTCCGGCAGCAGCGCCACGCGGGCGAGCACCATCAGGTCCATGATGGCGATGTGCTCGGTCAGGTGCAGCCGGTCGGCGCCGGCGATCGGGATGCCGCGGCTCTTCAGTGCCCGGTTGATGGCGTCGGTCTGCGCGCCGCGCGTGCGGCAGAGGATGAGGATGCCGCCGGCGCGGATCGGCGCGCCGCTGTCGAGCCGTTCGCCGCCGTGCAGCCAGCGGCCGATGGTCTTTGCCAGCCGGTTGGCGAGCCGCACCTCCGGGCTCTCTTCGCCGAGATGGTCGAGCGGCGTTGCCCAGTCCTCCGGCTCGATTCTTTCGGCCGGGGCGATCATCGGCCACAGGATGACGCGGCCAGGCGCGCCGTGGCGCGCGGCGCTGTGCGCCGGCGGCTCGTCGACGTCGGAGAGCGCGCGATAAGCGTGGCGCTCGGCGAAGACGGCGTCGACCGCCGAAAGCACCGTCTGCACCGAGCGGAACGAGAGGTGCAGCTCGGGGTCGAACCAGTGCGCCTCGGCCGCCCGGGCGCGTGCCCCGAGCTCGCGGCGCATGAGCGTGAACCAGGCCGGCACCGCCCCCTGGAACGAGAAGATCGACTGCTTCTGGTCGCCCACCGTGAACAGCGTGCGCGGGGTTTCGGTGGCGCCAACGCCGGCGAAGAAGTCCTCGACCAGCGCCTTCACCACCTGCCACTGCGGCGGGCTGGTGTCCTGCGCCTCGTCGACCAGGATGTGCGCGACGCCGCGGTCGAGCTTGTACTGCACCCACTGGGCAGCGTCGGAACGGGCGAGCAGGGCGGTCGTGCGGATGATGAGGTCGTCGAAATCGAGCGCGCCGCGCGCCGTCTTCAACCGCTGGTATTCCGCGATCGTGGCGTCGGCGAGCCGCAGCATGGCGGCGGTGGTGACGGCGCAGTCGGCGGCGGCCAGCCGGTCGAACAGCGCACGCAGGCGCTCGATCTCGCGCTCGAGCGTCTCGGCGATGCCGTCCCAGCGGTCCTTGACCGCCTTGGTGATCATCTTCTCGGCGACGCGCAACTCGCCGTCCGCCTTGGTGCAGAAATCGCAATAGGCGGCGATGCGCGCCTCGTCGTCGATGGCCTCGACATACGGCGCCAGCCGCTCGGCGGCGGCCACATCGCTCTTGCTGCCCTGCCGCATCAGCCCGATCAGGCGGACGAAATCCTCGTGCGTCAGGGCGCTCTCGCCGAGGATCGCCGCGCGCAGGCGTTCCGGCGTGTCCTCGCGCTCGAGCCCGAGACGGTCGCGCAACTGCCGGATCGCTGCGTCGAGCGAACCGGCCGCGCGCATCCAGGCGAGCACCCGCGCGCGCTCCTCGATGAATTCCTTGATGGCCTGCTCGTGCGCCGTGTCGCTGCCGGCGGCGAGCACGGTCGCCATCGCCTCACCGAGCGGCCCCGCGTCGTCGTGCGCGGCGTCGGCGAGCACGCTGCGGCGCGCGGCCTCGGCGAGGTCGGTGGCCTCGCGCTCGTCGAGCACTTGGAAGTGGCCGGCGACGTTCGCCTCGAAGGGGAACTGCTGCAGCAGCCGCTCGCAGAAGGCGTGGATGGTCTGGATCTTCAGCCCGCCCGGCGTCTCCAGCGCGCGGGCGAAGAGCCGCCGGGCGCGGTTGAGCTCGTCCCTGCCCGGGCGGCGGCCTTCGATCTCGGCGATCGCCTCGGCGAGCTTGTGGTCGGAGAGCACCGCCCACTCGCCGAGCCGCTCGAAGACACGGGCTGCCATCTCCGCCGCCGCTGCCTTGGTGAAGGTGAGGCAGAGGATGCGGCCGGGCTCGGCGCCGGCGAGCAGCAGCCGCACCACGCGCTGGGCGAGCACGAAGGTCTTGCCCGAGCCGGCATTGGCCGACACCCAGGCCGACGCCCGCGGGTCCGAGGCCTCGGCCTGCGCCTGGGCCGTCGCCGCGTCGATCACGGGGCGGGCGGTCGCCACAGCCACTCCAGATCCTCCTCGCTTTCCACCAGCCCCCATTCGCGCACCCGCGCGAGATGGTCGTAGGGGCTCTCGTAGCGCGTCTCGAACATCGGCCGCGCCCGCGAGACATAGGCGCGCTCGGGATCGGCGAAGGCCGTAATGAGAGCCTTCAGCCGCTTCATCGTCTCGGCGGCGACGCCGTCGGCCGTCCAGTCGCGCTCCACCGCCGATTTCAGCGGCTCGTCGCGGCCGACCTTGCCGAGGCCGATCCAGGCGAGCGTGGCGATGGCCGCGCCGCGGAAGGCTGCGTCGAAGCCGCCTTCCTTCGCCATCGCCGCTTCCAGCCCCATCTGCGGATTGAGGCCGAGCAGCACCTGCTTGGCTGAAGGCGGCGAGCCGGTCTTGAAGTCGAGGATGTCGAGCGAGCCGTCGGTGCGTCGGTCGATGCGGTCGGCGCGGCCGCGCAGGCGGAAGCTGCCGGCGCCGGACGGGATCTCGATATGGCCGGAAATCTCCGCACGCCGTTCGGCGATGGCGTCGTCGCGTGTCGCCTCCCATTGCACGATCCAGCGGGCGATGGCCGCGAAGCGGAACGACCAGATGGCGTGGATGTCGGGAAAGCCCTCGATCTCGGCGAGCACACGCCGGCCGGTCGCAAGCAGCGCCTCGGTCGCGGTGGCGTCGAAGGGGCCGCGCCAGCTCTTGATGAAGTCGCCAAGCGCGGCATGGATCAGCGTACCGCGGAGCGCATAGTCGGGCGCCCGGCCGAGCGGCTCCAGGTCGTCGAGGCCGAGCACGTACTTGGCGTAAACGGCATAAGGATCGCGCACCAGCGTCTCGATCTCGGTGACCGAGAGGCTCGCTGGCCGCGCCGTGAGCGGCGGCTTCGGCTCCGGCGCCTTCACCGGCCGCACCGCCCCTGTGGGCACTCGGTCAATATCGCGGGCGAGCGCGACGGTGGCGGCGCCGCGCTCGCGCGCCGCCGCCATGGCGTCGTCGCCGGCAACTGCCGCCAGCCTCTGCAGCCAGCGCAATTCGACCGAGGGCGTGCCGCCGCGTTTCTCGGCGCGCGTGACGATGACCCGCGGCGCCATGATGCCTTGGACGAAATCGTGCGCCGCCTGGCCGAGCCGCCGCTCCGGCGGTGGCAGGCCGACCTCGGAGCGCATGGCGCGCGACAGGAACGGGTCGGTGCGCGTGTCCACCGGCCACACGCCCTCGTCGAAGCCGGCGAGCACCATCAGGTCGACCGCTTGCAGGCGCGCTTCCAGCGTGCCCCAGATGGCGATGCGCGGATCGCGCCCGGCCGGCGGCGTCAGCGATGCATCGGCCATCAGCGCCCGCAGGAATTCGGGATAGTCGCTGCCGCGCAGGCGGAAGGCGCTTTCGCCGAGCCCGTCCAGGATCGCGGTCAGGGCCGCGCCGGCCGGCGTGTCGAGGCCATTGGCGCCGCTGTCGTCGCTCGCTGCGGCGGTGAGCGCCGCCCCGAGCAAGGCGGTCGCGTCGGCGATAGCGATCTCGCCCAGCCCGGTCAGCGCCTGTTCGAGCGGCCTCAGCGCTGTCACCAGGGCCGCGATCAGGGTTTCGGCCGCCCGCCAGTCCTCGGCGCGCATGCGGCGGCGCGCGGCCGGCGGATGGCTGCCTTCCGCATCGAGGTCGGCCCGCGCCTTGGCGAGGGCCTCGCCGAGTGCCGCGACGCCGCCGGTGACCCGGTGGCCGCGGAAGAGCCCGATCTCCAGCATGCGCGCCGCGCGGCGGCATTCCGGCCGGGTCATGCCGAAGGCGGCGAGCGGGTGCTTGGCGAGCGCCAGCACGCGCACCGGATCGGCCGCCGACAGCGCCGCCTCGGCAGTCAGCCGGGCGAAAACGCCTTCCTCGGTCCGGTCGAGCGACAGGCCGGCCGAATCGTCGATGGCCAGGCCCCAGCGGCCAAGCTCGGCCGCCACCCGGCGGGCGATGGTGCGGTCGGGCGTCACCAGTGCTGCCGTCGCCCCCGGCGTCTCCACCGCCTCGCGCAGCGCCAGCGCGATCGCCGTCGCCTCCTCCTGCTCGTTCCGCGCCACCATCAGCGCCACGCCGTCCATGGCGCCGGCGGCATCGGCGAGCGCCGCCTCGGCCCAGCGGTCGGTGGTCTCGGCCGGGCGCAGCGCTTCGCCGACAAGCTGGCGGCGGGCGGCAAGGCCGTCACCCACGCCGGCGAGTGGCGCCACGTCCTCGCGCAGGATGCCAATCTCAGCGATGAGGTGCTTCAGGCCGAATTGCGGGTGGCCGAAGGCCGCCGGTGGCGCGCTGTCGGCCTCGCCGATCGCCTGCCAGGTGTCGGCATCGATGTCCTGGTCGAGGCCGGGCAGCACGACGGCGCCCTGGCTGTGGCGCGCGATCGCCTTGAGCAGCGCCGCGGTGGCGGGGATCGAGCCGGTCGACCCGGCGGCGACCACCGGCCCGGCGAGGCGTGCGGCCGAGGCGCGGATCAGCGCGTCGCGGCGCACCGCCGGGTCGGTGAGGCCAAGCTCGGCAAGGTGCGCCGGCCACTGCTCGGCGACGATCTTCAGGAAATCGAGGGTGATCTGGAAATAGCGGGCGTGCTCGTCGGGCACGATCTCGCCGAGCCGCTGCCAGGGCACGCCGGCCGTCTCCATGTCGTCGAGCAGGCGGGCGAGATCGCCGGCAAGCCGCACGGCGTCCGCCGCCGAGGCCGGAATGAGCAGCGGCTCGTCGGGGTTCAACGCCCACAACGCGTGGCGCACCGCGCGCGCCCATTGCGAGGATCAATCCCGCCAGCGTCAGCCGGCGGCTGAAGCGGCGTCACCGCGGCGGGGAGTGCGATGCGCTGGCTGACCGGCTCGTCGGACGGCGCCAGAAGATGCGCTTCCTCGTCGACGTCGCCGATCGGCTGGATCGCCGGCAGGATGGCGGCTTCCGCCTTGAGGTGACGCACCAGCACGTCGCGGAAGGCGCGCACCGCGCGCCGGGTCGGCAGCAGCACGGTGACGCCGGCCAGTGCCAGCGGGTCGCCGCGGTCGTAGTCGACCAGCCGCCCGGCAAGCAGCTCTCGGGCAAGCGTGTCGAGAAAGGGCACGCCGGCGGGGATCGTGAAGACGCGGGGGATCCGGTCCTCAGCCATCACGCCGCGCTGTCGGCGATCGAGCGTTCGGCCTCGCCGATGGCTTCAGGGGTTCCGACATGCAGCCACAGCCCGTCCATGCGCATGCCGAACAGGCGGCCGGCTTCCAGCGCCTGGTTGAACAGATCATTGAGCGAGAAGGGCTCGGCCTTGCGGCCGGCGAAGAGGCGCGGATGCAGGATGGCAACGCCGGCATAGGCGAAGGGCGCCACCTCGCGCTCCGGCCGGCGGGTGAGACGGCCGGCGGGATCCATCCGAAAATCCCCGCGGCCGCTGTAGCCGACAGCGTGCACCGTCGAGGCGAGCATGAGCAGCGCGTCCATGTCCCGGTCGCGCCAGGCGTTGGCCAGCCATTCGAGATTGGGGCGGGCGCCCTCCACCCAGAAGGAATCGGAATTGAGCAGATAGAACGGCGCGTCGCCGATGAGCGGCAGCGCCTTGACGATGCCGCCGCCGGTGTCGAGCAGGCGGTCGCTCTCGTCGGAGATGGCGATCTCCGGCGTGCTGCGCCGGCCGACGTGAACGCGGATGAGCTCGCCGAGATAGTGGACGTTGATCACCACCTTCTCGACGCCGGCACGCTCCAGCCGGTCGAGCGCCCGGTCGATCAGCGACCGCCCGTTGACCTCGACCAGCGCCTTGGGCGTGGTCACGGTGACCGGGCGCATGCGCTTGCCGAGCCCGGCGGCCAGGATCATCGCCCGTTTGGGGCGAATCGGCGCAGTCTTCAAGCTGAATTCGGGGCGCGGGGAATCGGGCGCGGCAGTCATTGAGTAGCCTGGCTGAGCGGCAGCAGGTGCCTCTCATACCAGACGGCAAGATCGGATAGAACCGGGTGCTTCAGGCTGCGTCCGAGGTAATCGGCCATTCGCGGAAGGTGCTGAAGATACTGGGTTTTCCCCAGATGTGCGGCCTGGCGTGCGAAGAAGCCCATGTTCTTCAGCGTGCGCGCGGCCGAGAGAATCGCATAGGCCGCGGCAAATGAGTCTGCGTCGAAGGCCCGGCCCCCGGCGCGGCGGCGGGCGACGTAGCGTTCGCGCAGCGCCGCCTCCATCTCCGCCGGTATGGTGACGCGCGCGTCCTGGCAGAGCGATGCGACGTCATAAGCGGCCGGGCCGACGAACATGTCCTGGAAATCGATGAGTCCGACGCGGGCGGCGCCAGCGCGCTCGGCCAGCCAGAACAGGTTGGGCGACTGCATGTCGAACAGCACCCAGCTTTCCTCGGCCCCGGCGAGCCGGTCGAAGAGCGTCGCCCAGACGCCCATGAACGATTCGGCGGCGGAACGATCGAGGGCCGCGCCGGTCGCCTGCGGCACGTACCAGTCGGCGAAAAAGGCGAGGTCGGCGGTCAGCACCTTGGCCGAGAGCGGAAGCAGGCGATGCTCGCCGCCGCCGGGCACCGGCAGGACGGTGGCGCGCGGGCTGCCGTGGATGGCGGCGAGCACGTCGATCGCCGCGGCATGGCGCTCCGGGTCGGGCGCCCCGTCGATGACGATGCCGTCGCTGCCGAAATCCTCCATCAGCAGGAGTCCCGCCTCGCGGTCCGCGGCGAGGATTTCGGGCGCGGAAAGGCCGAGCGCGCGGAGCGCTGCGTCGACCGCCAGAAAGGCGTCGACGGTCCGCGCCCGGAAGGCGGCGCGGCTGTCCCGGTGCGGCGGTGCCGCCGGCTTGGGCCAGTCCATCAGCACGGCGGTTGCGCCGCTGCCGTGCACCCGCTCGAAGCGGCGGGTCGAGCCGTCGCCTTGCAGATGGCGGCGGCCAGCACGGGCGAAGCCGGCGCGCTCGATGAGCCTTCGCGCGGCGCGCGTGCGCTCGATCCGTGCGCGCCAGGCGTCGCTGCCGGAAAGGTCCGCCCGCCGTCCGTCGCCTTCGATGTCGAAGTGGATATCGAGCCGGTCGTCGGGCAGCCGGCCGTCGCCGCGCTCCGGCCATTCGATGAGAACGGCGCCGTCGGCCATGGCCTCGGTCAGCCCGATCTCGGTGAGCTCGTCGGCGGAGCCGAGGCGGTAGAGATCGAAATGGGCGACCGTCAGGCGCCCGGTATCGTAGGTCTGCACCAGCGTGAAGGTCGGGCTCGGCACCTCCAGCGCTTGATCGTCGGCGACGGCGCGGATGAGGGCGCGGGCGAAGGCGGTCTTGCCGGCGCCGAGGCCGCCGGAGAGGGCGATCGTGTCGCCGGAGGCGAGGATCGCCGCAACGTCCTCGGCAAGGGCCGCCGTCGCCGCTTCATCGGGGAGCAGGAGTGTCGCAAAAGGCGCTGCCATCGGGCGGGGAGATTACCCGAAAATCACTCCGCCGCGACGGCGGAGACGGTCGGCGTCATCGGCAGGCGCACCTTGACGGTGGAGCCGATGTTCTCCTCCGATTCGAGCTCGACGGTGCCGCCGTGGAGCAGCACGAAGCTGCGGACGATCGACAGGCCGAGGCCGACGCCGCCGCGGGCGGAGCCGCGCGGCATGGCGGCGAAGCGGTCGAAGACGTTGCCGATGAAATCGCGCGGGATGCCGGACCCTTGATCGGTGATGGCGAACTCGATCATGTCGTTGGCCCGGCAGGCCGAGATGCGCACCAGGCCGTTGCGGTGGGAGAAGCCGACGGCGTTGGCGATGAGATTGTAGAGGATGCGGCCGACGCGCTTCTCGTCGGCGAAGAAGTGCCCGGCATCGGGGGCGACGCGGGTGTCGATCAGAACATGCGCCTCGGCGATGCGGTCGTGCAGGGCCCCGACCGCCGCGTCGATTACAGCTCTGGTGTCCACCTCGCCGAGGTCGAGCTCCATGATGCCGGCGTCGATGGTGGTGAGGTCGAGGATGTCGTTGACGATGGCCAGCAGCGACGACGACGAGGAGGTGATGTAGCCGGTGTATTCGCGCTGCTTGTCGTTGAGCGTGCCGATGCGCTCGTCGGCGAGAAGCTGGGCGAAGCCGATGATGTTGGTGAGCGGCGAGCGCAGCTCGTAGGAGACGTGGTGGATGAAGGCGTTCTTCAGCGTGTTGGCGGCCTCCAGCGCCTCGTTGCGCTCGACCAGCGCCCGCTCGACCTTCACCGAATCGGTGACGTCGACGAAGGTGACCATGGTCTGCCCGTCGGGGAGCGGCACCGTCGCATAGTCGATGACGCGGCCGTCCTCGCGCTCCATCTGGCCGGAGACCGATCCGCGGTTCTCGTCGACGCCGGCGACGCTGGCGGTGAACCGCCGCCACATGGCCTCGTCGTCGTGCGGTCGCCGGCAGGCGGCGACGATGTCGGACACATGCGGATTGTCGGTGAACAGCGTTTCCTCGAGCGACCAGATCGCCGCGAAGGACGGATTGTAGAGGCGCAGCCGCCCGTTCGAGCCGAACACGGCGACGCCCTCGCTGAGGTGGTCGAGAGTCTCGCCCTGCACGCTGACCAGCGCGTTGTAGCGGCTCTCCAGGTCGAGCCGCTCGGTGACGTTCTCGTAGACCCAGGTCATACCGCCCTGCGGGTGGGGGTTGGCGATGACCCTGAGCGTCTGGCCGTCGGGCAGGTGCCACCACTGCTCGGTCGATTCCGGCGAGCGGTAGGCGAACAGCAGTTCGTCGCGCCAGCGGCGGAAGTCGGCCTGCTCGGGCAGCTTGTGGCTGGCCCTCAGTTGGTCGAGCACGGCCATCTCGTCGGGGGCGGAATCGAGGAAGGCCGCGTCGAGGCCGAACAGGGCGCGGTACGCCGCGTTGGAAAATTTCAGCCGCCGGTCGGGACCGAAGACGGCGACCGCCGTCTGCAACTGGTCGAGCGTGCGGGCATTGAAGTCCACCTCGCGGCGGAGCGCCGCCTGCGTGCTCTCCACCTCGGTCACATCGACGGCGATGGCTGCGCTGCCGCCTTCGGAGGCGATGTCGGCGACGTCGAAGATGCGCCGCTGGCCGGCGACGATGGCCGGCAGGCGGCGGGTGAACAGGGCGTTCTCCGCGTGCGCCGAGGCGATCATCTGGCGGCCGGTGGTGTCGAGAAGCTCCAGGCCGTGGGCCACCGCCTCGCCGGCGTCCTTGGCCTCGACGGCCGAGGCATAGGCGGCGTTGACCCAGACCAGTGCGTCTGAGTCGTCGCGCAGCCAGATGGGCATCGGCGCCATCGACAGCATGGCGCGCATGGTCTCGACTTCCGCGGCAAGCGCGTCGTGGCTCTCCTTCATCTTGGCGAAGGCCAGGCGGTCGCCGGTGAGGTCGCGGAAGCGCGCGACCGCCGAACCACCCACCGTGGTGCCGCGCACCTCGATCAGGCGACCGGTTTGGCTGGTCACCACCAGGGTGAAGGGTTCGCCGCGCTCGCGCATGCGGTCCAGGCGCTCGTCGAGCTGGGCCGCCGAATCGGGTGCGAGCCACTTGCCGAAGGCGAGGAAATCGCCGCGTCCGGCCGGTGCGCCGGCGGTCGCCGGCAGGCTGCCGGCCACCAGCGGCCACTCGCCCGGCACGGTCCACGCCACCAGACGCTGGTCCTCGTCGTTGATCAGCGCCTCGGTGCGGTCGAGCGAGGCCCTGAGCTTGCCGACCTCGGCGGAAAGCGCGGCGTTCTCGCTTTCCGCGCGGAAGCGCGCCCGGTAGAGCGCGACCACGCTGAACACGGCGAAGAACACCGTGCCCACCACCGCCACCAGGGTGACGACCTGGGCCGGACTGATGTCGGTGATCCGGATGCCGGTGGCGGCAAAGGCGGGGTGCGCCGGCAGGGGAGCGAGGAGGGCAGCGACTGCCGCGGCGCGAATCCCCGTCGCTTTCCTGGCATGCGCGTGCATGCAGAGAACCCCCTTGCGGTCGCCGCTTCCCGATACTCGAGGGGTTTGGCCTCCGGCGACGCGGCACGGGCCCCGGTCCGCTGATCGCCGATGTTCACGCGAATCACCGCAATGTAGACCTTCGGCGGAGGGCCGTGAATCCAGGCGCGCGAGAAAATCGCGCGGCATCGCCGGTGGACTTCCATCTGTTCTCGCTGGATCGCCAAAAAAGCCGGCGTGAGCCGGCCTCCTATTCGCGTCTCGGGCGCAGTGCGGTGCGCAGTACCGCACTGCTGACCAGGGACCCACAAGCTGGGATGGACCCCGGCTCTGCAGCGCACCGTTCACACGCTGCGCTGCGTCCGGGGACCGAACTCCTGCTTCGGCGAAGACCCCCCGGTCTTGCCGCTGCCCTCAGTAGCGGTAGTGCTCGGGCTTGTACGGGCCGGCAGTCGCCACGCCGATGTATTTGGCCTGCTTCTCGCTCATCTCGGTCAGGTTGACGCCGATCTTGGCCAGGTGCAGCCGCGCCACCTTCTCGTCGAGCTCTTTGGAGAGCGTATAGACCTTGCGCTCGTACTTCTCCGGCTCGGTGAACAGCGCGATCTGGGCCAGCGTCTGGTTGGTGAAGCTCGCCGACATGACGAAGCTCGGATGGCCGGTGGCGTTGCCGAGGTTCACCAGGCGGCCTTCGGACAGCAGGATGATGCGCTTGCCGTCGGGGAACTCGATCTCGTCGACCTGCGGCTTGACGTTGTCCCACTTGAGGTTGCGCAGCGCGCCGACCTGGATCTCGGAATCGAAGTGGCCGATGTTGCACACGATGGCGCGATGCTTCATGGCGCGCATGTGGTCGATGGTGATGACGTCGATGTTGCCGGTGCAGGTGACGAAGATGTCGGCCCTGGGTGCCGCCTGCTCCATGGTGACCACCTCGTAGCCTTCCATCGCCGCCTGCAGCGCGCAGATCGGATCGACCTCGGACACCATGACGCGGCAGCCGGCGTTGCGCAGCGATGCCGCCGAGCCCTTGCCGACGTCGCCGAAGCCGGCGACCATCGCCGTCTTGCCCGACATCATCACGTCGGTGCCGCGGCGGATGCCGTCGACCAGCGATTCGCGGCAGCCGTAGAGATTGTCGAACTTCGACTTGGTCACCGAATCGTTGACGTTGATCGCCGGGAAGAGCAGGCGGCCCTCCTTGGCCATCTGGTAGAGGCGGTGCACGCCGGTAGTGGTTTCCTCGGTGACCCCGCGGATGCCCTTGGCGATGGTCGAGTACCAGTTGGGCGCACTCTCCAGCCGCTTCTTGATGGCGGCGAAGAGGACTTCCTCCTCTTCGTTGGTCGGCTGCGCGATGACGGAAGGATTGGTCTCCGCCTGCATGCCGAGATGAAGGAGCAGCGTGGCGTCGCCGCCGTCGTCGAGGATCATGTTGGGCCAGCCGCCATCCGACCATTCGAAGATGCGGTGGGTGTATTGCCAGTAGTCCTCGAGGCTCTCGCCCTTGACGGCGAAGACCGGGGTGCCGCCGGCGGCGATGGCGGCAGCGGCGTGGTCCTGGGTCGAATAGATGTTGCACGAGGCCCAGCGCACGTCGGCGCCGAGCGCCCTCAGCGTCTCGATCAGCACCGCCGTCTGGATGGTCATGTGCAGCGAGCCGGCGATGCGGGCGCCGCGCAGCGGCTGCTCGGGGCCGTATTCCTCGCGTGTGGCCATCAGTCCGGGCATCTCCGACTCGGCCATCGAGATTTCCTTGCGGCCCCAGTCGGCCAGCCCAATGTCCTTCACCACATAGTCGGCAGTCTTCGGCATTCCGGTCTCCTCGGGCCAAAAAGATAAGGAAATTGTCTGAGTGGCGAGGGTTATAGCGGCCCGGCCGGACAAGGGCAATAAGGATATAAAGATTTCTTTATGCCGCTATTCTTCTTCGCCGAAGCGGTCGGCGACCAGTTCGGCGAGCGCCGTCAGCGCCGCTTGCGCCTCGGGCCCCTCGGCGATGACGTGGATTTCGGAGCCCGGCCCCGCGGCCAGCATCATCAGGCCCATGATCGAGGTGCCGCCGACCACCGTCTGGTCCTTCGAAACGGTGATGATGGCGTTGAAGCGCTCGGCGCATTGCACGAAACGGGCGGCGGCGCGGGCATGGAAGCCGCGCTTGTTGACGATGGTGAGGTCGCCCGAGATGGGGCGGGCGCCACCGCCGGTCGCGTTCATTTGCCGGTCAGCACCTGGCTGGCGACGTTGATGTATTTGCGGCCGGCGTCCTGGGCGTCGGCGACCGCGTCGGCGAGTGGCCTCTCGGCGCGCACGCTCGCCAGCTTGATCAGCATCGGCAGGTTGACCCCGGCGATCACCTCGATCTTGCCCGCCTCCATCACCGAGATGGCGAGGTTCGAGGGCGTGCCGCCGAACATGTCGGTGAGCAGGATGACGCCGGCCGAGGTGTTCACCTTGGCGACCGCGTCGAGGATGTCCTGCCGTCGTCGTTCGATGTCGTCGTCGGGGCCGATCGAGATGGTCTCGATGTCGGTTTGTGCGCCAACCACGTGTTCCAACGCCGCCCGGAACTCCACGGCAAGCTTGCCGTGAGTGACGAGCACCAGTCCTATCATGCGCTTCCCGATCCCGGTCCGCGGCCTCGTTTCTGCCGCAGCGCACATCTTGCCGGATCGTTATCGCAACGCAAGAGGGCTGCGACTTTCCGCATCCGGCGCCGTTCGCTCTGCGAGCGCCGTTGCCACCCTGAGGGCGCCGTCGCGCGCGTCCACCGGCAGCATCAGGCGGGGGAGCACAATTCGGCGATCTCGATGGCCGCATCGGGCTCCGGCATGCGCGGGGCGTCTGCGCCGGCCACGAGGTCGACCACCAGGTCGATGACCACCGGCGAAACGTGCGGCCGTTTGAGGATGCCCTGGCCGCGCACCTCGATCAGGCCGGCGAGTTCCGCCGGAACGCTCGCCACCAGCCGGCCGTCATGGGCGGCAAGCACCACCCGGTCGTCGGCGGTGAGCGCGTTCCCGCCCGCGTCCGCCATGATCAGCGCCAGCAGAAGCGCCGACTTGCCGCTGCCCGAGGCGCCGCGGATGAGCACGCCGTGTTCGCCGATCAGCACCGCGCTGGCATGGATGGTGGCGCCGGCGCTCATGCCAGCGGCAGGCGCACCGTGAAGCGGGCGCCGAGAACCACCGGCGGCGCGTCCGGCGCCGCGCCGGGCTTGGTGCGGTTCTCGGCCCAGATGCGGCCGTTGTGCGCCTCCACGATCTGCCGCGAGATCGACAGGCCGAGGCCGGAGTTCTGGCCGAACAAATCGTCGCCGCCGTCGCGGTCGGTGTAGAAGCGCTCGAAGATGCGCTCGAACTGGTCGGCGCGGATGCCGGGCCCGTCGTCCTCGACCATCACTTCCAGCGTCTTGTCGTCGTGGCGCGCCAGGATGTGCACGGTGCCGTCCTTTCGGCAGAAGGAGCGGGCGTTGTCGATCAGGTTGTTGAACACCTGGCCGAGCCGGCTGTCGTGGCCGAAGACGAGGTAGGCGCCGGGCGCGTCGTCGGTGAAGTCGAGCACGATCTCAGGGCCATCGCCCTTGGAGGTGTCGCGGGCGATGCCGACCACGGCGCTGAGGAGCTGGCGGAGATCGACCGGGTTGGCGTCCTGGCGGGTGAGTTCGGCGTCCAGCCGCGAAGCGTCCGAGATGTCGCTGATCAGCCGGTCGAGCCGCTTGATGTCGTGCTTGATGATGCCGGAGAGCCGCGCCTTGGCCTCCTCGGTCTTGGCCAGCGGCAGCGTTTCCACCGCGCTCCTCAGCGAGGTCAGCGGGTTTTTCAGCTCGTGCGCCACGTCGGCGGCGAAGCTTTCGATCGCGTCGATGCGGTCGTAGAGCGACCCGGTCATCTCGCGCAACGCCTGGCTCAGGTGGCCGATCTCGTCGCGGCGGCGTGAAAAATCGGGAATATCGGGACGCGCCTTGACGCGATGGCGTACGCGGTCGGCGGCATCGGCGAGGCGCCTGAGCGGCGCGGCGATGGTGCCGGCGAGCAGGATCGACAGGACGACGGTGACGCTGGCCGCCACCAGGAACACGCGCACGATCGCCAGCCGCTCGGCATGGACGATGTTGTCGATGTCGCCGCCCTGGGTGGAGAGCAGCAGCGCGCCGTGGACCGAGCGGTAGCGCTGGATGGGCACGGCGACCGAGACGATCAGCTCGCCGAGATCGTTGATGCGCACGATCTTCTCCGGCGTGCCGCTGAGCGCAGCGACCACCTCCTGGTAGCCGCGGCCGTTGGCGCCGCCGAGTTCCTTGTACATCGGCAGGTCGCGGCTGGAGAGCCACAGGTTGAACCGCCGCCAGATCGTCTCCAGCCACAATTCGCTGGCTGTGCTGGGCGGCGGCAGGTCGAAGGCGAGGATCTGGCCGCCGGGATAGAGATGGCGCGAATCGACGATGAGGGTGCCGTCGCGGTCGTAGATGCGCGCCCGCGTGCGCGTCGGCGAGATCAGCCTCAGCAGGACCGGCGCCACCTTCTCCGGATTGATGGAGAAGTCGAGGTCCTCGTAGCTCTGGTCGAGCGGTGAAATGCTCTGGCCGGTCTGCAGGTCGAGATATTTCTCCGGATCGATATAGACGTTCTCGTTGTCGACGGTCGCCTGCGAGGCGATGGCGCCGGCGATGATCTCGCCCTGGGTGAGCAGCGCCTGGACGCGCGCGTCGATCAGGCCGGCGCGGAACTGGTTGAGGAAGAGGATGCCGGAGACCAGTACGATCAGCGCCGCCAGGTTGAGGACGACGATGCGCTTGGTCAGGCTGGTGAAGAACGGGATCGCCGAGAAGCGCGACGTCCAGGCGGCGGCCCGACGCAGCACGCGCCACCGCGGCGTCGCCACCGCGAGATCAGCCAGCTTCTGGTTCTCTGTCCCTGCCGTCATCGCGGCCCTGGAGCGGATTTGCCGCTCAGGTCTCCTTGAAGCGGTAGCCGACCCCATAGAGGGTTTCGATCATCTCGAAATCCGGGTCAACCGCCTTGAACTTCTTGCGCAGCCTTTTGATGTGGCTGTCGATCGTGCGGTCGTCGACATAGACCTGGTCGTCATAGGCGGCGTCCATCAGCGCATTGCGGCTCTTGACGACGCCGGGACGGTTGGCGAGCGCGAACAGGATGAGGAACTCGGTCACCGTCAGCGTCACCGGTTTGCCGCCCCACGTGCAGGTATGGCGCTCCTGGTCCATCGACAACGCCCCGCGTTCGAGCACGCGCTGGGCCTCTTCCTGCTTCTTGTCGCCGGCTTCGCGCGGCTGGAAGCGGCGCAGCACCGCCTTCACCCGCTCGACCAGCAGGCGTTGCGAGAAGGGCTTCTTGATGAAATCGTCGGCGCCCATCTTGAGGCCGAACAGCTCGTCGATCTCGTCGTCCTTCGAGGTGAGGAAGATCACCGGCAGGTCGGTCTTCTGGCGCAGCCGGCGCAGAAGTTCCATGCCGTCCATGCGCGGCATCTTGATGTCGAGAATCGCAAGATCCGGCAGCGTCGCCTGGAAGCCATCGAGCGCCGAGGCGCCGTCGGTGTAGGTCTGGACGCGGTAGCCCTCGGACTCGAGCGCAATGGACACAGAGGCCAGAATGTTGCGATCGTCATCAACAAGGGCGATCGTCGGCATCCAGTTGTCTCCAGATTTCAGGTGGCCCGAACATGTGCGGACCGCCTTTGGCGTCAGGATTGCGCAGAAAATGTGGCGTGAAGTTAGCGGATTCCAAGGGAATGCGCCAATTGACCTTTGACATTTCCGGCAGACTTGGGGCGCTTGTCCCGCCCCCCATGGCCGCTGTCAAGCCGGCCCCGGGGTCCCGTTGTCGTGACCGCGGCCGCTTTCTCGCCCGCTGCCGCCGCCCGCCGCGTGCTCAGGCTGGCGGCGACCGGCTCGCTGGCGACGCTGACCGTGGAAGGCGCCCCGTTCGCCTCGCTGGTGACGGTCGCCACGACCTCGGAGGGCGCGCCGATCCTGCTTCTTTCGAGGCTCGCCCGCCACACCCAGAACCTCGCGGCCGACCGGCGCGCCTCGCTGCTCCTGGTGGCGCCGGGCGGCGAGGGCGGCGATCCGCTCGCCGGCGCCCGGCTGACGCTGACCGGCAGCATTGGCCAGCGCGATGGCGATCCCGCGCTCCGCCGGCGTTTCCTCGCCCGCCACCCGGAAGCCGCCGGCTACGCCGATTTCGCCGATTTCGGCTTCCACCGCTTCGCCGTCGAGGGCGGCCATCTGGTTGCCGGCTTCGGGCGCATCGTTGCGCTGCCGGCCGCCGACATCCTCATCGACGTCGCCGGCGCCGGCGATCTGATCGCGGCCGAGGAAAGCGCGCTCGCCCATATGAATGGCGACCACGCCGAGAGCGTCCGGCTCTACGCCACAAGACTTCTCGGCCTGCCCGACGGCAACTGGCGGCTGACCGGCATCGATCCGCAAGGAATCGACCTCACAACCGCTGCAACCCACGGCCGGCTTGATTTCCCTCAATGGGTTAGCGACGTAGCCACGCTACGCCGGGTATTGGCCGATCTGGCGCGCGATGCGCGCGCGCGGGCGGCAGTGGAGTCCTGACATGGCCGACCGTGTGCCAGCCACCACCGAATTCGCCAGCCGCAGCCTGCGGCTCGATACGCTGGTGCGCCTGCGCTGGCTGGCGGTGGTCGGCCAGGCAACGGCGGTGCTGTTCGTTGCCGGCGGCCTCGGCTTTCCCCTGCCGATCATCGGCTGCCTGGCGCTCATCGCCCTGTCGGCGGCGGTCAACATCGGCTTGCGGCTGCGCTTCTCGCCGACGCTGCGCATCGGCCAATGGCCGGCCTCGATGCTGCTGGCCTACGATCTGGCGCAACTGGGCGGCCTGCTCTTCCTCACCGGCGGCCTCGACAACCCGTTCGCCTTCCTCCTGCTGGTCCCGGTGATCGTTTCGGCGACCACGCTGCCGCCGCGCGCCACCGTGGTACTGGGTGCCATGGTCGTGGCGACCGCCAGCGTGCTCGCCCTCTACCACTGGCCGCTGCCCTGGTACGTCGGCGAGAGCCTGGTCATCCCGCTCACCTACACGGCCGGGGTGTGGGTGGCGCTGGTGCTCGCCTGCGCCTTCACCGGCATCTACGCCTTCCGCGTGGCGGAGGAGGCGCGTCAGCTCGCCCGCGCGCTGACCGCCACCGAGATGGTGCTCGCCCGCGAGCATCACCTCTCCGCCCTCGACGGGCTGGCCGCGGCGGCGGCGCACGAACTGGGCACGCCGCTGGCGACGATCGCTCTGGTTGCCAAGGAGATGGTGCGCGAGCTGCCCGCGGACGATCAGCGACGCGAGGACCTCGGGCTGATCATGAGCCAGTCGCAGCGCTGCCGCGACATCCTCGGGCGCCTGACGACGCTGTCCTGGCAGGGCGACGAGCACCTCGCCCGCGTGCCGCTCTCCCACCTGATCGAGGAGGTGGTGTCGCCCTATCGCGCCTTCGCCGTCGAGATCGTCGTCATGCCGGCGAGCGGCGAGGGGCCGGAGCCGGTCGGCCAGCGCAACCCCGCCGTCATCCAGGGTCTCGCCAACTTGGTGGAGAATGCCGTCGATTTCGCCAGGACCACGGTGACCATCGCCACCGAATGGAGCGCCGCCAGCGTGGCCGTCTCCATCACCGACGACGGCCCCGGCTTTGCTGCCGGCATCCTGGAGCGCATCGGCGAGCCTTACGTCACCACGCGCGGCCCCGGCAGCACGCCCACCGACCCGGAAGCCGGCGGCCTCGGCCTCGGCTTCTTCATCGCCAAGACGCTGCTCGAGCGCTCGGGCGCCCGGCTCACCCTTGGCAACCGCGAGCCGCCGGTGCGCGGCGCCATCGTCAAGGTCGTCTGGCCGCGCGCGGTCATGGACAGCCAAACCCGAATCATCGAGGAACACCATGAAAACACAGGGGAGGGAATGACTTGGCGCCGGCAGGTCGAATCCTTATAAAATCAACCCGAATGTTTTCTCCGGGAGAGACGGAGACTGCTGATAATGGCTGAGAACGGAAGCGACAACTCGGGGCAGTTGGATATGTCGCTACTTCTGGTCGACGACGACAGGCCCTTCCTGCAACGTCTGGCGCGTGCCATGGAGGCGCGCGGCTATCTGGTCGACACCGCCGACAATGTGGCCGAAGGCCTGAGAAAGGCCGAGGCGGCGCCACCGGCCTATGCCGTGGTCGACATGCGGCTGGAAGACGGCAACGGGCTCGACGTGATCGAGCTTGTCCGCCGCCGGCGGCCGGATTCGCGCATGGTGGTGCTGACCGGCTACGGCAACATCGCCACCGCCGTGACCGCGGTGAAGCTCGGGGCCGTCGACTACCTGGCCAAGCCGGCCGATGCCGACGAGATCCACGCCGCGCTCACCCGCGAGCCCGGCGAGAAGCCGGCGCCGCCGGAGAACCCGATGTCGGCCGACCGGGTGCGCTGGGAGCACATCCAGCGGGTCTACGAGCTGTGCGAGCGCAACGTCTCGGAAACCGCCCGCCGCCTCAACATGCATCGCCGAACCTTGCAGCGCATCCTCGCCAAGCGGGCGCCGCGCTAGGCCGTTTCTTGCGGCCGCAGCTTCCGGGCGTATCGCCGATACGTCCGCCACCCGCAGCCTTCCTCTACCCAACGCCTGCTTTTCCGCGGCAATGAAGTCCGTCAGGCGGCCGAATTGTCCGCCTGCTTTTGATTCAGCCCGAAGTCTGCCGCTAGGATGCTGCGTCAGGTACCCGAACGTCGTCGCGAGGCTGGAGAATGGTATCGCCGCTTGCCGGTCTGAAGGTTCTTGAGCTGGCGCGCGTCCTTGCCGGGCCGTGGGCCGGCCAGGTTCTTGCCGACCTCGGCGCCGAGGTCATCAAGGTCGAAAGCCCGGCCGGCGACGACACCCGGCGCTGGGGGCCGCCAAGCATCGACAACGGCGACGGCACCAGCGATGCCGCCTATTTCCACGCCTGCAACCGCGGCAAGCGGTCGATCGTGGTCGATTTCCGCAAGGCTGAGGGGTGCGCGATCGTGCGCCGCCTGGCGGCGCGGGCGGATGTGGTCATCGAGAACTTCAAGGTCGGGGCGCTCGGGAAGTTCGGCCTCGACTACGACAGCCTCAAGGCGGTCAACCCGGCCATCGTCTATTGCTCGATCACCGGTTTCGGGGCGGGCGGGCCCTACGCCGCGCGCCCCGGCTATGATTTCATCATCCAGGCCATGGGCGGCCTCATGGACCTGACCGGCGCTCCCGACGGCGAGCCGCAGAAGGTCGGCGTCGCCTATGTCGATATCTTCACCGGCCTCTACGCCGTCATCGCCATCCAGGCGGCGTTGGCTGAGCGCGCGCTGACCGGCGAGGGACAGCACATCGACATGGCGCTGCTCGACACCCAGGTCGGCGTGCTCGCCAACCAGGCGATGAACTACCTCGCCACCGGCACCGCGCCGCACCGTCTCGGCAACGCCCATCCTAATATCGTGCCCTATCAGGTTTTCGCCGCGGCCGACGGCCATCTCGTCATCGCTGTCGGCAACGACAGTCAGTTCCGCCAGCTCGTCACCGTCCTCGGCGCGCCGGCGCTGGCCGACAATCCGCTCTCCGCCACCAACGAGGCGCGCGTCGCCAACCGGGAGGTGCTGGTGCCGGAGCTCGCCCGCCTGATCGCGCCGTTCACCCGTGCCGATCTGCTTGCCAGGCTGGAAGAGGCGAATGTGCCGGCGGGACCGATCAACACCGTCGCCGAGGTCTTTGCCGACCCCCAGGTCGTCCATCGCGGCATGCGCATCGACGTGCCGCACGGCAGCGGTGCGGCGCTGCCCGCCGTGCGCACGCCGATCGTGATGTCCGGGGCGCCGGTCACCGGCGGCCGCGCGTCGCCGCTCCTCGGCGAGCACACCGACGAAATCCTGGCCGAACTCGGCTACGACCGGGCCGCGATCGACGCACTTGCCGGCGATGGCGCGGTCGCCCGCCGCCCGCCGCCGGAGGGCTGAGCCATGGCCGCGGCGGCGCCGCCGATCTTCGTCGGTTTTCCCGGAATCCCTACGATTTCGACTTGTGCGACGGTTTGTTCTTGCGCTTGGTTGAAGCCATATCGTCGAGCTCCTTTTCGCTCATCGACGTGTACATCGACCGTGAGGGGCCCTTGAGATCGCTGACCTTGGTGTCGCCGCGTTTGGCCGACAGCGCCGCGCCGGCCGCCTTCTGCTGTGCCTTCGATTGTGCGGGCATGGCTGCTACTCCACTTGAAAGATCGCCCCGTCGCCGCCCTTTCAACGCGTGGATCGCTGGCGCGGTTGCAGCGTTGACCCATGTGAACGGGACTTTTTCCGCTGCCAATGCAATGATGGCCGCAAAACTTGATCAGGGAGGAGATTTATGACCGAACTGACCCAGAACCCCCGTCTGGCGCGTGAGTCCATGGCCTACGTGCTGGCCGGCGGTCGCGGCAGTCGCCTGATGGAGCTGACCGACAAGCGCGCCAAGCCCGCCGTCTTCTTCGGCGGCAAGACGCGCATCATCGATTTTGCCCTGTCCAATGCGCTCAATTCCGGCATCCGCCGCATCGCGGTCGCCACCCAGTACAAGGCGCACAGCCTCATCCGCCACCTCCAGCGCGGCTGGGCGTTCCTCAGGCCGGAGCGCAACGAGAGCTTCGACATCCTGCCAGCCAGCCAGCGCACCGCCGAGGACCAGTGGTATTCCGGCACCGCCGACGCCGTCTATCAGAACATCGACATCATCGGCAGCTACCGTCCGCAGCACATCGTCGTGCTGGCCGGCGACCACATCTACAAGATGGACTACGAGCGCATGCTCGAGCAGCACGTCGGCACCGGCGCCGACGTGACGGTGGGCTGCCTGGAAGTGCCGCGCATGGAGGCGACCGGCTTCGGCGTCATGCATGTCGATGCCGACGACCGCATTGTTTCCTTCCTGGAGAAGCCCAAGGACCCGCCCGGCATGCCCGACAAGCCGGACATGGCGCTGGCCTCCATGGGCATCTACGTCTTCGAGACGAACTTTCTTTTCGACCAGCTCCGCCGCGACGCGGCCGACCCCAACTCCAGCCACGATTTCGGCCACAACGTCATTCCCTACCTGGTTGAGCACGGCAAAGCCGTTGCCCACCGCTTCTCGACGTCCTGCGTGCGCACCAGCACCGAGGAAGAGGCCTATTGGCGCGACGTCGGCACGGTCGACGCCTATTGGGAGGCCAACATCGACCTCACCGACGTCATTCCCGCTCTCGACCTCTACGATCAGAGCTGGCCGATCTGGACCAATGTCGAGCTCACCGCGCCGGCCAAGTTCGTCCACGACTTCGACAACCGCCGCGGCATGGCGATCAGTTCGATGGTCTCCGGCGGCTGCATCGTCTCCGGCTCGGTCGTCCGCCGTTCGGCGCTCTTCACCGGCGTTCGGGTCGATTCCTATTCCAGCGTTGAGGGGGCGGTGGTTCTGCCCTATGCCCGCATCGCCCGCAATGTCCGCCTCAAGAACGTGGTGGTCGATCGCGGCGTGGTCATCCCCGAGGGCCTCGTCATCGGCTACGATCCCGAGCTCGACGCCCGCCGCTACCGGCGCTCCGAGAAGGGCATCTGCCTCGTCACCCAGGCCATGATCGACCGCATCTGAGATGATCAAGGTCCTGGCCGCCGCCGCCGAGGTCTATCCGCTGGTCAAGACCGGCGGCCTCGCCGATGTCGTCGGCGCCCTTCCTGCCGCGCTCAAGCCCCACCGGGTCGAGATGCGCGTGCTGGTACCGGGTTATCCGGCGGTCATGGGGGCGCTGAAGAAGGCCGAGCCGCTCCACCACTACGCCAGGCTGTTCGGCGGCAAGGCGACCCTCATCGCCGGCACCGCCGCCGGTCTCGACCTCATCGTCCTCGATGCGCCGCATCTCTTCGACCGTCCGGGCAATCCCTACCTGGCGCCCGGCGGCGGCGATTGGCCGGACAACTGGCAGCGCTTCGCCGCGCTCGGCCAGGTGGCAGCCGATGTCGGCACCGGCAAGCTTCCTGCCTTCCGTCCCGACGTCGTCCACTGCCACGACTGGCACGCCGGCCTCGCTCCCGCCCTTCTGCACTATGCCGGCGGCTCGGCGGCCGCGTCGGTGATGACCATCCACAACCTCGCCTTCCAGGGCAATTTCCCGGTGGCGATCTTCCCGTCCCTCGGTCTGCCTGGCGCCGCGCTTTCCGTCGATGGCGTCGAGTACTACGGCAATGTCAGCTTCATGAAGGGCGGCCTCCAGCTCGCCAACGCCCTCACCACCGTCAGTCCGTCCTATGCGGCCGAGATCTGCACGCCGGGCGGCGGCATGGGTTTCGACGGCCTGCTGCGCGCCCGCCACGACGTCCTCACCGGCATCCTCAACGGTATCGATACCGGCGTGTGGGACCCGGCGACCGATGCCGCGCTGCCGGCGCCCTACACCGCCGCCTCGCTCGGCCGCCGGCCGGCCAACCGCCGCGCCGTCGAGCAGACCTTCGCTCTGGAGCCGGGCGCCGGCATGATCTTCGCCGTGGTCAGTCGGCTCACCTGGCAGAAGGGCATGGACGTGCTGGGCGACTGCGTCGACGGTCTCGTCGGCCGCGGCGCCCGTCTGGCCGTGATCGGCACCGGCGATTCGGCGCTGGAGGGCGTCTTCCATGCCGCCGCCGCGCGTCATCGCGGCCGCGTCGGCATGATCGCCGGCTATGACGAGCGCCTGGCGCACCTGCTCCAGGGCGGCGCCGACGCCATCCTGGTGCCGTCGCGCTTCGAGCCCTGCGGCCTCACCCAGTTCTGCGGTCTGCGCTATGGCTGCGTGCCGGTGGTATCGCGCGTCGGCGGCCTCGCCGATTCGATCGTCGACGCCAACGATGCGGCCATCGCCGCGGACGTCGCCACCGGCATCCAGTTCCTGCCGGTGGAGCGCGCCGGCCTCGATGCCGCTCTGGCGCGCGCCATCGCGCTCCATAGCGACCGGCCCATGTGGACGCGCATGCAGAAGCGCGGCATGAAGACGGACGTTTCCTGGACCGTGAGCGCCGGCCGTTATGCCGCGCTCTATCGCAGCCTGCTCGAGCGGAGGGCGCCATGATCCGTACGATCGCCACCACCCCCTATGACGATCAGAGGCCGGGCACCTCGGGGCTGCGCAAGAAGGTGCCCCACTTCCAGCAGCCGCACTACGTCGAGAACTTCATTCAGTCGATCCTCGACGCCAATGGCGGGCTCGCCGGCAAGACGCTGGTCGTCGGCGGCGACGGCCGCTTCTTCAACCGCGAGGCCATCCAGCGCACTCTCAAGATCGCCGCCGGCAACGGACTGGCGCGCGTCATCGTTGGCCAGGGCGGGCTGCTGTCGACGCCGGCCGCCTCCAACCTTATCCGCAAGAACAGGACGGCCGGCGGCATCATCCTTTCGGCCAGCCACAATCCCGGCGGACCGAAGGAGGATTTCGGCATCAAGTTCAACACCGCCAATGGCGGCCCGGCGCCGGAGAAGGTGACCGAGGCGATCTTTGCCAGGACCAGGGCCATCGACCGCATCCTGATGTCGGACGCGCCCGACGTCGATATCGACACCATCGGCACGGTGAAGCTGGAGGAGATGGTGGTCGAGGTCGTCGATCCGGTCGCCGACTATCAGGCGCTGATGGAGACCCTGTTCGATTTCGACGCCATCCGCGGCCTGTTCGCCTCCGGCTTCACCATGCGCTTCGACGCCATGAGCGCGGTCACCGGCCCCTATGCCAGGGCGATCTTCGAGGGCGCCCTCGGGGCGCCGGCCGGCACCGTGGTCAACGGCACCCCGCTTGAAGATTTCGGCGGCCACCATCCCGATCCCAACCCGGTCCACGCCAAGGCCCTGTTCGAGGAAATGATGGGCGCCGACGCGCCGGATTTCGGCGCGGCCTCCGATGGCGACGGCGACCGCAACCTGATCGTCGGCCGCCACCAGTACGTCACGCCGTCGGATTCGCTCGCCGTGCTCGCCGCCAATGCCCATCTCGCGCCGGGCTACGCCAAGGGGCTCGCCGGCGTTGCCCGCTCCATGCCGACCAGTGCCGCTGCCGACCGCGTCGCCGCCAAGCTCGGCATCAAGTGCTACGAGACGCCGACCGGCTGGAAGTTCTTCGGCAACCTGCTCGATGCCGGGCTCGCCACGATCTGCGGCGAGGAAAGCGCCGGCACCGGCTCCAGCCACGTGCGCGAGAAGGACGGCGTCTGGGCCGTGCTCCTGTGGCTCAACATCCTGGTTCACGCCAAAAAGAGCGTCGCCGAGATCATGCGCGACCACTGGCGCGAGCACGGCCGCAACTTCTATTCGCGCCACGATTACGAGGAGATCGAGACCGAGCCCGCCAACGCGGTGATGCGGCATCTGCGCGACCAGCTCCCCAAGCTCGCCGGCGGCACGCTCGGCGGCATGGACGTCGCCGCAGCCGACGAGTTCGCCTACGACGATCCGGTCGACGGCTCGCGCACCTCCGGGCAGGGCATCCGCATCCTCTTCGCCGATGGTGCCCGCATCGTCTTTCGCCTTTCCGGCACCGGCACTGCCGGGGCGACGCTACGCGTCTACATCGAGCGCATCGAGCCGGACCCCAACCGCCACGGCCACGATCCGCAGGTGGTGCTGGCGCCGCTCATCGATGCCGCCGCCGAGGTCAGCGATCTTGCCCATCTCACCGGCCGCACCGAGCCGGACGTGATCACGTGAGGCGCCTGCCTGCCGAGTATCGCTCACGTGAACACGGAATATGTCATCATCTTCGTCACCCTGGCGCTGAGCGGCGTGGTCAAGGGCGCGCTCGGCGCCGGTCTGCCGGTGGTGGCGGTCCCGGTCCTGGCGTCGTTCTTCGACGTGCCGTTTGCCATCGCCATGATGGTGGTGCCGACCGTGGTCACCAATATCTGGCAGCTCTGGCAGTTTCGCCGCCATCGCCAGGGCCTCGGCTGGCTGGCCGGCCTGTGCATCGCCGCCGGCATCGGCATCGCCGTTGGCACATGGCTGCTCGCCAACCTCCCCGGCCACGTGCTGGGCATCATCCTGGCGGTGGTCGTGGTCGCCTATATCGTGCTCAGGCTGGCGAAGCCCCACTGGCACATCCCCATGGGCCTCGCCGCCCGGCTCGCCCCCGCCGTCGGTTTCGTCTCCGGCTTCCTCCAGGGCGCCACCGGCATTTCCGCCCCCGTCAGCCTCAGCTTCCTCTCGGCGCTGGGCTTCGACCGGGAGCGGTTCGTCTTCGCCGTCTCGGCGCTGTTCGTCAGCTTCTCGGTCGTCCAGGTGCCCTCCCTCGCCGCGACGGGCATCCTCACCCCCCACCGCCTGTTGCTCAGCGCGCTCGCTTTCATCCCCATCCTGGCCGCCATGCCGGTCGGCAACTGGCTGGCGCGCCGCCTCAGCCGTCAGGCTTTCGACCGCATGCTGCTCGCCCTGCTTGCCGTGATTGCGGTCAAACTCGTCCACGATTCGGTGTTCTAGTGGCTGCGATTCGTTGTCCAAACCGCTTTGACCCCCTTGATTGCGGGGGGAAGATGGGGTGAGCATCGCAGCAATGGACGCTTCCACCCCCCGCCGCGCAGTGCCAAGTCCCGCAACGGCGAGGACAAGATCGACCGGACCCGTGCCGACTGGTACCGGGACGCGATCATCTATCAGCTTCACATCAAGGCGTATCTTCGACAGCGACGGCAACGGCATGGGCGATTTCGCCGGCCTCATCGGCCGGCTCGACTACATCGCCAGCCTGGGCGTGACGGCGATCTGGCTGCTGCCCTTCTATCCCTCGCCGATGCGCGACGACGGCTACGACATCGCCGACTACCGCGCGATCAATCCGTCTTCGGAACCATGCGGGATTTCCGGCGTTTCGTTGCCGAAGCGCACAAGCGGGGCATTCGCGTCATCATCGAGCTGGTCATCAACCACACCTCGGATCAGCACCGCTGGTTCCAGCGGGCGCGGCACGCCAAACCCGGGACGATCGCCCGCGATTATTACGTCTGGAGCGAAACCGACAAGCTCTACGGCGGCACGCGCATCATCTTCATCGACACCGAGCAGTCCAACTGGACGTGGGACCCGGTCGCCAATGCCTTCTTCTGGCACCGCTTCTATTCCCACCAGCCCGACCTCAACTTCGACAACCCGCACGTCATGGAGGAGGTCAAGCGGCTGCTGCATTTCTGGCTCGACACCGGTGTCGATGGCCTGCGTCTCGACGCCATCCCCTATCTGGTCGAGCGCGACGGCACCAACAACGAGAACCTGCCGGAGACCCACGCGGTACTGAAGGAGCTCCGCCGCGAGCTCGACGCCAGCTATCCCGACCGCATGTTCCTGGCCGAGGCCAACCAGTGGCCCGAGGACACCCGCCCTTATTTCGGCGATGGCGACGAATGCCACATGGCGTTCCATTTCCCGCTGATGCCGCGCATGTACATGGCGCTCGCCCAGGAGGACCGCCATCCGGTCACCGACATCATCCGCCAGACGCCGGACATTCCCGATAATTGCCAGTGGGCGATCTTCCTCAGGAACCACGACGAGCTGACGCTGGAGATGGTCACCGCGGAGGAGCGCGACTACCTGTGGCGCACCTACGCCTCCGATTCGCGCGCCCGCATCAATCTCGGCATCCGCCGCCGCCTGGCGCCGCTGCTCGATAACGACCGCCGCAAGATCGAGCTGATGAACGCGCTGCTCCTGTCGATGCCGGGCACGCCCGTCATCTACTACGGCGACGAGCTCGGCATGGGCGACAACTACTTCCTCGGCGACCGCGACGGCGTGCGCACGCCCATGCAATGGTCGGCGGACCGCAATGGCGGCTTTTCGCGCGCCAACCCGCAGCAGCTCTACCTGCCGCCGATCATGGACCCGGTCTATGGCTTCCAGGCGGTCAACGTCGAGGCCCAGCAGAACGAGGCCTCCTCGCTGCTCAACTGGATGCGGCGCATGATCTCGGTGCGCAAGCAGCATCCCGCCTTCGGCCGCGGCACCCTCACCATCCTCCTGCCGCCGAACCGCAAGGTGCTCGCCTATGTGCGGGAGCACGAGGACGAGCGCATCCTCTGCGTGGTCAACCTGTCGCGCGCCGCCCAGGCGGTCGAGCTCGACCTTTCCGCCTATCGCGGCGCCGTGCCGGTCGAGCTTTCCGGCAACGCGCCGTTCCCGCCGGTCGGCAGCCTGCCCTACATGCTCACTTTGCCGGCCTACGGCTTCTTCTGGTTCCTGCTGGCGCCGGAGGCCGATGCGCCGCGCTGGCACACCCAGATGCCCGATCCGCTGCCCGAGTTTGTCACGCTGACGGCGGCCGGCGGCAATCTCGCCCGCGTGCTCGAAGGCCGCGAGCGCGGCCAGCTCGAGCGCGACGTGCTGCCCGAGTTCCTCGGCCATCAGCAGTGGTTCCGCGGCGGCGCCAAGCGCATCAAGCGCGCCGAGGTCGGCTCCTTCGGCGCGCTGCCGGGCAACCCCAACCAGCTCGTCTATGTCGACGTCGAGCCCACCGACGACCGCTCGCGCCGCTATTTCCTGCCGGTCACCGCCCTGTGGGGCGAGGAGAACCTCCATCTCGGCGCGCCCAAGCTCTCCTACACGCTCGCCCGGCTCCGCCACGGCCCCAATCTCGGCGCCCTCATCGATGCCTCGTTCGACGAGAACTTCAACTGGGACCTGGTCAAGGCCATGCGCGAGGGCGCTGTCTTGCCCGGTGTCGGCGGCAGCCTCGTCTTCGAATCGAACCCCGCATTCCGCGCCCTCGAGTTGACCGACTCGATCCGTCCGGTCGGCGTCGAGGAGCGCGATGCCGCCTTCATCGTCGGCTCGAACGTGATGATGAAGGTCTACCGGCGTCTGCGCGCCGGCGACCACCCCGAGGTTTCCATCGGCCGCTTCCTGACCGAGGTCGCCGGCTTCCGCCACACTCCGGGTTTTTACGGCAGCCTGCAGTTCAAGCCCGATGACGGCGAGCCGGTGATGCTCGCCGCCGCCTTCACCTACATCAGCAACCAGGGCGACGCCTGGAGCGCCATACAGGAGGCGCTCGACCGCGATCTCGAGGCTTTCGCCTTGCTGCCGCGCGACGATGCCGGCGTGCTGATCGATCCGGCGCCTGCCTTCGACTATCCCCTCGACCTCGCCGCCACGCTCGGCAAGCGCACCGCCGAGCTGCATCTCGCCTTCGCCACGCCCACCCGCGACCGGCGCTTCGCGGCCGAACCGGTCAAGCCGGCCGATCTCAAGCGCTGGGCTGCGGCCGCCACGCGCCAGCTCACCGAGGCCTGCACCGTCGTGTCGCGCGCCGGCTCCGAGCCGGGCCATTCGCTGGATATCCATGCCGCCACGCTCCGCCGTGCCCGCACGGCGCTGACCGCGCGGGTCAAGGCGGCGGCCGGGCTGACCGGGGTGGGGCTCAAGACCCGCGTCCACGGCAGCCTCAACCTCGTCCCGGTCCTGGTGGTCAAGGACGACGTCGCCTTCATCGATTTCGAGGGCGAATCGCACCGCACCACCGCCGAGCGCCACCGCAAGGTGTCGCCGATGCGCGACATCGCCAGCCTGCTGCGCTCGTTCGATTACGCCGCCCGCTCCGCCATCCACCGCATCGAGGAACGCGACGGCGCCATGCCGTCGGTGCGCGAGCGCGCCATGGACTGGCGGGACACCGCCATCCGCAATTTCCTCGAGGCCTATTGGCCGGTCGTCGTCGAAGCCGGCATCGTGCCCGAAGACGAGACGATCCGCCGCCGTCTGCTCGACCTGTTCCTCATCCACCGGGTCGCCGACGAGATCGCCTATGAGGCGGTCAAGCGTCCGAACTGGCTGTGGCTGCCGGTTCACGGCCTGCTGTCGATCGCAAGCAACGAGGTTGGCCCATGACCAAGAGCCCGGCAAGCCGCAGACGCCCGGCCTGGCAGCCTGACGAAACCGCGATCGAAGCCATCGTTGCCGGCACTGACGGCGACCCGTTCGCCGTGCTCGGGCTTCACGGTGGCGGCGGCATGCCGCTTTCGGTGCGGGTGTTCTGGCCCGGCGCCGACGGCGTCGCGGTCATCGACGGCGCCGATGGCAGCGTCGTCACCGAACTCCAGCGCCTGCGCCCGGAGGGCTTTTTCGCCGCGCCGCTCACCGGCCGCAGCGAACCCTTCCCCTATCGCCTGCGCTTCACCCGCGGCGGCGACAGTTGGGAGGCCGACGACCCCTATCGCTTCGACAAGATCCTCGGCGAGATGGACGTCTACCTCATCGGCGAGGGCAGCCACCGCCGCCTGTTCGAGCGCCTCGGCGCCCATCCGAGGGTGATCGACGGCGTTGCCGGCGTCGCCTTCGCCGTATGGGCGCCCAATGCCTCGCGGGTCAGCGTGGTCGGCGACTTCAATCAGTGGGACGGCCGCCGCCATCCGATGCGCAAGCGCGTCGAGGCCGGCATCTGGGAGCTGTTCATCCCCGCCATTGCCAAGGGCACCATCTACAAGTTCGAGCTATTGTCCGCCGACGGCCGCCTGCTGCCGCTCAAGGCCGATCCCTTCGGCTTCTATCACGAGCTGCCGCCGGCAACCGGCTCGCGCGTCCACGGCCTGCCGCGCTACGAATGGGGCGACGGCGAGTGGATGGAAAGCCGCAAGGCCCGCCAGGCGCTCGATGCGCCGGTCTCGGCCTACGAGGTCCACCTCGGCTCGTGGCGGCGCAAGGACGGCAACGCCCCGCTCACCTATGACGAGCTTGGCGACGAGCTGGTCCCCTACGTGCGCGACATGGGCTTCACCCATATCGAGTGCATGCCGGTCTCCGAGCATCCGTTCTCCGGCTCCTGGGGCTATCAGCCGATCGGCCTGTTCGCGCCGACCAGCCGCTACGGCACCCCTGAGGATTTCGCCCGCTTCGTCGACAAGGCCCATCAGGCGGGCATCGGCGTCATCATCGACTGGGTGCCGGCGCATTTCCCCAGCGACGTCCACGGGCTCGCCCGCTTCGACGGCACCGCGCTCTACGAGCACGAGGACCCGCGGCTCGGTTTCCACCGCGACTGGAACACGCTCATCTACAATTTCGGGCGCACCGAGGTGCGCAACGTCCTCATCTCCAACGCGCTGTTCTGGATCGAGTATTTCCACATCGACGGCCTCCGCGTCGATGCCGTCGCCTCGATGCTCTACCTCGACTACTCGCGCAATCCCGGCGAATGGATTCCCAACATCCACGGCGGCCGCGAGAACCTCGAGGCGGTCGCCTTCCTGCGCGAGATGAACACCCGCGTCTTCGGCGATTTTCCCGGCGCCACCACCATCGCCGAGGAATCGACCGCCTGGCCGATGGTGTCGCGGCCGGTGGACGTTGGCGGCCTCGGCTTCGGCTACAAGTGGAACATGGGGTGGATGCACGACACGCTCGACTACATGAGCCACGAGCCGGTGCATCGCAAGTATCACCACCACGAGATGACCTTCGGCATCCACTACGGCTTCACCGAGAATTTCGTGCTGCCGCTCAGCCACGACGAGGTCGTCCACGGCAAGGGTTCGCTGTTTGGCCGCATGTCCGGCGACCGCTGGCAGAAGTTCGCCAACCTCAGGGCCTACTTCGCCTTCATGTGGACCCATCCCGGCAAGAAGCTCCTGTTCATGGGCGGCGAGTTCGCCCAGGAGGCCGAGTGGAACCACGACCAGGCGCTCGACTGGTACATCCTCGACTACCCCGATCACCGCGGCGTCCAGCAGCTTGTCCGCGATCTCAACCACCTCTATCGCGATCTGCCGGCGCTTCACGTCAACGACGCCGACCGCTCCGGCTTCGACTGGCTGGACTGGCAGGATGCCGACGGTTCGATCTTCGCCTTCATCCGCTATGGCCGCGAGGGCGACCCGCCGGTGGTGGTGGTCAGCAACATGACGCCGGTCGTGCGCGAGGGCTACCGCCTCGGCGTCCCGCGCGACGGCTGGTGGCGGGAGCGGCTCAACACCAATTCCGGCATCTATGGCGGCTCCAACGTCGGCAATTCCGGCGGCGTCCAGTCCGAGCGGATCGAGGCACATGGGCGCCCGGCATCGGTTTTGCTTCGCCTGCCGCCGCTGGCCACCATGGTCTTTGAACACGTGACGTGAAGAACGTGACGTGAAGAAGACGTGATCTAGACAAGGTTCCGAAAGAGGATCGCTCACATGCCAAAGCTGCGGGTCGGGCCCGGCTTGCCGCATCCGCTCGGTGCAACCTGGGACGGAGCAGGGGTGAATTTCGCCTTGTTCTCGGCCCATGCCACCAAGGTCGAGGTCTGCCTGTTCGACCGCAAGGGGCGGCGCGAGGTGGCGCGCGTCGCGCTGCCCGAATTCACCCACGAGGTCTGGCACGGCTATCTGCCCGACGTGCGCCCCGGCCAGCTCTACGGCTACCGTGTGCACGGCCCCTACGACCCGGCCAACGGCCACCGCTTCAATCCTCACAAGCTGCTCATCGACCCCTATGCCCGGGCGCTTTACGGCGAGGTCGTCTGGCACGATGCCTCCTATGGCTATCGCGTCGGCTCGCCGCGCGGCGATCTCGCCATGGACCGGCGCAATTCGGCCTTCGTCATGCCGAAATGCGTGGTCATCGACAGCGCCGTCACCTGGGGCGGCGACCGCCACCCACGCCGCGCCTGGGCCGACACCATCGTCTACGAGGCGCACGTCAAGGGCATGACGGCGGTGCGCGAGGACATCGCCCAGCCGCTGCGCGGCACCTTCGCCGGCCTCTGCGACCCGCACATGATCGAGCACCTGCAGAAGCTCGGCGTCACCGCCATCGAGCTGATGCCGGTCCAGGCCTTCTTCGACGATCGCGAATTCGTCCAGCGTGGGCTCACCAACTACTGGGGCTACAACACCGCCAATTTCTTCGCCCCCGCCGCGCGCTACATCTCGCCCGGCGCCGATATCCACGAGTTCAAGCTGATGGTGCGCCGGCTACACGAGGCCGGCATCGAGGTCATCCTCGACGTGGTCTACAACCACACCGCGGAGGGCAACCATATGGGGCCCACCCTGTCCTTCCGCGGCATCGACAACGCCAGCTACTACATGCTGAGCCCCGACAAGCGCTACTACTTCGACACCACCGGCTGCGGCAACACGGTCAACCTGCGCCAGCCGCGGGTGCTGCAGATGGTGATGGATTCGCTGCGCTACTGGGTCGAGGAATGCCACGTCGATGGCTTCCGCTTCGACCTGACCACTGCGCTCGGCCGCGAATACGATCAGTTCGACACCAACGCCGTCTTCTTCGACGCCATCCGCCAGGACCCGGTGCTGCAGCGTTCCAAGATGATCGCCGAACCGTGGGACCTCGGCCCCAACGGCTACCAGGTGGGCAATTTCCCGCCCGGCTGGGCGGAATGGAACGGCCGCTATCGCGACACCGTGCGCTCGTTCTGGAAAGGCGACGAGGGTCAGTTGCCGGCCTTCGCCCAGAGCCTCTTGGGCTCGGCCGACCTCTATGACCACCGCGGTCGCAAGCCATGGGCGAGCGTCAATTTCGTCACCGCCCACGACGGCTTCACCCTCGCCGACCTGTGGTCCTACAACGACAAGCACAACGAGGCCAACGGCGAGGGCAATCGCGACGGCCACAGCGACAACCGTAGCTGGAACTGCGGCGTCGAGGGGCCGACCGAGGACCCCGACATCCGCAAGCTGCGCGAACGCATGCGGCGCAACAGCATCGCCACCCTGCTGCTCTCCCAGGGCGCGCCGATGGTGCTGATGGGCGATGAGATCGGCCGCACCCAGAACGGCAACAACAACGCCTATTGCCAGGACAACGAGACCACCTGGATGCGCTGGCGCGCGATGACCGGGCGCGACTTCGCCTTCATGGAGTTCGTCCGCGGCGTCATCGCCGTGCGCAAGCGCTATCCGATCCTGTGCTCGCCGCATTTCCTCCACGGTACCCAGATCAACGGCGATGGTACCCGCGATGTCATCTGGCTGAGGCCCGACGGCAAGGAGATGGACAACGGCTCGTGGGACGACAAGGCGGCCAGGAGCGTCGGTGTCATGCTGGGCGATATCCCCGGCCGCGTGCTCATTCTCATCAACGCCTATCATGAGCCGGTGCCCTTCCGCCTTCCCAACGGCGGGCGGCCCTACTGGCGGGTGCGCATCGACGCCGGCAGCGGCGAGATCGACCCGCCCGACCGCGGCTATCCCGTCGATGGCACGCTCCAGCTTGAAGGGCGCAGCCTCATCATGCTGGCGGGGGATACGGTCATGCGCAACAGCAGGGAGGCAGCGAAATGAGCGACGACCTCAACCGTCTGGCCGAGCGCGCCGGCATCGAACGCAGCTACCTTTCCCTCATGGGGCCGGTGGTCAGCGCGGCGGACGCGCCGCTCCGCGCGACGTTGGCCGCGTTGGGCATCGCCGCCGGCGACGATCGGGCGGTCGCGGAGAGCCTCGCCACCGTCGAGGCTCGCGACCCGGGTCCGATGCAGGCGCCCGACGGCATTGCCTGTTACGTGCCCGACTGGCTGCGCGACACCCGCTGCTGGGGCATCGCCTGCCAGCTCTACAGCCTGCGCTCCCGGCGCAACTGGGGCATCGGCGATTTCGAGGACCTTGCCCGTTTCGCCGAGATCGCGGCGGAAGCCGGCGCCGATTTCGTCGGCGTCAACCCGCTGCACGCCCTGTTCATGGCCGACGCCCGCAAGTTCAGCCCGTTCTCGCCGTCGAGCCGCCACTTCCTCAATCCGCTCTACATCGCGCTCGATCACGTGCCCGGCGCCGCCAAGGTGCTCGCCGAATTCGAGGTCCCGGCGGAGGTGCACGAGGCCAGGTTCGTCGATTACGCCGCCGTCGGCCCGCTCAAGCTGAAGGCGTTGACCTACCTCTTCCGCACCTTCCGCGAGGCCGGCGATCCGGCCGCCACGCGCGCATTCGAGGATTATGTCGCCGCCGCCGGCCGCCCGCTCTATCTGCACGCTTTGTTCGAGGCGCTGTCGCAGGCGATGGTCGAGGAGGGCCACGGCGCCAGCTGGCACGTCTGGCCGGAGGAATACCGCCATCCGGCAAACCGTGCCGTCACCGCCTTCGCCGCCGGCCATGCCGGGGCGATCGCCTTCCATTCGTGGCTGCAGTGGACCGCCGAGCGGCAGCTTGGCGAGGCCCAGGCCCGCGCCAAGGCGGCGGGCATGCGCATCGGCCTCTATCTCGACATGGCGGTCGGTGTCGCCCCCGACGGCTCGGCCACCTGGTCGGATCGCGAACTGACCGTGCCTTCGGTGCGCATCGGGGCGCCGCCCGACTATTACAATGCCGACGGCCAGGACTGGGGCGTGGCGCCGCTGTCGCCGGCCGCCCTCCAGGCGCGCGACTACCAGCCCTATCGCGAGGTCATCGACACGGTGCTCCGCCATGCCGGGGCGCTGCGCATCGACCACGCCATGAGCCTCTACCGGCTGTTCTGGATCTCGGAAGGCTTCACCGCCGCCGACGGCGTCTACGTGCGCTATCCGCTCGCCGAGATGCTGCGCACGCTCGCCGAGGTGTCGCAGTCCGAACAGGCGATCGTCATCGGCGAGGCGCTCGGCGTCGTCCCCAAGGGCTTCCCCGAGGTGTTGAGCGCCACCGAGATCCAGGCCTATGTGGTCTATTTCTTCGAGAAGCGCGGCGAGGATTTCATTCCGATCGCCGAATATCCGCGCGAGGCGCTGGCCTGCATCACCACCCACGACCTGCACACGCTCTCCGGTTGGTGGAGCGCCCACGACCTTACCACCCGCCGCGGCTTCGGCTATCTGAAGGAGGAGGATGTCGAGCAGGCGCTGGCCGAGCGCGCCAGCGAGCGGCTGCACCTGCTCTACACGCTCGCCGATCACGAACTGCTGCCGCGCGATGTCTGGGCCGTGCGCGACGGCGATCAGCCGCCGCCGGCGCTGATCCCGGTGTCGGTCGCCGTCGCCCTCCACCGGCTGGTGGCGCGCTCGCCCTCGCGCCTGTTCGTGCTGGCGATCGAGGACCTCACCGCCGATCCCGAGCAGGTCAACATCCCCGGCACCGTCGACGAGCACCCCAACTGGCGGCGGAGAATCGTCTGCGATATCGAGGACCTGCCCGACCATCCCTTCTTCAAGGCGATCACCGCGGCGCTGCGCGAGGAGCGCCCGCGCTGAGCCGCACACGCGCACCCCGTCATCCTCCGCGACAGCGGGGGGATCGGGTGCAGCAGGCTCACCGCGCCAGTACGGCGTCGAAGCTGCCGGAGGACGATCCCCGGTCGTGGCTTCGCCTTGCCGGTCGTCCGCCGCCCGCTACGCGCCGCTGCCGTAACCGGTCAGGATGTTGATGTACTGGCTGCGCACCAGCCGCTCGCGGTCGTGCAGGAAGGCGGCGGCAAGCCGCCCGCGCACCTTGCCGATGTCGTCGAAGCCGCGGCCGTCCATCCAGGTCTCCAGGGCCCGGCGCAGCGCGCCGATGTATTCCGGTCCGTGGCGGAGCAGCGCCGAGGCGGTCATCACCACGTCGGCGCCGGCCAGCAGGTACTTCACCACCTCGGTGCCGGTCTCCACCCCGCCGGTCGCCGCCAGCGAGGCGTCGACCCGTCCCGCCAGCAGCGAGATCCACAACAGCGCCTGACGGATCTCGTAAGGGTGGGAAAGCTCGAGCGTCGGCTGCGGCGAGAGCGTCGCCAGATCGATGTCGGGCTGGTAGAAGCGGTTGAACATCACCAGCCCCCGCGCCCCCGCCTTGGCGACCTGGCTGGCATGGTGCGCCGGCGCCGAAAGCCAGGGGCCCAGCTTGACCGCCACCGGAATGGAGACCGCCAGGCACACCGCCCGCACCGTCTCGATCGAGCGCCGCTCGACGTCCGCCGCGCTCTCTCGCGCGTCGGTCGGCACGCGATAGAGGTTGACCTCGATCGCCGCCGCACCCGCCTGCTCCAGGTCGTGGGCGAACTCAGTCCATCCCTCTGGGGTCGAGCCGTTCAGGCTGGCAATGATCGGGATCGAACAGGAATCGACCGCCCGTCTCAGGATCTCCAGCCGCGCCTGCAGACCGCCGACGCGAAACGCCGTCAGTTCGGGGAAGTAGCCGCCGGCCGCTTCCGGCTGGGTCGAGCTACCCTGCTCGACCAACTCCGTATAGGCGGTGTCCTCGGCCTCGACCTCCTCCTCGTAGATCGACGGCATCACCACCGCCGCCGCACCGGCGTCCTCCAGGCGGCGGATTCCGTCGAATTCGCGCGACAGCGGCGAGGCCGAGGCGACGATCGGATGGTCGAGTTCCAGTCCGAGATAGGTGGTGGCGAGTTTCATGCGTCTAGAGCCTTGTACAGCCAGATGGGATCAATTCCGTTTCTCGACCGGGGAGGCGATCCGGCGCCGAGACCGGCGAAGGGCGATGCCGGGCATCGGTCGATCCGGGATCGGCGTTGGGCGCCCGCCGGTCGGAAACCCGAAGGGACGGGCGCTTTTGCGCCATTATCGTCGCCGCCGGCCTCGGCCGTACCCCGGGTACGCCCGTCGCCCGCCGGCTTGATCCTGCCGCAAAATCGCTCCGTCGGAATGGTTCCATCTGGCTGCACAAGGCTCTACCTCACGCGCTTTCCCAGTTGGGCAGGAAGCGGCTGCCGTCGCGCGCCGCCAGGTCTTCATAGCTGCGGTAGCGCTCGTCGACCGCCGCCTGCGCCTGGCGCATCATCTGCGCCGCCGCCTCGCGGTTGCCCTGGGTCAGCACGCTATAGCGCAGCTCGTTGTAGGCGAACTCCTCGAGCTTGAGCCGCGGCCGGGTCGAATCGAGGCGGAACGGGTTGGCGCCGCTGTTGCGCAGCGACGGGTCGTAGCGGAACAGCGGCCAGTAGCCGGAGGCGGTGGCCCGCGCCTGCTGCTTCATGCCGTGGCGGAGGTCGAAGCCGTGCGCGATGCAGTGCGAATAGGCCAGCACCAGCGACGGGCCGGGATAGGCTTCCGCCTCGCGCAGCGCCACCAGCGCCTGCTCGGCATTCGCGCCCATGGCGATCTGCGCCACATAGACGTAGCCGTAGCCGATCGCCTGCATGGCCAGGTCCTTGCGCGGCATCCGCTTGCCGGCGGCGGCGAACTTCGCCGAGGCGCCCAGCGGCGTTGCCTTGGAGGCCTGTCCGCCGGTGTTGGAATAGACGCCGGTGTCGAGCACCAGCACGTTGACGTCGCGCGATTGCGCCAGCACGTGGTCGAGGCCGCCAAAGCCGATATCGTAGGCCCAGCCGTCGCCACCGACGCTCCACACGCTGCGCCGCACGAGGAAATCGGCAAGCAGCCTGAGGTTGGCCGAATCGTCGTCGCTGCGCCCGTCGAGCTTGGCGGTCAGCGCTGCGACGCGCTCGTGCTGCGCCACGAACTCGCTCTCGCTCACCTGACGCGCGTCGAGGATCGTCTTGGCGAGCTCTTCGCCGACCACGGGGGCGAGCTTCTTGAGCAGTTGTCTTGCGAATGCGGTCTGCTGGTCGACCGCCAGGCGGTAGCCCAGACCGAACTCGGCATTGTCCTCGAACAGCGAGTTGGACCAGGCTGGGCCGCGCCCCTGTGCGTTGGTCGTCCACGGATGCGCCGGCAGGTTGCCGCCGTAGATTGACGAGCAGCCGGTGGCGTTGGCGATCTGCAGGCGGTCGCCGAAGAGCTGGCTGAGCAGCTTGACGTAGGGCGTCTCGCCACAGCCGGCGCAGGCGCCGGAGAATTCGAACAGCGGCTCGAGGAACTGGACGCCGCGCACGTTGGAGAAGTTGACCCGCGAGCGGTCGGGCAGCGGCAGCGTCTGGAAGAAGGCGAGGTTGTTCTTCTCGCGCTCGATCAGCGGCGCCTTGTCGGCCATGTCGATGGCCTTGTGGCCGGCTTCGGTCGGGCTGAGCGCCGGGCAGTTCTCGACGCAGATGCCGCAGCCGGTGCAGTCGTCGACGCTAATCTGCAGGGTGAAGCGGCTGCCCGGAAAGCCGCGCGCATTGACCGGCGCCGAGGGGAAGCTGTCGGGAGCGCCTTCGAGCGCCTCTTCCGGGTAGTACTTGGCGCGGATCACGCTGTGCGGGCAGACGATCGAGCATTGGCCGCACTGGATGCACAGATCGGCGTCCCAGCGCGGCACCTCGACGGCGATGTTGCGCTTCTCGTATGCCGTGGTCCCCGGCGGAAAGCTGCCGTCGATCGGCATGGCGCTCACCGGGATCTCGTCGCCGCGGCCGGCCATCATCTTGGCGGTCACGTTGCGCACGAAGGCCGGCGCGTCGTCGGGCACCAGCGGCGGCGGTTCGGCGCCGGTCAGCGTCGTCGGCACCTTGGCTTCGTGCAGATGCTCGAGCGCCGCGTCGACCGCGGCGAAGTTCTTCTCGACCACCGCGCCGCCCTTGCGGCCATAGGCCTTCTCGATGGCGTGCTTGATGGCGGCAATCGCCTCGTCGCGCGGCAGCACGCCGGAGATGGCGAAGAAGCAGGTCTGCAGGATCGTGTTGACGCGCGGGCCGAGGCCGAGCTCCTGCGCCACCCTGGTAGCGTCGATGACGTAGAGGCGGAGCTTGCGGTCGAGGATGCGCTTCTGGACCGGCCGCGGCAGGTGGTCCCACACCTCGTCGGGGCCATAGGGGGCGTTGAGCAGGAAGGTCGCGCCCTCGCGCGCGGCGCCGAGCACGTCCAGTCGCTTGAGGAAATCGAACTTGTGGCAGGCGACGAAATCCGCGTGGCGGATGAGGTAGGGGCTGTTGATCGGCCGGTCGCCGAAGCGCAGGTGAGAGATCGTCTCGGCGCCGGACTTGTGCGAATCGTAGACGAAATAGCCCTGGGCATAGCGGCCGGGCCTCTCGGCGATGATCTTCACGCTGTTCTTGTTGGCGCCCACCGTGCCGTCGGCGCCGAGGCCGTAGAAGACGGCGCGGGTGATGCCCTGCGGCTGGGTGTCGAGATCGCGGTCGTAGGTGAGGCTGGTGTGCGACACGTCGTCGTCGATGCCGATGGTGAAGCCGTTCTTCGGCGCCGCCTTGGCCAGTTCGTCGAACACCGCCTTGGCCATGCCGGGATGGAATTCCTTGGACGACAGGCCGTAGCGCCCGCCGATCACCCGCGGCATGGTGCATTCGCCGTCGGCGGCGGCGGTCGCCAGAGCGGTGACCACGTCCTGGTAGAGCGGCTCGCCGGTGCCACCGGGCTCCTTGCAGCGGTCGAGCACCGCGACCGATTTCACGCTTCGCGGCAGCGCGGCGAGGAAATGGGCGACCGAGAACGGGCGGTAGAGCAGCACCTGCAGCGCGCCGACCTTCTCGCCCTTGGCGGCCAGCGCCAGCGTCGTCTCGCGCACCACCTCGGCGCCCGAGCCCATGGAGATGACCACGCGCTCTGCCTGCGGGTCGCCGTCGTAGCGGAACAGCATGTACTGGCGGCCCGAGAGCCTGGCGAGCTTGTCCATCTCCGCCTGCACGATGTCGGCGGTGGCGGCATAGAACGGGTTCGCCGTCTCGCGCGCCTGGAAGAAGGTGTCGGGATTGTGCGCCGTGCCGCGCACCACCGGATGCGCCGGGGAGAGCGCCCGTTCGCGGTGCGCCCTGACCAGCGTCTCGTCGATCATCGCCCGCAGCGTCTCGTCGGAGAGCAGCGTCAGGCTGTTGACCTCGTGCGAGGTGCGGAAGCCGTCCATGAAGTGGATGAACGGTATGCGTGCCCTCAGCGTCGCCGCCTGGGCCACCACCGCCAGATCGTGCGCCTCCTGCACGGAGGCCGCCGCCAGCATGGCATAGCCGGTCGAGCGCGCCGCCATCACGTCCTGGTGGTCGCCGAAGATCGACAGCGCCTGGGTGGCCAGCGACCGCGCCGCCACATACATCACCGAGGCGGTTAGCTCGCCGGCGATCTTGAACATGTTGGGCAGCATCAGCATCAGGCCCTGCGAGGCCGTGAAGGTCGTCGACACCGCGCCGCTTTGCAGCGCGCCGTGCAGCGCGCCGGCGGCGCCGCCCTCGGACTGCATTTCCTGCACGACCGGGATCGTGCCGAAGATGTTGGTGATGCCCTTGGATGCCCACTGGTCGGCGAGTTCGGCCATCGGCGAGGAGGGCGTGATCGGATAGATCGCGCAGACCTCGTTCAACCGGTAGGCGACGTGGGCGACGGCGGTGTTGCCGTCCATGGTGTCCTTGGCGTCGGCCATGTTCCGGTGTCTCCTCGCGCTCAGGCGCGCGTTCTGAATTTGTGGGGCACGAGCGGCTCGCCGAGGCTACCCACCCTGGCACCCTCCGTCGGCGGCTCGGCGACCATCTCGATGGCGTGGCAGGGGCACTGCTCGTAGCAGGTGGCGCAGCCCGTGCAGAGATCGAGGTTGACGATGTACTTCTGTCCCTCGCCGAGCTTGACGATAGCCTGCTCAGGGCAGGCGGCCAGGCAGTTGTCGCATTCGAAGCAGTTGCCGCAGGACAGGCACCGGTCGGCCTCGTAGCGGGCCTGCTTCTCGGTGATGCCGGCGACCACCTCGGTGAATCCGATGCGCGCCTCGACCGGCAGCTCGCTCATGTGGGTGCGGCCGGCGTCGAGGTAGAGCGGCAGGTCGAGCATGGCGAAGTTGACCGGCGGATGCTTCGCCGGTGCCTGATAGGTCTCGCCCCGGAGCCACGCGTCAATGGCGCGCGCCGCCTTCTTGCCGTGGCCGGTCGCCGCCGTCATCGTGCGCGGCCCGCCGATCACGTCGCCGCCGGCGAAGATGCCGGGGTGGCCGGTCATCAGCCGCTCGTCCACCACCACCGCCTGGTCGCGGCTGATCTCGATGCCGGAAACCTTGCGCAGGAAATCGACGTCGGCGGTCTGGCCGAGGGCGAGCACCAGCGAATCCACCGGCAGCGTGTCCAGTTCGCCGGTCGGGTAGAGCGCGCCGTTCTCGTCCATCTCGATGCGCTCGATGGTCACGCCTTCCTTGCCGAAGCGCGTCGGGTTGGTCAGCCACTTCGCCTTGACGCCCTCGAGGAAGGCTTCGTCGGCCTCGTAGGGCTCGGCGCGCATGTGGTCGCGGTCGCGCCGGTAGATGATGATCGCCTCCTCGACGCCGAGGCGGCGGGCGACGCGCGCGGCATCCATGGCGGTGTTGCCGCCGCCGATCACGGCCACCACCCGGCCGAGATCGGGCGCCATGCCCTTCTCGACGTGCTCGAGCATGGAGATCGCATCGATCATCTGCTTGCCGTCGGCGGCGGGAATGTCGAGGTGGTTGCCGTCATGGGTGCCGACCGCGACGAAGCAGGCGTCGAAGCCGCCCGCCTTCATCTCGGCCACCACGTCGTCGACGCGCGTGTTCATCACCATGCGCACGCCGATCTCCTCGATGCGCTTGATCTCGCCAAGCATCTCGGCGCGCGGCAGCCGGTAGGCGGGGATGCCGTAGTGCATCATGCCGCCGGGCTCGGCCTGGGAATCGCGAATCTCCACCTCGTGGCCCATCAAGCGCAGGTGCCAGGCGCAGGAGAGCCCGCCGGGGCCGGCGCCGACGACCAGCACCTTCTTGCCGGTCGGCTTGCCGGGCGGAATCTTCCAGCCCTTTTCGCGGGCGAGGTCGCCGAGATAGCGCTCGACGGCGTGAATGGAAACGGATTCGTCGAGGTCCGTGCGGCTGCACGCGCCCTCGCAAGGGTGGTAGCAGGCGCGGCCGTGGATGCCCGGCAGCGGGTTGTCCCTGACCAGCGTGCGCCACGCCGCCTCGCAGCGGCCGTCGCGCACGTGCTCCAGCCAGGCCTGGATGTTCTCTCCGGCGGGGCAGGCGCGGTTGCAGGGCGGCAGGTGGTCGATCCAGGAAGGATGCTGCCAACGCTGGGGGCCGGCGCCCTTCTGGATGGTGTCCTGCAGCACCGGTGTCAGGTCTTCGAGGACAAAGCTCATACGTCTACAGCCTCTGTGGAAAGTCGCCGGCAACCTGACTCGCGGCCGTTAGCCGGACATTGACGTGTCTCAACGCCGCCGCCTTCGCGCGCCTGACCAGTGTCTATCACCTGGATGGCGAGACTGCGACCGGATGCTGCCCGGCGCGGCGAGCCTATCGCCGCAACCGCGGCGCCTTCAACCCGATCCGAGGCGCACCTTGCCCGGCGAGAGCGGCGGCAGGCCGTCGCGCGTCACCGGCCGATAGCAGGCCTGGGCGGGGCGCTCCGGCAAGGGAGCGCCCTCAGCGTTTGACCGTGCGCAACATGCCGCCTCCCCTCCGGGGTTACATTGCTTTTGACTGCGGCTTGGCTCAAAACCCGAATGGCCCCCTGGGGGTGGAGCCGGCACGAGAAGAAGCGACCACAATGATGGCGGGCGGACCCTACGACATTGCAATCATCGGCGGCGGCATCAACGGCTGCGGCATCGCACGTGACGCCGCCGGGCGCGGCCTCAGCGTCTTCCTCACCGAAATGGGCGATCTTGCCGGCGCCACCTCGTCGGCCTCGACCAAGCTCATCCACGGCGGCCTTCGCTATCTCGAATATTACAAGTTCCGCCTGGTGCACGAGGCGCTGGTCGAGCGCGAGGTGCTGTGGCGTGCCGCGCCGCACATCATCAGCCAGCTCCGCTTCGTCCTGCCCCACCACAAGGGCCTCAGGCCTTGGCTGCTCATCCGCCTCGGCCTGTTCATGTACGACTACATGGGCGGTCGTAAGCTGCTGCCGCCGACCAAGGTCCTCGATCTCACCAAGGATTCGGCCGGTGCGCCGCTGAAGTCCGATTACCGCCGCGCCTTCGAGTATTCCGATTGCTGGGCCGACGATTCGCGTCTGGTCGTGCTCAATGCACGCGACGCGGCTGAGCGCGGTGCCGACATCCGCACGCGCACGAAGCTTGTCGCGGCGCGCCGGGAGAACGGCCTGTGGCGGCTGACGCTGGAAGACTTGCGCGACGGCTCGCGCAGCGACATCGTCGCCCACGCCGTGGTCAATGCCGCTGGCCCCTGGGTGGCCGAGGTGCTCTCCGGCGTCGCCGGCCTGCCGCTCCCGGCCAAGGTCCGCCTGGTCAAGGGCAGCCACATCGTCACCGACCGCATGTTCGGCCACGACCGCGCCTACTTCTTCCAGAACGCCGACGGCCGCATCTGCTTCGCCATCCCCTTCCAGAGCGATTTCACCCTGATCGGCACCACCGACCTCGATTTCAAGGGCGACCCCGGCAGCGTCGCCATCGCCGACGATGAGACCGACTATCTGCTCGCCGCCGTCAGCGAATACTTCAAGAAGCCGGTGACCCGCGCCGACGTGCGCTGGGCCTATTCCGGCGTCCGTCCGCTCTACGACGACGGCGCCAGCGAGGCCAAGGAAGCCACCCGCGATTATGTGCTGACCGTCGATCGGTCGGCCGGCGGCGCGCCCATCCTTTCCGTCTTCGGCGGCAAGATCACCACCTTCCGCAAGCTGTCGGAGCATGCGCTGAAGAAGCTGAAGCCGACCTTCCCGCAGATGGGCAAGGCGTGGACGGCCAAGGCGCCGCTTCCCGGCGGCGACATCCCGGTGCAGACCTTCGACGCCTGGCTTGACGATACCGCCGCCCGCTATCCCTTCCTCGATACGGTCACGGCGGCGCGGCTCTGCCACGCCTACGGCACGCGCGTCGAGACGATCCTCGATGGTGCCACCAAGGTCGCCGATCTCGGCCGCGATTTCGGCGCCGGCCTCAGCGAGCGCGAGGTCGATTACCTCGTCGCCAACGAATGGGCGGAGACCGCCGAGGATATTCTCTGGCGGCGCACCAAGCTCGGCCTGAGGATGACGCCGGCGGAGCAGCAGGCGCTCGCCGGCTATCTCGACGGCCGGATGGCCTGATGGGCATCGTCGCGCTCGATCACGTTCAACTCGCCATGCCCAGGGGCGAGGAGGAGAGGGCGCGCGCCTTCTATGCCGGCGTCCTCGGGCTCACCGAAGAGCCGAAGCCGGAGAACCTGGCCAGGCGCGGCGGCGTCTGGTTCGCCAGCGGCGATCTCAAGGTCCATCTCGGCGTCGAGACCGACTTCCGCCCGGCCCTGAAGGCGCATCCGGCCTTCCGCGTCGACAACCTTGCCGAGCTGCGGGCGCGCTGCGAAGCCGCCGGCTACCCGACCGCCGATGACGAGCCTCTGCCGGGCTACGACCGCTTCTACGTCGCCGATCCCTTCGGCAACCGCATCGAGTGCCTCCAGCCGAGCCGCCCCTGAGGCGATTCGCGTCAAGCTCGCCGGCCGCCAGCCGGCGTAGGGTGGCGCGCTTGCTGCGAAGTCCAGGTCGGCGTCATGGTCGCCGGCGCCGCGCTGCTGGTTGGCGTCCTCGGGCCGAGGTTGCGCCCGCGTTGGATGGCGTCCGCCGTCTAGAGAGAGGCTCAGGCCACCTTCTCGGCCAGGTTTCCCAGCGAGCCGGAGCGGATTTCCTCGTAGATGCGCTGCACGTCGGCCTTGCGGCAGAGCCGCGTGCCGGCGGTGAGCACGCTCGCAGCACCTGCGGCGATGGCGAATGTCAGCGCGTCCTCGATGCTGCGCTGCTCCGACAGCGCCAGCGCCATGGCGCCGACGAAGCTGTCGCCGGCGCCGACCGCCGAATGGGCCTGCACCCGCGGCGAGCGCATGCGCAGCACGCCGTCGCGCGTCGCCACCATCGCGCCCGACGCGCCGAGCGTCACCGCCACGATCTCGGCGCGGCCGCGCCGCACCAGGTCGACGGCGGCATCGCGCGCCGCCTCGTCATCGAGGCGGCGGCCCTTGAGGGCTTCGAGCTCGTTGATGCTCGGCTTGACCATGTAGACCGGCACCCGCTCCAGCGTCACCGACAGGCCGGCGCCGGACGAATCGAGGATGAACTTGCCGCCTTTCTCGCGCACGATCTCGGCGACCTGGGCCAGCACGTTGGTCGGCGCCCCGAGCGGCACGCTGCCGCTCGCCACGAAATAATCGAACTTGGCCTGGCGCACCGCTTCGAGGCACGCCTCCATCTCCTCCGGCGACAGCTTCGGCCCGTTCGGGGTGAAGCGGTATTCGGAGCCGGTCTTGCGCTCATAGACGGTGAAGCTGATGCGGGTGTTGCCCTTGATCGGCACGATCGTGCGGTGGATGCCGGCATCGCCGAGCAACTGGTCGAGCAGCGCGCCGGAGAAGCCGCCGGCCGGGCAGATGACCTCCACCTCGCCGCCGAGCTCCGCGATCACCCGCGCCACATTCACGCCGCCGCCGCCGGGATCGTAGGTTTCGTTCGAGGTACGCACTTTGTGGACCGGGCGGACAAGATCCGCCTCGCTCGCCACGTCGATGGTCGGGTTGAGCGACATCGTGACGATTCTCATCAGCAACTCCCGGCACTACGGCAATTTACCATGTTGGCAGCCAATACACTCTCACAGCGCCGCTGGCGAGCCGTTGCGCTATCGCAATGACCCCGTATTTACCTTTGCGGGCGCAAGGTCGCGGCCGAATTGCCGAACTCCGCCAGGAGCAACTTCATGGACGACCACGCGCACGACCTCGGCCGTGTCATCACGGTTAACGGCTCGAGCGCCCATGCCCGGCTGTTCAGGACGACCGCTGCCCAGGTCGCCGAGGAAGGCGGCCTGACCATCGGCCGGCTGGTCGGCATCCGCGTCGAGCAGTCGCTGGTCGTCGGCGTCGTCGTGTCGATGGCCATTTCCACGCCCGACCCCGACGACGTGGAGGGCGGCCATCTGGTCGCCACGATCGATTTCATGGGCGAAATCAAGAGTTACGAGACCGCGGCCGCCTCCTTCCAGCGCGGTGTCACGACCTATCCGACCATCGGCAACGTCATCCGCCGGCTGCAGACCGGCGACATCGCGGTCATCCACCGCATCGCCAGCGGCGACACCATCGAGGTCGGCACCTTGCGGCTTGACGCCTCGGTCCCCGCGCTCATCAATTTCGACGAACTGCTGCGCAAACATTTCGCCGTGCTCGGCACCACTGGCGTCGGCAAGTCGACCTCGGTCGCGCTCATCCTCCAGGAGATCCTCAAGAAGAAGGCCAATCTCAGAATCTTCCTGGTCGATCCGCACAATGAATACGGCAATTGCTTCGGCGAGATGGCCCACGTCATCAGTCCGAAGAGCCTTCTGCTTCCTTATTGGCTGTTCAACTTCGAGGAGATCGTCGACGTCTTCTTCCGCGGCCGTCCCGGTGTCGAGGAGGAGACCGAGATCCTGGCCGAGCTGATCCCGGTGGCCAAGGCGCGCTATGCCGCCAATGCCCGCGGCGACCGCATCCAGGTGCGCAAGGCCTCCGGCGCCGGCTTCACCGCCGACACGCCGGTGCCCTACAAGATCTCCGAGCTGGTCAGTCTCATCAACGATGCCATGGGCAAGCTCGAGAACCGTTCGCAGTGGACCAAGTACCATCGCCTGGTCACCCGCATCGAGACGCTCGGCAACGATTCCCGCTACGCCTTCATGTTCTCCAACCTGTTCGTCGAGGACATGATGGTGCAGGTGCTGGAGGACCTCTTCCGCCTGCCGATCAACGGCCAGCCGATCACCGTGCTCCAGCTCGCCGGCCTGCCGGCCGAGGTGGTCGATTCGGTGGTCTCGGTCGTCTGCCGCATGGGCTTCGAGTTCGGCGTGTGGAGCGAAGGCTCGGCGCCGCTGCTGGTCTGCTGCGAAGAGGCCCACCGCTATGCCCCCGCCGACCGCAAGCTCGGCTTCGGGCCGACCCGCAAGGCGCTGTCGCGCATCGCCAAGGAGGGCCGCAAATACAGCGTCTTCCTCGGCGCCATCACCCAGCGCCCGACCGATCTCGACCCCACCATCCTGTCGCAGTGTTCCACCGTCTTCGCCATGCGCATGGCCAACGACCGCGACCAGGACGTCATCCGCTCGGCGGTGCCCGATGCCGCCGCCAGCCTGATCGCCTTCCTGCCCTCGCTCGGCACGCGCGAGGCCATCGCCTTCGGCGAGGGCGTGCCGCTGCCCACCCGCTTCACCTTCCGCAACGTCGCCGAGGACCTTCTGCCGCGCAGCCAGTCCGGTCGCCTCGGCCGGATGGAGGAAGGCGGCGCCATCGACGAGGACTACATCCGCGCCGTGGTCGACCGCTGGCGCGAATCCTCCACCGTCAACACCGCCCCGCGCGTCGGTCTGTCGATGCTCGAGCAGGGCGGGCTCGCCGACGAAGGGCTGGGCGCCCCGCTCATCCCGCGCCGCTCCGGCTGATCGCCGGGCAGGGGGCCCGGTTCAGCCGCCGGCCGCCGGCTTCTGATAGGCGGCCAGGAACACCTCGACCGCCGAGTTCACCACCGCGTCCATCTCCGCCTCGCTCGGCTGCCCGCGCGCACCGAACAGCAGCGGGCGTGACAGATTGGTTTGGGTGAGCTCGAGGAACTGCGCCGCGGCAAGATCGACATCTGCCATGACGAGCCTGCCGGCCGCGATCTGGGCTCTGAAATACTGCGCCAGCTGACCGACGCACAGGCGCGGTCCGCTGTCGAAGAATTCGATCGCGATGTCGGGCATGCGGTCGGCCATGGCCATGATCGTCCGCATCGCCATGGTCACGTGGCTCTGCGTGATGAAGCGGGCGAACTGCCGGCCGATGCGCGTCAGCGTGGCGCGCACGTCCGTCTCGTTCGGATCGACCGAGAAGATCGCCGGGAACTGGCGCTCCTTCTCCTCGCGCACGAGCTGCTGGAACAGCCGTTCCTTGCTGTCGAAATAGACGTAGAGCGTGCCCTTCGACACGCCGGCTTCCCTGGCGATGTCACCCATGCTGGTGGCGTCGAAGCCGTTGCGCATGAACACCTGATAGGCGCCGTCGAGAATCTGCCGGCGCTTGCGCGCGTCCTGGCCGGCCGCGCTCCTGCCGTGGCCGGCTTCTGCCGCCGGCGCAATGCTTGTCATGGGTCTTGTCTCCGATCCCGGCCGGTCAGTCGCCATGCTCATGCGTTCCACGCAGAGCTGCAAGAAGAAAATGACCGAACCGTTCAGTTCGATCTTGAAATAGGCCTTCGAGGGGCGTATGTCAATCGATATCGAACCGAACGGTTCGGTCATTTTGCGGCGCCGGTCAGGCGTAACCCCTTGGAAAAGGCCGGTTTTCGGCCTCAGTCAGGACAACAGCGATGGCCAAGATCATGGAAGAGACCGTCGGCGCCGGACAGGGCCTGGCATTTGAACTGGAGCCGGAAACAGCCCGGCGGACACCTGTCAGCGAGAGCGCCGCGCCCAGTGGCGAGCCCGCCCTCGCCCCCACCGGTTCGCTCGCCGCCGACGCGCCAGCCCCGGCGCCGAAGCGCGACCTTCGCCCCATTCTGATCGTCGCCGCCGCCGCGGTCGTCCTCGCCGGCGGAGGCTGGTTCGGTTACGACTGGTGGACGACGGGGCGCTTCATCGTCTCCACCGACGATGCCTATGTTGGCGCCGATACCTCGACCGTCACCTCCAAGATCACCGGCTATGTCAGGTCGGTGCCGGCGCCCGACAATGCGCATGTCAGGGCCGGCGATCCGCTGGTCGTGCTCGACGATGCCGACTACCGTATCGCGCTCTCCGCCGCCGAGGCGCAGATCGCCACCGCTCGGGCGACGGTCGCCCGCATCGGCGAGCAGATCGTCGCCGGTCAGGCGGCGGTCGCGTCCGCCGAGGCCCAGCTCGCCTCGGCCGGCGCCGCCGCCGATAATGCCGCGGCCCAGTTCGACCGGGTGAACGCGCTCGAGGGCCGGGGCTTCGCCACCACGGCGGCGCTCGATACTGCCCGCACCGCCCGCGACCAGGCGACCCAGGCGGTCGCCGCCGCCAATGCCGCGCTGGCCGCGGCCCGCGCCAATGTCGCCGTCGTCACCGCCCAGAAGACCGAGGCCGAGCGCGCCCTCGACCAGTACAAGCTCGCCCGCGACCAGGCGCAGCTCAACCTCGACCACACCGTCATCCGCGCCCCGTTCGATGGCGTCGTCGGCAACGGCGCCGCCGAGCCCGGCGAGTTCGTTCAGCCCGGCCAGCGGCTGCTCGCTTTGGTGCCGACCGATGCCGTCTACGTCGATGCCAATTTCAAGGAGACCCAGCTTGCCGAGCTGAAGCCCGGCCAGAGCGTCGCCGTCACCGTCGATGCCTATCCCGGTCTCAGGATCGAGGGGACCGTCGCCAGCATCGCCCCGGCCTCCGGCTCCGAGTTCAGCCTGCTGCCACCCGACAACGCCACCGGCAATTTCACCAAGATCGTGCAGCGGGTCGCCGTGCGCGTCCGCCTGCCTGCCGACGTCGCCGAGCAGGGGTTGATCCGTCCCGGCATGTCGGTGGTCGCCGCCGTCGACACCCGCACGGGCGGCACCGCCGTCGCCGCGCGCTGATCGCGCCAGCCGGGATCGCCGCCGATGGCCACCGCCGATATCGCCCTCGACGCCCTGCCGGCAGCGCCGCCGGCCGAGCCGGCAGTCACGCCCAGGCTGATCGCCGCCTTCGTGGCGCTTGCCTCGGGCATGTTCATGGCGATCCTCGACATCCAGATCGTCGCCTCGTCGCTGAACGAGATCCAGGCCGGCCTGTCGGCGTCCTCCTCGGAAATCTCGTGGGTGCAGACCGCCTATCTGGTTGCCGAGATCGTCATGATCCCGCTCACCGGCTTCCTCAGCCGGGCGCTCTCCACGCGCTATCTCTTCGCCATCTGCGCCGCCGGCTTTACGCTGTTCAGCGTGCTCTGCGCCGGCTCCAGCTCGATCGGCGAGATGATCGTCTGGCGTGCCGCCCAGGGCTTCATCGGCGGCGCCATGATTCCGGTTGTCTTCTCAGCCGCCTTCACCGCCTTCCCCAAGAACCGCCAGGCGATGATCGCCGCCATCGTCGGCCTCATCGCCACGCTCGCGCCCACCATCGGCCCCACCGTCGGCGGCTACCTCACCAGCACCTTCTCCTGGCATTGGCTGTTCCTGGTCAATGTTGTGCCCGGCATCGCGGTCACCGCGGCGGTGCTTATGTTCGTCGATTTCGACGAGCCGGATCCTTCGCTGCTCCGCCGCGTCGACTGGATCGGCCTGATCACCCTCGCCGTCTTCCTCGGCAGCCTCGAATACGTGCTCGAGGAAGGCGCCGGCAAGGACTGGTTCAACGACCAGACGATCGTCAATTTCAGCGCGCTCACCTTCGTCTCGGGCGTCGCCTTCTTCTGGCGGGCCTTCATTGCCGAAGAGCCGATCGTTGACATCCGCGCCTTCGCCGACCGCAATTTCTGGACCGGCTCGCTGTTCTCCTTCGTGCTCGGCGTCGGCCTCTACGGCATGACCTTCCTGCTGCCGATCTATCTCGCCGGCGTGCGCGGCTACGATGCGCTCGAGATCGGCGGGACGGTGTGGGTCGCCGGCGCCTTCATGATGCTGGCGGCGCCGATCGTCGGCTCGCTGGCGCCCAAGGTCGATCCGCGCATGCTGATCGCCATCGGCCTGGCGCTCTTCGGCCTGTCCTGCTTCCAGCTCGTGCCGATCACCAAGGACTGGGCCTATTGGGAGCTGTTCGCCTCGCAGGCGGTGCGCGGCTTCGGCATGATGTTCTGCATGGTGCCGTCGAGCGTGCTGTCGCTCGGCACGCTGCCGCACGAGCGGGTCAAGAACGCCTCGGGCCTGTTCAACCTGACGCGCAACCTCGGCGGCGCCTTCGGCCTGGCCATCCTCACCACGCTGCTCAACAAGCGCATGGACCTGCACATCGCCCGTCTGCACGAGTCGGTCAACTGGGCGCGCAGCGCCGCCACCGAGGAGCTGACGACCCTCACGCAGGGCTTCTCCTCCGTGCTCGGCGCCGACGCCGGTCATCAGGCGCTGATGGTCATGCAGAACATTGTGCGCCGCGAGGCGATGGTCATGGCCTTCGCCGACGTCTTCCTCATCCTGGCGGCGCTGTTCGGCGCCGTGCTCTTGCTCGTCCCCCTTGCCCGCAAGCCGCGCGAGGATGCGGCTGCCGGCGCCGGCGGGCACTGAAACCGGAACGAGGATCGCCGGGCGCCTATTCGCCCAGGCGGAAGACGCGGATGCGGTCGAAGAGGATGGCCAGCAGGATGGCGCAGCCGATGAAGGTGCCTTGCCAATAGGAATTGATGCCGAGCAGCCCGAGGCTGTTGCGGATGATCTCCTCCAGTGCCGCGCCGATCAGCGCGCCGAAGGCGGTGCCGCCCCCGCCCATCAGGTTGGCGCCGCCGATGACCGCCGCGGCAATCACCTGCAGTTCCATGCCGGTGCCGATATTGGTGGTGACGGCGCCGAGCCAGCCGGTCTCGATGATGCCGGCGACCCCCGCCGAAAGCGCCGAAATCATGTAGACCGCGACCTTGACCTCGCGCACGCGCACGCCGATGAGCGTGGCGGCAGCCTCGTTGCCGCCGATGGCGAAGATGTGCCGGCCGAATCCCGTCCAGCGCAGCACGAAGCCGGTGATGAGCGCCAGCACGATCGTGTAGACGACCGGGTTGGAGACCCCGAACATCGAGCCGCCGCCGATCGCCAGCAGCTTCGCCTGGTCGGGACCGAACTGAAAGACGACGGTGTTGTTCGACACCACCATCGCCAGGCTACGCGCGATCGACAGCATGCCGAGCGTCACCACGAAGGGCGGCATGCCGAGATAGGCGATGACGACGCCTTCGAACAGGCCGATGACGAGCGCCACGGAGAGCGCGGCGAAGATGCCGAAATAGATGCCGTGGCCGTCCTGCATCACCACGCCAAGCACCATGCTGGCGAGCGCGAGGACCGAGCCGACGCTGAGGTCGATGCCGCCGGTGATGATGACCAGCGTCTGGCCGAGAGCGATGATAGCCACGAAGGTGAAGTTGCGGGTGATGTTGAACAGGTTTTGCTGGGTGAAGAAGGTGTCGGTGGCCAGTGACATGAACAGGCCGGCGGCGACCACCGCGATGAAGACCCAGAAGGTCTGGCGCGAGATCAGCCATGTCAGCAGGTTGTGCTGGCGGCGGTTGATCGTGTCTTCAAGCCCAGTCATGGACACACCCCTCCAGGCCCCCGATACCGGTTTCGGCGGGGAATGGGCATCATGCCGCTTCGATGGCGCCGGTGATCAAGGCGGTGACCTCTTCCGGCGAGCTATCGGCGACCGCCTTGTCTGCGACCTTGTGGCCGCGGCGCATGACGACGATCCGATCAGCGGTCTCGAAGATGTCGGGCATGCGGTGACTGATCAGAACCACGGCGATGCCGTGGTCGCGCAGGCGTCGCATGAGGTTGAGAACCTCGGCCACCTGGCGCACGGAGATTGCCGCCGTCGGTTCGTCCATCAGAACGATCTTGGCCTCCGACAGCATGGTACGGGCGATGGCCACCGCCTGGCGCTGGCCGCCGGACATCAGTTCGACGAGGTCGCGCGCCCGCGTCTCGGACTTGAGCACCGCGAAGATATCGCCGGCGCGGCGGGCCATCCCGCGATAGTCCAGAATGCGGAAAGGACCCACGCCCTTGTAGAGTTCGCGACTGAGGAAGACGTTGGCCGCGGCAGTGAGATTGTCGCACAGCGCCAGGTCCTGGTAGACGATCTCGATGCCGTGGGCGCGCGCATCGACCGGCTTGTGCAGCACCAGATTCTGTCCGTTCAAGCGCATCACGCCGTGCGACGGCGGATAGTTGCCGGCGATGATCTTCACCAGTGTCGATTTGCCGGCGCCGTTGTCGCCCATCAGCCCGACGATCTGGCCGGGTTCGAGTGACAGCGAAACGTTGCTGACGGCGTGGATCGCTCCGAAAGACTTTGAAATATCGACGAGTTCGAGAAGGGGCATTGGGCAGTCTCGCTCCCGGCTGACGCGTTCTGACCGGCGTCTTGCCTGACGTGTCCGGGCAGCCCGCCGGGCGGCGGGCGCCTAAACTGCCAAATAGGGCACGCTGAAGGGCTTTTTATGAATTCTTGGTAATACTTCCCGCGACCGCGATATTCGTCGCGTAATACGCAAAAATCACAGTGTAGGAGGCGCGATCTGCGACATTTTGACACGGACAGACTCATTGACCGCGATGCCTTGCGCCACATTTCCCGGCACGGGAGGAAAGGATGCCGGTCTAGGCATTCGGACACGGCAATTTGATGCGCCGCGTCTCTCCGAGTGAAGGTGTTGCACAGCGATGGAAGCGCATGGGGCGGCTCGCGGCCGGACTGCGCTAATTCAGTCGATTGCTTCGGCCCGCCGATGAGGCGGGACCGGGAAAAGCGGCTGTCATCTGATCCTCCCGTTGTTGTCGACTCTTCGTCAGGCGCGTGAGCCGCGAGAAGCGCTCGTCCCGCTTTGACTGTCGAGCCGGCATTCACGGACGGGCCGGCCTTGCATGCCGCGCTTGTCGATCCATGGGAGAAAGCAATGAAGAAGACGGCGCTTGTTGTTCTTGCGGCCGCGAGCCTTGCCCTGTCCGCCGGCATGGCCCAGGCGGCTGCCAAGAAGCAGCTCGTGATCATCGTGAAGGGGCTCGACAACCCCTATTTCGAATCCATGCATAAAGGCTGTGAGAAATGGAACAGCCAGAATCCCAAGTCTGATTATCAATGCTTCTATACCGGTCCCGCCTCCACCGCCGATGAGGCCGGCGAGGCGCAGATCCTGCAGGATATGCTCGCCAAACCGACCACGGCGGCCATCGCGATCTCGCCGTCCGACGCGCACTTGATCGCCAACGTCCTGAAGAACGCCAAGCCGAAGATCCCGATCATGACGGTCGACGCCGACCTCGCCAAGGCGGACTCGAACCTGCGCAAGACCTATCTCGGCACCGACAACTACCAGATGGGCGTCGATCTCGGCAAAGCCCTGAAAGCGGCGGAGCCGAAAGGGGGCACCGTGTGCCTGATCGAAGGCGGCGCGGCGGCCGACAACATCCTGCGCCGCGCGCAGGGCACGTATGACGTGCTGTCCGGCAAGAAGGGCACGACCCAGCTGACCGGCCAGGGCGGCTGGACGGAAGTCAAGGGTTGCCCCGTCTTCACCAATGACGATGGCGCCAAGGGCGTCCAGGCGATGACCGACATCCTCTCGGCCAATCCGAAGCTCACGGCCTTCGTCCTGGAAGGCGGCTGGCCGCTGTTCGCCGCCCCCGAGGCCTACAAGCAGCTGGTGACGCCGCTGAAGGCCAAGCTCGCCGACGGCAGCTTCTACATCGCCTCGGCCGATACCATCGGCGCCGAGCCCGACCTGCTGAAGGCCGGCCTGGTCAACGTTCTGGTCGGCCAGCAGCCCTTCCAGATGGGCTTCATGGCGCCGGACGTCATGATCAAGCTGATCAAGGGCCAGAAGGTCAGCGATCCGGTCTATACCGGGCTCGATCACTGCACCCAGAAGAACGTCTCGACCTGCATCTCGGGCTGATCCCCGACGGGCGCCGGGACGACGCGCCCGTCGCCAACCAACGGACTCAACTTGAGGCGCCTCGCGGCGCCTCCTTTTTTCGTCGCGGTCGTTTGGTCGCGCCCGCCGGAAAGAGTTTGGATTATGGTGTGCCTCGGTCCCGCCCTTGGGCGCGACCGTCAGTCGTGTTGGGAGGAACCATGCCACATCCGAAGACCGTTCTCTGCTACGGCGATTCCAACACGTTCGGCCATGCGACGGCCGCCCGGCCCGACGGGCGCTATGGCCCGGATGAGCGCTGGACCGGCGTTCTCGCCGCCACGCTTGGCCCCGAATGGCTGGTCATCGCCGAAGGGCTCGGCGGCCGCACCACGGTCAGCGACGATCCGATCGAAGGCGCCGAGAAGAACGGCCGCACCTACCTCTATCCCTGCCTGATGAGCCACAAGCCGCTCGACGTCGTCGTCATCATGCTCGGCACCAACGACCTCAAGGCGCGCTTCAACAAGACCCCCTGGGAGATCGCCGCCGGCGTGGGCGTGCTGGTCGATCTCGTCAGGACGGCCAGGGCCGGCCGCGACGAGGGCGTCCCCGAGATCCTGGTGGTCAGCCCGCCGCCGACCGCCGACAGCTTCCCGACCTATTCCGAGATGTTCATCGGTGCGCCGCCGAAATCGCATCGGCTGGCGCCCGAATACCGGCGCATGGCCGCGGAGCGCGGCGTCGCCTTCTTCGATGCCGGCTCGGTCATCAAGTCGAGCCCGGTCGACGGCATCCACTTCGATCCCGGGGCGCTTCCTCTGCTCGGCAGGGCGATCGCCGCCGAAATCGGCAAGCTGGCCATTGCCGCGCCGTGAGCGCGGGCGTCGGCCGCTTCATCGACACGGGCCGAGCGGAGTGGTCTAATGCCAGGTCTGTCGACGGCGGAAGTGCAGATGCAAGGCAAAGCCGGGCCCGCGCCCCAGACTGACCGGCACCGGCCGGGCGCCGCATGACCAGCGTCGCGGTCATCGGTGCCGGCATTGTCGGTTCGGCCGCGGCCACCTGGCTTGCCGCCGATGGCTTCGCCGTGACCGTCTTCGAGCGGGACCCCGTCGCGCGCCCGGCCTCGACCGGCAATGCCGGCGTCATCATGCTTTCGGCGATCTCGCCAATGGCCCGCCCGGGCATCCTCGCCTCGGTGCCGGGCTGGATGCTCGATCCGCTCGGGCCGCTCACCCTCCGTCTCGTCGACGTTCCGGGCTTCACGCCGTTTCTGGCGCGCTTCGTCGCCGCGGCGCGGCCGAGCCAGGTGGAGGCATCGACCGCCGCCCTCGGCTTCCTGATGAAGACGGCGCTCGCCGACCATCAGGAGCTCGCCCGCCGCGGCCGCCTGTCGGGCCACATGCGCCGCACCGGCGCCCTCCACGTCTTCGACAGCGACGGCAGCTTCCGCAACGCGCTGGGCGAGTGGAAGGAGAAGGCGCGCCATGGCGTCGACTATCGCGAGATCACCGTCGCCGAGGCCAGGCAGATGGCGCCGGCGCTGACCGGCTCCTTCGCTCGCGCCCTGTTCGCGCCAGAGAACTGGACCGTGTCGAGCCCCAACGCCATCCTCCAGGGCCTGCGGCGCGGGCTCGAGTGGCGCCGGCCTGATGAAGGCAATGGGCGCCAAGGCCGTCCGGCCGGGGACCGACGGCGTGGTGGTGGTCGCCGACGACGGCAGCCAGGCGAAGTTCGATGCGGTCGTGGTCGCCGGCGGCGTCTGGTCGCGCGAGCTGGTCAGGGGGCTGGGCCTCGGCATCGTGCTGGAGGCCGAGCGCGGCTACAACACCACCTGGGCGAAGCCGCCGATCGCGCTCGCCCTGCCGGTCTTCTTCGACGATCATGGCTTTTGCGCCACGCCGCTGGAGGATGGCCTGCGCGTCGGCGGGGCGGTGGAGCTCGCCGCCATCGACGCACCGCCGACCTTCGCCCGCGCCGGTGCCATGCGCAAGAAGATGCGCCGCTACGTGCCCGGCCTGCCCGACGAGGGCGGCGAGGAATGGATGGGCCGCCGCCCGGCGACGCCGGATTCGCTGCCGGTCATCGGCGCCCACCCGACCGATCCGCGCATCGTCTTCGCCTTCGGCCACGGCCATCTCGGCCTCACCCTGTCGGCCGTCACCGCCCGCCACGTTGCCGAACTTGTCGCCGGGCGCGGCGACCGCAACCTCGCCCCCTTCGGCATCGAGCGCTTCCAGTGAGCCGCCGCACCTTCTTCTGCATCGACGCCCACACCGCCGGCAATCCGGTACGGGTGGTCGCCGGAGGCGGCCCGCCGCTCCACGGCGCCACCATGAGCGAGAAGCGCCAGCATTTCGTCGCCGACTACGACTGGATCCGCACCGGCCTGATGTTCGAGCCGCGCGGCCACGACGTCATGTCGGGCTCGATCCTCTACGAGCCGCTGCGCGAGGATACCGATGCCGCGCTGCTCTTCATCGAGACCTCAGGCTGCCTCCCCATGTGCGGCCACGGCACCATCGGCACCGTCACCATACTGCTCGAGGAGGGGCTGGTCATGCCGAAGCGGGCGGGGCGGCTCCGCCTGGAAGTCCCCGCCGGTATCGTCGAGGCCGAATACACCAGCGACAATCTCGGTCATGTGACCGAGGTCCGTATCGTCAACGTGCCCTCCTTCCTGCATTCGACCGGCCTCTCGGTCGACGTGCCGGATTTCGGCCATCTCGTCTTCGACGTCGCCTATGGCGGCAATTTCTACGTCATCATCGAAGCGCAGGAGAGCTTCCGGGACCTCGCCGACATCTCCGCCTTCGACATCCAGCGCCTGTCGCCGATCGTCCGCGATCTGGTCAACCAGAAGTATACGTTCGTCCACCCCGACGACCCGACCATCTCCGGCGTCCGCCACGTCATGTGGACGGGCCGGCCGAAGCACCCGGAAGCCGACGGCCGTAATGCGGTCTTCTATGGCGAGAAGGCCATCGACCGCTCGCCCTGCGGCACCGGCACTTCGGCCCGCCTGGCGCAGCTTGCCGCCCGCGGTACGCTGAAGGTCGGCGACGATTTCGTCCACGAATCGATCATCGGCAGCCTCTTCCGCGGCCGCGTCGAGAAGGCGGCGAAGGTCGGCGATTACGCGGCCATCGTCCCCTCGGTCGCCGGCCAGGCGTGGATCACCGGCCACAACACCATTTTCCTCGACGACCGCGATCCCTTCGTGAAGGGCTTCAGCGTCCTCTAGGGAGCCGCGGAACCTTTCGCCCGCGCCGGCCGTTTGCCACAAGGGCTCCGGAAGAAGGCGCGTCTCATGCTGAAATTGCGCAAGGGTGCCGCCGGTCTCTGCGTGCTGGCCGGCGCGACGCTGGCGGCGGGCGCGGCCGTTGCTGCGCCGCCTCATGCCCACACGACAACCGCCCTCCACCTCAGGACGGGTCCCGGCACGAACCATGCGGTCATCGCCACCATCGGCGCCGGCAATCGCGTGGCGGTGCTCGGCTGCCTCTCCGGCCGGTCGTGGTGCGAGATCGACGCGAACGGTCGTCAGGGCTGGGCCGCGGGCTCCTATCTCGATCCGTCCCATGGCCGTTCCGCCGGGCCGCCCCTCGACGTTCAGGTCAACGCCTACCGGCACCGCAACCCGCCGCCTCTCAGACTGGGGGAGCCGGCGAAGGGGCCGCCGCTGAAGCCGACCGAGGTCCAGACCGGGCTTCCCTATCAGGAGCCGGTGCCGCGGATGTGCCAGATCGGCGAGTACCCGGTGAACGGCTCCTGCCTGTAGGTGCCCGCGATTCCGTCGTGAAGGCCTTGGCGTGCTATAGGCGCCGGATGACGATCCGGCCCCTCGCACGCTCCGAGATCGCGGCGCTGGTGGCGCTCGCCCGGCACACCTACGCCCAGGCGTTCGGCGCGCACATGACGACGGAAGACCTCCGCTTCGTCATGGAAGAGAGGCTCTCGGCCGCGCACGTCGCGCAAGCCGTCATGGAGGACGTGGTTCTCGTCGCGGAGGCGGACGGCCTGCTCGTCGGCTTCGTTCAGTTCGGCGGGAACCGGGTCGCCGGCGTGGGCGAGCCGGGCGATCAGGAGATCCGTCGTTTCTACGTCACCGCCGACCGCCAGGGTCGTGGCATTGGTGGTGCCCTGATGACCGCGGCGCTCGCCCATCCCCGTATCCGGGCGGGTGCCACGGTGTTTCTCACGGTCTGGGAACACAACCGCCGCGCCCAGGCATTCTATCGCCGCCATTGCTTCGAGACGGTCGGTTCGTGTGAATTGACGCTGGCCAACGGCCCGGCCGATGGCCGCGAGCTGATCATGGCCCGGCGACCGCCGCACGACCCGGTGTCCCGGGATACGGTCCGCCGCTACAGCCCGTAACGCGCCAGGTCCGGACGTTTCTTGAGCGCCGCGGCGACGACCGCCTCGACCGCCGCCTTCTCCTTGCCGGCAAGCTCCAGCCGCGGGGCGCGCACGGTGGTGGCGGTGCCGCGCACCATGTGCTCGGCGAGCTTGATGTTCTGGACGAAGCGCGCCGACACGTCGAGGTGGAGGAGCGGCATGAACCAGCGGTAGATTTCGCGCGCTTCCGCCATGCGCCCGGCTCGCGCCAGATCGTAGATCGCCACTGTCTCGCGCGGGAAGGCGCAGACCAGCCCCGCCACCCAGCCGACGGCGCCGAGCATCAGGCTCTCCAGCGCCAGATCGTCGACGCCGGTGAAGAGCTGATAGCGCTCGCTGAGAAGATTGTGGATGTCGGTCAGCCGGCGCACGTCGCCGGAGGATTCCTTGACCGCGACGAATTTCTTTTCGTCGGCCATCTCGGCGAGCATCGCCGGGGTCACGTCGACCCCATAAGCGAGAGGGTTGTTGTAGATCATGATGTCGCGGTCGCTCGCCGCCGCCACCGCGCGAAAGTGGGCGATGGTCTCGCGCGGCGTCGAGAGGTAGCGCATCGCCGGCAGCACCATCAGCCCGTCGACGCCGGCGGAGGCCGCTTCCGCCGCCAGTTCCGCCGCGGCACGGGTCGAATCCTCGGCGATCGTCAGGATCACCGGCGCCCGTCCGCGACTGGCCGCCCCGGCGACGGCGGCGATCGCGAGCTTCTCCTCGGCACTCAGCGTCGAGGCCTCGCCGAGCGAGCCGCAGCAGACGATGCCGTGCACCCGGCGTCGAGCTGGAAGTCGACATCTGCCGCTACCGCGGCGAGATCGACCGACTCGTCGGGGGCGAGCTTGGTGGTGATCGCCGAATAGACGCCGTGCCAGTCGTTGCGCTGCATGTCGAACCCCGAGGCGAGATCACCTCCCCTCCGTTGGGGACAGCCTGCCCCCGACCCGGTCGGGGCGGATTTCCCCGGTTTGCCAAAGCAACCGGCCGAGGGGTGCGGGGTCCCGGCAGAACCTCGCGTCCCCCCTCTCGTCGCGCCGCCGATTTCGCGGGCGAAATCAGGCTCGGCTATCTCCCCGCAAGGGGGAGATAGCCGCAAGGCGATCCGCGCCGCGCTAAACCGCCTGCTGGTTGGCGGCGAACAGGTGGGCGTGCGAGGAATCGAAGATCACGCCGACGTTCTCGCCGGTGCGGATCTTCGTCTCGCCGTCGTCCTGCACGACGATCTGCCCGGCCTTGGTGGCGACGTACATGATCGTCGAATTGCCCAGGTGCTCGAGGATCTGCACCGTGCCGCCGATATTGGCGCGCGGATCGTCGGGCGCGGACAGCTTGATGTGTTCCGGCCGGATGCCGAGCTCCAGCGCGCCGCGCGACTGGTCGCCGAGCGTGCCGCGCGTCTTGAGCTTCATCTGGCCGCCGCCGGGCAGGTCGAGCACGGCGTCGACACCTTCGGCCGAACGCGCCTCGGCCGAGAGGAAGTTCATCGTCGGCGAGCCGATGAAGGCGGCGACGAACTTGTTGGCCGGCTGGCGGTAGAGCTCCATCGGCGTGCCGATCTGGCGGATGACGCCCGGCCTCCAGCACCACGATCTTGTCGGCCAGCGTCATCGCCTCGACCTGGTCGTGGGTGACGTAGATCATCGTCGCCTTGAGGTCCTGGTGCAGCTTGGCGATCTCGACCCGCATCTGCACGCGCAGCATGGCGTCGAGGTTCGACAGCGGCTCGTCGAACAGGAAGACCTGCGGCTCGCGCACCAGCGCCCGGCCGATGGCGACGCGCTGGCGCTGGCCGCCGGAGAGCTGCGCCGGCCGGCGGTCGAGCAGCTCCTCGAGCTGCAGCATGCGCGCCACTTCCAGCGTGCGCCTGTCCATCACCTCCTTCGGTGCCTTGGCGACGCGCAGGCTGAAGCCGATGTTCTGGCGCACGGTCATGTGCGGATAGAGCGCGTAGGACTGGAACACCATGGCGATGCGCCGCTTGGCCGGCGGCACGTTGGTCACGTCCGTCCCGTCGATCCAGATGGAGCCCTGGGTGACCACCTCGAGCCCGGCGATCATCCTGAGCAGGGTGGACTTGCCGCAGCCGGAGGGCCCGAGCAGGGCGCAGAACTCGCCTTTCTCGACGCTGAGGTCGAGCATCTTGATCGCCTCGACCGCGCCGTAGAGCTTCTTCACGCCCCTGAGTTCGACTTCGCTCATGATTCCTCCCAAACTGCTCTGCCGGCCGAAGTCAGGCGGCCGCCGGCGCCGTGCGCCCGTGCCGCCTATTCCATAGCCAATTGGGCCTCGGGTCAATCGTGCTGTCGGGGCTCTGCCGCCGAGCGCCCTCAGCGCGTTGAGAATCACCGCCACGTCGATGACCTCCTGCAGCAGCGCGCCCTCCACCGGCGGCAGGTAGCCGAAGGCCGCCACTACCATCGCGGCCAACGACAGGCCGAGGCCCGCGACCACGCTCTGCATGGCGATCGTGCGCGAACGCCGGGCGATCGCCATCGCCTCGGCGATGCGGTCGAGCCGGTCGACCAGCAGCACCGCGTCGGCGGCCTCGGAGGAGGCCGCCGCGCCGCGCGCGCCGATGGCCACCCCGATATCGGCCGCGGCCAGCGCCGGCGCGTCGTTGACGCCGTCGCCGACCATCATCACCGCGCCCTCGCCGCGTTCGCCGGCGACCGCCAGCACCTTGCGCTCCGGCGTCATCTCGGAGAGCGCCTCGTCGATGTCGAGCCGCGCCGCCACCGCCTCGGTCACCGCGCGCACGTCGCCGGAGGCAAGCACGATGCGCTTCACGCCGTTGGCGCGGAAGCCGGCCAGCGCCCGGGGAACGTCGTCGCGGATGCGGTCGGCAAGCACGATCAGGCCGGCGAGCGCACCCTCCACCGCCACCGCCACCGCGATCTCGCCCTCGCGCTCCGGCCGCACATCGGCAAACGCGAGGCCGTCACGCGACCGGTCGCGGACATAGGCAAGCCCGCCGACCACGACGCGGCGGCCGCTCGACCGTGCCCTCGAGGCCGCTGCCCGGCGTCTCGTGCACGTCGATGGGCGGCGTCAGCGCCAGCCCGCCGCCCGCGCGCCGCAGCCACCAGCGCGGTCGCCACCACATGGTTCGATGCCTGGTCGAGCGAGGCCGCCAGCCGCAGCACGTCGTCCTCCGAGAAGCCGTTGAGCGGGTGGATGGCGGACAGCGAGGCCTGTCCGTGGGTCAGCGTGCCGGTCTTGTCGATGATCAGCGTGCGCACGTTGGCCAGCACCTCCAGCCCGCCGCCGCCCTTGATCAGCACGCCGATGCGCGCCGCCCGCGACACCCCGGCGATGATCGCCACCGGCACCGCTAGGATCAGCGGGCAGGGGGTCGCCACCACCATCACCGCCAGCCAGCGGACGGGATCGCCGGAGGCGAACCAGGCCGCACCGGCGATGGCCAGAGTCGCCACCAGGAACAGAATCGCGAAACGGTCGGCGAGCCGCGCCATGGGCGCGCGCGAGCGCGCCGCTTCCTCGACCAGCCGCACGATTCCCGCATAGGTGCTTTCCGACGCCGGCCGCCCGACGACGAGGTCGAAGGCCTCGCCGGCATTGGTGGCCCCGCTCATCGCCTCGCCGCCCGCTGCCAGCCGCACCGGCAGCGCCTCGCCGGTGAGCGCCGACTGGTCGAGCACGGCCTTGCTGTTCTCGGCGATCGTGCCGTCCGCCGGCACCACCTCGCCGCGGCGCACCAGCACCCGGTCTCCGGGCACGAGCGCGTCGATCGGCACCTGCTTCAGATCGCCATCCTCGTGGCGGAGCGCGAATTTCGGCGCGCGCTCGAGCAGCGCCGTCATCTCGCGGCGCGCCCGGCGCGAGGCATGGCCTTCGAGGAACTGGCCGCCGGAATACATCAGCGCGACGACCACGCCGGCAAGCGGCTCCTCCAGCGCCAGCGCGCCTGCCATCGACAGCAGCGCCACGATGTCGAGTCCGACCTTGCCGTGGCGGAGCGAAACGACGATCTCGGCGGTGAGCACCAGCACGACGGGGACCGTCGCTGCCGCCCACAGCAGGTCCGCGACGGTCGGATGTCCGAAGGCCCAGGCCGCCAGGCCCGCCGCAAGACCGGCCGCCGGAATCGCGACGGAGACATGCCGGGTTTTGTCGATGAGGTCGCGCACGTCCATGGTGCGAGTGTCGCGCTATGCCGCGCCCGCCGGATTGATCCGCGTCATCTTGGAAAAGGCTCTAGTTCGCAATCGCATTGAGGTGGCGGATCGGCCGTCCGGGCGCGATGGCTTCGGCCGCCCGCACGATCGCATCGGCGTCGATGCCGTAATGGGCATAGAGGTCGGCGATGGTGCCGGTCTGCCCGAAATGCTCGATCCCAAGCGAACGTACCCGGTGTCCGGCGACCGAGCCCAGCCAGGCGAGCGTCGCCGGATGGCCGTCGAGCACGGTCACCAGCCCGCAGTGGTGCGGCAGCGGTTCGAGCAGTCGTTCGATGTGGCTGCGCGCATGGCTGAGGCCGCGCTCGCGCGCCCGCGCCGCCGCCGTCCAGCCGGCGTTCAGCCGGTCGGACGAGGTGACCGCCAGCAGGCCGACGTCGCGGCGGTCCTCGGCCATCAGCCCGACCGCCTCGATCGCCTCGCTCGCCACCGCGCCGGTGAAGGCGACGACGACCTCGGCGTTCGGTCCCGGCGGCCTCAGCCAGTAGGCGCCGTCGACGATGTCGCGGGCCGAGCGCCGCGTCGATGCGTGCGCTTCGGCTGCTCCACCGGCCGTGTCGACAGGCGCAGATAGACCGAGCCGCCGGTCTCGTCGCGCAGCCAGTTGCGTTCCGAGGGCTGGCCCTCGCCGTTGCGCTGCACGTAGGCGAAGGCCCAGTCGAGGATGACCGCCAGTTCGTCGACGAAGGCCGGCTCGAAGGCGGCCAGCCCGTCCTGGGCGATGCCGATCAGCGGCGTGCCGATGGACTGGTGGGCGCCGCCTTCCGGCGCCAGCGTGACGCCCGACGGCGTGCCGACCAGGATGAAGCGGGCGTCCTGGTAGCAGGCGTAGTTGAGAGCATCGAGGCCGCGCGCGATGAACGGGTCGTAGAGCGTGCCGATCGGGATCAGCCGCTCGCCGAACAGCGAATGCGACAGGCCGAAGGCGGCGAGCGACAGGAACAGGTTCATCTCGGCGATGCCGAGCTCCATGTGCTGGCCCTCGGGCCCGAACTCCCAGCGCTGCGTCGAGGCGATGCGCTCCTCGCGGAAGGTGTCGGCCAGCGAGGCGCGGGCGAAGAGGCCGCGCCGGTTCACCCACGGCCCGAGATTGGTCGAGACCGTCACGTCCGGCGACATCGAGACGATGCGCGCCGCCAGCGCGCTCGTCGCCGCGCGCCATCTCGTTGAGGATCAGGCCGAAGCCCTGCTGGGTCGAGAGCACCGGCTGCGCCGGCACGGCGAGCTGGTCCGGCGTGCGCGATGCGGCCGCGCGGTGGCGCCGCCGTCTGCCGGCGCGTTGAACGGCACCGTGTCGAGGAAGCGCTCGAGGTCGGCTCGGCTCGGCCGTCAGCCCCTCGAAGCGGTCCCATTCGTGGCCGTCGCGCACGCCCATGGCGGCCCGCAGCGCCGCCATCTGCTCGACGGTCATCAGGCCGGCATGGTTGTCCTTGTGGCCCTGCAGCGGCAGGCCGAAGCCCTTGACCGTGTAGGCGACGAAGCAGCACCGGCCGGTCGTGGTCGATCGACGAGAAGGCGTCGATCAGCGTGGGCAGGTCGTGGCCGGCGAGGTTGGTCATCAGCCGCGCCAGCTCCTCGTCCGAGCGCCGGTCGATCAGCGCGCTCGCCGCGCCCTGGTCGCCGATCTCGTCGGTCAGGCGCTTGCGCCACGCCGCCCCGCCCTGGAAGGTGAGCGCCGAATAGAGCTGGTTGGGGCAGCGGTCGATCCAGTCGCGCAGGCGCTCGCCGCCGGGCTCACGGAAGGCCTCCTCGAGCAGCGTGCCGTATTTCAGCACGCGCACCTCCCAGCCCATCGCTTTCGAAGAGGGCTGTGATGCGTTCGTAGAGGCCCTCGCGCACGACCGCGTCGAGGCTCTGCCGGTTGTAGTCGATCACCCACCAGCAGTTCCTGAGGCCCTGCTTCCAGCCCTCCAGCAGGCACTCGAAGATGTTGCCCTCGTCGAGCTCGGCGTCGCCGACCAGCGCCACCATGCGGCCCTCCGGCCGTCCGCCGGCGAGCCCGTGCGCCGCGAGATAGTCCTGCACGATGCTGGCGAAGACGGTGACGGCGGCACCGAGACCGACCGAACCGGTCGAGAAATCGACGTCGTCGGTGTCCTTGGTGCGCGACGGGTAGGACTGCGCCCCGCCGAAGGCGCGGAAGGCCTCGAGCTTGTCGCGTGTCTGGTTGCCCAGCAGATACTGGATGGCGTGGAAGACCGGGCTCGCATGCGGCTTCACCGCGACGCGGTCCTCGGGCCTCAGCGCGGCGAAATAGAGCGCCGTCATGATGGTGGTGAGCGAGGCGGAGGAGGCCTGGTGGCCGCCGACCTTGAGCCCGTCCGCGTTGTCGCGGAGATGGTTGGCGTTGTGGATCATCCACGCCGACAGCCACAGGACTTTGCGCTCAAGCTGGCGGAGCAGGTCGAGATCGGTGGAACGGGCCATCGCGCACCTCCTGAGCCGAGCTTAGCACGCGATGCGCGGCGGGATCAGGCGTCTTTCGCTGCCGGCCACAGGTAGACGACGATCAGCAGCACCGGCCCCAGCGTCAGCGCCGCATCGGCGAGGTTGAAGATGAACAGCGTCCAGTCACCGAAATGGAGCAGCAGGAAGTCGGTGACGTAGCCGAGGCGCAGCCGGTCGATCAGGTTGCCGATGGCGCCGCCGAGGATGAGGGCGAAGGCGGCCGCCGCCAGCCTGCCGCCCTCGCGGTTGTGCGACCAGAAGGCGAGCACGACTGCGGTCACCGCCAGCGGCAGCGCGACCAGCGAAACGCCGGAATTGGCCAGCAGCGAGAAGGCGATGCCGGTATTGTGGACATGCAGCAGTGCCAGGATCGGCAGCACGTCGACGACCTGCCCCTCGGGCAGCCGCGCCACCACGATCATCTTGGCGATCTGGTCGGCGACCACCACGGCGGCGACGATGCCGAGGCCGAATGCGGAGAGCGGGCCTGGCGGCCGCGCATGCGAATGGATTTCAACCATCGAGCTTCAGGGCCCCGCGGCGGATCTCGAACAACATGATACCTGTGGCGATGGCGAGATTGAGCGAATCGGCCTTGCCCGCCATCGGAATCTTGGTGAGCGTCTTGCAGAGCGCCGCCGCGTCCGCCGTCAGCCCGGCCTGCTCGCCGCCCATCACCAGCAGTACCGCACCGCGATAATCGGCCTGGCGATAGTCGACGGTGCCGGCAAGGTGCGTCCCCACGACCGGACCCGGCCAGCGCCGGGCGAGCCTGGCGAACTCGGCGATGGTCGCCCGTGCCAGCGGCACGGCGAAGATCGAGCCCATGGTGGCGCGCACCGCCTCCACCGAGAACGGGTCGACGGTGCTGCCAACGAGAATCACGCCCCTGGCGCCGACCGCGTCGGCGGTGCGCACGATGGTGCCGAGATTGCCGGGGTCGCGCACCGCTTCCAGCGCCACCCAGACGTCGGTGCCGCGCGGCCGGATGGCCTCGACCGGCGTCAGCCGCTGCTCGAAGACGCCGAGCACGGTCTGCGGATTGTCGCGCCGGCTGATCTTCTCCAGCACCGCCTCGCTCACCGCGATGACGCTGCCGCCCTTGGCGGCGGCGGTTGCAGCGAGCCGCTGCACCAGCGGCTGGCCGGCGGCGGCGCTGGCGTGGACCAACGTGCGCAGCGTCCAGCCGGCCTCGACCGCGTCCGCCACCAGCTTCAGCCCCTCGGCCAGAAACAGGCCGGACTCCTTGCGGTTCTTGGAGAGCGCCAGCCCGCGGATGTCCTTGACGATCGGGTTGGCGAGGCTGGTGATGGCCTTCGCCTGCAGGGCGGGCGACTGGTGGCGGTCAGGCATGTTCCGCCTCTCCCCGGGCACCCTCTCCCCCCTTGTGGGGGAGACGGCGAAGCTTACGGCGCGCGGAGCGCGGCGTTAGCGCAGCCAGAGAGGGGTGCAAGCCCGGCCGCGCCACTACCGCTCTCCCCGAGACGCAAATGCCATGCTGCCGCTCATGCCGACCACCGGCTGAACAATGAGGTGGAGAGCGCCCGCCCGCCGCCTTCTTCGCGCAGGATCAGCTCGCCCGATTCGAGCGAGCCCCCCATGCCCGTCATCGCTTCCGCCGTCACCTCGTCGATCGAATAGAACGAGGCGCGGATCGAATAGGCGGTGAGGATGAGGAAGAGCGCGTTGTCGGAGAGGAGGCCGCGGCAGGCCTCGACCATCGGACGGAGGCTCGAGAAGATGTCCCACACCTCGCCCTTGGGACCGCGCCCGAATTTCGGCGGGTCGAGGATGATGCCGTCGTAGCGGTTGCCGCGCCGGCCCTCGCGCTCGACGAATTTCACGGCGTCCTCGCAGATCCAGCGGATCTTCAGCGCCTCCAGCGAACCCAGTGCCTGGTTTTCGCGTGCCCAGCCGATCGCCTTCTTCGAGGCATCGATATGGGTCACCTCGGCGCCGGCGCGCGCCGCCACCAGCGAGGCAACGCCGGTGTAGCCGAACAGGTTGAGCACCTTCACCGGCCGTCCGGCCGCGGCGACCCGGTCGCGGATCCACGCCCAGTGCGTTGCCTGCTCGGGGAAGACGCCGACATGGCGGAAGTTGGTGAAGCGGCCGAAGAACGGGACGCCGTCCCACGCCATCGGCCATGTCTCGCCGAGCGGTTTGGCATAGCGCCAGCGCCCGTCCGCTTCCTCGTCGCCGATGCCGACGAACTTGGCGTCGGCCCTCAGCCACTCGGCCGCCGGCCGGCGCGGCGTCCACAGCGCCTGCGCCTCCGGCCGCACGATGGCGTAGGGGCCATAACGTTCAAGCTTCTCGCCATTGCCGGAATCGAGCAGCGCGTAGTCGCCCCAGCCCTCGGTCTCGAGCATCACCGGCGCCCGCCGGGCGAGCGTCTGCCGGCGCGGTTGCAAGGGATGGTCAGGGGCGGATTCGGGTGCGGTCACAGGGGCGTTTTAGCCGAAGTCGGTGGGCGATGTCGCGCTTGCCGCCTTCCCGGCTGCACGTTAGGGTCCGCGCAAAGGAACGCAGGCTGCGGTCCCCAACCAGCCAACGACGCCAGCGGACGCTGCCTGCCGCGCGCTTTCCGGGAGGACTTCTCATCATGGAAATGACCGGCCGCTATCGGATCCCGGCGCCCCGCGCCAAGGTCTGGGCCGCGCTCAACGATCCGGTCGTGCTGAAGGCGTGCATCCCCGGCTGCGAGAGCCTGGAGAAGGTCTCCGAAACCGAGATGACGGCGACCGTCAAGGCCAAGGTCGGGCCGGTCTCGGCGACCTTCACCGGCAATGTCACGATCACCAACATCGACCCGCCCAACGGCTACACCATCGCCGGCGAGGGCAAGGGCGGCCCGGCCGGCTTCGCCAACGGCGGCGCCGACGTGGCACTTGCCGACGACGACGGTGCCACGCTGCTCACCTACACCGTCAGGGCCAAGGTCGGCGGCAAGCTCGCCCAGGTCGGCGCCCGGCTGATCGACGCCACCGCCAAGCAGATGGCCGATCAATTCTTCGCCACCTTCACCGACCAGGTCGGCAGCGAGGACGGCTTCGCCCAGGTCGAGCACGAGGTCGAGGAGGTCATCAAGATCGCCGAGGAGCGCGCCGAAGGCGCCGCCGCCCGCAACTTTCTCGGCGGCCCGCAGATGTGGGGGCTGATCGCGCTCGCCGCCGTCGTCGTCGTCCTGCTGATCTTCTACATTTGAGGCAAGTCCCGTGTCGCGCGTGGAAATGACCGTCAACGGCAGAGGCGTCTCGGCTACCGTCGAGGACCGCATGCTGCTTTCCGAGTTCCTGCGCGATCACCTCCGCCTCACCGGCACCCATGTCGGCTGCGACACCTCGCAATGCGGCGCCTGCCTGGTGCTCGTCGATGGCGTCGCGGTGAAGTCGTGCGCCATGTTCGCCGCGCGCGCCGCCGGCAGCCGCGTCACCACCATCGAGGGCCTGTCCTCGGGCGCGACGCTGCATCCCATGCAGCAGGCGTTTCACGACAACCACGGACTGCAATGCGGCTTCTGCACGCCGGGCATGATCATCAGCGCCATCGACATGGTCCGCCGGCTCGGTACCCGCCTCGACGAGGCGACCATCCGGCGCGAGCTGGAAGGCAACATCTGCCGCTGCACCGGCTATCAGAACATCGTCAAGTCGATCGCCGCTGGCGCTGCGGCGATGGCGAGCGCCCGCTAGGGCGAGGGCAGGGGCGCGCGATGTACGAGACCCGTTACCACCGGCCGCAAAGCCTCGCCGAAGCGGCGGCGCTCTTCGCCGATGCTTCCGAGGGCCGCTATCTCTCCGGCGGCCAGACGCTCATCCCCACCATGAAGCAGCGGCTGGCGGCGCCGAGCGACGTCATCGACCTCTCGGCAATCGCCGAGCTCAAGGGCATCGCCGTCGAGGATGGCGCGGTTTCCATCGGCGCCGCCACCACCCATGCCGAGGTCCACGCCTCGGCGGCGGTCGGGGAGGCGATCCCCGCGCTCGCCGCCCTTGCCGGCGTAATCGGCGATCCGGCGGTGCGCGAGATGGGCACCATCGGCGGCTCGCTCGCCAACAACGATCCGGCCGCCGACTATCCGGCTGCCGCACTGGCCCTCGGCGCCACCATCCACACGGCCGCGCGCACGATCGCGGCGGAGGATTTCTTCACCGGCCTCTTCTCCACCGCGCTGGAGGAGGGCGAGATCGTCACCGGCGTCACCTTCCCCATCCCCGAGAAGGCCGCCTACAGCAAGTTCCGCAACCCGGCCTCGCGCTACGCTCTGGCCGCCGTCTTCCTCGCCCGCATGGCCGATGGCGTCGTCCGCCTCGCCGTCACCGGCGCCGGGTCGAATGGCGTCTTCCGCGCGCGCGCAATGGAGAATGCGCTCGCCGCTTCCTTGTCGCCGTCCGCCCTCAACGACATCGCTCTCGACCCGGCCGGCATGCTCGCCGACATCCACGCTTCGGCCGCCTACCGCGCCAACCTGGTCAAGTCGATGGCCAAGCGGGCCGTGCTGGTCATCGGCTGAGAGGGCGACGGCGCTTCGGTCGGCGTCAGCCGGCGATCAGGTGCCAAAGGGACGCGGTCAGGACGAGCGCGGCGGCCATCGTCGCCGCTGCAAGGATGATCGCCGCGAGGTTGCGCCGGACAAGAGCCGCCGCCGCCCCGGCATCGGCGCGCAGACGGGGCGTCGCGCACCAATGCGTAGCGAGCATGGCCGCGCCCGTGGCCGAAGCGACCAACGGCAGCAGAAGGAAGAGGACGGCCGCCAGTGGCTGGGTCATCCAGCCACCGATCCAGGTGAACAGAATCGTGGCGGTCCGGGCCGGCTCGAATTGGGCCGGCTGCAGGTGGCGCACGATGTCGATCGCAAGAATTGCGAGGGGCGGAGCGATGAACAGCGTCGCCGCGACGGCGCTCGGCCCCAGGTGACGATTTGCCGATGTGGCTCGGGTTGCTTTCATGTGCCCAGTGCAGCCGGGAAATGTGGTTTGAGTTTGGCCGGGCGTGTGGATAAAGGCGGCGCGGTTTTCGGGTGGCTCGCGGACCGGCGCGAGCCCAGCTATCATCGGCCAGCGCCCACAAGAACGCAGCTCGCCCATGCGCCCGGAATTCCTGATCACCTCGTTCATCGTCGTCGCCGCGCCCGGTACCGGCGTGCTCTACACGCTCGCCGCCGGGCTCTCGCGCGGCAGCCGTGCCAGCATCGTCGCCGCCTTCGGCTGCACGCTCGGCATCGTCCCCCACATGGCCGCCGCCATCCTTGGCCTGGCGGCGCTGCTCCATGCCAGCGCCGTCGCCTTCCAGATCTTCAAGTTCGTCGGCGTCGCCTACCTGCTCTATCTCGCCTGGATGACGCTCAAGGAGCACGGCGCGCTCCAGGTCGAGACGGCGCCGGGCAGGCGCTCGCCGCTGCAGGTGATCGTCACCGCCATCCTGATCAATTTCCTCAATCCGAAGCTGTCGATCTTCTTCATGGCCTTCCTGCCGCAGTTCGTCGATGCCGGCGAGGCCCATCCCGTGGCGCGCATGGGCGAACTCAGCGCCGTCTTCATGGCGATGACCTTCGTCGTCTTCGTCGGTTACGGCCTGTTTGCTGCCGCCGTGCGCGATCACGTCATCTCGCGGCCGCGCGTGCTTGCCTGGATGCGCCGCGCCTTCGCTGCCGCCTTCGTTGGGCTCGGCCTCAAACTCGCCTTCGCCAGCCGCTGAGCGCTGGATCGCCGCCCGCCGGTTGCATGGTGCCGGCGGCGGTGCCATGTGAGGGCGCATGATCGTCTGCTCATGCAATGTGCTCACGCGCGAGCGCATCCTCGCCGCAGCGCGCGAGCTGGCCGCCGCCGACCCGGACCGCCCGATCACGCCCGGCCGCCTGTTCAAGGCGCTCGGCGCCCGCCCGCAATGCGGCACCTGCTTCACGTCCGTCCGCGCCATGGTCGCGGGCGCCGGCTTCAGCTTCACCTGCCCCGAGCCGCTGGCGAGTTCCGCCGAGACCGATCCGCCGGCGGCCCCGCGGCGCCACCCGGCTCCGGTTTGACGCCACCCTTGTGGGGACCTTTAATCGGCCTCACACAAGAGGGAGAGCATTGCAATGAAGGGCGACCCCAAGGTTATCGACTTTCTCAATCACGCGCTCCGTCTGGAGCTGACCGCCGTCAACCAGTACTGGCTGCATTTCCGGCTCACCGAGGATTGGGGCTACGCCAAACTCGGCAAGAAGGAGCGGGCCGAGTTGATCGAGGAGATGCACCACGCCGACAAGCTGATCGCCCGCATCATCTTCCTCGAGGGCTTCCCCAACCTGCAGCAGTTGAACCCGCTCAAGATCGGCCAGACCATCAAGGAGGTGCTGGAAGCCGATCTCGATGGCGAGTACGAGGCCAAGACCTACTATTCCAAGGCGCGCGAGGGCTGCCAGGCCGCCGGCGACTACATCTCGATGAAGCTCTTCGAGGAGCTGCTCGCCGACGAGGAGGGCCACATCGACTTCCTCGAGACCCAGCTCCAGTTGCTCGAGACCATCGGCCCGGAGAAATACGGCCAGCTCAACGCCGAGCCGGTCGACGCCGAGGAATAGCCCCTTACCCCTGCCACCGTCTGCCGGTGAGCGACACGGCGAAGCGCGCCGGCGCCCGCGCGAAGGCGGCGATGCCGGCCAGCGCCGCGTCCTCCCTGGTGACGATCGCGGTCGCCATGCGCTCCAGCAACCGCTGGTGCGGCCACTTGGCCAGAAAGGCTTCGCGGAACCCGCCGGATTGCAGCACCGGGGCGATCTTGGCGCTGATGCCGCCAGCGAGGAACACGCCACCGGTCGGCATGAACACCAGCGCCAGGTTGCCGGCGACCCGGCCGAGATGGACGGCGAACAGCGATAGCGTCTCGGCCGCCTGGGGGCTCAAGCCGGCAAGCCCGGCTTCGGTGACCTCCCTCGGCGTCGTCAGTTCCGGCTTCACGCCGTCGGTGGCGCAGACCGCCCGGTAGAGGCGGACCATGCCCGAGCCGCACAGCAGCGTCTCGGCGCCGATCCGGCCGCCGGTGCGTTCCACATGCGGCCAGATGGCGAAGTCGCGCTCGCTCACCGGCCCGAGGTCGACATGGCCGCCTTCGCCCGGCACCGGCACCCAGATGTCGCGCGCCGGAACGAGCGCGCCGGCGCCGAGCCCCGTGCCCGGTCCGAGCACCACGCGGGCGCCGTCCGCGACCATCTCGCCGCCGCCGATCGGCGCCAGGTCGGCCTGCGTCAGATCCGGCAGCGCCAGCGACTGCGCCTCGAAATCGTTGAGCAGCACCATCTCGGAGAGTCCGAAGCGGGCCACGCACTTCTTCGGTTCCACCACCCAAGGGCAGTTGGTCAGCGGCACGCGGTCGCCGGAGATCGGTCCGGCCAGCGCCAGCATCGCCGATTTCGGCCGTGCGCCGCCCTTCTCGATCACCACCGCCTCGATGGCGTCGTCGATCGAGGCGAAGTCGGCGGTATGCACGTTCGGATAGCGTGGTCGGCCCTGTTTCGCTGGGCACCAGCGAGAAGCGGGCGTTGGTCCCGCCGATATCGCCGATTAGCACCGGGAAGGGCAGGTGGTCGAGGTGCCGGCCGATCGTATCGATTGCTTGGCTCATGCGGTCTCCGGGTTGCGCATCAGCTTCTTCAGGTAGTGGATGAAGATGTCGGCGGTGTGCCGGTTGAGCGCCATGGGGATGTCGTAGACCACCGCCAGCCGGGTCAGCGCCTTCACGTCCACGTCGTGGGGCAGTGGCGACAGTGCGTCGATGAAGAAGATGAGCGCGCCGATCTTGCCGTCGGCGATCAGCGCGCCGATCTGCTGGTCGCCGCCGACCGGGCCGCTCTTCATCCGTGTCAGCCGCAAGTCGGGGCACTCTTCCAGGATGCGCCCGCCGGTGGTGCCGGTGGCGTAGAGCGGGAAGGCCCTGAGCACCTCGTAGTTGTCGTGCACGAAGGCGACCATTTCGTCCTTCTTCTGGTCGTGGGCGATCAGCGCGATCGGCAGGGGCGAGTTCGGCCACTTGGCCTCACTCCTTGATGTAGGGCTTGCCGTCGGCGGCTGGCGGCCGCGCCCGGCCGACGACGCCGGCGACCAGCACGATGGTGGCGATATAGGGCGCCATCGCCAGGAATTCCGATGGGATCGGCGTCTGCAGGATCGCCAGCTTCTGCTGCAGCGAATCGGCGAAGCCAAAGACCAGCGCCGCCATCAGCGCGCCGACCGGGTGCCAGCGGCCGAAGATCATCGCGGCCAGGCCGATGAAGCCGCGGCCGTTGGTCATGTTGATGTCGAAGCGGCCGACCGAGCCCAGCGTGAACCAGGCGCCGGCGAAGCCGGCGACCATGCCGCCGACCGTCAGGTTGATGAAGCGCACGCGATAGACGTTGATGCCGAGCGTGTCGGCGGCCTCGGGGTGCTCGCCGACGGCGCGGGCCCTGAGGCCGCTGCGCGTGTGGAACAGATAGTAAGTCGCCCCGGCGATCAGGATCGCGGCGCCGTAGACGAAGATGTTCTGCTGGAAGAGGACGCGCCCGACGATCGGCAGGTTGGCGAGAAACGGAATGTCGATGCCGCTGAAAATCGGCGCGTTGTTCAGCTCCTTGTGGACGGTCAGCACCTGACTGCTGACATAGGAGGTGAGCCCGAGGGCGAACAGGTTGACCGCGACGCCGGCGATGATCTGGTCGACCCGGTAGGTGATCACCAGCAAGCCGAGCGCCAGCCCCATCAGCCCGCCGACCAGGATCGCCGCGACGAGGCCGATCCAGCCGCCGGCGAGCGAGCCGACGATGGCGCCGGTGAAGGCGCCGGAGAGCAGCATGCCCTCGATGCCGATATTGACCACCGCCACCCGCTCCGACAGCGTGCCGACCAGACCGCCGAGGGCGATCGGCACCGCGCGCACCACGGTCGCTTCCAGCATGCCGGTCAGGTTGAATTCCTTGCCGGCGGTCGCCCACACCAGGAAGGCGGTCACCGCCAGGAAGAGGCCGATGCCGAGGAACAGGCTCGAACGCCTGGCGCCGCCGCGCACGAACTGGCGGGCGCCGAGGAAGGCGAGGATGGCGGCGACGACGTAGCTGTAGGGCGAGGCCGGTACGGTGAGGTTCGGCAGCGGAAAGAGATCGCCCCTCAGCGCCAGGCGGAAGGTTGCCTCGCCCGAGGATTCGGCGCCGAACACCGCCGCCACGAACACCGCCAGCGCCAGCAGCAGCCAGCCGATGATCAGCGTCTGGCGCCGCTGGGTGATGTCGAGGTCGGCGCGGGCCCCCATGGTCTCGGTGACAGCCATCGCCCTAGACCCCCGCCGTCTTGCGCTTGCGGAACGCCCACGGGAAGGCCGCCTTCATGAGAAGCGGCGCCGCCACGAAGACGATGATCAGCGACTGGATGATGGCGATCAGGTCGATGCGCACCCCGGCCGCCACCTGCATCTGTCTGCCGCCGGCGTCGAGCGCCCCGAACAATATGCCGGCGAGCAGCACGCCCACCGGATGCGATCGCCCGAGCAGGGCCACCGCGATGGCGTTAAAGCCGACGCCGCCGGAGAAGCCGGGTGTCGCCCGGCCGAGCACGCCGAGCACCTGGTTGGCGCCGGCCAGCCCCGACAGACCGCCGGAAATCGCCATGACCGCGACGATGATCAGGCCCGAGCGCATGCCGGCATAGCGCGCCGCGAACGGGTTCAGGCCGCTGGCGCGGAACTCGAAGCCGAGCGTCGTGCGGAACAGGAGCCAGTAGACCAGGATCACCATCAGGATGGTGATGATGATGCCGGCATTGAGCCTGAGATTGGGGTCGAGCCAGGTCAGCAGCTTGGGCAGCTGCGCGCTTTGCAGCACGGACTGGGACACCGGATCGTGGCGGCCGAGCTTCTGGATCGGCGGATTGCGCAGAAGATAGTTGGTGAGCTGCACCGCGATCAGGTTGAGCATGATCGTGGTGATGACCTCGTGCGCCCCGGTGGAAGCGCGCAGCCAGCCGGGGATTGCCGCCCAGACGGCGCCGGCGGCGATGCCGGCGGCGAGCGCCAGCGGCAGATGGATCCAGATCGGCAGGCCGGCGAAGGAGAAGCCGGCGACCACCGCCGCCATGCCGCCGGCGATCACCTGGCCCTCGGCGCCGATGTTGAACAGCCCGGCGCGGAAGCCGAGCGCCACGCCGAGGGCGGAGAGGGTGACCGGGGCGGCGGCGGTCAGCGTCTCCGAGACCGCCGAGAGCGAGCCGAACGAGCCGGAAAACAGCGCCGCGTAGGCCTCGCCGATGGTCGGGATGTTGACGCCGGTGAGCAGCATGACGATGGCGCCGATGACCATCGCCACGACCACGGCGAGCACCGGCACGATGATCAACTGCTCGATGTCGAAACCCGCCGCGCCGCCGCGCTGCAGCGCCTCCTCGGATTGCGTCTCCTGGCGCATGTACTCGGTCATGCCGCCGCTCCCGCGCCGGCCATCGCCAGGCCGATCTCGCTCATGCTGACCTCGCCGGCCGCGAAACTGCCGGAGATGCGGCCGCGGAACATCACCAGGATGCGGTCAGACAAGGCGAGGATCTCGTCGAGTTCGGTCGACACGATCAACACCCCGACGCCCCGGTCGCGCGCCTCGATGATGCGCTTGTGGATATATTCGATGGAGCCGACGTCGATGCCGCGCGTCGGCTGCGAGGCGATCACCAGCTTGACCTGGCGCGACAGTTCCCGCGCCACGATCAGCTTCTGCTGGTTGCCGCCGGAAAGATGGTCGGCGAGGCTGTAGATCGACGGCGTGCGCACGTCGAAATCGATGACGTTCTTGACGCAGACCCTGTGCACCGCCGGCCAGTCCATCGCGAAGCCGTGCGAGAAGGGCGCGTCGTAATAGCTGTCAAGGACCATGTTCTCGCCGATGTCGAATTCGCCCACCATGCCGTCGCGCTGACGGTCCTCGGGAATGTGGGCGATGCCGGCGAGATGGCGCTGGCGCGCCGAGGCGCGGGTTATGTCGCGCCCGAGGAACGAGACGCGGCCGCGCACCGGCGTTCTCAGCCCGGTCAGCGCCTCGACCAGCTCGGTCTGGCCGTTGCCCTGGACGCCGGCGATGCCGACCACCTCGCCCTCGCGCACGCTCAGGTCGACGCCGTCGACCGCCAGTTCCCGCCGCTCGTTCATGGCGGCAAGCCCGCTGACCTCGAGCAGCGCGCGGCCGGGCTTGGCCGGCTGCTTCTCCACCTGGAAGGTGACCGCCCGGCCGACCATCATCTCCGCCAGCTCGGCCTCGGTCGCCATCTTCGGGTCGCGCTCGCCGACCACCTTGCCGGCGCGCAGCACGTTGACGCGGTCGGCGACTTCGAGCACCTCGTGCAGCTTGTGGGTGATGAACACCAGCGCCTTGCCGGCGTCGCGCAGCGACCGCACGATGCCGAAGAACTCGGTCACCTCCTGCGGGGTGAGCACCGCCGTCGGCTCGTCGAAGATGAGCACGTTGGCCGAGCGGAACAGCACCTTGATGATCTCGACGCGCTGCTGGATGCCGACCGGGATTTCCTCGATGACCGCGTTGGGGTCGACGTTGAGCCCGTGCTGGCTGCTGATGGTGGTGACCTGCTCGCGCGCCCGCGCCAGGTCGAGGTGGTCGAATGCGCCGACCGGCTCGACGCCGAGCACCACGTTCTCGGCTACCGTGAACACCGGCACCAGCATGAAGTGCTGGTGGACCATGCCGATGCCGGCACGGATGGCGTCGCCGGCGCCGTGGAAATGGGTGGGCTTGCCGTCGATGACGATCTCGCCCTCGTCCGGCCGGTAGAGGCCGGACAGCACGTTCATCAGGGTCGTCTTGCCGGCGCCGTTCTCGCCGAGCAGGCCGAGCACCTCGCCGGCGCGGATTTGCAGGTTGATGGAATCGTTGGCGACGAGATCACCGAAGCGCTTGGTGATGCCGCGGAGTTCTATGTCCAAGCTTCAGCACCCCCGCCTTTCGACCGGTCCCGCGCGCCCCGGATCGGTCGACTTGCGAACGCACCCGCCGCGTCCCGTGGAACGCGGCGGGCAATTGACGATGATGGCTGTCCGATCTCAGCCGCCGACCTTGATCGATCCGTCGACGATCCCCGCCTTGATCTTGGAGATCTCGTCCTTGAGCGCGGCCGGAACCGCGGAATCGAAGTCGTGGAACGGTGCCAGATCGACGCCGCCGCTCTTCAGGTCGCCGACGATGACGCCGCCCTTGAAGGTGCCCTTGAAGGCCTCGGTGACGGCTTCCTTGGTGGTCACGTCCACTTTCTTCAGCACCGACGACAGGAACACGCCCTTGTGCTCCGGATCGGTCATGTACTGGTCGGTATCGACGCCGATGATCTTCAGCTTGTCGGGACCGATCTCCTGGGCGAGCGCCGCCGGGCCCTGGCCGACCTTGCCGGCCACCGGCAGGATGATGTCGGCGCCTTCATCGACCATGCTCTTGGCGATGTCCTTGCCCTTGTCGATCGAGTTGAAATCGCCGACGAACACGCCGTCCTTCTTGGCCGGATCCCAGCCGAGCACCTTCACCTTGGTGCCCTTCACCTTGTTGTAGTAGTCGGCGCCCCATACGAAGCCGTCCATGAAGTCGGTCACCGGGCCGCCGATGTTGATGCCGCCGAAGGTGCCGAGCACGCCGGTCTTGGTCATGCCGGCGGCGAGATAGCCGGCGAGGAACGCGGCCTGGTTGGTCGCATAGACCTGGCCGAGCACGTTCGGGATCGTCGGGTCATAGGCATAGTCGACGATGGTGTAGTCGACGCCCGGGTTGGCCTCTGCCGAGGTCTTGGTGGCGTCGCCGAGCAGGAAGCCGACCGTGACGATGATGTTGCACTTGGCCTGCACGAACGACTGCAGGTTCGGTACGTAATCGGTCTCGGCCTTGGATTCGAGCACCTTGGCCTCGAATCCGCCTTCCTTGGCGGCGTCCTGGACGCCCTGCCAAGTGTATTGGTTGAAGCCCTTGTCGTCGACGCCGCCCGTGTCGGTAACGGCGCAGGCGAGGAACGCAAAGGCCGGCGCGCTCATGACGCCGAGCCACGCGGCAGCGCCAAGTGCGGCAAGGGACGTGGTGATGATCCTGCGGTTCAACTGACCCTCCTTCGGATTGACAACGGCACATCGGCGGAGTGACCGCCGTTCCCTTCGGGCCGCACCCGGCAGCAGCCGCCGGAGCCCTTGCCGTCAAGGGTTGGGTCAACTCTCGCATTTTCGCATGCCCGCGCCAAGCCGGTCTCGCGAGGTGACGCATTGCCGCAAAGGCGCTAGAAAACTGGGTTGCGGGATGAGAGGAGACCAGCCGATGGACAGGGAACTCTTTGCGGCCGCCAAGGCCGTGCGCGCACACGCTCACGCGCCCTATTCCCGCTTCCACGTGGGCGCGGCGCTGCGCACCGATGCCGGCACCGTCCATTCCGGCGCCAACGTCGAAAACGCCTCCTATCCGGAAGGCTGGTGCGCCGAGACCTCGGCCATTGCCCAGATGGTCGCGGCCGGCGGCACGGCGGCGGAGCGGCGTATCGTCGCCGTGGCGGTGGTCGCCGAGCGCATCGAGGGCCGCCTGACCACGCCCTGCGGCGGCTGCCGCCAGCGTCTTGCCGAGTTCGCCGGTCCCGACACGCCGGTCGATGTCATCGACCCGTCCGGCGCGGGCCAGACCTTCACCATGCGCGAGCTGCTGCCATCGGCCTTCGACATGGAGGGCCTGTGACCGGGGTGCGCCTATGACGCAGTTTCTTCCACAGGAAATCATCCGCAGGAAGCGCGACGGCGCCACACTGACGCCCGAGGAGATCGCCTTCATGGTCTCCGGCCTCACCGAAGGTCGGGTGAGCGAGGGCCAGGTCGCCGCCTTCGCCATGGCGGTGTTCTTCAGGGGCATGAGCCGCGACGAGGCGGTGGCGCTCACCGTCGCCATGCGCGATTCCGGCGCGGTGCTCGACTGGTCCGGCTTGCCCGGCCCGGCGCTCGACAAGCATTCCACCGGCGGCATCGGCGACAACGTCTCGCTGATGCTCGCCCCGGCGCTCGCCGCCTGCGGCGCCTATGTGCCGATGATCTCCGGCCGCGGCCTCGGCCACACCGGCGGCACGCTCGACAAGCTCGATTCGATCCCCGGCTACCGCACCCAGCCGGACCTTGCTCTCTTGCGCAAGGTGGTCGCCGAGGTCGGCTGCGCCGTCATCGGCCAGACCGCCGACCTCGCGCCGGCCGACAAGCGCCTCTACGCCATCCGCGACGTCACCGCGACGGTAGAATCGATCCCGCTCATCACCGCCTCGATCCTGTCGAAGAAGCTCGCCGCCGGGCTTGCCGGCTTGGTCCTCGACGTCAAGACCGGCAACGGCGCCTTCATGGCCAGCATGGAAGACTCGGTCGGCCTGGCCGAAAGCCTCGTCGGCGTTGCCAACGGCGCCGGCATGAAGACCAGCGCCCTCATCACCGACATGAACCAGCCGCTCGCCTCCGCTGCCGGCAACGCGGTCGAGGTGATGAACGCCGTCGATTTCCTCAAGGGCAAGGCCGACCGCCGCCTCCATGAGGTCACCGTGGCGCTCGGTGGCGAGCTGCTCGCCGCGGGCGGGCTGGCAACCGACGACAGCGACGGACGGGCGAAGATCGCAGCCGCCTTCGCCTCCGGCCGCGCGGCGGAAATCTTCGGGCAGATGGTCTCCGCCCTCGGCGGCCCCGGCGATTTCATGGAGAAGCCGGAGAAGCACCTGAAGGCGGCGCCGGTCGTCCGTCCGGTCGTCCCCGAGCGTCCCGGCACGGTGGCGGAGATCGACACCCGCGCCATCGGCATCGCCGTGGTGGCGCTTGGCGGCGGCCGCATGAAGCCCGAGGACTCCATCGACCATTCGGTCGGGTTCACCCGGTTGGCCGGCCTTGGTGCCGAGGTCGGTGCGGACGCGCCGCTGGCGCTCGTCCATGCCCGCGACGAAGCCGCAGCGGCCGCGGCCGAAACGGCGCTCAAGCAGGCTTACGCGGTTAGTGGCTCCGCGCCGCCGGCCACGAAGGCCGTCTATCAGCGCATCGGCCCCTGAACCGGCGCGGGCAGGGTTAACGCCGGGCATCGCCGGCCATTAAGGTTGATTCAACTCCGCACCTTCAGCCGCGCCGCGCCTGGACTATTCTGATCTTGGGGACGGGCAACCGGAGGTTCGCATTGGATCGCGACCACGCGGGCGCCCTGGACGAGTTTCTGGCCGCCTTCGACCGTCGGCTTCGGGCCGCACCGGTCGTCGAACGGCGCGAGTCTGACGACCGGCGCGCGCATCCCGCGGGCCACTCGGTTCTCGGCCGCCGCGCCAAGGGCCCCGTCACCGACGCCTTCGCCTATTGGAATTCCAAGAAGAAAGAGGACTGAAGCCTGTCATCATTCTCCGCATGCCGCCGCAGCAATGCGGTTTCGCACAGAACTCAACCTCCCCCTTGCGGGGAGGTCGAAATTCGCGAGCTGATGCGAAGCGAATTTCGGGTGGGGATCGTGGCACGACGTTGACCATGCCCCGGCCATCCTGATCCCCTACAGAAAACTCTCCCCGTGCGGCCCCGGCTTAAGGCCAAGATGGGCCGCGATCGTCTCGCCGATGTCGGAAAACGCCCGCCGGCCGATGTCCTTGCCAGCCAGCCCATGCCGCAGCCCGACGATCGGCACGTGTTCGCGAGTGTGGTCGGTGCCCCGCCACGTCGGGTCGTTGCCGTGGTCGGCGACGAACAGCATCAGGTCGCCGTCGCGCATCACCGCGAGCAGCTCCGGCACGCGGGCGTCGAAGGCCTCCAGCGCCGCCGCATAGCCGGCGACGTCGCGGCGGTGGCCGTAGAGTGTGTCGAAATCGACGTAATTGGCGAAGACGAAATCGCCGTCGCCGGCCTGTGACGCCGCTTCCAGCGTGCGGTCGATGAGCGCGCCGTCGTTCGCGCCTTTCAGGATCGTGCCGGTGCCGCGATGGGCGAAGATGTCGCCGATCTTGCCGACCGAGAACACGGTGCGGCCGGCCTCCTCGAGCCGGTCGAGCAGGGTCGGCTCCGGCGGCGGCACGGCATAGTCGCGCCGGTTGGCGGTGCGCTTGAACGTCTCGGTGGTCTCGCCGACGAAGGGCCGCGCGATCACCCGCCCGACATTGAGCGGGTCGCAGAGCCTGCGCGCGATCTCGCAGGTTTCATAGAGCCGGTCGAGGCCGAAATGGGTCTCGTGCGCGGCGATCTGGAACACCGAGTCGGCCGAGGTGTAGCAGATCGGCTTGCCGGTGCGGATGTGCTCCGCGCCGAGCTCCTCGATGATCGGCACGCCGGAGGCGTGCTTGTCGCCGAGGATGCCGGGGAGCTTCGCTTGCGCGATGAGTGCGTCGGTGAGCGATGGCGGAAAGGCCGGCTGGGTTTCCGGAAAGTAGGTCCAGGCGAAGGACACCGGCACGCCGGCGATCTCCCAGTGACCGGAGGGCGTGTCCTTGCCGGTCGAGCTTTCCACGCCATAGCCATAGATCGCCTGACCGTCGGGCGCGGCTTCCAGCCCCGGTGGCAGCCCGCCGGTCGAGGCCTTGGCCGCGGCCCCCAGCCCCAGCCGCGTCAGGTTGGGCAGCTTCAGCGGCCCCGACCGCTGGCCGTTGCGGTCGGCTTCGCCCGCCGCGCAGGCGGCAGCGATGTGGCCGAGCGTGTCGGAGCCGATGTCGCCGAAGGCGGCCGCGTCCTCGGCACCGCCGATCCCGACGGAATCCATCACCAGCAGGAAAGCGCGTTTGCTCATCCGGCAGGGGTAAGCGCAAAGGGAAGGGGATTCAATGGGGGATAAGCCGGCGGAAGTGCGCCGTTTCCTCACCCGCGGCGGCGTTGCGGGGCTAAGACAGGCGTGACCACGGCCGCATGAGAAGGAGGCAGACCGCCATGGAAGGTGTCATCACCGTCGACCACCCGCTCGTGCAGCACAAACTGACCCTGATGCGCGACAAGGCGACGCCCACCGCGAGCTTCCGTCAGTTGCTCCGCGAGATCGCGCTGCTCCTCACCTACGAGGTGACCCGCGACCTCAAGCTCACCACCAAGACCATCGAGACGCCGCTGGCGACGATGGAGGCGCCGATCCTGGAGGGCAAGAAGCCGGTCTTCGCTTCGATCCTCAGGGCCGGCAATGGCCTGCTCGAAGGCATGCTCGATCTCGTGCCCTCCGCCCGCGTCGCCCATATCGGCATCTACCGCGATCCGGAGACGCTGGAGCCGCACGAATATTACTTCAAGGCGCCCGACGACATCGCCGACCGGCTGACCATCGTGGTCGATCCGATGCTCGCCACCGCCAATTCGGCCTCGGCCGCCATCAACCGGCTGAAGGCGCGCGGCGCCCGCGACATCCGCTTCGTCTGCCTGCTCGCCGCGCCCGAGGGCATCGACCGCTTCCAGAAGGCGCAGCCCGGCATCCCCATCTACACCGCGGCCATCGACGAGTACCTTAACGACCATGGCTACATCGTCCCCGGCCTTGGCGACGCCGGCGACCGCTTGTACGGGACGAAGTAGCCTCGCGAAGAAGCGCCCGCCGTCGTCGTCCCCTCACCCCCCGCTGATCGCGGTCAGAACGAACACCTCCGCCCCGGGCGAGAGCGGTGTGTCGAGCGCGGCGCGCGTGCCGTCGACGAAGACATTCATGTGCTTGCGGATCGCCGGCGTCGAATCGACGATGCGGTCACCCATGCCCGGCCAGTCCGCGTCGAGCGCCTTGACCATCTCGCGCACGCTTGACGCCGCCACCGTCAGCCGCCGCGGCGCCCCGGGGAACAGATAGGTGAGAGCCCCGGCCAGCGTCACCGTTACGGTGGCCGTCGCGCTCTCCGTCGCTGCATGACCGCCCGCCGCATCCATCGCGCCTACTCCAACACCATCGTCTCGACCGAGAGAATGGTCGGCAGGTTCTCGGCCACCGTCGTCCAACGCTCGCCCTCGTCGGCGCTGGCGTAGAGCGTGCCGGAGGACGTGCCGAAATAGACGCCCGCCGGGTCGAGCTTGTCGGTCGCCATCGCCTGGCGCAGCACACCGTAGAAGACATTCTCCTGTGGCAGCCCGGTGCGCAGGTCCTGCCAGGTGGCGCCGCCGTCGCGCGTCCGCCACACCGCCGCTCGTGCCTCCGGCACGTAGCGGCCGCGGATGTCGCCGTTGAGCGGCACCAGGTAGAGGGTCTCCGGATCGCGCGGATGCGCCGCCGCCGGAAAGCCGAAGGTGGAGGGCAGGCCCGCCTCGATGCTCTGCCAGGAGACGCCCGCATCGTCGCTGCGGTACATGCCGCAATGGTTCTGCTGGTAGAGCCGGTCGCCTGATCCCGGCGCCTTGACCACGCAGTGCACGCACTGGCCGAATTCGGGATAGCGCTGGTCGTCCGGATTGTAGTCGGCGCGCGTGCCCTTGTTGCGCGGCTCCCACGTCTTGCCGCCGTCGGCGGAATGGAAGACCCCGGCCGCCGAGATGCCCACCCACAGGCGATCGTGATCGTCCGGGTCGATCACCAGCGAATGCAGGACCAGCCCGGCCCCGCCCGGGTTCCACTGCGGCCGTGTCGGGTGGTCGCGGAGGCCCTTGACCTGCTCCCACTTCACCCCGCCGTCGGTGGACAGGAACAGGCCGGCCGGCTGCACGCCGGCATAGACGAAGCCGTTGGCCACGCCCAGGCTCCAGCCGGAGACGATCGGCTCCTCGCCCTCGGCATAGGCGAGCCCCTCGCTCGAATGGCTCCAGGTGGCGCCAAGATCGTCCGACCGCCACACCGCCGGGCCGAACCAGGCATTGCCGCCGGTGCCGTAGATGGCGCCGGTCGCCGGGTCGCCGACCACATGGTTCATCGGCCAGGTCTCGCAGAACGGACCGCTGAGCCGCCACGAGCGCCGTCCATCGCCGCTTTCGGCAATGAACACACCCTTCTTCGTCCCCATGAGGATCAGGACTTTCTCGGCCATGACCGCTTCCCTCCCTTGCGCTTTTCGCCAACGTCGCCAGGGACGACGAACGGCGCCCGGCACTTTCGACATGGAACTGGAGCTATTTTAACATGACCTCCGGCGCGCGGCACGCCGCACCTCCCGACCGACTTGATCGCCCGGCGCTTTCGGTGGGAAGGGTAGGGACAACGACAACACCTGCGGGGGAAGCACCCATGAAATACGGCGCCATCTATCCGAGCCTCAAGGGCCGCACGGTCCTGGTCACCGGCGGCGGCTCGGGCATCGGCGAATCGATCGTCGAGCATTTCGCCGCCCAGGGCGCCAAGGTCGCCTTCATCGATATCCAGGAGAAGCCGTCGAAAGCGCTGGTGGCGCGGCTGAAGCGCAGGCGCCAGAAGGTCCATTTCGAGCCGTGCGACCTGACCGACATTGCTGCGCTGAAGAAGGCCGTCGCCAACGTGCGCAAGGTGTTCGGGCCGATCACCGTCCTGGTCAACAACGCCGCCCATGACGAGCGCCATACGCTGGAGGAGGTCACGCCGGAATATTTCGACGATCGCATCGCGGTGAACCTGAAGCACCAGTTCTTCGCCATCCAGGCCGTGGCACCGGACATGAAGAAGGCCAGGAACGGCGCCATCGTCAACATCGGCTCCAATTCGTGGATGATCGCCCACGGCGGCCTGCCTGCCTACACCACCGCCAAGGCCGGCGTGCTCGGCCTCACCCGCGGGCTCGCCCGCGAGCTCGGCAAACACAACGTGCGTATCAACCACATCGCCCCGGGCTGGATCCTCACCCCGCGCCAGCTCGAGCTGTGGGCGACGCCGGAATCGCTCGCCCAGCTCATGCGCGACCAGTGCCTGCAGCGGCAATTGAAGGGCGACGACATCGCCCGCGCCGTGCTGTTCTTCGCCTCCGACGAGGCCTCCGCCGCGACCAACCAGACCTACGTCTTCGACGGCGGCTGGCTGTAGGGCCGCCGCCGCCGGAAGGGATGCCTGGTAGCCCGGATGGAGCGGAGCGTAATCCGCGGACGCGTCACCCGCATTCCGCTTCGCCGCATGCGGGCCACGGACTCAGGATCGGGGGCAGGCCTCGAAGGATCCCTAAACCTTTCATCAAAGGCCGCGGCGCCGCTCGCGCTTTCTTAAGCGTTGCGCGCCACCATGGGCGGGTCCGTGTCAGCCGAAACGGTGTCCGCGTGCTCGGTCGCCTCGTTCTCTTCGCCGCAGTCATCTCGGCGATTGCCATCTCCGCGCCGCGCCTGGCGCCGGCTCTGCTGTCGGCTGCGCTCCATGCGCCGCGCCAGGCGGCCGGCGAAAGCGCCGTGCCTGCCGCCCCTGCCGAGCGCAGGCCGTTGCCGCCGCTCGCCTCCGCCGATCAGAGCCGGGACAGTGGCCGTCAGGTGGCACTCAGCGCCAACGCCGAAGGCCATTTCGTCGCCGAGGCCAGCATCGACGGCAGCCGCGTCCCGGTCATGGTCGATACCGGCGCCACCACCATCGCCCTCACCGATGCCACCGCGCGGCGCCTGGGGCTCTATTTGGCGAGGAGCGACTACAACGAGCATCTGTCGACCGCCAACGGTGTCGTCAACGGGGCGCGCGTCACGCTGCGCGAGGTCCGCGTCGGCAATGTCGCCCTGCGCGACGTCACCGCGATCGTCGTTCCCGGCAATGCCCTTCCGGTCGATCTCCTCGGCATGAGCTTCCTCGCCCGCCTGTCGAAGTTCGAGATCGCCCACGGCCAGCTCGTGCTGACCCAGTAGCCGGACCCGCCGGCACCGGCTAGCTTCGCCGTCATGACTGTTGCCGATGGCCTCGCCGCGCGGCGCAAGCGCGTTCTGCTCGCCTGGGAATACGGCGCCGGGCGCACCCACTATTCCAATCTCTGCGCCATTGCCGGCCACCTGCGTGCTTCCGGCGTCGAGTGCATCGCCGCGCTCTACGACAACACCGCGGCCGACCGCGAATTCGCCCGCGTCGGCGTGCGCACGGTGCAGACCTACATCTGGCCCAGCCAGCGCGCCGGACAGAGCGGCTGGCAGCCCGTCCGCGTCAACGGCTTCACCGATTTCCTTGCCCACATCGGCTTGAATTCCGCCGCCGCCGTCGCCGGCGCGGTCGCCCATTACGACGGCATCTTCTCGTTCTTCGCGCCGGACCTGGTGATCTGCGAGCAGGCCTATGGCGCCATGCTGGCGGCGCGCGAGCATCTGCCGGTCATCGCCACCGGCTTCTGCGTGCGCCTGCCGCCCATCGTTGACGGCGGCTTCCCGATCTTCCCCGGCCGGCCGGGCGCCAGCTACCCGGTCGAGACGTTGCTCGCCGCCATCAACGAGGGCCTGGCCCGGGCCGGCCGCTTTCCGTTGACCGGGATCGGCGATCTCCTGCGCATCGCCGCGGTCATGGCGAGCGGGCCGGCGGAGTTCGACTTCTATCCGCAGCTGCGCGGCGAGCCGCTGCTACCTCCGAGCGTGCCCGGCATGCGCCAGGTGCTGGCCGCGCGGAGGCCGGGCAGCGATGCCGGCGAGGTCTTTGTCTACCTGCATGGCCTCGCACAGGAATATCCCGCCGTGCTCGATGGCCTGGCGGCCCTCACCTTTCCGGTGCGCGCCTACATCCCCGGCCTCACCGAGGTCTCGCGGCAGAAGCTGTCCCGCCTGGTGCTCGAGGACCGGCCGGTTCCGGTGGCGGAGATCTTCGCCCGCTCCCGCGTGGTGGTGCATCAGGGCGGCGAGCAGCTCACCTCGGCGTGCCTCGCCGCCGGCGTGCCGCAGGTGATCCTCTCCACCTGGCTCGACACCCGCGTCACCGGCGGCTTCGTCAAGGCGCACGAGCTCGGCGACAGCATGCGGATCACCGAGGCAACAACCGAGTGGATGGTCGCTGCGGTCCGACGCTGTTACGCCGATGCCGCCCTCAGGAAGCGTGTCGCGGCGTCGGCGCCGCGCTACCGGCCGTGGTTCGATGTCGAGCCGATGGCGATGGTGGCCGCACGCGCCTGCGCCCTGCTCGGCGTTGCCTTCCATCAGGCGGCCGAGCCCTAGTCCCACCCGTAGCCGTTCTGCGCGTGCGACACGGTGATTTGGTCGCCGGAATTGATGATGGTGAGGATGTCGAACGGGTTGCTGCCGGGCGGATTGCCGGGCGGCTGCAGCCGGGGCAGGTTGAAGCCGAACTGGGTGAACATGTGGCTGCTTGGTGGGGTGTTGGCGCCGCCGTGCTGGCCGGTGCCCGAGGTCGCCGCCTGCATGAACTGGTTGATCAGCGAATCGGGCACCAGGAAAGGCTCCGGGAACGGTTCGTTGGCCGAGGTGACGCAGACGCCGTATCCCGGCTTGCTGATGGTCAACGAATCGACATTGTTCTTCAGCGTCAGGCTGCCGATGTGATTGATGACGATGACGCCCTTGCAATTTCCGGCCCCTTGCAGGGCGGAGTAGCCTACCGTGGCCGAGCCGCCGCGCACGCCGACAACGGCAACCGGCGTCTTGATGGTCGCCCCGGCGGTGTGGCTGATCTGCCCGCCGACGAAGCGCAGCATGCCCTTGGTCAGCGTCAGCGCCATGGCGTTCTTGCCGCCGTTGGGGTCGTAGACGAACTGGTCGATCAGCACGTTGCTGTTGCGGCCGACATTGAGCGTCGAGCGGTCGACAAAGGCGATCTGCGCGGAGCCGGCGTTCGAGGTCTTGATCGTCTCGCGGAAGACGACGTCCTGGCCGAGCGTCAGCATGCGTCCGCTGGCGCCGGGCACAACGCCGGTGGCGCTCTGGTTGACCGCCGCGACCGAGCCGATCGGCTGCGCCCATGCCCGCGACACCGGCATTGCCGTCGACAGCAGGATGCCGAGCAAGGTGGGCAGGATGGGTCCGCTTTTGTCTCCGAGCATGGGCGGTCCCTAGAATCGCGCTGTCGGCCCGAAGAGCACGGACCAGTTGTCGTAACTGTAGTTGGTGACGTTTGAATCGACCCGCTCATAGGTCGCGGCCAGCGACAGGCCGAGATCGGCGGTGAGCGGCGCGTCGAGCGCCGCGCCCACCTGCCATTTGCGGTCGTGGCGTGTGATGCCCGGAGCGATCGACAGGTCGGGCGCGTCGAACATCGTGCTCGACAGGCGCACGAAGGGTGACAGCGTCCACTGCTGGGCGATGCTCTCGATCGGCGGGGCGAACCGCCAGACGAAGTCCAGCTCGCCCCACACCGCGTTGAAATCCTGCGAGGCATAGGCCGCCGCCCCGGCACGCCGGTAATAGACGCTGCCGTTGAGCGAGAAGGCGTCGGAGAAGCGCGCGGCCATGGACATGCCGGCGGTCAGCCAGTCGGACGTGCCCAGCGTCGCGCCGGGTGCCGGGTTGTAGGTGGCGCGCTGCCATTCGACCGATGGCGAGAGGGTGAGGCCGCCGAACGGCGCCGACAGCGACACGCCGGCGCCGCCATCGGCGCTGTAGGGGTCGCCGCCGGCCCACGCGGCGCTGCCGGTGACATAGGGCCTGACGGTCAGCCCGGCCCACTTGTCCGGCGCCAGCGCCAGGCGCGGGCCGAAGTCGCCGCTGACCACACCGGCATCGAGGCCGCTGAACCTGGACTGCTTGGAGTAGTAGGCCGTGGCGTTGGTCTCCAGCCGGTTGTTCGACTGCCCGCCGAAGTCGGCCTCGTTGGAGAACTGCATGAGCGCAAAGGCGCTCCAGTCGGCGCCGTGCGGGCGCGAAAAGTCGAAGGTACCGGGGCTGCTGCCGCCCGACCACACCTGTCCGCTCGACGGAGTCGCGCTGGCATTCGACTGATAGCGCACGCCGCTCTCGGCGAAGATCCAGGAGCGCACCGGCGAGGCTTGCTTCTTTGCCTCGGGCAGGATGGCCGCGATCCGCCCCTTGGTGGCCGCGTCGATGTCGGGGCTGGCGAGCGCGTCTTTGAAATAGTGGACGGCGAGCTGGTAGGAGTGCGCCTGGAAATAGAGCGCACCCAGCTCGTATTTCACCCGCGCCAGTTTCGGATTGTAGAAGAGCAGGCGCTCCAGCGCGCCGATCGCCGCCTCGTTGTCGCCGAGCGCCTCCGAGATGCGCACATAGGCGAAGGCGATCGCGTAGTCGGTGGGATTGGCCAGGCTCTCCTGCAGGAGCTTCTGCTGCTCGGCACGGCTTGCCGCCAGCGCGCCATCCATCGGCAGCAGCAGGGCCAGCGCCGCGGAGACAAGGACGGTGAATGCGCTTCCCCGGCAGGCCGACACCGTCACGCAACCCCCTAAGTCTCATGCTCCATTCCGGCCACCTTAGCGGACTGCACCAATGGTGACGTCGAAACTCTTTGCGGGAATTTGGATTCACTCCAGGCTGTGTTCTGCGCGACACAATCCGCCTGTGAAGGAACCGGCAAACCTAGGGAACCGCCCCTTATCGGCCGGCGCCCAGCGGGCTATGAAGGGGCCCGAAACGCGAAGGAGTTCCGATGTTTCCGCGCCCCGTTCCGACGCTTGCCGCCAACAGCTACGCCTTCGAGACGACCCCGCTGGTCAAGCCCACCGGCTTCCGCGAATACGACGCCCGCTGGTGGTACGGAATTCCGGGTGACCCCCGTGCGCCGGAACTGAACCTCACCGGCGTCACCGCGCTCGGCCTCGGCCTCGGCACGCTGCTTCACGAGCTCGGCGCCGGTCCCGACGTCGTCACCGGCCACGACTACCGTTCTTATTCCGCCGCCATCAAGGCGGCGCTCGCCAACGGCCTGGTCGCCGCCGGCTGCCGCGTCCACGACATCGGACTGGCCGTCACGCCGATGGCCTATTTCGCCCAGTTCGCTCTCGACGTGCCGGCGATCGCCGAGGTCACCGCCTCGCACAATGAGAATGGCTGGACCGGCATCAAGATGGGTGCCGCCCGGCCGCTGACCTTCGGCCCCGACGAGATGGCGCGCTTCCGCGACATCGTGCTCTCCGCCGCCTTCGTCCCGCGCCACGGCGGCAGCTACCGCTTCGTGCCGGACATGCGCACCCGCTACATCGCCGACCTGACCGGCCGGCCGAAATTCGCGCGCCGGATCAAGGCGGTCGTCGCCTGCGGCAACGGCACGGCGGGCGCCTTCGCCCCGGACGTTCTGTCGGCGCTTGGCGTCGACGTGGTGCCGCTCGACACCGAGCTAGACTGGACCTTCCCGCGCTATAACCCGAACCCCGAGGACCTCAAGATGCTGCACGCCATCGCCGATGCCGTGCGTGCCTCGGGCGCCAATCTCGGCCTCGGCTTCGACGGCGACGGCGACCGCTGCGGGGTCATTGACGAGACCGGCGCGGAGATCTTCGCCGACAAGATCGGCGTGCTGCTGGCGCGCGACCTTTCGGCGCGTCACCAGGGTGCCACCTTCGTCGTCGACGTCAAGTCGACCGGCCTCTACGCCACCGATCCGGTGCTGGCCGCCAACGGCGTTACCACCGACTACTGGAAGACCGGCCACTCCTACATCAAGCGGCGGGTTGCCGAGCTCGGCGCGCTCGCCGGCTTCGAGAAGTCCGGCCACTACTTCTTCAACCCGCCCGTCGGCCGCGGCTATGACGATGCGCTGATCTCCGCGATCGCCATCCTCGACCTCCTCGACCGCAATCCTGCGCAGTCGCTGTCGCGTCTGGCCGCCGGCCTCGAACGCACCTGGTCGTCGCCCACCATGTCGGCCGAATGCCCGGACGAGCGGAAGTACGAGGTCGCCGACGCCGTCACCGCCCGCTTTCGCCGGCTCAAGCAGTCGGGCGAGACGATCGACGGTCACCGGATCGTCGATCTGGTCACGGTCAACGGTGTGCGCGCCGTCACCGACGACGGCACCTGGGGGCTGGTGCGCGCCTCGTCCAACAAGCCCGAGCTGGTGGTCGTGGTCGAGAGTCCGGTGTCGGAAGCCCGCATGCGCGAGATGTTTGCCGTCGTCGACGGCTTCATCCGCGAGCATGCAATCGTCGGTGGTTACAACCAGTCCCTTTAGTCGCTCCGGGCGCGAAAAGTTGCCCTATCCGCAAGGTGCGGAGGAGCGAATTGTAGTGTCCGACATGTCGCTAATTGGGCGAGGCTTCGATATGATGCCCCGCCGCGACATGGGGGCGGGCTGAACGATGGCTGGGAATATTTTCGGAACAACTCCGGACGGGGACGAGATTCGTGAAGTGGCGATCGCCGCGGGCGAACTGAGCGTCCGGATCATCACCCTTGGCGCCATCATCCGCGATCTGCGGCTGGCCGGTGTCGATCACCCTCTGGTGCTCGGCTTCGACCGGCTCGAGGACTACCTCCAGCATTCACCGCACTTCGGCGCCGTCGTCGGCCGTTCGGCCAACCGCATCGGCCGCGGCCGTTTCTCGATCGATGGAAACGACTATCAGTTGTCGCTGAACGAGGGCCGTAATCACCTGCACGGCGGCTTTCGCGGCTTCGGCTCGCGTCCCTGGCGCCTGGTCGATCACGCTGCCGCCAGCGTGACGCTCGCCCTCGACAGCCCCGACGGCGAGGAGGGTTATCCCGGCGCCGTCGCCACCGAGCTGCGCTATCTCGTCGAGGCGCCGGCGACGCTGCGCATGGAGATCACGGCGACCACCGATGCGCCCACTCTCGTCAATCTCGCGCAGCACTCCTATTTCAACCTCGACAATTCAGCGACCATCCTCGATCATCAGGCGCGCATCTTCGCCGATGCCTACACGCCGACCGACGGCGGGGAGATTCCGACCGGCGAGATCGTCGCCGTCGCCGGGTCGGTCTATGATTTCCGCGCCGCCCGTCCGATCCGCCAGATGCGCGGCGGTGAGCGCGTCGTCTTCGACAAGAACTTCGTCGTCGATCGCGCCAAATCGTCGTCCCCGCGTCCGCACGCGCGGCTGCACTCGCCGAAAAGCGGCGTCACCCTCGATATCGCCTCGACTGAACCGGGGGTCCAGTTCTACGACGGCTACATGATGCGGGTTCCGGTTCCCGGCCTCGATGGCCGCACCTACCTGGTCAATGGCGGCTGCTGTTTCGAGCCGCAGGCCTTCCCCGACGCGCCCAACCATCCCGGTTTCCCGAGCTCGATCCTGAGGCCTGGCGAGACCTATCGCCAGTCGACGCTCTACAGCTTCTCCCGCGCCTGAACCGCCCTTTCCGCTCGCCTCCCGATCGGGCAGGATGGGCCGGGGCGCGCCTGGGACGGAGCAGGCAAGGGATGCGGACAATCCTCGGTTCGGTTGCGTTGGTCGTGGCGCTCGTCTGTGCGGCGACGCTGCCGGCGCGAGCCGACTGGCGCGACGACGTCAAGGTCCTGCGCATCGGCACGGTGGTGCCGCACGGCGCCGCCTACGACATCGCGCGGCTGGAGCCGTTCCGCGCCTACATGCAGGACCGCCTCGGCCTGCCGGTGGAGATCGTCGCCACCGCCAACTACAACGCCCTCATCGACGCCCAGGCCTCGGCGCGCGTTCAGTACGCCATCCACAGCGCCGCCAGCTACGCCACCGCCGAGGCGCTCTGCGCCTGCGTCGAGCCGGTTGCCCTTCCAGCCGCCTTCGATGGCTCGCGCGGCTTCCATTCCGTGCTCGTCTCGCTCGCCGGCGGCACGATTGCGACGCTGGCCGACGCCCGCGGCAAGCGGCTGGCGCTCACCGGCGCCAATTCGGTCGCCGGCCGCCTGGTGCCGCTCAAGGCGCTGGCGGCGCAGGGCATCGTCGCCGACAGCTACTTCTCCTCCATGCCCACCGCGTCCGATCCGGAACAGGCGGTCACCATGCTGTTCACCGACGAGGCCGACCTTGCTGCCGGCTGGTCGAGTCTGGCCGGCGATGCCGGCAACGGCTACAGCTTCGGCGTCTTCACGCGCATGGTGTCGGCAGGTGCGTTGGCGATGGACCGGCTCAGGATCGTCTGGCAGTCGCCGCTCATCCCGTTCGGGCCGCATGTGGTGCGCAACGACCTGCCGGATGAGCTGAAGAAGCTGATCGCCGATGCCCTCATGGCCATGGGCGAGGCGGCGCCCGATGCGCTCGACGCCGTCGACGGCTCGAGCATCGGCGGCGGCGGCTTCGTGCCGGCCACGGCCGCCGACTACAAGCTGATCGAGGGTCTGGTCAGCGAGAGCGCCACCAGCGGCGGCTAGTCGCCGGTCTCGACGCCGGATCGCCTCCCGGTCGAGAAACGGAACTGCTTCTATCTGACCAAGAAGCGCTCTAGGGGCAGGTGTAGGTGGACGTGCTGATGCACTCGCTGATGCGTGGCTTGAGGTAGTAGGTGCTGCTCAGGTTGAAGGTGCCGGTCAGCACGTAACCAATGTCGGGTGTGTAGGGATAGCTCGCCGACGCCACCATCACGTAGGAGTCTGGTACACTGACCGCCGTCGGCAGGGTGACGCTGCTGCCGAAGCCGGGCGCCGTGGTGTTGCGCGCGTTGCTCCACTGCACCTTCGCGTTGCCCTTGGGGTCGATGTAGACCTCAGCCAGCGAGATCTGCAGCGTGTCGGCCGAATAGGGCGCCATCACCGAGGAAGAGGCGTCGAAGATGTTCTGGATGTCCGAATTGCTCAGCGATTTCGACTGCGTCACCAGGTCGGCGAGCGTGCTGGTCACGTGCGCCACGTTGCGGTCGATGCTGAGCCCCTCGCTCACCTGTATGCCGCCGATGTAGAGCGCCAGCATCAGCGGCAGGATGAGGGCGAATTCCAGCGCCGAGACCCCGGCGCGGTCGCGGGCGAACCGGCGGAGCAACAGCCGGCCGGACAGAGGTCGGAAGCGAAGAGCCGCCGGTTTCACCATGGGAAGGGCTCGTTGCGGAATGCTGCCGTGGCGACCAGCAGGTGGCTGCCGTCCGGCAGGTCGGCAAGGTTGTTGCCGAGCAGGTTGATCAGCACCGGCCATTCGTAATAGGCGCGCACCACGACGATATTGCCGCCATGGCCGGTATTATAGTTCTGAGTGACGTTGAGGTTGCCGTTCTTGTCGACCGGGACCCCCAGATTTACATCACCGAAATCCGTATACTGCTGAACGTCCACCTTAAGCTTGCTGCAATCGAGCAGCCCGCCGGCCAGGTTGCAGATGGAGGTCTTGAAGTTGTCGGCGCTCATGTTCTGTTGCTGCGCCTGGCCGGTGCGGATCAGGCGCGCCGTGCTCTGCACGGCGCTATCCAGCGCCTGGCCGGCGAAGAACAGTATCGCCGTCTCGATGATGGCGAACAGCAGCGCGAAGAACGGCGCCGCCACCAGCGCGAACTCGACCACGGTCGAGCCGTTCTGGTCGCGGCGGAAGCGCGCCAGTCCGCAATGCGCGGCAGCGCCACGGACGAAATCGATTGGTGCTGTGAACAGCGATGGCATGAACGAGCGATCCCGCCGGCGGGGCGCGCCAGAAGTGGTCCTGCCGCCTTCCACCCATTCCTATCCGGTAACGATTGAGAAACGGTTGCGCGCTTTGCCGAAAAGCTGATCGTCCGCGGCAACCTTCGGTTAACCCTCGGCGCGCTGCCGCGTGGCGGCCTACTGCTTGGCCGCCGAATTGGCCAGCGAGCGGGTCGCCTGAATCTGCTGGTTGGCCGCATCGAACACGTTCTGGGTGTCGCCCAGCGACAGCACCGGCGAGCATTGCGGTGTGCACGACAGGGTTTCACGGCTGGCGCGGCGATAGACGGTCACCACCTGGTCGTTGGAGGGTTCGACCGTCACGACGTTGTCGGCGATCTGCTGGCCCTGCTTGTCGAGCACGATCAGATTGGTGGTGCCGTAGCTGCGTCCGGTGATGATGAGCGTCTGGCTGTCCTGGATGGTCGCGTCGGCGATTGCCGGGTTGCCGACGATGACGACGTTGGCCGGCTGCGAGATGTGCAGCACCTTGGCGCGATCGACCACCACTGAGATCGGCTCGGCCGCGGTGGCGGCAGCGGCCATCGCCGCCAGGCTCGCCAGTCCGGCGAAGGCGAGGGCGGCCGCTTTCTTGAGCCGTGCTGCCGTGAAGGAAAACGCGAGCATGGGACCTCCGCCAGATACGCCAACGGCCAAAACCTACGCCGGATATGGTGAACGAAGATTTAAAGCCGGCCCCACCGCCGCAAGGAGCTTGTCCCGTCGGCTTTCGGTGCTTCAACCGCTTTTCGCGTGGATGGTGAACGATTTCCTATCGAAAATGGGTGTAACGAGTCGTAAACCAAAACTTGTGGGGGAAGAAACTGGCGAAATACAAGCAATTGTTCCCATGAACGGATTGTTATGCTTACCTATTAGTTATAAATGACGATCATAAGCGGTGCGATTATTAACTCGCTTGCAGGGTTTCGGTCCTACATTGCGCTCCTGGCCACGCTGCCGGCCAAAGCCGGGCTGAGCCGACACTAGAGAAACCCGGAGAGTGAGGTCCCTCATGAACAAGCTGATTTCCCGTTTTGCCAAGGACGAGTCCGGCGCGACCGCTATCGAGTACGGCCTCATCGCCACGCTCATTGGCGTTGCCATCATCGCCGGCGCCACGACCCTTGGCTCGAAGCTGAACGCGACGTTCAACTTCGTCTCGACCAAGCTGAAGAGTTCTTGATGATCCGCGACGTCGCGCGGGCCGCGACGTCGCAGACAGCAAGCTCAGAGCCGCGCGTCTCCCGTTCAGGGAGCGTGCGGCTGAGTTTGCGATGGGGTCGCTCTTCCTAGCGACGGACCGGTTCATGACGGCCACGGTTGCGCGCTTTGTCCGGGACCGCTCGGGCGCCACGGTAATCGAGTATGCGATCATCGCGTCGCTGGTCAGCGTCGCCCTGGCTTTGGCCGCCGGCACCATCGGCACCCAGATCAACGACATGCTCGGCGCCGTCTCGCCGCACCTCGACTAGAGCCGTCGCCGCAGGCAGGCCGCGTGCCTGGTCCGGCCGCGCCCGCTGCCCTGGGGCCCAAGCGGAATTCATGCGCATTTGAACGATCCGCTAAAGCCCCTCTTAATCATCGGTCCTTACTCTCGTGGCGACAAGAGTTTCGCCGGAGACGGTCATGCTTAGCGCTGTTGTCCATCAGGCCCTGTTCGCCATCTTCCCGCTGGCGATGGCCTACGCCGCCGTCTCGGACTTGTTGACGATGACCATCTCGAACCGCGTCACGCTGCTGATGATAGCGGCATTCGTGGTTCTGACGCCGTTCACCGGCATGGACCTGCAGACCTTCGGCCTCCATTGGGCCTCGGGCGGTGCCGTGCTGGCGGTTGCCTTCTTCTGCTTCGCCATGGGCTGGATTGGCGGCGGCGACGCCAAGCTCGCTTCCGTCACCGCGTTGTGGCTGGGCTGGGAGGGCACGGTCGAGTTCATCGCCATCGGCTCGATCTTCGGTGGTCTGCTGACCATCTCTCTGCTTTCCTTCCGGCAGTCGGTCCTGCCCGCTTTCATCATCCGCCAGCCGTGGATCCGTCGGCTGCACGATGAGAACGAGGGTGTGCCATATGGGGTCGCGCTGGCCGCCGCCGGGCTCGTCACGTATCCGCACACTATCTGGATGCATATGGCGATCGGCTAGCCGGGCCCGGTGCCGCCGCTGGCGGCCGGTGCCGAGGATTCCGCGGCCGTGCTCAACAAGAAGCGCGATCCCTTGGGAACCGCTGATCCGACAAGCTTTCGTTAATCACGAATCCATACCTCTGATTAACCATAAGTACACGATTGCTGCGCGAAACTGGCGGTAGTCGGTCGGGATCGGCCTTCAAAGGGTAGCGTGACATGAAGCTCTCCCGTGTAGCAGTTCTGGGCGTCGCGGCAGCCGCTGGCCTGATCGCCATGGTGCTGGCGCTTAACCTGACGGCGCCGTCGTCCCAGCCGTCGCCCGAGCCTGCCAAGCAGGCCGACCTCAACACCACCAGGGTGCTCGTCGCCACCCAGGACGTGTCGATGGGCAAGACGATCACCGCTGCCGACGTCGCCTGGCGTGATTGGCCGAAGGACAGCGTCTCGTCCCAGTTCATCACCGGCGGCGCCGCCGATTCCGAATCAGGGGTCGTCGGGGCCATCGCCCGCGCCGGCTTCTATGCCGGCGAGCCGATCAGCGACACCAAGCTGATTCACTCCGATCGCGGTTTTATGTCGGCCATCCTGCCCGCGGGCAAGCGCGCCGTTGCCATCCGCATCGCCGCCGACACCAGCGCCGGCGGCTTCATCCTGCCCAACGACCATGTCGACGTCATCATGACCCGCAAGGTCGAGAACTCCAGCGACGGCAGCAACGGCCCCCATTACATCACCGAGACGATCCTCAACAACGTGCGCGTGCTGGCCATCGACCAGACCGTCGAGAAGGCCGCCAAGAAGGACGGCGGCGCCGGCGGCGACACCGTCATCGGCCAGACCGCCACGCTCGAGCTGACACCGCAGCAGGCGCAGATCATCACCGTCGCCCAGCAGATGAGCGACCGGCTGAACCTCGCCCTGCGCAGCGTCGCCAACTCCTCGCCCAACGCGGCCGGCACCGGCATGGACGCTGTGGGCCTGATCGGCGGTCCCGACGGCAAGGGCACGGTGACCCTGGTCAAGGACGGCGTCGCCACCCAGGTGACGGGCCTTCGTTAGCCGATGAAACACGCGGGCGACAAACAGGGAACTGCGAAGATGGTGCAAGCAATCCTACGTCGGGTGGCGCTGGCAGCGCTGGCGCTGGTCGCCATCGCCGCGGCCGATGTCTCGCTCTCCGCCGCGCGCGCCGAGACCCGGATGGTCAACGGCACCCTGCAGGGCTCCGTCAACGTCGGCCTCAACAAGTCCGTCATCCTCAACCTGCCGCGCGACGCCCGCGACATCCTGGTGTCGAACCCGGCGATCGCCGACGCGGTCATCCGCACCTCCCGGCGCATCTACATCACCGGCGTCGCCGTCGGCCAGTCGAACATCATCGTCTTCGACCGCGCCGGCGAGAAGGTCGCCGACCTCGATCTCCAGGTCGAGCGCGATACCTCCGCCCTGTCGGAGATGCTGCGCCGCCTGATTCCCGATTCCGACGTCAAGGTCGAGATCATCAACGACAACATCGTGCTCTCCGGCACCGTGCGCAACGCCGCCGATTCCCGTCGGGCCCAGGACATCGCCGAGATCTTCGCCAATGGCGGCGCCAACACCGGCTCCGGCGGGGCGCAGCCGTCGTCGTCGTCCGCCTCGGAGAGCCCCTCGGGCAGCCCCGGCGGCAACATCAACGTCAGCCTGTCGAATTCCTCCGCCACCACCACGGCGCCGACCTCCAAGGTGGTCAACCTGCTCACCATCGAGGGCGAGGATCAGGTCCACCTCAAGGTCACCGTCGCCGAAGTCGAGCGCTCGATCGCCAAGCAGCTCGGCATTGAGATGAGCGGCAACATCACCATCGGCAAGTTCAATACCTGCATGGTCAGCCCCACCGCCTGCAGTTCGGGCAGCTCTGCCGTTGGCAGCACCCTTGGCAATCCCTTCGGCGTCAACAACAAGTCGCTGTCCGACAACGCCCTCACGCTCGGCTACAACGACGGCGTCAGCAGCCTGTCGGCGACGCTGCGCGCCCTCGAGCAGACCGGCGTGATGAAGACCCTGGCCGAGCCGACGCTCACCGCCATCTCCGGCGAGACCGCGTCGTTCCTCGCCGGTGGCGAGTTCCCGGTGCCCACCGCCAAGGACCAGCAGGGCAATATCACCGTCGAGTTCAAGCCCTTCGGCGTCGCACTCGGCTTCACCCCGGTCGTCCTCTCCGAGGGACGCATCAGCCTGCGCGTCAAGACCGAGGTGTCCGAGCTCACCTCAGACGGCTCCTTCACGGCTTACGGCCTGACCATCCCCGGCCTCAAGGTGCGTCGCGCCGAGAGCACGCTGGAACTGCCCTCGGGCGGCTCGCTGGTCATGGGCGGCATGCTTCAGGACAACGTCCGCCAGTCGATTGGCAAGTTCCCCGGCCTTGGCGATCTGCCGATCCTCGGACCGCTGTTCCGCAGCCGCGATTTCCAGCGCGACGAGACCGAACTGGTGATCATCATCACGCCCTATCTGGTGCGGCCGGTGGCGCGCTCGGCGCTGGCCCTGCCCACCGACGGCTACAGCACCGCCGGCGACGCCCAGGCCAACTTCCTCGGCGATCTCAACCGCGTCTACGGCGCCGACGGAGCCAAGGCGCCGGCCGGCACCTACCAGGGCAACTACGGTTTCATCATCCAATGAGCGCCAGCAGGCAGCAACGGAGCGCCACCTCATGACCACCGCGTCCTCCATCGATCGCCGTCGTCGGGCGCCTCTCACCTCGCCGGTGCTGCTTGTCGCCGGCGGCCTGGTCGCCGCGCTCGCCGGCTGCACCACCTCGGCCGACAAGACGCTGACCACCGGCGGCATTCCCGATGACTACCGCCACAATCACCCGATTGCGGTGGAGGAGATGCTGGAGACCATGGACGTGCCGGTCGGCCAGGACACCAGCCACATGCCGAGCGCGGTCGCCGCCACCGTTGCCGGCTTCGGCAAGGCCTTTGCCGATAGTGGCGCCTCGCTGATCGCCGTAGTCGCGCCCTCCGGCTCGCCCAACCAGGTTGCCGCGGCCACCGTCGCCGTCGAGGTCGAGCAGGTGCTGCAAAAGTCCGGCGTCAGCCGGCGCGCCATCGAATACCGCGTCTATCGCGCCGGCCCGGAAGAGCGCAACGCCCCCGTGCGCATCGCCTACAACCGTGTCGCCGCTCACACCGCGCCGTGCGGTCCGTGGCCCGATCAGACCGCCGACACCGGCCAGAACCGCCACTACGCCGACTTCGGCTGCGCCACCCAGCAGAACCTCGCGGCCATGGTCGCCAGCCCCCTCGATCTCATCTATCCGCGCGGCCTCACCCCCGCCGACGCGCAGCGCCGCGCCATCGTGCTCGACCACTACCGCAAGGGCGAACCGACCGGCGCCGACCTGTCGCGGCAGACCGGCGGCAGCGTCGCAACCGGAGTTGGCCAATGAGCGACTTAGCCCTTCAGGAACACGCGCCTGAGAGGCCGGCCGAGCCGGCGCCGGCCGCGCTCGGCGCCGATGTCCGGCCGGTTCCGCGCATCTCGGTGCAAGCATTCTGCGAGACGCCGGATGTCGCCGCCTGCATCGAATCGGCGGCCGGCGATCGCCGCATGGCCCGCGCCCACGTCAAGGTCCACACCGGCGGCCTCTCCGCCGCCACCGAGTACTATCAGGCGGCGGCGACGCCCAACCTGATCATGGTCGAAATCGAAGGCACCGCGTGACCGTCTGGAAGCCGACCTCGACCGTCTCTCCGAGGTCTGCGATCCCGGCACCAAGGTCGTGGTCATCGGCCAGACCAACGACGTCGAGCTTTACCGCGGCCTCATCCAGCGCGGCGTCAGCGAATATCTCGTCGCCCCAATCGACAAGATGGGCGTCATCCGTGCCATCTCCGGCCTCTATGTCGACCGCTCGGCCCAGCCGCTCGGCCGCTCCATCGCCTTCATCGGCGGCAAGGGCGGCGTCGGCTCCTCCACCGTCGCCCACAACGTCGCCTGGGCGATCGCGCGCTGCTTCGAAAGCGACGTGGTCATCGCCGATTTCGATCTCGCCTTCGGCACCGCCGGGCTCGACTTCAACCAGGATCCCACCCAGGGCATCGCCGAGGCGGTCAACGCCCCCGATCGGCTCGACGACAACTTTCTCGAGCGCCTGCTCGCCAAGGCGTCCGACCACGTCTCGCTGCTCGCCGCTCCCGCCACCCTCGACCGCACCTACGATTTCGGCGAGACCGTCTTCGAGCAGGTCATCGATGTCGCCCAGGCCAGCGTTCCCGGCGTCATTCTCGATCTGCCGCACAACTGGACGGCATGGATGCGCCGCACGCTGCTCTCCGCCGACGAGATCGTGCTCACCGTCGAGCCGGACCTGGCCAATCTGCGCAACGCCAAGAATCTGGTCGACCTGCTGCGCGCGAACCGCACCACCGACGCGCCGCCGCGCCTGGTCGTCAACAAGGCAGGCCTGGCCAAGCGCCCCGAGATCAAGGTCGAGGACTTCGCCTCGGCGCTCGAGTTGACCCCGACCGCCGTCATTCCATTCGATACGCAGTTGTTCGGCAACGCCGCCAACAACGGCCTGATGATCGCCGAGGCCGATCCGAAGAGCCCGGTCGCCGGCATGTTCGAGCAGGTCGCGCGCACGGTGACCGGTCGGGTCGAGCCGCGCCGCCAGAAGCACAGCGCCCTGGCGCCGATCATTGCCCGCCTGCGTGGCAAGAAGAGCGCCTGACGAGGGAGTACCCATGTTCGGCAAGCGCGGGACAGGAACCACCGAAGCGCCGCCGCTGACGACGCCGGCCCAGCCGTCGCGCCCGCCCGCCGCCGCCGAGGCGCCGGCCGAAGCGGAGCCGGCGAAGGCCAAGGCGCCGGCCGCGCCGCCGCCTCCGCGCCCCGCTGCCGAGCCCGCCCGGACGCGGCCGGCCGCCGATGGCGTCCGCCGCTCGGAGAATTTCTACGATATCAAGTCGACGGTGTTCGCCGCCCTCATCGACACCATCGACCTGTCGCAGCTTGCCCGCCTCGATGTCGAATCGGCGCGCGAGGAAATCCGCGACATCGTCAACGACATCATCGCCCTCAAGAACATCGTCATGTCGATCGCCGAGCAGGAAGACCTGCTCGAGGACATCTGCAACGACGTTCTCGGCCTTGGGCCGCTGGAGCCGCTGCTCGCCCGCGACGATATCTCCGACATCATGGTCAACGGCGCCTTCAGAACCTACATCGAAGTCAACGGCAAGGTCCAGGAGACCAACGTCCGCTTCCGCGACAATTCGCAGTTGATGAACATCTGCCAGCGCATCGTCAGCCAGGTCGGCCGCCGCGTCGACGAATCGAGCCCGATCTGCGACGCCCGCTTGCCCGATGGCAGCCGCGTCAACGTCATCGCCCCGCCGCTGGCGATCGACGGACCGGCGCTCACCATCCGCAAGTTCAAGAAGGAGAAGCTCACCCTCGACCAATTGGTCAAGTACGGCACCATTACCCGCGACGGCGCCACCGTGCTTGAGGTTATCGCCCGCTCGCGCTGCAACATTCTGATCTCCGGCGGCACCGGTTCGGGCAAGACGACGCTGCTCAACTGCCTGACCCGCTATATCGAGCACGACGAGCGCATCATCACCTGCGAGGACGCGGCCGAGTTGCAGCTCCAGCAGCCGCACGTCGTGCGTCTCGAGACCCGCCCGCCCAATATCGAAGGCGAGGGCGAGATCAGCATGCGCGATCTGGTCAGGAACTGCCTGCGTATGCGTCCCGAGCGCATCATCGTCGGCGAAGTGCGCGGACCCGAGGCGTTCGAAATGCTGCAGGCGATGAACACCGGCCACGACGGGTCGATGGGCACGCTGCACGCCAACAGCCCGCGCGAGGCCCTGTCGCGCCTCGAATCCATGATTACCATGGGCGGTTTCACGCTGCCGGCGAAGACTATCCGCGAGATGATTGCCACCTCCATCGACGTCATCGTGCAGGTCGAGCGCCTGCGCGACGGCTCGCGCCGCATCACCAACATCACCGAGGTGATCGGCACCGAAGGGGAGGTCATCACGACCCAGGACATCTTCGTCTACGACATCATCGGCGAAGACCAGAACGGCCGCATCACCGGCGTCCACCGCTCGACCGGCATCGGCCGGCCGAAGTTCTGGGAGCGCGCCCACTACTTCAACGAGGATGTCCGCCTCGCCAGCGCGCTCGATTCCGCCAACGCGCCCGAATTGGCCGGCCAGGTGCGCTGATGTCTCCGCTCCTGCTGATCGCCATCGGCCTCCTGGCGACCTTGAGCGCCGGCGGCCTCACCTATGCGCTGCTCTTCGAGCGTATCCAGAAGGAGAACACCACCGCCCGCCGCATCGGCGCCATCCAGGGCACCGGCCGCATCGAGACGCCGCGCGAGGTTGCCGCCGACCCGGTCAAGCGCCGCAAGTCGATCCAGGATACCCTCAAGGAGGTCGAGGAGCGCGAGAAGGCCAAGGCTAAGCACAGCAAGTCGCCGCCGCTGACGCTGCGCATGCAGCAGGCGGGGCTGCGCTGGTCGCGCCGCACCTTCATCCTCATCAGCCTGGCCGTCGGGCTGTTCTTCTTTCTGGTTCCGTGGCTGTTCGGCTTGCCGGCCTGGATCGCCGCGGCCATCGGCATCGCCGGGCTGCTCGGCCTGCCGCGCTGGATCGTCAATTTCCTGCGCAAGCGCCGCATGAACAAGTTCGTCGACGAATTCGCCAACGCCATGGATGTCATCGTCCGCGGCGTCAAGGCCGGCCTGCCGCTCAACGATTGCGTCAAGATCATCGCCGCCGAGGCGTCCGAGCCGGTGAAGTCCGAGTTCCGCGTCATTTCCGAGACCCAGGCGCTCGGCGTCACCCTTGGCGATGCCGTCGGCAAGTTGCCCGAGCGCGTGCCGGTGTCGGAGGCCAGCTACTTCGCCATCGTTGTCGCCATCCAGCAGCGCGCCGGCGGCAACCTGGCCGAGGCGCTGGGCAATCTGTCGCGGGTGCTGCGCGAGCGGCGCAAGATGAAGGGCAAGATCCAGGCGATGAGCATGGAGGCCAAGGCCTCCGCCGCGATCATCGGCGCCCTGCCGGTCGTCGTCATGACGCTCGTCTACATGACCAGCCCGTCGTACATCTCGCTGCTGTTCACCGAGCCGCTCGGCCATATTATCCTCATCTGCTCGGGGCTGTGGATGGCCATGGGCATCTACGTCATGCGCAAGATGATCCACTTCGATTTCTAGGGAGAAGCGTCGGTGCTGCAGCTCTTCTATGCCGTCATGACCTCCCCGCAGACGTTGATCGCCATCTTCGCCGCGTTGGCCGTGGCCGCCACCGCCTACACGCTCGTCCAGCCGCTGTTCGAGCGCGACAAGCTCGCCGCCCGCATCAAGAGCGTGGCGATCGAGCGCGAGCAGCTCCGTGCGCGCGAGCGTGCCCGCCTGGCGGTCGAGGCCAACCGCTCCAACCTGCGCCGCGAGCCCGCCAGGCCGTTCATGCAGCGCATCGTCGACAGCTTCAACCTGCGCAAGGCGCTCGCCGACGACAAGACCGTCGCCAAGCTGCGTATGGCCGGCTACCGCGGTCAGGCGCCGCTGGTGGTCTTCCTGTTCGCCCGCGCCACCCTGCCGCTGGTCTTCTTCGCGGTTGCCTTCTTCTACATGTTCTTCGTCGCCGAGCTCGCCCAGCCGACCGGCATCAAGTTCCTCATCGTCGTCGCGGTGGCCTATGCCGGCTTCTATGCGCCCAACCTCTACGTCTCCAACGTCGTCTCCAAGCGCCAGCTTTCGATCAAGCGGGCCTGGCCGGACGCCCTCGACCTGATGCTCATCTGCGTTGAATCCGGCATGTCGCTGGAAGCCGCCTTCCGCAAGGTCGCCGAGGAGATCGGCCAGCAATCGGTCGAGCTTGCCGAGGAGCTGGCGCTGACCACCGCCGAGCTTTCCTATCTGCCCGAGCGTCGCCAGGCGTTCGAAAATCTCGGCCAGCGCACGGGGCTGGAGACTGTGCGCTCGGTGATGACCAGCCTCATCCAGGCGGAACGCTACGGCACGCCGCTCGGCAATGCGCTGCGCGTTCTCGCCCAGGAAAACCGCGACCAGCGCATGAACGACGCCGAGAAAAAGGCCGCCGCGCTGCCCCCCAAGCTCACCGTGCCGATGATCCTCTTCTTCCTGCCGGTGCTGATGGCGGTCATCCTCGGCCCGGCGGCGATCCGGATCATGCACGCCACCATTCCCTGACCGGCCACGGTGACAGGGCGCGCCTCGGAAATCCGCCGCGGCGGAATCCGCCTCTGTTTGCCGAGCGCCTTGATCCTGTCGCAAAGTCGCGTCATCGCAGCGATCCCACCCTTTCACGAAAGGCCCCGCAGTGACGCGCCCGCGCATTGGCCTTGCTCTCGGCAGCGGTGCGGCGCGCGGCTGGTCGCACATCGGCATTCTCGAGGCGCTGGTCGAGGCCGGCGTTGAGCCGGATGTCGTCTGCGGCACGTCGATCGGCGCACTGGTCGGCGCCGCCTACGTCACCGGAAACCTGCCCAAGCTGCGCCAGTGGGCCGAAGGGGTGAGCTGGCGGCAGGTCATCGGCATGGCGGATGTCGGCCTCGCCGGCGGCGGGCTGATCGACGGCAAGGCGCTGATCAAGTTCCTGCGCGGCCTGGGCATCGGCGGCGCCATCGAGGATCTCGCCAAGCCCTTCGCCGCGGTCGCCACTGATCTGGCCACCGGCCGCGAATACTGGTTCCAGTCCGGTCCGGTGCTCGATGCCGTGCGCGCCTCCATCGCCATCCCGGGGCTGTTCAGCCCGGTGCGCCACAAGGGCCAGTGGCTGCTCGATGGCGGGCTGGTCAATCCGGTCCCGGTGTCGCTCTGCCGCGCGCTCGGCACCGATGTCACCATCGCCGTCAACCTCAACGGCGATCAGCTCGGCCGCTGGCGCAAGGACGAGCCGGTCGCCGCCGCCCATCCGCCCGAGCGTGGGACGGGCGATTCCTTCGCCCAGATGCTCGCCCAGTTGCCGGCCACCCTCGGCGACCAGATCACGCAGATCGCCCCGCGGCTACTCGCCCAGCGCGGCGCCCCCGGTTATTTCGACGTGCTCGCCGGGGCCATCGACATCATGCAGGATCACATCACCCGCGCCCGCCTGGCCGGCGAGCCGCCCCATGTCATGCTGGTGCCGCGCCTGCGCGAGATCGGTCTCATGGACTACCACCGCGCGACCGAATCGATCGCCGCCGGCCGCGCGGCGGTCGAGGACGCGCTGCCGGCCATCCGCCGCTGCCTGTAGGCGGATTAGAGCGCTTCTTGGTCAGATAGAAGCATTCTATCTGATCAAGAAACGCTCTATAGGGGCGCGCTTGCCCTACCCGCTGGTGGCGGGGTGCTGGCCCTTGGCCGTCGTCTTCAGCGCCTGCCAGGTGTTGCGCTGGGAAAGCATCTGCTCGAGATAGGCGACGTTGGCCTTGGCCTGCGCCGGCGAGATGTCCTGGCTGGCGATCTTCTCGGCCTCGGCGAAGCGGCCCTGCAGGCCGACCACCAGCGCCAGGTTCTGGCGCACGCGGCTGTCCGCGTTGGGTTCGGCGATTGCCTGGCGGAGCAGTTTCTCGGCTTGCGGAAGTTCGCCGGTGAGCACGTAGCTCATGCCGTAGTTCGACAGCACCGACGGCTCGTCGGGGGCGTAGGTCAGCGCCTTGGCATAGAGCTGGCGCGCTTCGCCATGGTGGCCCATCTGGTCGAGGATCGCCGCTTCCGCCGAGACGAGCTGCCAGTTCGGATTGTCCGGCGTCTCCGCCCGGCGGATGGCGTCGAGCGCCTGGTCGTAGCTGCCCGCCGCGGCCAGCGCCTTGCCGTATTCGGCCAGCACCTCGCGGTCGTCGGGAAAGTAGATCGCCGCCTTCTGCAGCACCGCCACCGCCTGGTCGCTGTGCCCGGTGCGACGCAGCGCCGTGGCGTAGTTGAGGTCGGCGTTGCGATCCTTCGGGTTGGCCTCGTATCGCTTGCCCCAATAGGCCACCGCCTGCTCGAAATCGGCCTGCGTCTTCGGCTGGGCGATGGCGCCGGTGGTGGTGGTGTCGACCTTGGGCGGTGGGGCACAGCCGGCAAGCGCCAGCATCAGGCACACCGGCAGCACCATCGCAGCACGGATCGGACGGGGCGTGAGCGGCGAGAGCGTACGCGCTGTCACATTCATTCGGTCAGGCTCCACGAAACCTGCCCAAAGCAATATTCTGTTAACCCTAATGCTTGGTTAACGGCGCCCCTCGGCCGCCCGGCATCCTTGCCATTGCCGCCGCCGCGCCGCCTCGCCATGATGGCCGCCCGACGCCGATTTTCCGGAGACGATCCCGTGCCCGATTGCCTGCTTCCCGCCGACACCGAAGCCGCGGCGGTTCCCGTCCATGCCGTCACCACGGATGGGCTCGCCGTCCTCCCGGCGACGCTGCCGCCGCGTGCCGCCGAATGGGCCGCGGCCAGCGGCTTTGGCGCCGCGGTCGGCGAGGTCTGCCTGGTGCCCGACGCCGATGGCGGCCCCGCCGCCGTGCTCTTCGGCCTCGGCGAGGGCGGCGACGGGCCGTCGCTCGCCGCCGGCGTGCTGCCCTCCAGGCTGCCGGCCGGCACCTATCGCCTTGCCACCGGCTTTGAGGATCCCGCTTTGGCGCTCGCCGGCCTCGCCTGGGCGCTCGGCGCCTATCGCTTCACCCGCTACCGCAAGGCCGCCACCGGGGCGCGCCGCCTCGTGCTTTCGGCCGACGTCGATGCGGCGGAAATCGCCCGCATCGCCGACGGCGTCTTTCTGGCACGCGATCTCGTCAATACCGCCGCCAACGATCTTGGCCCCGCGGAACTCGCCGAGGCCGCCCGCGATCTTGCCATGCATCATGGCGCCGTCTTTTCCGAGATCGTCGGCGAGGGGCTGCTCGCCGACAGCTTCCCGCTCATCCATGCGGTCGGCGCGGCGGCCACGCCCGAGCGTGCGCCGCGTCTGATCGACATCTCCTGGGGCGAGCCGGATGCGCCGTCGGTGACGCTGGTCGGCAAGGGCGTCTGCTTCGATTCCGGTGGCCTCGACATCAAGCCGGCCGCCGGCATGCTGCTGATGAAGAAGGACATGGGCGGCGCCGCCAACGTTCTCGGCCTCGCCCACATGATCATGGACGCTGAGTTGCCCGTCCGTCTGCGCGTCCTCATCCCGGCGGTGGAGAACGCCATTGCCGGCGCCGCCTTCCGCCCCGGCGATGTCTTCACCGCCCGCAGCGGCCTCTCCGTCGAGATCGGCAATACCGACGCCGAGGGCCGCCTGGTGCTCGCCGACGCGCTGGCGCTCGCCGCCGAGGACGAGCCCGACCTCATCGTCGACCTCGCCACGCTCACCGGCGCTGCCCGCGTCGCGCTCGGTCCCGACGTGGTGCCGTTCTACACCCGCGACGATGCGCTGGCCGCCGCGCTCGCCGTCCACGGCACCGCGACCGCCGATCCGGTCTGGCGCATGCCGCTATGGGCGCCGTACATGAAGATGCTCGAATCGAAGATCGCCGACATCAACAATGCCGGCGCCGGTGGCCATGCCGGCTCGATCACCGCCGCGCTCTTCCTCTCCCGCTTCGTGCCCGAGGGCCAGCGCTGGCTCCATGGCGACATCTTCGCCTGGAACCCGTCGGCCAAGCCCGGCAAGCCGGAGGGTGGCGAAGGCCAATTGATCCGCGCCCTCTACGCCCTGCTCAAGAAAGAGGGCCCGCGCCTAGCTTAAGCATAGGGCTTAACCCCGTTGACGATGTCCGCTTGAATCTCGCCGCCTGCCCCGGCAAGGTTAGTACGGGTCCGTAACGATCTTGGTCGCGACGGGGGAGTGGGCAGTCCAATGCCAGCCGAGTTCCGGCCAAGTCAGGCGCTGCGCCTGTGGCACGACGTGATCTTCGATCTGGTTCGCGATGGCGAACAGGATCTGACCACGCGCCAGATGGCGGTGCTGCTCACCGTCTATCTGGAGCCGCCGCCGCACACCGTGCGCGGCCTTGCCGCCAAGCTCGGCGTCACCAAGCCGGTGGTCACCCGCGCCCTCGACACCATGGGCCGCCTGAAGCTGGTCACCCGCCGCCGCGACGAGGCCGACCGCCGCAACGTGCTCGTCCAGCGCACGCTGGAAGGTGCGCTTGCCGTCGAGCGCCTCGGCGACGCCATCGTCGCCCGCTACCGCCACCTGCCGCCTTGAGCGTTGTGCCATATGGCATGATGGAGTATAATGTATGCCAGATGACACGATTTGGAGCGCCCATGCCGCGGACTGCCAAGGCAACACAGCCAGACCCGGCCGGCGGCGATCTGACCCAGGCCGAGGCCGCCGCCATGCTGCGCGCCGTCTTCAACCTCTTTCGGCTGTGGCAGGTCGGCGATGCTGAGGCACGCGTCCTCCTCGGCCAGCCGAGCGCCTCGACCTACTATCGCTGGAAGCGTGGCGAGATCGGCACGGTGGCTCATGATACCGCCTGGCGTCTCGGCGATCTCATGGGCATCCACAAGGCGCTCCGCCACATGTTCACCGAGGCGGAGCGCGGCTACGCCTGGGTGGCGAAGCCCAACGCCGCCTTCGGCGGTCGTTCGGCGCTGGATCGCATGCTCGCCGGGGCGCCGAGCGACCTCACGGCCGTGCGCGCCTATCTCGATGCGGAGCGTGGTGGCTGGTGATGCCTGCCCCGCCGCTGGCGCGCGTCGACTGGCCGACCAGTCACCGCATCATCCGCACCATCTACCCGCCGGTCTGGCTGTTCGAAGACATCGCCGGTCCCGCCGATTGGGAATTGATCGCCGCTGCCGAGGCCAAGACCAATCCGCGGGCGCGCGACGCGATCGGCAATCTCTCTCTGGTGCCGCCCGCGCGACGGCTCTCCGGAGCGTCGGCGAGTTTGGTGATGGGCCCGTTCGCCCACGTCTCGCGCGACCGCCCCGGCCGCTTCTCCGACGGCAGCTATGGCGTGTGGTCCTGCGGCGACCGGTTCGAGGTGGCGCTCATGGAGACCGCCCACCACTTCGCGCGTTTCATGGCCCGCACGTCGGAGCCGCCGGCCGACGCCCAGTATCGCGAGCTCGTCGCCGGCATCTCGGGGCTCCTGCACGACCTCCGCGGCACCGGATACGACGAGTGCCTCGCTCCCGACGACTGGCGTGCCTCCCAGCGGCTGGCCGCCTCGCTCCGCAGGGCCGACGGCGACGGCATCGTCTATCCCAGCGTTCGCTGGCCGCAGGGCCAGGCGGCGGCGCTCTTCTGGCCCGACCGCGTGCGCCTGCCGGTCCTGCAAGGCCGCACGCTTCAGTATCATTGGGACGGCCAGCGCCTGTCGCGCTACTTCGTCATTGGCGAACGTGAGTGGCGGGCATTGCCCGAGCCATGAGGACGATGGAGACCGCCTGACATGACCACCCTCGATCCCCGTCTCCACGCCTTCCGTCCTGACCTCGCCGACGCCCGGCTGAAGGGCACGGTCGAGGCCGCGCGCTTCGTCGAGGGGCAGGCGCGCCGGGTCGCCGCCGCGGCGGCGCCGATCAAGCGGACCCCGCGCTCCGACGCCGGGCTGGAGAGCGAGGCGCTGTTCGGCGAAACCGTCGTCGTCTTCGAGGACGGCGCCGAGGGCTGGTCGTGGGGCCAGCTCGAAACCGACTCCTATGTCGGCTACGTGCCCACCGATGCGCTTGTCGCCGAGGCGGCGGAACCGACCCATCGCGTCACGGCGCTGCGCACCTTCCTCTATCCCGGCCCCGACCTGAAGCTCCCGGCCCGCGCCTGCCTGTCGCTCGGGAGCCGCCTGGCGCTGGCCGGGACGGCCGAGACGCGCGGCACGACCTATCGCCTGCTCGCCGGCGGCGAAGGTGCCGTCGTGGCACGTCATGTCGTGCCGGTCGATGCGCCGCCCGAAAGAGACTTCGTCGCCATCGCCGAGCGTTTCCTCGGCACGCCCTATCTCTGGGGCGGGCGCACCTCGATCGGCCTCGACTGTTCCGGCCTTGTGCAACTGTCCCTGATGGTGGCCGGCCATTCCGCGCCGCGCGACACCGACCTGCAGGAGGCGATGATCGGCGACGCGGTGGAGGAGGGCGCAGCGCTCCGCCGCGGCGATCTCGTCTTCTGGCCCGGTCATGTCGCTGTCATGATCGACGGCGAAACCATGGTCCACGCCAGCGGCTTCCAGATGGCGGTGGTCATCGAGCCGCTCGCCGATGCGGTCGCCCGCATCGGCCCGGTTCGCAGCGCCCGCCGGCTCGGCTGAGCCTGGACGCGGTTCGTCCGCCTCAGTGGAAGGCGCCGACGAGATAGAGAAGAATGATCACGGGAATCGGTATGCCAAGCACCCACAGCAGAACGGCGCGCATGGTCGTCTCCTTCTGACGTGAACGGTGCGGATAAACCCCCCGCCGGCCCCGCGGGTTCCATCCCCTCCGGGCAGGGGTGAAGACGTTCACAACCCGAAGCGAGATCGGCGGCTTGCTCAGTAGCCGGCCTTGCGGTCCACCACGTTGGTCAGCGGTGCGCCCGCCTCGAAGTTGGTGATCTCTCTCAGCAGGGCCGGCACCAGCGCCGCCGGCGCGCTCGCCGCGGCGACATGCGGCGTGATCACCACGGTGTCCATGCCCCACAGCGGGCTCGCGCGATCAAGCGGCTCCGTCTCGAACACGTCGAGGCTGGCACCGGCGAGGACGCCGCTCTCCAGCGCGGCGACGATGTCGGCTTCGACCTGCAATCCGCCGCGTCCGCCATTGATCAGCACCGGCATGCCGGGCAGACCGCTCCGGGCGAGCTTCTCGAACAGCGGCATGGCAAGAATGCCGCGCGTCTCTGCGGTCAGCGGCAGCAGGCAGACCAGGATGTCGGTGCGCTTGAGAAACGCTTCGAGCCCTTGACGCCCGGCGAAGCTCTCGATGCCGGGCACCGGGGAGCCATGCCGGCTCCAGCCGGCGACGCGGAAGCCGAGGGCAGAGAGCGCCTTCGCCGAAGCCCGCCCGAGCACGCCCATGCCCATGATGCCGACGCGCACCGCGTGCGCCGCCGGCTGGGACCGCTCCCGCCACAGGTGCTCGCGCTGCTGCCGGTCGTAGAGCCGCTGCCGGCGATGGTGGATGAGCACCTGCAGCACCACCCATTCGGTCATGCGCTCGGTCAAATCGGGATCGACCACGCGCACGATCGGCACGTCCGGCAGGTCCTTGCGGAAGATGAGATGATCGACCCCGGCGCCGAGCGACAGGATCGCCTTGAGGTTGGCGAGGTCGGCGAAGGCACCTGGCGGCGGCTTCCATGCCAACGCATAGGCGACCCGCTCAGGCTCCGGCACGTCGGGCCAGACGAAGATCGGCCGCAGCGGATCGCGGGCCTTGACCGCGGCTATCCACGGCACCGGGTCCCACACCGTCATGGCGAACAGGATCGCCGGCTTGCTCATGGCGTTGCTCGACTCGCAGTGCGGGGCAATTGGTTAAGCCGCGCCCTTGGACGCGGCGCCCGCCGTATTCGTCCCCTCTCCCCTTGCGGGAGAGGGACAGGGAGAGGGGTCATGGCACGGCCCAGCCTGCGCCCCCAAATTCGGGAGAAGCCAAGCATCGGCTTGCTACTGCGCCACCACGCCTTCCGGCGCCACGGCGATGTCGAAGGCGGCCGCCATCAGCGCCCGGGTGTAGTCGGTCCTCGGATTCTCGAAGACCTCGACAGCGTGGCCCTGTTCCACGACCACGCCGTTGCGCATCACCAGGATATCGTTGGCCAGCGCCCGCACCACCTTCAGGTCGTGGCTGATGAACAGATAGGCGAGGTCGTGCCGCCGTTGCAGATCGCGCAACAGATCGACCACCTGCGCCTGCACGCTCATGTCGAGCGCCGAGGTCGGCTCGTCGAGCATGACGAACTCCGGCTCCAGCACCATCGCGCGGGCGACCGCGACACGCTGTCGTTGCCCCCCCGAGAACTCGTGCGGATAGCGGTTGCGCGTCGCCGGGTCGAGGCCGACCTCCTCCAGCGCCAAGGCCACCCGCCGGTCGCGGTCGGCCGCCGAGATGGTCGGCGCGTGCACCTTCAGTCCCTCGCCGACGATGTCGGCGACCGACATGCGCGGGGAAAGCGAGCCGTAGGGGTCCTGGAAGACGATCTGCATGGCCCGGCGCAGCGGTCGCATCTGCTTGAAGCTGCGTCCGTTGATCCCCTGGCCGAGAAAGGCGATGCGGCCTTCCGACGAGATCAGGCGCATGAGTGCCAGGCCGAGCGTGGTCTTGCCCGAGCCGCTCTCGCCGACCACGCCCAGCGTCTGCCCGCGCCTGACCGTCACGTCGATGCCGTCCACCGCCTTGATGTGGCCGACCGTCTTGCGCAGGAAGCCGCGCCGGATGGGAAACCAGACCTTGAGCTTGTCGGCCTCCATCACCACCGGCGCCCCCGGGTCCGGCTTCGGCGGGTCGCCTTTCGGCTCGGCCGCCAGCAGGTGGCGGGTATAGGCGTGCTGCGGATGGGCGAAGATTCCCTCGGTCGGTCCCTGCTCGACGATGTGGCCGCCGGTCATCACGCACACATGGCTGGCGAAGTTGCGCACGATGCCGAGATCGTGGGTGATGAACAGCATCGCCATGCCGGTCTGCCGCCGGAGGTCGGCAAGCAGCCGGAGGATCTGCGCCTGCACCGTCACGTCGAGCGCGGTGGTCGGTTCGTCGGCGATCAGGAGGTCCGGCTCGTTGGCGAGCGCCATGGCGATCATCACGCGCTGGCGCTGGCCGCCGGAGAGCTGGTGGGGGTAGGCGGAAAGCCGGCTCTCTGCTTCGCGGATGCCGACCTGTTGCAACAGCTCCAGCGTGCGCTTGCGCGCCGCGGTCTCGGAGAGGCCGCGATGCACCTTCATCACCTCGCTCACCTGCCGCTCGATCGTGTGCAGCGGGTTGAGCGAGGTCATCGGCTCCTGGAAGATGATGCCGATCTCGCCGCCGCGCACCGCCCGCAGCTCCTTGTCGGGAGCAGTCAGCAGGTCCTTGCCCTTGAAGTGGATTTCGCCCGCCGGGTGGATCGCCGAAGGCGGCAGCAGGCGCATCACCGAGAGCGCCGTCACCGACTTGCCGGAGCCGCTCTCGCCGACCAGCGCCATGGTCTCGCCCTTGGCGATGTCGAAGGTCGCTCCCTCGACCGCCATGGTCGTCGCGCCGCCCTGCTGGAAGGCGACGCCGAGGTTCTTGACCGAGAGGAGGGGCGAGCCGGTCACAGCCCCGTCCCCGAATGCTCGCACTTGCCCCCGGTCTGCACCATGCGGGCGTCGAAATAGTCGAAGCAGCGGGCGAAGTCGCCGAGCTGGTTCACCCACAGCGTCACCACCGCCTGGCGCCCGTCCGGCCACGACATCGTCGCCATCGACAGGAACTTCCAGCCGTCGCGGGCCAGCGACGCCGACGAGGCCTGCTGGTCGAAGCCCCATATGCCGTAGCCGTCTTCACTCCTGCCGGCGCTCTCGCGTTCGTCGGCGGCCAGCGCCGGCTGGGCGGCGAGGAAGGCGAGGGCAGCAAGCGCCGGTCGAACGATGCTCATGCAAAGGCCTTCCGTGGGTCGAATGCGTCGCGCACCGCCTCGCCGACGAAGATCAGCAGCGACAGCATCAGCGAGATGACGAAGAAGCCGGTCAGCCCGAGCCACGGCGCGTGGATGTTGTCCTTGCCCTGCGCCAGCAGTTCGCCGAGCGACGGCGAGCCCGGCGGCAGGCCGAAGCCGAGGAAGTCGAGCGAGGTCAGCGTGGTGATCGAGCCGTTGAGGATGAAGGGCAGGAAGGTCAGCGTCGCCACCATGGCGTTGGGCAGGAGGTGGCGGAACATGATGGTGAGGTTGCCTACCCCCAGCGCCCGCGCCGCGTTGACGTATTCGAAGTTGCGCCCGCGCAGGAATTCGGCCCTGACCACGCCGACCAGCGCCACCCAGGAGAACAGCAGGAGAATGCCGAGCAGCACCCAGAAGCTCGGCGCGATCACCGACGAGATGATGAGTAGCAGGTAGAGCGAGGGAATCGCCGTCCAGATCTCGATGAAGCGCTGGAAGCCGAGATCGATCCAGCCGCCGAAATAGCCCTGCACGGCGCCAGCCATTACGCCGATGATCGACGAGATGATGGCCAGCGTCAGCCCGAACTCGACCGAGATGCGGAAGCCGTAGATCAGGCGCGCCACCACGTCGCGTGCCTGGTCGTCGGTGCCCAGCCAGTTCCAGTTGCCGATCGTGCAGTTGGGATCATTGATGCCGTCCGGGTAGGCCGAGCAGCGCTGCTCGAGCGACATCGTCCACCACGGTGGCGCCGGCGCCGGCGTCGGGATCTCGTTGTTGACGGTGCGGTAGGAGTAGCGGATCGGCGGCCAGATCATCCAGCCGTTGGAATTGATCTCGTTCTGCACGAACGGGTCGCGATAATCGGTGGTCGCCAGGAACCCGCCGAACTTCGATTCCGGATAGTCGGTGAGGACCGGGAACAGGATCTCGCCCTTGTAGGAGACGATCAGCGGCCGGTCGTTGGCGATGACGTTGGCCAGCAGCGACAGGCCGAAGAGCACCAGGAAGATCCAGAACGACCAGTATCCGCGCTTGTTGCGCTTGAAGTTCTCCAGCCGCCGCCGGTTGATCGGCGACAGCGTGAACAGGCGCCGCGGCGGCGGCTGCTCCTCGCCGGGCAGCGGCTCGATCGTCTCGTAGCCGGCGTCCTCCAGCCTGTGCTCGAGCTTCGTGTCCAATCACACCTCGCGCGTCTCGAAGTCGATCCTCGGATCGATCCAGGTATAGGTGAGGTCGGAGATCAGGTTCACCGCCAGCCCCATCAGCGAGAAGATGTAGAGGTTGGCGAAGACCACCGGATAGTCGCGGTTGAGCACCGATTCGAAGGAGAGCAGGCCGAGCCCGTCGAGCGAGAAGATCGTTTCGATCAGCAGCGAGCCGGTGAAGAAGGCGCTGATGAAGGCACCGGGGAAGCCGGCGATGACGATCAGCATGGCGTTGCGGAAGACGTGGCCGTAGAGCACCTGCCGCTCGGTCAAGCCCTTGGCCCGCGCCGTCATCACGTATTGCTTGCGGATCTCATCGAGGAACGAGTTCTTGGTGAGCAGCGTCGTGGTGGCGAAGGCGGAGAGCGCCATGGCGGTCAGCGGCAGCGCCAGGTGCCAGAAATAGTCGAGGATCTTCTGCGGCCAGGGCAGGCTGGCCCAGTTGTCGGAGACCAGCCCGCGCAAGGGGAAGAGGTCGAGGAAGGAGCCGCCGGCGAAGAGCACGATCAACAGGATGGCGAACAGGAAGCCGGGGATGGCGTAGCCGACCACGATCACGCCGCTCGTCCAGATGTCGAAGCGCGAGCCGTCCTTGACCGCCTTGCGGATGCCGAGCGGGATGGAGATAAGGTAGGAGAGCAGCGTCATCCACAGCCCGAGCGAGATCGATACGGGGAGCTTCTCGCTGATCAGCTTGAGCACGCTGATGTCGCGAAAATAGCTCTGGCCGAAGTCGAAGCGGGCGTAGTTCCACAGCATCAGCCCGAAGCGCTCCAGCGGCGGCTTGTCGAAGCCGAACTGCTTCTCCAGCGACTTGATGAATTCCGGGTCGAGCCCCTGGGCGCCGCGGTATTTCGAGGTCACCTCGTCGCCGCCGCCGCTGCCCTGGGTGTTGCTGCCGGTGCCGGCGAAGTCGCCGCCGCCCCCGGTGATGCGCGCGGTCGCCGAAACGTCCGTCCCCTGAAGCTGCGCGATGATGCGCTCGATCGGCCCGCCCGGCGCGAACTGCACCACGGCGAAGCTGATCGCCATGATGCCGACGATGGTCGGGATGATGAGCAGGATGCGGCGGAGGATATAGGCGCCCATGCTCGCTCAGCCCGCGCTTGCCACGTGGAAATGCAATTCCGTATCCCCCTCTCCCCTTGTGGGAGAGGGCTGTTTCTCTTGGCGAAGCGAAGCAAGCCTAGAGAAACAGGGTGAGGGGTACGGCAACGAGCCAGTGGTCCTGGGCGATACCCCTCGCCCGGATTTCCCAAGCCGGTTTGCTGGCGCAAACCAGGGAAATCCGACCTCCCCCACAAAAAGGGGGGAGGCGGCAGGAACCGCAGAAGCACCGGAAGACGGGGAGTGCAGCATCGTTGCTTGCCTACCCGCTGTAGCCGATCGCCGCCGCCTTGGCCTTATCGAACCACCAGGTGGATTCCGGCGTGAAGGCATAGTCCGGCTTCTTCGCCGGCCAGCCGAAGATGTCCCAGTGGGCGACCCGGTGGTTGGCCTGATACCAACTCGGCGTGCCGTATTGCCCGGAGCGCAGCACCCGGTCGGTCGCCTTGAGCAGCGTGACCAGTTCGGCGCGGCTGGAGACCTGCGGCAGCCGGTCGAGCAGCCCGTCGACCGCCTTCGACTCGATGCCCGCATAATTGTGCGACCCTGGCGCCTCGCCGGACTTGGATCCAAAGAACTGGTTGAGACCGTCGATCGGCGTGGCACCGAGGCTGAACGCCGACAGGATGACGTCGAATTCGTAGTCGTTGAGGCGGGACTGGTACTGCGCCGAATCGACCTGGCGGATGGTGGCGGTCACGCCGATGCGCTTCAGGTTCGCCACCCAGGGCGTCAGCACCCGCTCGAACACGGCCGCATTGATCAGGAACTCGAAGTCGAGCGCCTCCCCGTGCTGGTTGACGAGCCGGCCGGACTTCTGCGTCCAGCCGGCCGCCGCCAGCAGGTCGAAGGCGCGCTTGAGCACGGCGCGGTCGTTGCCCGTGCCATCCGTCTTCGGCGGCACGTAAACCTCGTCGAAGACCTCCGCCGGCAGGTCGGCCTTGTAGGGATCGAGCAGCTTCAACTCGTCCGGCCCCGGCTTGCCTTCGGCCATGAAGTCCGACTTCTGGAAATAGGAGGACTCGCGGTCGTAGGCGCCGAAGAACAGGTTCTTGTTCGACCATTCGAAGTCGAAGGCGAGCCCGATCGCCAGCCGCGTGCGCGGATCGGCGAACTTCCCGCGCCGTGTGTTGTAGAAGAAATACTGGAATGAGGGCACCGTCTCAGAGGGGAACAGCGTCTTCTTGACCTTGCCCTCGGTCACCGCGGGAAACTGGTAGCCGGTGGCCCAGGTGAGCGAGGTGAACTCCTCGCGATAGGTGATCAGGCCCTTCTGGAATGCCTGGAAGGCAGCCTCGCGCTCCTGGAAGAAATCGATGCGGATGACGTCGAAATTGCCCTGGCCGACGTTCACCGGCAGGCCCGCGCCCCAGTAGTCCTTGACCCGCTCGTATTCGATAAACCGGCCCGCCGACATGGCGCCGACCTTGTAGGCGCCGGAGCCCAGCGGCGCGTCGAGCGAGGATGAATCGAACGGCCGGTTGGCGTAGTACGCCTTGGAGAAGATCGGCAGGCCGGCGATGGTGAAGATCGTCTGCCGCGTCTGCCTGCCGTCGAGCGTCACGACCACCGTGCGTTTGTCGGGCGCCTCCGCCTTCACCATCGGCACGATCACCTGCGAGATGTCGGGGTGGCCCTTCTCCTTGAGCAGCATCAGCGAGAAGGCGACATCCTCGGCGGTCAGCGGCGAGCCGTCGTGGAAGCGCGGTTCGGAACGCAGGTGGAAGGTGTAGACGTTGGTGTCGTCGGAGACGTCCACCGTTTCGGCGATGAGGCCGTAATAGGAGTTCGGCTCGTCCTCGGCGCCGCTCATCAGCGAATCGAAGGTCATCTCGATGCGCGGCGGCGCGTCGCCGCGGAGCACGAAAGCATTGAGCGTGTCGAAGGTTTGCGGCGACTGGTTGTAGACCCAGTAGGAGGGCTGGAAGTTCATCCGCCCGCCCTTCGGCGCGTCGGCGTTCACATAGTCGAACTGCTTGAAATCCGCAGGATATTTCAGCTCGCCGAAGATCGACAGGCCGTGCAGTCCGGTCTTGCCCGCCGCCCAGGCCAAGGGCGGCAGCAGTGGCAGAGCCAGCGCCGCGCCACCGGCGGCCAGCACCCCGCGGCGGGTGAACCCGCTCGCGCGCCTCACTGGCCGCCTCCGGCCTTGGCGGCCGCCGCAGCGTCCCACCACCAGGTGGTTGGAATGCCGAGATCGAACTTGAGCTTCTTGAAGTCCGGGTGCCCGAACCGGTCCCAGTAGGCGATGCGGTCGGTCAGCCCGGCATAGCTCGGGATGACGTATTGCTCGGCCATCATCACCCGGTCGAGCGCGTGCACCGCCGCCACTTGGGTCTCGCGGCTCTTGGCGTAGATGATGTGGTTGATGATGGCGTCGACCGCCGGGTCCTTGATGCCGGCGTAGTTGCGCGAGGCTTCGCTGTCGGCCGCCTGCGAGCCCCAGTAGGAGAGCTGCTCGTTGCCCGGCGAATTGGATTCGGCCCAGCCAGTATAGACCATGTCGAAATCGCGCGAGCGCAGGCGCGTCACGAACTGGCTGGAATCGACCTCGCGGATGTTGAGCGTGATGCCGATCCGCGCCAGCGCCTGCTTGTAGGGGAGCGCGACGCGCTCGATGGTCGAGCCGTTGAGCAGCAGTTCGATCTCGACCGGCTGGCCGCTCTTGTCGACCAGATGGTTGCCGTTCAGCTTGTATCCGGCCTGCTGCAGCAGGTCGAGCGCGTGGCGCAGGTTTTGGCGGTCCTTCTCCGGCGTGCCGCCGACCGGGTTCTTGTAGGGCGTGGTGAAGACGTCGGGCGGCACCTTGTCCTTGACCGTGTCGAGGATGTCGAGCTCCTTGCCGGTCGGTAGCCCGCTCGCCGCCAGCTCCAGGCCGTAGAAGAACGAATTGATCCGCTCGTACTGGCCGTAGAAGATGGTGCGGTTCAGCTCTTCGAAGTCGAAGGCGTCGTTGAGCGCCTGGCGCACCCGCCGGTCCTGGAAGAACGGCCGGCGCAGGTTGGGCACGAAGCCGACCATGAGGCCCGACACCTGGTCGAGCTTGACCTCCTCCTTCTTCACCTTGCCCTGCTGGATAGCCGGAAAGTCGTAGGCCGTCGCCCAGCGCTTGGCCTCGTTCTCCCACCAGTAGTCGAAATCGTCCGCCTTGAAGGCCTCGAACTCGACGTTGAGGTCGCGATAGTAGTCGTAGGTGATCTTGTCGAAGTTGTTGGTGCCGATGTTGACGTTGAGGTCCTTGCCCCAGTAGTCCGGCACCCGCTCAAAGGCGATCGAGCGCCCCGCCTGCACGTTGGCGATGCGGTAGGGGCCGGAGCCCAGCGTCGGCTCCAGCGTGCCCTTGCTGATGTCGCGCTTGTTGCCGTTGGCGTCGGTGCCCTGCCACCAGTGCTTGGGCAGGATCATCAGCTGCCCGACGATGTTGGGCAGCTCGTGGTTGCCGGTCTGGTCGAAGACGAAGGTCACCTGATCAGGCGCCGTCACCTCGGCCTGCTTGACGTGCTGGTAGTAGAAGCGCTGGTTCTGGTTGAGCTTCACGGTCTCGTCGAACGACCACACCACGTCTTCTGGCGTGATCGGCTGGCCGTCATGCCATTTCGCCTGGGGGTTGATGCGGTAGGTGACGTAGGAGAAATCGGCCGGGAAGCGCACCGCGTCGGCGACCTCGCCGTATTCGGCCGACTTGTCGAGTTCGTCGAGCGCCGGCGTCATCAGCGATTCGTAGATCAGCCCAAGGCCGCTGGCGGCAACCCCCTTGTCGATGATCGGGTTGAGCGTGTCGAAGGTCTGGCTGGCGCCGGACAGGCGCAACGTGCCGCCCTTGGGCGCATCCGGATTGACGTAGTTGAAATGGGCGAAACCGGCTGGATAGCCCGGTTGCCCGATCAGGCTGACCCCGTGCTGCCATGCGCCCGGCGGCGGCAATCCGTCGGGACCCTGGGCGGTGGCGTCTTGGGCGAACGCCGCGACCACGCTCGCCGCGAAGGCGGCAAGCGCCGCGATGGTCGTCGGGATCCCCTTCATGCGGCCGCTTTTCTCCGTTTCGGCCCCCAGCGGACATATTAAGGGCAGGGTTTGCGGAGAAACACCAGACGTCGGCCGATTTCTGACCGAATTTTAACCTCTGCCGGCGCCGCGCGCCTCGCGCGCCGCGCCGGAACCGGCCTATTGCGCCGGCGTCGTCGGCGCGGTCGTGCCGTCGCCGGAGGGGGCCGTGCCGCTCACGCCGGGATTGGCCGGGGTCGGCTGCGAATTGGGCGCCGGTTCCGCGCCGGGTGCAGCCGGGCCGGTCGATTCGGCTGCCGGCCCCGCCGGCTGGCTGCTCTGGCCCGCTGCTGGTTGGCCGCTCTGGCCCGCCGCCGGTGCTGCTGGCTGGCCGCTCTGCCCGGCTGCCGGCGCCGCCGGCTGGCTGCTCTGGCCCGCTGCTGGTTGGCCGCTCTGGCCCGCCGCCGGTGCTGCTGGCTGGCCGCTCTGCCCGGCTGCCGGCTGGCTGCTCTGGCCGGCTGCCGGCGCCGCCGGCTGGCTGGTCTGGCCCGCTGCCGGCTGGGTCGCCGCACCCGTCTCGGGCAGCGGCACGGGATTGTCGGAGAGCGTCCTCAGATACGCGACCACATCGGCGCGCTCCTGCTCCTTGGCGATCCCGGCGAAGGTCATCTTGGTGCCGGGGATGAACTTGCGCGGATCGGTCAGGAACTGGTTGAGGTGATCGAAGGTCCAGGTGAAACCTTCCTTGCCCTTGTCCTGGAACGCCTGCGAATAGTCATAGCCGGTCTGCGGGCGGATGATCGGCGTGCCGACGACGCCGTAGAGGTTGGGCCCGACCTTGTTGGGCTGGCCCTTCTGCAGCGTGTGGCAGGCGAGGCACTTGTTCGCCGACTGCTGCCCCTTCTTCACGTCGGCGTTCTTCACTTCCTCGACGAAGGAGGCCGGCGCCGCGCTGGCGTTTCCGGCGGCCGCCTGGGTCGCGGCGGGCGCTGCGGTACCGCCCGCGGCAGGTGCCGCCGCGGCCTGGTTGCCCGCCGGAGCCGCCGGCGGCGGCGGCAGCGGCTCGGGATTGTCGGACAGCGTCCTCAGGTAGTCGATCACGTTGGCCCGGTCCTCGGGCTTGGGCAGCCCGGCGAACGACATGGCGGTGCCGGGGATGTCCTTGCGCGGATTGGTCAGGAAGGCGTCGAGGTGCTCGAAGGTCCAGGTGAAGCCTTCCTTGCCCTTAGCCTGGAAGGCCTGGGAATAGTTGAAACCGGTCTCCGGGCGGATGATCGGCGTGCCGACGACGCCGTAGAGGTTGGGGCCGACCTTGTTGGGCTGGCCCTTGTCCAGCGTGTGGCAGGCCATGCACTTCTTGGCGACCGCCTCGCCCTTCTTGGGGTCGGCCGTCTGCAGCCGCGCGGCGATCGGCGCCACTTGCGGCGCCCCGCTGGTGCCGCTGGCCGTCTCGCCGCCGGTGGCCTCGTTGGTGGCGATCACGAAGCCGGGTTTTGCCGGCTCCGCGGGCGAATAGATGGCCTCCGAAATGATGCTTATCGCCATGACGCCGAGGCCCGTGGCGAGCACCGCGCCGGCGATCTTGTTCAGTTCGAATGAATCCATCGTCAACCCGCTCCGCGGCACATTCCCCGTTCGACCGGCCGCGGGCGTCGGCGGCCGGGAATGTGCGGATATCCCCCTTTGGTCGAGAGCGTCTGGAATCGTTCCAGCCACCCCGCAGGCGCGGAAACTACAAGCTTTCCGCCGCCGTAGGCAACACGTATAAGCCGGCGGGCTTGAGACGAATTGTCCTTGCCGATTCGTCTCCCTTTGTTCCGTTCACCCGGGAATCCGCCCGTGACCGAGCGCGCCATCGTCGTCATTCCCGCCCGCATGGCCTCCACCCGCCTGCCGGGCAAGCCCATGGCCGATATCCACGGCCACCCCATGATCGTCCACGTCTGGCGGCGGGCGGTGGAGGCCCGTCTTGGCCGGGTGGTGGTCGCCACCGACGATTTTTCCATCGCCACTGCCGTGGAGCTTGCCGGCGGCGAGGCGGTGATGACCCGCGCCGACCACGTCAACGGCACCTCGCGCATCCACGAGGCGCTGCGCATCATCGGCTCCGACGAAGAGATCGTCGTCAATCTGCAGGGCGACCTGCCCACCGTTTCGCCGGCGACCGTCCAGGCGGCGCTGGCGCCGCTGGCCATTCCCGATGTCGATATCGGTACCATCTGTGCCGTCATCACCCGCGAGGAGGAAAAGACCGATCCCAACGTCGTCAAGGTGGTCGGCAGCCCCTCGACGCTCACCGAGGAGGACGCCGGCATCCTGCGCGCCCTCTATTTCACGCGGGCGACCGCGCCCACCGGCCCGGGGCCGCTCTACCACCACATCGGCCTCTACACCTATCGCCGCGCGGCGCTGGAGCGTTACGTCACCCTGCCGCCGACCCCGCTCGAACAGCGCGAGCGGCTGGAGCAGCTCCGCGCGCTGGAGCACGGCATGCGCATCGACGCGGCCATCGTCGACACGGTGCCGCTCGGCGTCGACACCCCCGCCGATCTCGAACGCGCCCGCGAGCTGCTGGAAGTCTGAGCGCCACCAGAGAGGCGTTTGTTGTCTTGCCCCCTCTCCCCCTGTGGGAAAGGGCTTTCGGCCTTTGCCGCGCAGGGCGCACAAGCGCCCGGGAGGCTTAGGCCGGAAGGGTGAGGGGTGCCCCGCTGCTTTGGGCACGGCGCGATGGAGCCGGCCACGCGCAACAATGCTTCCCGTTTCCGCGCCGCTGCGCTAAGCCACCGCCGGCCCTTCTCCTCCCCCTGAAAGGGGAGGTGGCCCGGCGGCGCCGGGCCGCAGGGGGCAGCCGCGAGCGACGAGCAGATCGATGCCACAACCAAAGACGGTCGTTTTCCAGGGCGAGCCCGGCGCCAATTCCGAGGTCGCTGCCCGGGAGGTCTATCCCAAGGCCAAGGCGATTCCCTGCCCGACCTTCGAGGATTGCTTCGCCGCGGTCGAGAAGGGCACGGCCGATCTCGCCATGATCCCGATCGAGAATTCGCTCGCCGGCCGCGTCGCCGATATCCACCATCTCTTGCCCAATTCGCGCCTGCACATCATCGGCGAGCACTTTCTGCCCATCCGTTTCCAGCTCATGGCGCCTGAGGGCGCCAGCCTGAAGACGGTGAAGACCGTCCACAGCCACATCCATGCGCTCGGCCAGTGCCGCAACGTCATCCGCCAGCACCGCTGGAAGACCGTCGTCTCCGGCGATACCGCCGGTGCCGCCCGCGAGGTGGCGGAAGGCCGCGACATCACCCAGGCCGCGCTAGCGCCGGCCATGGCGGCCGAGATCTACGGCCTCGAAATCCTCAAGGAGAATGTCGAGGACGCCGCCCACAACACCACCCGCTTCGTCATCCTGTCGAAGGACGATCAGCGCGCCCGCCGCGGCCGCGGCAAGGTCATCACCACCTTCGTCTTCCGCGTGAGGAACGTGCCGGCCGCGCTCTACAAGGCGATGGGCGGCTTTGCCACCAACGGCGTCAACATGACCAAGCTGGAGAGCTACCAGCTCGACGGCAAGTTCTTCGCCACCCAGTTCTATGCCGATGTCGAAGGCCACCCCGACGACCGCCCTCTGGCGCTCGCGCTGGAGGAGCTGGATTTCTTCTCCGCCCACGTCCGCATCCTCGGCGTCTACCCGGCCAGCCCGCTGCGCGAGGGGCTGGAGTAGGGGGAGAATCTCCTCTCCCATCGGGAGAGGCAAGGGGAGGCAAGCGCCCAGGCGGGGACTTCCTCTCCCACAGGGAGAGGGCTTTCGGCCTTGGCCTCGCAGGCGGCTATGCCGCCGAGAGGTTTAGGACGAAAGGGTGAGGGGGCAGGTGCCTCAGCCGTCGCGCCCGGCGCGCGCTGCCAGCGTCCTTTCGATTTCGCTGACAACACCGTCGATATTGTCGAGCACGTCGTTGTTCCAGAAGCGCAGCACCAGATAGCCGGCCGCACTAAGCGCATCGGACCGCAGTCGATCTGCTTCGGCCGCTTGAGCGCCCGACCGGGATTTCCTCTCCCGTCGGGAGAGGCAGCTTGTGGCGTCGGCTGGGTGGGTTTCCTCTCCCATGGGGAGAGGGCTGTTCCTCTTGGCGAACGAAGCGAGCCTAGAGGAACAGGGTGAGGGGCTCAGGCTTCAGCGAGGGCGCGAAATCTCCTCTCCCACAGGGAGAGGGCTTTCGGCCTTGGCCTCGCAGGCGGCTGTGCCGCCGAGAGGCTTAGGACGAAAGGGTGAGGGGTTGGTGCCTCAGCCGTCGCGCACGGGCCGCGCGGCCAGCGTTTTCGATTTCGCTGACAACACCGTCGATGTTGTCGAGCACGTCATTGTTCCAGAAGCGAAGCACCAGATAGCCGGCCGCACTAAGCGCATCGGACCGCAGCCGATCCGCCGCGACGGCGTCGGCATGCTGGCTGCCGTCAACTTCGATGACGAGCCTCGCCTCGACGGAGGCGAAATCGGCAATAAAGGCGTCGATCGGCACCTGCCGGCGAAACTTGACTCCGCCGACCTGTCGGTTGCGCAGCCGCGCCCAGAGACGCCGCTCTGCATCGGTCGCTTCGCGGCGCAGGCGGCGGGCCATCCCGACGGACCTCATCCCCTCACCCTTGGTGCCTAATTCCCCCCGATCAAGTCGGGGGTCATAAGGCACCAAGCCCTCTCCCTTCGGGAGAGGCAAGGGGGAGGCAGGGCCGTGCGACATCCACCACCTCTCCCGAGGGGAGAGGGCTACGCACCTTGGGAGCGCGAGCGACTTAGGTGCGTGGGGTGAGGGTGTACCGCCCATCGGCCGAGCCGGCCCGGCCTGGATGCCCGCCTGCGCGGGCACGAACGGGGTTCGCTGCTGGCGATGGCGCCAGCAGCGTCATGCGTCATGGCCGGGCTTGTCCCTGCTATCCACACACGCGCACGACTAACGGACTTCCGCGCCGCCTTTCCGCGTCAAATGGAAGAGCCCAGCCAGAAGTTCCACTTTTCGGAAAAACTCGTCGAAGGTAATAACATCAATTCCCGCGAGGGACGACCTAAACAGCTCGAACGAAGTTCGCCGCCGTTTATCCGCTAATTCCTTTTCGTGATTCCCACAAATGATCACGCGGCGCGGGTTGAAAGTGCTTAGCTCAGTGTCCGCGGAAGCAAGCTTTTCTATATTTTCACGCAGTACGTGAAGATAGTCGCTAACTTGAACAACTGCCCCGGATAATTCTTTGCCTGGCGGGTAGACATTTTGTCGGTAACGAGGGCCAAGCAATTTAGCAGTAGGGCTCTTTATTTCTACTAGTATAGCATCTTTGGCAATTCCGCCTGAGAATAAAAAATCGACTATACGCCCGTCCGTGCCACTAATTCTGGTGCCCCCAACGTACGCATGTCCCTGTATCAATGCCACTGGAACCGAGAACAATTGCGCGATTGCAAAAGCATTTTCAGCGACCTTTAGTTGCCAAAAGCCTTCATCTCCATTTTCCTTATTGGCGTCCCATGTGTGCAGCAGTTCTACTAAACGCCGCGCGGAGTGCCCAATGAATGCTGCCTCCTCGAAGTTGCTCTTGAAGACCGTGAGTGCCCTGAATCTCTCAGACGTTGCCATCGCCCACGCAGCCAGAGGAGCATCACCATCGGAGATTGCCTGCAACGCGATGGAGCACATCCCGCCGGCCATATAGCCCCACCACTCGATGGATTTTGGATGTGCGTTAATTCGCTTGAATATTTCTTCCGCGTCTTCTGTGTTCTGAAAATCAAGATCTTTAAGATAAGGAGCGTCCTTAAAGTAGTTCTCACTCAACTCCATAAGCCGTCTGGCTAGATCTGGAAAATTGTCTCGATTTTCCTTTGACGAGATATCGATCTCAAATACCTTCTCGGCAAACCAATTTAGCCCATATCGAGTTAGGTTTGAATTGCCTTTGAGAGGATTGGCCGAAACAGTAATAAAAGCCGCTGGAAGAACAAATCTATCACCTTTTTTTACTCTAATCCCGGTCCCGTGCTTGGCTGAAGGTCGCAACTTCATTTCGCGGCCGCAGTCGGGGCACTTCCGAATTACGTAAGGCTTATCCAAGTCGGTGACATCCTCAATGTCACGACACGTTGCACAAACCTTGGTCTTGTCGCGGGCGGAGCGTCTTCTTTCTCGTTGTTGACGGGTCCGCGGTGGTTGGCGCATTCATAGGTCTCCTGGGCAGACCATAGCCCGAAGTGCGGAATAACGCAGCGCCTCCCGCCCTACCCCCACCACCCGCCAATCGCCTTCTTCACCGCGGTCCGTTCGGCGCGGCCGAGCCTGCCGATGCGGCGCAGGATGCGGTCGGGCTCGACGGTCGCGATCTTGACCGTGCGCACCATCGACGGTCCGGGCAGGCCGGCGCCGGCGAGGTCGCGGATCGCCACGTCGCCCTCGCGCCGCTCCTTGGCCGCGCCGGTGATCATGGCGAGCCAGAGATAGCCCTCGCGCGTGCAGCGCGGCGCTGGAGACGACCAGTGCCGGCCGCCGCTTCTCCGCCAGCCGGTCGGAGTAGGGGAAGGGCACCACCACCACATCGAACGGCCGGAATGCCTCGTCAGAGGCGGCCATAGAGCGCCTCGTCCTCGTCAGAGGTCCATTCGCTGAAGGTCGCAAAGGGATCGTCCTCCTGCGGCTTCACCTTGGCGAGCGTCACCGCGCCGGCTTCCGTGACGCGGAAGCGGATCAGGTCGCCGGTCTTGAGGCCGAGCTTGTCGCGCACCGCCTTGGGGATCACCGTCTGGCCCTTGCTCGACAGGCGCGATTGCACATCCGCCATGGTTGCGTCTCCAGGTAAGACATTCTTACCGTCTTACATAGCAGCCGATATGAGTGTTCTCAAGCGGTCATGGAACGAGTGTCCCGCAGCGCGGCACGTGAACCTCCCCCTCAAGGAGAGAGCTGGTCGGCGCTTACCGCTTGCTCCCTCCCTCCCCCGCGAAGCGCGGGGAGGGGGGACCATGCGAGCCGCAGGCGACGCATGGTGGGTGGGGGTGACAAGAGGCGCTCGATTATCGCGCCGTTCGGAGGACCGGGGACAACGAATAAGTTGTCCCCCTCCCTAGCCGCCCCCATATTGATCGGCATCCTCGCTCGGATAGAGGGGCGTCTACCGGTGGCGACCTTTAGGCGGAGCGGGGTGCGGTGTCTCGTCCTTCCGTTTCGCAGACGGAGGGGCCGGAGCTCGGAAGCCCGTCGACGGAGGGGGAAACCTCTCTGTGCGCTTAAGCCCTGAAATGGTGCGGCGCTAAAGGCGGGCAGAGGTCAGCCACTGGTGGGACCGGTCCTGGAAACGGGTCACCGGCACCGTGGCGGTCGAGGGCGGCCGACGTGCCAGCCCGCCTCTGCCAGCCCAGGCGGGGCCTCGCATAAATCCCGCGGCGGGCGTCTGGTCGACGCCCATTTCGGACTACCCGACGAGCGTTTGCCAGACGCCCGCCACCCCTCATGCCTCCGGGCTGGGGAACGTTCTTTGAAAGGTTCATCACCCGGTCGCAACGCGGCGCGGGAACGAGGGCGGTTACCTCAACCTCCGCCCATTCCCGCGAAAGCGGGAACCCAGGCAGGACTCGCCGCGTGGCACGTCTCACCTGGATGCCCGGTCGGAGCCGGGCATGAACGGAGTATGTGGCGGGGCGTTGCCTCACGCCCTGGCGAAGGCCAAGCCCGTCCTACGGCACCTTGTGCCCGGCGGCCGTGAACAGGCGGTACCACTCCTTGCGGCTGAGGGTGACGTCGGAGCCGGCGGCCGATTCGGCGACCCGCCCCGGATTGGTCGTGCCCAGCACCACCTGGATGTTGGCCGGGTGGCGCACGATCCACGCCACGGCGATGCCGGTCGGCGTCACGCCATGGGTCTCGGCCAGCTCGTCGAGCACGTCGTTGAGTTCGGCATAGTCCTCGCGGTCGCCGACGAAGACGCCGTCGAAGAAACCCTTTTGGAACGGCGACCACGCCTGCAGCATCATCCCCTTGAGCCGCGAATAATCGAGCAGGCCGTTGTCGCGGTCGACCGACTGGGCGAGCCCGTTCATGTTGATCGCGATGCCCTGCGCGAAGAGGTTGGCGTGGGTGATCGAGAGCTGCACCTGGTTGAAGAGCAGCGGCTGCCTGACCGCGCTCTTCAGCAGCTCGATCTGGCCGGGCCTCTGGTTGGAGACGCCGAAATGGCGGACCTTGCCTGCCGCCTCCAGCTTGTCGAAGGCGGCGGCGACCTCCTCCGGCTCGACCAGCGTATCGGGGCGATGCAGCAGCAGCACGTCGAGATAGTCGGTCTTCAGCGCCTTCAGCGAGCCGTCGACGGCTGCCAGGATGTGCTCGGCGGAGAAGTCGAAATAAACCGGGCCGTCGGTGATGTTGATGCCGGCCTTGCTCTGCAGCGTGATGCGTTCGCGGTCGGCCGCCGAGAAGTTCATCGCGCCGGCAAAGCGCTCCTCCGAGCGGTGCACCGTGCCGCCATAGACGTCGGCATGGTCGAAGAAGGTGATGCCCGCGTCGAGCGCGGTGCCGACCAGCTTCTGGATGTCGGCATCGCTCATCTTGGCGATGCGCATCAGGCCGAGCACGACGCTGGGGACGGTGAGGTCGCTGTGGGGAACGGCAAATGTCTTCATGATAATCGTCAGCCTGTGTGAGTGAGGGCCTGTTCTTCGCGGGGGCAAGGGCGGCCGGCCACGGGTCGCGGCGCCGGGGCGAGCCAAACAGGTGCCTGCGGTGTGCGGATGCCGGAGATTGGCCGAGCGGCCGGTTCGATGCAAGGACAGAACGCCGGCGCGGGCCGGCGCCTTATTGCCGCGTCTCGGCGTAGACGTCCATCCGGTGGGGATCGCCAACCATGCGCCGGGCCTGCTGCAGCCGGCGAGCATCAGCAGCGCCGGCGTGAGCGCGGCCCTCACGCCGCGCCCCTACGGCTCGACCAGCTCGACGCGCCGGTTGAGCGCCCGCCCGTCCTCGCTCTGGTTGGAGCCGATCGGTGCCAGATAGCCGACCCCGGCGGTCTTCAGCCGCGCCGCCGGGATACCGTAGGTCTTGGTCAGCACCGCGGCCACCGCCGCGGCGCGGCGCTGCGACAGGTCCATGTTGTAGGCGAGCGTGCCCTGGCTGTCGGTATGGCCGACGATGACCACCTGAAGCTGCGGCGCGCCGGTGAGCAGCGCCGCGATCTGGTCGAGGGTCGGCTTGCTCTCGGCCTTCACCACCGCCTTGTCGGTGTCGAAATAGATGCCGTAGAGGGCGATGTGGCCCTTCTCGCCGAGCCCCTTGGCCATCGCCGCCGCGTCGATCATCTTGTTGGCCATGGCGCCGACCTGCGTCACCACCAGCTCGGTCGTGATGTCGTCGTTGTTCTGGCTGGTGATCACGCTCGCCCAGGTGACGGCGCCGTTATCGCCCGCCTTGCGGCCGACGAAATAGTGATAGTTGAAGCCGTCGAGCCACATTTGCGGGATGGGCAGCACGTCCAGCGCTTCGCTGAAGGGGATGCCGCCGCAGCCGTCGGTGTCGCAGGTGAACACGGTCTCGAAGCCGGCGCCGGCGAGTTGCGTCTCGAAATTGCGCGACACCTCCAGCATCGAGGGGCCGGGCCCGGTGCGGTAGGCGATGCGGGTGACGCGACCCTGCGGGCGCTCCTCGCCGGTCGCCTTGCCGTCCTGGAAGGCCGCCGTCTGCAGCCGCGTCGCGTCGAAGTCCTTGGCGTCGTAGCCGGTGATGACGCTACCGGCGAAGCGCCCGATGCCGGGATAATCGTGCGATCCCGGCACGTCGCCGTCGGCGGCGCGGGCAAGGGAAATGCTCATCAGCGCCGCCAGCGCTGCAAGCATCATGGAGATGGAAAGGGAAATCGGTCGCCGCATCGCCTGGCCTCTCTGTGGGGTGGTTGCTGCCCGAGAGGAAAGGCTACCACCGGCTGGTGTCGGCGCCTGTGGCGTCCGACACAGGCGTCGGGCGGCTCGTCGGCCGCCGCTGCGATGGCGAGGCAACCCGGCGCCGCCGCCGGCTAGTGCGCTTTTGCGACCTCGGTCACCACCAGTTGCGCGGTGACGAAATCGAGGTGGTGGCTGGTGAGCACGCTCGCCCAGGTCTCGCCGCCGTCGCCGGCGGTCTTGCGGCCGACGAAGTAATGATAGTTCACCCCGTTCACCCACATCGCCGGCACGAACAGGATGTCGACGCCCTGGCTGAAGAAGGTGCCGCCGCAGTCCTCGGCGTCGCAGGCGAAGACCGTCTCGTATCCGGCCTGTGCAAGCTGTGTCTCGAAGCTCCGCGAGACCTCCGGGATGGAGCGGCCGGGGTTGGTGCGGTATGCGATGCGGGTCACGCGTCCCCGCGGCCGCAGGTCGCCGGTGGCATTGCCGTCCTTGAACGGTGCCGTCTGCAGCCGCGTCGCGGCGCCATCACGGGCGTCGTAGCCGGTGATGACGCTGCCGGCGAAGCGTTCGATGCCGGGATAGTCGCTGGCCCCCGGCACGTCGCCGTCGGCGGCGCGGGCGAGCGAAACCCAGGGCAGGGCCGCGAGCGCTGCCAGCATCATGGAGATGGTGAAGAGGTTGGCTCGCTGCATCCTCAGGCCCTCCCTGTCGGGCGAAGGTCTCGTTGCCAGTCGCGAGAAGCTAGCATCCGGCGCTGCCGGAATCTCATGGAATCACGCACAAGTGACAAGCGCCGGGACCGAACTGCCTCAGGCTTCCACCCAGGCGCGGATCAGGTGGCTGGCGATCGCCATCGACATCGGCACCGAGATGCCGTCCGGGTGGCTGCCGGCGATCATGCGGCCGACGTCGGCGCGGCTGAACCAGCGGCAGTCTTCCAGCTCGGCGTCGTCGCGCTGGATCTCGGTCGACAGCGCCTCGGCATAGCAGCCGATCATCAGCGAGGAGGGGAAGGGCCAGGGCTGGCTGGCGTGGTAGCGCACGCGCCCGATCGTGATGCCGGATTCCTCCGCCGTCTCGCGCCTGACGGCGTCCTCGATCGTCTCGCCGGGCTCCATGAAGCCGGCGAGGCACGAATACATACCCGGGTTGAAGCGCGGCGAGCGGCCGAGCAACACCCGCTCGCCGTCGGCGCCCGCGTGGATGGCGAGCATGATCACCACCGGGTCGGTGCGCGGAAAGTGCTGCGCCCCGCAGTTCGGGCAATCGCGCCTGAGCCCGCCGTTGACGCTCGCCGTCGCCGTGCCGCAGACCGCGCAGAAGCCGTGGCGGGCGTGCCAGTTGAGGAGCGCGCGGGCCTGCGCCAGGGCGCCGAGATGGTCGGCCGACAGCGTCGCACCGCTGGCCAGCGCCCTGAGCGTCGCCGGCGCTGCCCGCGCCTCGTCGATGGCGGCGTCTTCGCCGAGCGCCACGGCAATCCGCGGGGCGCCGTCGCTCCAGCCGAGCACCACCGATGTGTCGAGGTCGGCGCCGAGGGCCCGCGCCTCCTGCGTCATGAACAGCGGGTCGTCGCCGGGCTTGATCAGCGCCATCTCGCCGCGGAACAGGTAGAACCGCGCCTTGGCGTCGGCCAGCGCAAGGCGAAGCGAATCCGCGTCGCGCGCCTCGCTCCGCCGGTCGATGCGGTTGCCGGCGAAGCCGGTCAGGCTGCTCGGCTCAACCGCAGGCAGGCCGTCGAAAAGGCTGGTCGATTGCATCGCGCTCGGGCTGAGGTCAGAGGGGGAGGGCGGCGGCGAGGTCGGCGATCAGTTTGTCCCGCCGCGCCGGCTCATAGGCAACCGCCGCGCCCGTCCCCCAGACCGGCCCCGGCCAGCCGGCATCGCCTTCGAAGCGGGCGATGACGTGGACGTGGAGCTGGCGCACCTGGTTGCCGAGGGCGGCGACGTTGAGCTTGTCGCATCCGGTGGTGCTCTTCAGCGCCGTCATCGTCGCCACGATCTCCTCGAAGAGATGCGCCCGGTCCGGCTTCTCCATCTCGATGATCTCGGCCATGCCCGGCCGCCGGGGAACCAGCAGCAGCCAGGCGAAGCGCGCGTCGTTCATCAGGCGGAGGTCGGACAGGCCGAGCCGGGTGACGTGCGTCGAGTTGGCGGCAAGACGCGGGTCGAGGGTGAAGGCTTCGATCATGGCGGCTCGGGTGCGCAGCAAGCGGAAACGCGGGTGACCATAGGCCGGGATGGCGGGCCGTCACAGGGCAAAATCATGGAAAATGGCGCCTCGGCGGCTCTTGCCCCCGGCTGCGATCGATATGATATGGTGCCCCGGGAGGCTGGCGGCGGACGTGTCGCTCGCCAACCGGGTCAGGTCCGGAAGGAAGCAGCCCTAACGAGTTTCGGCGCGGGTCGCCCGTCAGTCTCCCACTCCTTTCCCTCGATACTGGCGGCCCGCCGCGGGCCGGAGCGAACGGCAAGCGCATGGATGGTACCGGACACGAGCAGGTGAGCGCCGCTCCCTACCGGGTGCTCGCCCGCAAGTACCGGCCGCAGAGCTTTGTCGATCTCATCGGCCAGGAGCCGATGGTCCGCACGCTGACCAACGCCTTCCACAGCGGCCGCATCGCCCAGGCCTACATGCTCACCGGCGTGCGCGGGGTGGGCAAGACCACCACCGCCCGCATCCTCGCCCGCGCCCTCAACTACTCCATCCCCGGCAGGATCGACCAGCCGACCATCGACATGGACGAGATGGGCGAGCACTGCGCCGCCATCATGGAAGGCCGCCACGTCGACGTCATCGAGATGGACGCCGCCTCGCACACCGGCATCGACGACATCCGCGAGATCATCGAGGCGGTGCGCTACAAGCCGGCCATCGCCCGCTACAAGGTCTACATCATCGACGAAGTCCACATGCTGTCGAAGGCGGCGTTCAACGGCCTCCTGAAGACGCTTGAGGAGCCGCCGGAGCACGTCAAGTTCATCTTCGCCACCACCGAGGTGCGCAAGGTTCCGGTCACCGTTCTGTCGCGCTGCCAGCGCTTCGATCTTCGCCGCATCGAGCCGGGGCCGCTGATCGGCCTGCTCAGGAGCATCATGGAGAAGGAGCAGGTCGCCATCGACGATGGCGCGCTCACCATGGTGGCCCGCGCGGCGGAAGGCTCCGTCCGCGACGCGCTGTCGATCCTCGATCAGGCCATCGCCCACGCCGCCGGCAAGGTCACGGCGGAAGAGGTGCGCCAGATGCTGGGTCTCGCCGACCGGGCGCTGGTCATCGACCTCTTCGCGGACGTCATGGGCGGCGATGTGGCCGCCGCGCTCTCCCGGCTGAAGCAGCTCTTCGACGTCGGCGCCGACCCCGCCGTGGTGCTGGAGGATCTGGCGGCCTTCACCCATTTGGTGACGAGGCTCAAGCTGGCGCCGGGCGCGGCCGAGGACGAGGCGTTGACGGCTGAGGAGCGCGATCGGGGTAAGGGCTTCGCCGACAAGCTGTCGCTGCGCGCGCTCGCTCGCGCCTGGCAGATGCTGCTCAAGGGCATCGCGGAGACGCGCGAGGCGTCGCGGCCGTTGGCCGCCGCCGACATGGTCGTCGTGCGCCTGACCCATGCTTCCGACCTGCCGACTCCGGACGAGGCGCTCCGCGCCCTCAAGGGCAACGGCGGCCCAGGTGTTGCGCCCTCGCCCAGGCCCCCATCGTCCGGCGGGGAAGGCACGCGCATGGCAAGCGCGGCGCCGCTCGCGCGCGCGCCGTCTTCAGCGGGGCGATATCAGGCGACCTCCCGGGCCGCGCCCGCGCCGCAGCCGGCTGCCCGCACCGCGCCGGCGGCGCGCGTCGATACCTTCGCCGACGTGGTGGCGCTCGCCGGCACCCATCGCGAATTGAGATTGAAGAACGAACTCGAGACCTGCGTTCGCCTCGTCCGCTTCGATCAGGGCCGCATCGAGGTGGCGCTCACCGAGCACGCTTCGGCCGGCCTTGTCGGCACGCTGGCGAAGAAGCTGGAGGAATGGACCGGCACCCGCTGGATGGTCGCCGTCGCCCGCGAAGGCGGCGGGCCGACGATCGCCGAAGAGCGGCGGAGCGCCCAGGACCGGCTGGTCGATGACGCCCGCGCCGACCCGCTGGTCGCCGCGGTGTTGCAGACCTTCCCCGGCGCCGAGATCGTCGACGTGCGCGTCCGCGGCGGCCCTGCCGGACCGGCGCTGGACGACACACTGCCCCCCGCATCCGACGAAACCACCGACGAGGACGACTGATGGCGTTTGGCGACCTGATGGGCATGATGAAGCAGGCCAAGGAACTGCAGGAGAAGATGCAGGCCTTGCAGGAGGAAGTGGCCGCCATGGAGGTGGAGGGCACCGCCGGTGGCGGCCTGGTTTCGGTCGTCATGACGGGCAAGAGCGAGATGAAGCGGCTCGCCATCGACCCATCGCTGATCAAGCCGGAAGAGGCGGAGATCCTCGAGGACCTGATCGTCGCCGCCGCCAACGACGCTCGCGCCAAGGCGGAACAGCTGCTTGCCGAGAAGATGCGCGCGATGACCGGCGGCCTTCAGCTTCCGCCCGGCATGAGCCTGCCGTTCTGATGGCTGCCGACCACAGCGACAAGCGCACGCCCTACCGGCTGCCGCAGCCGCCCGAGATGGTCGCCGATCTGGTCGTCGCCCCGGCGATGCCGCAGGACGAACGCATCTGGGTGCCGCAGGCGGAAAACGTCTGGTTCCGCCCGCTCTGCCTGTCGGTGTCGCAGGGCTACTGGGTCAATCTGCTGAAAGTGACCCGCTCCGGCGTGCTCTCGCGCCACCGCCACACCAATCCGGTCCACGGCTTCGTGCTCAAGGGCAAGTGGCATTATCTCGAGCATGACTGGGTGGCGGAGGCCGGCGGTTATGTCTACGAGCCGCCGGGCGAGACCCACACGCTGGTCGTCCCCGACGATTGCGATGAGATGGTCACGCTCTTCCAGGTGAACGGCATCATGCTCTACGTCGACCCCGACGGGAGCGCGATCGGCTACGAGGACGTGTTCTCCAAGATCGCCATGTGCCGCAGGCAGTACGAAGCCGTCGGCCTTGGCGCCGACTATGTCGACAGGTTCATCCGCTAGACTAGTTCTTGGTTTTCGCCACCAGCGGATCGAGGATCGCCTCCATCTCCGTCACGTCCATGTCGCCCATGTGCTTCTCGCCGTTGATGAAGAAGGTCGGCGTGGCGTTGACGCCGAAGTTGGTCTCGGCGCGCGTGGCGGCATCGATGATCTTCTGGGCGAGATCGGTCCTGTTGAGACAGGCGACCAGCAACTCGTGGGTGTAGCCGTAAGGCTCGAGCACGGCGATCATCGCGGTCGAGGCGTTGTCGACGAAGGCCCACTTGCGTTGCTCGTGAAACAGCGTCTGCATGATCGGGAAGAACTGCTTCTCGGGCGCGCAGCGCGCGGCCATCACCCCGCCGAAGGCGATCGCGTCGAGCGGGAACTCGCGCAGCGCGTAATAGACCTTGCCGGTGTCGATGTATTTGGTCTTCAGGCTGTCGAAGGCCGCCCCGTGGAAATCGGCGCAATGCGGGCAGGTCAGGGAGACGTACTCGACCATCGTCACCGGTGCGGCGGGGTCGCCCAGCGCCATCTCGGGCAGCGGCCCCGGCGCCATCAGCTTCATGAGGGAGATCGAATTCGGCCTTCGCCGGGGCGGCAAATGCCCATGCCGCCGCCAGGAGGCACAGGAAGGGAAGTACTTTGCGCATTGATAGCTCTCGCAAGACAACCCCCCGCCGCCATCTTCGACCTTTGCCGGCGGGCGGCGCAAGCGGCGAGTTGGCCACCCCCAAGCTAACCCGCGCGGAGGCTACTTCTTCGCCTTGGCCACCAGCGGATCGAGGATCGCCTCCATGCCCGCCACGTCCATCTCGCCGACGTGCTTCTCGCCGTTGATGAAGAAGGTCGGCGTGGCATCGACCCCGAACGATTTCTGCGCGGTTTGGGCGATCTGGTTGATGCCATCGGCGATCTTGGTGTCCTTCAGGCAGTCCTCGAAGGATTTCTGGGTGAAGCCGAAGGGGATGAGTTCCTTGACCAGCGCCGGTTCCGGGTTGTTGACGTAGGCCCAATTGTCCTGGTCGTGGAACAGCGCCTCGATGATCGGGAAGAACTTGTCCTTTGGCGCGCAGCGCGCTGCCATGGAGGCGGCGAAGGCGAGTTCATCGAGCGGGAACTCGCGGAATACGAAATAGACCTTGCCGGTGTCGATGTAATTCGTCTTCAGCGTCGGGAAGACGTCCCGGGTGAACCGGCCGCAATGCGGGCAGGTCATCGAGGCATATTCGACGATCGTCACCGGCGCGCTCGGCTGGCCGAGGGCCATGTCGGGCAGGGGGCCGGGTGCCATCAGCTTCATGATGGAGACCGGTGCGTCCGGTGCGTCCGGCGCGGCCTGCGCGAACGCCGCCGGCGCCCAGGCAGCGACCAGGAGACAGACGAAGGCTGCGAGATATCTGCGCATGAACGGCTCTCTGATGACATGAACGCCCTACTCTCGGCGACCTTGTAACATGGAACGCTTGCCGCGTGTTGACAGGGGGCCCATCCGGCCGTTTGTGACGGGCAAGCAACCAGGGTTACCCGATTCCATGCCCCGTTCCGTCACCGGACCCGAGATCGAGCGCCTGATCCAGCTACTCGCCAAGCTGCCCGGGCTGGGGCCGCGCTCGGCCCGCCGCGCCGCGCTGCACCTGGTCAAGAAGAAGGACGAACTGCTGGCGCCGCTCGCCGGCGCCATGCAGGTGGCGCTGGAGCGGGTGGTGGTCTGCTCCACCTGCGGCAACGTCGATACCACAGACCCCTGCACCATCTGCGCCGACCCGCGCCGCGAGGAGGGGATGATCGTCGTGGTCGAGGACGTCGCCGACCTGTGGGCGCTGGAGCGCGCCGGCGCGCTCAACGCCCGCTACCATGTGCTCGGCGGCGCGCTGTCGCCGCTCGATGGCGTCGGCCCGGACGATCTCGGCATCGACAAGCTGGTCGCCCGCGTCGCCGAGGGCGGCGTGCGCGAGGTCATCCTCGCGGTCAACGCCACCGTCGAGGGCCAGACCACCGCCCATTACATCATGGACCGGCTCGCCGGCCTCGACGTGAAGGTTTCACGGCTCGCCCACGGGGTTCCCGTCGGCGGCGAGCTCGATTATCTCGACGAGGGCACACTGTCGGCGGCGATCCGCCAGCGCACGCCGTTCTAGCAACAGGGGGAAGACATGGACGTGACGATCCTCGACGCGGTCTATGCCTATTGGTTCGGCGACCTCAAGGCGTGGGACGAGCAGCCCGACGATGAGCGGCGCAGGGACTGGTTCCGCCCGACCCCCGAGATCGATGCCCATATCCGCGACACCTGGGGAGTGGCCACTATCGCCGCCCGCGATACCGCCTGGAACCTCGCGGCGCTCACCCGTCGCCAGCAGGTCGGCTTGATCGTCCTGCTTGACCAGTTCCCCCGCCAGATCCACCGCGACAGCGGCGAGGCCTTCGCCTGCGATGCGGCGGCGCTTGCCATCGCCCGCGCGCTCATAGGCAACTGGCGCCGCTCCTTCGTGGTCGAGCAGACCTTCGTCATGCTGCCATTTGAACACAGTGAAGATGTCGCCGATCAGGACATGTCGGTGAAGCTCTATGCCGATCGCGCGCTGGAAGTGCCGCCCGGGCATTTGGAGAGCGCCCGCGAACAGCTCGACTACGCCACCAGGCACCGCGACATCATCCGCAAGTTCGGCCGCTTCCCCCACCGCAACGCCGTGCTCGGCCGCGAATCGACGCCGGAGGAGCTCGAATTCCTCAAGGGCGGCAGGGGGTTCTAGGTTCGACGCGACGGCGCCCTGCGGCACATGAACCCTCCCCTAGAGGGAGGGTCAAAACCGCGAAGCGGTTTTGGGGAGGGGCCTGGGCGCATCTGCAAACACACCCCCCGAAATCGCTGACGCGATTTCGACCTCCCCTCAAGGGTGGAGGTTGGGCGCCGCGCCCTCGGCAGGCGCAGAAGCCCCTACACTTCCTCGAACGCCGAGAACGGCAGTTGCGCCGCGCCGCGCGGCTCTGCGGCCGGCCGCGCCGCCGCCGGGGGCGCCTCGGCTGACGCCTCCCCGTTCGCCACCTCGACCGCCGCGATCTTCTCGCCGCGGCCGGTGATCTTGCGGCTGGAGACGAGGATGTCGTCGATGTCCTTGTTGGCCTGTTTGAAGTGGACGTCGAGCTTGCGCACGCGGTCGTCGAGGCGGCCGACGTCGTCCATCAGCTTGGCGACCTCCTGCTGGATGATGTGCGCCTGCTCGCGCATGCGTGCGTCGCGGAGCAGCGACATCACCACCTGGATCGACAGCATCAGCAACGACGGCGAGACGATCACCACCCGCGTCCGGTGCGCCCGCTGGACGATGTCCTCGTAGTGCTCGTGGATGTCGAAGAAGATCGATTCCGACGGCACGAACATGAAGGCGGTGTCCTGCGTCTCGCCGGTGACCAGATAGCGCTCGGCGATGTCCTGGACGTGCTTGGTGGTGTCGCGGCGGAACTGACTCTCCGCCGCCTTCAGCGCCTCCGGCGTCTCTGCCGCGCGGATGGCGTTCCACCCCTCCAGCGGGAACTTGGCGTCGATCACCAGGCTCGGCCCGCCATTGGGGAAGAGGATCAGGCAGTCCGGCCGGTTGCCGTTGGAAAGCGTCGCCTGGAAGGCATAGCCCGATCGTCGGCAGCCCGTCGCGCACGATCGCTTCCATGCGCGCCTGGCCGAAGGCGCCGCGCGTCTGCTTGTTGGCGAGGATCTGCTGCAATTCGACCACCTGGGTCGAAAGGTCGGTGATCGTCCGCTGCGCCTTGTCGATCACCGCCAGCCGCTCGCCGAGCTTGGCGAGGCTCTCATGCGTGCCGCGCGCGGTCTCGCTCATCGACTGGCCGACCCGGTGGCCGAAGCCGTCGAGCCGGTCGGAGAGGCCGCGCACCTGCCCGGTGATCTCGCTTTGGTGATGGCGAAGCTCCGCCAGCCCCGCCGCGATGCCGTCGTCGCGGACCAATTCCAGCACCGCCACCCGCCCGGCGGCCCTGCGCCAGGCGAAAAAGGTGACCGCGAGCAGAACGAGCAGAAGTGCCGCCGCGCCGCCGGCAACGAGCGTGGCGCCGGTGACCGTGAAATCGCCGAACTGGGAGGTGGGCCCGAACATCCGCCCACCATAGCGCGATTCGGTCCACAAGTACAAAACAGGAACGGACATGGCGGCCCGGTCGTCGCTCGGCCGCCTCCTCCTCCAGCCGCCTCGGGTGCTTGGGCCTGCGCGCCGGCCGCCGCAGCCGCTCGGGTCGCTTCACCGCCTTCTCGCGGAACAGCGGCGAGCTGAGCGCGCGGGCGACCGGATTGCGCTTCCGCTTCGGCGCGGCGCCGGCCTTCCGCTGTCTCACCATGACGATCCTGCCTCGAAAGCGTTGACCCGGACGGGCTTCCTCTCATATCTGAAGCGCGTGTCAAAGCTCGATATCATCACCCTGCCGGACCGCAAGCTGCGCCTGACCAGCGACCCCGTCGAACGGGTCGACGACGACCTGCGCAAGTTCATGGATTCCATGCTGGAGACCATGTACGAGGCGCCCGGCATCGGGCTTGCCGCCATCCAGGTCGGCGTGCCGCGCCGCGTCATCACCATCGATGTCGCCCAGCGCGAGGAGGGCGAGGAGGCCAAGCCCAATCCGCTCTTCCTGGTCAATCCGCGAGATCCTGTGGCGCTCCGACGACGTCGCCGTGGCGGAAGAAGGCTGCCTGTCGATCCCGGAATATTTCGCCGAGGTCGAGCGGCCGGCGCAGGTCCGCGTCGCCTATCTCGACCGCGACGGCAAGCCGCCAGGAGGTCGAGGCCGACGGCATGCTCGCCGTCGTCCTCCAGCACGAGATCGACCATCTCGACGGCAAGCTGTTCATCGACCTGCTGTCGAAGCTGAAGCGCGACATGGTGATCAAGAAGTTCACCAAGCAGGCCAAGATCGGCGGCAAGCCGCCGGCGTTGTAGAAACCCGTCGCGTCCCGGCGTGCTCCGGCCGCGCCCGGTCCCACGACACAGCCACGTTTCGGCCACAATGCGGCGGCCTTGATTGGCGTGGGGCCGGGGCGATGCCACGGCTTTGTCAGGCAGGAACTGAGGAGAGCTGACATGAGAAGGACAATGATGGCCATGGCGGCCGTATCGGCCCTCAGCCTCGGCATTGCGGGCTGCACTACGCACCGAAGGCGCGCTGAGCGGCGCCGTGTCGGCGCCGCGCTCGGCGGCGTCGCCACCAATTCGGTCGGCGGCGCCATCATCGGTGCCGGCATCGGCGCGCTCGCCGGCGCGGTGATGGTCAACCACCAGAACAACGGCTGGTGCACCTACCGCTATCACGGCAGGCTCTATCGCGACCGCTGCCGCTACTAGCCGGCCGCCTGCCATCGCATCTGCTGCCGGCGCGCCCCGCGCGCCGGCGTCATGCCTGAGCCTTGCCGCTGGGCCGAGGGGGCGCTATGCCGCGCCCCATGCGTATCGCCTTCTTCGGAACCCCGGATTTCGCCGTCCCCACGCTCACCGAGATCATCGGCCAGGGACATGAGGTCGCCGCCGTCTACACCCAGCCGCCGCGCGCCGCCGGCCGCGGCATGGCCGAGCGCAAGTCGCCGGTGCATGAGGTCGCCGAGCGCTTCGGCCTGCCGGTGTTCACGCCCGACGCGCCTCGAACCGAGGGCGAGGCGGAGCGTTTCGCCGCGCTCGGCGTCGATGTCGGCGTCGTCGCCGCCTATGGCCAGATCCTGCCGCAAGGCCTTCCTCGACGCGCCGGCCCGATGGCTGCCTCAACCTGCACGGCTCGCTGCTGCCGCGCTGGCGCGGCGCCGCGCCGGTCGCCCGCGCCATCATGGCCGGCGACGCCGAGACCGGCGTCATGGTCATGCGCATGGAGGAGGGGCTCGATACCGGCCCGGTCGCCATGAGCGAGCGCATCGCGATTCTGCCCGACGCCACCGCCGGCGAGGTGGCGGCGACGCTTGCCGCGCTCGGCGCCGACCTCATGGTGCGCGCGCTCGCCGCGCTGTCGCGCGGCGTCCTCGCCTTCACCCCGCAGGCCGAGGAGGGCGTCACCTACGCCAAGAAGCTCGACAACGCCGAGACCCGCATCGACTGGTCGCGCCCGGCGGCGGAGGTCCACAACCACATCCGCGGCCTGTCGCCCTTCCCCGGCGCCTGGTGCGATGCCGATTTCGGCAAGGGGCCGGAGCGGGTCAAGGTGCTGCGCTCGACGCTTGCCGAAGGCGCCGGCGCGCCCGGCGCCGTGCTCGACGACGGCCTGACCATCGCCTGCGGCTCCGGCGCCGTCCGGTTGACGCGAGGTGCAGCGCGCGGGGAAGAGCGCGGTCAGCGCCGCCGGAGTTCCTGCGCGGCCTGCACGCGCCGCTTGTCCGCCTCGGCTGACGATGCCGCGCTACAAGCTGACCATCGAATATGACGGCCGCCCTTATGTCGGCTGGCAGCGCCAGGAGAACGGCCGCTCGGTGCAGCAGGCGATCGAGGAGGCGATCGCCGGCTTTTGCCGGCGAGACGGTCACGGTCAAGGGCGCCGGCCGCACCAATTCCGGCGTCCATGCGCTCGGCCAGGTTGCCCATATCGACCTTTCCCGCGACTGGCCGGCCGATACCGTCCGCGACGCCCTCAACGCCCATCTCCGGCAGGAGACCGTTGCCATCATCACGGCGCGGGTGGTCCCGGCCGATTTCGACGCCCGCTTCTCGGCGGTGAAGCGGCACTATCTCTACCGCCTGCTCGACCGCCGCTCGCCGCCGGTCATCGATCGCGGCCGCGTCTGGTGGGTCGGCCAGCGCCTCGACGAGGAGGCCATGCACCTGGCCGCCCAGGCGCTGGTGGGCAAGCACGATTTCACCACCTTCCGCTCGTCCGAATGCCAGGCCAAGTCGCCGGTGAAGACCCTCGACCGGCTCGACGTGTCGCGCGCCGGCGAGGAGATCATGGTCGTTGCCGAGGCACGCTCCTTCCTGCACAACCAGGTGCGCTCGATGGTCGGCACACTGAAGAAGGTCGGCGACGGCAAATGGCCGGTTGCCGCCGTCGCTGACGCACTCGCCGCCGCCGACCGCGCGCGCTCCGGCCCGGTTGCCCCGCCCGACGGGCTCTATCTGGTCAGGGTGGATTACGCGTAGCGAGGAGCGAATAGCGAATACCACCCTATTCGCTACTCCCTACTCGCTATCCGCTTCTTCACGTCAACGCATCGATCCCGAACAGCCGGTTGCACGTCATGACGATGGCGAGGCTCACCAGGAAGTCGAGGATGACGAAGGCGACCGCCACGTCGCCGGTCACGTTGAGCGCCTTGCTTGGCGATCTCGTAGCTCATGCGGAAGGTGGCGGCGAGCGCCACCAGCGAGGGTAGCGCCAGCACGGTGGCGTCGGCCATGCCGAAGAGGTTGATGAGCGAGATCGCCGCGAACGGCATGATCAGTCAGCACGGTCGCCCAGTTGCGCGCCACGATGTAGCCGGGATAGCCGCGCCGGATGCCGATGAAGTCGGCGGCGAAGCCGAGCAGGATCGGCAGCGCCACCCAGTCGAGCGCCAGCGTCAGCGCCTTGGCCGCCCAGAACTGGCCGTTCGAGAAATCGTCGGTCGGGTTGGCGTCGGTCAGGAGGTCGTGGCGGTCGGCGAGCGCGGTCACCACATAGAGCGGCGCCACCAGGATGATGGCGCGGAACGAGCGCCAGAAGCCATCGACGCTGCTGTCGAAGCAGGCGCATGGCGTCCGCCCGGCCGAGGAACAGCCACCAGGCGCCGGTCAGCGCGCGCAGGATCTCCTCGCGATCCATCAGGCCGCCCGCCTTGCCGGCAGCGAAGAACGCGTCGAGGAAGGCGCGGTAGATCGCCGCAAGCTGGGCGAGGTCGGCGAGCGGCACGCGCTCGTCGATCTGGTGCATGGTGTCGCCGACGAGGCCGAACTCGACCACCGGGCAGACGCCCTTGAAGAAGCGCGCATCCGAGGTGCCGCCGCCGGTCGATGGCGACGGGAAGATGCCGGCGACCGAGCCGATTGCCCGCGACAGGCTGTCGATCAGCGGCCCCGACGGGGTCAGGAAGGATTCGCTGGCGCCCGGTTCGATGGTCAGCCGCACCGTCGCCTTGCCGGGGGCGTCGGCGAGCGCCGCGTCGATCTCGGCGGCGAGGTGCGCCGTCAGCGTCTCGATCGTCCAGCCGTCGTTGAAGCGCACGTTGAAGCGCGCCTTCGCTTCCGCCGGAATCACGTTGAAGGCGGGGTTGCCCACGTCGATGCTGGTGATCTCCAGGTTGGAGGGCTCGAAATCCTGGTTGCCGGCGTCGAGCTTGAGCCGCGCGAGCCGGTCGAGCGACGCGGACGAGCCGCGGCAGCGGGTTCTCGGCCAGATGCGGATAGGCGGCGTGGCCCTGCCGCCCGCTCGCCGTAATGGTGCCGGAGAGCGAGCCGCGCCGGCCGATCTTGATGGTGTCGCCGAGCTTCGCCCGCGAGGTCGGCTCGCCGACCAGCGCCGCGTCGAAGCGGAGCCCTTGCTCGCGCGCCCAGGCGAGCATCTTCACCGTGCCGTTGACCGCCGGCCCTTCCTCGTCACCGGTGATCAGCAGCGACAGCGTTCCCGCCGGCTTGCCCTCGGCCGCGATCTTTTCCAGCGCCGCCGCCATGAAGCAGGCGATGCCGCCCTTCATGTCGACCGCGCCGCGCCCGTAGAGCGCGCCGCCGGCGACCGCGCCGGCAAAAGGCGGGTGGCTCCAGCGCGCCTCGTCGCCCGGCGGCACCACGTCGGTATGTCCGGCGAAGACCAGGTGCGGCGCGCCGCTGCCGATGGTGGCAAAGAGGTTGTCGACGTCGGGCGTCCCGGCCTCCGAGAATGTCAGCCGGTCGACCGCGAAGCCGGCGCCGGAGAGGACCTCGGCCATCCACGCCTGCGCGCCGCCGTCGGCCGGGGTCACCGAGCGGCAGGCAATCAGCGCCTTCAGCAAGGCGGCCGGGTCGAAGGTCTGGGTCATGGGGCTCGCGCTTGCAGGCTTCAGCGCCTGCGGTTTAACGAGGGTTGCCGCCGCCCGTCAATCGTCGCGGCTAATCCGGGTCGAAACGTGGCGGCGGCTCGCGGTCGCTGGCCTCCGGCCTGCCGGGGACCAGCACCAGCGTCACCAGCCACAGGAAGCCGAAGACGGGGATGAGCGCGATGACCGCCAGCCAGGCCGAAATTCCGATGTCGCGGCAGCGCTTGGCCGCCAGCACCACCAGCGCGAGGGTGGTCGGGAAGGTGGAGATCATGATCGTCAGTCCTAGCGCCAGGTCGCGGTCGGCCTGGTGCAGGGAAAAGGCGATGAGGGCGGCGTTGACCGCGTAGATGAAGACCAGACCCAGCGCGTATTCCTCGCGGGGGATGCGCCCGCCGGTGGCGAAGAAGAAACGCAGAAGATCGTTGCCAGTGGCCGGCTTCATCCTGCCCCGGGCGGACGCGCCGCTCCCGGCCCCCTAATCCCGCAGCAGCTCGTTGACCGAGGTCTTGGCGCGGGTCTTCTCGTCGACCTGCTTGACGATGACGGCGCAATAGAGCGACGGGCCGGTTCTCGCCGGGCAGGGGCTTGCCCGGCAGCGTGCCGGACACCACCACCGAATAGGGCGGCACGCGCGCCCATGTGGATCTCGCCGGTCGCCCGGTCGACGATCTTGGTCGAGGCGCCGAGATAGACGCCCATCGACAGCACCGAGCCCTCGCCGACGATCACGCCTTCGGCGACCTCGGCGCGCGCGCCGATGAAGCAGTTGTCCTCGATGATCACCGGCCCGGCCTGCAGCGGCTCGAGCACGCCGCCGATGCCGGCGCCGCCGGAGATGTGCACGTTCTTGCCGATCTGCGCGCAGGAGCCGACCGTCGCCCAGGTGTCGACCATGGTGCCGGAATCGACATGGGCGCCGAGATTGACGAAGCAGGGCATCAGCACCACGCCCGGCGCGATATAGGCCGAGCGGCGCACGATGCAGCTGGGCACGGCGCGGAAGCCGGCCTTGGTGAAGTCGCCGTCGCCCCAGCCGGCGAACTTGGAGGGCACCTTGTCCCACCAGCCGCCGCCGCCCGGCCCGCCGGGGATCAGTCGCCATCGGGTTGAGGCGGAAGGAGAGCAGCACCGCCTTCTTGAGCCACTGGTTGACCGTCCAGCCGGCTTGCCCCTTCTCGGCGACGCGCACCGTGCCGGAGTCGAGCAGGCCGAGCGCCGCCTCGACCGCGTCGCGCACGTCGCCCCTGGTCTCCGGGCCGATCGCGGCGCGGTCCTCGTAGGCGGCCTCGATGGTGGCTTGCAGGGCGGCGGTGTCGCTGGTCATGGCGTGGGGTCCGTTCGCGAAAAGGTCGGCGGCGGACCTTATGGGCCACGCGGCGAAGTCAACGCGGTGCGGATGCTCGGACCAATCGACAGCCGTCCTTCCGAGCGCCTGCCAAGGCCGACGGTCCATTCATCGGCCTGGCCGCGCCGAGCACCGTCTCGAGGAAGCCGGCGAGATCGTCGGTGACGAAGCGACGTGCGGCGCGTCGCGGCCCTCCAGTTCCCAGTCCTCGGTCAACACCTCGCGCGTGCCCTGCGGCACCACCAGCACGGTCGCCATGCCGAGCGCCTTGGGCACTTCCAGGTTGCGCGCCAGGTCCTCGAACATCGCCGCCCGCGTCGGCTCGACGCCGGTGACGCGGAGGAAGCGGTCGTAGGTCTCGCGGTTGGGCTTGGGCAGCAGCTCGGACGAGACGATGTCGAAGATCTCCTCGAAATGGTCGGGGATGCCGAGCCGTTCCGCCACCTTCTCGGCGTGCGCTCGGCTGCCGTTGGTGAGGATGAACTTGCGCCCCGGCAGCCGCTGCGATCGCCGCCGCGAGCCGCGGGTCGGGCTCGACCACCGAATGGTCGATGTCGTGGACATATTCGAGGAAGTCGTCGGGCTGCGATGCCGTGCTCCTCCATCAGCCCGCGCAGCGTCGTGCCGTAGCGCCGGTAATAGTCCTTCTGCACCCGCTGGGCCTCGTCCGGGCCGATGTCGAGCAGGCGCCCGACATAGTCGCGGATGCGCTTGTCGACCTGGCTGAACAGGTTCGTGTGGCGCGGATAGAGCGTGTTGTCGAGGTCGAAGACCCAGGCGTCGACGCGTGCGCGAAGCGGGCGAGGTCCGGACGCGCTCGCTCATGGCAGGATCAGCGTGCCGGCGCCGTGGTCGGTGTAGAGCTCGAGCAGCACCGCGTGCGGCGTCTTGCCGTTGAGGATGACGACGCCCTCGACGCCGCGGTCGAGCGCCTCGATGCAGGTCTCGACCTTGGGGATCATGCCGCCGGTGATGGTGCCGTCGGCGATCAGCGCCCTCACCTCGGCGACGGTCAGCTCCTTGATCAGCTTGCCGTCCTTGTCGAGCACGCCGGGCACGTCGGTGAGGAACAGCAGGCGCGTCGCGCCGAGCGCGCCGGCAATGGCGCCGGCGAAGGTGTCGGCGTTGACGTTGTAGGTCTCGCCGTCGAGGCCCGGCGCCACCGGCGCGATCACCGGGATGAGCTCGGCCGACAGCACCATGTCGATGACCGCGCGGTTGACCTTCTTCGGTTCGCCGACGAAGCCGAGATCGATCACCTTCTCGATGTTGGAATCGGGATCGACCTCGGTGCGCGTCACCTTCTCGGCGAACACCATGTTGCCGTCCTTGCCGGAGAGGCCGACCGCCTTGCCGCCCTCGGCATTGATCGCCATCACGATCTCCTTGTTGATCGAGCCGGCGAGCACCATCTCGACCACTTCGACCGTCTTCTTGTCGGTGACCCTGAGGCCGGAGCGGAACTCGGACTTGATGTCGAGCCGCTTCAGCATGTCGCCGATCTGCGGGCCGCCGCCATGCACCACTACCGGCTTGGCGCCGGAGGTCTCGAGCAGCGTGATGTCGCGGGCGAAGGCCTTGGAGAGGTCCGGGTCGCCCATGGCGTGGCCGCCATATTTCACCACCACCACCTTGCCGTCATAGGCGAGCATGTAGGGCAGCGCCGCCGAGATCAGCCGGGCCCGGGCGATGGCCTCGGCGGTGTCCTGGTCGGTGGTCTGGCTCATGGGCGTCATCCGTGTCTCGAGAGGGCCGGTCTATACCGGGTTTGCGACAGGGGGACAAACGGGGGGCTATTGCAGCTCGGCGATCTCCGCCCTCAGCCCATCGATCCCGGCGCCGCTCGCCGCCGAGGTGGCGAGCACCTCCGGATGCGCCGCCGGGCGCTTGGCGAGCCGTGCCGCCGTGGCGGCGATGACGGCGGGAAGATCGCCACCCTTGGCCTTGTCGGCCTTGGTCAGCACGATCTGGTAGGACACCGCCGCCTTGTCGAGGGTGGCAAGCGCCTCCTCGTCGTTGGCCTTCAGCCCGTGGCGCGCATCGATGAGCACATAGACGCGGCGGAGCCGCGGCCGCCCGCGCAGATAGTCGAACACGGTGCGCGTCCACGCCGCCACCTCCGTCTTGGGCGCGCGGGCGTAGCCGTAGCCGGGCATGTCGACGATGGCGACGCCGGCTTCCGCCGAGAACAGGTTGAGTTCCCGCGTCCGTCCCGGCGTGTTGGAGGTGCGCGCCAGCGCCTTCTGTCCGGTGAGCGCATTGATCAGCGACGACTTGCCGACATTGGAGCGGCCGGCGAAGGCGATCTCGATTGCGTCCGCCGCCGGCAGCTCGGCGGCCTTGGCCGCGCCGGCGACGAAATGCCAGCCCCGCGCGAAAAACAGCCGCCCGGCTTCGATGCGCCGGCGCCTCGTCAAGCGGGTCGTCGGCCTCGGGCATGGGCTTTGCCCGCGCGCCTCAGCTCTTGGCGTCGGCGGCGTTGGCCTTGGCCTTCGCCTTGGCTTTGGCCGCGGCGCGGCGCGACTTCACCGTCGATTTCGCCGGCCCGTTGTCCGCCACCGGCTTCGGCTGGGCGGTAATCGTTGGCCGCCTTCGGCGCCGCCGGCGCGTGCTTGCCCGAGGGTCCGGCGACGTGCACCGGTTTCTTCTTCTCTCGTATCCCGAAGGTGCCGAGGATGTTGCCCAGGAGGTTCACCTCCGTCCCCTGGCGCCGCATGATGATGTACTGCTGGGTCACCGACAGCGTGTTGTTCCACGCCCAGTAGATCACCAGGCCGGCCGGGAACGAGGCCAGCATGAAGGTGAAGATGCACCGGCATCCAGGTGAACAGCATCGCCTGGGTGGGGTCGGGCGGCGTCGGGTTCAGCTTCATCTGGACGAACATGGTGATGCCCATGATCACCGGCCAAATGCCGATCGCCAGGAAGTGGCCGATCATCGGCACCGTCGATGGGTCGTAGGGCAGCAGTCCGAACAGGTTGAAGATGTGGGTCGGGTCGGGCGCCGAAAGGTCGTGGATCCAGCCGAAGAACGGCGCGTGGCGCATCTCGATGGTGACGAACAGCACCTTGTAGAGCGAGAAGAACACCGGAATCTGGATCACCATCGGCCAGCAGCCGGCGAGCGGGTTGATCTTCTCGGTGCTGGTAGAGCTTCATCAGCTCTTCCTGCTGCTTGACCTTGTCGTCCTTGTATTGCTCGCGCAGCGCCGTCATCTGCGGCTGCAGCTTCTTCATCTGGCTCATCGACTTGTAGGACTTGTTGGCCAGCGGGAAGAAGACCGCCTTGACCACCACCGTCACCAGCAGGATGGCGATGCCGAAATTGCCGAACACGCGGTAGAGCCAGTCGATCACCAGGAACATCGGCTTGGTGATGAAGAAGAACCAGCCCCAGTCGATCAGCAGGTCGAATTTCTCGATGCCGAGCTTGTCGCGGTAGGCGGAGAGCACGCTCACCTGCTTGGCGCCGGCGAACAGCCGGCTGGTCGTCGGTGACCGTCGCGCCCGGCGCCAGGGTCCGGCCGCTGCGGTGAAATCGGTCTGGTAGACCGGGTTGGTGTCGCCGCCGCTGCCGATGTAGTGCGCGGTATACGGCTGCGCCTGGTCGGGGATCAGCGTCGCCGCCCAATACTTGTCGGTGATGCCGAGCCAGCCGCCGGTGACGTCGTGCCACGTCACCTCGTGGTCCTTCTTGATGTCCTTGTACTTGTATTCCTGCAGGCCCTTGTCGCCGATCACGCCGACCAGCCCTTCGTGCAGGATGTAGTAGCCGGACGTCGGCGGCTCGCCGACGCGGGTGATGCGGCCGTAGGGCGAGAGCGCCAGCGTGGCGCTGCCCTTGTTGGTGACGCTGTCGGTCACCGTCACCATGTACTTGTCGTCGATGGCGATCTGGCGGCTGAAGACGAGGCCGGCGCCGTTGTCATAGGTCAGCGTCACCGGCGTTTTGGGCGTCAGCTTGGCACCGGCCGGTGCGCTCCACGCGTCTGCGGCCCCGGCAGCGGGCCGGCATCGGCCGGGCCCGTCCAGCCGAAATCGGCGAAATAGGCGTCGGGGCCGCCCGCCGGCGAGAGCAGGATGATGGTCGGGCTCTGCTTGCTGACGGTCTCGTGATAGTCGTTCAGCCGGATGTCGTCGACGCGGCCGCCGGTGAGGTTGATCGAGCCGGTGACCGCCGGGGTCTCGATCGGCACGCGCTGGGATTGGGCAAGCGCCTCGGGGCGGGTTTCCGCCGTCTGCTGCACCGCGGCCGTGCCCGGCAGGGCGCCCGCCGCCAGCGCCGGGGTGGCGGCGGTTCCGCCGGCGCCCGTCTCGGCGCCCGCCGGCGCGGTCTGCTGCTGCTCGCTCGCCTGCTGCTGGGCGGCTTCCTGCTGCTTGCGTGCCTGGTCGATCTGCGGCCCGGCGATGAAGAACTGCCAGCCGAACAGCACGACCATGGACAGCACGATCGCTATGATGAAATTGCGGTTGTTGTCCTTCATGGAGCGGACCTGTCCGGCGCTTGTCGGTTGCGCGATAGGGCGGCGAGCCCGGTCTCTAGATCGGTAACCAGCCGCTGGAATTGAAGGGTCAAAGCGGCACGACGGCCGACAAGCACGTAATCCGTGGCGCTTTCAAGCTTTCCGCCGCCGGCATCGACCGCCGCCCTCAGGCGCCGGCGGATGCGGTTGCGCACCACCGCATTGCCGGTCTTGCGCGTCACCGTGAACCCCACCCGGGGCTGCCGCACGCCGTCGCCGGCCGCCTTCAGCGCCTGAAGCACGAAACCCGGACGCGAGACCCGTTTGCCGCCGGAAACGGCCTTGAAGTCGGCTCGGCGCCTCAGGCGCTCCATGCCGGCGGACTTTGCCGTCGTCCTCAGGCCGAAAGCCGCTTGCGCCCGCGGGCGCGGCGGGCGGCGATCACCTTGCGGCCGCCGGTCGTGGCCATGCGGGCGCGGAAGCCATGGCGCCGCTTGCGGACCAGCTTGCTCGGTTGATAGGTACGTTTCATGTCGTGTCGTCTCCGCGCGGACCGGGCGCGCCGGGCTTATAAGGAGCGGGTTGAATCGAGTCAACGCGAACCACCTCCGGCCGCGGCGGTCGTTCTCGTGCGGGGCTTTTACCGGAAACCGGCTATCATTGCCAATGTTTCGGTCCCAGGAAATCGCATGGAACCTGAAGACGACACGGTGGCGGAGACGCTTACCCCTGACATATGCGTGATTGGCGGCGGTCCGGCCGGCATCGCAGCGGCGATGGCCGCCGCGGCCGAGGGCGTTGCCGTGGTCCTGGTCGAGAAGGGGGCGCTCGGCGGCTCCGACCTCGCCAGCGGCGCGGTTCCCTCCAAGGCGCTGCTCGCCGCCGCGGAGGTTAACGAACTGCTGCGCCGCGGCCCCGCCATCGGCGTCACCGGGGCGCCGATCCAGGTCAATTTCGCCAAGCTGCGCGAGCACATCGCCTCGGTCGGCGCCGCCATCGCCGCCAATGTCACGCCTGAGCGGCTGGCCGCGCAGGGCGTGCAGGTGGTCAGCGCCGCCGCCCGCTTCACCGACCGCGACACGGTCGCGGCCGGCGCGGCGGTGATCCGCGCCCGCCGTGTCATCCTGGCCGTCGGGGCGCAGCCCTCGCCGCCGGATATCCCCGGCCTCGACGGCATCGATTTCGTCACCGTCTCCGGCATCTTCGACCTCAGCCGCAAGCCCACCCACCTGATCGTCGTCGGCGGCGGACGGGAGGGGCTGGAACTGGCCCAGGCCTTCAACCGGCTGGGCATCGACACCACCGTGCTCGATCGCGGCCCGGCGCTTCCCGAGGTCGATCCCGAGCTCGCCGCGATCGTCGTCGACCGGCTGCGCGCCGAGGGCGTCCGCGTCCGCGTCGGCATCGACGTCGTCTCGGCCGGTCGCCGCCGCGGCGGCGTGCGCTTCACCGTCTCCGACCCGGAGGGCGATGCGGCGGCCATCGACGGCTCGCACCTGTTGATCGCCTGCGGCCGCAAGCCCAGCGTCGACGGGCTCGATCTCGATATCGCCGGCGTCCGCTCGGATGCCGATGGCATCGTCGTCGACCGCAATCTCAGGACCACCAACCGGCGGGTCTACGCCATCGGCGATGCCGTCGCCGGCCGCACCGACGCCGCCCGCGGGCAATACCAGGCGGCGCAGGTGGTGAAGTCGATCCTCTTCCGCTTGGCCGTTGCCGACCGTTCCGCCGAGGCGCCGTTCGTCGCCTTCACCGATCCCGGGCTCGCCACCGTCGGCCTCGACGAGGCCACGGCGCGCAGCCGCCATGGCGACCGCGTGCGAGTGCTGCGTTTCCCCTTCGCCGAGAACGACCGCGCCCAGATCGAGCGCATGCCCGCCGGCATGATCAAGGTCGTGGTCGGCCCCCGCGGCCGCGTGCTCGGTGCGGCGATCGTCGGCCACGATGCCGGCGAGATGATCGCGCCATGGTCGCTGGCCGTCTCCCGGCGCCTGCCGATCGCGGCGCTGGCCGGCCTGCCGGCGCCCTATCTGACCCGCACCGAGATCTCGCGCCGCGTCGCCGCCGGGCTCGCCGAACGCAACCAGGCGAAAGAGACCGATTTCATGGTCGCCTGGCGCCGGCGCGCCATCGACTGGCTGCGCAGGCTCGGCTGATCCGATGAGAGACCGCCCGACGGCAGCACCATCGCAGCGGACCGGGTGTCGCCGCGCCGCGGCTCCGGCCTGTCGTGGAAGCTGCTGGTGCTGACCGTCCTCTACGTCATGCTCTCCGAGGTGCTGATCTACGTTCCCTCGATCGCCAACTTTCGCACCAACTGGCTCACCGACCACATGACCATGGCCGATGCCGCCGCCTCGGTGCTGGCCGAATCGGTCTCCTCGGAGGTGCCGCGCGGCATCCAGGAGGACCTGCTCAACGCCGTCGGCGCCAAGGCCATCGCCATCCGCACCGGCGCCGCCAGCCGGCTGATCGCCACCGTCGACATGCCGCCCAAGGTCGACCGCACCGCCGACCTCAGGGTCATGGAGCCGATCGCCGAGGTGGTCGACGCCTTCGACACGCTGTTCGCCCGCGAGCCGCGCACGCTGCGCGTGGTCGGCAATTCGCGCTCGGGTGCCGTGCTCGAGCTGATCATCAGCGACCGGCCGCTGCGCGCCGCCATGCTCGACTACTCGCTCAACATCGTCTGGCTGGCGGCGCTCATCTCGATCATCACCGCCGGGCTGCTCTATTTCACCATCAACCGGCTGCTGGTCAGGCCCGTCCGCCGCCTGACCGAGAACATCGTCTCCTTCTCCGAGGCGCCCGAGGACGGCACCCGCGTCATCGTGCCGAGCGGGCGCGGCGACGAGATCGGCGTTGCCGAGGAGCGTCTGTCGGCCATGGAGCGCGACCTCCAGGGGACGCTGCGTGAGCAGCGCCATCTTGCCGATCTCGGTCTCGCCGTCTCCAAGATCAACCACGACCTCAGGAACATGCTGGCCTCGGCCCAGCTCTTCTCCGACCGCCTCGGCAGCCTGCCCGACCCCAATGTCCAGCGTTTCGCGCCCAAGCTGATCGACGCGCTCGACCGCGCCATCGCCTATTGCCAGTCGACGCTCACCTACGGCCGCGCCCGCGAGCCGGCGCCCGCCCGCCGCCTCGTCGCCCTCGACCGGCTGGTCGACGACGTCGCCGATTCCCTCGGCCTTGCCGAGAACGCGATGATCACGTGGGAGAACAAGGTGCCGGAGGGACTGGAGATCGATGCCGACCCCGACCAGCTCTTCCGCGTCCTGGTCAATCTCGCCCGCAACTCGGTCCAGGCGATGGCGGCCGACCCCAACCCGGCGGTGATCCGCCGGCTCACCATTTCGGCGGCGCGCCAGGGCGCCACCGTCACCATCCGCGTCGTCGATACCGGTCCGGGCCTGCCCGAGAAGGCCCGCGCCTCGCTCTTCCGCGCCTTTCAGGGCTCGGTCAGCCCCGGCGGCACCGGCCTCGGGCTGGCCATCGCGGCCGAGCTGGTGCGCGCCCATGGCGGCGCCATCGCTTTGGTCGATGCCGGCCCCGGCGCCACTTTCTCGATCACCATCCCCGACCGGGCGCGCGCGCCGCGGGCGCAACGGTAGCGCCTGACCCGCACCGGCCGGAACCGACGGGGGCCCAACTCCGCCGCGCCCGGCTCTTGCAATCGCCGGGGCCATTCAGTAGCTAAGGCCGCCCAGGCCCCGCCGATAACGGTGGCGGCAAGCGGCCAGGCGCCCGTAGCTCAGCTGGATAGAGCACCAGACTACGAATCTGGGGGTCAGGGGTTCGATCCCTTCGGGCGCGCCATTATTTCGTTCACGCCAGGCTCACTGCATTCGCCGGCTCCGCGGGGGCGGGCAAAAGCCCGGGCCGCGCTTGCAGCCTTTGGCGCGTTCGAAGTCGCTCCTTCGAAGTGCGCCAATCTTTTCAATGGTTTAGCGGATATGGCCCTGGGTCGAAGATGGCTTAAGGTAGGTCATAGACCCATAAACGGGATTCCCAATTGGGAGGAGGCTGATTCAATTTCCGACGGACGGGAGCCCAGGAGATTGGGATGGCCCGCTTTGATCTAACGGATTTCGAGTGGTCGGTGATCCAGCCGTTGCTGCCCAACAAGCCGCGCGGGGTGCCGCGGGTGGATGACCGGCGCGTTCTCAACGGCATCTTCTGGCGGCTGCGGACGGGAGCCCCGTGGGCTGACATCCCGGAGCGCTACGGCCCGCACACGACCTGCGTCAACCGCTTCAACCGGTGGCGCAAGGCGGGCGTGTGGGACCGGCTTCTGGCGGCGGTGTCGAAGGCTTACGACGGCGACATCCAGATGATCGATTCCTCCAGCATCCGCGTGCATCAGCACGCCGCCAACGCCCAAAAAAAGACGACCGATCCGGTTGCATGGGTCGCTCGCGCGGCGGCCTGACGACAAAGATCCACGCTCTGGTCGACGCTGAGGGCCTGCCCATCGCGCTCAAGCTGACCGAGGGCCAGGCCCATGACGGGCACAGCGCGGATCATCCGCCTGGTCGAGCAGTCGCACCTGTCGCCCGCCTCGCACGGCCCGGCGAGAGAGGCACCATCGCCGGTCAGCGCTGCGCCGGCCGTCGCCAGCGGCACGGCCGCCCAAGCGACTGGAAGGCCAGGATCACACGCCCGCCCCGGATCCTACCACGCCCCCAGAGAACCGGTTTCGCAACGCCCTTTTGGGCAGCGATGCGTTTTCAGCCTGGTCCGACCCGGCCACCGCTGGATCATCTCTGTACTACCGATTCTGCGCCTCAACCTTCTCGGGCGGTGGCGGATGCCGCCGGGCCGCAGATCGCAGCGCAGAGGTCCTGGGCATTCGTGAAGACGGCTTCCGCCCCGGCATGGCGCAGCCGTTCGGCCTGCCTGTCGCGCATGCCGTCCAGGTGACTGCCCGCAACGAAGCCTATGGCGCGCATGCCGGCGGCCACGGCTCCGAGAATGCCGTGGGGCGAATCCTCCACGACCACGCAGTTCTCGGGCGCGACCCCGAGTTTGCGCGCCACAAGGAGCACCAGATCCGGCGCGGGCTTGCCGCACATAACCTGCTCGGCGCTGAAGGCACTGCCGGCGAAGTATTTCCCCAGCCCAGTATGTTCGAAGGTGTGCTGCAGCCGGTCCACCGATCCTCCGGTGGCAATGCCGATGGCGAACCCGGCGTTGCGCAGCCGGTCGAGAAGATCGGTCACGCCGGCGATGACCGGCAGTCCGACGACATAGAACGCGTAAAGGCGGCGGTAGAAGTTCGCTGGAAAGTCAGCCGGGCAAGGGCGACCCAGGCGCTCCGTCACGTAATCGCAGACGACAGACAGGGCAACGCCCAGGAAGTCGTCGCGGAGGTCCGTCCAGGCCGTTCCGGCGATGCCGAGCGCACGCATCTCCGCTGCGATCGCTTCCAGCGCCAGAGGCTCGCTGTCGACCAGGCAACCATCCAGGTCGAAGATCACCGCCTGCGCCGTTGTCATGGATTCACTACCGTCAGTCGTCAGCCGGGCCATCGCAAGGCACGATCACTGGGGCCGGCACCGCGGCCCCGCGAATTAGCTTGCTGAGAGCTTACCG
>CAWAIR010000006.1:0-677948 GCA_963782045.1 uncultured Alphaproteobacteria bacterium
CCCGGCGAGCGCGAAATCTCGCCGACATCGCCGATCGGCTCGGCTGCGAAATCGTCCGGCGGGTCTCCTCCATGGCGCTGCTACGGACGAGGATAGGGGCCGGCGTAGCCCATCAGGTGCGACACGTCCTCGGCAAGCTCCAGCACCGATTGGACGATTTCGTCGAAGGTCGCCCTGTTCTGGTACTGGTCCACGTGCCCGGTAACTCCCAGCGCACCGACGCAGTGGTTGTGGCTGTCCCAGATGGCGCAGGCGACGCAGCCGATGCCGCGAGCGAACTCCTCGATGTCGGCCGCGAACCCACGCTTGCGATAACCTGATTTCCTTCACCAGCGCTTTGGGGTCGCAGATGGTGTTCTTCGCCCTCTTCTGGAGGTTGTCCGACACCAGGAACTTGGTGAGCTCATCGTCGGTCAAATGGGAGCACAGGATCTTTCCCGCGGCGCTGACGTTGATTGGAAGGTAGCTATGCAACGGTGCGACGATCGAGACCGGTTCCTTCGGGATCGCCTGCTCGATGTACATCACCGAGGCGCCCGTCAGGATGGCGAGTTGCGCCGTCTGGCCGGTTCGCTCCGCCAAGTCCCGCAGCGACGCGCGCGCCACGGAATGCAGAGAGTGGTTGAGTTGGTGGAACTGCACCAACTGAAAGACCCTGTTTCCAGGCAAGTAGAATTGCTGGGAAAGGTTGATCTCTTCGAGATACCCGCGCTGTACGAGCGTCTTCACCAGGCGGAACGCGGAGGCCGAAGGGATCGACATCCGCTTGGATATTTCCTTCACGCTGACGGGATGGCTGGCCTCCATCACGTACTCAAGCACGCTGAGTCCGCGGTCCAAGGCCGGAGCATCGGACATGCCTTCTGTCTTGACGCTCATTGAGACCAACCTCCACGTGCCGGAGCGGCGCGCAGAGAGGGGATTTTAGCCGCGCAACCTAGGCCGCCTGCTCGACGACGTTCGTCGTCGCTTACGCCTATTGGCCAGCGCCTGCGGTTCCGGCATTCGGACGCGAGCTTATGTCGCATCGAGCGCAACCTCCCTGAAATGGCGTCTGACGACGAGCCGATTTCGACCGTCCTCTAGCCGTGATTCGGCGATCGACGGCGTGCTGCGGCAACGTTGTTGACCGGTCCGGACCGGCGGCCGGATCGCGCGATACATTGACAGAACTCGCAGCGCCTTCTATCTCACAAATGAGATAATGATTTCATTAGCGATAATCAAGAACGGAGGAAATCAATGGGCGGCAGGCCGAAAATTGGCATCATCGGCTTCGCCGACGGAGAGCCGGCGGTTCATGAGCAGTTGAAGGACATCGTCCAGAAACAGGTCGACTTGATCGTTGCCGAGGTCCGCGCCATCGACACGCTGGACATTGTCGTCGCCTCAACGCTGGTGAATTCCATCTCGACCGCCAAGGCCATGGCTCTCGAAATGGTTTCGCAAGGCGTTGACGGCGTCATCTTCTCTTACGGCGTCTTCTCCTTCCCCAATTTCTCGGTGGCGGCGGCGCAGTTCGTGAAGCTGCCCTGCCTGCTGATGGCGAACCTCAATCCGGAGTGGCCCGGCATGGTGTCCATGCGGCGGCCGGCGGCGGCCTCAACCAGCTCGGTATCCACCATCTTCGGGCGGCCGGCGACATCCACGATCCGGAAATCCGCGACAAGGTCGTCAGCTTCGCCAGGTGCGCTTACGTCGTCAGCCGGCTTAGCGGCTCAACCTATGGGCTGATCGGCGGCCGCAGCCTCGGCATGTACAGCGCCACCGTCAGCATGCAGGACTGGCAGCAGAAGTTCGGCGTCGACATCGAGCATATCGACCAGTCGGAAATCGTCCGCATCGCCGACGAAATCCCGGCGGAACAGGTCGACAAGGCGTTCGCCTGGCTGACGGAGAACCTCAAGGAAATCAAATACGACGGGGTCCAGCTGACTCCCGAGAAGCTCAAGCTCCAGATCCGTCACTACGAAGCGACGAAGCGGCTGGTCAAGGACAAGAAGCTCGATTTCGTCGGCGTCAAATGCCACTACGAGATGAGCCGCCACTATTGCACGCAGTGCATCAGCGCCGCCTTCATGAATGATCCCTATGACTGGGACGGCCCGAAGGAGCCGACGGCCTTCGCCTGCGAAGCCGATTCCGATGCCGGCCTCACCATGCAGATGCTCAAGCTCCTGACCGACGAACCGGTCGTGTTCATGGACGTCAGGCACTGGGACGCCGAGCGGGGCGTGATGGTGTTCTGCAACTGCGGCTCGGAGTCCACCTACACGCAACAGGAACCGCCGACTACAAGGCCAACCTCGCCAAGACCACCCTCTACCCGGCGCTCAGCATCTACTCGGGCGGCGGCGCCCATGTGAACCTGATGACCCACGCCGGCAATGCGACCGTCGCCCGCCTGTGCCGTAGGAACGGCGCCTATCGGATGGTCATGTTCGAAGCCGAATTCGTCGAACTGCCCCGCGAGGTGATGAAGGAGACAACGGAAGAGTGGCCGCACGTCTTCGCCAAGCTGCCGTTCGACTACCGGAAGTTCATCGACAAGTTCGACGCCAACCACTGCCATGCCGTCTATGGCAGTCACATCGACGACATCTCGAAGATCTGCGGCATGCTGGGGATCGAACTCGACATTCTGGCAGCCTGAACCTGGAAGGCCCGCGCTGGCACCGCGGGCTCCGGGCGCCACGCAAAAGGCATGCGCGCCGCGCCTCGCTTGGCGCGTATGCCTGACGCGATGAAGATCGCCGACGGGGGCGCGGCGTGGCGTGTCTCTACGGCAACTACGCCGGCGACAACATGAACGTCAAAATGGCGGTGAAGCTCGCGGCCAAGGACGGGGGCGAGGTGCAGACGGTGGTGGCCAACGACGACGTCTGCTCGGCGCCGCCCGACCAGCGCGAGAAGCGACGCGGCGTCGCCGGCGAGATCCTGATGTGGAAGGTCGGCGGGGCGAAGGCGGCGCTGGGCGGCGGCCTGCAGGAGGTGCGGGCGGCGGCGCAGAAGGCGATCGACAACTGCCGCTCGATCGGCGTCGGCGTCGGGCCGTGCACCCTGCCGGCGGTCGGCCATCCCAACTTCACCATCGAGCCGGGCAAGATGGAGGTCGGCATCGGCCATCATGGCGAGCCGGGGGTGCGGGTCGAGCCGCTGAAGACGGCCGCCGAGGTTGGACGCGACATGGCCATGGTCGTGCTCGACGACCACAATCTGCCGACGGACGCCGAGGTCGCGATGCTGATATCGGGGCTCGGCGCGACGCCGATCAACGAGCTCTACATCCTCCACGACGCGATCGACGAGGAAGTGCGGGCGCGCGGCCTCAAGATCGTCCGCACCTTTGTCGGCAATTTCTTCACGTCGCTGGAGATGGTCGGCGTGACGTTGACGATCATGGCGCTCGACGCGGAGCTGAAGGAGCTGCTCGCGGTCGAGGTCGCCTGCCCGGCGCCATTGTGAGAGACGTTTCCGATGCAAGGCTTTTCCAACGCCGGCAGCGGCGACATCGTCCTGACGATTGCTCAGCGGATCGTCGAGAACCGCGGCTATCTCAGCGACCTCGACGGCCTGGTTGGCGACGGCGACCACGGTGTCAACATGGCCAAGGGCTTCTCGTTGGCAGCGGGACGGCTGCGGGGCGGTGTGCAGTCGCTCTCCGCCTCACTGGCGACGCTTGGGGACGTGCTGATGACCGAGATCGGCGGATCGATGGGCCCGCTTTATGGAGCAATGTTCTCCGGTTTCGCTGCGGCGCTCGACGGAGCCGAGACGATCGATGCCGCGGCGTTCGAGAAGATGCTGCGCAACGGCTTGTCCGAGGTCCAGTCGACCGGTGATGCCAAGGTCGGCGACCAGACGCTGATCGACGCGTACGCGCCGGCGCTGCAGGCATTCGCGGAAGCGACGGCCCGCGGCGACAGCTTCACCGCGGCGCTCGATGCGCTGATCGCGGCAGCGGAGAGAGGACGCGACAGCACGATCGACCTCGTTGCCAGGATCGGGCGGGCAAGCCGCCTCGGCGAAAGGTCGCGCGGCGTTCTTACCGGATTGCCGCTCCGGGCGGATGTCCTGCCAGCTCATAATCGACAAACTCGATCCGTCGGTAATATCCATCAAGACAACACCGGCCAAAGAACGGGTATGCGGCTAAGGCCCCCACCCTCGACGTTCGTGCGCCCAATCTCGGGCCAAGCACGCAACCTCGTGCCACGAAACCTTGCGAGAGATGTTGGTCCCCGGCTCCAGGCCTGAGTGTCACTTCCTTAGGCCAAAGCGGCCGACGAGGAAGTTAGCGATCGCCGCCAGATCATCCAGATGGAAGACCGGGGTGGTTGACTGCCCCACGGGGCGATCGGCCGCCACGGCGATGATGTTGGGATCGTGCGGGGCCATCGGGTCCGTCTGCGCGGCTTCCCGGCGTCTGACCTCGATCTTGGCAATCGCTTCCCGCTTGTAACCCTCGACAATGACAATATCGGCCGGGGATAGTCGCGCGAGCGTCTCCGCCAGCGACGGTTCCGCTTCGCCGTGAAGCTCGTGGACAAGGGCCCAGCGCGCCCCGGTCACCAGGGCGACCTCGACAGCGCCCGCGGCCCGGTGCCGATATGTATCCGTACCTTCGTGATCGATGTCAGCGTCGTGGTGGGCGTGCTTGACGCTGGCGACGCAATAGCCCCGCCGGGTCAACTCGGCGATCAGCTTCACCGCCAGGGTCGTCTTGCCCGAGTTCTTCCAGCCGGCAATGCCGATCACTGCCGTCATGGCAGGCCATCCGCGAGCTGTCGCGCCGCGGCGAGGTCGTCGGGCGTGTTCACGTTGAAGAACGGATCGAGGCCACCGACGATGGCGAAATCGACGGCCGCATGGCGGCGAGTTTCCAGGAAAGCATGTGCCGAGCGCCTTGGCTGGTCGGACAGCCAGGTCTCGATCGTGTCCGCTAACGACACCGGCCACAGCCCGATGATCGGGTGAAGGCGGCCGCCCGAACAGCAGACCGCAACCTCCGCATCGCCGATCAATTCCGCCGCAAGACGAGAGACCAGGTCAGCGGGCAGGAACGGGGCATCGGCAGGAACCGTCACGACCCAAGCAGCATTGGTATTTTGCGCTGCCCAACGCATTCCGGCGAGCATGCCGAATAGCGGGCCACCTAAGCCGGGCGTCGCATCGGGGACGATCGGGAGAGCGAACGAACGGAAGCGGTCGGCATCGCCGTTGGCGTTGAGGACCAGCCGGTCGGTATGAGCGTCCAAATGCGCGATGACCCGCTGCAGCATCGATTGTTCGGCGACGGTCAGCAGTGCCTTGTCGCCGCCGCCCATGCGGCGCGATTGGCCTCCAGCCAGGATGACGCCGACGATGCTGCGCGCTGCCGCACTGACCTGCCGAACCATGACGTCCCTACCCGCCGGTCATGCTCATGTGGCGGGCGACGGCCGGCCGCTGGTGCTCGCGGTCGATGACGAAGTCGTGGCCCTTGGGCTTGCGCCCGATCGCCTCGTCGATGGCCGCGTGGAGAGCCTCGTCGCCCTCGGAGGCGCGCAAGGGGGCGCGCAGATCGGCGGCGTCCTCCTGGCCCAGGCACATGTAGAGCGTGCCGGTGCAGGTCACCCGCACCCGGTTGCAGCCCTCGCAGAAATTGTGGGTGGGCGGCGTGATGAAACCGAGCCGCCCGCCGGTCTCGGCAATGCGCACATAGCGCGCCGGTCCGCCGGTCGAGTCGGGCAGGTCCTGAAGCGTCCAGTGGCGCGCCAGCTGCGCCCTGACCGCGCTCAGCGGCAGATACTGGTCGGTGCGGTCGGCGCCGATCTCGCCGAGCGGCATGGTCTCGATCAGCGTCAGCTCCATGCCGGACCCGTGGGTCCAGCGGATGAGATCGTCGATCTCGTCCTCGTTGACCCCCTTGAGCGCCACCGCGTTGATCTTGACCGAAAGGCCGGCGTCTCGCGCCGCCGCGATGCCGGCCTCGACCTTGGCGAGATCGCCCCAGCGGGTGATCGCCTTGAACTTCACCGGATCGAGCGTGTCGACCGAGACGTTGATGCGCCTGACGCCGGCGTCAGCCAGTTCGCCGGCAAAGCGGGCGAGCTGCGAGCCGTTGGTGGTCAGCGTCAGTTCGTCGAGCGCCCCGCTGTCCAGATGCCGGCCGAGCGCGCGCACCAGGCTCATGACGTCGCGGCGAACCAGCGGCTCGCCGCCGGTAAGGCGGAGCTTGCGCACGCCGCGCGCCACGAAGGCCGAGCACAGGCGGTCGAGTTCCTCCAGGCTGAGGACGTCCTTCTTGGGCAGGAAGGTCATGTCCTCGGCCATGCAGTAGACGCAGCGGAAATCGCAGCGATCGGTCACCGAGACGCGCAGATAGGTGATCGACCGGCCGAAGCGGTCGGTGAGCGGGCTATAGGGATAGCTCACGCCTGCGATCCTCCCACATCTCGTTCTTCGCCGATCCGGACGAACACCGTCAGTTCTGCCGGCCGGCGTTGCAAATCAACTAGCAAGAATTGAGTAGCAAGAATTGAGCCGATTGTGATTTGGCCGTCCGCCGGTTTAGGATGGCCATTCAGGGAGTGGCGCCGCGACTCGCAACAGGCGCCAGGGGAGGAAGACCGTGCGAAGTCCATTGATTGGACGGCGCGATTTCCTGCGCATGTCGACGGGCGCGGCTGCCGCATCGTTGGCGCCAGGGGCGCTGGCGGCTTCGCCCGAAGCTGGAACCATCCATTTCGGCCTGACGCCGGTGCTGGTGACGTCGGACCTCAATCTGCTCGACCTGCTACAGTCCTATCTGGAGAGCACGACCGGGCATGAGGTGGAGCTGGTTACTCGGCGGACCTATCAGGAGATTTCTGCGCTGCTGATCTCGAGCCAGCTCGACGGCGCCTGGATCTGCAGCCCGCCCTTCCTCACCTACCAGGCCGAGCTGGAGCTGCTGGCGGTGCCGGTGTGGAACGGCAAGCCGCTCTACCGTTCCTACCTCATCGCCGATGCCCGCCGCGAAGCCTCCAGCATCGAGGATTTGGCGGGCGACATCCACGCCTTCTCCGACCCTGATTCGAACTCCGGCTTCGTCGCCACCGCGGCGGAACTGGCGGCCAAGGGGATCAAGCCGGAACGGTTCTTCCGCCAGATCTTCTTCACCTACGGACACGAGAACGTCGTGCGCGCGGTCGCCTCCGGCCTTGCGCAGAGCGGCAGCGTCGACGGCTATGTCTATGAAGTGCTAAAGGAAGTCGAGCCCGGCCTGACCGGTGCCACGCGTGTCGTGCGTGCCTCGCCGTGGTTCGGATTTCCGCCGATCGCCGGTCCGTTGGCGGCCGTCGGCACCGCAAAGCGCGACCGCTTGCGCAGCGCGCTGCTCACCATGCACGAGGACCGCGAGGGACAGAAGCTGCTCAAGGCCTTGCGGCTTGATCGGCTGGCCGACGAGCCGCCCTCGCTGTTCGATTCGGTGGCCGCCAACATGGCGCTGATACGGAAGATCGCGTGACCAGGCCCGACAGGCTCGCGGCCCGGCTGCCCATCACCATCAAGGCACCGATCGTGGTCGTCGTGCTGATGGTGGCGATCGGCGCGACCGTGTCCGAGGGCGTGCTTCAGCGCCTGATCACCGCGCAGGAGCGCCAGCTCGGCGACCTCGCCAACGCCTATCTCGACGGGCTCGCCTCGCCGCTGATCGAGCCGGTTTTGCGTGGCGACCCCTGGGAAATCTTCGACATTCTCGACCAGGCCAAGGGCTCCTATGCAGCCGTCAAGCCGGTCGAGACCATCGTCACCGACGCTGCCGGGTTCGTCCTTGCCAGCTCCAATCCGCGCGACGCCGGAATCGGAACGCGGCTGCCGGCCGACTTCCCGGCGCTGGCGGACCATACCTCGAAGGTGCTCATCCGCGCCTCCGACGCGCGCGCCTTCATCGACCGGCGGCTGATGGTCAAGGACCGCCAGATCGGCACGCTGCATGCGGAACTGGACATCTCGCCGCTGCTCGCCGAGCGCAACGAGGTGCTGTGGACGCTGATCGCCTCCAACGCGGCGCTGACGCTCTTCCTGGCGGCGCTCGGCTGGTTCGCCGTCCGCCGCATGGTCGCCCCGATGAAGGTCCTCACCGAGCACCTCGAAACCGCCAGGGACGGCGCGGTCGCACCGATTCCGGACGACCGGATGCCGGCCGCCGACACCGAGACCGGCCGCCTATTCCGCAGCTTCAACCGCATGGCCAATGCGGTCGGCGAGCGCGAGGCGCTGGTCACGCGCCTGGCCGACGAGGAGCGGCTGGCGAGCCTCGGCCGGCTCGCCTCCGGCGTCGCCCACGAGATCAATAACCCGCTCGGTGGCCTCTTCAACGCCCTCGATACGCTGCGCGTCCATGGCTCCAAGGCGCAGGTGCGCGACAGTGCCATCGCGCTGCTCGACCGCGGTCTGCGCGGCATCCGCGACGTGGTTCGCTCGGCGCTCGCCGCCTATCGCCCCGACCGCGAGGCGCGCAATCTGCTGGCCGAGGACATCGAGGATTTGCGCCTGCTGGTCCGGCCGGAAATCCGCCGCAAACGGCTCGAATTGCAGTGGGACGTCCGCCTGCCGGCCGAGATGCCAGTGAAGGCGTTCCCGGTGCGCCAAATGGTGCTGAACCTGCTGCTCAACGCGTGCCGGGCGGCGCCCGAAGAAGGCACCATCCGCGTCGCCGCGCGCTCCGCGGGCGATGGCCTCACCATCGACATTCACGATTCCGGCCCGGGTATGCCGCCGGAGGTCTTGGCCTTTCTGAGCGATCCGGGCTCTCCCGCGCCGATCGCCAGCAGCACCGGTCTCGGCCTGTGGGTCGCGCGCCGCATGGCCGCCGAGATGCACGGCAAGCTGGTGGCGGATCGTTCGCCGCTGGGCGGCGCCTATGTCCGCCTGACAGTCCCGTTGACCATCGAAGATGCGGAGCTCTCGCATGTCGCTTGACCAGCGCGTGATCGGTCTGCTCGAAGATGACCCCATCATGGGCGAATCCCTCGTCCAGCGGCTTGCCCTGGAGGGCACGGTCGTGCGCTGGTGGACCAAGGGGCGCGAGGCGCTCGACGAGATGCTGCGCGAGAAACCGGAGGCGGTCGTCTGCGACCTGCGCCTGCCCGACATGTCCGGCGAGGACGTGTTCCGCGAGATCGCCGGCCTGGAAAGCGCGCCGCCCTTCCTGTTCATCACCGGCTACGGCGACCTCGATCAGGCCGTGCGCCTGATGCGCTCCGGCGCCGGCGACTACATCACCAAGCCCTTCGACATGCCGGCATTCCTCGACCGGCTGATCGGCCTTCTGCCCAACGCGGTCGAGGCCGGCTCGACGCTCGGCGTTTCCGAGGCGATGCGCGCGGTCGAGCGGCTGCTCACGCGGGTCGCGCGCGGGCGCTCGAACGTGCTGCTCACCGGCGAGACCGGTGTCGGCAAGGAAGTGTCGGCGCGCTTCCTCCATCAGGCGAGCGGCGCCGCCGGCCCGTTCATGGCGGTGAACTGCGCCGCGATCCCCGCCGATCTGCTCGAAGCCGAGCTTTTCGGCCACGAGAGGGGCGCTTTCACGGGGGCGCAAGGGCGCCATCTCGGCTATGCGGAACGCGCCGGCGAGGGCACGCTGTTCCTCGACGAGATCAGCGAGATGGCGCTGCCGCTGCAGGCCAAGCTGCTGCGCCTGCTCGAGGAACGGCAGTTCTTCCGCGTCGGCGGCGAGACGGCGCTGCAGTTCCGTGCCCGCATCGTCTGCGCAACCAACAAGGATCTGGAAAAGCAGGTTCGCGCCGGGCATTTCCGCGAAGATCTGTTCTATCGCGTCAATGTCGTCTCGGTCGCCATTCCGCCCTTGCGGGAGCGGCTCGCCGACATTGCCTGGCTGCTCGAGCGCTTCTACGACGCCTTCAGCGCCGAGCTCACCACCGAGCTGTCCGGCATCAGCGCTCTGGCCGAAGACGCCGCGCTGGCCCATCGCTGGCCCGGTAATATCCGCGAGCTGCGCAACCGGGTCGAACGCGGCGTGACGCTGGCGCTGGGGCCGTGGCTGATGCCCGGTGATCTTTTCCCCGAGGCCGCACAGGGTCCCGACAGCGTCCTGGCAATGCACTCGCTCGAAGAGGCGCGGACCGCGGCCGAGCGTCGCCACATCCAGCGCGCGCTGAGCCTGACCGGCAACGAAATCGGCCAAGCGGCGAAACTGCTCGGAATCTCGCGGACAACGCTCTGGGAGAAGATGCGCCGTTTCGGCGTCACCATCGAAGCCGGCTGACGGTGTTCGGATTTCCGAACACGGACCTCTTCCACGTTCGACATTCTGAACGGACAACGGCGCCGAGCTGTCGCGGCACACGGCTACCGCATGTCCGCGCTCCATGGCATGCGACTTGCCATCCCCGGCCCATCGATCTGCATTGCGATGGGAGGAGCCGATGCGCAGGTGCGAGAAGCTCGTCGACGTTGGTCGGCGTCAATTCCTGAGGGGCGCGGGCATAGCGGCGGCGGGAGCCGCGGCCGCGACCGTGATTGCCCCGGAGGCGAAGGCGGCCGGCGGACAGGCACTGGTCGCCTATCCGTCCAACCGGCTCGCCAATGTCAGCGACCTCAAGCTCAATGAGCCTGTCAACGTTGCCTATCCGGACGAAGACGCGCCCGGCGTGCTCATCAAGCTCGGCTCCAAGGTCGACGGCGGCGTCGGTCCCGACGGCGATATCGTCGGCTTCAGCACGACCTGCCCGCACAAGGGCTTCCCGCTCGGCTACAACGCCGGCGACAAGACCCTCAATTGCCCCGGCCATTACTCGCGCTTCGACGTCGAGCGCGGCGGCCTCGAAATCTGGGGGCAGGCGACCCAGAACCTGCCGCAATACACGCTGCGCATCGACGACAAGGGCGACATCTACGCCGAGGGGCTCGACGAGCTCCTCTACGGTCGCCTGTCGAACGTGCTCTGAGGGAGGAAACCATGGCTTACAAGCGGCACACGGGTCAGCTCCCGATCGTTCCGGCGAACGCCAAGAAGCACAACGTCACCTGCCACTACTGCATCGTCGGCTGCGGCTATCACGCCTATAGCTGGGATGTGAACACGCAGGGCGGCACGGCGCCTGGCGACAACGCCTTCGGCGTCGACCTGTCCAAGCAGCAGGAGGCGGAGACCGCCGCCTGGTACGCGCCTTCGATGTACAACATCGTTAAGCAGAACGGGCGCGACGTGCATGTGGTGATCAAGCCCGACAAGGACTGCGTGGTGAACTCCGGCCTTGGTTCGATCCGTGGCGCGCGCATCGCCGAGATGAGCTACAGCCGCGCGCGCAACACCCAGCTCCAGCGCCTGACCGATCCCATGGTGTGGCGCTATGGCCAGATGCAGCCGACGAGCTGGGACGACGCGCTCGATCTGGTCGCCCGCGTGACGGCGGCGATCATCGCCGAGCAGGGCGAGGACGGGCTGTTCGTCTCCGCCTTCGACCATGGCGGCGCCGGCGGCGGCTACGAGAACACCTGGGGCACCGGCAAGCTCTATTTCGGTGCCATGAAGATCAAGAACATCCGCATCCACAATCGCCCGGCCTACAACTCCGAGGTCCATGCCACCCGCGACATGGGCGTGGGCGAACTGAACAACTGCTATGAGGACGCGGAACTCGCCGACACCATCTTCGCTGTCGGCACCAACGCGCTCGAGACCCAGACCAACTATTTCCTCAACCACTGGATTCCGAACCTGCGTGGCGCGTCGCTCGACAAGAAGAAGGCGGAAATGCCGGACGAGGCGCACGCGCCCGGCCGCGTCGTCATCGTCGATCCGCGCCGCACGGTGACGGTCAATGCCTGCGAGGTGGAGGCCGGCAAGGACAACGTGCTGCACCTCGCCGTCAACTCGGGGACCGACCTCGCGCTGTTCAACGCGATCCTGACCTACATCGCCGACAAGGGCTGGGTGGACAAGGAGTTCATCGCCGCCTCGACCAACGACTTCGACAAGGCGGTGGCGGCCAACAAGACGACGGTCGAAGAGGCCGCCAAGATCACCGGCCTCAAGCCGGAGGACATCGTCAAGGCGGCCGAATGGATCGCCATGCCGAAGGAGGACGGCAAGCGCCGCCGGGTGATGTTCGCCTACGAGAAGGGCCTGATCTGGGGCAACGACAACTACCGCACCAATGCGGCTCTGGTGAACGTCGCGCTGGCCACCGGCAATATCGGCCGGCCCGGCGGCGGCTGCGTGCGCATGGGTGGCCACCAGGAGGGTTATGTCCGCCCGGACTATCCCGGTCCGCGGCCGGCACCCTACATCGACCAGCTCCTCATCAGCGGCAAGGGCGGCGTCCATCACGTCTGGGCGTGCGACCACTACAAGACGACGCTCAATGCGATGGAGTTCAAGCGCGTCTACAAGGAGCGCACCGACAAGGTGAAGGACGCCATGTCGAGCGTTCCCTATGGCGACCGCAAGGCGATGGTCGATGCCATCGTCGGCGCGATCAAGAAGGGTGGCCTGTTCGCCGTCGATGTCGACATCGTGCCGACCAAGATCGGCCAGGCCTGCCACGTGTGGCTTCCGGCCGCGACCTCGGGCGAGATGAATCTCACCTCGATGAACGGCGAACGCCGCATGCGGCTGACCGAGCGCTACATGGACCCGCCCGGCCAGGCGATGCCCGATTGCCTGATCGCGGCGCGCATCGCCAACAACCTTGAGCGCGTGTTCCGCGAGATGGGCAAGACCGCGGAGGCCGACAAGTTCAAGGGCTTCGACTGGCAGACCGAGGAAGACGCCTTCATGGACGGCTATCACGGCAATGCCGGCGGCGGGAAGTTCGTCACCTACGACGCGCTGCGCGCCATGGGCACCAACGGCTTCCAGGAGCCGGCGGTCGACCTCAAGGACGGCAAGATCGTCGGCACCAAGCGGCTCTATGCCGATGGCAAGTTCGGCGGCAAGGACGGCAAGGCGACGTTCTTCGAGACCCAGTGGCGGGGGCTGCAGGCGCCCGGCAAGCAGACCGAGAAGGACAAGTGGCCGTTCCTGATCAATAACGGCCGCACCAACCATGTCTGGCAGAACGCCTATCTCGACCAGCAGGAAGAACTGATCGTCGATCGCTGGCCCTATCCGTTCATCCAGATGAATCCGGACGACATGAGCGAGATGGGGGTGAGGGAAGGTGACCTGGTCGAGGTCTACAACGACAACGGCTCGACCCAGGCGATCGTCTATCCAACCGCCACGGCGCGGCGGAAGGAGACCTTCATGCTCTTCGCCTATCCGACAGGCGTCCAGGGCAACGTCGTCTCCAAGGGCGTCAACGAGCTGATCATCCCCAACTACAAGCAGACCTGGGGCGCCATCCGCAAGCTCTCCAGCAGGCCGGGCAATGTCGCCCACCTGTCGTTCAAGTCGCAGGAATACAGCGTCTAGCGGCGCGGAACTTGAGCGCAACGCATCGGATCAGGCGGCAACAGGCCGCCTGATCCATCGCGGGGATGTTGGCCATGACACGTCTCAGCCTGGCGGTCGACTGCACGGCCGGCGAAGTCCTTCACCCCGCCGCGGCGGCCTTCGGCGAGATCGTCGCCTTCGCCACGCCCGTGACCGGGCGACAGGTGCTGCCGGTCGCCGCTACCAATGGCCGCGTACTTGCCAATGACGTCGCCACCGCGACGCCGCTGCCGCCCTTCGACAACTCGGCCGTCGATGGCTACGGCCTCGCCGAGGGCGATGTCGGCCGTCAGCCGCCGTTCCAGCTTTCGGTGGCCGCTGAGGTCGCGGCCGGCGCACGCATCGGCCCGGTGCTCGGGGCCGGTGAGGCGGTGCGGCTCTTCACGGGCGCGCCGGTGCCGCATGGGGTCGCGGCGGTGGTGCTGGAAGAGCGATGCCGGCGTATCGGCAACCAGGTCACCGTCACCGTGCCCGTCCCCGCCGGAGCCAATATCCGGCGCCGCGGCGAGGACGTCGCACCGGGTTCGACCATCGTCGACGCCGGAACCCTTCTCGATGCGCGGCACGTTGCGATCCTCGTGGCCTCCGGTGTGCGGGAGGTCGAGGTGCGTCGGCCGGTCCGCGTCGGGGTGCTCTCCAACGGCAACGAAATCACGGATGGCCGCGTTTCGCTCGCGCCCGGGCAGATCCACGATGCCAACCGGCCGATGCTCGCCGCCATGCTGGCGGGCCCGTGGATAGACTTCATCGATCTCGGCTGCCACCGCGACGATGCGGAGACCCTGGCGCGCGTCTTCGCCGACGGTGCCGGACGGTGCGACGTGGTGGTCAGCTCCGGCGGCGTCGCTGGCAGCGAGGCCGACCACATCGCCCGCGCCGTCGCGGCAGCCGGCGGCGCCGTGCGGCGCTTCCGCCTGGCGCTGAAACCCGGCAAGCCGATCCTCGCCGGGCATATCGGCCGGACCGCCGTGCTCGGACTTCCCGGCAATCCGGTTGCGGCAATGGTTAACTTCCTGCTGTTCGGCCGGGCCCTGGTCGCGGCGACGGCCGGGCTCAGCGTCAGCCGTCCGCGTGGCCAGACGGCGCTGACGGCCACCCCCTTCGGCCATGCCAGGGGACGGACCGAGTTCGTGCCGGCAAGGATCGCCGGGTTCGACCGTAGCGGCTGTCCGCTGGTCGAGAAGCTCGGACGCGGCGGCTCGGCCCGGCTGCGTCCGCTGGTTCTCGCCGACGGCCTGGCCGAGATACCGGCCGAGGCGGCCGAACTCGAAGCCGGCGCGCCCATCACGTTCCACCCATTCAGGGCTTCGTTTGCTCCATGAGATTCATTGCAACGAGATTGATCGCCGCGGCGGTTTGCCTCTCCGCCTTCGCCATCAACGCGTCGGCTGACGCCGGAGACCCCGCAGCCGGCGAAAAGGTCTTCGCCAAGTGCAGGATCTGTCACGCGATCGGACCGGGCGCGACCAACAAGGTCGGCCCCGAGCTGAACGGCGTCGTCGGCCGCCCGGCCGGCAGCGCCCCCGGCTACAACTACTCGGAGGCGAACAAGACCTCGGGCATCGTCTGGGCGGAGGAAGACCTGACGACCTACCTCCACGACCCGCGCGGCGTCGTTCCCGGCACCAAGATGACCTTCGCCGGCCTCAAGAAGGACGAGGACGTGGCGAATGTCATCGCCTATCTCAAGCAGTTCGGTGCGGACGGCCAACCCGTCAAATGATGGGATGGTGACATGGAAGATCGCATCCGCGTCCAGTCTGCATCGCCGCGGAGCGCGTTCCATTGCGAGCGAAAGCCACGCGAATGAGCGTGACCACACGCGTGAAATTCACGCATGTGGTCGCCGAAGTGCTATAAACCGCGCGCGCGCCATCTACATCTATTTGTAATCATTCAAATAAACTGGCCAGCACGACGCGTGCGGCCCTTGGCACAATCGTTGCTGACTGCCCCCGCAACCGCAACAGGCTCTGGCGGAGACCGCTGTCGGCGAAGGCGTCGGTGGCACCAAGAAGGAGGGGATCACATGCATTCACGCAGACTGTTTGCTGTCGTCGCGGCGCTTGTCGTTGCGGTGCCGGTGACCGCTAATGCCGCATCCGAAATCCGCGTCGGTTATTCGAGCGACGCGCTCACGCTTGATCCTGCCAACCATCGCAGCCGCGTCACCGAGACGATCATCCGTGCCATGTATGACGGCGTGCTGACGCGTGACGCCGACATGAAGGTCGTTCCGCAGTTGGCGCAGTCCTACAAGCAGACCGGCCCTACCGAATGGCAGTTCACGCTGCGCCCGAACGTCAAGTTCCATGACGGCTCGGTGATGACTGCCGACGATGTCGCCTACACGTTCGAGCGGCTGATCAAGGAAGGCGCCATGTGCGGCCAGACCAGTCCGCGCAAGGGCCTGCTCGGCCCCGTGCAATCCGTGGAGAAGATCGACGACAAGACGGTCGCTTTCAAGCTGTCCGCACAGTGGCCGATCCTGCCGGCCGAGCTTCCCTTCCAGGAGGTGGTCAACAAGGCTTGGGCGGAAAAGGTTGGCTGCGACGGCGTCGCCACGTCGGAAAATGGCACCGGACCGTTCACACTCGTGCAGTGGAACAAGGGCGAATCGATCGTCATGAAGAAGTTCGCCGACTACTACGGCGGCTCGACGGACATTCCGCCGGTCGGTCCGGCCAAGGTCGACCGCCTGATCTACAAGATCATTCCCGACAGCGCCTCGCGCGTTGCCGCATTGCTCGCCGGCGACGTCGACATCATCGACGAGCTTCCCGCTTATGCCATGGCGCAGGTGGAGGCCAATCCCGCGACCAAGGTGATGAAGGTCAACGGGACGCGGACCTTCTTCGTGGCGCTCAACAACGGCGACGGTCCGTTCAAGGACATCAAGGTCCGTCAGGCGGCCAACTATGCGCTCGACAAGAAGCTGATCATCGACAAGATCCTCAACGGCACCGCGACGCCGCTCAACGGCGTCCTCAGCCCCCAGTCGTTCGGCTTCAACCCCGACCTGCCGGCCTATGACTACAATCCGGACAAGGCCAAGAAGCTGCTTGCCGACGCCGGCTTCCCCAATGGTCTCGACGTCACGCTTGACACCGAAGGGCCGTTCAAGGACATCGCCGAGGCGATCGGCTCGATGCTCACCAATGTCGGCATCCGCACCAAGGTGGTTGTCGGGGAGACCCAGCAGCTTGTCGCCAAGTGGCGCGGCGCCAATGCGCATCGCGGCGACATGTGGCTGACCTCGTGGGGCGCCGGCGATCTCGACCCGGTCGGGATCATGGAGCCGACGCTGATCACCAACGGCCGCGGCAACTCGGCCGACTACAGCAATGCCGACGTCGACAGCCTGCTCCAGGCGGGCGACACCGAGGCGGACACGACCAAGCGCGCCGAGGACTACCAGAAGGCCCAGGCGATCGTGAACAAGGAAGCGCCGTGGATCTTCCTGTGGCTGCCGCAGGACATCTATGGCGTCAGCGCGCGGCTCAAGGGCTGGCAGCCGAGTGCCGACGGTCGTATTAATCTGCAGGACGCCTACGTCGAGTAGGCGGACAGCAGACCACGCATACGGAGCGGCGGCGGCATTCCCGCTGCCGCCCCCCGGATGATTATCGGGGCTTGGCTGAGGGAACTCCCGCAAGGCAGTGGCGCGACAGCGGCCGCTGACCACACAAACGGGAGATGGAAAGGCCCAATGGACAAGCGGCTGAACAGCGGACCTTTCGCGCCGGCGTCGGGCGGATGCATCGACCGATGACGGCCGCAACCTCACGCAAGTTATACCTGCCTGGCCTCTCTTCTCGCGGCGATCGGACCAATCGGGAAAGCTGAGCGGATGCTGGCCAACGTCGCGAAGCGTTTCTTCCAGCTCATTCCCGTCCTGCTCGGCGTCAGCGTCATCGTCTTTCTGATGATGTCGCTAATCCCCGGCGATCCCGTGCAGATCATGATCGGTGACCAGCCGGTCACCAAGCAGGAAGAGGCGCTGATGCGCCACGACCTCGGCCTCGATCAGCCGCCGGTCGAGCGCTACTTCCTCTTCGCCGGCAGGGCGCTCACCGGTGACTTCGGCCGCAGCTTCTTCCAGCATCGTCCAGTCATCGACGTCATCGGTGAACGGCTGCCGGCCACGATCGAACTGACGCTCGCCGCGCTGATCGTCGCGGTCATCGTCGGCGTCCTGCTCGGCATCCTGGCGGCGGTGAAGAAGAACACGATCTTCGATCGCCTGGCCACGGTCGGCTCGCTGTTCGGCGTGTCTTTGCCGGGCTTCTGGTTCGGCATCCTGCTCATCATGCTGTTCGCGGTGACCCTCAGGGTGCTGCCGGTCTCCGGACGCATGGGATTCGACTACCAGGTGGTGCCGATCACCCATTTCATGCTGATCGACACCCTGCTGCGCGGCCAGTTTGGCGCCTTCAAGGACGCGCTCGCCCATATCATCCTGCCGGCGATCACGCTCGGCCTGCCGATGGCGGCGATCCTCATGCGCGTCACGCGCAGCTCGATGCTCGAGGTCCTGCGGCACGACTACATGGTATTCGCCGAAGCCAAGGGTCTGGGGCGTTGGCGCATCCTCACCCGCCATGCGCTGAAGAACGCGCTCATTCCCACCGTCACCGTCGCGGCGCTTGAAACCGGCGCGCTGCTCGGCGGCAACATGATCGTCGAGACGGTCTTCGGCTGGCCCGGGCTCGGGCGGCTGGTCGTGGAGAGCATCTTCTTGCGCGACTATCCGCTGGTCCAGACGGCGGTCCTCCTCTACGCGGTGACCTACGTCCTGCTCAATTTCGTCGCCGACGTGCTCTACACCGTCCTCAATCCGAAGGTGCGCCTGTGACCGTGAGCGAAGGCACATTTCTCGAACCGGAACGCGCCGAGCGGGCGGAAAGCCCGTTTTCGCGCAGGTTGCGGGTCTTCGTCGCCAACCGCATGGCGGTTGTCTCGGCGCTCGTCATCGTCGGCTTCGTTCTGATGGCCATCCTGGCGCCGCTATTGGCGCCGCACGACCCAAACCAGACCAATCTCTTCCAGCGTCTGCAGCCGCCAGTCTGGCAATCGGGCGGCAACTGGGCCTGCACGCTGGGCTGCGATTCGCTTGGCCGCGACATCCTCTCGCGCATCATCTACGGATCGCGCGTGTCAATCACCGTCGGCGCCGCCGTGGTCTTCGTCGCCACCACCTTCGGCCTGCTGATGGGGCTTGCCGCCGGCTACTTCCGCGGCTGGGTGGACATCGTCATCTCGCGCGTCGCCGACATCCTGCTGGGCTTTCCCTACCTCATCTTCGCACTCGGCCTGATGGCCATGATGGGGCCTGGGCTCCCCAACGTGATCCTGGCACTGACGCTCAAGGAATGGGTGATCCCTGCCCGCGTGGTGCGCGGCGAGACGCTGGCCGCGCGCGAGATGGACTATGTCGATGCCGCCCGCGCCATCGGCGCATCGTCACGCCACATCATGCTGCGCGAGATCCTGCCCAACATCCTTTCGCCGGTAATCGTCGTGTCGACCATCCGCATGGCGGTGGTCATCCTGCTGGTCGCCAGCCTGTCGTTCCTCGGCCTCGGCGTGCAGCCGCCCACCGCCTCGTGGGGCGGCATGGTCGCCGACGGGCGCGCCTTCATCCTGCAGGCGTGGTGGGTCTCGACCTTCCCCGGCCTTGCCATCCTGATGCTGGTACTGGCCATCAACGTCACCAGCCAGGGCCTGCGTGACGCCTTCGATCCGAGGTTCGCCGAATGACGGTTGCCGAACAGAGCGAGGCCCTGCTCAGCATCCGCGGGCTGCGGACGGCGTTCGACACCAGCGGCGGCCTGGTGCGCGCCGTCGACGGCGTTGATCTCGACGTCATGCCCGGCGAGAGCCTCGGCGTCGTCGGCGAATCCGGCTCCGGCAAGAGCGTCACCTTCGCCTCGGTCCTCGGGCTGGTGCGCCGACCCGGGCGCATCGAGGCCGGTACCATCCGCTTCGGCGGGCGCGACCTCGTCATGCTCGACCGCGACCAAATGCGCCGCGTGCGCGGGCGCGAGATCGCCATGACCATGCAGGATGCACTGACCGCGCTCAATCCGGCGCTGACGGTGCGCGAGCAGATCGCCGAGGTGCTCGATGCGCATGACGAGGACTTGCCACCGCGGGGGCGCGCGCGCCGCGCCGCCATCCGCGAGCGATCGATCGAGATGCTGCGGCTGGTCGGCATCCCCTCGGCGACCGAGCGGCTCGGCGACTACCCGCATCAATTCTCCGGCGGTATGCGCCAGCGCATCATGATTGCCATCGCCCTTGCCTGCAAACCGCGGCTTCTGATTGCCGACGAGCCGACGACCGCGCTTGACGTCACCATCCAGGCGCAGGTGCTCGAGCTGATTGCCGATATCCAGCAGCGGCTCGGCATGAGCGTCGTTCTGGTCACCCACGATCTCGGTGTCGTCGCCGAATACTGCCACCGCGTTGCGGTCATGTATGCCGGCCAGATCGTCGAGCAGGGGGTGACGGCCGCGGTCATTGCCAGCCCCCGCCACCCCTATACCCGCGGCCTTCTCAATTCGATTCCGAGGATCTCGCAACGCGGTCACCGCATTCAGGCAATCGAGGGCCACATGCCGGATCTGGTCGACATGCCGCTGCGCTGCCAATTCTTCGACCGGTGCCCTGATCGGCAGAAGGAATGCCAGGTCGTGGTCGGCATGCGGCACCATGCCGACGGCCGCGATGTGCGCTGCGTGCTGGCGGTGGAGCCGGTTTGATGAACGACGTCCTGGTCGAAGCGCGCGACATCACCAAACACTATGGCCGTGACGGCGGGCTGCTTTCGCGCCTCACCGGCAGCGGCTCCAGGGTCGTGCGAGCGCTCAATGGCGTCTCCTTGTCGATCGTCCGTGGCGAGACCGTCGGCCTGATTGGCGAAAGCGGTTGCGGCAAATCCACACTGGGGCGAACGCTGTTGCGCCTGCACGAGCCGTCCAGCGGACGGATCCTGTTCGACAGCACCGACATCACGGCGCTGGCGCCCGAGGCGATGCGGGCCATGCGCGAGCACATGCAGATCGTCTTCCAGGACCCCTACGCCTCGCTCAACCCGCGCCATACGGTCGAGGAGATCGTCGGCCTGCCGCTCAAGCTGCGTGGCAAGATGGCCTCCAGGCAGGACCTGCGCGACCGGGTCGCGGAGATGCTGCAGAACGTCGGACTCAAGACCGCGTACATGCAGCGGTATCCGCATCAGTTTTCAGGCGGCCAGCGCCAACGCATCGGCATCGCCCGCGCCCTCATCCTGAGGCCGCAGTTCATCGTCTGCGACGAGCCGGTCTCGGCGCTCGACGTGTCGATCCAGGCGCAGATCATCCAGCTGCTCGGCGACCTCAAGCGCGAAATGGGCCTGACCTATCTGTTCGTGTCGCATGATATCTCGGTCATCGCCTATGTCAGCGACCGGATCGCCGTCATGTATCTCGGCAAGATCGTCGAACTGGGCACCGTGGATAATGTGCTCGAGCGGCCGAGCCACCCCTATACCAAGGCGCTTCTGTCAGCGGTGCCCCAGGTGGACAACCCCGGGCACCACAAGCGCATCCAGCTCACCGGCGATCTGCCGTCGCCGATCAACATGCCGCCCGGATGTCCGTTCCATACGCGTTGCCCGATCGCGCAGGACATCTGCCGGACGACCGAGCCGCCAGTCAGGACGATAAACGCCGGCCACACCGCATCCTGTCACTTCGCCGAAGCGGTCGCCGCGGAGGAGGCTGCATGAATCCAGTTTGCCTTGCGGGCAACGCGCGGGAACGCGGGCTGGCGCAGGCCGCCGCCGAACCGGACATGGTTGCCGCCGTGCGTGCCGCAGTCGACCTGCGTATGGGCCAGGGGAAAATGGCGGGGCATCTCGACCGCCGTGCCGAAGACTGGCTCGGCAAGGCGCGCACGATCTGCGCGGAGCGTGTTCCCGAAGCCCTGGAAGAGCTGGAAGGGATCGCGGAGGGTTTCGGGCTCTCGCCCGATACGGTTTTCACTTATCATCATCTCGGCATCCTGGCCGATCTCGCCAGAGGCGCCGCATCCCATACCGACGGCTGCTCGGCATGGGCGGTGGCGGCGGGTCGCGAGGGGCCGCTGCTCGTCAAGAACCGCGACTACCACGGCGAGCATGCTGCCCTTCAGCGGGTGTTCCTGAGCGAGGATACCGCCTGGAGGGGGCGCAAGGTTATGGGCGTCGGCAGCCTCGGAAGCCCGGCGGCCTATTCGAGCGGGATGAACTCGGACGGGCTGGCGATCGCCGACACGCAGATCGGAACGACCGACCACCGCCCCGGCATTCTGCGCTACTTCGTCATGTCGAAGCTGCTCAGCGACTGCGGTGACATCACCGCGGCCCTCGCGCTGATTGCGGACCTGCCACATGCGGGCGGCGGCACGTTGGTCATGGCCGACCGCTCCGGCGCGGTCGCCGCCGTTGAGTTCGGCGCGTCGCGGCTTGGCTTCGAAACGGGCGGCCGGGTTGTTGCCCGAACCAATCACTTCATCTCCGAGGAGCTCGCCAACGCTACGCTCCACGGTGGCGGCAACGCAACTGTGAGCACGCACTCGCGCCTGGCATTCTTGCGGAGTTCCCTCAAGGACCGTTTGTGGTCGATCGAGGACGCGCAAGACTTGATGAGCACGCACGACGGAGATGCGGCCCTGTGTCGTCACGGGATCGACGGCGACGCGCTGACGATTTCCAGCGCAGTCTTTTCGTGTGCGCGCAACGAACTGCATTTCTCCAACGGGTGGCCCTGCCGCGGCGACTTCCGGAAATTCGCACTGGCCAGGTGACCACACCGTGGCGGCGGCTGTAGGGTGAAGCATGGCGCGTTATCAGGGCGAAATCATCGGCGAGCATCCGGCGATCGAAGAGGTCCGCCTGATGGTTCGCAAGGTGGCGGCGAGCCCGGCGCGCAGCGTGCTGATCTATGGCGAGACGGGCACCGGCAAGGGCCTTGTCGCGCGCATGCTGCATGACCGGTCGAACCGGTCACAGAAGGCCTTCGTCGACATCAACTGCGCGGCGATTCCCTCCTCCCTGGTCGAGTCCGAACTGTTCGGGCACGAGCGCGGCGCCTTCACCGGCGCGGCGATCCGCAAGACGGGACTCATCGAAGCTGCCAATGGCGGCACGGTCTTCCTCGACGAGATTCATGAGACCGAAGCCACGGTGCAGACCAAGCTGCTCAGCCTGATCGACACGCAGAGCTTCCGGCGCATCGGCGCCACCGAGGCGACCGATGTCGATGTCCGCTTCATCGGCGCCGCCAACAAGATCCTGCTGTCGGAGGTCACGGCCGGCCGCTTCCGCGAGGACCTCTACTATCGCCTGCAGATCGTCGGCATCAATCTGCCGCCACTGCGTGAACGCGGCGACGACATCCTGCTGCTCACCGATCACTTCATCCGCGTGATGAACCTGCGCTACGACCGGACCATCAGCGGGATCAGCGCCGAGGCCGAAGCGATCTTCCGTGAATATCGCTGGCCGGGAAACGTCCGCGAGTTGGAGAACCTTCTCGAACGCATCTTCATTCTCGAGGAGGAAAACCTCATCCGGCCACATCACCTGCCACCGCGTATCCACAGGTCGGTCAAGGAACACCGGAGTTTGAAGTCGGCCGCGTCCGAAATGCCTGCGGCAGCGCCGGCCGAGGGCGACGTCGCGCCGCCACCGGATGCCAATTTCCACGAGGCGACGCAGGCCTTTCAGCGCCGGCTCATCGAGCAGGCGCTGACCCGCAACGGCGGCAGCGTCGCCGCCGCCGCCGAGAGCCTCGGCTTTTCCCGGCACGCGCTGCGCCACCAGATGGTCAAGCTCGGCCTGCACTAGATCCGCCGGCAATCGCATTCGTTGTGTCCGGGCCGACAGGCCATGAGTCACATGCGCGCCGACTCGCGTGCGTTCCACGCAATTTTCCCTCCGTGGATTGACGTGCCGACGGAATAGCACGTTAAATCAATGTATTATGTGATGCGCCAGGTGCTGGCACAAAACGTGCTCAAGGCCGCCCAAAAGCCGGAATGCGCGGAGTCGCCTTGAGCATGCCCACCTCCCTCAAAGTCCTGTGTCCGAACGGAGCGCTTGGTTTCGCGCCTCTGAAGCCGGGGAGTTTCTGGCTGGCGGTTGAAGCGGGTGCGGACGTTATCGCGGCGGATTCGGGCAGCGACGACATCGGTCCGGTGCCGCTGGCGACGGACACCTCGTCGAGCCCGCGGGTGTGGCAGGAACAGGACCTTGAGCAGATGCTCCTGGCGGCGCGCCGCCTCGATGTGCCGATGATCATCGGCTCGGCCGGCGATACCGGCACCAACAGCCGGGTCGACATGTACGTGGAGATCATCCGCGCGCTGCAGAAGAAGCACGGCCTCGCCCCCTTCAAGCTCGGCTGGTTCTACTCGGAGGTCGACAAGGAGTGGCTGCGCGGTCGCATGCGCGCCGGCGCGACCGTGCTCGGCCTCGACGGCCGGCCCGAACTGACGGAAGCCGAACTCGACGCCACCGACCGGATCGTGGCGATGGCGGGAGTGCATCCCTACCGGGCGCTGCTCGAGCAGGGCTGCGACGTGATCATCGGCGGGCGCTCGTCGGACAGTGCCATCTTCGCGGCGCCGGCGCTGCATCACGGCTTTGGCGAGCCGGAGTCCTACTATCTCGGCAAGGTGCTGGAATGCGCCTCGTTCTGCGCCGAGCCGTATGGGGCCAAGGAAACGGTGATGGGCGAGATCAGCGCCGGCCAGGTCGAGGTGACGGCGATGCACCCGGACCAGCGCTGCACGATCGCCTCGGTCGCCGGGCACGCCATGTACGAGCGCTCCAATCCGTTCAGCGAGTATGTCGCCGGTGGCATGCTCGACATGACCAACTGCCGCTACGAGCAGGTGGCCGAGAAGACGACGCGGGTGACGGGCATGACCTTCGTGCCGGCGGAGGAGTTCCGGGTGAAGCTGGAGGGAGCCGGCAAGGTCGGCGAGCGGTTCGTCGGCATGGCGGGGATAAGGGACCCCTACACCATCGCCAATGTCGACAAGGTGATCGAATGGGCGAAGGAGCAGGCCCGCGAGCGCCTCGGCGAGGAGGGTTGGGAGCTCTACTACAACGTCTTCGGGCGCGACGGGGTGATGGGGGCGATGGAACCCCTGCGCGACCGGCCGGGTCATGAGCTGTGCGTGGTGGTGCAGGGGGTGGCGCCGACCCGCGAGATGGCCGAGGAGGTGACCATGATCGGCACGCGGCAGCTCTTCTATGCCCGCCTCGCCGACGTCAAGGGTACCGCCGGCGGCGTCTCCTTCCCGCTCGACGAAGCGCTGCCGGCCAGCCCCGCCTGTACCTGGACGGTCCATCACACCCTGGCGGTGAGCGATTCGCTCCTGCTGTTCCCCACGCACGCCGAAACCATTGGGTGACGAGAGAAAGATCAATGCCGAACAAACGCCTTTCCGAACTGGCCAAGACCATCCGCAGCAAGAATGCGGGCACCGACAAGATCACCTTCGATGTGATCTTCCGCGAACGCGCCGTCTATGAGCACGTCAAGCGGAGCGGCGTGCTGACCCGCGAGACGATGGCGAAGCTCTACCGGATCTCCGAGAACCGCATCACCGATTTCGTCGAATACGATCCGGCCTATGCGATCAAGTTCACCATCCTGCGCGACCGCCCGAGCGGCAGCCCCGGCGATCCGGACATCTTCGGCGCGCAGCAATATGCGCCGCTTCTCGATATCGAAGTCCCGATGGACGGCTGAGCGCGGCGCGCACGCGACCGCACGAAGACCGAACCGCAGTCAGGAACCAAAAGCTAAATGACTACCTTGGACATGGAGAGCGTCGCAACCGAACGACGCCCGGGAAGAGACGCCACCGTGCCGAAAGCCATCAAGATCATCTGCCCCAATGGTCATCTCGGCTTTTCGCCTCTGAAGCCGGGGAGTTTCTGGCTGGCGGTTGAAGCGGGTGCGGACGTTATCGCGGCGGATTCGGGCAGCGACGACATCGGTCCGGTGCCGCTGGCGACGGACACCTCGTCGAGCCCGCGGGTGTGGCAGGAACAGGACCTTGAGCAGATGCTCCTGGCGGCGCGCCGCCTCGATGTGCCGATGATCATCGGCTCGGCCGGCGATACCGGCACCAACAGCCGGGTCGACATGTACGTGGAGATCATCCGCGCGCTGCAGAAGAAGCACGGCCTCGCCCCCTTCAAGCTCGGCTGGTTCTACTCGGAGGTCGACAAGGAGTGGCTGCGCGGTCGCATGCGCGCCGGCGCGACCGTGCTCGGCCTCGACGGCCGGCCCGAACTGACGGAAGCCGAACTCGACGCCACCGACCGGATCGTGGCGATGGCGGGAGTGCATCCCTACCGGGCGCTGCTCGAGCAGGGCTGCGACGTGATCATCGGCGGGCGCTCGTCGGACAGTGCCATCTTCGCGGCGCCGGCGCTGCATCACGGCTTTGGCGAGCCGGAGTCCTACTATCTCGGCAAGGTGCTGGAATGCGCCTCGTTCTGCGCCGAGCCGTATGGGGCCAAGGAAACGGTGATGGGCGAGATCAGCGCCGGCCAGGTCGAGGTGACGGCGATGCACCCGGACCAGCGCTGCACGATCGCCTCGGTCGCCGGGCACGCCATGTACGAGCGCTCCAATCCGTTCAGCGAGTATGTCGCCGGTGGCATGCTCGACATGACCAACTGCCGCTACGAGCAGGTGGCCGAGAAGACGACGCGGGTGACGGGCATGACCTTCGTGCCGGCGGAGGAGTTCCGGGTGAAGCTGGAGGGAGCCGGCAAGGTCGGCGAGCGGTTCGTCGGCATGGCGGGGATAAGGGACCCCTACACCATCGCCAATGTCGACAAGGTGATCGAATGGGCGAAGGAGCAGGCCCGCGAGCGCCTCGGCGAGGAGGGTTGGGAGCTCTACTACAACGTCTTCGGGCGCGACGGGGTGATGGGGGCGATGGAACCCCTGCGCGACCGGCCGGGTCATGAGCTGTGCGTGGTGGTGCAGGGGGTGGCGCCGACCCGCGAGATGGCCGAGGAGGTAACCATGATCGGCACGCGGCAGCTCTTCTATGCCCGCCTCGCCGACGTCAAGGGTACCGCCGGCGGCGTCTCCTTCCCGCTCGACGAAGCGCTGCCGGCCAGCCCCGCCTGTACCTGGACGCTGAACCATACCGTCGCCGTCTCCCACCCGCTGCAGCTCTTTCCGCTGCACAGCGAGACAGTCGGCTGAAGGTCGCAAGGGGTCCGCGACCATGTCATCCGACAAACCGTCCGGCGATGCCTGCTTCGACTGGTCCGATCCGCTCGGCTTCGACGGCCAACTCAGCGAGGAGGAACTGCTCATCCGTGACGCGGTGCGCGACTATGCGCAGGATAAGCTGCTGCCGCGCGTGGTCTCGGCCTTCCGCGAGGAGCGTTTCGATCGCGAGGTCATGAACGAGATGGGAGCGTTGGGCCTGCTCGGCGCGACCCTCCCGGAAGAATATGGCGGCGGCGCTTCCTATGTCACCTACGGCCTGATTGCCCGCGAGGTCGAGCGGGTCGATTCCGGCTACCGTTCGGCAATGAGCGTGCAGTCATCGCTGGTCATGTATCCTATCCATGCCTATGGCAGCGAGGACCAGCGCCGCCGGTTCCTTGCCAGGCTTGCCACCGGCGAGATCGTTGGCTGCTTCGGGCTCACCGAGCCGAACCACGGCTCCGACCCTGGCGGCATGACAACCCGCGCCGACAAGATCAGCGACGGCTACCGCCTGACCGGCACCAAGACGTGGATCACCAACGCGCCAATCGCCGACGTCATGGTGGTATGGGCGAAATCGGCGGCCCACGACAACGCCATCCGCGGGTTCCTGCTGGAGCGCGGCATGGCCGGGCTGACCACACCCAAGATCGAGGGCAAGGTCAGCCTGCGCGTTTCGCTGACCGGCGAGATCGTCATGGACGGCGTGGTGGTGCCGGAAGAAAACCTGCTCCCTAACGCATCGGGCCTCGCCGGGCCGTTTGGCTGTCTCAATCGGGCGCGCTACGGCATTGCCTGGGGGGTGATGGGAGCGGCCGAAGACTGCTGGCGGCGGGCGCGCGACTATGTGCTCGAGCGCAAGCAGTTCGGCCGGCCCCTCGCCGCCAACCAGCTCATCCAGAAGAAGCTCGCCGACATGCAGACCGAGATCGCGCTCGGGCTGCAGGGAGCGCTGCGCGTCGGCCGGCTTTTCGACGAAGGCGGCATGGCGCCGGAGATGATCAGCCTGGTCAAGCGCAACAATTGCGGCAAGGCGCTCGACATTGCGCGGACGGCGCGCGACATGCACGGCGGCAACGGCATCGCCGACGAGTTCCACGTCATCCGCCACATGGTCAATCTCGAGTCGGTCAACACCTACGAGGGTACCCACGACGTCCATGCCCTGATCCTCGGCCGAGCTCAGACCGGCATCGCTGCGTTCTCATGAGGGTGACCCCACCGCCGCTGGCCGGCCTCAAGGTCCTCGAACTCGCGCGGGTCCTGGCAGGGCCCTGGGCGGGGCAGCTTCTCGCCGATCTCGGCGCCACCGTGATCAAGGTCGAACGGCCGGGCTCTGGCGACGAGACACGTGCCTGGGGACCACCCTTCGTATCAGGGGAAGGCGATGGGCCGGAGACCTCGGCCTATTTTCATTCGGCCAATCGCGGCAAGCGCTCGATCGTCGCCGACTTCGCCAATGCCGATGACCTGGCGATGATCCGTGCGCTGGCTGCGCAAGCGGATGTTGTTGTGGAGAATTTCAAGGTAGGCGGACTGGCGGCCTTCGGGCTGGATTACGCCAGCCTGTCGGCGATCAATCCCGACCTTGTTTACTGCTCCATCACCGGGTTCGGCCAGGACGGCCCCTATGCTCGCCGTCTGGGCTACGACTTCATCGTCCAGGGCATGTCGGGGCTGATGGACCTCACCGGCCGGCCGGAGGACGAGCCGCAGAAGGTCGGCATCGCCTGCGCCGACATCTTCGCCGGGCTTTATGCGGCGACTGCCATTGTGGCCGCCGTGCATCAACGCACCCAAAGCGGCCGCGGCACGCATATCGATCTCAGCCTGCTGGACTGCCAGGTGGTGGTGCTTGCCAACCAGGCGATGTCTTACCTGACGTCGAATGCAGCTCCGCGCCGGCTGGGTAATGCCCACCCCACGATCGTCCCCTATGAGGTGTTTGCCACGCGGGATGGTCACATCATCATCGCCGCCGGCAATGACGAGCAGTTCCGCCGCCTGTGCCGAGTGTTGGGAACGGAGGAGCTCGCCGGAGACGACCGCTTTTCGAGAAACGCGGATCGCGTGAGCAATCGCGAGGTGTTGATCGCGGCACTGGCGGAGACCGTCGGCCAACGCTGCTCTTCGGAACTGCTGGCGGCATTGGAGCGGTCGGAGGTCCCCGCCGGTCCGATCAATCGCCTCGATGAAGTCTTCGCCGATCCGCAGGTCATCCACCGCGGCATGCGGCAGGACCTTGCTCGCGCCGACGGCTCAACGGTACCGACGGTGCGCTCGCCGATCCTGTATGATTCGGTTGCGGCGTTTGCTCAGCGCGCCAGCCCCGAGATGGGCGAAGCGACGGCCGGTGTGCGCGCCGCTTTCGGCAAGGGGGATGACCTCTGGCGGGCCATCGCCGACGGTGCCGGTTGAGTTGGAGACGCATTTGCCCGATTCGCGCGAATCGATGGATTTCGACGTGGTGATCGTCGGCGCCGGTCCGGCAGGGCTGGCGGCGGCGATCCGCCTGAAGCAGATCGCGCCGGACCTCTCGGTGGTGGTGCTGGAAAAGGGCTCCGAGGTCGGCGCCCACATCCTCTCCGGCGCGGTGCTTGACCCGATCGGGCTCGAGGCGCTGTTGCCCGACTGGCGCGACGATGCCGACTGTCCGGTGAAGACGCCGGTCACGGAAGACCGCTTCCTGTGGCTGGGACCGGACGGGGCGGCGCGGCTGCCCAATGTCCTGCTGCCGCCGCTGATGCGCAACCATGGCAACTTCATCGTCTCGCTCGGCGACCTCTGCCGGTGGCTGGGCGGCAAGGCCGAGGCGCTCGGCGCCGAGATCTTCCCCGGCTTCGCGGCCGTCGAGACGCTCCATGACGACAGCGGTGCGGTGGCGGGCGTGGCCACCGGCGACATGGGGATCGGCCGCGACGGCAAGGAGAAGCCCGGCTTCCAGCGCGGCATGGAACTCCGCGCCAGATACACCCTCATCGGCGAAGGGGCGCGCGGCTCACTGGCGAAGGGGCTGATCACCCGCTTCGGACTGGACCAGAGCCGCGAGCCGCAGAAGTTCGGGCTCGGCCTCAAGGAGCTGTGGCGGGTGGCGCCGGACAAGCACCGGCCGGGGCTGGTGCAGCATTCCTTCGGCTGGCCGCTCGACAACAGGACCGGCGGCGGCGCCTTCCTCTATCATTTCGGCGAAAACCTGGTTTCCATCGGCCTGGTCGTCCACCTCAACTATCCCAACCCCTACCTGTCGCCATTCGAAGAATTCCAGCGCTTCAAGACCCACGCCACCATCCGGCCACTGCTCGAAGGCGGCGAGCGGCTTTCCTATGGCGCGCGGGCAATCAGCGAGGGCGGCTGGCAGTCGGTGCCGAAGCTGGCCTTCCCCGGCGGGGCGCTGATCGGCTGCGCCGCCGGCTTCGTCAACGTGCCGCGCATCAAGGGCAGCCACAACGCCATGCTCTCCGGCATGCTGGCGGCGGAGCACGTCGCCGAGGCCATTGCCGCCGGCCGCGGCAACGACGAGCTTGCCGCCTACGAGGCGGCGTGGCGGGCCTCGGCCATCGGCGACGACCTGAAGCCGGTGCGCAACGTCAAGCCGCTGTGGTCGCGCCTCGGCACGATTGCCGGCGTCGCGGCGGCCGGGCTGGACCTGTGGACCAACACGCTCGGCTTCTCGCTGTTCGGCACGCTTCGCCACGGCAAGGCCGACCACGAGACGATGGTGCCGGCGGCACGGGCGAGGCCCATCGCCTATCCGAAGCCGGACGGCGTTGTCAGCTTCGACCGCATGTCGTCGGTCTACCTGTCGGGCACCGCCCACGAGGAGGACCAGCCGCTGCACCTCCACGTGCGCGACATGGCGCTGCAGACCTCCTCCGAGCATGACGTCTATGGCGGACCGTCGGCGCGCTACTGCCCTGCCGGCGTCTATGAGTGGAGCGACGACGCCGGCGGCGGAGCGCGCTACCGGATCAACGCCACCAACTGCGTCCACTGCAAGGCCTGCGACCTCAAGGACCCCAACCGGAACATCGACTGGGTGCCGCCTGAAGGTGGCGGCGGACCGAATTATCCGGGGATGTGAGGGAGCGGATGAGCGTCGCGGAATTGTCGCGCGGCTTCGTCATGGCCAATCCGCTCAGGGATCGTTCCTGGCGCGCCGCGGCGACCCCTTCGCCACGCTCCTTCCATCGCCGCCTTCCCGGCTATCAGCCGACGCCCCTGCTGGATGTTCCTGCATTGGCCGAGGCGCTCGGCGCGAGGCGGGTACTGGTCAAGGACGAATCGCACCGCCTCGCCCTGCCGGCGTTCAAGATGCTCGGCGCCTCCTGGGCAACCTATCGCGCCCTGTGTGAAAGGCTCGGCGACGAACCTGGCGACTGGCAGACGCTCAACGAGCTTCGCGATCGGCTGGCGCCAATCGGCGACCTGACCCTGGTCACCGCGACCGATGGCAACCATGGCCAAGCGCTTGCGCGTTTCGCGCGGCTCCTGGGCTACCGGGCCCGCATCTTCATCCCGGCCGGTTCCGCCGAGGCACGGATGGACGCGATCCGCGCGGAGGGCGCTGAACTCATCGTATGGCCTGGCGGCTACGACGCGGCAGTGGCGGCGGCGGCACGCTCAGCCGACGCCGATACGCTGGTCGTGTCCGACACGTCGTGGGACGGCTATCGAACCGTGCCGCAATGGGTGATAGAGGGCTATGCCACCATCATCGAGGAGATCGACGAGCAGTTGGCCGCCGGCTCCCTGCCCGCGCCCGACGTCGCCGTGATCCCCATCGGGGTCGGCGCGCTGGCGGCAGCCGTGGCAAGGCACTTCCGCTCGGGATCCGCGCAAGGCTTGACGCTGGTCGGGGCCGAGCCGCTCGACGCGGCCTGTGTGCTCGAGTCGGCCCGTGCCGGGAGGATCGTCACGCTGCCCGGCGAGCAGCGCTCGATCATGGCGGGGCTCAACTGCGGGACGCCGTCGCCGGTCGCCTGGCCGGCCGTATCGTCGTCCTTCGACTACTTTGTGGCGCTGAGCGACGGAGAAGCGGTCGACGCCATGCGGGCCTTTTATCGTTGCGGGATTCGTTCAGGCGAAAGTGGGGCCGCATCGCTCGCCGCAGCCTTCGCCATGCGGCGGGCCGGGCTTCTCGCCGAGCGGGCAACCGTTCTGCTTCTGGCGACCGAAGGTGTCACCGATCCCGCCTTCTATCAGCGGGAGATCATCGGCCACGTGCCGGAGCAGTGACATCGGTCGCCTGCGGCGATCGACTGCGGAGGGATACACCTCAGTATTGGCCGAAGTTGAAATCGCCGTTTGATTCGGAACTCAAAGCGCCATCAAAGCCCGAGATCAGAGAGCTGGCTTCGTCAACCTGCCAGAGACGCGGCCGAGACCGCCGGCACGCGATCGTTCCACGGCGCGGCGATCTCGATCTGCCGCGCAAGGCGAAGCAGGAGGTCCTCCTCGCCGAGGCCGGCCACGAGCTGGATTCCGATGGGGAGATCGAGCCCAGTGCGCCCGCCGGGAACCGAGATCGCCGGCAGACCGGACATGTTGAACGGGTAGAGATAGCCGGCGTCGCTCCACCTGTGGAGATAGGCTTCGCGATCGCCGTCTTCCAGGGACCAGTAGCCGACGGGACGCGGCGGCTGGGTGAGCGTCGGCGTCATGAAGACGTCGAAGCGACCGACCTGCAGCGCCACCTGCTGGCTGGCCTTGCGCACCGCCGCGATGCTGTGGGAATAGGCGACGGCATCCAACGAGCGGCCATAGGCGAGCATCGCGGCGTTGAACGGCGCCAGATCGCCGGCGGTGATCGGCCGGCCGACCACCGGGGCCAGGCGGTCGTAGGAGGCGGCGGTCTCCACCGCTACGATATCATTGTAGCGGATCCAAAATTCCTCAAGCGGCAGGTCGAGCACGCTTTCCTCGACGCGATGCCCCATGGCCTCGCAAAGCTCCGCGAAGCGGTCGATGGCTTCGACAACCTCAGGCGCCAGGGGCCCACCCCACGGCGGTGCCTTGGTGAAGCCGATCCTCAGTTGACGCGGCGCGCTTTCGAGATTGGCGAGAAAGGAAGTGCCGGGCAGAGGAAGCACATAGGGATCGCCGACGGAACTGCCGGCCACCGCGTCGAGATAGGCGGCGGTATCGCGCACGGTGCGCGACAGGCAGAGCGTTGCGATGCTGCCGAACCACAGGTCGACGTCTTCCGGCCCGTATGTGATGCGTCCCCGCGACTGCTTCAGTCCGACCAGGCCGCAGCAGGAGGCCGGCGCCCGGATGGAGCCACCCCCGTCCGCCCCCTCCGCGATCGGCACCATGCGCGCGGCGACGGCCGCCGAGGCTCCGCCGCTCGAGCCGCCGGGCGTGAAATCGGTGTTCCATGGATTGCGGGCGGGGCCGTAGAGGCGCGACTCGGTTCCGATCGACCAGCCGTTTTCCGGGACGTTGCTGCGGCCCAGCATGATCAGGTCCGACGCCTTGATGCGGCGAACCATCTCGGAATCGTGGTCGCAGACGAAATTCTCGAGGTATTTCAGGCCGCCGGTGACCGCCGTGCCCTTCCACATCGAGCCGATGTTCTTCATGAGGAAGGGCACACCAGCAAACGGACCGGTGCCGGGCCTGGCCGCGGCGGCCAGCGCTTCCTCGAAGGTCCTGATCACGACCGCGTTGATCTGGCCGTCGAGCGCCTCGATGATCGTGATCGCGGTTTCGACCAGCTCGCCGGCCGTGACGTCTCCGGATTTCACGGCCTGTGCCAGGGCGAGCGCATCGCTGTCGGCGTAGAAGCGGATGAGATCGGGCGTGACGGCGCTCATGGCAGAATCCGTTTTCCGAGAGAGGGACCGGTGCCGCATTTCCGCATGCGCGTTGCGAACGGCACGAGGGTCTTGATGGCGAGCGCATGGCGGGGCCCGCGCATGGCGCGGACCCCTTTTGCTTCGGTCAACTATTCGCAGTTGCCCTGGTATTCGTACTGGTCGGCCTTGGCGTCCTCGCCCGTCGTGATCGTGGCGATCTCGGTCAGGGTCACCTTGTCGACGGTCTCGCCCGCCAACAGCTTCTTGGCGATCTCCATGGCGACCTCACCCTCCTGCTTCGGATTCTGGGCGATGAGGGCCTGGATGGCGCCGTTCTTGAAGGCGTTCACTTCGGCGGTGGCCGCATCGTAGGCGACGACCTTCACCTTGCCGGCGGCGCCCGCCTGCTTGAGGCCGGTGATGGCGCCGATGGCGCCCTGGTCGTTGGTCGAGAAGATGCCGGCCAGGTCGGGATGAGCCGACAGGCTGGAGGTGACGATTTCCGCCGCCTTCTGCGGGTCGTCACTCTGGTACTGCGCACCGATGTACTCGATGTCCGGGTACTTCTTCAGTTCTTCTTCGAACCCCGTCGTGCGGGCGTCCTGGGCGGCGGAGCCGGGAGGCTGCGTGATGACCAGAACCTTGCCCTTGCCGCCGAGGAGCTTGTTCATGGCGTCGGCAGCGAGCTTTCCGCCGGCCTCGTTGTCCGTGAGGATCTGCGTCTTGACGAACGAGGTATCGGCAATCGTCTGGTCGATGGTGATGACCTGGGTGCCCATGTTGGCCATCTGTTTCATCGGCCCGATGAGTGCCTGCATGTCGGTGGGCACGATTGCCGCGACGTCCGGCTTGGTGGCGGCGACGGCGTTCACGACCGGTATCTGGGAGTCGGCAGCAAACTGGTCGCCGGCCGAGACGGTGAGTTCAAGACCCAGTTCCTTGGCCTTGGCTTTGGCGCCGCAGGCGAGTGCCTCGTAGAACGGGCTGCCCTTGACGCCAAGCACGAGTGCAACGGTATTTCCAGCGGCCATAGCCGGTCCAAGGCTGAAGGCGGCTGCGATCGCGCTTGCACTCAGAAGCAAGACGGCTTTCTTCATGACTAACTTGTCCTTTCTGGTTGGGTGGCTCACGTTTGTTCTCAACCGCGTTCTTGCGCACGGCGTTTGAGTTGGTCGATCCAGACGGCGAGGATGAGCACCGCGCCCATCGCGACCGTCTGCCAAAACGGCGGAATTCCGAGGATCACAAATCCGTTGAGCAGGACGATCGGGATGAAGACGCCGATCACGGTGCCGGCGATGCTGCCGACGCCTCCGAATAGGCTTGTGCCGCCAAGCACCACGGCGGAGATGGTCGAGAGGTTGTCCATGGCGTGGCCGCCGATGGTCGTCGTGGCGAAACGGGCGTTGGCCATGACCGCAGCGAGGCCGGCGAGCGTCCCGGACAGGATGTAGATCGCCATCAGCTGCCGCCGCGTCTTGACGCCGGCCCGGCGCGCCGCTTCCGGGCTCGACCCGACGGCGAAGGCATGCAGACCGAACCGGGTGAGGTGAAGGATCAAGCCGGCGACGATGCTGACCACGATCGCGATCAGAACCAGCACCGGAACGCTGAAGATGGTGCCGGCGCCGATCTCGTCGACCAGAAGCGCGGGTATGGCGCGAACGTCCACGCCGCCGGTCAGGATCTGCGCGGAGCCGAGGGCCATGCCGAGCGAGCCGAGCGTGACGATGAGGGCGGGGATGCGGGCGAAGGCGATCAGGTATCCGTTGACCGCGCCCCATGCCGCGCCGCTCAGTAGCGCGACGCCCGTGCCGATGGCGATGACGCCCCAGCCGGCCGAGGTCGTCCCGTAGGTGCCCCCCGGCGCGCCGGAAAGCAGCAGCATGAACTGGGCGGAGGTGACCGAGGAGAAGACAAGGACGGCACCGACCGACAGATCGATGCCGGCGGTGATGATGACGAAGGTCTGTCCGACGGAGAGGACGAGCAGAATGGCGGCGTTGATCGCCAGCATCGACAGGTTGTAGGCGGATCCGAACTGGGCCGGACGCAGGATCGAGAAGATCAGGATCAGCACGACCAGAAGCAGGAAGATCCAGCCGCCGCCGAGCAGGCGCGTCAGGCCCCCCTGCTCCCCTTCGGTATCCGACGGCACCGCGGTCCGCTTCATCCAGGAGATGGCCTTCATGGGGCTACCTCCTCGTCGACCGAACCGCCGGCTGTCATTGCCGCGACGAGGTCCTCGATGGTGGCCGATGCAGCCTCGATCTGCGCCACGCGGCGGCCGAGACGCAGGACCTCGATGCGGTCGGCCACCTTCAGCACCTGCCGCATGTTGTGGCTGATGAGGACGACCGTGATCCCCTGATCGCGGACTTGACGGATGAGATTGAGGACGCGGCCCGTCTGGACGACGCCGAGCGCAGCGGTGGGCTCATCCATGAAGATGACCTTGTTCGCCCACATGGCAGCGCGGGCGATCGCCACCGACTGGCGCTGCCCGCCGGACAGCGACGAGATGGGCACGCTGGCGGAGAGGAGCTTGACGCCGAGACGGGCAAACTGCTCGCCGGCCTGCAGGCGCATCGTCCGGCGATCGAGAAAACCGAGCGTGCCGAGAAGCCCGGAGCGCATCTGCTCACGGCCGAGATACAGATTCTCGGCAGGAGTCAGATCCGGGGCGAGCGCGAGATCCTGATAGACCGTCGCGATGCCGTGCTCCTGTGCGCTCGATGGATCGGCAAAGGAAACACGCGCGCCGTCGAGGAAGATTTCACCTTCGTCTGCCCGGTCAGCGCCGGAAAGTATCTTGACCAAGGTCGACTTGCCGGCGCCGTTGTCTCCGATCAGTGCGCAGATCTCCCCGGGATAGACGGTGAAGTCGGCGCCGGCGAGCGCCTCGACGTGGCCAAACCGGCGGCGGATACCGCGCGCTTCAAGGAGTGGCGTCGCGTTCACGGGTCAGGCTCCTTGGCGAGCCCGACATTGTTGGCGAAGGCAAACCACTCATTATAGGCTTCTGCAGTCAGTCGGGCCCAATGGTCGAAGGCCGCCTCCGGCGTCGGAAAGGTCCAGATTTCGACGGTCTCGAAATCATGCTGTCCGCGGACGTGATAGGTGCCCAAGCGGCGACCGCCGGCTGCTTCTGAGCGGGCGGCTACTTGCGCCCAGGCGGTGCGATGCGCTGCACGCTGCGAATCGCCCAGCGCATACCAGTGCGGCCGCGGTCGCGCGTAGTGAATCCAGACGCTCTCGCTCATGCCGGTGCTCCACGTGCGCCGGCAACCAGGTCCGCGAGCGGCATTCGCCGGCCGAGATAGTGACGCGAAGTGGTGAATTTGAAATCGGCGACGCGCTCGTGGCCGCGCATGGCCTTGTCGACGGTTTCAGGTGTCGCCACCTCCCAGACGCCGAGATGATGCCAGGGGGTCGCCCAGTCGAACCGGTGGCGGCCGGCGATGTTGACGTTGAGGTCAAGATCAGAGGCGAAGGCGACGTCACATTCAGCGTCGTATTCGCGCCGCGCCTCGGCGCTTGCGGCGGCCCAGGCATCGTTCCATTCCCACAGGGCGAAGAAGCCCCAGGGGCGCTCTATCGCTGGACCGTGGCCGTTGACGGCCGCGAACTCGCGCGGGCCCACCAGCCAGCGGGTGGCGAAGCGGCGCGACCAGCCGGCGCGCTCGAGGCGGATGGTACCTTCGAGCGCGGCGGTCAGGCTGGGGGCTTCGAACACACCCACCGCATCGACGTCATGGGTGAAGCCGGCGGCAAAAGCGGTCGGCTCGTGGCCGGCTGCCGGGTCAACCATCCGGGCGACGGAAAGCAGCCAACCTTCCGCGTCCAGCGCCGACAATTCGGCAGCGACCGCCGCGGCGTGCCCGGCGGTGAAGATCGCCGGATGCGACGGCAGATAGCTGCACAGAAACAACACCGCGCAACGCCCGCCCGCCGTCGCCGCGAAGACGTTCGTCTCGCCGGTGAGAAGCGTCGTCATGGCTTGGTTCTCGCCCTGGCGACGGCATTCATCATTTCCTCGACCCGGCGCGGATCGACGGGATTCCACCACCGCCCGTCGCGCTTCAGCCACTGGCCGACGATGGCTCCGTCGGCCACGGCAAACAGGGTCGACACCTGGTCGGGAGCCAGTCCGGAGCCGACGATGACCGGCAGCGAGGTCCCGGCGGCCACTTCCTCGACCTCGCGTGGCTGGGTCGGCGATCCGGTGCGCGTGCCGGTGGCGATGAGGACGTCGGCATCGAACCATTCGGCGTCCGTCGCCTGCTCGCTGATGCTGCGGTCGGCGGTGATGGCGTGTGCGCCGAATTTCACATGCACGTCTGCGAAGATGCGCACATCGTTGGCGCCAATGTGTGAGCGGTAGCGCATGGCCCTGGGCGCGGGCCCGTCGAGGAAGCCTTCGTTGGCGACGTAGGCATTGACCCACTGATTGGCACGCACCCATTTCGCCCCCACCGCCTTGGCGACGGCGAGTGCGGGGATCACGCCGTTGGCAACACAGGTGATGCCGATGGGTGTTTCCACGGCATCGCGCACTGCCAGGCACGCAGCGGTGAGAGCGGCGACCGTTTCCGCGCCGATGTCCTCAGGCCGCGCAAATGGCATGTCGCTGGCGTTCTCGATGATGATGCCGTCGATGCCACCCGCGGCAAGCGTGCGCGCGTCCGCTGCGGCTGCCGCGTAGATGTCCTTCATTTCGGCGCCCGAATAACGTGGCGCGCCAGGCAAGGCCTGGAGATGGATCACGCCGATCACCGGCTTGGTCAGCGGAAAGAGTTCGGCGAGGGCGTTCGGCTTCGGCGGCAGGACTTGGGACTGCTTCATTGAATGGTCTCGACAGGCGGACTGGTGGTTGCGGCGGAATGGGCGAGGACTTCGTCCCGCGTCGGAAACGATGATTGCGCGCCGGTGCGACCGCAGCTGAGGCTGGCCGCGAGAACCGCCTGACGGAGAGCTGCCGCCGCAGTCAGGCGCCGCAGGCGGCCAGCAACGAACCAGCCGGCAAGACAATCGCCGGCCCCCGTCGTGTCCACGACGGACACCTCCGGTGCCGGAATCGAGGCGCGTTCTCCATTGCGGTCGACGAGAACGACGCCAAGCCGTCCGCGCGTGAGGACGATCGTTTGCGTGCCAAGGCCAAAGAGGCGGGCTTCAGCATCACCGCCCATCCGGGCCATGGCGTGGCTGTTGCAGAAGACGACGTCCGAGCCCGCGATCACATCGCCGAGCGCCGCGACGTCGTCTGGGATGGTCGCCGGTTCCAGGTCGACCGACCATGGCACGCCGGCCTGGCGGCAGCGGGCGGCGAGAATGGCGGCTGCCTCCCGGTCATAGATCGCCGTGTGAACCCAGCCGACATCGGCCAGCGACTGACCCTGGACCTGGCGGGACGACGGGTACATCGAGGTACCCGGATAGAGGAGCAGACGCTTCTCCCCATGCGGCTCGACGAGTATGACGACCCGGCAGGTTCCGGCCTCGCCGTCCATCGAGACGACGTCGACCCCGGCCGCCCGCACCCCGTCGATGGCGATGCGGCCAGCAGCGTCGCCGCCCGTCTGAACCAGAAGCCTCGCAGGCACACCGGCCCTGACGCAGGCCACCGCGGCGTTCGCAACGACGCCACCGGGCGCTTCAACTGCGTTGTCGACGTGAACCTTCTCGTCGGGCCCGGGGATGTGACCGATGGTCATCGTCAAGTCGACGCTGATGTCGCCAACGAACAGTGCCGACGGGCCGGTCATGGTCGCACCAGGTCGACATGGAACCGGTAGCGATCGGCCCGGTAGCGCACGATCGCGTACTCGATGGGCAGTCCACCGAGGCCATGGGAACGACGGCGAGCCACCAGAATGGCACTGCCCGGCTCAATCGCGAGGCTGGCGGCGAGCCCCTCGCTGGCGATCTCGGCCTCGATGTATTCATGACCGCCGACGATCTTGGCGCCGCACTTCTCTTCCAGCCAGGAGTAGAGGGAGTTCGAGCCAAGCTCACCGCGGCTGGGCGGCTTGCCATTGGGGAAGATGGTCGAGGGAATCCACGCAACCGATGCCGCAATCGTCTCGCCATCGGCCATGAGCACACGGCTCACGCAGTAGGCCGGGTCGCCCTCGTGGAGGACAAGCGCTTTCGCGGCTTCTTTGGTCACCGGAGCGATGCGCGCCGACAACGTCCCATAGGACGAAGTCGACCACGGCGGCGCATGTCCTCCGAGAAACTCGCCAGAACGTTGAGCGGCTGCTCGACCCGCGGCGTCAAGACAATCGATCCCCTGCCTGAGCGGCGGACGATCAGTCCCTCCTGTTCCAGCCGATCCAGCGAGGCGCGGGCGGTTGTCCGGCTGACACCGAATACTTCGTTGAGCTTTGCCTCGGAAGGCAAAGCGTCGCCGGGCTTGAACTCGCCGGTTTCGATCGAGTGCCGGAGGCGATTGGCAATCTGAAACCACAACGGGATTGGCCCGTGGTCGAGGCCTTCATCGTTCCAGTGCATTGCCATATCGTACGGACGTCATGACATTTGTCAATTGGCCAGAGTCAACGCCCCGACGGACTCCGGAAACCGGTTTACTAAACCGGTTTCATATGAGATGGTGATTTACAATGATTAAAAGCACGATCCGCGATGTCGCCCTGGAGGCTGGCGTTTCGCCGGCGACGGTTTCGCGTTTTCTCAACAACACCATTGTCCTGCCGGAGGAGACCAGGGCGCGCATCTTGGCGGCCGTCGCCCAGCTCAATTACCGGCCCAACCTGCTGGCCAAGCGCCTCAGCCTGGGCGCATCCCAGATGATCGGATTGGTGACGCCCGACATTGCCAATCCGTTCTTCGCCGGGCTCGCCGCGGCAGCCGAAGAGGAAGCGTCGCATCTCGGCTATTCGATGTTGCTGAGCGGCACGCTCGGCGACCGGGCCCGCGAAATCGCAAATATCGAGCAGCTTGCCGCGCGTCACGTCGACGGCCTCATCATCATGACCAACCGTCCCGACGACGGTTCGCTTGCCGGACTTCTCAAGGGCCGGCGCGATGTCGTGTTGCTTGACGAGGATGTGCCCGGCGCCGACGTGCCGAAGATATTCGCCGAGAACGAGGCCGGCGCCTACGCCGCCACCCGCCATCTGATCGAATCCGGCCACACGGCGATTGCTCATGTCGGCGGCCCGGCTGGCCTATTCAGCGCGCGCGAGCGCTATGCCGGCTTCACCCGCGCGATGAACGAAGCCGGGCTGGCGATCAATCAGAAGCACGTTCTCTTCGGCGCCTACGACCAGAAATGGGGCGCGACCGCTCTGCGAACGATCCTCGACGGCCGCAAGGTGCCGACCGCTTTGTTCGCAGGCAGCGACTACATCGCCATCGGCGTCCTGCAAGGGCCTCAGCGGAGGCCGGGCTATAGGTGCCCGGTGACCTGTCGATTGTCAGCTTCGACGACATGCCTTTCGCCGAACTGCTGGACCCGCCGCTGACCACCGTTCGCCAGCCGTCGACGAAATGGGCCGCCGTGGCGTGCGCGCCCTGGTGCGGCTGATGAGGGGTGACGTCGTTCCACCGAAACAGCGCCTGTCGACCGAACTCATCCAGCGACAGTCCGTAGGGCCGCCTCGGTCACGGCCCGCCAATCGCAAGGCCTGAAGGGGTCAAGAGAGGAGCACGAGCATGTCCGTTATTCACAAGCTGGCGATTGCCAGTGCCATTCTTGTCAGCGGTTTCATGACGAGCCCGGCGCCATCGTTCGCCGCCGGCTATCGGCTCGTTTACGTCATGAGCGACAATCTCGGCGACAAGGGATTCAACGATTCCGCCGCGGCCGGTTTCCATCGCGCTCGAGAAGGAGGGCGATGACGGATCAAGCTGTTGCAGGCATCGCCCAGCGATCCGCAACTGTGGCGGCAAAACCTGGAGGCCGACCTCCGACGGCCGGCGACTGGAGCGTCATCTTCACCGGCCCCGACATGCACGACAATCTCGCCGCGGTCGCGCCCAAGCATCCCAAGCAGAAATACGTCTTCTTCGACGACCAGCTGGAGCTGCCCAACGTGCTGTCGATCAAATATGCGCAGAACGACGGCTCCTATCCTCGCCGGCGCGCTCGCCGGGCTCGTCACCACCGACAAGGCGGATTTCCCGCTTTCGACCGGCGCGAAGAAGGTCGGGCCTGGTCGCCGGCATGGACATTCCGGTGATCGAGGATTTCATCGTCGGCTTCAAACAGGGCGTCGAAGGCGGTCGATCCGTCGGTCGAGCATCCAGGTCGCCTTCATCGGCAATTTCAACGACGCGCAGAAGGCCTACGACCTGACGACGCAACCGTTTCAACACCGGCGCCGACATCGTGTACAACGTCGCCGGACCCGCGGGCCTGGGCATCCTCAAGGCCGCGGCCGACGCAAACAAATACGGCGATCGGCGTCGATTCCGACCAGAACGGCCTCCATCCGAAGAACGTCGTCGCCTCGATGCTCAAGCAGATCGGCAATTCGCTCTACGACGCCGATCAAACGAGATCCGCGACGGCAAGGCGCCGTTCGGCCAGCTGGTGGTCTATGGCCTGAAGAACAACGGCGTCGGGCTCGTCTACAATGACGCGCTGGTGCCGGCAGGCGGTCAAGGCCAAGGTCGACGCCGCCAAGCAGAAGGTGGTCGAGCGGCGAGCTCGTCGTCGACAGCGCCTTCAAGAGGCCCAGTGCCAAGCGCAGGCGGGCAGCCGCCCGCCTGCATCAGCTCCAGTGACGCCGAGGCTCATGACCGACCGCGCTTCTGCGCGCTGCGCGGCGTATCGAAGCGGTTCGGCGAGAAGAGTCGCGCTGCAGGGCGTCGATCTCGACGTGGCCGCGCGGCGAGGTTCATGTCGTCTGCGGCGAGAACGGCGCCGGCAAGAGCGACGCTGATGAACATCCTCGGCCGGCATCACTCCAGCCGGACGCCGGCGAGATCATGCTGCGCGACGATGCCGGTGACGATCAGCCGATCCGGTCGCGGCAGCCCGGCTCGGCATCGGCATGGTGCATCAGCACTTCACGCCTCGTGCCCTCGATGACGGTTGCGGAAAACCTGTTTCTCGGCCGCCAGCCGGTCCGCGGTCTGTTCTTCACCGACCGCGCGGCGATGCGGCAGCAGGCGCCGCATTGATCGCGCGCTATCGACTTCGATCTCGAACGCCGACGTGCCGGTGTCGGCGGCTTTCGGTCGGCCAGCGCCAGCGCGTCGAGATCCTCAAGGCGCTCGCCTTCGATGCGCGAGATCCTCATCCTCGACGAGCCGACCGCGGTGCTGACCCCGCCGCGAAGTCGATGTCCTGATCGCGGTCGATCGGCGAATTGCGCGCCCGCGGCCGCACCATCCTCTTCATCACCCACAAGCTGCGCGAAGTGAAAGCGGTCTCCGACCGGGTCACCGTGATGCGCGACGGCACGCAGCATCGCCACGCACGCGACCGCCGACGTCAGCGAAGCGCGACATCGCCCGCGAGATGGTCGGACGGGACGTCTTTCTGGTCGGCCGCGGTCAGGCGGGCGACGGCCGGGCGCAGTTTCGGCGCGCCCCTGCTCCGGCTCGATCGCGTCACCATGACCAATGCCGCGGGCCGCCGCCTGCTCGACGACGTCAGTCTGCGAGGTGCGCGCCGGCGAAGTGTTCGGCGTCGCCGGGCGTCGACGGCAACGGCCAGACCGAACTGGCCGAGGCGGTCGCCGGCGTTGCCAGGGTCCAGGGCGGCGCCATTCGCGTTGGCGACCGCGAGGTGACGCAGGCCCGCCGAATGCGCGCGCGCGCCGCCGGGCTCGGCTTCGTTCCCGAGGACCGCTCGACCGCGGCCTCAGCGCCACCATGAGCGTGGCCGAGAACGTCGCGGCGACCAACTACCATGCGGCCGGCCTGCAAGCGCGCCGGCCTGGTCCGGCGCCGCGCGGCGCGAGGCGTTCGCCGCGCGCAAGATCCAGCGAGTTCGACGTCCGCGGCGCCGATCCGTCGTTGCCGCGTCGGCCTGCTCTCCGGCGGCAACATGCAGAAGGTCGTCATCGCCCGCGAACTAGAAAAGCGCACCGCGCATGCTGCTCGTCTCGCAGCCGACGCGCGGGCTCGACGTCGGCGCCGCCGAGTTCGTCTATGCGCCAGATTCTGACGGCCGCCGAGCGCGGCTGCGCCGTGCTGCTGATCTCGTCCGAACTGTCGGAGATCTTCGCGCTCTCGGACCGCATCGCGGTCATGTACCGCGGCCGCATCATGAGCGTTCTCGAGCGGGCGAGCGCCGACGAGCAGACGATCGGCGTCCTGATGAACGGCGGCACGGAGGTGGCGGCATGATCCCCGACGGCGGTCATACGGATCGTGCAAGCCGATTGCCTGGCCGGTGGCGGCGATCGTCTTTACCCTGTTCCTCGGCTTCCTGATCGTGGTCGCCGTCAGCGACCAGCCCGTGCTCGCCTATCACGAGCTGCTGTTCGCCAATTTCCGCTCGGCCAACAATTTCAGCCTGTTTTTCGAACCGCGGCGACGTTCCTCATCCTCATCGCCCTCGGCATCGTCTTCTCGTTTCGTGCCGGCGTGTTCAACGTCGGCGGCGAGGGGCAGCTTTACCTCGGTGCGATGGCGGCGACGGTGGTCGGCGTCGTCTTCGCCCATCTCAGCCCGGTGCTGCTGTTGCCGCTGGTGATCGTCGCCGGTGTCGGAGCTGGTGCGCTGTGGGGCTGGATACCGGGTGAACTGAAGGTGCGCCTCGGCGTCGACGAAGTGGTGTCGACGCTGATGCTGAATTTCATCGCGCTGTTGATCACCAGCTATCTGGTCAATACGTCCATGCGCGACACCACCGCATACGGCGCGGTGAGCTGGCGAATTCCGGAGGCTGTTTGGTTGCCCGGCATACCGGGCCTGCCGCGCGCCACCATCGGCTTTCCCGTCGCCGTGGTCCTGGCGATCGTCTCGTGGATCGTTCTCTTCCGCACGGAATGGGGCGCCAACCTGCGCGCCGCGGGAACCAACCTGCGCTTCGCCGAGGCGATCGGCATCGCCGCCAAGAAGCAGGTGGTCGACGCCATGATCGTCTCCGGTGCTCTCGCCGGGCTCGCCGGCGCCATCTACGTTCTCGGCATAGGCCATCGCTTCGAGCAGAATTTCTCGCCGTCCTACGGCCTCATCGGGCTCACCGTCGGGCTGCTCGCGCGCGTCCATCCCATCGGCGCGCTGGCGACCGCGCTGTTTTACGCAATGCTGCTCAACGGCGCGGCCTACATGCAGATTGCCGCCGACGTGCCGCGCTCGCTGGTGTCCCTGCTCGCCGGCCTGCTCGTGCTGTTCATGACGGTGCGCCCGAGGGCCGGCAGCCAGGAGTCGGTATGATGGTCACCATGGAACTCTCCCGCTTCCTCGGCTCGGTCCTCGAACAGACGACGCCGATCCTGCTGGCGGCGCTGGCCGCCATGATCACGCTGCGCGCCAACATCCTGAACGTCGCCGTCGAAGGCATGATGCTGGCCGCGGCATTCGCCGCCATAGCGGCCGGCGGGGCGACCGGCAGTGCCACGGTCGCCTTCTTCGCCGCGCTCGCCGCGGCCCTGGCGATGGCGCTCATCTTCGGCGTCGCCGCCATCAACCTGAATGCCGACTTCATCGTTGCCGGGCTCGGACTCAATCTGCTGTCGGCGGGCGGCACGCTGTTTCTCCTGGAGCGCGTCTACAATAACCCGGGCGGCCTGAGACCGGACACCTTTCCCGATATCTGGCACATCCCGGGCGGCTCCCTGTCGTGGCTGCCGATCGTCGGGCCGGCGTTCGAGGGGCAAAGCATCATCGTGCTGCTGGCATTGCTGGCGATCCCCGGCTGCATGGTCTTCCTCTACCGGACGCCGGTCGGCTATGCGCTGCGCGCGGCAGGCGAGGACGAGAGGGCAGCGCGCTCGGCGGGTATCCGCGTCAGGCGCATGAAGCTGCTGTCGGTGCTCATCAGCGGGCTGCTGGCGGGGCTCGCCGGGGCACAGCTCGCCATGGACAAGCTGCACTTCTTCCTGCCCGACATGACCAGCGGGCGTGGCTTCATCGGGCTCGCCGCGGCACTTTTCGGCGGCGGCCTGCCCGGCGCGACCGCCGGGGCCTCGTTCCTGTTCGGCATCTTCGGCGCGATCGGCGACCGGCTTCAGGTCTTCTCGATACCGCCGCAGTTCGTCCTGGCGATCCCCTATGTGGCCGCCATCCTCGGTCTCGTCGTCGCACGGCTTCGCGCCATCCAGCGCCAGCGGCCGGCACGCATCGGCACGGCACGTCCATGAAAGTGGCGCTCATCCACGACTGCGATCCCGGCAACGACGATGCGCTCGGCATTCTGGTTGCCGCCGGCCTGCCGCATGTGGAGCTCCTTGCCGTCACCACCGGCGCCGGCCATCTCGATGCGGCCCGCACGGCGCGCAACGCGGCGATCGCGATGGCACATGCCGCGCCAGTTTCGGCGCCGGTGTCCGCCGGCGCTACCCTGCCTCTCGTGCGCGAGCGCATGATCGCCCGCTTTCTCGACCTCGACAGCGCGCTCGATGCCGAGCGGCCCGATCTGCCGGCGGTCGCGCTCGACCGGCGTCATTCGGTCGAGGTGATCGCCGCCGAAGCGGCCGCGCGGCCCGGCCTGATCATCGCGGCGACCGGCCCGCTGACCAATCTCGCCCTCGCGCTGCGCCTCCATCCCGACCTTGCCGGCCGCATCGGCCGCATCGTCACACTGGGCGGTGCATGGGGGCTCGGCAACAAGACGGCCGCCGCGGAGTGGAACATCCTCTGCGACCCCGAGGCGGCGGCGATCGTCTACGGCTCCGGCGTGCCGATCACCATGCTGCCGGTCGACGCGACGGCCGGCATCGTCATCGACAGTGCGCTGGTCGCGGCGGCCGAAAGGATCGCCGGCACGGTCGGTCGTTTTGCCGGCGAGTTGCTGCGCTCGCTCCAGAAGACGTATCGCCCGCCGATCTTCGGGCCGCCAGAGGCGCCGCTCAACGATCCGCTGGCGCTGCTCGTTGCCGCCGACCCGAGCATCGCCAGAAGCGTGCCGGCACGCGTCGATATCGAGCTGGCAGACGGCTTCAGCTATGGCCGGACGATCGTCGACTTCGCCGGCAGAAGCGAACGGCCGGCCAATTGCGATGTCGTCATCAGCCTCGACGAGACCGCCACCCGCGCCGGCTTCCTCGCCGCGCTCACGCGCCTGGCGGGACTGAGCACGGAGGAGCTTCAACAGGAGACCCACTAGATGCCCCGTATCCTCGTTGCCGGCGAGTCCTGGACGGTCCACAGCATCCACCAGAAAGGCTTCGACAGCTTCACCACCACCGAATACGCCGAGGGCGTGACCTGGCTGCGCGCCGCCCTCGAAAACGGCGGCTGGCAGGTCGACTATCAGCCCTCCCACATCGCCGCGCGGGATTTTCCGGCAACCGCCGAGGCGCTCAAGCCCTACGACTGCGTGCTGCTGAGCGACATCGGCAGCAACACGCTGCTGCTCAGCCCCGAGACCTTCTTCCGCTTCAACGCGCTGCCCAACCGGCTCGAAGCGCTGCGCGACTACGTGGCGGCGGGCGGCGGCCTGATCATGGTCGGCGGCTACATGACGTTTCAGGGGATCGACGGCAAGGCGCGCTACCACGGCACCGCGGTGGAGGAGGCTCTGCCGGTGACCCTATCGCCGCACGACGACCGGATGGAGATGCCGCAGGGCGTAGTCCCCAAGGTCGTGGCACGGAAGCACCCGATCGTCGCCGGTCTCGGCGGACGCTGGCCGGCGCTGCTCGGCTACAATCGGCTGACCGTGAAGCCCGAGGCCGAGCTGGTCGCCTCCGTCGGCGATGACCCGCTCATCGTTGCCGGTGTTCACGGCCGCGGCCGCAGCGTTGCGTTCGCCTCGGATTGCGGGCCGCACTGGGCGCCCCCGGGATTTGTCAACTGGAAGGGATACGCCTCCCTCTGGCAGCAGATCGCCGCCTGGGCCGCAGGCCGGTCATGATCGTTCCGCTCAATGTCATGCGCTGGGGCGATCCGGGGGCGGCGCGAACGGTCGTCGCGCTCCACGGCATCACCGCCAATGCCGGCGCCTGGTCGCGCCCCGGACGCCGCCTGGCGGCATCCGGCTGGCATGTGATCGCCACGGAGATGCGTGGCCACGGCGAAAGCGCGCGCGGCGACGGCGATTTCTCCTTCGCGGCGCTGCTCGCCGATATCGCGGCGGCGGTGCCAGACGAGCCGGATGTCCTCATCGGTCATTCCTTCGGCGGAACGCTGGCCCAGCTCGGCGTGCTCGACGGCATCTTCAGGCCAAAGGCCCTCATCCTCGAGGATCCGGTGTCGCATTTCGCCGACAGGCAGTCGCCGCTCGCCATGCTGGCCCATGACGAGGCAAACCTGCCGCGTGACGTCGAGGGACTCCTCAAGCTCAATCCGGGCTGGGCGCCGATCGATGCGGCATGGAAGGTCGTCTCGCTGCTTCAGATCAAATTCGACGACGCCCGCGCCGCCTTTGCGGGTAATGCGCCATGGGACCTCCGGCCGCGGGCGCGCGAGGTCGCCGGCAAGCAACCGACCGTCTGGGTGCTGCCGGACGCCAGCCGTTTCGTTCCGGCAGAGGACCAGATGCGGCTCAAGGCCGACGTCGGCGAGCCCTCGGTCCTTGTCGTTCCGGGCGTCGGCCACTCGATCCACCGCGACGCGCTCGAGCGCTTCTGCGATGTGGTAGAGAAGCTGGCGGCCGGCACCTGGTTTGCGCCATGAACGAGCCCCGCGGAAACGCGCACTATGTCTATCATTTTGGTGGTCACGCGGCGACGCTTCGCGCCCGAGCGGGCGAGCCGCTGAGCGTTTTCACGGAGGATGCGTTCGGTGGCCGGCTGACGGCGACTGACCAGAAGCCGCGCGAACGTGCGCCCTTCCCGCGCGTCAATCCGCTCACCGGGCCGATTGCGGTCGAAGGCGCCAAGGCGGGTGAGGTGATCGCCGTGCACCTGATCTCGCTCGCACCCGCCCGCTCCTGGGGCGTGTCGACGATATCGCCCAATTTCGGCGCCCTCTCCGGAACCCGCAGCAACCCCAATCTTCAGCCGGAGCAGGATGAAAAGGTGTGGATATGGCGGGTCGACGAACCCGCGGGAACGCTCGTCACGCAGCTTTCGAACGGCATGAGCCTGGCGGTCCCGCTCGCACCGTTTCACGGAATCATCGGCGTTGCCCCGCCGCACGGCGAGGTCAGGCTGAGCGTCGTGCCCGATTCATTCGGCGGCAATCTCGACCTGGCGGAAATCGGGGCCGGCGCGACGCTGTATCTGCGCGCCAACGTGCCCGATGCGCACGTCTACATCGGCGATGGGCACTATGCCCAGGGTGACGGCGAACTGGCGGGCACGGCAGTGGAGGGCGCGATGAACACGAGACTTGTCCTCCAGTGCCTGCCGGCGACCGACGATCTCGAATGGCCGCGCATCGAGACCGATGACGAGATCGGCGTCATCGGCTGCGCGCGGCCCCTCGAAGACGCGGCGCGGATAGCGACCGCCGGAATGGTGCGCTGGCTTTCGGCCGTTTGCCGGCTGTCGATAGCCGACGCCCATCAGTTCGTATCGCAGGCTTGTCGGCTGCGGATCGGCAACCTGGTCAACCCGGCATACAGCGTCGCCGCGTTTGTCAGGAAAGACCTGCTGCCGACACGTTCGCCGTTCTTTGACGGCGTGCACGACAAGCTGAGGGCAATTCGCTAGTCGGACTGTGCCGTCGGTCGCTCCTCGTCATCGACGAACTCCAGCGCCTCTCGCAGGTCTGCGATGACGGCCATCGCGCCCGCCGCGCGAAATTGCTGGGCGTGCAAGGCGCGGCGTCCGGCCAGATGGCTGCCGCCGACAAATCCCAGTGAGCGCATCCGTGCAGTTGTCGCCGCGCGCACGCCCGCCACGGCATCCTCGATGACCAGGCATTCACGCGGCTCCACGCCGAGGCGCCCGGCTGCGTAGAGGAACAGGTCCGGCTCCGGCTTTCCGGCCGCAACGGAATCGACGCTGAAAGCGCGGCCGTCAAACCAGCTCTTGAGGCCGGTGACATCCAGTGCAAACGTCAGGCGGCGGTGGGAGCCGCCCGATGCCACGCAATACGCGATCTTGCGCGTTTGAAGTTGGCCGAGAAGCTCCAGCGCGCCGGGTATGATCGTCAGACCGCGCGAGTAGCGGGCAAACAGCCGGGCGTACCAGTTCTCGCGGAAGCCGGGTCCCGGAGCCGTTCCCGTCTTGCGCTCGACGTATGCCTGGATGTCCTCGAAAGACGACCCCAGGAAGGTGTCGACCAGCTCGTCCCTGCTGAGGTGAATGTCGAATTCAGCGAGGCAATCGCCCAGCTCGGTAAGCGCGATGATCTCGCTGTTCACCAGAACGCCATCGAAATCCAAAATGACGGCCCGTATTCCTGATCTGGACATCTATTTCTTGTTGAGAAGGAGCTCAGCCGTAACGTCGTCGGTGATCAGCGTGTCCACGAATCCGCGCTTCATGGCGGCACGTATGATGTCGACCTTGTGCCGACCTGCCGCAGCCAAGATCTTGTGCGGAATCGAATGCAGCTTGTCGAGGTCGACGCCGATCGCGCGAGCGTTCAGGGAATGCGCTATTTCGTTGCCGTCGGCATCCAGGAAGCGTGCCAAAATGTCGCCGACCGCGCCGGCAGCCGTCAGTTCCCTCGGCCGAACATCCCTCGGCAGTCCGGTCGCCACCAGGAACGAGCGCGTCGAAACGTCGCCGGCGACAAGAATCGCCGCATCGAGTTTCTCGCATTTGCGGAAATGCTCGGCGAAGAGTTCCTGTGACAGGAACGCCTGGCGATCGACGTTCGGGGAGAGATAGACCGGCGCGGCGATGACCGAGTATTTCGAGCCCAACCGCTCGGCGAAGCCCGAAGCGATGCCGAATGAGTTGAACGCGGCACCGGCCGTGTTTCCGCCGATCATCGACACGATCTCGATGTCCGGCCGGGTCTGCTGGGGCAGGCGGCGGATGGCGCTCTGCAGGGTCATGCCCCAGGAGACGCCGATCGACCGCCACGATTCGGTGTCGGGGCTGCCGACCAGATAGCTCGCCAGCGCCGCCCCCACCGGTGCGTGATAGTCGTAGACCTCGCGGTCGGCTGGCGCGACCAGCGCCTTGTCGAGGCCGAACCGGGCGACCAGCTCTTCCTGCAGCTCGATGCGCGTCACGAACGGCGATTCGATGTGGATCTTCACCACGCCGGACGACCGCGCCTTCTGCATCGCCTGATTCACGCGCAGTCGCGTCACCCCGAGGACCTGGGCGATCTCCGCCTGTGTCTTGCCATTCACGTAATAGTGCCAGCAGACCTCTGTGACGAAGGCCTCGCCGTCGTCTTGCTCGCCCTGTGGCATGCGTCGTTCCCTGCCGCCTCCGGCGCCACCTGTGAACCGCCGGCTGGGACAATGCCACATTTGACATTTGTATCGCAACACAAACACATGCAAAATTCACTTGAAAGAATACCGATACATATGTAAAACGATCCTCGATGAGCGCGGCCGCCAGGCCGGGTTGGGAGGTTCGGGTCAAGTGCTTGGGCGAGGCTGTGGGGCAATCATTGCGACCAAGGCATACCGACCGTTTTCCACGCCGGTGATCGCATTCGCTTCCTCCCGAGAGGGTGCTGCGCATGCGCTTCGGTGCCGCGCGGCACCCGGGAGGGCGAGCGGGTTTGCTGATGCAATGATCGGGGCTTCCGAAAGCGAAGCCCGACGCTCGAACAGTCACGACGTTTGGGGTAAATCCTGATGAAGGCGAAGGCACTGGTGCTCGAGAAGACGCGGCAACTATCGCTTCGGGAAATCGAGCTGGAAGACAAACTCGGGCCGACGGATGTGCGCATCCGCATTAACACGGTGGGCATCTGCGGGAGCGATGTTCACTATTACACGCACGGGCGCATCGGGCCGTTCGTCGTTGAAGCGCCGATGGTGCTGGGGCACGAGGCTTCGGGGACCGTAATCGCGGTCGGCAAGGACGTCCATTCGCTTGCCGTCGGCGACCGTGTCTGCATGGAGCCGGGAATTCCCGACCCGACGTCGCGCGCTTCGCGCCTGGGCGTCTACAATCTCGATCCCGCCGTCTCGTTCTGGGCGACGCCGCCGATCCATGGCTGCCTGACGCCCGAGGTCGTTCACCCGGCCGCCTTCACCTACAAGCTGCCCGACAATGTCAGCTTCGCCGAAGCCGCGATGGTGGAGCCGCTGGCCGTCGGCATGCAATCCGCGATGAAGGCGAGAATCCAGCCGGGTGACGTCTGCGTCGTCACCGGCGCCGGCCCCATCGGCATCCTGGTGGCGCTCGCCGTGCTGGCGGGCGGCGCCAGCACCGTCATCGTTACCGACCGCGTTCAGGAGAAGCTCGCGATCGCCGGCCGCTACGCCGGCATCGTGCCGGTCGACGTGACGCGCACATCGCTGCGCGACGTCGTCGACGACATGTGCGGCAAGGACTGGGGCGCCGACATCGTCTTCGAGGCAAGCGGGGCGGCCGCCGCGATCCCCGACGCCCTGAAGGCAGTGCGGCCGGCGGGGACGCTGGTCCTGGTCGGCATGCCGGTCGACGCAGTGCCCTTCGACATCGTCGCGGCGCAGGCGAAGGAGGTCCGCATCGAGACGATCTTCCGCTACGCCAACGTCTACGACCGCGCCATCAAGCTGATGGCCTCGGGCGCCATCGATCTGAAGCCGCTGATTTCGGCGACATTCCCCTTCAGTCAGAGCGTCGAGGCGTTTGAAAGGGCCGCGGAAGGCCGCCCCACGGACGTCAAGCTGCAGATCGCCATGGAATAGCAACCGACGGTTCGCTGCTAACGCACAGCTTCAACCAGCCAGCCGCATGGGGCCGGAGCATGGCTCAAGAAACTCTTCTGGAAGTCAAGCACATCAGCAAGTCCTTCCCGGGCGTCAAAGCGCTCGACGACGTCTCCTTCGTCGCCAAGGAAGGCTCGGTTCATGTGCTGTGCGGCGAGAATGGCGCTGGCAAATCGACCCTGATGAAAATCATCAACGGGATCTACCAGCCGGACAGCGGAGAAACGTTCATCCGGGGCGAGAAGGTCGAGATCGATACCCCGATCCGGGCGGGCGAGCTCGGCATCTCCATGATCTTTCAGGAACTGAATTACATCCCTGAAATGACGATCATGGAGAGCCTGTTCGTCGGCCGGTGGCCGAAGACAGCTTTTGGTCGTGTCGACTGGAAGGCCATCCGCGAAAGGACCGTCGCGCTGCTCGAGCAGGAAGGCCTTCTCTTCAGCCCGGAAACCAAGCTGAAGGACCTGACCATCTCCAACCTTCAGATGCTGGAGTTTCTCAAGGCGATTTCCCGGGAGGCCAATATCATCATCATGGACGAGCCCACCTCGTCCATCACCAACAAGGAAATCGAGACCCTCTTCGAGAAGATTCACGACCTGCGGGCGCGCGGCAAGGCGATCGTCTACATCTCCCACAAGATGGACGAAATCTTTCGCATCGCCGACGAGATTTCGATCCTGCGCGATGGCAGGCTCGTCGAGACGCGCCCACGGGACCAGTTCGACATCAACTCGGTCATTACCCTGATGGTGGGGCGGGCCCTCGGCCAGGGGTATCCCAAGGAAGAGGTTAGGCCGGGAGATATCGTCCTCGAAGTAGAGCACTTCAGCGGGCCCAGCGGATTCAATGATGTCTCGTTCAATGTCAGGGAAGGCGAGATCGTCGGCTTTGCCGGTCTTGTCGGCGCAGGGCGGACAGAGACGGTGCGCGCGCTGTTTGGCATCGACGACCATACCGCCGGGAGCGTGACGGTTCGCGGCAAGGCCGCCAGGATAAAGAGCGTTCAGGACAGCATCAGGCAGGGCATCGCGATGCTGTCCGAGGATCGGAGGCGCTTCGGCGTCGTTCCGGTCAGAGACGTCAAGGAAAACGTCACCCTGGCGTCGCTCGGAGAATTCTTTCGCAACGGCCACCTCAACCGATCGAAAGAGAGGCGCGAGGTGATCGATATCTGCCGACGCATCAGCGTCAAGATGTCCTCGATCGATGCAGCGGTGAGCACACTGAGCGGCGGCAACCAGCAGAAGGTTGTCCTGTCGAAATGGATGCTGCGCGACGCCGATATTCTGATTCTCGATGAGCCGACGCGCGGAATCGACGTCGGGGCGAAGCTCGAAATCTACAAGCTGATGACGAACCTCGTGAAAGAGCGCAAGGCGATCGTCATGGTGTCCTCCGAACTGCCCGAGCTGATCGGGATGTGCGACCGGATCTACGTCATGGCGGCGGGCAAAATAACCGGTGAGCTCAAGCGGTCGGAATTCTCGCAGGAAACGATCATGCGCTACGCGATGAACATCCGGAAGGCAGCCTGATGGGTGCGCGCCGGAACGAGATGCATAAGAGACCGTCATGAATAATCTAATGACAGCGGAAACCTGGCAGACACTGAAGTCGCGATACTCGATTTACATGGTCGTTATCGTGATGTTTTTCGTCTGCAATTTACTCAACGAGAACTTTCTGTCGACGCGCAACATCGCGAATATATCGGCGCAGATTTCCGTCACGACGATCCTGGCGTTCGGCGAAACGCTTCTGATCATTTCCGGCCTGCTTGACCTTTCGTGCGGCTCGGTCCTGGCGCTGGCCGGGGTGCTGTCCGTCTACGTCTACAAGCAGACCGGATCGATGCCGCTCGCCTTTGGCGTCGGCATAGCGGTCGGGGTGCTCGCCAACTACGTCAACGGCATCCTGGTGAGATACTTCAACATCCCCGCCTTCATCGCGACACTGGCGATGTTGACGATGGCCAGAGGCGTCGCGCTCCTCTTCACGAGGGGGCAGAACATCTACCAGATCGGCGACTATGTCTGGTTTGGCCAGGACAGGGTGGGGTTCGTACCCATCCCGGTGATCTTCATGGTCATCGTGGGCATCATCACCTGGTACATCCTCGGTCACACCAGCTTCGGCCGCTCGCTCTACGCGGTGGGCGGCAACGAGGAGGCCGCCAGAGCGTCGGGCATCAACGTCGGACGCATCAAGATCGGTGCGTACCTGATCAACGGCGCCTTTGTCGGCCTCGCCGGCATCCTGTTGATGTCGCGGACCAATGTCGGCGCCCCCAATGCGGGTCAGGGGTACGAGTTCGAAGCCCTGACCGCCGCGATCATCGGCGGCACCAGCTTTTCGGGTGGTCTGGGAACGGCCGGCGGCACGCTGGCCGGCGCGTTCATCGTGGGCTTCCTCAACAACATCATGAACCTGACGGGCGTGGATTCGTACCTGCAGCAAGTCATCAAAGGCGCAATCATCGCGCTCGCTGTCGGGTACGACATGTGGGCGAAGATGAATCGCACAAAGAAGACGCTTGGCGCAGCGAAGAGCGCGGATTAGCCAAGGGAGAAAGGCCGATAGACACGGGTTTTGGAGAGAGAAGCAACATAACGTCTGTTGATCCTCCCTTATTCTACCATCTAACGCAAACGGAGGAGAAATCCATGAAGGGGCTTTTGAAATCAATCGGTGCCATCGCGGCCGTCGCTACCATGTGTCTGGCGACCGCCTCGGTTGCTCAGGCTCAGGACTACAGGGTCGCGTTCATCGCGCGCGCTCAGGCGGACTCTTTCGCCGCGTGGCTCGCGAACGGCATCATGGACGAGGCCAAGAAATATCCTGACATGAAGGTCGACGTGATGGACGCGCAGGCTGACGACGCCAAGGAGAATGCGTTCATCGAGAACGCCGTCGCCAACAAGTACGACCTGATCATCGTCCAGCCGAACAACGGCGAGGCCCAGCGCCCGTACGTCGAGCAGGCTGTGAAGGATGGCGTCAAGGTCATCACGACCAACGCTCGTATCAAGAACATCCCCGGCTCGTCTTCGGTCGACGCCGATCCGTACGAGCAGGCTGCCGTGAACGCGCGCGTTGCCATCACGCAGGTTCCGCAGGGCGCCAACGTCGTTGTCCTCGACGGACCGTCGGGCAACATGCATGCCGACATGCGTCGTGACGCGTGGCAGAAGGAATTCTTCGACAAGCGTCCCGACGTCAAGATCGTCGGCGAGCAGATCGCGCATTGGAACAAGGAAGAGGCCATGCGCTACATGGAGGACTGGGTCCAGGCGAACGACAAGATCGACGCCATCGTCTCCATGAACGACAACATGGCTGCCGGCGCCCTGGAAGTGATCAAGGACGATCCGAAGTTCGCCAACATCATCAGCTACGGCGTCGACGGCACTGCCGAAGCCATGCTGCTCATCAAGGCGGGCCGGATGACCTCGACGGCGCTGCAGAACGCCTATGATCTGGCCGCCAAGAACATGAGCGTCGCTCACGACCTCCTGACCGGCAAGATCGCCCAGATCGATACCGACATCGACTGCCCGCTGGTCAACAAGGACAACGTTGACCAGTACATCGAGATCCACAAGCGGGCCGGTGCGATCAAATAGGCTACGTGTATTTTGGGGGCGGGATGGCATATCCCGCCCCCTTTTTAATCGAAAGCCGGGCCGGCAGAATCGGCCAATTGCCATGGCCAGGCATGCAGGCTTTCGCGAGGTGCCGCGGCGCGGCCACGTCCGTCGGCAACAGCACGGCCGGATCGCTCGACAGCGCCGCGCGCCGCGCCTGCGGCAATCCCCGGGCTACCGATCGTTCTTACCGACGAGCCAATCCGGTTGCCCGCACGTGTCGGCTTCCGGCGCATCGCAGCGATCCAGGCTGACGTCAAACATGCCGGCCTTTGAGAGATGGCGCACAAACCACCGCCGACGCCAATCATCGCCTGCTTCGGCCAGGCTTACGCGAGGTTCGCCATCATCACCGGTTCGAAGCGGTTGTCGCGGACCTGGTTGACGACGAGCGGCACGCCGATCTGCCGCTTCTGGCCGAAATAGCCGGACCCAACGAACTGCAGAGCGGATTCGGCCTGGACGAACGGATCGCGCATGGAGAAGCGAGGAATCTGGCCCTTGAACGCCGCGATGTCATCCATGGCCGCCATGCCGGCGGCGCGAAGCGTGTTGAGGATGATCTCGAGCGCATAGGACTTGGTGCCGGCCTCGTCATGCCAGCTTCCGGCGATCTCGCAGTATTGCCCCATGAAGGCATCCATGTACTGGCTGCGGCCGGCGGGGGTGCTGGCGCCGCCAAGGGTGACGAGACCGTTGGCGGCCCCGTCGATCCCTGGGTGAGCGCACCGATCTCCTGCGCGGCCTCGGTGGCGAACAGCCCGGCAAAACCCCGCCGTCGTGCCGCGGCGAAGATGGTGGCGTATGGCCGCGGATTTCACCGGCAGTTCATTCACATCAGCGACGCGGTGAGCGCCCTCGTGGCAGCCTTCGACCGCTCGCGCCTGCCGCGCCGCAGCTACACCGTCACCGGCGGAAGTTATCCCACCATCGACCAGGTGGCCGACATCGTGAAGTCCGTTCTGCCGTCGTCACGGATCGAACTGGCCGACGGCCCCGATCCCACCGACGATCTCCAGGAACAATTCGACATCGGCGCGGCACAACGCGACTTCGGCTATCGCCCTTGCATTAGCCTCGAGGCCGGGATCAGCAGCTATGCCGAATGGCTGAGGTCTCAACGTGCCACGCAATGACCACGTCGGGCCCGGGTCGGGCCGCCTCGCCGGGAAGAGCGCGATTGTGACCGGAGGGAGCCGCGGAATCGGCGCGGCGATCGTGCGCGCCTTCGTCGCGGAAGGCTGCCGCGTCGCCTTCTGCCATCACGACGACGAAGAGCGGGCCAAAGCCCTCCGCCGGGGGACGCGCTTCGCAGAGAGAATCGTGCTGACCGCGTCCAGCGACGTCGCCGACGAAGACGCGGTTGCCCGCTTCACCTCGGATGCGGCATGCGTGCTCGGGGGCGTCGATATCCTCGTCAACAATGCGGGGATCGGAGGCGAGGTCCGTTTCGAGGATATCAGCTTGCAGCTCTTCGACAGGATGGTTGCCGTTCATCTGCGCGGCACGTTCCTTATGAGCCGGGCCTGCTACGGCCAGATGAAAGAACGGCGCAGCGGCCGGATCATCAACATCACATCCCAGCTCGCCTATCTGGGCGCATCGGGCGCCGCGCACTATTGCGCAGCCAAGGCCGGCGTGATCGGGCTGATGCGCGCACTCGCCCGCGAGGCCGCCCCGTTCGGCGTCCTGGTCAATGCGATCGCGCCCGATGCGACCGACACCGAACTGCTGGCAGAGATGTCGCCCGACTGGCGGGCGTGGAAGAAGGCCGCACTGCCCATCGGCCGCTTCGGGCGCCCCGAGGAGATTGCTCCGACCGCCGTGATGCTGGCCTCGGCCGACGGCAGCTTCTTCGTCGGGCAAACGTTGTCGCCCAATGGGGGCGACGTGATGCTCTAGGACAGCCGCTACAGACGATCTTCCGGTGGCGCGGCGGCGAGATCATGCCCCGGCAGGGCGATCACCCTTCCACCAGACGGTAAAGGGATTTGAGCTGACGATACGGTCCATCGTCTCGCGCGAAACACGCGAGAGATTGGTTCCTTCCAGTTGGTCGTTGATGCCATAGAGCCCGTCGACCAATTCACGGACCTTCGAAAAGGGAAAGTCCGTCCCGAAGAATATCTTGTCCGTGATCCTGTATTCCTGCGCGCTCATCAGAATATTGTAGTATTGCCATGGACGGTAGAAGAGCGCCGATACCTCGCAGTAGACGTTGGGCTGCTTGCGCACCACGGCGATACAATCCTCGAACCACGGGTGCCCCATGTGGGCCAGGATCATGGTGAGATCCGGGTAGCGCAGGGCAACCGGCTCCACATGGATGGCACGGCCGAGGTCGACAGGTGCGTTGCGGGCAAACGTCGTGCCCATGTGCATGGTCAGCGGAATGTTGTTTCGCTGGCAGTATTGGTAGACCGGATCGAGCCGCGGATCCGACAGCGGGACACCGTTGTAGATGGGTCCGAACTTGACGCCCTTGAGCCCGAGGTCTTCGATGGCATGGCGCAACAGCTCCATGCAGTCCGCGCGCCGCGGATCGGCATAGGCGAAGCCGACGATCTTGTCGGGATATTTGGCAACCGCCGCGGCGGTGGTCTCGTCGTCGCTCTCGATGCCGACGCTGTCGCCGTAGCGCAGCGCGAAGACGATGGCTTTGTCGACCTCCGCCATTTCGGCGAAGATGGTGTCGGCATCGGCCCGCGGCGCCATCTCGCCCTGGCGTACCCGCGCGAGCTGCTGGCCATAGAGCGGCAGCACGTGCTCGTCGTTCCAGATATTGACGTGGCAATCGCAGTGAGCGAGGGCGGTCATCGTCGGCCTTCCCGTCTAGAGCACACCGTATTTTGCGTAGACGTCGCGCAAGTAGGCTCCCTGGCGCAGCTCGCGAATGGTGTTGTTCTCGCCGCTTATCTTGTGGAATGCGATACGCAGAACCTCGGCCTCGATCGCCTGCGGCACGACCACGACGCCATCGGCGTCACCAAAGACGAGATCGCCCGGGTGAACTTCGACGCCGGCGCATGACACCGGAACGTCGATCGCCGCGACATGGCCGCGCCCCTTGGAATCGAGCGGTGCGATGCCGCCGTGAAACACCGGCACCCGCAGTTCGCGAATGTCCCGCACGTCGCGGACGTAGCCGTCGGTGACGCATCCCACGGCCCCGCGCGCCCGGGTTGCGGCGCTGAGAATGCCGCCCCACGGCGCGATCTTGGTGGAGCCGTTACAGGCAAAGACGGCGACATCGCCCGGCTTGAGATCGTCGACGATGGCAATCTCGAGTTCGTAGGGATTGGTCTCCGGATCGACGCCGTCGTCCTCGACATAGACGCCGGTGCGCGCTCGCCCGCACAGCCGCAGCGTATCGTCGAGCGGCCGGATACGCGGGTCCATTGCCTGCGTGGTGCAACCAACCGCATCGAGCGCATCGGACAGCACCGCGGCATAGAGCTTTTCCCAGTCGAGCGGCAGCGTCGAGCGGGATTTGGCAATGGAATGGTAATCGGACATAGCACCTCGCACTAGAATGACACCTTGGAAACGGGCGTGCCGCTGTTGCCGACAAGCAGGTCGAAATCGACCCCCTGATCCGCCTGAAGTACGTGGTCGAGAAACAACCTTCCGTAACCGCGATCGTAGGCCCGCGGAGGCTCAACCCACGCGGCACGACGACGCTCCAGTTCCGCCTCGGGCACGTCAAGCGTCAGTTGGCGGCGCGCGACATCCAGCGCGATCGTGTCGCCGGTCTCGACGAGCGCCAGTGGTCCGCCGACGGCGGCCTCGGGCGCGACGTGCAGGACAACGGTTCCATACGCGGTGCCGCTCATGCGGGCATCCGAAATGCGGACCATGTCGGTCACGCCCTTGTCGAGAAGCTTCCTGGGAAGGGTCAAGTTGCCGACCTCGGGCATGCCAGGATAGCCGACCGGTCCTGCATTCTTGAGGACGAGCACCGACGTTTCGTCGACGTCGAGTTCGGGATCATCGATACGCCGATGGAAATCGTCGGCGTTGGCGAAGACGACTGCCTTGCCGCGATGCTGCATGAAGCGGGCAGACGCCGCCGAGGCCTTGAGGACCGCCCCGCGCGGAGCAAGATTGCCGCGCAGGACCACCAGCCCGCCTTGAGCGGCGAGCGGCCGATCGAGAGGGCGGATCACCTCGTCGTCGTAGCTTTCGGCAGGCTCGATCAGCGCGCCAAGGGATTTGCCGTCCACCGTCGGAATGTCGAGGTGCAGCCGGGAGGAGATTCGCTTCATCAGCGCGGGCAGGCCGCCGGCGTAGTAGAACTCCTCCATCAGGAAACGGCCCGACGGCTTCAGATCGACCAGACATGGAACGTCGCGGCCAAGCGCATCCCAATCGTCGAGCGAAAGCGGCACGCCAATGCGTCCCGCCAGCGCCAGCAGATGCAGCACGGCATTGGTCGATCCGCCGATGGCGCCGTTGACGACGATCGCGTTTTCGAACGCCGCGCGCGTCAGGATGCCCGACATCCGCACGCCGGCGCGCACCAGCTCGACGATCCGTTGCCCGGCCTTCTCGCAAAGCGCCAGGCGGCGGCTGTCGGCGGCCGGGATCGCCGCATTGGTCGAAAGCGCAATGCCGAGCGCTTCGCTGAGCGCCGCCATGGTCGAGGCGGTGCCCATGGTCATGCACGAGCCGGCCGAACGGCTCATGGCCGCTTCGGCGGCTTCGAATTCATCCTGGCCAAGCTTGCCCGTGCGCAGTTCTTCGTCGAAACGGAAGATGTCCGTGCCTGACCCGAGCTGCTGTCCCTTGAAACGGCCGTTCAACATGGGCCCACCGGAGACCAGGATGGCCGGAACGTCGCAGCTGGCGGCGCCCATGAGCAGGGCCGGCGTGGTCTTGTCGCAGCCCGCGAGCAGGATGACGCCGTCGATCGGGTTGCCGCGGATGGTTTCCTCGACGTCCATGGCGGCAAGATTGCGGAACATCATGGTGGTCGGGCGCATCAGCGGCTCGCCGAGGCTCGTCACCGGAAATTCCAGCGGGAAACCACCGGCCATCAGCACGCCCCGCTTGACGTGCCCTGCCAGCTCGCGCAGATGCCGGTTGCAGGGAGTCAGCTCCGACCAGGTGTTGGCGATGCCGATGACCGGGCGGCCATCGAACATCTGCGGACCGAATCCCTGTGCCTTCATCCAGCTACGCGGAACGAAACCGTGCTTGCCGGTGCGCGCGAACCATTCGGCGCTACGCAGCCGCCCGGCGGTGACCGACGCATGGCCTGGGCCGCCCGTCATCGTGGAGCTCGCGTCGGTTGAATTCGCCATCGCACCATTCAGCCTACTGCGGGTCTTCGCTGTAGCCGGACGCGCTGGCGCCGGCGCCCGGCTGGCGGTATCTCAGCGGCGCACGATAGAGCAGATCTCCCTCCGCCGCCGCGGGCGGGGCGATCAAGTCGACCTCGACCGTGCGTCCCGACTTGGCCGCCTCGATAATCGCCCAGGCGACGCGCAACGCCTCGTACCCCTCCTCCACGGGCACCGGCACCGGCCGTTGCTCGCGCACCGCATCGACGAATTCGGCGAGGTGCCATTCGAGCGACTTCTGGAAGTTGTTCTCCTCGACGTCGGCGAAGAACGGGGTCCAGATCCGGTCGAGCCGGGAATCGACGGTCCACAGCCTGAACTCCGCGGTGGCATCGCGCGCGCTGGTGCGGCCGAGCGTGCCCTGGCACTCGAGCGACATGGTATCGTTGGACAGCGCCCCGTCGACCCCACCGTAGAGCATTCCCATGGCACCGCTGGCGAATCCGAAGAGGGCGCCGACCGTCGTACGCAGGGCGGGATTCTGACCGGGAGCGGCCACGGCGGCAACCGTCCTGATCGGGCCGCCGAACGCCAGCAGCAGGTTGAGGCCGTGGATATGGTGGGTGATGGCGACGGCGACGTCCTGCTCGATGCCGGGCGGCGGCCAGCGATGGGAGAACTTCCACACGTATGAAATCGGCCGGCCGATCTCGCCGGCGTCGAGCGACTGCCGGGTCAACTGGAACGGCATGAGATAACGCATGTTGAAGTTGACCCCGCAAGCAACGTCGCGCGCCCTGGCGAGGGCGACGAGATCGGCGGCCTCCTTGAGATCGAAGGTCAGCGACTTCTCGATGAGCGTCGGGATGCCGGCTTCGAGAAGCGCAGCCGAAGGGGCGAAGTGCTGGAGCTCACCGGTCGAAACCGTGGCGAGATCGAGGTCCTCGCTGCGGATGAGATCGTCAACGGAGAGATAGTACCTGACGCCATACTTGGCGGCGACCGCCCGCGTCCGGGCCTCGCTGCGGCCGCACACGGCGACCAGTTCGGTCCGCGGATTGGAGACCAGCGCCCTCATGTGCGCCTGCCCCCACGGTCCGCATCCGACCACCGCGGCACGCATCGCCCGAACGGTCATCAGCCACCAGAAGCGCTGTCGGGCGCGAACATCTGCCCACCGGGAGTAAACAGCTCGCGCGTCTGGTAGGCCAGTCGCAATTCCCAGTCCTGCGAGCTGCGCAGCGCCGAGATGGCCGCGCTGGTGGCGAGGCAAGCGACGGCGTCGTCCGCGGCCGGAACGGTGGCGACCATGGCATAATTGCCCGGCGACAGGTACAGCTCGTTGCTGATGTCGCGCACCACGCGGAACGACTGAACCGCCTCGATCCCGGCGAGCGAGGCAATCCTGTCGACATGGGAGTCGAGCCAGGCCTCGAATTCGCCCGCCAGTGCCGGAGGCACCTCGTAGCGCTCGGCGAACAGATGGCTGGCGACATCGGGGATGCCGGTCACCCTGATCTGATGGTAGACGTTGCCGGTGAACCACTGATCCTCGAGCGGATCGTAGGCATCGATCCAGGTCCGCCCGTCAGTGACAGCCTCTTTCAGGGTCTCGCTCTCCAGCCACAGGCGCATCGCCGCCAGATCCGGCGCCCGGTAGGTAACGGCACGCCGCGCCGCCGTGCTCAGCGCCTGCGGCAGCCGCGGGTCGACGACACGCCGGTACATGGTCGAGCTGGCGACGCCCGGGCCGCGCACCAGATCGTACATGTGCCTGTCGACCTCCCACAGGTCCCAATCCCGAGCACGCGCCAGTTTGGGGGCGGATCGCGTGAACAGCAGTGCCTCCGAAACCGTCGCCATCGCCCCCTGCTCCCTGGCTGTCAAGATTGCTGCCGGACGCCGCCGCCGTCGGCCCCGACGATCAGCTCGACCAGTTGTTCGGTGGTGATGTCCTTGTCGGTCAGCTCGGCGACCTTCTTGCCGTGCCGCAGGACGACCACTCGGTCGGCAAGCTCGGTGACATGCGGCATGACGTGACTGATGAGAACGACGCCAACCCCGGCATCGGCGACCCGGCGCGCCAGGCGCAGCACGGCCCCTGCCTCCCTGACGCCGAGCGCCGCCGTCGGCTCGTCCATGAACAGCACCGACGAGGCCCAGAACGCCGACCGCGCCACCGCAACCGACTGGCGCTGTCCGCCGGAGAGCCGTCCCATGGGCACCCCGACGATGTGCGGGATGCGGACGTCCAGATGCTGGAGCTGGGTTCCCGTCTGCGCGGTCATCTGCTTGCGGTCGAGCAGGCCCAGCAGCTTGCCGATGCCCGGCTTCAGTATCTCGCGGCCAAGGAAGAGATTGGCCACGACGTCGCGATTGGGACACAGCGCCAGGTCCTGGAAGACCGCTTCGATGCCCATCTGGCGCGCCGCGCGCGGGCTGTCGAAGCTGATGGCGCGGCCATTGATCTCGAGGCCACCGGTATCCGGCTTGGTGACGCCGGTCAGGATCTTGACCAGCGTCGATTTGCCCGCACCGTTGTCGCCGACGATCGCCAGCACCTCGCCCGCGGCGATGTCGATGTCTACCCCTTCAAGGGCGGTGATGGTGCCGTACGACTTGCCCAGTTTCGAGCCGCGCAGAACGATTTCCCGGCGCCGGGTCGGCGTGTTGGCGGATGCGGTGCTCATAGCGCGCCCGCCCGCCGCCGACGGTACTCGTCGACCGTGACCGCCAGGATCAAGGCAACGCCCTGAACGAACATCTGCACCTCCGCCCGCACGCCAAGCAGGTTAAGCCCGTTGGCAAGGACACCGAGGAGGAGCACGCCGAGGAATGTGCCGACGACCGTGCCGCGGCCGCCGGTGAGCGCGGTCCCCCCGAGAATGACGGCCGCAAGGATGGTGAGTTCGGCGCCGACGCCGACGTTCGGATATGCGGCATTGTTGACCGAGGCCAGCAGGGCGCCGGCGAAGGACGCCGACACGGCGCTCAGCGTATAGACGATGGTCCGCAAGCGCCCCACCGAAATGCCGGCGAGCGCGGTCGCGGTCTCGCTGCCGCCCAGCGCGTAGACGCGACTGCCGAAGCGCGTGAAGTGCATGATCAGTCCGACGACGACGAACACCAGCAGCAGCATCAGAACGGCATTGGGCACCCGAAGGAAATAGCCGGTGCCGAATGCGAGGAAGCCGGCCTTGCCGAACAGCGAGATGGGAACCGAACCCGTCCACATGAAGATGCCGCCGCGGATCGCAAACTGGGTGCCGATCGTGGCGATCAACGGGTTGATGCCGACCCGCACGATCAGCAGCGCATTGAACAGCCCCGCCAGCGTGCCGGCGACGACGGCGGCGACCAGCGCCAGCAGCGTGTTGTCGACCATGCCGATCGACTGTGCGGCGACGACGCCGCCGAGAGCCATCACCGAACTCAGCGACAGGTCCAATCCCCCGCTGACCAGGACGATGGTCGAGACGGCGGCAACGATGCCGTAGACGGCCACCGCCCGGCCGATGTTGTAGAAGTTGTTGAGGTCGAAGAAGTAGGGCGACGCAAACGAGAACACGGCAATTGCGGCGAGAATCGCCACCGCCAGACCGATGACCTCGCCGCTGCGCTGGGCAATACCGAAGCCCTTGACGACGGGCCGGTCAACCGGCGCAGCGGGAGCGACCTTTGCTTCGTCGACCATGCTCACCGACGTCCTTCCGTGGTGCTCTTTGTCTGGGACGTTTCACAGCCGACGCCACCCGCCATCATGGCTGGCGCGTCGGCTGTGGTCATGGCGTCGATCGGACGGGGTCAGGGGCTGTTCTGGGTGATCGGCGTGGCGGCCGGCACATTGAAGGAAGGGACGGCCTTGCCCGCAGCCACGTCCTGGGCGACGGCGAGCATGGCCGCCGACCAGCCGTTGATCAGGTCCAGGTCGAGGTCCACCTGCAGGATCGAAGAGCCCGACTTGATCGCCTGAACCTGCTCGGTGTTGGCGTCGCGGCCGGCGGTCAGCGCGTTGTCGCGCGTGTATCCGGCAGCTTCGAGCGCCTGAGCCATGCCGAAGGCCTTGACGTCGTTCCAGGCACTGCCGACGACATACTTCGCCTGCGGATGGGCCGTCAGCCAGTCGGTGACCGCGGTCTTGGACCCGAGCGGCCCGTTGGCCTGCGAGCAGACGAGGATGCCACTGATTTGGTCGTCGGGAATATTGAACGCGGCCTTAACCGTATCGGCGAAACCGACCATGAGATCTTCGGCGGTCCCCGGCCCAGAGGCGGTCACCGGATCGCCGCACGAGACGACCCAGATCTGATCGGCGGGCCAGCCCTTCTCCTTGATCAGTTTGATCGCGGCCTCGCCCATCACGATTCCGTTCTGCTTGTGAATCGCCTGCACGGTGGGCGCCGGATAGGGATATTTGGGCATCCCGAACACGTTGATCATGGGAATGCAGCCGTTCTTGTACTTGGTCTGCACGGCCGGATTGAGGTCGGGCATGATGAGCTGGGAAAGGACGACGTCGGCCTTCATCTGCACGGCTTGGTCGGCATTCTGCAACGGCCGCTGGGTATCCGGAAAGGCGTTGTCGAGCACGGTCACCTCGACGCCAGCCTGCTTGCCCAGTTCGACAAGCTTCTTGGCTTCGGCGACGAAGACCGGATTGGTCTGTTCTTCGGGCGTGAACACAATGTGCAGCGGCTTGTCGCTCTTGGTCACCTCGGCCACATAGGGTCCGCTGCCCTCCGCCGGCTCGAACAGGCAACTGTCCTTGTTCCACTTGAGGTAGTCGGTGCTGGTGACGTCGAACTTCTCCGTGGCGATCACGTCGGCGGCAAGCGCGGACTGGACGCAAACGCCGGCGAGCAGGCCCGCGGCCACGATCGCCGAACCGTATTTCCTGGCCTTCATTCTCCTGTGGCTAACGAATGAGCTGGTCATGACGCTCCATTCCCCCTGTTTGTGACACGGCCTAACTTTATCGTTAAATGTAACGTCTCATCTCGCTTGTGGTCTGTCAAGCCCGTCGCCGGGGGACGGAGACAGCGACGGCGCGCTAGACCCAGCCTCCGTCGACGATGAAGCTCTGCGATGTGCAATGTCGGCTGTCGTCCGCCGCCAGGAAGAGCACCATGCGCGCCACGTCGTCCGGGGTGAGCTTGTCGGGCAGGCATTGGCGCTCGAGGATGGTCCGCTCTCCCGCCGGATCAAGATAACGGTCGATCTGCTTGCGGGTCATGATCCAGCCGGGGACAACGCAATTCACGCGAATGCGCTGCGGTCCGAATTCGCGGGCCAGCGCCCGGGTCATCCCGTGGATGGCGCTCTTGGCGGTGACGTAGGCGACGGCTCCCGTCGCGCCCATCTGCACCATGATCGAGCCGAGATTGATGATCGAGCCACCGCCCCGGGAAGCCATGGATTTCCTTACGGTTTGCGCCGCAAAGAAGTGATGGCGGAGGTTGACGTCCATGCGGCCCTGCCAGAAGGCGACGTCGATCGCCTCCACCGCATGGCGGTCGTCGTTGGCGGCGTTGTTGACGAGAACATCGATGCCGCCGGTCTCCACCTCGAAGCTGCGGATCGCCCCCTGAAGCGCGGCGATGTCGGTGACGTCGCAGTACTGGAAGCGCGGCGGGGAAGCCGAGCCGGCGAGCCGGCCGGCCAAAGCAAGACCGGCCTCCTTGTCGACATCGACAAAGCTGACAAGCCCCCCCTGCCCGGCGAAGTGCTCGACCAGGCTCTCGCCGATGCCGCTTGCGCCCCCGGTGATGAAAACCGTCCTGCCGGTGAGGCTGGGGTAGGACGCGAAACGGTCGTGCTCGGATCGTGACATGGTTGTAGCGATGGTGATTTAACGATATATGCCCTTTGGCGGTTGAACGGCGAAGTGTCAATGGACAAACCCACCCAGCAGCGGCCCGCGCGGGCGACGATCAAGGACGTTGCCAGAGTCGCGGGCGTGTCGGCAATGACCGTGTCCAACGTGATCAATGGGCGCACCCAGTTCGTGAGCCCGGCGACCAGGAAGCGGGTCGAGCGCGCGATCGCCCAGCTCAAGTACCGGCGCCAGACCAACGCCAGAAATCTGAGGGTCACCGAGCAGCGTTCGATCGGCATGGTGATCGTCGACGAATCGCCGTTCTTCCTGGCCGACTATTTCACCGCTCAGGTGGTTGCCGGCCTCGCCAATGTGCTCAACAAGGCCGACTACACGCTGACCATCCAGGGCATGCGCGGCGACCAACTCGCCGAGTCGATGATCATGCGCAGCTACGAGGTCGCCGGCTTCTGCGCCATGATTTCGGGCGCGCCCGCGGATCGTCTGCACGTCATCGAGCGTCTGTCCGGCCTCGAACAGCCGCTCATCGTGTTTCAGGAAGCCGTGAAGAAGACGCTGAGCAACGTCTGCGTCGTGCGGCAGGACGATCACGCCGGCGGCAGGCTGTTGGCCGACCATCTCCTGGCGCGGCGCGTCAAAAGATACCTCGTCATTGTGCCGCGCCAGGGCTGGCCGGCGATCGAGTACCGGGTCGACGGGTTCCGCGAGGCACTCGCCCTGGACCCGTCCATCTCGGTGAACGTCATCGAGTCGGCCAGTGAATCGTTCACCGATGTACAGCACGCCGTCGCCAGCCACCTGGAAGATCACCCCGTGCCGGAGGCGGTCTTCGGCACCAACGACTCGATCGCCACGGCGGCCATGCTGCATCTCCTGGACCGCGGGTGTCTGATCCCGGATGACGTCCGCGTCGTCGGTTTCAACGGCTTCGAGGCGCACCGTTATTCACGGCCACGGCTCACCACCGTGCAGTCGGTGCCGTACGACCTCGGCGAAATCGCCGGCAACGCCATGCTGCGCTACCTTTCGGAGGGTCAGTTCGACGTGCCCGAATACGTGCGTCCGGTGTTCTTCATGTCCCACCTGACGACCTGATCGCGGACGGCGGGCCTTTCCCGCATTACCTGTCTTCCCGCGTCGGCCGATCCGACAGCCGGATGGCCGGCAGCCCCGCCCTCATGCTGGCGCCGCCGGCGGGAACCGTCGCCGGATGGCGGCCGGCATGGCGGAAAATCAACAATCGTGATTTGATCCCGGCGCCAAACCGCGTCAAAAGAGCACACGACATCCACACCTAGTTGATTAGCTGGCAACCCATTGACTCCAGATGGAACAGCGGGCCCGCGGAGCGGCTCGCTGAAATACGTCCAGGCCGCCCAATGGGGCCGTGGCCTCGGTGCCCTCCTGCGCGTCATACGGATGACGCTGCGCCACCCCTGGCAGGTTACTGCCGCGATGGCGGCGACGTTCGTGGCCGCCACCCTGCAGCTTGCCATCCCGCGCCTTCTCGGCCGGGCAGTTGACCAGACCCAGGGCGTCCTCAGCAGCGCCAACGGCGCTGAAACGGCGCTGTTCCACACGGGACTGATCCTGCTCGCCGTCAGCGTGTTCCGTGGCATCTTCACCATGCTGCAGAACTATTTCGGCGAATCGGTCGGCCACCACATCGGCTACGAGCTGCGCCTGGCCTATTACGAGAAGTTGCAGCGCCTGCCGTTCAGCTTCCACGACCGGGTCCACACCGGCGACCTGATCACGCTCGGCATTCTCGACGTCGATGGCGTCCGCATGTTCTTCTCCACCGGCCTGGTGCGGCTGGTGCTGCTGGTCGTCCTGATCGGGGTCGGCGCCTACATGCTGATCAGCACCGACATGGTGCTCGGCCTGATCAGCCTCAGCTTCGTGCCCTTCGTGGCATGGCGTTCGTCGGTGACGCAGCTTCGACTGCGGGCCAAATGGCTCGCCCTGCAGGAGCGGCTGGCGGTGGTCAGCCGCATCATGGACGAAAATCTCGGCGGCATCCGCGTCGTCCGCGCTTTTGCCGCGCAGGACCACGAAATGGCCAAGTTCGATCGGGCCTCGGAGGACGCCCTCGAGCTCGCCCATGACCGCACCCGGATCCGCGTGCTCAACACCAGCGCCATGAACTTCTCATTCTTCCTGGCGATGGGGCTGGTGCTGTGGGCCGGCGGCAACCAGGTGATCGAGGGCAGGATCAGCGTCGGCACGCTCGCCTCGTTCCTGACGTTCATGACCATCCTGCAGATGCCGGTGCGCCAGCTCGGCCTTCTGGTCAATTCCTTCGCGCGCGCCTCGACCTGCGGCAGCCGCCTGTTCGAACTGCTCGACCTCGACGTCGCGGTCGAGGACGAACCGGACTCCGCGCCGCTGACCGTGACCGATGGCACGCTGCGCTTCGACCACGTCGATTTCCACTATCCCGGCATGCCCGACCACGATGTCCTCAGCGACGTCTCCTTCGAGGCCAAGCGCGGCGAGACCATCGGCATCGTCGGTCCGCCCGGCAGCGGAAAATCGACGCTGGCCCACCTGATTCCCCGCTTCTACGACGTCACCGGCGGGCGCATCACCATCGACGGGCAGGACATCCGCGAGGCCACGCTGGAATCGCTGCGCCAGGCGGTCGCCATCGTCCAGCAGGATTCGTTCCTGTTCACCACGACCATCGAGAACAACATCGTCTACGGCGATCCGTGGGCAAAGGAGCAGCGCATCGAGCGGGCAAGCGAATACGCCCAACTGCACAACTACGTCATGAGCCTCCCGATGGGTTATGGCACCGTCGTCGGCGAGCGCGGCGTGTCGCTGTCGGGCGGCCAGCGCCAGCGCCTGTCGATCGCACGCATCCTGATGCTGCGTCCGGCGGTGATGATCTTCGACGATTCGACCGCGGCGATCGATGCCGGAACGGAACGGCGCATCCGCCGTGCCATCCGCCGCTTCGCCAAGGATCGCGTGACCATCGTCATCTCCCACCGGCTGAGCTCGCTGATGCACGCCGACAAGATCCTGTTCATGGAGGACGGGCGGATCGTCGAGCGGGGCACGCATGACGAGCTTCTCGCGCTCGGCGGACGTTACCGGGCGCTCTACGATCTGCAGGTCAATCCGGGCGACGACGTCATCCGCATCAAGGGAGACGTCGCATGACCGACCATCAGATGGACCAGCACGAGAGCGAGGACCGCACGCGGCGGCCGCCGCGCGCGGTCGTCGGTTCGTATCAATCGGAAGAAGAGATATTCGGCAAGGTCTTCGACGGGCGCGTCGTGCGGCGCATATGGAGGTTCGTGCGACCCTACCGGACGCAGATCGTCGTCGCCGTGGCGGCGGTGCTGACCTTCACCCTGTCGCAGATCGCCCTGCCGCTGACCATCCGCTACGCCATCGACCACGGCATGGCGGCCGGCGGTTCGGGGCGCGACGTGCTCAACCTCGCCGTCGCCGGCTTCGCTCTCACCATCCTGGTCAACTACGGCGCCAGCTACGTGCAGGAGACAGTCGTCGGCCGGGTCGCGGAAAGCGTGCTCTTCGACATGCGCCGGGCGATGTTCTCGCACCTGCAGCGCGTCTCGCTTTCCTTCATGGACAAGACCGAGGTCGGGCGGCTGATGTCGCGCCTGCAGGGCGACGTCAATTCCATGCAGGAGTTCCTCGAGACGTCGGTGCTCTCGGTCGGCGACATCGTCCTCCTCTTCGGCATCATCTCGGTGCTGCTGTGGCTCGACCCGCTGCTCGGCGCACTGACCCTGTCGGTCATGCCGGTGCTGTTCCTGGTGCGCATCTGGTGGCTGCCACGGGCACGCACCGCCTTCATGGCAGCCCACGAGACCAATTCAGCGACCAACGGGGCGCTGGCCGAGGGCATCCACGGCGTGCGTACGGTGCAAAGCATGAACCGCCAGCGCGTCAACTTCGAGCTCTACGACGACAAGGCGCACGCCAACCTGCTGGCCCACCTGCGCGCGGCGCGCTACGCGCAGATCATGGTGCCCATCGTCGACACGCTGAGCGGCACGGCCATGGCGGTCGTCATCACCATCGGTGGCAGCCTGGTCCTCAAGCACACGCTCGATGTCGGCGTGATGGTCGCCTATCTCTTCTACATCCAGCGCTTCTTCGACCCCATCCGCTCGCTCACCATGCAATACAGCGTCATGCAACGGGCGATGGCTTCGGGCCACCGCATCTCCGAGGTGCTCGACGTTCCCGTCGACGTCAGGGACAAGGACGATGCGGCGCCGCTACCGCCCGAGATGGACGGCTCGGTGGAATTCCGCAACGTCACCTTCGGCTATCGGCGCGACCAGCCGGTGCTCAAGAACGTCAGCTTTCGGGTGAAGCCCGGCGAGACGGTGGCGCTGGTCGGGCCGACGGGCTCGGGCAAGAGCAGCTCGATGGCCCTGGTCCACCGCTTTTACGATGTCTGGCAGGGCGCGGTGCTGATCGGCGGGCGCGACGTGCGCGACTTGACCCTGGATTCGATCGGCGACAACGTCGCCATGGTGCTGCAGGAGCCGTTCCTGTTCTCGGGCACCGTCTTCGAGAACATCCGCTACCGGACCCAAGCGGCCACCCGCGACGACGTGATCCGCGCCGCCAAGGCGGTGGGCGCGCACGACTTCATCGCCCGCATGCCGGAGGGCTATGACGCGGCGCTGGAGCAGCGCGGCGGCAACCTGTCGCTCGGCCAGCGGCAGCTCATCAGCTTCGCCCGGGCGCTGGTCGCCGACGCCAAGATCCTGGTGCTCGACGAGGCGACCGCCAACATCGACAGCTACACCGAGATGCTGATCCAGAAGGCGCTGGCGCGGTTGCTGGAGGGGCGCACCGGGCTGGTCATCGCCCACCGCCTGGCCACGATCCGCAACGCCGACCGCATCTTCGTCCTGCAGAACGGCGAGATCATCGAAAAGGGCACCCACAACGAGCTGATGCGCGCCGACGGCCTCTATGCGCGCCTCTACACGATGAACTACGCCTCCTTCGACGACATCGCCGGCGACGATCTCCTGTCGACGCCGGCCGTCGGCGTCGCTACGTGAGCGAGCGACCTCGGCCGCCGCTACGCAAGTTCCACCAGGCGCGCGAATGCCGAGGCCGGCCGCCCGTCATCCAGCCGCCGGCGGATCAATTCGGCGCACTCCCGCGGCCCGAGCGTCGCGGTGTCGACTTCCAGATCGTAGATGCCCGGCACGTGAACATCGCGCTGGAAGAGCTGCACGGGGCGCGGGACAGAGCCGTCGTCGGCGTATGCGGCGCCCCATGTGGCCGCCCTGCGCTGCATGATGACATCGAGGGGACAGCGCACCCCGACGAACAGCACGGGCAGCCCGGACAACTGCCGCGCGGCCGCCGGAAGGATGCCGAGAGGTGTGGAGTAGTGATCGTGATGCCCCATATCGGCGACCACATTGAGGCCCAGGCGGCTGTGCGTGGCGATCGCGTCATAGAGGGCGCGGAACATGGTGGCGATGAGGGGCTCCAGATCAGGCCGCTCGCCGCCGGGCCGGAGGCCGATGCCCGGCTGGTAGCGGTCCGGGATCATCGCCTTGTAGCGGTCGCAGCCAAGATTGATCCAGATGCCGTCGAACGTCTCCTGTATCGCCGAAGCGATGCTGGATTTGCCGGCGCGCGGCGCTCCGTTCAGAATGATGATCTGTCCGGTGGATGGTGCGTGCATTCCTTCGTCACCTCCTCGCTTCGCGGCGCCTGGCGATGCCGGCGGGGGCAAGCCATGATCCTTGCGTCTCCACCGCAAAAGGACGCTCCCGGGCCAGGGGGCGGCGCAACGACAGACCGGCCACAAAGGCCTATTAACATTCTGTAGTATCGACTAGTCTCGGAAAGGCAAAAAGCAGGTAATCCGTGGGTTCTGACGAAGCGCAAAACGCTCCCATCAAGCTGCATGGTCGGCGCGGCCGTAACCGTCAGCCGACACTGAAGACAATTTCCGAGATCACCGGGCTGGCCGTTACAACGGTTTCGAGAGCACTCAAGGACGGGCCCGAGCTGAGTATCGAGACCCGCGCCCGCGTCAACGAGGTTGCCCGGCGACTGGGCTATCGCCCGGACCGGGCGGGCGTGCGCCTGCGCACCGGCCGCACCTACGTCATCGGCCTGATCCTCGACCAGAACATCACCATCGCCGAATTCGAACGGCGCATCATCCTTGGCCTGTCGCGGGTGCTGGAGGGGACAAACTACCATCTCGTCGTGACGCCGCTGCCCAAAGGCGCCGATGTCATGACGCCGGTCCGCTACTTCGTGGAAACCGGCGCCGCGGATGGACTGATCTTCACCCATACGCAACCGAACGACCCACGGGTGCGCTATCTGCTCGACCGCGGCTTTCCGTTCGTTTCCCATGGACGCACGGACTTCGCCGCCGAACATGCCTTCTACGACTTCGACAACGAACGGTTCATCGTCGAAGCCGTGAAGCGCCTCGCCAAACGCGGACGACGCCGACTGGCCATGGTGGCGCCGCTCGGCGACCTTTCCTGTTTCCATCACATGATGGACGGCTTCGAGACGGCGACGCGGGCCGCCGGCGTCGAAGCGTCGATCGTCGAAGGCGTCCACCTGGACAGCGAGCCGTCCGAGTTCCGCGAGGCCGGACGACGGCTCGCCAGAAGTCCGAACGTGCCGGACGGCATCATCTGCGCCAACGAAACCCGCTGCATCGCCTTGATGGCCGGCCTTCAGGACGGCGGTATCAGGGTCGGGGCCGATGTGGAACTGATCGCCAAGGACACCTCGGACCTCCTCGACCACATCACGCCGCCGATCAATTCGTTCTTCGAGGATCTCATCTTCGCCGGGGAGCAACTGGCGCGGTTGTTGCTGATGCACATCGAAGGCGCGCCGATCGCACGACTGCAGACGATCGCCGAGCCGCGCCTGCACTGCCGCACCGAGGGCCTGCCGCGGCCGGACAGGGCGCGCGAGGCCGCGGTCCAATCGATCCAGAGCGTTTCTTGATCAGATAGAATCGTTCCGACGGAGCGATTTTGCGACAGGATCAAGCCGACGGGCGACGGGCGTACCCGGGGTACGGCCGAGACCGGCGGCCACGATAATGGCGCAAAATCGCCCGTCCCTTCGGGTTTCCGACCGGCGGGCGCCCAACGCCGATCCCGGCTCGACCGATGCCTAGCATCGCCCTTCGCCGGTCTCGACACCGGATCGCCTCCCCGGTCGAGAAACGGAACTGCTTCTAGCTGACCAAGAAGCGCTCTAAGGCTACGACCTACAGCGCGCGTTCGGTTTCGCGGTCGAAGATGTGCATCTGGCTCATGTCGGCATGAACCTTGACCGTCTGGCCGACCGCGATTCGCTCGGCGGTGGTCAGGCGGCAAACGACCTCACCCTTGCCGAGGCGGGTGAAGACGAGCGTGTCGGCGCCCAGCGGCTCCGCCAGCTCGACCTTGAGTTCGACCGGCACGCGCCCGGCCGGGCTGCCTTCCTCCCACACATTGGCGAGATGCTCCGGCCGGATGCCGAGCACCACGTCGCGGCCGGCGTGGCCACGGTAGCGGTCGGCACTGGCCGCCGGGATGGGCAGTGACGGACCGCCGTCCGGCACCACCGCGAGGTCGCTTCCCTCACCCGCGATCCTGGCATCGAGGAAGTTCATCGTCGGCGAGCCGATGAACCCGGCGACGAAGAGATTGGCCGGCGACGAATAGAGCTCCCCGGGGGCGCCGACCTGCTCGATGCGTCCCGCGCGCAGGACGACGATGCGGTCGGCTAGCGTCATGGCCTCGGTCTGATCGTGGGTGACGTAGATGCTGGTCGCATGAAACGCCATATGCAGGCGCTTGATCTGCGTGCGCATCTCGACCCTGAGCTTGGCATCGAGGTTCGACAGCGGTTCGTCGAAGAGGAACAATCGCGGCTCGCGCGCAATCGCCCGGCCGATCGCCACGCGCTGCCGCTGACCGCCCGACAGCTCCTTCGGCCGCCGGTCGAGATACTCCCCGATCTGCAGGATCTCGGCGGTGCGCTCGACGGCGTCGGCGATCTTCTCGCGCGGCGTGCCACGCATCTTGAGTCCGAAGCCCATGTTCTGGCGGACCGACATGTGCGGATAGAGGGCGTAGTCCTGAAACACCATCGATATGTCGCGGTCGCGCGGCGGGATGTCGTTGACGACCTGCCCGTCGATGCTGATCTCGCCGCCGGTGACGGTCTCGAGGCCGGCGATCATGCGCAGGATCGTGCTCTTGCCGCAGCCCGACGGACCGACCAGGACGAGGAACTCGCTATCCCTGATCTCGAAGTCGATGCCATGGACGACCTCGAGTTCCCCGTATTTCTTGAAGAGCCGGTCGACGACGACTTGCGCCATGATGCTTGTCCCCAACGGTTGTCGCTTCAGCCGGTATCGCGCTGGAGCTTCCAGCTGCGCACCTTGAACGGAAGGAGGCGAAAATCGGCCTCGCCAGCCGCGTCCTCGAGGAGGTCGACCGCACCGGTGACCGACCACGATCCGGCGGCGGCGACGGTCACTGCGCCGCGTGCACCGGCCGGCTCGTAGAGCCTGAGGATCAGGCCGCTGCCGTCTTCCGCCGGCTTCAGGGCGCTGAGACCGAGCTGCATGCCGTCGACGGCGACCGCCGTCCAGCTCTCGGCGCGGCCGAGCGAGACCGGCCGGCAGAACAGCGGCTGATTGAGGTCCTCGGCCTCGGCGAGCACGCCCCCGCTCAGCCAGTCGCCGGCGTGCGGATAGAGCGCGTAGGTGAAGGACTGGCGCCCCTCGTCGGCCAGCGGGTCGGGAAACACCGGCGAACGCAGCAGGCTGATGCCAAGCTCGTTGCCGAGCGCATGATGCCCGTACTTGCCGTCGTTCAGCAGCGCGACGCCGTAGCCATGCTCGGACAGGTCGACGAAGCGGTGCGCGGCGACCTCGAAACGCGCCTGCTCCCACGAGGTGTTGCGGTGGGTGGCGCGACGGACGACGCCATGGGCGCATTCGAAGGTCGCGTGGTCGGAGCGAACCGCCAGGGGAAAGCGCGCCTTCAGCAGGATGCGGCGGTCATGCCAGTCGATGTCGGCCTTGAAATCGAGGCGCGCCGAGTTGGCCCACAGCCGCACGGTCTGCACGATATCGCTGTGGCGAAACTTGCGGACGATGCGGATGGCGGCCCGATGCGGCCCCTCCTCGACCACCTCCAGCGACGACGCCCTCACCTCCTCGCCGTTGCGGTCATAGTCGTCCTCGACATCCCAGGCGTCCCAGTTGCGCGGCTTGTCGACATAGGCCCAGATCTGGTTGCCGCGGCCATCCAGCGCCTCGCGCCCGGCGCGCTTGTCGTAAAGGCTGGTGAGCGTGCCGTCGTCGGCGAACTCGGCTCGCAGGTGATCGTTCTCGAGCCGGTTGCGCGCGACCGACAGGCCGGAGGGAGCCGCCGCCGCGAACGTTGCGACCGCGGAGAGACCGGGCACGGTCTGGACGCCGGTGAGGACGGAGCCACCCTCGACCTTCTGGCCGTTGGGCAGGTCCTCGCTGGCGGCGACACGCAACGGGCGCGGCGACAGGTCCGGATTGACCACCAGCAGTCCCGGCTTGTCGCCGGTCACGCCGAGCTTTCCGATGAGCGCCGAGAGGTGCCTGTCCTGCGCCTCTCTGCCGGCGGAGACCACGTCCGCCAGTTCCGCCTCGGCCTGCTGATAGACCTCGCGGATGCTCGACCCGGGCAGGATGTCGTGGAACTCGTTGCGCAGGATGATCCGCCAATGCTCCTCGAGCGAGGGCGCCGCCGGCGCGCCGAGCAGCACGGCCATGCTGGCCAGCGTTTCGGCCGCGATCAGCGCGCGTTCCGCGCGCCGGTGGAGATACTTGGTGCGGCCCTGGGTGGTGAGCGTGCCGCGATGGAGCTCCAGATACATCTCGCCGACCCAGGTCGGCAGCGCGCTCGCGTCGGGCATTTCGTGCAGCGCGGCAAACCACGACTGGATGTCGACCGACCGCATGGCGGGGAGCGCCGGGAAATCGGCCATCTGCTGCTGGCGCTCGAGCATCTCCTCGGTGGGACCGCCACCACCATCGCCATAGCCGAAGGACAGCAGGCTCTCGCGGGCATGGCGCTTGCCGCGGAAATTGCGCCAGGTCTCGACCGATGCCCGCGGGCTGATCTGGGCGTTGTAGCCGCCGACCGGGTTGTTGAAGGTGTGCGCAAGCACCCGGCTGCCATCCAGCCCCTCCCACCAGAATAGGTCGAAGGGCATCGGGTTGGTCTCCGACCAGTTGACCTTGATGGTGAAGAAGTTGTCGACGCCGGCGAGCTTGAGAAGCTGGGGCAAGGCGGGAGAGAAGCCGAAGCAGTCGGGCAGCCAGCAGACGGTGTGGCGGCGGCCGAAGGTGCGCTCGAAATAGCGTTGTCCGTAGAGGAGCTGGCGAACGAAGGATTCGCCGGTCGGCATGTTGGTGTCGGGCTCGACCCACATGGCGCCGATCGGCTCCCATTGGCCCGCCGCGACCCGTTCCTTGATCGCCGCGAACAGCTCGGGATCGTCCTTCTCGAGGAAGGCATAGAGCTGGGCGGTCGACTGGTTGAAGCGGAAATCGGGGTAGCGCTTCATCAGGCCGATCATCGTGTGGAAGGTGCGGTTCGCCTTGCGCCGCGTTTCCTCCAGCGGCCACAGCCAGGCGAGATCGATATGGGCATGGCCGGTAATCGCCAGGGCCCCTTGTCGGGGATAGCGCTCCGCCAGCGCCTTGAGGCGTGCGGCGAGCCAGTCCCGGGCAGCGACCACCGATGCCCGCTGCTCCGCATCGAGCCCCTCGGGGTGGGCCGGCATGTCTTCGGGCAACTGCCAGATACGCTGTTGCTCGACGGTCGATTGCACGCGGGCGAGATAATTCGCCGTGGAAGAGGGCCAGTCGAGCCGGGCAAAGGCATCCTCGGCGGCGGACAGCATGGGTTCGGCCGCGTCGTGATCCCCGAGAGCCTCGGCGGCCTCGACCACCTGACGCATCAAGAGGACGAAATCGGCAAGATCGACTTCCAGCCATACGAGAGCGGCCTGCTCCAGCCGCGCATTGCGGTTGGGCACGCCGAAGGGCAGCCGGGCGACGCATTCCGCGCCGATCGAGAACGATCGGCCGTCTAGGTGGAAACGGCGATGATTGGGATCGAGCGCGAAGGCGGCCCGCCCGCCGCCGTCGTAGGAGAGCCGGGCAAGGCCCTCGCCGCCGAGGTCGAGGTCGAGACGGGCATCCTGCAGCGACCAGTCGGCCGGCACCGTGGCGGACGGGCAGCGGAAGGCAATCACACCCTCGCGCGTCGGCCACGCCTGACCGTGTGAGATCGGCGCGCCGTTGAACGTCCAGCCGTCGAGCGCGACCGACTGGCGAACGGTCCACTGATCCAGCTCGACCAACCGCTTGCGCAGACGATCCATTCGCTGTCGGAGTGTGAGAGACATGATTTGCTTGCTTTCCTAGCCTGCGTAGTCGTGACCGGGGCGCTTGAAGAGCCCCCCTTCTTCCTCGCCCGGATCCTGCACGCGTCCCTCGGCGAGGTTGCGCAGCATGGCCGGGCCCCACAGGCCGCGTGGCGGCACCGGGCCCCATGCCGGGCGGTTCATGCCTTCGTAGCGGTCGAAGACCACCGGCGGCCGCGCCTGCTGCCGGACCTTGGACGCGAGGTCCGCCTCGCTCAGTGCATCGGCAAACCACACATCCCAGCGGAAGCGATGGACGCCCTGGTCGGTATGGTGATCGCGGCCGTGATAGACGGCCGGCTGGCCGCCACCCCACGCCATCTTGGGACTGCGCAGAAGCGTCGCCTGCCACCGGGTGCCGTCGACGGAGTGGCTGTAGAAATCGCCGGTGACGAGACCGATGTCGGTGTCGCCGACCGTCAGCCGCGTCCAGCCGAGAAACGGCCATTCGGCCGGGGACGGGGCGCGTGCGACATGACCGCCGGCCAGCCCATCGATGCGGCGCGATGGCGTGCCGGCCAGCTGGACCGGCATCTGCAGAAGGGTGAAGCGCTCATCGAAATTGACGAGGAGGTCGAGCGCAATGCGGGCCTCGCCCCGATAGAGGCTCGCCGTCCATTGAATGCGCGAATTGCCGAGGCGGGCATCGAGCCGCGCCCGCACGCGCAGCGGTCCGTCTTCTTCGACCTCCCAGGCCGCGCCGGACAGCCGCGCCAGAACCGGCTCCTCCCAACGATCGGTATGGAAGGTCCAGGTGTCGGTGGTGTCCTGACGAAGGTGAAGGCCGATGCCATCGCCCGCAAGCAGGTCGCGGCCCTGGTAGGCGATCCGGGAGATGCCGCCGTCGGCGAGCGTCACCGCAAGGTCGCCATTGGCGAGACGGGCGGACGAAGCCGCAAGGCCGCCGGCTTCATCGCGTGCCGGCGGCGCGTCGTCGCGGATCGTGAACTGGCGACCGGAGCGGGGGTCGATATCCGCGTGGAAGAGGACGCGCGGGATCATCTGGCTGGATTCCGGCTGGACCTGCTGGAAGGCGACCGGCGCGCCGCCTTCGTCGGCCAGCCAGCGGTGGCGCCAGGTGTCGAAATCGAGATAGGGCTCGGCCTCGACGTAGCCGGAGTACGGCTCGTCGCCCGCGTTGACCACGGCGATCCGCTGCTTGTTGGTCCTGGCGAGCGTCCGATAGGACCAGCGCCGCGTCGCCTCGTAGAGCACCTCTTCTCCGACGATCCGCGCCCGCCCCTGCATGGCGCGCACCGAGTCCCAGGCCGAGGGAATCGAGGTGCCGGTGAGGATGTCGTGAAACTCGGTGAGCAGAAGATCTTCCCACGCCCGGTCGAGGCGCTGGAGATGATCGGCGAGCGCGTCGTCGCCGGCAGCGAAGGCTGTCGCTGCGTCTTCGGCCTGGGACAGCAGGTGTTCGGCGTGGCGCTGCGCGCTCTTGATGTCGTGCATGACGCTGTAGCAGCCGGGAAAGGTGTGTTGCAGCTCGGTCGTCACCGTCGGCAGCAGGTGCCGCTTGTCGGCGATGGCATCCATGAAGGCTTGCGGCGTCGAGAAGACCAATTGGTGGCCGTCGAAATCGTCCTTATTCGCAAGGATCCATTCGATCATCGCCTTCGACGGCCCGCCACCGTGATTGCCGACGCCGTAGAAGCACATGGTGTGGCCAAGCGCCGGATCGGCGCCTTCGATGGCGAGTTCGACCTGGCCGGCGAGGTCGGCGAAGTTGGCGACATAGCCGGGCTCGATGCGGAAGGCGACGACTTCGCCGCCGTTGACCCCGCGCCAGAGGAAGGTATTGGCGGGAAGCTCGACCTGATGCTGCTCCGGCCGGCGGAACACGTAGCCGGTGTAGCCGTGCTCGGCGAGGATATCGGGCAGCGTGGCGGTGTGGCCGAAGCTGTCGACGTTGTAGCCGACGGTCGGCGCGACGCCGAAGATCTCACGGAAATAGCGCTGGCCATGGGCGATCTGGCGCCTCAGCCCCGCCTCGGTCGGCAGGTTTAGGTCGGGCTGGATGAACTGGCCGCCGGTGATGTGCCATTGGCCGCGCTCGACGAGCGCGCGGACGCGATCGAAGAGGTCCGGCCGGACGCTGGCGACCTGCTTGTAGAGCCAAGCCTCGCCGCGCGTGAAGACGAAATCCGGATACTCGTCGCAGCGGTCGGCCGCCGATGCGATCGTCGCCAGCGCCTCGTCGGCGCCAGCCTGCCAGGGCCACAGCCACACCGGATCGATGTGGGCATTGCCGATCATGTGGATGATCATGACTGCTCCCCGAAAGCGCGCGACGACACCGCCTCAACCCTTCGACGGCACCGGCCATCAGCGCGCCGACAATGAAACGCTGCAGCAGCAGGAAGACGATGACCGCCGGCACGATGGACAGCACGCTTGCCGCCGCGAGCACCTGCGTCGAGGTCTGCTGGATCGTGCCCTGGAAATTGAAGATGCCGACGGCGATCGGCAGAAGCCGCGGGTTGCTGATCAGGATGAATGGCACGATGAACTGCGACCAGCCGAGAATGGCGTTGAGCACGAACGCCGAGGTGACGCCGGGCAGGCTGAGCGGCAGGATCACCCGCATGAAGGCGCCGAAGCGCGTGCAGCCGTCGATCATGGCGGCGTCCTCGAGGCTTTGCGGAATGCCGTCGAGGAAGCCCTTGAGCATCCAGGTGAACAGCGGTGCCGAGATCGCGATGTAGATGATGATGGCGCCGGCATGGCTGTCGGTCAGGCCGAGACGATCCATGTAGCGGTAGAGCGGCACCATGATGACCAGCGGCGAGATCATCTGGAAGGCGAGCAGGCCGATCATCAGGAGCTGGCGGTTGCGGAAGCGGAAGCGCGACAGGGCATAGGCCGCGGGCGTCGCGAACAGCATGGCGCCAAACGCGCCGGCGATGGACAGCTTCAGCCCGTTCCACAGATAGGTCGGGAACAGGTCGTTGTTCAGCACCGTGACATAGTTCGCCAGCGTCGGCTGGTGCGGCCAGATGCGGATGTCGCTGACATAGACTTCGGCCGCGGTGCGGATCGAAAGCGACAACAGCCAGAGCAGCGGCCCGGCGAAGAACAGGCAGATGACGAAATAGGCGAAGTAGGTGCCGATGTCGCCGAGGAGCGCCCGCCGCGAAACCGTCATCGTCAGCCCTCCTTCGGCAGCAGCCGCACGTAGAACAGCGTGAACACCACGCTGATGAGCAGCAGGAGCACCGCGAGAACGGCGCCGTTGGACAGGTCGAAATTGCGGAAGACGGTGTTGTAGGCGTAGAGCGAGAGAACCTCGGTCGCGCGGCCGGGCCCGCCGCCGGTCAGCGGCAGGATGAGGTCGAAGGTGTTGAGCGTGAAGATGCTGATCAGAATGGTGTTGATCAGCATGATCGGGCGAAGCTGCGGCAGCGTGATGTACCAGAACTGCTTGATGGCGGTGGCGCCGTCGACGGACGCGGCCTCGTAGAGGCTCGACGGGATGACCAGAAGCCCGGCATAGAGCAGGATCATGCTGAAGGCCGTGCCGCGCCAGACATTGGCCAGCACCGCCGACCAGATGGCGATGTGCGGATCCGACAGCCATGCCACCGGATGCAGCCCGACCGAACGCAGCAGCGCGTTGAGAAAGCCGAAGCTGGCTTCGTTGAACATCAGTTGCCAGATGATGCCGGCGGCAACGCCGGGCACGATCCACGAGGACAGGATGATGATGCGCACGACCGAAACGCCGGGAAGGTGACGCTTGACACCGCGATTCAACGCCAGGGCGACCAGGAGACCGAGGGTCAGCTGCAAGACGACGCTGGCAACAACGAAGATGAAGGTGACGTAGAGGATGCCGGGAAGGTCGGGATTGCCGGCGACCGCCTGATAGCTGGCGGTCGTGTACTTGTAGCCGGGGTTGAGCAGCGTCGCGTTGGTGAGGCTGTAGCGGATGACGTCGACCGCCGGATAGACGTACGAGACAAACAGCAGGATCGCCAGCGGCGTGAGCCACAGCAGCGGTCGCTCGCTCAACCGCCGTCCCGACGCCCTTGCGCGACCACCGCCGAGGTTCGCGCCCGCGACAACGCTCATTGCCGCCCTCCCAAGACCAGCAGATTATCAGATGATGGACCGGACGGCGCGTGGCGCCGCCCGATCCTTTCACGGCTCGTTGTCAGCCCTTGTTGTAGGCCGCCATCACCCGCTTCCACGCGTCGTCGAGCGCGGCCGCAGGCTCCTTGGTGCCGGACAGCACCTCGCCCATCATGATCTGAATCTGGTTAGAGATCTCAGGATAGATCGGCACGCCAGGACGGGCGTGGCCGTTGACGAGGAACTTGCGCAGCTTGGCGAAGTAAGGGGTCTGGAACTTCGCCAGCGAGTCGAACAGCGACTGACGGGTCGGCAGGTCGCCGATGACCTCGTTCGCCGGTCCCATATAGACTTCGCGCATCACGTCGGCGCACATCTTGACCTTTGCCGGATCCTTGGCGAAAGCCGCAACGGTCCACCCGCCGGTACCGGTCGCATGCTCGTCGGCGGTCGGCCCGGGCAGTTCAGAGACGTCCCACTTCTTGAACTGGTCGGGCTTCATCGCTTCCTGGAGCTGGAAATACTGCCAGTGGCCGCCGAAGAAGCTGGCGGTGGTGCCGGCGAGCGCCGCAGCGTTGAAGTCGTTGTAGTCCTTGATGGTGGCAACGCGCTTGGGCGCGGCGCCGCTGTCGACCAGCGTCTTGAAGTAGTTGATGGCCTTCAGCATCTTGTCGCGGCTGGCGCCCTCGCCGAAGATCGGCTTGCCGCTGTCGTCGACAAGCTTGCCGCCCTGCGACCAGTAGTTGGCGAGCCAGTCGAAGGTGGTGCCTTCCCAGCGACCGCCGTTGAACAGCACGCCGTCAACGCCGGTCTTCGAGGCTGCCAGCGCCGCCTTCTCCATGTCGGCCCAGGTCTGCGGCGCGTCCTTCATGATGTCGGTGTTGCGATAAAGCACGCGCAGATCGGTGCCCCACCACCACGCATAGATGTGGCCGTCCGGCCCGGTGATGCCGTCGCGGATGAACGGGAACAGGTCGGCGATCTCGTCCTTGGTGAAATACTGGTCGAGCGGCTGAAGGACCTTGTTCTTGATGAACAGGGCCAGCTGGAACGAGTCGACGGTCACGCAGTCGGGTGCGCGACCCGCGCGGGCCTGTTCGAGCAGGCGCGCGTGCTCGCCGCCGATGTCCTGCGAGAAGAACTGGAACTTGATCTGCCAGTCGGGGTGCTTGACCGCGAAGGCGTGCCAGACCTTCTCGAAGGCAGCCTTCTGCTCCGCGCTCGGGCTGTTGGGCGACTGGTTGGGGTTCGCCCGCATGGTGAGGACGTTGGGTGCATCTGCCTTGCCCACCCGGTCGCTGGTGACCAGATCGTCGGCGCTCGCGTTCGCGACGGCCCCGATCAGGACCGTGGAAGCCAAGAGCGACATCACAATCGATTTGCGCATTCTCTCCCTCCTTGTTTGCAGCGGCCTCCTTGCGGACCACTTCCTCCTCCGCGGTCCCCACTGGACCGCCTGCTTCGACATGAAAACGCGACGGGAGCACTGGTACGGAGCACCACCGCCTCGTAGCGTCGGAAATCAGTATGCGAGGAAAACCGGCTCACTGCAACGTTACAGGTCGTTTCTGCAACGTTGCAGGACGTCGGTTCGACGATGCCGTCTCGATCGGGTCTGAAGGTTATCGGGGGACCACGAACGATCGTCTGGCGACGGGCCGAGGGGAATCCGCCGACGGCCGCGCGTGCCCGCAGCCATGCCGGCGACGCGCCGGGCCGCTCCTCATTGGGGAGCGACCGCCTTCATTGCGTGTAGGATGCGCAAGGCCGCCGCCGCGGCACCGTAGCCGTTGTCGATGTTGCAGACGGTGACGCCCGGCGCACAACTTGCCAGCATGGCGTTGAGCGCCGTGCGCCCGGCGTCGGAGGCGCCGTAGCCGGTCGATGTCGGAACGGCGATGACGGCGCCCGGCACCAGCCCGCCGACCACGCTGGCAAGCGCCGCGTCCATGCCGGCCACGGCGATCACGACCGGATGGCGGGCAATCTCCTCGATCCGCTCCATCAGCCGCCAGAGCCCGGCGACGCCGACATCGGCGATCGCCGTCGCCGCGACGCCGCCATGGCGCAGCGTCCGCGCGGCTTCGCGCGCCACCGGGGCGTCGGCGGTGCCGGCCGAAACGACGGCGACCAGGTTGGCGACGGGGTCTGGACGCAGCGCCCCGAAAAATCCGGTGCGGGACAGCGGGCAGTAGTCGATAGCAAACGTCGACGACAGGCGCTTCACCTGCTCGCCGTCAAGGCGCGTGAGCAACAGACCGACTCCGCGCGCGTCGGCGCCTGCGAGGATCGCGGCAATCTGCTCGGCGGTCTTGCCCTGGCAGAACACGGCTTCGCCGAGGCCGATCCGCGCCGCGCGGGCATAGTCGAAGACGATGTCGCGGTCGCTCATTTGCGGCCGCCGACGAAGGCGCTGCCGTTGCGGTAGGGTGCGAAGGCCACCGCCGCCCCGGCGAGCGCGACCGGGAAGAGCCCGGCGACGGCGGCGGCCAGCGCATGGCGCCGCGCCGCGTCGAGGCCGCCGAGGCTGTCGGAATCGAGTTCGACGACGATGCCGCTTCGCCGCACGCGACAGCGCACGGTGCGCGGGCGCAGGCGATCGCCGACGAGGTTTTCGGCGGCGTGCACGGCCGCGAGAATCTCGGCATCGATCGGAATGGCGGTCTCGATCCGGCTCGACAGGCAGGGCGCGGCAGGCAGCTCGGCGAGATCGCCGAGACCGAGGTGGCGGGCGAGCGCTCGCACACCAGCCTTGTCGATGCCGGCTTCCAGATAGGGGTGGCGCACCTCGTGTTCGCGCGCCGCGTCGAGGCCCGGGCGGTATTCGCCGAGGTCGTCGGTGTTGGTGCCGGAAAGGATGCGGCGGTCGGTGCGCCGGGCAATGGCGTCGTAGAGGTTGGTCTTGCAGAAGTAGCAGCGGTTGACCGGATTGGCGATGTAGTCGCGGTCGGCGAATTCGCCCGCATCGATGACGGCGAGCCGCCAGCCCTCGGCATCGGCGGTGCGGCGCACGCGCTGGGTCGCTTCGGGCGGCACTGCCGGCGAGACGGCATGCATTGCCATGATCCGGTCGCCGCCGAGCTGACGGTGCGCGAAGACGGCCAGCGTCATCGAATCGACGCCGCCGCTGACCGCGATGGCCGCGGGGGCGAGGCCCTCCAGAACCGTCTCCAGCGCTTCGCGCATCAACCTTCCTCCCCATCCTCGAACGGCGCCTCGCCCCGTCGGCGGAGCCTCTTGCGCGCTTGGGCGCCGGCAATATCGGTCAGATCGTCGGTCTCCACTTTCGCCGTCCGCCCGGCCGGACGATCGGCGAGCTTGACCCGCAGGGGGCGGCCGCCGACCTCGAGCGAGGCCATCTCGCGTCCGAGGCGATAGCGTTCGACCGGCGCGCGGCGCAATCCGAGCGTGGTGGTCTCGTCGAAGATCGCCGCCACGACGGCGCCTTCCGCGGACTCGGCGGAAAGCACGCGGAGATGGGTCATGACCCGTCCCTTCTTGCCGAACACCGGCGCCTGAATGACGTCGAGCACGCCATCGAGCGCCCGCAGACGGTCGATGGCCAGTGCGAGATCCTCGCCGGTCTGGTCGTCGATCTCGCATTCCAGCACGATGATGCGATCGGTCGGCAGAGCGGCGGTGCCTTCCGCCTCGAAAGCGAGAATACGCAGGCAATTGCTGACGCCGGGAAGGGTCCGGGTGCCGAAGCCGTGCGCGGACCCGACGAGCCGGCGCGCACGCGGCGCCGGCGCCTGCGGGTCGCAAAGATGGCGGACGATCGCCGCCCCGGTCGGCGTCACGCGCTCGCCGGAAATGCCGTCGTCGATCATCCGGAAGCCTTCGAGGAGCCGTGCGGTGGCCGGCGCCGGCACCGGCAGCAGACCATGCGCGGTGGAGACCCGGCCGCCGCCGAGCGGCAGCGCACCGATCGTCCAGCGTGCCGCGCCGAGCCGCGCGATCAACCAGGCGGCGGCGACGATGTCGGCGATCGAGTCCCAGGCGCCGACCTCGTGGAAATGGACGAGGTCCGGCGCGGTGGCGTGGACATGCGCCTCGGCCTCGGCGAGACGGGTGAAGATGCCGATGGCGTGGCCGCTTGTGTCGTCGTCGAGCCGTGCCTCTGCGAGCGCGGCACGAATGTCCTTCCAGGTGATGTCATGCTCATGGGCATGAGGATGGGCATGGTCGTGGCCGTGGTCGCGCTGGACGAGGAAGCGCCGGCCGGTGAGCCCGCCGTCGCTGTGATTGACGGCCTCGCCGGTGACACCTTGGAGCAACGGCATGCCGGCGAGCATCTGCCGCAGGCCCGGCTCGAGATCGGGCCTGAGGTCGATCAGCGCGGCGACGAACATGTCGCCGGCGATGCCCCCGAGCGGATCGAGATGGATTTCGAGCATGGCGTCCGCTTTCAGGTCCCGGGAGAGAAGCGGGGCACGACATAGGGCCCCTCGGGGATGACGGCGACCGCCGGGTCTCCGCTCAGCGCGATGCTGCGGCCGATGGCCTCGGCGACATCGTCGATCATGGCAACCGCGGTCAGCCGCCGGTCGTCGCCGGAAAGCCCGGTCGAATAGAGCTGCACCGAGCCGAGCCGCATCGGCTTGAGCTGCATCTCGGTCTGCCATTCGTCGATCTCGGCCAGGGTCTTGGCCGTCAGCGTCGCCAGGAAGCGTTGGGGACCGAGCGCGACCAGCCGTGTCTGGGCGTCGCGGAACGCGGCCGAGCCGAAACCCTCCGAGCATTCCGAGGCAATGATCAGCGTGCCGCCAGGCTGGAGGATGTCGAGGGGCGTCACCATGCCCTTGACCGTCTGGTAGTAGGTCTTGTCGAGCGGATAGCCGGCCGAAGACGTCACCACGGTCGAGAAACGCCGGCCGACCGGCACCACGGTGGCGGCGCTGACGAAATCGACGGCCGCCTGATGGCTGGCGACGATTTCGCCGAAGGTCACGCAGGTGAGGTCGCGCGCCTCGTCGATCACCGTGTTGAGGGCGTAAACCGCACCAAGCATGCGGACGATCTCGAGCTGTTCCTCGTGCAGCGGATTGCCGGCGAGATTGCATTGCACGGCCAGCGGGTCTTCCATGAAGCGCGCCGAATGGAAGGTGCGGATAGTCTCGTGATGGGCGATGCCGGGCGCGACGACCTTGCGGCCGCCCGACCAGCCGGCCATGAAGTGCGGCTCGATCAGGCCGGTGGCGATCCTGAGCTCCGCCTCGACGAAGCGCCGATCGAGCCGCACGGGCGTGCCGCGCGTTGCCGTCCGTCCGAGGTCAATGTGCGCGTCGTCGTCGCGGGCGTCATGGTTCTCGATGCGGACATGCTCGAGCACCCAGGGATCGCCGACCAGTTCGGCGAGTTCATCGCCGAGATTGGGCCGATGCAGCCCGGTGGCGATGAGGACGGAAACGGCATCGAGCGGGATGCCGGCAGCGACCATGGTCTCGATCATCGGCCTCAGGAAGAGGCGGTTGGGAACCGGCCGGGTAATGTCGCAGATGAGGATGCAGGCGCTCTTGCAGCCGCCGGCAAGCGCGGCAAGCGGTGGCGCGCCGATCGGCGAAGCCAGCGCCGCGGCGACGGCCGCCCGCGGATCGGGCAGCTTCGGCAAAGCGTGCTTGCGCACGACCACCGGCGCGGCGCCGGCGGGGAGGTCGACCGTCAGCTCGCCGCGACCATAGAGAAGTGCGATCCTGCCGGCCGCCATGCGCCTGGCGCCCTACAATCCGAAGATCGACGACAGCCCGGTCCGCTGGCTCAGCTCGGCCATGAAGGCGTCGCCGGGCGGGTCGCCGAGATCGTCGGCGGCACGAAGCACAGCAGGCAACAGGTCGACATCGCCGACCGAGTTGAGAAAGATGCCGGGCCGGCCGAGGACCCAGTGCACCGCGGCATGGATGTCCTCTTCGTTGTCCAGCGGCTGGTACCAGGTGGTGTGATTGCGTGCCGCGCCCGCCGCCCAGGGACCGCGCGCAATCGATTTGATGGTCTGCACGGCGACATTGCGCTCGGCGCAGATCTTCGCCGTCTCCTGGAAATCCCGGCCATAGGTCTCATGATGGGCGACGTACCAGTTCCACGGCATCAGCACGGAATCGAAGTCGAACCGCTCGAGGCTGCGCTTGTGCATGGCGGCCACGTTCCAGCCATGACCGGTGACGCCGATGAAGCGCACCAGACCTTCTTCGCGCGCCCGTATCGCCGCCTCCAGCGCGCCACCTGGCGACAGCGCCTGCTCCCACTCGTCCGGATGAATCAGCGCATGGAGCTGGATCAGGTCGACATGGTCGGTGCGCAGCCGGTCGAGCGAGCGGCGGATTTCGGTATAGGCGCCGGCAAGGTCGCGCTGGCCGGTCTTGGTGGCCAGGAAGAATTCGTCACGGTAGCGGTCCATCCACGGACCGACGCGCAGCTCGGCATCGCCGTAGCTGGCGGCGACGTCGATATGGTTGACGCCATGGGCCAGCAGCAGGTCGAGCACCCGGTCAGCGGTCGCCTGGTCGACCCTGGAAAGGGACGCGGCGCCGAACAGGACCGCCGAGCTCTGGTGACCGGTGCGGCCGAATGGTCGTTTCTGGATGGTCATGGCTGATTCCGTCTCTGTCGTCGCGGCGTGGCGGAAGCCCGCGCGAAATCCCTTGCCGGGGCGCATTTCGGTCACGCCCCACGACCGGCATTCTATCGGGGCAGCCCGGCGTTTCAACGACCGCCCGGACAGGCGCATGATTCTGGGTTGTGAAATAGGGGGTGACGCGCGTGCCGCGCTCATCGCCGGCTGGCTGCGGCAGCGACCTGCCGGCCAATCAAACGGCGTCGAGCGCCTGGCGCATTTCGCGGATCGCGTCGCCGATGCGGTCGCCGTAGCGTAGCAGGCTGCCGCCGATGAGGTAGGCCACGTCGTCCCCGTACATGGCCTTCATCTCGCCGGCGCGCTCCACCGACATGCCGCCGCCCGGACTGGGCAAGATCGGCTTGCCGATTCCCCCCGGGGCGCGGCAGGCTTCGGCGATTGAGATGCATTCCTCGGCGGAAAAGCCGAAGCGGCCGCCGACATTGGGAAAGATCGAGATGTCGGCGCCGGCCAGCCGCTGGAGCACGCCGAACATCATGGCATGGGTGAAGCCGAGCGAATCGGACAGGACGTGACTGCCGAGGAAACTCGGATGCGCCATGATGGGCAGGCCGAAGCTCTCGTCGGCAGCAAGCCGGCGCATCAGATCGAAGCCGAACAGGCCGGGGATGATGAGCATACCGCCCGCTCCGCAGTCTTTGGCGAAGCGGGCGAAGTTCATCAGGTCCTCGCTCTTGCCGGCGAGGTTGGGCATGTAGAGGCAGGAGCCGCCGGTCTCGCGGTTGGCGCGGGCGACGGCGGCCGCGACCTTCTCGCAGCGCTCCTTGAACGGCGCCATGTGCTGATCGGTCAGGCCGTGATCGTCCTTGACGATATCGGCGCCGGCGGCGGCGCAGCGATAGGCGATCTCGGCCAGCGTGTCGGCGTCCGATCCCTGCGGCTTGATCACCGGGCAGATCAGGCCGCCCTGGCGGCGGCCGGCCAGCCGGCGCACGCCGTCGATGCCGAAGCGGGCGCCGGGGAAACGCTGCTTCAGCGTCGCGCCGAGATCGAGGCCGACAACCTTGATGCCCTTCTGGATCGAGGAATTGCCGAAGATCACGTTGAGGAGCTGGGGCAGCTCGTCGCCGACGCTGTCCGGGCAGTAGCTGATCCACGCCCGGTAGCGGCCCTCGGCCTCGTCGGCGAGGCATTCGACCTTGCCGAGGATCTCGTCTTCGACGTAACCGGCGGGGACGACGTCGCGCGGAATCTCGACCGTCTGTTCAAGCGTGATGCCGGCCGCCCGCTCCGCCGCTTCGTCGCGACTGGCGGCGAATATGCGGTAGTCGACGGCAAAGCGGGACGTCACAGTGCTTCTGCCTTGGCGGCCGAATGGACGGCGTCGATGCGAACCGCATCGAGATCGGCCTCGCCAATGCCGAATTCGCGCCCGAGCAGCGTCTCGATGCCCTTGACCAGCGCGGCGGCATCGAGGCCGTAATAGCGCATCAGGTAGGGCCGCGAGCCGCCATGGGCGTAGGTGTCCTTGAGGCCGAGCCTGACCAGGCGCTTGCCGACCGCATTGTCGGCCATGATCTCGGCGATGAGCGAGCCGATGCCACCCTCGGTGACATGGTTCTCCAGGGTCACCACGCCGTGCTTCACCGAGGCGATGTGGTCGAGCATCGCCTGATCGTCGAACGGCTTGATGGTGTTGAGATGGAGATGACGGATGGAGACACCGGCAGCCTGCAACGCGGCGCGGGCGCGCAGCGCCTCCTCGGTCGTGATTCCCGAGGTGACGACCAGCACGTCGGAGCCGAGCCCGAGTTCACGCATCTGGCCGACCCTGATCGGCGTGTCGAACAGCCGCGGCACGGAGCCGCGCAACACCCGGCAATAGACAGGACCGTCGATCGAATTCGGCCGCCTCGCAGATCGATTCCACCTCGGTCGCGTCGCCCGTCTCCAGGATCGTCATGTTGGGAATGGAGCGCATGACGGAAACGTCTTCGATCGCCTGGTGGGTCATGCCGCCGGGCGTGGTGATGCCGGGCAGGAAACCCATGAGGCGGACCTTGCGGCGCGGATAGGCCACCGAAGCCATCAACTGGTCGTAGGGCCGCCGATAGAGGAAGACGCCGAAGGTATGCAGGAAGGGGCGAAAGCCGGCAAGCCCGAGACCGCCGGCGAAGCTCATCATGTTCTGCTCCGCCATGCCCAGCGAGACGAACTGGTCGGGATGACGGTCACGGAAGCCGTCGATCTCGCAGGACGAGGTGAGGTCGGCCGACAGGCAAAGGACCTCGGGATGGGCGACGGCGTATTTCTCGAACGCGGCCGCGTAAGGGCGTGTGACCATCTCAACCATGACGCAACCTCAATGCAGAAATTCGATTGGTTCGACGCCGAGTTCCTCGGCGATGGCACGGTTCGTTTCCGCGCGTTCCTCTTCAGACTTGAAGCGGACATAGTGCAGACGCGGGAAGCGGCGCTTGAGGAAGCTCATGCCCTGGTAAGGCACGGTGTGCGAGAGAATGACCAGCGGCTTGCCCGGGTGCGGCTCGGAGACCGCCTGGCGCATCGCCGTCACGTCGTGACCGTCGATGTCGATACAGTGCGCGCCGAAGACCTCGAACCTGGAGCGGATGTCGCCGACTTCCATGACGGTGGACATGGCGCCGTCGCACTGCTGGGCGTTGACGTCCATGATGGCGTAGAGATTGTCGATGCCGTGGAAGGCCGCCGCCTGGACCGCCTCCCAGGTCTGACCCTCCTGGACCTCGCCGTCGGACATGAAGACCCAGACGCGGCCGGGTTCACCCCTGCGGCGCCGACCCCAGGCGAGGCCCGCGCCCGTCGAGAACCCGATGCCGAGCGTGCCGTTGTGGACTTCCATGCCCGGCGAGTGCTCGGCGCCGATCATCTCGACCGAGGAGCCGTCCTTGTTGAACATGCTCAGCCCCTCCGGCGCCATGCGGCCGACCTCGATCAGCGTCGCGTAGGCGACCAGCGCATAGTGGGCCGGCGCAATGAACAGCCGGTCGTACTGCGGTTCGGCGGGGCCGTTGTAGCCGGCACCGGTGTGGTAATCCGTGTTGGAAGCCGAAGGAACGCCGCCAAACGGCTTGGGAACCATGGGCAGGACGGGTTCGCCGAGATGAAGCTCTTCGTTGTAGAGCCACGCAAGCTGCTCGGCCGAGGAACAGGCCTGGCTCAAATAGCCGCCGTTGTTGCGGATCGAGTGCTCGAAAACCCGTCGCCGGATGCCAAGGGCGACCTCCTCGGTGGGTCTCGCGTTTCTCATCCCCGTCCTCGCTTTCTCGTCGGCCAGCCGCTTGTTCTCTTGGATAACATATGTCAAATTTCGTAGCATATGTAAATGTCTGAGTGGGCTTGACGGCCGCCAGTGGAGACGCGGATGAGCAGGGAACGCTATGCCTCTGCCCACTGGGGCAGCTACCGGGCCGAGGGCGAGGGAGCCGATCTCCGTCTGGTGCCCCTGGCGGACGATCCGCAGCCTTCGGTCATCGGCGCAGGGTGGCTGGCCGCGGTCCGCGACGAGGCGGCGCGGGTGCGGACGCCGATGATCCGCAAGGGCTGGCTGGCGCAGCGCGACCGGTCGATGCGCTGCCGCGACGGCTTCGTCGCGGTCGGCTGGGACGAGGCGCTCGATCTCGCCGCCGAGGAACTGCGGCGGGTTCGCGACCGGCACGGCAACGGGGCGATCTTCGCCGGCTCCTACGGCTGGGCAAGCGCCGGCCGCTTCCATCACGCGCAATCGCAGCTCAAGCGGTTCATGAACACGATCGGCGGCTACGTCGCCGCCCGCGACACCTATTCGCACGCTTGCGGAGAGGTGCTGCTCCCCCACGTCACCGGCATGTCCAATGCCGTGTTCCAGGACGAGATGACGAGCTGGCCGCTGGTTGCCGAGCATTGCGAGCTGCTGGTGTGCTTCGGCGGCATCTCCGGACGGACGGCGCAGATCATGTCCGGCGGCACGTCGACGCATGAGGTCGAGGGCTGGCTCCAGCGCGCCCGCGCGAACGGTACGCGCATCGTCAACATCTCCGCCAATCGCTCCGACATGGCGGCGGCGCTGGACGCCGAATGGATCGCCCCGCGGCCGAACACCGATACGGCGCTGATGATGGGGCTCGCCGCCTGTCTCATCGAAGAGGGGCGGTGCGACCGCGCCTTCCTCGACCGCTACACGGTCGGCTGGCCGGCGCTGGAAGGCTACCTGACGGGCGCGAGCGACGGGATCGCCAAGACCGCCGAGTGGGCCGGCGCGATCTGCGACCTCCCCGCCGGGGTGATCCGGGGCCTGGCGCGCGACATGGCGGCGCGGCGCACGATGATCTCGCTCGCCTGGGGCATGCAGCGCGCCGACCACGGCGAACAGCCGCTGTGGATGGGCCTCGCCTTGGCGGCGATGCTGGGCGAAATCGGCAAGCCGGGCACCGGATTCGGATTCGGCTACGGCTCGACCACGCCGGTCGGGCGGCCGACGCGCTACGTGCCGTGGCCGGCGCTGCCGCAGGGGCAGAACCCGGTCGCCGACTTCATTCCGGTCGCGCGCATCGCCGACATGCTGCTCGATCCCGGCGGCGCCTACACCTATGACGGCGAGACACGGACCTATCCGCATGTCCGGCTGGTCTACTGGGCGGGCGGCAATCCATTCCACCATCACCAGGACCTGAACCGCCTGGAGGCGGCCTGGACACGGCCGGAAACGGTGATCGTCAACGACATGTGGTGGACGGCGACGGCACGGCGGGCCGACATCGTGTTCCCGGTCACCTCCCCGGTCGAGCGCAGCGACATCATGATGAACCGCCGCGACCCGACGCTGATCTTCATGGAGAAGCTGATCGAGCCGATTGGCGAAAGCCGCGCCGACCACGACGTCTTCCGCGGCCTGGCGGCGCGGCTCGGCACGCTCGACGCCTTCACCGAGGGGCTCACCGAAGAGGGCTGGCTGCGCAGGTTGTGGCAACAGGCGCGCGAACGCGCCGGGCTCGCCGGTCTCGAATTGCCGGACTTCGACGCGTTCCGCGCCTCCGGCAGGTTCGCCCTGCCGAAAGAACAGCAGCGCGTGCAGTTCGGCGCCTTCGTCGCCAGCCCTGAAGCGCATCCCCTGCAGACGCCGAGCGGCAAGATCGAGCTCCACAGCAAGACCATCGCCGGATTCGGCCTTGCCGACTGTCCCGGACATCCGACCTGGCTGGAGCCGGCGGAATGGCTCGGCAAGACCGACGCGGGCGGCCGGCTGCACCTCGTCTCGGGCCAGCCGCTCACCCGGCTGCACGGCCAGCTCGACAACGGGCCGGTGTCGCGCGCGAGCAAGATCAAAGGCAGGGAGCCGGTCTACCTCCATCCGGCGACGGCGGCGCGCCATGGCGTTGCCGCCGGCGACATCGCCCTGTTGCACAACGCCCGCGGCCGCTGTCTCGCCGGTGTGGTCATAAGCGAGGATGTGCGCGAGGACGTGGCATGGATGGCGACCGGCGCCTGGCTCGACCTGCAGACAGTCGACGGGCAGCTCATCGACGTCCACGGCAATCCCAACGTGCTCACCCTGGACAAGGGCTGCTCGGGCCTGACCCAGGGCAACATCGCGCACACCACGCTGGTGGAGATCGCGCGCTGGAGCGGCCCACTGCCGGCCATCTCCGTGTTCGGTCCCCCAACGATCGAAGCGCGGCCCTGAGGCCTTTCAGGCGGATTCGATGCCGCCTGCCCGGATGGAGCGGCGGCCGCTCACTGTCTCAGGCGCTTCTGGGCCACCGCCAAGGCGAGCGCCAGGACCAGGATGATGCCCGACAGCGCGTCCTTGGTGTTGAAGTCGAGGCGCATGAGATTGAGGCCGTTGGCGATCATGCCGAGAAAGAGAACGCCGACCAGCGTGCCGAGCACGTTGGGACGTCCGTGCGGATGGATCGAGGCGCCGATGAAGGTCGCCGCGATGGCGTTCATCAGATAGGCGTTGCCGTCGAGCGGCGTGAACATCCTGAGGTTGGCGGAGGCGATCAGGCCGCCGATGGCGCAGGTCGCCGAGGCGGCAACGAAGCCGATGGCGAGATAGACGGGCACGCGAATGCCGGAGACCCGCGCCGCGCTCCGCTGCATGCCGATGGCATGGATGCGCTTGCCGAACAGCGAGCGCTCCAGAACGATGTAGTAGACGACGAGCACCGCGACGCCGATGACGATCTTCATCGGGATGCCGAACAGGTGGCCGACGGCGATGTGGTAGTACTCCTGCGGCAGGATGCGATAGGAGATCGGCCCGCCACCGTGGGTGAAGATGCGCTCGACGCTGCCGCCGATGAAATAGACGCCAAGCGTGGCCAGGAACGGCCCGACCGACAGGCGCACGACGAGGAAGGCGTTGAGCAGGCCGACCAGAGCACCGCCGGCAAGCCCGGCGGCCACCGCCATGTACCAGGCGGCGCCGAAATCCTTCATGGCGACGATGGCGAAGGCGGAACCGAAATCGAGCGCCACGCCCACGGAAAGGTCGATGCCGCCCTGCGCCACCACCAGGGTCATCGCCAGGGAGACGACCAGCAGGATGGCCGAGCCCTCGAGGACATTGGTCATGTTGCCGAGGGTGACGAAGCTCGGATTGTAGAGCGCGAAGAACAGGAAACAGGCGGCGATGACGATCAGGAAGCCATAGCGGACGAGGAATTCCCTCATATCCGGAATGGACGGCCTGCCGAGCGCGTTGGCGGTGTCGCTCTTCATCTGTTGCGGTTCCTCGAAAGGGCGGCGGACGCCACGACCACCAGAATGAGGGCGCCCTTGATGCAGCCCGTCCAGAAGATGTCGACGCCCACCGACCCGAAACCGACCGAGAGCGCCGAGACCAGCACCGCCCCGAAAACCGCGCCCCAGAGCGTGACCACCCGACGGGGCGAGAAGGCGGCCCCGAGGAAGGTGGCAAGCACCATCTCAAGCAGCAGGTTCTCCTCGGTGCCGGGCGTGCTGCCCGAGCCGCGGGCGAGCACGAAGGCGGCGGCGAGACCGCCGGCGATGCCGGCGATGACGAAGGACTGGGCGACGAAGCGGCTCGGCCTGAGGCCGGAGATTTCGGCAGCCTCACGATTGCCGCCGACCGCCTGCAAATGCATTCCCCAGCGGGTGCGATGCAGGGCGACGTAGAACACCAGCGCCAGCGCCAGCGCCGCCAGGACGCCGGTCGGTATCCCCAGGATCTGCCCGTCGCGCAGATAGACGATGAACGGATCGTCGACGTTGATGCGGCGGCTCTGGGTGACGACCTTGCTGATGCCGACGAAGGCGACGCCGCTGGCCAGCGTGGCGAGCAGCGGCGTCAGGCCGACGGTGACCACCAGGAAGGCGTTGACGAAACCGGCGACCAGCGCGGCACCCATGCCGAGCGCCAGCGCGATGGCGACCGGCGTGCCCTGGTTGGTGACCTGCTCGGCGACGATGGCCGCCGCCAGGATCGCGATCGAGGGGACGGAAAGGTCGATGCCGCCGGAGACGACGTCGTCGCCACCGGCCATGACCACCGTCGCCAGCCCCAGGCTGACGACCACCGTCGGGATGCTTTGCTTGAGGATCAGCGCGATCGTCGAGGGGCTGAGGAAGTTCGGCGCCTCGACGCCGAGATAGAGCAGGAGCGCGAGGAAGATCGCCAGCGGCGCAATCGAGGCCGCCGAAGAGAACAGGTCGGTCCGGGCGCCCTTGCGCAGGTCGGCGGCCGCGCTGGTCATGCCGCCTCTCCATGCTCCGTATGGCCGCCGGCGGTCAGCGCGATCAGGCGATCCAGGCTGCAATCGGTCGCCGTGACATCGGCGATGACCTCGCCGCGCAGCAGGACGAAGACCCGGTCGCAAAGCCCCAGCAGCTCGACGGGATCGGACGAGGAGACGAGAACCGCGGCGCCCTGGGCGGCGAGATTCTCGATCAACCGGTAGATCTCCACCTTCGCCCCGATATCGACGCCGACCGTCGGCTCGTCGAGGATGAAGAGCTTGGAGCCGGTGGCCAGCCAGCGGGCCAGCACCACCTTCTGCTGGTTGCCGCCGCTCATCAGGCGCGCCGGCGTCTCCACCCGGCGCGGCCGGATATCGAGCCTCTCGGCCAGCTCCTCGGCCCGCGCCGCCGCGGCCCGGCGCTTCACCATGTGCGCGACCGAGATCTCCTCCAGCGAGGCGAGATTGATGTTGTCGGAAACGGTCATGTTCAACACCAGACCGTCCTGCCGGCGGTCGCGCGGCACCAGCACGACGCCGTTGGCGACTGCCGTCGAGGGCGCCGAAACGTGAATGTCGCTGCCGTCGAGCACGATGCCGCCAGCGGTCGGCCGCTCGAGACCGTAGATGGCATCGACGAGCTCCTCGCGGCCCGAGCCGACAAGCCCGGCGAGCCCGACGATCTCGCCGCGCCTGACCTCGAGGTCGACATTGCGGAAATGACGCCCATCGCCGAGCTTTTCGAGCCTCAGCATGGCCGCGGCCGGCTTATGCGTCTTCTGCGGATAGAGGTCGGAGATGTCGCGGCCGACCATCATGTTGATCATGCGTCGCGGCGTGTCGGCGGGCCCGACGTCTTCGATCACGCCGACGTCCTTGCCGTTGCGGAACACGGTGACGCGGTCGCAGATCGCGGTGATCTCGCCCAGGTAGTGCGAAACGTAGATCATCGCGATCCCGCGCGTCTTCAGGTGCGCGATCGCATCGAACAGCCGGTCGGTCTCGGTGCTGGAGAGCGGCGCCGTGGGCTCGTCGAAGACGACGATCTTGGCCTGCTCGTCGACCAGCGCGCGGGCAATCTGGACCAGCTTGCGCTCGGCGATGCCGAGGTCGCGGATCAGCGTGCGGCCGCCGATCTCGGCGTTCAGCGTCTCCTTGAGGAAGCGCTCCGCCGCCTCGCGCATGGCACGCGAGCGCAGGCCAAAGAGGCCCTGGAGCTCCTGCCCCATGAACACCGTTTCCGCCACCGTGAAGTGGGGAACGAGGTTGAGCTCCTGATGGATGAAGCGGATGCCGGCAGCATGGACCCTGGCGGGCGTGGCATCATCAAGCGGCAGGTCGTCGAGGACGATCTCGCCGCCGTCACGGCCATAGACGCCGGCCAGCACCTTGATGATGGTGGACTTGCCTGCCCCGTTCTCGCCGACCAGCCCGTGAATCTCGCCGGCCCTGACCGACAGGCTGGCGTTATCGAGTGCGCGCACGCCGGGAAAGCTTTTCGCGATATCCCTCATCGCCAGAATGGTGGCGCGGTCGCTGGTCACGGCTGTGGTGCTCCGGCGTAGCGAAAGGATGCGGTACAATCGTCCGGTGGCGGCTGGCAGGCAAGGCGCCGAATGATCGCGCCGACGGCCCGGGCAAGTCCGCCGCCCACCGGTCAGGCGGGCGGCGGCAGTGCGCGGGCGGAAGACCTACGGCAGCTTGCCGAAGCCCTCCTCGTAGCCGAGCTCCTTGTAGACTTCGCGCGCCTGTTGCGGACCCTTGACCGGGACCACGTCGACGAAGGTCTGCGGCAGCAGGGTCTCGCCGGCGAAGTAGCGCGCCACGTTCATCGCAGACGTGGAGCCGATCTTGTACGGCTGCTGGGCGACGTCGGCGACCAGCGGGCTGTTGGGCTCGGCCATGATCTGCAGCGTGTCGGGCCCGGCATCGAGCGCGGTCACCTTGACATCGTCCCGCCCGGATTCCTCCAGCGCCTGGACAATGCCGATGGCGGGCTGGTCCCAGCAGGCGACGTAAATCGCGTCGATCGTCCCCTTCGGATACTGCGTCAGCAGGTCGAGGGTCTTCTTGCGGGCGTCTTCCGGCGCGTTGGCGAAAGATTCGGCCAGCTCGGGCTGCAGAATCTCGATGCCCGGATAGTCCTGAAGCACGTACTTCCACATGTCGTAGCGGATGCCACAGATACGCAACTGCCCGGAGAAGGCGTTGAACACGGCAACCTTGCCCTTGCCACCGAGCGCGTCGGACATGTAGCGGCCGATCGCCTCACCCATGTAGTAGTTGTCGGAGGTCGTGTTGTTGATCGAGTTCGGCGACAGGTGATCGACGGTGAAGACCGGGATGCCCGCCTCCCGCAGGGCCTTGAACTTGGGCTCGACCGCGGCGTCGCCGAGGATCGAGATCACGGCGTCGACCTTGTTGGCCAGGAAGATGTCGTGGTTGTCGGCATGCTTCTGATTGTCGCGGCCGCCGTCGGTGGGCAATACGTCGCCGCCAAGCTTCTTGACGGCGTCGACGGCGCCCTGGAACGCTTCACGGTCCCAGAAATGCTGGGTTCCCACCACAGCCACGCCGATCCGCTTGCCCTTCAAACTCAGCGCCGCGTCGTCGGCGGACGCTGTCGATGCCACCATGGTGACGGCGAACATGCCGAGCGCGGCCGCACAAACGGCGGACAGCGCTCCTGTCTTGAGCAATCTCCAATTCATGGTCTTCTTGTTCCTCCACCCTCGCAAGCCGGGTTTTCTCCCTCGTCCTCAGCCACGCACGAGGCGGTGCCCCCTGGGCGGCGGAGATCCAAGTCTTCCCTCCAAGACTGGTCAACCGGCACTTAACTTATGTCAAGAAATGCGTCATATGTCAAACAAGCTGATGCGCGGGGAATGCCAATGAGCGAGATGGCGTACGTCGGAATCGATGTCGGTTCGACCGCGATCAAGGCCGCCGTCTATGGCCAGGACGGGCGCCCCATCAGTCTCGAAACGCGGGCCAGTCCGGTGATCCGGCTGCACCCCGGCTGGTCCGAACAGAACATGGAAGAGGTCTGGGCCATCACCCGGGAGTGCCTGCGCGGCGCAGTGGAGAGGGCAGCTGGTGCGCGGATCGTTTCGCTGGGCGTGTGCGCGCAGGGCGACGGGCTGTGGGCGCTCGATGCCGACCTGCGCCCGGTGCGCAACGCGATCCTGTGGAACGACTGCCGGGGCGAGGACCTCGTGCTCGACTGGATCGCCGACGGCACATCGGCACGGCTGTCGCGCTTCTCGCGCACGGCGAACTGGGCGGGAACCGCCGGCACCGCGCTGCGCTGGCTGAAAGAGCACGAAGCGGAGACGGCGGCGCGCGTGGCCCATGTCGTCTTCTGCAAGGACTGGATCAATCTGCGGCTGACCGGGGTGCTGGCGTCGGATTTCAGCGACGGCACGATCCCATTCATGGATCTGGAACGCAGGGTCTATGCCGCGGAAGCCTTCGACCTGCTCGGCATCGGCGAATTCGCCGGCATGCTGGCGCCGCCGCAACGATCCGACCGGTTGCATGGCGGGCTGCTGGCGGAGGTCGCCGAAGCGGTGGGCCTGCCGGCCGGCCTGCCGGTCGCCACCGGATCGATCGACCTCGGCGCGATGATGGTCGGCATGAAGCTGAACGAGGTGGACGATGTCTGCCTGATCCTCGGCACGACCGCGGTGGTCAATGCCGTCGTCGGCGCCGAACCATTCGCGGGCGAGCCGGTCGGAGCGACCGTCGCCCATCCGCTCAACGACAACTGGATCCGCGTGGTGGCGCCATCATCCGGGGCGTCGGCCTATGACTGGTTCGCATCGCTGCACCCGCTGACGCTCGGCGGCGGCGACACTTCGCAAATTGTAGCGCGGATGAACGAGGTCGCCGGCAGCATTCCCGCCGGCGCCAACGGCGTCACCTTCCTGCCCTTCCTGTCCGGGGAGCGCGCGCCCTTCGTCGCGCCGCATGCGACCGCGGCCTTCCATGGCCTGACGGCGCAGTCGACCAAGGCCGACATGGCGCGCGCGGTGATGGAAGGCACCTCGTTCAGCCTGAAGCATTGCTTCCGTGCCGCGGGCATCGCCAATTCCGACCATGTGTTCCTGACCGGCGGCGGGGCGCGCAACGTCCTGTGGTGCGACATCGTGGCCAGCGTGATGGGGACGACGATCACCGCCAGCAACATCAGCGATCACGGGCTGTGGGGGGCGGCGCTGATCGGTGCGGCGGCGGCCGGCGTGGGCGATGCGCAGTCGCGGCCGGCCCGTGCCGAGGACGTCCGTTACCACCATCCCGATCCGCAGCTTGCGCAGGAGTATGAGCGCCTGTTCGCGCTCTACCAGAGGATCGTCGCCGTATCCGGCGAGATCTGGGAGGCGCGGCGCGCCTTCGCGCACGGCGCCGGCAACCAGACATGAGGGAGCCAATCCGATGCCAGACATGATGAAGGCGGCCATCTACTACGCGATCGACGACATCCGCCTGGAAGAGAGGCCGGTGCCCGAAATCGGGCCCGACGACGTCCTGTTGAAGACGCTGGCCTGCGGGCTGTGCGGCGGCGAGGCGATGCCCTGGTACAAGAAGGCCAAGCCCAAGGTGCTGGGCCACGAGCCGGTTGGCGAGGTGGTCGACGTCGGCCGCAACGTGACCGACTTCAAGGTCGGCGAACGGCTCTTCGTCAACCACCATGTCGGCCGCGCCCGGTCGCACTGGTCGCTGCGCGGGCATTACACGCGCGATCCGTTCTATTCGACGACCAAGCTCGATCCCGGCGGGGTCTGCGAATACTATCGCGTCACCGCCGACCATCTGCGCATGGACGTCCACCGCATCCCCGACACCATGTCGAACGAGGTGGCGACCACGATCGAGCCGTGGTCCTGCGTCATGGGCGGGCTCAAGGTCTGCAACATCAAGCCGGGCGACACCGTGGCGGTGGTCGGCGCCGGCTTCATGGGGCAGGGCTTCATCCACATGGCGCCGCTGTTCGGAGCGGGCAAGGTCGTGGCGCTGGACTTTTCCGAATGGCGGCTCGCCAAGGCGCGCGAACTCGGCGCGACGCACACGATCAATCCCGCCCAAACCGACCCGGTCGAAGCGATGCGGGAGATCAACAACGGCCTGCTCGCGGACACGGTGGTCGCCATCGCGCCGACCCAGAAGGCGTGGGACCAGGCGCTGGCGCTTACCGAGGCCGGCGGCACGCTGCACCTCGGCGCGCCCCTGGCGCCGGAGGTGCCGTGGGTGCGCGACGGCAACCGCGCCTATTTCGACGAGATCACCGTCACCTCGAAATATTCGAGCGACCACCACGACACCTACAGCTATTTCCGCCTGCTCGACGCCGGACGCGTCCAGGCGGAGAAGGCGATCACCGATTTCTTCGACATCGCGGACGCGGCGGAAGCGTTCCGGATGCTCGTCGAAGCCCAAGATTTGCTGAAGATCATCGTCTACCCGCATGGGCTCCCTGCCCATGTCAGATCATCGAAGAAGGCAGCCTGAAATGCTCGAAATCCTGAAAGAAGAGGTCTGCGAACAGAACCACGAATTGCCGCGCAACGGCCTTGTCGTCGGCAGCGGCGGCAACGTCTCGGGTCGGGACCCGGACAGCAATCTTGTGGTGATCAAGCCGAGCGGCGTGAAATTCGCGAAGCTGACGCCCGAGACCCTGGTCGTCGTGGATCTCGACGGCAATGTCGTCGAAGGCAAGATGAAGCCCTCCGTCGACACCGGCATCCATCTCTACATCTATCGGCACCGGCCCGACGTCTTCGGCGTCACCCATACCCATTCGCCCTACGCCACCAGCTTCGCCGCCCGCGGCGAGCGCATCCCGGCCGTTCTCACGCCGATTACCCATATCCTCGGTCGCGACGTGCCCTGCTCCGAATACGCAACGCCGGGCGAGGTCGATACCGGACGGGCAATCATCGAAGCGTCGGCGGGCGGCATGGCGGTCCTGGTCAAGGCGCACGGCGTCTTCACCATGGGCAAGTCGGCGACCGAGGCGACATCCATCGCCATGTATCTGGAGGAGGCCGCCAAGACCACGCACCTGGCGATGTTGCGCGGGCCGGTGGAGGAACTGCCGGATGAGGAGATAGCCCGTTGCTACAAGTGGTTCCGGCAGAACTACGGCCAGAGCGGCAACAAGAAGGTCAATGCGTGAAGCAGCCCTGAATCACGGTCAACTGCGGGAGGCGGAAGTGGCCAAGTTCGATGCAGTCTTTGTCGGCCTGACGATCCTTGACGTCGCGGGCCGCCCGGTCAAAACCATACCTGAAGGCGGGGGAGTCGCGTTCATCGAGGAAATCCGGCTCAACCCGGCCGGCACCGCCGCCGGCGCCGTCATGAACGCGGCGAAGCTGGGAATCTCATGTGCCACCGTCGCCTGTCTTGGTTACGATGAAAAGGCGGATTTCATTCTGGCGGCTTACCAGCGGATGGGTATCGATTGCTCGATGGTCCGGCGGACCGCCGAGGCGCCGACGTCGGCGACCATTCTGACGATCCGCCCGGACGGTCAGCGACCGGCGTTGCACTGCCGCGGCGCCTCCGATTACCTGATCGTGGAGGATGCGGATTTCGATGCCGTCTGCGATGCCCGCTTCCTCCACCATGGCGGGACCGGCCTGCTTGCCGCCATGGACGACGGGCGCAGCGCGCGCCTGCTGGCCCATGCGAAGGCGAAGGGATTGACCACGACGTTCGACCTGATCGCACCGAACGACGGGACGGTGGCCCTCTTGCGGGACACGCTCCCGCACGTGGACTATTTCATGCCGTCACTGGAAGAGGCGGCCTTTCTGTCGGGGCAGGCGCGGCCGGAAGAGGCGGCGCGGTTCTTCATGGACATGGGCGCCAAGGCCTGCATCTTCAAAATGGGCGCCGAAGGGTCGTATACGCGCACGGCCGACGGCGCGTTCCGGACGCCGGCCTTCAAGGTGAGGGTGTCGGATACGACCGGGTGCGGCGACAGCTATTGCGGTGGTTTCGTCGCCGGCCTGGCCAAGGGCTTCGACCTCGAGCGGGCGTGCAGGCTCGGGTCCGCGGTCTCGGCTCTGGTGGCGACCGGTCTCGGCTCGGATGCCGGCGTGCGTGACTTCGATCAGGTCGTGACGCTCATGGAGGAGGGGGAAACGCTTCAATGAAGCCAGCTTCCGCAGACAGGAGCGAACGGAAATCCCTGCACCGCAACGACGCGCTGTTGGCCAACATCGCCATCCTCTACTACAAGGACGGACTGACCCAGAACGAGATCGCCCGGCGGCTCGGCGTGTCGCGGCCGACGGTGGTGAACTACCTGCGCCAGGCGCGCGAACAGAACATCGTCGACATCCGGATCAACGGCACGTCGTTCTCGAGTTCGAAGCTGTCGAAGGATCTCAGAGAGGCTTATGGCCTCGAGGATGTCTACATCGCATCGGCCCTGCCCGGTTCCGCAACCAATGCCGACAAGCGGGCCAGGGACGTCCGTCGCCGGGTGGCGCGCATCGGGGCGATGGCGGTCTACGATCTTCTGCAGCCGGGTGACGTGCTCGGCATCGCCTGGGGAGAGACCATCCAGTGGCTCGCCGAGGAAATGCCGCGCGGTGCGGTTCGCAACCTCACCATCTGCCAGACGATCGGCTCGATGAAGTCGCCGCTGCTGCCGGCGGCCGAAACCAGTTCAATCCGCATCGCCGCCAGTCTCAACGCCGACTGCTACACCCTTCATGCGCCCGCGATCCTGTCGAGCAAGAAGATCGCCGACGCGCTGAAGAAGGAGCCGATCATCCGAACGCAACTGGAGAAATTCACGGAGCTCACCAAGGTGCTCTTCTCGGTCGGCAACTGCTCGGAGACGACCCACCTCGTGCAATCCGGCATCGCCAGCGTCGAGGAGTTGCACTGGTATCAGGTGCACGGGGCCGTCGGCGTCGTTTGCGGCCGGTTCATCGATGCCCGCGGCGAGCACGTCAAGGGAGAGATGGACGAGCGCATGATCGGCATCACGCCGGATGAGCTCAAGCGCGTGAAATGCGGAATCCTGGTGGCCGCCGGCATGGACAAGATCGAGGCGATCCGGGCGGCGCTTTCCGGCGGGTATGTGCGATATCTCGTGACGGACGAGCTGACCGGCAAGGCGCTGGTATCCGGAGAGGGGTGATCCAGCGCCCGCTAGAGCCTTTCATAGTCAGATGGAACCATTCCGACGGAGCGATCTTGCGACAGGATCAAGCCGGCGGGCGACGGGCGTACCGGGGGTACGGCCGAGACCGACGGCGATGATAGTGGCGCAAGAGCGCCCGTCCCTTCGGGTTTCCGACCGGCGGGCGCCCGACGTCGATCCCGGCTCGACCGATGCCCCACATCGACCTTCGCCGGTCTCGACGCTGGATCGCTCCGCCGGTCGAGAAACGGGATTGATCCCATCTGACTATGAAAGGCTCTAGGCATCGGCACGGCGGCGCCAATCGCCGGCGTCATGAGGAATGGCGCGCGTTGTCGCGCGCGGCCGCGAGGTCGTCCGGGGTGTTCACGTTGAAGAAGGGATCGAGCCCACCCTCACAGGGGAAATCGACTGCCGACCATCGCCGGATTGCCAGCCAGTCCTTCACTGCGCGCTGCACCGGGACGGCGAGCCAGGCATCGAGCGCTTCCGCCAGGGACACCGGCCACAGGGCGATGACCGGATGCAGTCGCGTGCGCGAGCTGGCGACGGCGATCTCTCCGCCCGACAGAAGCCCCTGGCGGAGACGCGATACCAGGTCGCCGGGCAGGAAGGGCACGTCGGTCGGCACCGACACCAGCCACCGGGCATCGGTGTTGGCCATCGCCCATTTCAGCCCCGACAGGATGCCGAACAACGGGCCGCCGAAACGCTCCCCCGCATCGTGGACCACCGGAAGACCGGAAGAACCCGCCGCTGCGCTGCCCTGGCCGACGCTCAGAACGAGCCACCGCGTCTGAGGCTCCAGGCGACCGACGACACGCTCGAGTAGCGATTGCGCGCCGATACGCAGGCCGGCCTTGTCGACGCCCATGCGGGCCGAGCGCCCCCCGGCCAGGATCAGGCCGACAACTTGCGCAGAGGCCGGCCCGGCATCACCCGGCCGCGTCATAGGCCGCCACGATCGCTTGCGCGCGCCGGCCGATCTCTTCGGCGCCCATGCCCGGCTTGTAGAGGTTCGAGCCGAGGCCGAAGCCGGTGACGCCGGCCTTGCGGTAGGCCGCGATATCGCCGACATCGACGCCGCCGACCGCGATCAGCGGCATCGCCTTGGGCAGTACGACGCCGATCGCCTTGATGCCGTCGGGACCGAGCAGGCTGGCCGGGAAGAACTTCAGGCCGTCGGCCCCGGCGGCGACGGCGGCAAGCGCCTCGCTGGCGGTGAAGACGCCGGGGAACGAGCCGAGTCCCGTCGCCTTGGTCTTGCCGATCACGTCGGGCGCCACGTTGGGCGAGACGACAAAGGTCCCCCGCGCCGCCGCCACGGCCGCGACTTCGTCGACGGTGAGCACCGTGCCGGCGCCGATGCGGGCGCGACCGCCGGCCGCCGCGGCCATGATGCGGATGCTCTCCAGCGGATCGGGCGAATTGAGCGGCACCTCGACGAGACCGATGCCGGCGGCAACCAGCGCCTCGAGCGCGGCGCCGGCGTCGTTTGGCGCGATGCCGCGCAGGATGGCGATCAGCGGCCGCCGGCCATGGAAGATGTCGGTCATGAAACGCTCCGGGTGGAGGGAAGGAAACCGATGGCGCGCGCCAGGTGAACGAGGCCGGCCAGCACCAGTGCGTCGCCGTCGTGCACCTGCGCCTCGAAGCCCGCGATGGCAAGCGCCCGCGCATAGGCCTTGCCGAGCGCCTTCGACCCGATGACGCGCAAGGCGACAGCGGGCGTCAGCCGTCCGGTTGCCTGGGCAGCGGCGATCTCGCCGCCGATGATGAGGCCGGAGAGATAGGCGAGGTTGTCGTCCGGCCGCACATCGGTCAACAGCGCCCGCGCGCGCACGGAGAACAGCGCGGCCAGGAACGGCAGGCCTTCGCCGGCGGTCCGTCGCACACCGATGGTGAAGTCGGGCGAAGCGGTGAGATCGCCGGCCTCCTGTGCAACCGAATGACGCAGGAACGAGGTGTGGGCGAGGAGGTCGAACAGCTCGCCGGTCATCACCGTCTGGAAATCGCGGATGACGCCCTCGGCAATGCTCACCCATTTGGAGTGGGTGCCGGGCATGACGGCGACGCCGTCGAAGCCCGGCTCGCCGTCGATGAGGCCGACAATCTGCGTCTCCTCGCCGCGGATCACGTCGCCGTCGCGTGCCGGGCTTCTCAACATGACGCCGGGGACGATGGCGATCTGCCGCCCGTCGGCCGCCTGGAAGCGGACGACAGCCTCGGCAAGGGCGCCAATCGCCGCCGGGCACTCGAGATAGGCAGCCTCGTGCCAGCCCTGGCGGCTGCCGATCATGCCGGCAAGGACCGCCGGAACCCTTGGCCAGCCGGCAACCAGCCGCTCGAAGGCCGGTTCATGCCTGCCCTGGGAAAGCCTGGCGATGCCGTCGTCGCTCCTGCTCTCGGCAAGCACGGCCCCGGCGTCGTCGACCAGTCGGGCGCGCACGTTGCTCGTCCCCCAGTCGATCGCGATCATGCAGCCGGCGGATACCTCTTGGCTCATGGTTCAATCGTGTCCCGTAAACGCGTGGCGCAAGGCAAATATCACGCCCGCTCCGATGGTGTCTTGGCCTGCGGATCGTCGGCGGCAAGACCGACTTCGGCCATGAGCGCCTCCGCCGGCCCGACGAGGCAAAGCACCGCAACCTCCAGCACGCCAGGGCCGGAGGGGTCGCGGTGGCCGTAGAGCTCGATCTCACCATAGGCGCCGAAGCGCCCGTCGTCATAAAACAAGGCAGCGCATTGGCCCGCCGATCCGGGAGCGCGCGGGTGAGTTTCCGGATAGCGCTCCGCGTCGGCGAGCACCGGCCGACAAAGCAGCGCGGTATTCACCGTCGCCTCAGCCATCAGCCCGATCGCGCCATTGCGCAGCGAGGCGCGGCGATAGCAGGTCTTCATGAAACCCGGCCCGTGGAACGGTACGCGCCACCAGCCGTCCTGTGGCGCGATCGCTGCCGCGGGGGGCGCGCCGAAGACGGGCTCGCCGCGGGCGCCGTTCCGGGCGTCGAGGAAGGCGGTGCCGACCGGCGCGACCTGCCGGATGAGCCAGGGCACCAGCGGCAGCGGAGGTCCGGCGCGCTGCTCCACCACGATGCGCTGGCGGTAGCCGAATTCGCGAACGCCGCCGATCAGAACATGTGCCGGCCGGGGGGCAAGGGTGCGGACGATCTCCACCGCGATCCGCCCGCTGCCGTCGGCAAGGGCGATCTCCGCCTGCAGGCCGAAGCGTATGGCGGCGCCGGCGCGCTCGAGATGCCACGCGCCCGGATCGAGCGCCGGATCGACGCGATAGGTCTCGACGATGCGGGCAGCATCGGTGAAGTTGAACGATGCTTCCGGCGCCAGCCAGACGCGCTCGCCGCCGATGTTCCAGTCGCCCGCCGCGAGCGCCGCCGCAAAGGCATCCGGCGCCGGACACCAGCCGAGAGCATCGGCGCCATCGACGAAGGGACCGAACACCCGTCCGCCGCACCGGGTGACGATCAGGTGGGCGTTTGGCCCAAGCGGCACCTCTTCCACGGCGAGGCCGCGATCCGCCAGCAGACGCTCGATCTCTTTCGCGCACACCATCTCACCAGCTCGCCCGGGTGAGCTTCGACACCAGACGCGGCACGCCAACCTGCGCCATCCAGGCGCCGAACTCGGTCAGCCTGAGGCGGAGCGGCAGCCTGGCCGCGGCACCGTCCTTGGGCGAGAAGCCGAGCACGCCGCGCATCTCGTCGAGCGACCAGCGCATGCCGGGATTGTCGGAGACCATGTTGACGACGGCGAAGCCGCTCGCCGGTGCCGTCGCCGCGGCGGTCATGCCCTCGCAGAAGTCGCGGTCGCTCAGCCACATGAGCTGGCCCCACCGGCCCATGGCCATGTGCGGTCCCGGGCGGTTGTCATGGGTCCATTGCGTCCAGCCGATGCGGGTGCAGATCACGGTCATGCCGTGGACGGCGGCATAGTGCGCGCCGACGCGCTCGCCCATCAGCTTCGACATGCCGTAGGGGGTCACCGGATCGGGCGTGATGCGCGCATCGAGGCGGGTGCCATCGAAGCGACGGCCACCCATGACCCAGTTCGAGCTGGCGAAGACGACGCGCGGGACGCCCGCCTGCCGCGCCGCCTCGAAGAGGTTGAGAACCGCATCCATGTTGTTGGGGATCACCGTCCGCCATGCCGCCTGGGGTCGCGGTCGGCGGCAAGGTGAACGACGACATCCTGCCCGACGAGACGCCGTGTCCAGCCGGAATCGGGCCGCGACAGGTCGGCGGCATGAATCGGCACCGGCCGGTCGGCGGCCGTCAGGTCGAGGCCGGTCACCGCATGGCCAGCGGCCGCCAGATGGGCGCTGAGCTTGCCGCCCAGATGCCCGGCGGCGCCGGTGACGACGATCTTCATCCAGCCGCTCGCCTTCTCAGGGAACGGGCGCGGAGGGAGGGTATCTCCGCGCCCGCTCTGCTCGCAGGCTAGGCGCGAACGAAGGCGCCGACGTTGTCCTTGGTGATGCCGACGACGCCGGTGACGACGTTCTCGGGAAGCACGTTGATGCCGGCCGCCGCCGCATCGCCGACCATCTTGATGTCGCCGTTGTTCAGCCAGTTCAGCAGATAGACGGCGAGGAACGCCTCCAGATAGGACTTCTGCGCGATCGAGCCGTGAATGGTGCCGTCCTGGATGTAAGGCAGCATGTCGTCGTTGCGGTCCATGGCGACGATCTTCACCTTGCCGGTGACGCCGGCTTCGGTGACGGCGATCGCCGCGCCCTTGCCGGAATCGCCGTCGGTGCCGCCGATGCCGACGACATCGGGATGCGCCTGCAGGGCCTGGGCATAGGCGGTCGGCGCGAACGACGGATCGGCCTTGTCGTTGACGACGTCGACCACTTCGATCTCCGGATATTTCTCCTTGAAGATCTCCTTGTAGCCTTCGACGCGCTCAAGCGTCGCCGGCGACGGGAAGGTGCCGAGCAGCACCTTGCCCTTGCCACCGATGGCGCCGGCCAGCATCCCGCCGCCGGCGCGGCCGGCGTCCTTGTTGGAGATGCCGAGATGGGCGACGCGCTTGGATTGCGGCACGTCGCCGATGATCATGGCGACCGGAATGCCGGCATCGGCGGCGCGGTTGATGCCGTCGGCGAGCGCATCGGCGTCGCCGGGGAAGATCATCAGGCCGGCGGGCTTGCGGGCGATCAGCTCGTCGAGCTGGCGGGCCTGGGCGGCGGTGTCGAAATCGAGCGGGCCGGTGAACTCGGTCTTCACGCCGAGCAGTGCGCCGACGTCCTTCAGCGCCTGCCGGTGATCGGCCCAGAAGGGCACCTGGGTGACGATCGACAGGAACACGTAGTCGCCGCCGGCACCCGCGGCGCTGGCCATCTTGGGCAGTCCGGTCACCGCCAGGGCAGCGGCGGCGGCGCCCAGGCCGAGCATGCTGCGGCGGTCGAGCTCAAGTTTCTGCATCTGAATTTCCTCCCTTTTGGTTTTCTCAAGTCTCTCGGGCGCTGCGCCGACGCACGAGCATGTCGAGCGCGACGGCGGCGACGAGCACGGAGCCGATCACGATCATCTGCCAGTAGATCGAGACCGCGAGCATGGTCATGGCGTTGTTGACCAGCGCCACGAAGATGACGCCGAGGAAGCCGCCGAGCACGGTGCCCTCGCCGCCGCGCAGCGACGCCCCGCCGATGACGCAGGCGGCCAGCACCTGCAATTCGAGCGCATTGCCAGCGGTCGGCATGCCACTCATCAGGCGGGAGGAGAGGAGCACGCCGGCAACGGCGGCGAGAAATCCGGTGAGCACATAGGCGATGACGCGCAGGCGATCGACGGCCAGGCCGGAGAGACGCGCCGCCTTCTCGTTGCCGCCGACGAAATAGACCTGGCGCAGGAAGACGCTGTTGCGCAGCACCAGGTCGCCGAGGATGACGATGGCGACCGTGATCCAGACGATCGTCGGCACGCCGGCGATCGACGAGCGGCCGACCTCGCCGAAGCTCGCCGGCAGCTTGGAAACCGAGAAGCCCTCGGTCATCACCAGCGCGGCGCCGCGGGCGACCGACATGGTGCCGAGGGTGGCGACCAGCGGGTTGACGCGGAAGCGGGTGACGATGAGCCCGTTGAGGAGGCCGACGGCGACGCCGCCGGAGAGGCCGACGACGATCGCCACCGGCACGCTGGCGCCGGCCACCATGGAGAGCGCAGTCAGCGTCGAGCAGAGCGCCAGCACCGCTCCCACCGAAAGGTCGAAGCCGCCCGAGATCAACAGGGTGGTCATGCCGACCGCGATGATCGCCGTCGGTGCCATGCCGATCGACACCGCGCGGAAGTTGGCCATGGTGAAGAAGAAGGGCGAGGCCGCGCTCATCACGGCGATGATGGTGAGGATGACGGCAAACAGGGTCAGCTCGCGCGTCGCCGCCAGCCGTTTCAGCCGGCTCGGCCTGGCCGCGTCGGCGACCTCGTGCGTGGCAAGGACGCTCATGCCGCATTCTCCTGCTGGTTGCCGGCAAGTCCGGAGGCGAGCGCGACGATCTCCTCTTCGCGCGCCGCCTTTGGATCGACTTCGCCGACGATGCGGCCGGCATGCATGACCACCAGGCGGTCGCAGAGGTTCATCAGCTCGACGAGATCGGACGAAATGATGAGGATCGCCGCATCCTTGGTGGCGAGATCGGCCAGCAGCGCGTGGATGTCGTGCTTGGCGGCAACGTCGACGCCGCGGGTCGGCTCGTCGACGATGATGATCGTGGGGTCGGTCGCCAGCCAGCGGGCGAGCAGCGTCTTCTGCTGGTTGCCGCCGGAGAGCGTGCGCACGGTGCTGTCCGGTCCCGCGGCCCTGATGCCGAGGAGCGCCATGGCCGCACGGGCAAGCGCCTGGTTGCGGGCGCGCCGATAGATGCCGTAGCGGCCGATCTTCGACTGCGACGCGGCGGTGATGTTGGCGGCAAGCGTCATGTCGAGGAACAGGCCGTCGGTCTTGCGGTCCTGCGGCACGTAGGCAATGCCCTGGCGCACCGCCTGCGCCAGGCCGCCGAAGCGGACCGCGGCGCCGCGCAGCCTTATCTCGCCGGAGGCGGGCTGCAGGATGCCGCAAAGCGTCTGCCCGAGTTCGCTACGGTACGAGCCCATCAGGCCGGCGATGCCGACGATCTCGCCGGCCTTGAGCGCCAGGTCGACGGCCTGGAATTCCCCCGCCCGCGTCAGGCGTCGCGCCTCGAGGGCGACCGGACCGGCGCTGCCGCCGCGCTCCCGGCGGAGGCCGGAAACCTCCCGCCCGACCATGTCCTTGACCAGACCGTCCTGGTTGGTCTCGTGCGGCCTGCGTTCGGCGACGACATGGCCGTCGCGCAGCACGGTGATGCGGTCGGCGATCTTCAGCACCTCGGACAGGTGGTGGCTGATGTAGACGATGCCGAGGCCGCGCTCGGTCAGGCGCGCGATCAGCGCGAACAACCGGGTGACCTCGACCGGCGAAAGGGCCGCAGTCGGCTCGTCGAGCAGCAGGATGCGCGCCTTCAGCGAGATCGCCTTGGCGATCTCGACCATCTGGCGAACGGAAACCGGCGTCTGCGCCAGCGGCTGGCGCACGTCGAGCGCGATGCCGAGATCGCCGAGCAGCGCGCGGGCGTCCTGCTCCAGCCGCGGCCAGTCGATCAGGCCGAAGCGCGAGGGCGCGCGCCCGGCGAAGATGTTCTCGCCGATGCTGACGGTGCCGGTAAGCGACAGCTCCTGGAAGACCGTGGCGATGCCGAGAAGCTGGGCATGGCGCGGCGAATGGATGACGATGGACCGGCCGTCGATGCTGATCTCGCCGGCATCCGGCTGGATGACCCCGGCGAGGATGTTGGTCAGCGTCGATTTGCCGGCGCCGTTCTCGCCGACCAGCGCATGGACCTCGCCCGGCAGGAGTGCGAAGGCTACCGAATCGAGGGCGATGGTTGCACCGAAGCGCTTGGAGATGCCTGTCGTGGACAGGAGCGAAGCCATCACACTGCCTGGCGCGCCGGCGACTTGTCGGCGGCGGCGATATCGGTGACGCCCGCCGAGTAGGTCTCCTTGGTGCGGGCGATGTGGATGTCGAGAGTGCTCAGCGCCTCGGCCACGTTGCCGGCACCCACCGCATCGAGCATGCTTTCGTGTTCGTGGAAGGAGAGCTCGATGTGCTGCGGCTTCTGCGCCAGATGGGTGCGCAGCGCCGCGATCTTGCCGACGAACATGCCGTAGTTCTGCTCCATCAGCGTGTTGCCGCAACTGCGGAAGAAGCAGAGGTGGTAGTTGGTGTCCTCGGCGAGATAGGCCTTCTGGTCACCGTCCTTGAAGGCCGCGCGCATGCGCACCACCACACCCTCCAGGTCGCTGTAGAAGCGGCGCTGGTTGCGCTCGATGGAAAGCCGGCAGGCACTCGATTCGAGCGCTTGGCGCAATTCGCACATCTCGACGACCTCGCGCTGGCTGAGCGTGAAGACGAAGGCGCCGCGCTGCGGCCGGATGTGGACCAGCCCCTCCAGGCGAAGCTGGGCGAGCGCCTCGCGCACCGGGGTCTTCGATACGCCGAGGCTTTCGGCCAGCGCCCGCTCCGACAGGGGCTGACCAAGGGCGAAGTCGCCAGAGACGATTTCCGCGCGGAGCCGCTTGAGGACGCTTTCGGCGAGCGACTGAGGGCGTTCGATAGGCTGCACTGTTTTTCCTCTTCGTCGTCAATCGGGCACAGGTCCGGTTGACTGGTATATCAGATACGATATATTGCCCCAACAAAAGCGTCAATCGCAACGACGCCGGGAGGACACGTGAAAGCCGAGATCGCAGTGGATTGCCGCAATGCGCACGGCGAGGGCGTCCTGTGGAATGCGCTCGACGGGCGGCTGTGGTGGACCGACATCCAGGGCAAGGCCCTGTGGGCGTTCGATCCGGCCAGCAACAGGGCGGAGAGTTATCCGGCGCCGGACCGCATCTGCTGCTTCGCGCCGCGCAGCAACGGCACCGTCCTGGCGGCTTTCGCCGACGGTTTCGCCCTCTTCGATCCGAAGACCGGCCGGCGCGAGGACATCGCCCGGTTCGAGCCGGACCTGCCGCAGACCCGGCTCAACGACGGGCGCACCGACCGGCAGGGCCGATTCGTCGCCGGCGGGATGGACGAGAAGGAGCTGAAGCCGATCTCCTCGGTGTGGCGCCTCGATGCCGATCTCGGTCTGACCCGCCTTTTCGGCGGGGTGGCCTGCGCCAACTCCATCTGCTTCAGCCCGGACGGGCGCGTCATGTACTTCGCCGACTCGCCGACGCGCGAGATCGTCGCCTACGACTACGATCCGGCGACCGGCGACACCGGCGACCGGCGCATCGTCGCAACGCTGACCGGAAACGGCGTGCCCGACGGGTCGTGCGTCGATGCGGAAGGCTTCATCTGGAACGCGGTGTGGGAGGGTTATCGGGTCGAGCGCTATGCGCCCGACGGACGGCTCGACCGCGTGATCGAGGTCCCGGTCGCCAAGCCGACCTGCACCGCCTTCGGCGGGCCCGATCTCGACGTCCTGTTCATCACCACTTCGCAACTCGATTCAAGCGCCGAGCTTCTGGAACGGGAGCCTCAGTCCGGAAGCCTTTTTGCGTGTCGACCGGGTGTGAAGGGACTGACCGATCCGCCGTTTGCCGGGTGAGGCAACGCAACAAAAGAAGGAGGAATGCTCAATGAAGAAACTGATGCTCGCATGCGCGGTCGGAGCTGCCGTCAGCATGATGGCAGGCGCCGCCTATGCCGTGGACTACGCCGCCCCCAAACCGCTCAAGCCCGCGGCCCAAGCGCCGATCCAGGGCTTCAAAGGCGCCAAGGGCGCACGCATCGCCTACATGCCGCCGGCAACCGAGTTCAACTACTACATTGCCATCGGCGAGGGCATCAAGGACGAGGCGGCCAAGCGTGGCATCGACACGTTCATGCTCGCGCCGCAGTCGGGCGCCGACATCAACGGCCAGATGGGCATGATCCAGGACGTCATCACGCAAGGCGTCCAGGCGATCATCATGCACACCCACGACGAAGCTGCCGCGGCACCGCTGATCAAGCGTGCGGTCGATGCCGGCATCGCCGTCATCATCGTCAACTCGGACATCCCCAACTTCCCGAGCCCGGTGCATGCCGTGGTCGGCTATTCCGAGCGTGGCGGCACTTACAAGGAAGGCGAGTACGCGCTGAAGCTTGTCGGCGACAAGGCCATGAACGTCGGCATCCTGGAAGGCCAGCCGGGCTATGATTCGACCGAACGCGTCGGCGGCTTCCTTGACGCGATCAAGGGCTCGAAGCTGAAGGTGGTGGCCAGCCTCGACGGCAAGTGGAACACCGAAGGCGGCAATGCGGCTGCCATGGACATGCTGCAGGCGCATCCCGAGATCAACATGATCTTCGCGGCCAATGACTACGAGATCCTTGGTGCGGCGCAGGCCGCCAAGGCGCTCGGCCGCAATGATCTGCTGCTGTTCGGCAATGACGGCGACACCGGCGCCGGCCTCGAGCCGATCGCCGAGGGCACCGTGACCGCGACCGTCGACACGACGCCGTTCGTCATGGGGGAGATCGCCCTCGACGTCGCGGCCGACGTGCTCGACAACAAGTTCCCGGGCGGCTGGGTGGAGACGCCAACCCGCATCGTCGACAAGAGCAATGTCGTCGAGGTGCTGCAGCATCCCGAGACGCTGTATCCCAAGCCTTCCAAGAAGTACTGACGCCATGCGCCGGCGGGCCGCGGCTTGTGCTGCGGTCCGCCTGCAGCAGCGAAAAGTCCGAGTGGCTGTGCAGACATGACGAATGCGGCAAACGGCATGACATGGGAGATCAAGGGTCTGCGCAAGACCTTTGGCCCGGTGGTTGCGAACGACGACATTTCGCTGACGCTGCACAGCTCGCAGATTCACGGACTGGTCGGCGAGAACGGTTCGGGCAAGTCCACCCTGATCAAGGTTCTATGCGGCGCTCATGAGCCGGACGCCGGTACCATCCTGCGCAACGGATCGCCGGTACGCCTGCCTAACCCGCAGGCGGCGCGCGAGGCCGGCATTGCCACCGTCTTCCAGGAATTCTCGCTGGTTCCGAGCCTCAGCGTCGCCGAGAACATCTATCTCGGCCGGCTGCCCAAGACGCGCAACCAGATCGACTGGCGTCGGCTGCGCGCGGCCGCGGCGACCGTGCTGGCCAGCATGAACGTCGCGATCGACGTCGACGCGGTGGTCGGGCAGCTTTCGGTGGCCGAACAGCAACTGGTCGAGATCGCCAAGGCGCTGGCTACCGATGCATCGATGATCATCCTCGATGAACCGACGACGGCGCTCGGCATCGGCGAGATTGCCCGGCTGCACGATCTCCTCCGGCGGCTCAGGGCCCAGGGGCGCATCGTCCTCTACATCTCGCACCGGCTCGACGAGGTGGTCGAACTGGTCGACTGCGTCACCATTCTGAAGGACGGACGGGTCGCATCGCCGGCTGACATTGCCGAGGTCTCGATTCCCTTCATGGTGCGCACCATGGTCGGCGACGTCGGCGAGCATTACCCCAAGCAACACAATGCGACCGACCGGCCGCTTCTGCGCGTCAACGGCATGTCGACCCGCAACCGGATCAACAACGTCAGTTTCGAGGTCTATCGCGGTGAAGTGTTCGGTGTCGGCGGCGTACTCGGTTCCGGGCGCACGGAGCTCGCCCGTGCCCTGTTTGGCGTCGACGCGCTGACGGCCGGATCGATCGAGCTCGACGGCAAGCAACTGCGCCTGACCAGTTCCAAGCAGGCGATCGCGGCCGGCGTGGCATTGGTCCCGGAGAACCGCAAGTCGGACGGGCTGTTCTTCAATTTTACCGGGTTTCCCAACATCACCAGCGCCGCACTCGACCGTCTCGGACGCTACGGCATGATCAGCCCGGCACGCGAGCACCAGGCGGGGCGCAGGCTGATGCTCGATCTCGATATCACGCCGACGGCGGAGACCCGCGAGGTCGGCTACCTGTCGGGCGGCAACCAGCAGAAGGTGGTGATAGCGCGCTGGCTGTTCGCCGATGCCGCCCTGTTCGTCCTCGACGAGCCCACGCAGGGCATCGACATCGGTGCGCGCGTCGCCGTCTACCGGCTGATCAACGGCCTGACCGCGGCGGGCAAGGGCGTGATCCTGATCTCTTCCGACGACGACGAACTGCTGTCGATGAGCGACAGGGTCGGAATCATGAGCCACGGCCGCATGGTCGGCATTCACAAGCCGGGCGACCTCGATGCCACAGCACTCGTCCGGGCATCTGCCGGCACGCTCCAGCGAGGGGACGCGGCATGAATCGCATATTCTCGAGCCCGATCGCCGGCGCACTCAGCGCCATGATCCTGGTGGCCCTGGTGGTGGCGCTGACCACCAACCGCTTCCTCGATCAGGGCAACCTGTCGAACCTGGCCTTGCAGGTATCGATCGTGTCGATCGTCGCGATCGGCTCGACGCTGGTCATTCTCACCGGCGGCATCGACCTTTCGCCGGGATCGGCGATCGCGCTGCTGACCATGGTCTTCGCCACGCTGGCCAAGCTGCTGGCATGGCCGCTGGCGCTGGCGATGCTGGCCGTCCTCGTGTGCGGTCTGCTGCTCGGCCTGGTCAATGGCCTGTTGACCGCCTATTTGCGCATTCCCTCGTTCATCACGACGCTGGCGACGCTGTCGGCCTTCCGCGGCGTCGCCTTCATGTTCAACAATGGCTCGCCGATCTTCTCGGTCTCGCCCAATATCGAGCCGCTGTTCTACGGCAAGCTCTTCGGCATCCCGCTGCCGCTGTTCTACGTCATCGTCCTCTATGCGCTCGCCTTCTGGTTCCTGCGCTACACGGCGGCCGGCCGCCAGATCTATGCGGTCGGCGGCAATGCCAATGCAGCGCGACTGTCCGGTATCGATGTCAGGCGAACCCAGCTTCTCGCGTTCGTCCTGGCCGGCCTCGCCGCCGCCATCGGTTCGGTGCTGATGACGGCGCGACTCAACTCGGGCTCGCCGAACTACGGCGTCGGCATGGAACTGTCGGCGATCGCGGCCGCCGTGATCGGCGGCGCCAGCCTCGCCGGCGGCCGCGGCCACGTCGTCAACACGGTGATCGGCGCGATGACCATCGTCATCGTGCAGAACGGGCTCAACCTCAACGCCGTGCCGACCTCCGCCCAGAACGTCATCATCGGCGCGATCATCGTGCTCGCCGTCGGCATCGACATGTGGCGCGGCGAGATCGGCGCGGCGCTGCAATTCGTCTTCCGCCGCAACATGGCAAGCTGAAAGAGGCATGGAAAATGGCACCCGTCACGTTCTCCCACATCGGCATCTCGGTCCCCGACCTCGAGAAGGCGGTGGCGTTCTATACCGAGGTCTTCGGCCTCTACGTCATCATGCCGCCGACGACGATCAAGCAGGACGACAGCGCCATCGGGCAGATGTGCGACGACGTCTTCGGCGAGGGCTGGGGGTCGTTCCGCATCGCCCACCTGTCGACCGGCGACGGCATCGGCATCGAGATGTTCGAGTTTCCCAATGCGACGCTGCCGGAAAACAACTTCGAATACTGGAAGGCGGGCACCTTCCATTTCTGCGTCCAGGACCCGGACCTGGAAGGGCTGCTCGAGAAGGTCAAGAAGCACGGCGGCAAGCAGCGCCTGAAACAGGTCCGCTACTACTATCCGGGCGAGAAGCCGTATCGCATGGTCTACTGTGAGGACCCGTTCGGCAACATCTTCGAGATCTACAGCCACTCCTATGAGTTGACCTATTCGTCGTCGGCTTACGTATGAGGCGCCGAAGTCATGCCGCGTTTCAAGGTAGTCATCTCCGACTTCGACTACGGCGATAACAATATCGAACGCTCCATCCTTGAGCCGATTGGCGCCGAGGTGGTCGGACTGCATGCCAAGACCGAGGACGAGCTCGTGCCGCACTTGGCGGATTGCGACGCCGTCATCAACCAGTATGCGCGCGTCGGCGCCAAGGCGATCGCCGCCATGACGCGGTGCAAGGTGATCGCGCGATACGGCATCGGTGTCGATATCGTCGATGTCGAGACGGCGACGGCGCGCGGCATCCAGGTCACCAACGTGCGCGACTACTGCACCGAGGAGGTGGCGGACCACGCCATCACGCTGTGGCTGACGCTCAGCCGCAAGATCCTCCAGTACAACGCGGTGACCCATCGCGGCGTCTGGCACTGGAAGGCGGCGCGGCCAGTCTGGCAACTGCGCGGCCGCACCATGGGCATCGTCTCCTTCGGCCATATCGGCCAGGCCATCGCCGAGCGTGCCCGCGTCTTCGGCGTCAACATCCTGATCTTCGACCCCTACCTCCACGCCAACTTCGTGCGCAGCAAGGGGGCCGAGCAGGTCTCCAAGGAGGAACTGCTGGCGCGCGCGGACGCGATCATGATGCAGGTACCGATGACCACGGAGACCCGGCACTTCCTCGGGCCGGCCGAGTTCGCGCAGATGAAGCGGGGCGTCATCATCGTGTGCACGGGGCGCGGGCCGACGATCGACAACCGGGCGCTCTACGACGCGGTCGTCTCCGGCCAGGTCGCCGGCGCCGGGCTCGACGACCCCGAGGAGGAGCCGGCCAAACGCATTCATTGGGACCCGAAGGACAATCCGATCTTCACGCTTCCCAACGTGATCGTCACGCCGCACGTCGCCTACTATTCGGAAGAGTCGATCAAGCTGGCGCGCGAGACCGCGGCCAGCGAGGTTGCCCTCGTGCTGACCGGGCAGAGCCCGAGAAATCCCGTCAACAAGATCCCCGCTGCTGCAGCGGGCGCTGCGTGAAAGGCCCGTCCATGCTCAAGGTATTCAACCAGTTCGAGCGGCGCCCCGACCTTCTGGCGAAGTTCGATGCGGTCGCCAGATGCTATTCGGCCTCGTGCGTGTTCGCCGACGTGATGTACCGCACCGGGGTCATGGACAGCGCCATCAAGCCGCCGTTCAAGGCCAAGGCGGTCGGCCAGGCGATCACCGTCCAGCTCTCCAAGGGCGATCTCGTCGATCCGCTCAAGGCGCTGGAGATGGGCCAGGCGGGCGACATCATCGTGGTCGATGCCGGCGGCGACACGGAGACCTCGGTGTGCGGCGGTCTCATGGGCGGCCTGGCCAAGAACCGCGGCATCCGCGGCATGATCGTCGACGGCGCCGGACGCGACATCGACGAACTGGAGGACATCGGCTGGCCGATCTGGACGCGGGCGATCGTGGCGCGCGGCACGCACACCATGTTCTCCGGGCGCAAGGAGGAGCTGTCGATCAACGTGCCGATCGCCTGCGGCGGAGTGCCGGTCAATCCGGGCGATTTCATCGTGGCCGATACGATCGGCGTCGCCGTCATCCCGCTGGCGAAGGCCGAAGAGATCGTCGAACTCGCCCGCGAGCAGGCCGAGCGGGAGGAGAAAACCCGCGGCTGGGTGGCCAAAGGCAAGACCGTCGAGGATCTCCTGAACGAGTTCGGCCGCATCTAGATAGAGCCGCCAGGCCGCCAACGGGCTTGCTTCTCCGGCAGGACGGCGGGCGTCTGCCGGCCGGCCGTCGATTGCGAGGGTCTTTCGCGATAGCGCACCACGCTCGCGCTTCGGCCCGACCGGCATTTACCAAGAAAACCATTCGAATCAGCCAAGGGTTTTGGCATCGATGCTTCTGATCTAGTCTAACTTCAGCAATTCACGTCTTCCGAGGCGCTGCTCGACCGTATAGCGCAGGTTTCCGCCGACATGCTCAAAGTTAACGACGAATATGCTTTGGCCGGTGTCACCAGACCCTTCCATATCGCCGATTTCGCCCAGTCAAACGCCGAGCGACCGACCGTCAGGCCGGTGACGCTTGCCGAACTCGCCGACCTGGAACCCGCCACGCTGTTCGAGAGCCCCGCCTGGCTCAGGGCCTACGGCATCGACGATCTCATCGCGGTTGCCACGGCAGGGCCGAACGGCTTCGGCTACCCGCTGCTGTTCGCGGTCCGCGACAGGCACCTCGTCCATGTCGGCCGCCTGCTCTGGTTCGAAGCCGCATGCATCGACTATCTGGCGGACGCGCTGCTGGACGAGACCGGCGCCGATTTCGTCGTCTTCGAGGACGTGCAGGTCGAGGGGCCGCTGCGGCGGACGGGCCGTTCGGCCTTCAGCTATCAGCGCAACTGGCGGATCGTCCTCACGGGAGCCGACGTCGAAGCGCACATCAACTCCGGCAAGTCGCGATCGACCCTGCGCCGCAAGCAGCGTGCCATGGAAAACGACCTCGACGCGCCGCGGATTGCACTCGAGGAACACCCCTCGCGCGAGCTGCTTGAGAGCATCGTGGCGCTCAACAAGATGAAGATCGAGTCCATGAACAAGAAGCATGGGATCGATGCCGACGAGATGGATCGGCTGTGCGCCGTGGTAGCGGAGATCGGGCACGTGGTCGCCCTGTGGAGCGGCGACCGCGTCATTGCCGGCGACGTCATCTGTACCGTCGGCCGTCGCGCCTACTACCTGGTCGGCGGATACGACATGGAACTGAGCCGCTACAGCCCCGGCGTTATGGTGCACAACTACGCCATAGAGGATTGCCGCCGGCGTGGCATGCTCGACTTCAACATGCTGTGGGGCGACGGGGTCTACAAGCGGCGCCTCGGCGGCGAACCGCGCGAGCTGTCGACCGTGGTCGTGCGCCGCTCTGCCGCCGTGCGCTTCACGGCCCGCTATCTGCACGCCGTCGGCCCCTACCACTGGTTCGATTTCAAGGCGCGGGTGAAGCCGCTCGTTCGCCGCCACCAGGCCCGGTGAGCGCCATGGGTCTGCCCGCCCAAATCCTCGTGGCTGGCATGCAGGCGTTCCACGCCTGCAAGCTGCATCGGGTGGCCCCGCCGTTCATGGCGGGCGTCGGCACCATCCTTACCTTCCATCACGTCCGACCGGCGCGGCGGGACGGATTCCAGCCCAACCGCCATCTCGAGGTCGGCCCGGCGTTCCTCGACACGCTGATCACCCGCATCCGCGCCTCTGGCGACGAGATCGTGTCGCTCGACGAGGCGCACCGGCGGCTTGGCGACGGCGATTTCCGCCGCCGCTTCACCGTGCTCACCTTCGACGACGGCTACCGCGACTTCGGCGACTTCGCCTATCCGCTGCTGAAGCGTCACGGCGCGCCATTCACCATCTTCGTGGCGTCGCGCTTTGCCGATGGCGCCGGCGATCTCTGGTGGATCGCGCTCGAACGCGCCATCGCGGCCAGCCGCAGCATCGAAGCGCGGATCGGCGCGACCGTCCACGGCTTCGCCCTCACCGACGATGCGGCGCGCGCGAAAGCCTTCGCCACGATCTACCGGGCGCTGCGCGCTCTGCCCGACGAGAGCGAGATGCGCGCCATTGTCCGCCGGATGGCCGGCGCGGCCGGCATCTCCGCCGATACCATCTGCCGCGAACTCTGCATGGATTGGCAAGCCATCGCGACGCTTGCCGCCGACCCGCTGGCAACCGTCGGCGCGCACACCGACACGCACCTGATCCTCGCCAAGGCGACCCTCGACGAGGGGCGCGCGGACATCGCCCGGGGCCTCAAGCGCATGGAGGCCGAGCTCGGCATCCGCCCTGCGCATTTCTGCTATCCGGTGGGGGATCGCACCTCGGCCGGCCGCCGCGAGTTCCGCCTCGCGGATGATTTCGGCTTCCGCACGGCCCTGACCACGCGGCGCGGCGCTCTCTACCCCGAGCATCGCGACCACATGACGGCGCTGCCGCGCCTTTCCGTGAACGGCAACTATCAGAGGCTCGGCTATGTCGAGACGCTGCGCTCCGGAATCCCGACGGCCTTGGCCAATGGCTTCGAGAGACTGGACGTTGCGTGAGCCGTCTTCCTGCGGGTCGACGTCGATTGGCGACCGACCGCCGAAGCGGCCGCCAGGGCCGCGCGGCGGCTGCGATTAAGATTAACGCACGGTTACGATTTCCAGACGCTCCCCATTCGGTTCACCTTCCAGCGGACGCAGCATCGCTCCGCCACCGGCAGCCAGCCGACAAGGGCAGCACGTGACACACGAGCTCACCACAGACATTGCCATCGTCGGAGGCGGACTGGCCGGTTCGTCGGCCGCCGCCATGCTCGGCCGCGCCGGTATCGACACCGTGCTGGTCGATCCGCACGCGGTCTACCCGCCGGACTTCCGTTGCGAGAAGCTCGACGACGAACAACTCGGCATCTTCCGGAGAACCGAACTCGCCAAATCGGTATTACCCGCCACGATCCATGGCACGGAGGACTGGATCGCCCGCTTCGGCACCCTGGTCGAGAAGCGTCCGTCCGATCAATACGGCATCCGCTACGAGGATCTGGTCAACGCCGTCCGGGCCCAGATCCCCGTGGGCGTCGCATTCCTTGTCGGCAAGGCCGTGGACATCGCCAACACGCCGGACCGCCAGACGCTGACCCTTGCGGGCGGCGAAGCGATCTCCGCCCGGCTGATCGTGGTCGCCAACGGTCTGAACAGCGGGCTGCGCCGCAGGATTGGCCTTGGGCACGAGGTCATCAGCCCCTGTCATTCGATCACGGTCGGCTTCGACATGGCGCCGGTCAGCCGGCCGGCCTTCCCGTTCGGCGCTCTCAACTACTTTCCGGAAAAGACCGGGCGCATGGCCTATCTGACCGTCTTTCCCGTCGCCGGAGCGATGCGCGCCAACCTCATGACGTACCGGCAAATGGACGATCCATGGCTCAGCCGCGTGCGTGAGGCGCCCGAGGCGGCGCTGCGCGAGGAGATGCCGCGTCTCGAACGCATGATCGGTCCGTTTGCCGTCGTCGGCCCGGTGAAAATCCGACCGGCCGATCTCTATGCCACGACCGGTTACCTGAGGCCGGGCATGGTGGTCGTCGGCGACGCGTTCGGCACGTCCTGCCCCGCTGCCGGCAGTGGCACCAGCAAGGTGTTCACCGATGTCGAACGTCTCTGCAACGTCCACATACCGTCCTGGCTCCGCACCGACGGCATGGACCGCGACAAGATTGCCGCTTTCTACGACGACCCGGTCAAACGCGCCGCCGATCAGGCCTCTCTGACCACGGCGTTCAGGCTCCGCACCTATTCGACCGACCGAAGCATCCGCTGGACGGCGGAGCGGGTTGCCCGTTTCGTCGCCCGGATGGCGCGGGCGAAGCTGAGGCGGCTCGGCAGGCGGGCGCGGGTCCATTCTCCCGGCCCCGTCGGCTATGCGCCCGCCCCTCCGAAGACCCCGGAAATGACGCGATAGACGGTTCGCCGGGGGCTCGGATGTCGGAACTCAGCGTCGAAATCCGCGAGCCGGAGGCAGATCTCCTTCCCCATTGGCGCGACTTGGTCGGGCGGGCGCCGGCCAATGCCTTCATCGATCCCGCCGGACTGAAGGCTGCCCGGGAACTCGGGATTCGCCGAGCCGTTCGTCGTGCTCGCCTGGGACAGGGCGGCGGCCGTGCCGAGGCTGGTCGGCATGATGGCATTGCGGGCACGGAAGACGCCGGGCCTTCCCGTCCGGCATCTCTGCAGCCAGCCGCAAGACTACGCCTTCGTCTCAAACCCGGTCATCGATCCGGATTATGCCGGAGACGTGATGCCGGCCTTCTTCGCCGAGATCGCCGGTCGCCCCGACCTCTCCAACATCATCCGCTTCCAGCATCTCGACGGCAGCGATCCCAGCTACGCCGCGATCATGGCCGCTCTTGCCGGCCGCGCCATCCAGGGCCGGGTGCTTTCCCTGCACGAGAGCGCCGTCGTCACGCCTCAATCAGGCATCAAACGATCCGGCTCGACCCGCAAGAAGCTCCGCCAGGACTGGAACCGGTTGTCGGCCGCCGGCACGGTCGCGATCGTCAACGAACGCAGCGAAGATGCGGCCCGTGCGGGGCTGGAGGTCTTCCTGGAAATGGAAGCCGCGAGTTGGAAGGGAGAGCGCGGCACGGCGCTGCTTGCGAGCGCGCGCGACACGGCCTTCGTCCGCCGCTTCGTCGCCGCCATGGCGGCGTGTGGTAACGCGTCCGTCGCCCTGCTTTGCCTCGACGGCAAGCCGATCGCCGCCCAGGTCCTCTTCTATGCCGGCCCCAAGGCCTATACGTGGAAGACCGCCTATGACTTCGGCTACGGCCGGTTTTCGCCCGGCCTGTTGCTGATCGACAAGTTGACCGAAGTCCTGTTTCAGCACGGCGGGACCACCGTCATCAACTCCTGCACGCCGGATGGCGGCTTCATGACCCGGATATGGACCGACCGCCGTCCGACCGTCGATCTGCTGGTCGAGCTGGGGCCGCGCAAGTCCCTGGCGTTTCACATGATCGTGGCGCAGGCGCGCGCTCTGGCGTGGGCGAGTGCCGCGCGCCGCCGGCTGCGCGCCAGGCTCGCGGTCGCCGCGACGAAGCGCGCGTGAGGCTCAGGCGCCCTGGCGCGGCTTTCCGCGCACCCGCAGGACGCCGTCGTGATTGTGCGTGCAGAAATGGCCGCCCTGGAAGAACGCCTCGATCTCCGGCATGTCCGACGGATGCGGCCGCAAGGCGTCCGGGTGGGCATGGTCGCTGATCAGATCCTGCGGCACGTAGCCGAGGCGCTCGGCCACGCTGTTGTCGTACCAACTGCCGCCGCCCTTGGAGACGCCATAGACCGTGGTGCAGTCGATATCGGGATGGGTCATGCCGATGGCCACCAACTGCGCCAGGTCGCCCGGGCTCAGCCAGATTTCCAGGCTGCGCGGCGAGGTCGGCTGCGCCAGGGCATTGCCGATGCGCACGACCAGCGTGCGGATGCCGCTGGTGTCGTAATAGAGCCCCGCGGTCAGCTCCGCCCAGCATTTGGTAAGGCCGTAGAGCCCGTCGGGCCGCATGGGGACCTCACCGTCGATCCGCCAGGTGCGGGGATAGAACCCCACCGCATGGTTGCTGGAGCCGAGCACGACGCGGCCGACGCCGGCCCGGCGCGCCGCCTCGTAGAGGTTGCTGCTGCCCAGCACGTTCGCCTGAAGCATGGCATCGATCTGGCGGTCATTGGGGAAGCCGGCGAGGTGGACGATGCCGTCCATGCCGGCCAGCGCCGCGGTGAGGTCGTCGAGCCGCGCGATGTCGACCTCGCGAAAATCCTCGTTGGCGGCCAGTGCCGCGGGCGCCACCCGGTCGATGACGCGAACGCGGCGGAAGCGATGCGCCATCGCCTGGCGGAGCGCCGTGCCGACCCTGCCCGCGCCACCGGTCACGGCGATCGCGAGGTCCCCCGTCTGCGGGTTCGGAGCCGCCTCGGGCGCTTCACTCACTGTCGACTCCTTCGAACATGCGCTGCCGCGCATTGAGGATGTGCATGCGCATCGCATGCCGGGCGCCGTCCGCATCCTGCGCCTCGATGGCCGCGACGATCGCCAGATGCTCCTGCTGGACGAGCTCCAGCCGGGCGACCGGCCGCAGCAGGGAAAGATTGCGCGCGACGCTCATGCCTTGGGCGATCGACTGCTGCAGGCTGGCCTGGACCGAGCTGTAATACTGGTTGCGCGTCGCCTGGGCGATGGCTTCGTGGAAGCGGATGTCGTCCTCGACTCCCAGCCGCCCTTCGGCGATGCAGCGGTCGAGGGCGCCATAGCAATCGGTGATCGCGGCGAGATCGGCGGCCTTGCGGCGCACGGCCGCGGCGGCAGCGGCGGCACTCTCCAGCTCGGCACGGAACTCGAAGCAGCGCTGGATGTCGGCGAGCGAGCCGACCGGCGCAAAACGCAGCACCGCGCCGTCCGGCCGGCGCAAAACGTAGGAACCTGAGCCCTTGCGCGAGACGATCAGCCTGTCCTCGCGCAGCCGCGCCAGGGCCTCGCGGACGACCGGCCGCGACGCCTCGAAGCGCTCGGCGAGCTGTGCCTCGGACGGCAGACGGTCGTTCAAGCCGAACTCGCCGGCGACGATCGCCGCGAAGATCTTCTCATAGATCGTGCCACTCAGGCTTTCGGGGCGGCCCGGAAGTGCCCGGCCGCCAATGGTGATGTCGCCCGTTGCCATTTCGCGACCCGCTTCACCGTCCTTCCGCGGCGCGCCACTCGGCGAACTCGGCCCGCGATGCCTCGTTCGGGGGATAGATACCGAAGATCGAATGACCGGCGTTGATCTTCTGGGTGACGAAGTCCTCGAAAGCGGTCTGCTCGTAGGCCTCGTCGGCGACCTCGTCGGCCAGCGCGCCGGGGATGATCACCACGCCCTCGCCGTCACCGACGGCGATGTCGCCGGGATAGACCGGCACGCCGCCACAACCGATCGGCACGTTGAGGTCGACCGCGTGGTGCTTGATCAGATTGGTCGGTGCCGAGGGGCGGGCGTGATAGACCGGGAACGGCAGCTCGGCGATGTCGGGCGTGTCGCGGAAGCCGCCGTCGGTCACCGCGCCGGCGGCGCCGCGCTTCCACAGACGCGTCACCAGAATCCCGCCGGCCGATGCCGCCGTGGCATCGCCGCGGCTGTCGATCACCAGCACCGAGCCCGGCGGGGCCTCCTCGATGGCGCGCCGCTGCGGATGGGTGCGGTCCTCGAAGACGCCGGGCTGATCGAGATCCTCGCGCGAGGGAATGTAGCGCAGCGTGAAGGCCGGCCCGACCAGCCGTGGCGCCCGCGGGTTGATGAGCCCGATTCCGCCGATGAAGGTGTTGCGCAACCCCCGCTTGAGCAGCACGGTGGTCACCGTCGCAGTCGACACGGACGCCAGCTTGGCGCGGCTTTCTTCGCGCATGGAATGGACGCTCCCCTGTTCCTTGTTGTGGCCGATCCCCGGAGCGTGCCTCCGGGCCCGGAGCGGTCTTGCCCCGCCGGAAAATGCCATCACAGCCGCCAACTTGTCAAAAGTTGTAATGCTGTCTGACATGTCCTATGGTGATCAGAACAAGAATTAATACACACTGGGATCGGGGCGCAGGGAACACCCAAGGGGAGGACAATCGATGAGTGAGACTTCCAAATTCCGCGGTTCGGTGCATCGCCGCGCGGTACTTCAGGGCATGGCCGGCGTCGCAACGCTCGCCCTGATGCCGCGCAGTGCCGGCGCGGCGGGGGCCGGCAAGGAGGCCCCCGACTTCGCCAAGATGGTCGCCGACGGCAAGCTGCCGAAGCTCGCCGATCGCCTCCCGGACAAGCCGATGGTGGTCGACGTGCGCGACAAGATCGGCAGCTACGGCGGCATGTGGCGCCGTGGCCTCTCCGGCAGCTCCGACCATAACGGCATCCTGCGCTGCATCGGCAACATGGGCCTGACCCGCTGGGACTTCGATTTCACCAAGGTCGCTGCCCAACGTCGCCGAGAGCTGGGACGTGAGCGACGATTCCAGCACCTTTACCTTCCACCTGCGCAAGGGCATGAAGTGGTCGGACGGCCAGCCCTTCACCGCCGATGACGTGGTGTTCTCGATCGAGGACTGCGTGAAGAATTCCGAGCTCTACAGCTCGGTCCCGGCGATCCTGTCGATCGACGGCAAGGCGCCCGAGGTGACCAAGGTCGACGACAACACCGTCCAGTTCAAGTTCGCCGGCCCCTACGGTCTCTTCCCGCAGCAGCTGGCCACGCCGCTCGGCCAGCATCCGACGCTGTTCTGCAAGCACTACGCGCAACAGTTCCTGCCGAAATACAACGACAAGCTCGACGACATGGTGAAGGCGGCCGGGCTGACGAGCTGGCCGGACCTCTTCCGCGCCAAGAACGGCGACATCGAGATTCCGCCGCGCTGGGGCAATCCGGAGAAGCCGGTGCTCGACCCGTGGGTGATCACCGAGCCCTATGTCGGCGGCGCCACCCGCGTCGTCGCCAAGCGCAACCCCTACTTCTGGCAGGTCGACAAGGAGGGCAATCAGCTTCCCTATCTCGACGGTATCGAGTTCCCGATCTACCAGGACGTGCAGTCCCTGTTCCTCGACGTGCTCGCCGGCAAGATCGACATGCAGGAGCGGCACATCAACACGCTGCCCAACAAGCCGACCCTGTCGCAGAACATGAAGAAGGGCGACTACCACCTGATGGAGCTGGTCCCCTCCGCCTCGCAGCAGTGCCAGATCTACGTGAACATGACTCACAAGGATCCCAAGATGCGCGAGATGTTCGCCAACAAGGACTTCCGCGTTGCGCTGTCGCTCGGCATCGACCGCTCGGAGATCATCGATCTGGTCTATTCGGCCAATCGCAGCCGTGGCAGACCGGGCCGCGGCCGGAGCATCCCTGGTACTACGAGAAGCTGTCGAAGCAATACACCGACCACGACCTCAAGCAGGCCAACGCCATGCTCGACAAGCTCGGCTACGACAAGAAGGACGGCCAGGGCTTCCGCCTGCGTCCCGACGGCCAGAAGATCTTCTTCGCCATCGACGTGATCCCGACGCTCTATCCGGACCTCGTCGACACGCTCGAACTGGTGAAGAAGCACTGGGCCAAGATCGGCGTCGACATCAAGGTCAACACCATCGAGCGCACGCTGTACTACAGCCGCGGCGACAACAACGAGCACGACGCGCAGGTGTGGCCGGGACCAGGCGGCCTCGACGCCATGTTCGACCCGCGCGACTACTTCGCCCAGCACACCCAGGGCTCGCGTTACGCCCTGCCCTGGGCGCAGTGGTACGTGTCGCACGGCAAGCAGGGCGAGGAGCCGCCCGAAAGCCAGAAGGAGCGCATGAAGCTCTACGACCAGGCCCGCGCGACGGCGGACATCGCCAAGCAGGGCGCGCTGATGCACAAGGTCTTCGAGCTGTGCGCCGACGCCTTCGAGACCATCGGCGTGTGCCTGGCGGTCAGCACCTTCGGCGAGTGCAAGAACAACTTCGTCAACGTGCCGAAGAAGGAACCGGATTCGTGGACCTACCCGAACCCGGCGCCGTCGCTGCCGCAGACCTACACGTTCTGAACCGCCTAGAGACATGACAAAGCGGAGGACCGGTCCGCCGGTCCTCCGTGGCTTTCAACGACGGCAGCCGGATTTCCGATGCTTCGCTTCATCGCCAAGCGGTTGATGTGGATGGTCCCCTCGCTGTTCGGGGTCAGCTTCCTCGCCTTCGTGCTGATCCAACTTCCGCCGGGCGACTACGCCACCAACTACATCGCGACGCTGGCCTCCTCCAACGAAGTCGTCGACCAGAACACCGCCAAGGACCTGCGCAAGCGCTTCGGCCTCGATCAGCCGCTGATCGTCCAGTACGGCAAGTGGGTCACCAACATCGTCACCCGCGGCGATTTCGGCATTTCCTTCGAGTGGCAGCAGCCGGTGAGCGGACTGATCTGGGAGCGCATGGCGCTGACCCTGATCCTGACCGTCTCGACCCTGATCGCCACCTGGGCGATCGCGCTGCCCATCGGGGTCTATTCGGCCGTCCGCAAATATTCGCTCGGCGACTATTTCTTCACCGTGCTCGCCTTCGCCGGCCTGGCGATACCGTCCTTCCTGCTGGCGCTGGTGCTGATGTACGTCGCCGCGATCAACTTCGGCCAGGACGTCGGCGGACTGTTTTCCAGCCAGTACCAGAACGCCCCGTGGAGCATCGGCAAGTCCATCGACCTGCTCCATCACCTGTGGATTCCGGTCATCATCCTGGCAATCTCCGGCACCGCCAGCCTGGTGCGCATCATGCGCGCCAACATGCTCGATGAGCTCGGCAAGCCCTATGTCACGACGGCGCGCGCCAAGGGCCTCTCGGAATTCCGCCTGTTGATCAAATATCCGCTGCGCGTCGCGCTCAACCCGTTCATCTCGACCATTGCCTGGCTGCTGCCCAACCTCGTCTCGGGCGCGGTGGTGGTGGCGATCGTGCTCAACCTGCCGACCGCGGCGCCGCTGCTGCTGGAATCCCTGAAGGCGCAGGACATGTATCTCGCCGGCGCCTTCATCCTGCTCATCTCGGCGCTCACCCTGTTCGGCTCGCTGGTCAGCGACATCCTGCTGGCGCTGGTCGACCCGCGCATCCGGCTGGAATAGGCGGCACGGCCGGATGACCGATATCGCCGCCCCCGTCGCCGTCGCCCCCAGCCTCGCCGTCGCCTCGCAATGGCAGCTCATGTGGTGGGCCTTCCGCCGCCACAAGCTGGCGATGATCGGCATGATCGTCACCATCGTCCTCTACGTCATCGCGGCGGCGCCGGGCTTCTTCGCCGTCAACGACCCCTATCTGCCGAATGCGCGGACGCAGTATCATCCGCCGCAGGCGATCCATTTCATCGACCGCAACGCCGACGGCAGCCTCGCCTTCCGCATCTGGTTCCATCCGGAGAAGCTCACCCGCGACCCCGACACGCTGGCGGCGATCTACAAGCCGGACGAGAGCCGCAAGGTGACGGTGTCGCTGTTCGGCACGGGCTATCCCTACAAGCTCTTCGACCTGATCCCGGCGACGCGGCATCTGTTCGCGTCGAACGACCCGGATCTGCCGCTGTTCATCCTGGGGGCCGACCGCCTCGGCCGCGGCGTGTGGAGCCGCATCATGCAGGGCGCACAGATTTCGCTGTCGATCGGGCTGGTCGGCGTCGCGCTGTCGCTGATCATCGGCGTCCTGCTCGGCGGCATCTCGGGCTACTACGGCGGCCGCATCGATTTCGTCGTGCAGCGGCTGATCGAGTTCGTGCTCGCTTTGCCGAGCATCCCGATCTGGCTGGCGATGACCGCCGCCCTGCCGCAGGACTGGCCGGCGACCCGCCAGTACTTCATGATCACCGTCATCCTGTCGCTCACCGGCTGGGCCCATCTCGCCCGGGTGGTGCGCGGGCGCTTCCTGTCGCTGCGCACGGAGGAGTTCGTCACCGCGGCGCGGCTCGACGGCTGCAGCGAATTCCGCATCATCTTCCGCCATATGCTGCCGAGCTTCCTCAGCCACATCATCGCCTCGATCACGCTGGCGATTCCGGCGATGATCCTCGCCGAGACGGCGCTGTCCTTCCTCGGCCTCGGCCTGCAGCCGCCGACCATCTCGTGGGGGGTGCTGCTGCAGGAAGCGCAGAACATCCGCTCCATCGCCACCGCACCCTGGCTGTTCTGGCCGGGCGTGTTCGTCGTCGTCGCGGTGATGGCGCTCAACCTGGTCGGCGACGGCCTGCGCGACGCGGCCGACCCCTACAACATGACATGACCGCGATCGACCCGGCACGACCGGCGGAAAGCGCCAACGGCCACGACGGCGGCGAGATCGTGCTGAGCGTGCGCGATCTGGTCACCCACTTCCCCGTCCGCAACGGCGTGGTCAAGGCGGTCGACGGCGTCTCCTTCGACATCGTGCGCGGGCGGACGCTGGCCATCGTCGGCGAAAGCGGCTCGGGCAAGAGCGTCACCGCCCGCTCCATTCTGCAGATCGTCGAGGCGCCAGGCCGCATCGTGTCCGGGTCGATGGCCTTCTTCCGCGCCGACGGCTCCGGCGTCGATCTCGCCCGGCTGAGGCCGAAGGGCGGCGAGATCCGCGCCATCCGCGGCCAGGAAATCGCGATGATCTTCCAGGAGCCAATGTCGTCGCTGTCGCCGGTGCACACCATCGGCGACCAGATCGACGAGGTGCTCCGCCTGCATTGGCGGCTCGGCAAGAAGGCCGCCCGCGAGCGCACCGTCGACCTGCTCCGCCAGGTGGAGATTCCCGATCCCGCCAAGGCGGCCGAGCGCTACACCTTCGAGTTCTCCGGCGGCATGCGCCAGCGTGCCATGATCGCCATGGCGCTTGCCTGCAATCCGTCGCTGCTCATCGCCGACGAACCGACCACCGCCCTCGATGTCACCACCCAGGCCGAGATCCTCGACCTCATCAAGCGCCTGCAGGAAAGCCACGGCATGGGGGTGATGTTCATCACCCACGACATGGGCGTGGTCGCCGAGATCGCCGACGACGTCTTGGTCATGTACAACGGCAAGGTCATGGAACGCGGGCCGGTGGAGCAAATCTTCCACGAGCCAGTCGATTCCTATACCCGCATGCTCATCGGCTCGGTGGTCAAGCTCGAGGGCAAGGCCGAGATCCGCGTCGGGCGTAGCGAAGTGACCGCCGACGTGCCGCCGATCCTCGAAGCGATCGGCCTGAAGAAATACTTCCCGACGCAGCGGCGCCGCCATCAAGGCGGTCGACGACGTATCGCTCGATGGTGCGTCCCGGCGAGACGCTGGGCGTGGTCGGCGAGTTCGGCTCGGGCAAGACCACCATGGGCCGCTGCCTGCTGCGCGTCTACGACCCCACCGCAGGCGAGATCCGCTATCGCCGCACCGACGGCAGCGTCATCGACATCGCCGGCGCGGACAAGGCGACGCTGAAGGCGTGCCGGCGCGAGATCCGAATGATCTTCCAGGATCCGGTCTCCTCGCTCAATCCGCGCATGACGGTCGCCCAGATCATCGGCGAGCCGCTGCTGGTCAACGGAATCGCGCGCGGTGCCGAGCTCGACGAGCGCGTCGCCGGTCTGATGCGCGCAGGTCGGGCCTCGAGCCGAGCTGGCGCGAGCGCTATCCGCATGCCTTCTCCGGCGGCCAGCGACAGAGGATCGGCATCGCCCGCGCCATCGCGCTGTCGCCGCGGCTGGTCGTCGCCGACGAGGCCACCTCGGCGCTCGACGTGTCGCTGCGCTCGCAGATGCTCGATCTGCTGATGCAGCTTCAGGACGAACTCGGACCTCGCCTACGTCTTCATCAGCCACGACATCGGCGTCATCCGCTACATGTGCGACCGCGTCGCGCGTCATGTACCGCGGACGCGTGGTGGAGACCGGCGACACCGACCAGGTCATCAACCATCCGCAGCACGACTACACCAGGGCGCTGCTCTCGGCAGTGCCCCATCCCGATCCGCGCAACCGCCGCATCCACGAACGCCATCGCTATACCGGCGACTGACCACGCTGGCGGCACCATTCCACAGGCGCAGAATGAAGATCACCGACATCCGTACCTTCCTCATGCACGCCGGCGCGCCCGACCCGACACGCTGGGCCTCCGACCGCAGTTCGGCGGCGCCCGGCCCCCAGTCGCCCGCCTTCGGCGGCACGCGCAACTGGCTGTTCGTCAAGATCGACACCGACGAGGGCATTACCGGGATCGGCGAATGCTCGGGCTGGCCGCGGGTGATCGAAACGGCGATTGCACGACCTCAAGCGCGTGCTGATCGGCCAGGACCCGACCCACATCGAGCGCATCTGGCAGAAGATGCAGATCGCCATCATGGGCCACGGCATGCTCGGCACGGTCGGCGGCGGCGCCATGACCGGCATCGACATGGCGCTGTGGGACATCAAGGGCAAGGCGCTGGGCATGCCGGTGTGGAACCTGCTCGGCGGCAAGGTGCGCGACCGCATCCGCATCTACGGCCACGCCAATACGCCGGAGATCGCTCTGTCGCTCAAAGAGCGCGGCTTCACCGCGCTCAAATGCGGCGGCGTCTCCGATCCGGTGCGCAAGGTCGCCGGCATCCGCGAGGCGGTGGGCAGACGACATGGACATCATGATCGACCTGCACGGGCCGCCCTGGCTGACGCCGGCGGACGCGGCGCGCGTCGCCCGCGCGCTGGAGCCCTATGAACTGGCGTGGATCGAGGACCCGATCGCGCCAGAGAACCTGGAGGGCTATCGCCGCATCCGCGATGCCGCCCACGTCCCGCTGGCCTCTGGCGAGCGCATGGCGACCATCTTCGGCGAGCGCGAGCTGATCGAGGAGGAGCTGGTCGACGTCATCCAGCCGGACACCGGACGGGCCGGCGGCATCACGCCAGATGAAGAAGATCGCCGCGATGGCGGAGGCGCACCACATCATGATGGCGCCGCATTCCGGCTCGCTCGGCCCGGTCGCCGAATACGCCGCGCTGCACCTGATGGCCGCGATCCCCAACGCCCTGATCCTGGAACGCATCGAGGACGACTGGGAGGGGCGGCGCGAAGACGTGGTGCCCCACCCGGTGCAGCAAGGATGGCTTCCTCACCGTGCCGGACGCGCCCGGCCTCGGCTGCGACATCGACGAGGAGTTCGTGCGCGCCAATCCGCAGCCAGCGGCAATGTTTCGGTCAGCCGATGTCGCCGATCGGCGACATCCTACGTGCCAGGGCACCTGCGACGAGCACGTCTATGTGCAGACGCGCCTGCGCGCGCGGCGCGCTATTCGATCCGTGCGGAGGACAAGTCATGAGGATCGACCGCATGCGGGTCTTCATGACCCGCGACAAGGACCGGCCGCGCGTGATCGTCGCGCTCGATACCGATGACGGGCTGACCGGCTGGGGCGAGTGCTACAATCACGGCCCGGACAAGGCGCTGCCGCCGCTGCTCGACTACCTGATGGGCTTCCTCGCCGGCGAGGACCCGACGCGCGGTCGAACACCTGGCCAACCTGCTCGTGCAGCAGTGCCGCTTCCCGCCGGGCGCGCTCGGGCTGGCCGCCATCTCGGCCATCGACCATTGCCTGTGGGACATCTCGGCCAAGGCGCTCTCCGTGCCGGTCTACCAGCTGCTCGGCGGCTCACGTCCGCGACCGGGTCAAGGTCTATTCCGGCGTCTACACCGCGCCCGACGTGCCCCAGGCGCGCGAGGCGCTCGACGAGTTCCACGAGCGCTGGGGCTTCGTCGCCTTCAAGCTCGAGCCCGTGGCGCATCGACATGCACGCCAACCGCTGGGGCGAGGTGGTGCGCGACCAGCGCCGACTATTTCCGCGACCTGAGGACGGCGATCGATCCGCGCTACGAGATCGCCTTCGACGCGCATGCCAAGATCTTCGAGCCGGCGCAGGCGCGCCAGCTCGGCAATGCGCTCGCCCCATACGATCCGCTGTTCTTCGAGGAGCCGCTGAGGCCGGAGAACATCGCCGCCTGGGGAGAGCTCAAGCAGCGGGCTCGACTGCCGGCTCGCCACCGGCGAGTCGCTCTACAACCGCTTCGAGTTCCTCGAGCTGATGCGCGTCAACGGCGCCGATCTCGTGCAGCCCGACATCTGCGTCGTCGGCGGCATCACCGAAATGCGGCGCATCGCCGCGATCGCCGAGGCGCATTACGTCGGCGATCGCCCCGCACAACCCGATGGGCCCGCTGGCGACGGCGGTGAACCTGCACTTCGCGCTCGCCGACGCAGAGCTTCTCGATCCTCGAATACCGCCTGCCCGAGGGACCGGTCTACGTCTATGGCGGCACCGAGATCGAAACGCGGCAGGATGCGAGCCGCTACGTCGTCGATCCCTATCTGCCCAGCGACGGCTATCTGGAGCCGCGCCCCGACAGGCCCGGCTGGGGCGTCGAGATGGACGAGGAATTCATGGCGCGCGGCGAATACGTCCACTGGCAGCGCAAGGTGCCGAAGCGTCCGGATGGGTCCTATGGCTTTGCCTAGGTTAGCCGCCGCGCTCGGCGGCATTTCCGGCGTGCACGTCACGCCCTACGACGGTGACGGCAACGTCGACGAGCGCCAGTTGCGGGCGATCGTGGCAAGCATCGCCGAAGCCGGCGTTCACGCCATCGTCAGCGCCGGCAACACCGGCGAGTTCTATGCCCTCACCGACGACGAGGTACGCAAGGTGCATGACGGCGCCATCGCCGCCAATGACGGCAGGTCGCTGCTCATCGCCGCGGTCGGCCGCTCGCTGAGAGATGCGGTCGCGCTCGCCGGCCGCGCCTCAGCGGGCGGCGCCGACGCCATCCTCGTGCACCAGCCGCTCGATCCCTTCGCCGCGCCGGACGCGCAGGCGGACTATTTCATGGCGGTGGCCGAGGCGGCCGACATCCCCGTCATCGCCTATGTCAGGTCCGATGCGCCCGGAGCCGAACAGCTGATGCGCGTCGCCGATCATGCCAACATCGTCGGGGTCAAGTTCGCCAACGCCAACCTGATGCTGCTTGCCGAATGCATCCGGCGGAGCAGCCCCGGCACCGCACGCTGGATCTGCGGCCTTGCCGAGGGCTGGGCACCGGCCTTCTACGCGACGGGCGCGCGCGGCTTCACTTCGGGCCTGGTCAATGTCGATCCGCGGCGCTCGCTCGCCATCCATGCGGCGCTGGAGGCCGGGAACGCCCGCGAGGCGCGCCGCCTGGTCTCTGGCATTGCGGGCTTCGAAGCCATGCGCACGCGCTTCAACAACGGCGCCAACGTGACCGTGGTCAAGGCCGCGCTCGCCCTCATCGGCCTGCCGGTCGGCGAGGTCCGCCTGCCCGGCCTGCCGCGCCTCGATGATGGCGCTCAGGCCGAGCTCGCGGCGATCCTGAAGAGCTGGGGCCTCGCGCTGCCTTAGCCGGCTCGCTGTCCTTCGGCGATCCGCCGGTATTCTTCGGCGAGGACCGCGAAGGCGGCCTTCTTCGTCTGCTTGTCCTCGGCGATCAGGCCCTTGCGGTTGAAGCCCTCCTGGAACGGGGTGAGCCGCCGCGCCGAGCGGAAATCGTAGAGGATCCAGGGGCAGACGCCGCGCACCATGGCGAAGTCGCGGAGGATGGCGAACTGCCGGCGATAGAATTCTGCCTGACGCTCCTCGCTGAAGAAGGCGTCGGCGGCCCCATGCCTGCCGGCGCGGGCGCCGGCGCCGGTCTCGCTGATGATCACCGGCTTGCCGACGGCCGAATTGGCAAGCAGCCGCCGCAGCTTGTCGAAGTCCGGCTCGTACCAGCCGAAATACTCGTTGACCCCGACGACATCGAGGCGATCGGCGAGCCGATCCTCGATCCTCAGCGTCCGCGGGTTGACCAGGCACGCGGCGGTGGTGAGCCGCGTCGGGTCGGCCTGCTTGGCGGCGGCCGCCAGCCCGCCCATGAAGGCGAGCCGGGCGTCGCTGTCGGCGTTCTCGTTGCCAACCCCCCAGGCGACGACCGAGGCGCGGTTGCGGTCGCGCCGAATCAGCTCGCGGAGCTGGTTCTCGGCGTCGGCGTAGACGGCGGCATCGCTGAAGTCGATCGCCCAATAGACCGGGATCTCTTCCCACAGCATCAATCCGACCTCGTCCGCGATCTCGGCGACGCGCTCGTGGTGCGGATAGTGGGCGAGGCGCAGGAAGTTGCAGCCAAGCTCGCGGGCGTGGCGGAAACGGCGGCGGATATCCTCCTCGCCGGTGACGCGGCCGAGCGCGACATCGTCCTCGTGGACGCAGATGCCGCGGAGCCAGACGTCGCGGCCGTTGATAAGGATGCGCTCGCCGGCGACGCGGATATCGCGGAAGCCGACGCGGTCGCTCACCCGGTCGTCGCCGAAGGCGAAGGCGACCGCGTAGAGATGCGGATCGTCCGGCGACCAGAGATGTGGCCGTGCCGCGACCGTCGTTGCTCCATGGCCACTGCTGACCGGGATCTTCACGGCAAGGTCGAGGGCAGGCACCCGCACCTCGGCGGTACCGTCGACGGGATCGGAGAGTGTTACGTCGATGGCCAGCGCCGCGCCGTCGCTGCCGGGGGCGAGCGCAATGCCGGCGTCGGCGATGAACACCCGCGGCAGGGAGAGGATCTCCACGTCGCGGTGGATGCCACCGTGATTGAACCAGTCGATGTGGCGCATGGGGACGCGGTCGGTGGCGCGGATATTGTCGACCTGTATCTGCAGCCGGTTCGACCCGGCGCGGAGATGGTCCGTCAGCTCGACGAAGAAGGGCGTCGAGCCGCCGAAATGGACGGCGAGCATCTCCCCGTTGAGGAAGACCCGCGCGGTCTCGGCCGCCGCGCCGACGCGCAGCACCGTGCGCCGGCCGGAGTTGATATCGGCGCCGCCGACGATGCGCGTGTACCAGGCGCTGCCCTCGAAGAAGCGCCATTCCGGACGCGCCGTGGTCCAGCACGACGGCACCGCGATCTCCTCGCCCATGCTGGCGTCGTAGTCGCGGGGCACGCCCCATGTCTCCGGTGGGCCCGGCTCGATGGCGAACCAGCGCTGGCGCAGGCCCTCGTCGAACAGGTCGAGGGTGAAGCGCCAGGCGCCGTTCAGCGACCGGCGGCGGCGGTCGCCCATGAAGACCGTGGTGCGGTGGTCGGCGCGCGGCGCGTCATAGGCGGCGCGGTAGCCCTCATCGTGAAGATGGGCGAAGGAATTGTGCGGTTGCGTGGTCATGCGGTCCGGTCCGGTCCAGTCGATAGCCGATGGCGATACTCCGCCGGAAAGGCCACGGCCGCCAGCCGCGCCGCGGCAGATCGGGCGACGAGGGCGAATTGCAATTCGTCCTCGCCTTCAATTGACATGATCGCCGGTCTGGGTTTCAATCCAAAACGTTTTGGAAGCCGGTTTCTTGGGGAGGAGAGCCGGAAATGGCCGTCAGGCGACAGACTCGCCTCCGTGAGCTTGCCAGCGACCTCGGCGTGTCGATCACGACCGTGTCGCGGGCGCTTGCCGGCTATTCGGACGTCAGCGAGGCGACCCGGGCACGGGTGATCGCCGCGGCCGAGGCGCACGGCTACGTCCCCAGCCGCGTCGGGCGGATGCTGGTCTCGGGCCGCACGGACTTCATTGGCATGGTGCTGCCGGTGCGCGACGGCCACCTGATGGACTCGTTCCTCGGCGAATTCGTCGCGGGCCTGAGCGAAGGCCTGACCGAGCGCGGCCGCGACCTCTTTATCGCCACCGCCTCGCGCCAGCAGGGCGAGGCCGACGTCGTGCGCCACATCGTCGACAGCGACCGCGCCGACGCCATCGTCCTCAACCGCACCGAGATCGACGACCGCCGCGTGCATGTGCTCGTCGGACGCCAGTTCCCCTTCGTCGCCCACGGCCGCCTGCTCGACAGCGCCAACGACTTCGCCTGGTTCGATACCGACGGCGAGGCGGCCTTCGCCGACGCGGCCCGCATGCTCATCGGCCTCGGCCACCGGCGCTTCGGCCTGGTGACCATCGACGAGCCCTTCACCTTTGCTCATCTCAGGCGCCGCGGTCTGGAGCAGGCCCTGGCCGAGGCCGGGTTGAAGCTGCCGCCGACGGCCGTCCGTTCGGTGCCGATGATCGATCCGGCCGCCGCCGAAGCCGCCGCCCATGAGCTGATCTCGATCGCGCCACGGCCGACGGCCATCTTCGGGGTGACCGACAGCCAGGCAATCGCGGTGCTCAAGGCCGCGGCCGCCCGTTCGCTCGCCGTTCCCGCCGGGCTCTCGGTGATCGGCTTCGACGACCTGCCCATCGCCGCCTACGCCCGGCCGGCGCTTTCCACCTTCGACCAGCACGCGCGCGAGAGCGCCGCCACCATCGCCGGCATGGTGACCGACATGCTCGACAACGGTCCGCAGTCGGTGACGTCGCGTTTGATCAAGCCGGAATTCGCGGCCCGGGCCAGCCACGGCCCGGCGCCGGCATGACGTGAGACGACCCAACGTCAGACCCCAAGGGAGGAAGACATGCTCAATAAGCGACTATTCGGACTGGCCACCATCGCCGTATTGGCGGTGGGGGCTTCGGCAGCCTCGGCTGCCCCCGTCCTGTTCTGGTCGGACCAGGGCACGCCGGTCGAGGAGCAACAGGCGATCCGCGACACGGTGCTCAAGGGTTTCGGCGGCGAAGTCGACTTCCAGCCGCAGGATCCCGGCCCCTTCGTCACCCGCATCCAGGCGGAGGCCGAGGCCGGCAAGGGCAGCATCGACGTGATCGGCGGCCTGCACGGCGACTTCGCCGGCTTCCCGGACGCTATGGCGGACGTTTCCGACCTCGCCGCCTCGCTCGCCAGCGTCGGCGTCAACAAGACCTATCTCGGCCTCGGCAAGCTCTCGACCGACCAGCAGAAATACATCCCGTGGATGCAGGCGACCTACATCATGGCCGCCAACAAGAAGGCGCTGGAGTACCTGCCGCAGGGCGCCGACATCAACGCGCTGACCTACGACCAGCTCATCGCCTGGGCGAAGACCATGGCCGAGAAGACCGGCTCGCCGAAGTTCGGCCTGCCGGCCGGCCCCAAGGGGCTCATCCACCGCTTCGTGCAGGGCTACCTCTATCCCTCCTTCACCTCCTCCGAGGTGACCAAGTTCCGCTCGCCGGAGGCGGTCGCCATGTGGGAGAAGATGAAGGAGCTGTGGAAGTACACCAGCCCCGCCTCGACCAACTACGGCTTCATGCAGGAGCAATTGCTCTCCGGAGAAGTGTGGGTGGCGTGGGACCACACCGCGCGCCTGGCCGACGCCTTCAACCAGAAGCCGGATGAGTTCGTCGCCTTTCCGGCGCCGGCCGGTCCCGCCGGCCGCGGCTTCATGCCGGTGGTCGCCGGTCTCGGCATCCCCAAGACCGCGCCCGACATGGACGGTGCCAAGAAGCTCATCACCTACATGATGCAGCCGGCCACCCAGATCGCGACGCTCAAGGCCATCGGCTTCTTCCCGGTGGTGAAGGCCGAACTGCCGGCCGACATGCCGGCCTCGGTCAAGGCGGAAGGCGCCGCCGTCGCCGCCCAGTCGGCCTCCAGCGACGCCAATCCCGGCCTGCTTCCGGTCGGCCTCGGCTCCGCCGGCGGCAAGTTCAACAAGGTCTACACGGACACCTTCCAGCAGATCCTGCTGGCCAATGCCGACATCAAGAGCGTGCTCCAGCAGGAAGGCGACGTGCTCGCCGGCATCATGAAGGAGGCGAATGCCCCGTGCTGGGCGCCTGACAAGCCGTCGACCGGCGCCTGCCCGGTCGACTAGAGTTCCTCCCCCGGCCGCCGGCGGCGTTCCCTCGGGAGCGTCGCCGGCGGATAATCGCCAGATGCAATCGCGCACGCTGCCTTATCTGCTCCTGCTTCCCGCGACGCTGTTTCTCGCGGCCTTCTTCGTTTGGCCGTTCATCCAGGTCGGCATCGAGGCCTTTACCAGCCACGGCGCGCTCACCCTCGACCACTTCCGTACCATGGCCGGCGACTGGAAGTTCTATCCGGCGCTGCAGAACACGATGCTGCTTGCGGTCGTCATCGTGCCCTTGCAGATCGCGCTGGCGCTCACCATGGCCTCGCTGGTCACCCGCATGGGGGCCGGGCGCGACGTCATCCTCTACATCTGGACGATCCCGCTCGGCATCTCCGATCTCGCCGCCGGCCTGGTGTGGCTGGCGATCCTGGAGAAGAACGGCTTCCTCAACAGCGCCCTGCAAAGCCTTGGCTTCATCGCCGAGCCGATCACATGGCTCGGCTACCAGAACAAGGCGATCCTCTTCTTCGCGGTCGTGATCGCCGAGCTGTGGCGCTCGACTGCCATCGTCATGATCATCCTGGTTGCCGGCATGGGGTTGATCCCGCGCGAATACTACGAGGCGGCGGAGGTCTTCGGCGCCGGCCCATGGAAGCGCTTCGTCAAGGTCACGCTTCCGCTGCTCCGGCCCAGCCTGCAGACGGCGCTGATCCTCAGAACCATTCTCGCCTTCGAGGTCTTCGCCGTGGTGGCGGCGCTCGCCGGCGCCAACCTGCCCATCCTCATGGGCCAGACCTACGAATGGCAGTTCGCGCTGCAGGACCGTAACGTCGCCGCCGCGCTCGCCTTCGTCACGCTGGTGATCTCGGTCGCCTTCACCGTCTTCTACCTGGTCGCGCTGCGCACGCCCGACGAGGCCCGCCCATGACCGCCGCCGCCGATATCGCGCCGGCGAAGGAGCGCACCCTCAGCCTCGGCCGTTGGCTGATGGTCGCGGCCATCGTCTTCCTCTGCCTGTGGGTGCTGGTGCCGATCTACCTGATCCTGGTGAACGCCCTCTCGGCACCGGCGGAGGTCAACGGCTGGCCGAAGCAGTTCTATCCGAGCTTCGATCTCGGCAGCCTTTCCTTCTTCATCCATTTCCAGGGCGTCGCCTGGGCGCTGTTCAATTCGGTCGTCGTCGCCCTTCTCACCACCGTGCTTGCCATCGGCCTCGGCGCGCCGGCCGGCTATGCGCTCGCCCGCTTCCGCTTCCGCGGCAAGGAATCGTTCCGCCTGCTGGTGCTGATGACCCGCGCCTTTCCGCTGCCGCTGCTCGCCTTGCCGCTGGCGGTGCTGTTCATCCGCACCGGCCTCGACGACACCCAGATCGGCCTGGCGCTTGTCCACACCACGCTCGCCCTGCCGTTCGCCATCCTCATCACCTTCTCGCTGTTCGTCAGCATCCCCTTCGAGCTGGAGGAGGCGGCCTTCACCCTCGGCTGCACAAGGCTTCAGGCCTTCCGCAAGGTGGTCATGCCGCTGGCGCTGCCGGGCATCGCCGCGTCCGGCGTCTTCGCCTTCGTCACCTCGTGGAACGAGGTCTTCGCCGCCGCGGTGCTGACCATCCGCAACCGCACCCTGACCGCCTTCCTGCTCGCCAGCCTCGACTATTCGCCGCTGCCGCTGAAATTCGCCGGCGGCGCCGCGCTGGTGCTGCCGGCACTGATCTTCCTCTTCCTCGTGCGCAAATACCTGTTCGCCCTGTGGGGCATCGCCAACCGCTAGAGAGACCGGCCATGGCGGGAATAGAGATCCGGGATGTCGCCAAGCGCTTCGGCGCCGTCACCGCGCTGGTTGACATCGACCTGACCGTCGCCGACCGCGAGTTCCTGGTGCTGCTCGGCGCCTCGGGCTGCGGCAAGACCACGCTGCTGCGCCTCATCGCCGGGCTCGACAGGCCGAGCGCCGGCGATATCCGCATCGGCGACAGGCGGGTCAACGACCTGCCGCCGCGCGCCCGCGGCATCGCCATGGTATTCCAGAACTATGCCGTCTTCCCGCACCTGACCGTGTTCGAGAACATCGCCTTCGGGCTGCGCATGAAGAAGCTGCCCGAGGCCGAGATCGAGGAGAAGGTCAAGCGCTCGGCCTCCCTGATGCACATCGAGCAGCTTCTCAAGCGCTATTCAGGCCAGCTCTCCGGTGGCCAGCGCCAGCGCGTGGCGGTCGCCCGCGCGCTTGCCATGGAGCCCGAGGTGCTGCTCATGGACGAGCCGCTGTCGAACCTCGATGCCCTGCTCCGCCTGGAAATGCGCGCCGAGCTCAAGGGCGTCCTCCAGGAAAGCCGCACCACCACCATCTACGTCACCCACGACCAGGTGGAGGCGATGAGCCTGGGGGACCGCATCGCGGTCATGCATGGCGGCCGCATCGTGCAGGCGGCAAGCCCGATCGACGTCTATCGCGATCCGGCCGACGCCTTCGTCGGCGGCTTCATCGGCAGCCCGCCGATGAACTTCCTGCCGGCGACCCGCCTGAACGGCGCCTGGCAGGTCGCCGGTACCGCGATCGAAGGACCAGCGGCGGGCGAGCGGCTGCAATTCGGCATCCGGCCCGAGGACCTCGCCGTCGCCGACAGCGGGCTATCGGGCACCGTGCGCGTGGTCGAGCCGCTCGGCGCCCACCAGCTTGTCACCATGACCGTCGCCGATACTCTCTTCCGCGCCGTGCTCGACAGCGATTTGCCCGTCAGGCCCGGCCAGAGCCTCACCCTCCAGCCGCGACCCGACCGGGCGCGCTGGTTCGACGCCGAGACCGGCGCCGCCATCGACCACAGAGCCACCAGCAGACCCAGCCAGCCATGAGCATCGAACCCCGCGACAAGACCCTCTTCGCCAGCGCCGCCGCAATCCTCCGCGACAACGACCGCGGCGCCTACACGGTCCCCACCAAGGGGCTCTACCCCTTCCAGTGGAACTGGGACTCCTGCCTGACCGCGCTCGGCCAGCGCCACTTCGACGAGGCGCGGGCGTGGACGGAGATATCGACCCTGCTCGCCCATCAATGGCCCGACGGCATGGTGCCGCACATCGTCTTCCACGAGGTCGACGAGGGCTATTTCCCCGGCCCCGATACCTGGGGCACCAACCGTCCGACGCCGACCTCCGGCATCACCCAGCCGCCGGTGCTGGGCTTCGTCATCGAGCGCCTCCACAGCGAGGCGGTGCAGAAGGACCTCGCCCGCCGGATGGCGCTCGAACTCGCCCCCAAGGCAGACGCCTGGCACCGCTGGTTCTACCAGAACCGCGACCCCGAGCGGACGGGCCTGGTGGCGATCCTGCATCCGTGGGAGGCCGGCCGCGACAACTCGATCGACTGGGACGAGCCGCTCGCCCGCGTGCCGACCGAAGGGGTCGCGCCCTATCGCCGGCGCGACACCCAGCACGTCAACGCCACCGAGCGCCCGACGCAGGAGCAATACGACCGCTACATGGCGCTGGTCACCCGCTTCCGCGATCTCGGCTGGGACAATGCCAAGCTTCACGACGCCTCGCCGTTCAAGGTGGTCGATCCCGGCTTCAACGCCATCCTCATCCGCTCCGACGAGGCGCTCGCCCATCTGGCACGCGCCATCGGCCTCGACGCCATCGCGGAGGCGGCCGAGGCCCGGATCGCCCGCGCCCGCGCCGCGTTCGCCCGCCTGTGGAGCGACGAGGCCGGCCAGTTCCTCTGCTTCGACCGCGTCGCCGGAAAGCTCATCGACAGCCGTTCGGTCGGCGGCCTGCTGCCGCTGTTCGCCGGTCTCGGCGACACGGAGCGCCTGATCGCGACCGTGCGCCGCTGGCGCGAGAAGACCGCCTTCGGCGTCGCCTCGCACGATCCCGCCGATCCGCGCTTCGAGCCGCGGCGCTACTGGCGCGGCCCTGTCTGGCTGATCGTCAACTACCTGATCGCCGACGGCCTGCGTCGCAACGGCCACGAGGACGCGGCGCTCGAGATCGGCGCCGACAGCCTCGCCCTCATCCACAAAAGCGGCTTCGCCGAATACTACGACCCCACCGACGGCACCGCCTGCGGCGGCGGCCACTTCACCTGGACGGCGGCGATGGTCGTCGAGCTGATCTCACACGCAACCACCGACTGAAGACGTGGCCCCATGCGCATCCTCGGCTGCGGCGCCCACCCCGACGACATCGACATCTTCTTCTACGGCACGCTGGCCGCCGCCCGGGCCTTGGGAGCGGAGATCAGCTGCCTGATCGCCACCGACGGGGCGGCGGGAAGCGCCACGCCGGGAGCGGAGCTGGCGCGACAGCGCCGCATCGAGGCGACCGAGGCTGCCGCCAGCCTCGGCGCCACGCCGGTCTTCCTCGATCGGCCGGACGGCAGCCTGGCAGGCGACGCGGAGGCAGCGGGCCTGCTGGAAGTGGCCATCCGCGACTTCGCGCCGGACCTCGTCATCACCCACGCGCCCGAGGATTATCACCCCGACCACCGGGCGCTGTCGCGGCTCACGCTCGACGCAGCGCGCTTCCGCGCTCCGGTGCTCTACGCCGACACGCTGATGGGGGACGGCTTCACGCCGACCCTCTATGTTGACGTGACGGCGCACATCGAAGCCAAGCGCGCGGCAATCCGCGCCCACCAGTCGCAGCGGCCGGAGCGCTTCGTCAGCGCCGCCGAGACCTGGAACCGGTTCCGCGCGCTCCAGTGCAACGCGCCGGAGCGCTACGCCGAAGCCTTCCGCTTCGAGCCGCACTACCCTTTCGGCGACGTGCGCGCCCTGCTGCCGCCGCCGCCGGCCCTCACGCCGCTCGGGCGCTATGGACAAGGCCTTTGAACGGGCCGCTGCGGGACGGCGCACGGCGCCATTCGCTTCGGCGGGGCGGCAATCGGACGCTGCCCGGCGGTTGATTTCCTGCAAACCGACGGTGACGCCGCGGAAGCAGTATGGATTAAGCGGCCGGGCGTCGGGACCATCGCAGCCGGGCGCTGCAAGGGAGGAATGAATGGACACTGGACCTTTTGGCGACGACGCCGTGCGGGCGCGGGTCGAGGCGCTGCTGGCCGAGATGACGGTCGAGGAGAAGGCGGGCCAGCTCACCCAGTACTTCGACTTTACGAGAGCCCCGGACGAATCGCAGCGCGTCACCGCGGAGATGGCGGCCGGCCGCGCCGGCTCGCTTCTGTTCGTCGCCGATGCGGTCGAGATCAATCGGCTGCAGCAGCATCGCCGTCGAGGAGACGCGGCTGAAGATCCCGGTCCTTTTCGGCTACGACGTCATTCATGGCCTGCGGACGGTCCTGCCGGTGCCGATCGCGATGGCGGCGACCTGGGATCCGGACATCGTCGAACGCGGCCAGGCGGTCGCGGCCGCCGAGGCGCGGGCGATCGGCCTGCACTGGGCCTTCGCCCCGATGGTGGACATCGCGCGGGACCCGCGCTGGGGCCGCATGATCGAGGGCGCCGGCGAGGACCCCTATCTCGGCTCGGTCATGGCCGCGGCGCAGGTGCGCGGCTTCCAGGGCGAGCTGATCGGAAGCCCCGGTCACATCATCGCCGGGCCGAAGCACTTCGCCGGATACGGCGCGGCGCTCGGCGGGCGCGACTACGACGAGGTCGACCTCTCCGACAACGAACTGTGGAACGTCTATCTGCCGCCGTTCAAGGCGGCGGTCGAGGCGGGCGCCGGCAACATCATGAGCGCCTATATGGGCCTCAACGGCGTTCCGGCGACGGGCAACCGCTGGCTGCTGACCGAGGTCCTGCGCGAGGCCTGGGGCTTCCAGGGCTTCGTGGTCACCGACGCCGGCGCGGCGTTCGACCTCAGGACGCACGGCTATGCCGAGGACACGGCCGACGCGGGCGTGCGGGCGCTCAAGGCCGGCGTCGACATGGAGATGGCGCCGCCCTTCGGGCAGTCGGCGTTCCAGACGCTGCCGCAATCGCTTGCCGCCGGCCGGATCACCATGGACGAGCTCGACGCCGCCGTGCGCCGCGTGCTGGAGGCCAAGGTCCGCATGGGGCTGTTCGAGCAGCCCTTCGTCGATCTCGACGAGGCCGAGCGCGTGCTCAACGACCCGGCCCACCGGGTGACCGCACGGATCGCGGCCGAGAGGTCGGCGGTGCTGCTCCATAACGAAGGCGGCCTGTTGCCGCTCGACCTTGATATCGGCTCGATCGCCGTCATCGGCCCGTTCGCCGACGCCGCGCGCGACACCGTCGGGCCCTGGGTGTTCCAGCAGGACGACGCGGAGACTGTGACGATCCTCGCCGGCATCAGGGGCAAGCTCGGCAACGGCGCGCGGGTGGACTATTCGCCCGGCGTCAGCGTTCCGGCGCGCCTGTTCAAGTCGATCTTCGAGGGCCCGCCGACAAGCCGGTGCCGCGCCTGGAGGTCGACGACGACGCCGAAATCCACCGTGCGGTCGCACTGGCACAAGACGCCGACGTCGCCATCCTGGTGCTCGGCGAGGCGCAGATTGATGATCGGCGAGCACGCGTCGCGCTCCTCGCTCGACCTGCCCGGGCGCCAGCAGGAGCTGCTCGACGCGGTGCTGGCCACCGGCAAGCCGACCATCGTCCTGCTGATGAGCGCGCGGCCGCTCGATCTCAAGGGGTCGCCTGCCGCAGGCGCTGATGACGATCTGGTATCCGGGTACGCAGGGCGGCGCGGCGATTGCCAATCTCTTGTTCGGCGACGTGGCGCCGGGCGGCAGGCTGCCGTTCAACTGGCCGCGCAACATCGGGCAGATTCCGCTGCCCTATGCCCGTCTGACCTCGCACCGGCCGGATTGGGCGGAGGAGCGGTACTGGAACGAGCCGAACTCGCCGCTCTATCCGTTCGGCTTCGGGCTGAGCTACGCGCCGTTCCGCTATGCCAATCTCGGCGTGTCGAGGGAGCGGATCGCACCCGGCGAAACGCTGGAGGTGCGGGTGGATGTGATGAACGGCGGGGCGCGCGCCGCCGACGAGGTGGCTCAGCTCTACATCCATCAGCGCCACGGCTCATCGGCGCGGCCGGTGCGCGAGCTGAAGGGCTTCCACCGGATCACGCTGGCGCCGGGCGAAACGCGGACGCTGACGTTCCCGCTCGGTCCAGAGCAGCTGCGCTACTGGACGGCAGCGACAAGGACATGGGTTCAGGACGAAACCGTCTTCGACATCTATGTCGGCGGCAATTCGACCGCATCGCTGACCACGACCTTCGCGGTGCGCAGCGGCTGAGCGCCGCGCGGCGTCTCACAGCTGAGCGGGCGGGAGAAGCGGGTCAGCCCCCGCTTCCCCCGAAGGCGAGGTCGAGCGCATAGGCGCCGACATCCACCGGCCAGCCGGCCATGCAGCCTTCGAGGCGGCCACGGTCGCCCGCGAACAGCGCGCGCGTCGCTTCCTCGAACCCCGGCAGGTCGCCGGCCAGCGCCGCCATGAAGGTGTAGGCCGTGTCGCGGCGGGCGCGGGCCTCGGTCGTGCCGGCGTCGGTGCGACGGGCCTGATCGACCAGCCGGCGCAACGCCTGCGAGGCGCCGCCCGGCTGCGCCGACAGCCACTGCCAATGACGCGGCAGCAGGGTCACCTCGCGGGCGACGACGCCGAGCCTCGGGCGCCCCCTGCCCTGCCGTGGCGGCTCGCCCCCGCCGTCGCCGGTCTGCCGCTGCTCCTCCGCTGCCCCTTCGCCCGCCCGGGCGGCCAGCCGCTGCACGATTTCGTCCACACCGCCGCGGAGATCGAGATCGATGACCTCGCCGGCCTTCTCGTCGAAGATCACGAGCGAATCGCCCTCGCCCTCGGTGGCCTTCGCGGCGAGCGCGACGTCGGCGAGGCGGCCGCGGGCGATCAGGCGCACGCCGGCGAAGGCGGCACAGGGCGTGGACAGGAAGTCGGTCATGGGGTGCTCTTCGCAATTCGCGCGGTTTTTACCCGGATGATATTGCCAAGTCAATAACACCCGGATAGAAATCGGCCGCAAAGGAGCCAACGGCCATGAAACGCGAGGACAGGCGGGCCGCGATCGCGGCCTACAAGGAACGCAAGGCGCCCGCCGGCATCTACGCCATCCGCTGAGCCGCCAGCGGCCAGTGCTGGGTGGGAGCGGCACGCGATCTCGGCACGATTGAGAACCGTCACTGGTTCGGGCTGCGCCAGGGCGGGCACCCGAAGCGCAGTTTGCAAGAGGCATGGCGAGAGCACGGCGAAGCGAGCTTCCGCTTCGAGCGCGTCGAGGTGCTCAAGGACGACCTCAAGGACTACGAGCGCGACCAGGCGCTGAAAGAGCGCCTCGCCTTCTGGAAGGCCGAACTCAAGGCGGAAACGCTTTAGCCGCGCTTCACCGCGACCAGATCGACCAGCGACGACATGCCGGAATGGGCGGGGCCTTCCTCGATGACCGCGTCATAGGCGGCAAGCAACTCGATCTCCATGCCGGCGAAGGCGGAGCGCGAGCAGCTCTTCCGTATAGAGCTGCGGCTCGTGGCGCGGGCCGCCGGTGCCATAGGCGAGCTGGCCGGGGCCGTAGCCTTCGAGAGCAGCACGCCGCCGCGGCTTCAGCGCGCGCTGCCATGTTGGCGGAAGAAGGTCGGGCGGTCCTCCGGGATCGACGAACTGCACGAAGATCGCCACCACCGCGTCATAGGCGGCGACCGGCCAGTGCCATGGTGAGCAGGTCGACCTGCTCGTGCTCCAGCGTGACGCCGCGCTCCGCCGCCAGGCGCCTCGCCTTGTCGATGGCGACCGGCGAGGCATCGACCGAATGGACGTCGAAGCCCTGGCCAGCGAGCTAGACGCCGTTGCGGCCCTCGCCGTCGGCGACGGCGAGCACGCGGGCGCCGGGCGCGATGCGGTGCGCTTCGCGCACCAGGAAGGCGTTCGGCTCGGTGCCGTAGTGGTATTCGTCCGAGGCGTAGCGCTGGTCCCAGCTCATGGCGTCCGTATCCACGCTAGCCGATCCCGGCCGCGGCGCCCGCATGCGGGTCGGCCAGGCCATGCAGGCGGAGCGCCGCGGCCTGGGCGAAGCGCAGCAGCATGGCCTTGCGCGTCGCTGCCGGCAGTCGGTGTTCCGGCGCCTCGCAGATCATTTCGGCACCGAATTGATCGGCCAGGATCAGGCCGGCATCCTCGGGAAAGAGATCAAGCGGCACGCCGGCATGGCTGGCGAAGAACAGCCGGTCGCAGGATAGCCGGTAGTCCGGCCATTTGTGGTCGGCGCGGAAATCCTCGATCGAGGACTTGATCTCGACGATCCACAGCTCGCCGTCCCGCCCCAGCGCGACAACATCGGCGCGGCGGCCGGTCGCCAGCAGCAACTCGGTCACCATCGCGAAACCGCGCTGGCGGAGCAGGCGGCCGACCCCGCGACAGACGGCGGCAGCGTGGGCGGATTGCCGCCCGTCGGCCGGCGGCACGATGTCGGTGAAGTCGGTCAGCATGAGAACAAAAGTGGCACGGCAATCGCCGCGAGGGAAGCGCCATCGCGCCTATTTCGGTTTGGGGAACATCCAGCGGTCATGCAGCCACAGCCACTGCTCCGGGTGCTCGCGCACCCAGCCCTCCACGACGCCGGTGATCTTCGCGGTGGCCGCCGCGACGTCGACCGCGCCGTCCGCGTCGCGCGGCATCTCGACCGGCGGCGTCAGCTCCAGGTGCAGCCGGCCGCCGGGAAGGCGGATGGCGCGGGCACCATGCACCGGGCAGTCGAACTGGCGGGCGAAGCGGGCAGCAAGCGGATTGGTCGGCGCCGGATGGCCGAAGAAGGGGACGCGCACGCCGCCGAACAGCTTCTGGTCGACCAGCATGCCGAGATGGGCGCCGGCCTCCATGGCGGTGGCGATCTCGAAGGCGGCGCCGCGGCTGTTGGGCACCAGCATGCCCATCAGCGCCTCGCGCTCGGCAAGCACGTCCTCGGCGAAATGGGCGTTGGACGGCGCCCGGTAGGGCAGCACCGTGTCGAGGCCAAAGGTCTTGGCGATGGCGCCCAGCACCTCCCAGTTGGCGAGGTGCGCGGTGAAGATCACCGCCGTCCTGCCGTCGTCGCGCAGCCTGACGAACTGGTCGATGCCCTCGACCGTGATCGGCCCCTCGTCGGGCCTCGCCGGGTCGAAGGGCGCGGTCATCTCCTCCAGGAACAGGAACTCGACGGCGACCGAGGCGAAGTTTTCCCAGGCGCCGCGCAGGATCGCGGCGCGCTCCGCCGCGCTCTTCTCGGGGAAGGCCATGGCGAGGTTGTTCGCCGCCGTCCGGTTTTCCGGCAAGAGCGGGCCGATGACGCGGGTCAGGAAGGAGACGAACCGTCGTCGCCCGGCGCCGGCCGATGCGGCGCACCAGGCGGATGAGGTGGCGCGCGAGGAAGGCGACGAAGCGCTCGACCCCTTCCGAGCGCACGAAGCGCTTCAGCCAGGTATCGCCGCGAAACCGCTTCACCCGCCTCAGCCGCGGGCTTTTCCTCTCCGTTCCGTTCTGCGGCATGGTCAAAGCGTTACGATGATCTTGCCGAAAACATTGCGCGATTCGAGGCGGGCAAGCGCCGCGTCGATATCGTCGAGGCCGATCAGCGTGTCGATGACCGGCCTCGCGATGCCGGCCGCCATCTTGTCGAGCACCGTGGCGAGGTTCCTCAGGTTGCAGCCGAAGCTGCCGATCAGGCGCAGCTGGCGCTGATAGAGCTGGAAGAGGTTGATCTCGGTGCTGACCCCGGTGGTCGAGCCGCAGGTGACCAGAACGCCGCCGCGCTTCATGGAGAACATCGAGCGGGCGAAGGTGTCCGGCCCGACATGCTCGAAGACGACGTCGACGCCTTCCTTGCGGGTGAGCTTGCGCACCACGCTCTCGAAGCGCTCTTCGCGATAGTTGATGACGTGGTCGGCGCCGAGCGCCTTGGCCTTCTCCGCCTTGTCGTCGCTGCCCACCGTGGTGATGACGATGGCGCCGACCGCCTTGGCGAGCTGGATGGCGGCGGTGCCGATGCCGCTACCGCCCGCCTGGATGAGCACGGTCTGGCCGGCCTCGAGACGGGCGTTGTCGAACAGCATGTGCTCGACGGTGCCGTAGGTGATGGGCGCGCAGGCGGCCTTGACGACATCGACGCCGGCCGGCGCCGGCACCACCAGGCGGGCGGCGAGGTTCAGCTTCTCGCGCGCCAGCCCGTCGACATGGAAGCCGCGGATGCCGGCGACGTTGACGCAGAAGTTCTCGCGCCCCGCGCGGCAGGCCGGGCAGGTGCCGCAGGTCTCGGCGCCGAACAGCGCCACGATCTGGCCGGTCTTCAGACGATCGACGCCATCGCCGACGCTTTCGATCGTGCCGGCGGCCTCGGCACCGACGACGATGGGCAGCTTGCGCTTGGCGAAGGCCATGCCGCGCCAGCCCCAGACGTCGATGTGGTTGAGCGCCACCGCGCCGATCCTGACCTGGACCTCGCCGGGACCGGGCGCGGGCGGCTCGTCCATGTCGACGATGGAAAGCTGCCGGCTGTCGAGAACCTGGAGCGAACGCATCAGGCGGCCGCCCCCACCCACCGGCCTCCGAACTCGGCCTTTGCCGAGTTCGGCAACTGAATTCGTCCAAGTCGGATAAATCCGACTTGGACGGCCGGTCCCCCCTCCCCGTTCCGGGGAGGGATTGGAGTTCGCGGCTCGCGCCGGGCAAATCCCGATGCTTGAGCAGTCGGGAGCCACCCATCCCTCCCCGGAACGGGGAGGGGGACCATGCGAAGCATGGTGGGTGGGGTCCTGTAAGGAAGATCATGTTGCGACGATCAGCCCGGCTCGGCGCCGATCAGCAGGCAGGCGTTCTGGCCGCCGAAGCCGAAGGAATTGGAGAGCACCATGCCGACCTTGGCGTCCCGCGCGACATTGGGCACCACGTCGAAGGCGATGTCGGGGTCGGGCTGTTGGTAGTTGATGGTCGGCGGCAGCACGCCCTCCTCAATGGTCTTGATCGAGAAGGTCGCCTCGATGGCGCCGGCGGCGGTGAGCGTGTGGCCGATCATCGACTTGTTGGAGCTGATCGGAACGCGCTTCATGCGCTCGCCGATCACCGCCTCCAGCGACATCGCCTCCATCTTGTCGTTCTCGGGCGTCGAGGTGCCGTGGGCGTTGACGTAGTCGATGGCGTCGGCCGCGACGCCGGCATCCTCGATGGTGGTGCGGATGGCACCGATGATCGCCGCGCCGTCGGGGCGCGAGCGGGTGCGGTGGAAATCGTCGGCCTTCTCGCCGATGCCGCGGATGATGGCGTGGATCTTCGCCCCGCGCGCGACCGCCGCGTCGTAGTTCTCCAGCACCAGCGCGGCGGCGCCTTCGGCGATGACGAAGCCGTCGCGGTCCTTGGCGAACGGCCGCGACACGCCCTCGGGCGGCTCGTTGGTGCCGGAGAGCGCCGAGAGCAGGCCGAAGCGGATCATCATCTCCGGGTTCACCGAGCAATCGGCGCCGAGCGAGATCGCCGCGTCGGTGTCGCCACGGCGGATCGCCTCGACGCCGAGCTGGATGGCGGTGGCGCCGGAGGCGCAGGCGGTGGTGAGCGAGATCGGGGCGCCCTTCGTGCCGATCGTGTCGGCGATGCCCTCGGCGATGAAGCCGAGCAGGGTGTGGTGGAAGCCGTCGTCGTCGTTGTGCTGACGCGCCGCGCCGATCATGCGGTCATAGGCGCCGCCCGCCGCCGGCGGCGAGGCGCGGAAGATGCTGGCGACGATAGGGCCACTCCATCTCGGCCGGCGGCAGGGCCGCGAACAGCGGGCCGGGAAAATCGCCCTTGCTGCCGATGGCGGCGTCGGCGATCGCTTCCTCGGCCGCCAGAATGCCGGCGCGCATGGTGATGTCCATGGCGGTGTCGCCGTCGCGCCAGAGATAGTCGATGGCACCGGCGATGCGCGTGCGCATGCTGTCGGTGGGGAAGCGCGAGATCGACCGGATGCCGGAGCGGCCGGCGGTCAGCCCCGCCCAGGAGTTCGGCGACGCCCTGGCCGAGCGACGAAATCATGCCGTAGCCGGTCACGGCGACGACGGGGCGTCCACGATGATCGCGCGTCTCAGCCATTGCGTCTCTCCGTCAGTTGACGGCCTCGATGAGGCCCATGCCCTCGCCGCGCCAGATGCCCATGGTGGTGACGGCGACGCGCTCCGGCTGGCGCGGCGCCGCCCGCTCGAAGCCGCTCTCGTCCGCCGGCGGGAAGAAGGCCCCGCGCGAGACAGCAAGCGCGGCCAGCCCGGCAAGCGCAGGGAAGGTGGCGCCGGCGACCGTGCCCAAGAGCGTGCTCAGTGCCCGCACCGTATCGACCCGGCCGGCGGCGATCAATCGGTCGACAACGGCGCGCTCCTCCTGGGTCTGCATGGCGACACCGGTGGCGCCGGAAACGAGCGCGACCGGCGGGCTGCCGGCGGGCAGCATGGCGTCGAACTGGCGGGTGAGCGGCCGCAGTCAGGTCGCCCGGGCGGCGGCGGGTCTGGTCGGCGCGCACCTCGGTGAGCCGGGCATAGGGCTTGCGGCCGCGCGCCTCGGCATGCTCGCGCGCCTCCAGCACGATGAAGCCGCCGGCCGAGCCGAAGATCGAGCCGCCGCCTGCGGCCTGCCGCGCCCACACGGAGACCGGGTCGCCGGCCCACAGGATGCCGCCGAGCGCGCAGTTGAGCACGGTGTCCTTGCGGTCGGCCTGGCTGGCGCCGCCGACCAGGAAGATGTCGCCCTGACCGGCGCGGATGCGGCGCCAGGCGATCTCGGCGGCGCTGACGCCGGCGATCTCCTCGCCCATGAATGTGCGCGAGGAGCCGGTGAGTTTGTGGACGATGGAGATGTTGCCGGCGAGCAGATTGGGAAGCTGGGCCAGGAACAGGGTCGGGCGGAGGTCGCTGGTCAGGCGCTGGTTGAGATAGGCGGCCGCATCCGGCGCGCCGTCGAGGCCGGCGAGGATGCGAGTCGTCGACCGCCTCGTCGCGGGCGCCACCGTCGGCGGCGACCACCGCGTGGGTGTGGCTGAGGATGTCGAGGTTGCCGGCGATGCCAGCGTCCTCGAGCGCCAGGCCCGCGGTGTAGACGCCGAGCCGCTGCCACACCTCCATCTGGCGCTGGTCGCGCTTGGGGATCTGCTTGTCGAGATCAAGCGGCACCATCGGATGGATGGAATAGGGCGGCACGAAATCACGGTCGACGACGGGCCGGGGATGCTCGGTCTCGACCATCGCCTGCCAATGGGCGTCGAGACCCTCGCCGAGGCTCGAGGTCAGGCCGATGCCGGTGATCCAGACCTCACGCGCCATGGGCCCCACCCGCCACGCGCTCACCGCGGCGTCGACCGGAATGAGCGGGATGCGGCGGTGGAACTCGTCGCGGAGAACTTCGCTCGGCCAGTCGGTCGCGATCATGACGACTTCCGCGTCGGCGGCGACCTCGTCGCGCACCCGGACCGAGGTTTCGGCGATCGAGAAACCGGAGCCCTCGTAGGTGACCTTGGCGTCGACCACCATGGTGTCGCCGGGCACGACGAAGCGGCGGAACTTGGCGCGCTTGACGCCGCCCAGGAAGACGAACCGCTCCATGTTCTGCCGGCGGAGCAGCAGGTAGCCGGAGGCGTGGTTCATGAATTCCAGCATCATCACGCCGGGCAGAACGGGATAGCGGGGGAAGTGCCCGTCGAACACCGGGCTGGTCTCGGGCAGCGTGCCGACCACGCGAATGGTCAGGCCGTCGACATCCAGTTCGGCGACACGGTCGATCAGATCGAAATATTCGAGACGCATCAGCCTTGGGCGGATTTCTGGGCGACGAGCTCGTCGATCCGCGCCGCCAGGTTCTTCAGGATGAAATAGTCCTCGACCGAGGCATTACCGGCATTGACCTCCTTGGTCCACGCTTCCAGCGGGATCTTGATGCCGAACTTCTTGTCGAGAGCGAAGACGATGTCGAGAAAATCGAGGCTGTCGATGCCCAGATCGTCGATGGCGTGCGAGTCCGGCGTGATCTCCGACAGCGGTATTTCGCTGGTCTCGTGGATGACCTGGGCGACAGTGTCGAAGGTCGCAGACATGGCTGTGGTATTCCCCTAGTGACCGCGCGTCGCCACTCTCCCGGTTCGGTGCGGCAACCGGAACCGGAGCATCTCGCTCACATCTGGAGGCAGCAGCGCCCCGGATATTGCCGCCGCGCCGGCCCATTTGCAACGCGGCGATAGCGCTCCCGCGGGCACACGACAAGGCTCCCGCGAGACGCCAGCGGCGTCCAATACAGGCCTTGCCGCACCCTGTCCACCGTCCTCTGGAGCCCGCGCGCGCCGCCATTGCTCGTCCGCGGCACCGGCGGCGGCATGGCGCCGCCTTCCCGCCATCTCCTATAATGCGACAAACGACGTCAGCCGCCGCAGCCGTCCCAGCCTCCCGCCAGGGACCGCAGCCGCCGCATCGCGGCGATCGACGCCCTGCGCGGCGCGGCAATCGTGGCGATGGTGATCTATCACGCCGGCTTCGATCTCACTGCCCGCGATCTGGTCCCGTTCGACGTCACCCGCGACCTCGGCTGGGTGGTCTTCGCGCGGCTGACCGCCGGCACCTTCCTGATGCTGGTCGGCTGGAGCCTGGTGCTGGCGACCCAGAACGGCTTCAGGCCGCAGCCCTATCTCCGCCGGCTCGGCATCATCGTCGCCGCGGCGATGCTGGTGAGCGCCGCCACCTGGTGGATGCAGCCGTCGACCTTCGTCTTCTTCGGCATCCTGCACGAGATCGCGGTGGCGAGCGTGCTGGCGCTGCCCTTCCTGTGGGCGCCAAGCCTGGTCACGGCGGCGGTCGCGGCGATCGTGATCGCGGTGCCCTTCTTCTATGCCAGCCCGATCTTCGACTGGCCGCCGCTGTGGTGGGTGGGGCTGTCGGCGACCCAGCCGGAGAGCGTCGACTACGTGCCGGTGTTCCCGTGGTTCGGCGTCGTCCTGGCCGGGCTCGTGCTCGGCCGCCTGTTCGTCGCCCACGCGCTCGACACGCCGTTTGCCCGCTGGCGGCCGACCGAGCGCTTCAGCGCCGCGATGGTGTGGCTGGGCCGGTGGAGTCTCGGCCATCTACCTGGTCCACCAACCGATCCTCTACGCGGTGCTATGGGCGGCAAGCCCGGTGCTGACGCCCAACCAGACCGCGCTCGAGCGCAACTTCATGGATCAGTGCAGCCAGGCCTGCCACCTGCAGGGCCGCGACGAGGCGACCTGCAACGCCTTCTGCGGCTGCATGTTCACCAATCTTAACGGCACCGAGCTGATGGCGGCGCGCTCGCTCCAGGACCTCTCCGACGCGCAGCGGACGCGCTGGGAGGCCATCCTGCAGGCCTGCCGGCCGGCGGATTAGGCGCGGGCGTCGGGGGGCGGGCGTGCCGCCTTCCCCGACGCCCTTCAGCGCACGCGGTGGTGGCCGGGATGGACCTCATCCCAGCGACACGGCACGGCGTCGTAGACCTCGTCCGGGTCGAGGCCGATGTCGCGCATGAGGTGCTCGGACAGCCGCGGCAGCCGCGCCAGAAGCCGCCGCTTGCGCCGCCATTGCACGTAGGTCCGCAACAGGCCGGGCACCGACAAGGACGGGCGCGGGCCGGCGCCTTCTCCGCAGGTTTCAGCGAGTTCGATCGTCGCCATGACCATCTCCTCATTTCAGTGTCAACCATCGATCATTAAATCGATTTATTAAATCGGTTCAATACCCCCTGGGCGCGGCGGAGTCAAGAGGAAATTGAATCGGTTTAACGCTCCTGCTATATACAGGGCATGGGCGCTTCAGGAATGCCGCCGATGGCCACCGCCAAACTGGGAAAGACCGCGAAGCTGGCCGACGTCGCCAGGGCGGCGGGCGTGTCGCCGGGAACCGTCTCCAACGTCTTCAACCGGCCCGATGTGGTACGGCCCCAGGTGCAAGAGCGCGTGCGCAAGGTCGCCGAGGCGCTCGGCTACAGCGCCGACCCGAAAGGCCGGCTGCTGCGCGCCGGCAAGGTCAACGCCATCGGCGTCGCCGTCGTCGAACCGCTCTCCCATTTCTTCCAGGACCCGTTCGCGCGGGTGCTGATGACCGGTGTCGCCGAGGTCTGTCAGGCCCACGGCGCCGGCGTCTCGCTGGTCTCGGCGGCCAACACGGAAGAGCTCGCCTGGAACGTTCGCAACGCTTTGGTCGACGGCTTCATCCTCTTGTGCATGGAAAACGCCCACGAGCTGATCCGCTCCGCCAGCGAGCGCAACCTGCCGTTCGTGGCGCTTTCGCTGGGGCAGGACAACCGGACCGTGTCGGTGGTGGGCATCGACAACGTCGCCGCCGCCCGCGTCGCGGCGGAGCACCTGGCGGGGCTCGGCCATCGCCGCTTCGCCATCCTCACCATGAAGCTGGACGACAGCACCTTCGGCCGGGTGTCGCGCGAGAAGCTGGAGGCGACCATCGATTCGGAGCCGCGCGACCGGGTGCATGGCTATTTCGCCGCACTGGCCGAACACGGCATCGACACGTCCGCGGTGCCGATCTTCGCCACCCAGGAAAACGAGCCCACCGTGCAGGCCGCCATGGAGCAGATGTTTGCGGGCGCGACCGTGCCGACGGCGATCCTGGCGCAGTCGGACCGCATCGCGCTCGCCGCGCTCGACTGGCTCAAGGCCCACGACATCGCCGTGCCGGGCGAGGTTTCGCTGGTCGGCTTCGACGGCGTGCCGGAAAGCGCGACATCGAACCCGCCGCTGACGACGGTGGTTCAGCCGATCGTCGAGATCGGCCGCCGCGCCGCGAACCGGATTCTTGCCTTCGACGGCACCATCAGCCGCGAGACCGTCGATTTCTCCTTCGCCGTGCGTGGCTCGACCGCGCCGCCGCCAGACGCCTGAGCCTCACGGCCGCTGCACGCCGGTCGCCGAGACGTAGACCGAATAGACGGCGTTGGTGCAGCAGACGAAGAGCCGGTTCCGCTTCGGCCCGCCGAAGACGAGGTTGGCGACGGCGTGCGGGAAGTTGAGCCGGCCGAGCATGTCGCCCGAGGGCGCGTAGACCTCGACCGATGGACCGGCGCTGGTCCACAGGTTGCCGCCGGTGTCGAGACGGAAGCCGTCGGGAAGGCCGTTGCCGGTTTCGCAGAACACGCCATCATCGGACAGCTTGCCGTCCGCACCGACCTTGAAGGCGCGGATGTGGGTGGGCAAATCCGGGTCGTGGCTGCGGCCGGAATCGGCGATGTAGAGGATGTCTTCGTCCGGCGAGAAGGCGAGGCCGTTGGGCTTGGAGAAGTCGTCGGCGACGACGGTGATGTCGCCGCTCGCCGGATCGACGCGATAGACGTAGCAGCCGCCCTGCTCGCTCTCGGCCTTGTGGCCCTCGTAGTCGCTCATGATCCCGTAGTCGGGATCGGTGAACCAGATCGTCCCGTCCGATTTCACCACCACGTCGTTGGGCGAATTCAGGCGCTTGCCGTGGTAGCTGTCGGCGATCACGGTGATGGTGCCGTCAGGCTCGGTGCGGGTGACGCGGCGGCCGCCGTGCTCGCAGGTCACCAGCCGGCCCTCGCGGTCGCGCGTGTTGCCGTTGGAATAGTTGGAATCGCGGCGGAAGACATCGACGCTGCCGTCCCAGGTCCAGCGCAGCATACGGCTGTTGGGAATGTCGCTCCACAGAAGCATGTTGGCGTCCTGGAACCAGACCGCCCCCTCGGCCCAGCGGCACTTGTCGAAGAGAAGCTCCTTCTCGGCCGAGCCCTGAATCATGGCGCGGAAGCGTCGATCGAAATATTCGGTGTCCTCGCTGACGAGCGTCACGGGTTTCCTCCCCCATTCGACGATGCGGAGCGCGCCTAGACCGCCTCCGGCCGGATGACGCCCTTCCTCAGGATGATGTTGCCATAGAGCCGGCGCTCGCCGGTAGCGACCGTGACGAAGGCGGCTTCGGCGCGCTGGTAGAAGGCGAAGCGCTCGATCGAGCCGACCGCGAAGCCGGGTGCCCGGCCTTCGACCACCCGCACGAACGCCCGGCAGACCTCTGGCACCTCTTGCGCGTTGTCGACCACCTCCATGGTGAAGGCGGCGCAATCGACGAAATCGTCGAGCGGCATCAGGGACAGCACGGCGTCGAGAACGCGCACGGCGTCGACGCCGTCGAGACGGACGAGGCGCCTGGCCCTGGCGACCGCCGGATAGTTGGCGTCGACGATGGCGATCTCGTCGCCATGGCCCATGGCGCGCAGCGCGTGCAACGCCTCGGGCCCAAGAATCGGGTCGATTCCATAGAGCATGTGGATGTCCTCCCAGTCGGGCGATCATTCCGCGCGGGAGCGGGTCGCGTCAATTGCGCCAATGCCGCGCCGCCCTTGCGGGCGGGCACCATACGCGCCATTCTTTGCGGCACGGTCACGGCCTCGCCCGTCCCACCGCTCGCACACTGAAGGAAATCCCCCATGGAAACCCGCAAGCTCGGGCCGTCCGGCCTTGAGGTCTCGTTGGTCGGCCTCGGCACCAACCAGTTCGGCGGCCGTCTCGACCTCGAGGCGTCGCGCCAGGTCATCCACAAGGCGCTGGATATCGGTATCACCCATTTCGACACGGCCGATGTCTACGGCAACAGCGGCGGCTCGGAGACGATCATCGGCGAGGTGCTGGGCGCGCGGCGCAAGGAAGTGACGCTCGCCACCAAGTTCGGCAAGCCGATGGCCGGCGTGCACGAAGAGCATCGCGGCAGCCGCGCCTATGTGTTCTCGGCGGTCGAAGCGAGCCTCCGGCGCCTCAAGACCGAGGTCATCGACCTCCTGTGGATGCACGAGCCCGACCCGTCGACGCCGATGGAGGAGACCTTCCGCGCGCTCGAGGAGATGAAGAAGGCCGGCAAGGTGCGCGTCGTCGGCGCCTCCAATTTCGACGCCAGCCAGCTCACCGCCGCCGCCGATGCCGCCAGGACGGCCGGCGTGCAGGGCTTCGTGGCGGCGCAGGACGAATACAGCCTGCTCCACCGCTCCCACGAGACCGGGCTGTTCCCGGCGCTGGGGAAACTCGGCCTCAGCCTGGTGCCCTATTTCCCGCTGTCGGGCGGGGCGCTCTCGGGCAAATACCGCAGGGACAAGACCTTCCCGGCCGGCACGCGGCTCACCGAGGACAGCCGCTTCATCAAGCCGCACTGGGACATGATCGAGACGCTCACCGCCTTCGCCGAAGCACGCGGCCACACGCTGCTCGAGCTCGCCATGAGCTGGCTCGCCTGCAAGCCGCTCACCGCCTCGATCATCGCCGGCGCCACCAGGCCGGAACAGGTCGAATCCAACGCGGCCTCGGTCGGCTGGAAGCTCTCCGCCGAGGAGATGGCGGAGGTGGAAAAGCTCACGGCCTGACGCTGGCGCCTCTGGCAAGTGCGCAGGGCACACCTTACATATCGTAAAATTACGATGTGTGCCGGGGGCGCGCTCCCGGCGCCTGTTGAGGAGCCCGCCCGACCATGCCCACAGAGACCGTCCGCCATATCGTCTGTCCCCACTGCGCCGCCGTGAACCGGCTGCCGGCCGAGAAGCCCGCGGCCGACGCCAAATGCGGCGTCTGCCACGAGCCGCTGTTTTCGGGACACCCCTCGCCGGGGACCACGGCCAACTTCGCCAAACACATCGCCCGCAACGACGTGCCGGTGGTGGTCGATTTCTGGGCCGAGTGGTGCGCGCCCTGCCGGATGATGGCGCCGGTCTTCGAGCGGGTGGCGGCCGAGATGGAGCCCAACGTCCGCTTCCTCAAGGTCGACACCGAGAGCGAGCCGGAGATCGCCAACCGCTATCGCATCCAGGGCATCCCGACGGTGATGGTCTTCCGCAAGGGCAGGCCGATCGCCCACCGCGCCGGCGCCATGGATGCAGGCTCGCTGAGGGCGTGGCTGAGCCAGGTGACGGCCGTGCCGGCGGCGTGACCCCACGTTTTCGCGCGGGAACGAGAAGGCAATTATTTCGTGTTGTCCCTGCGCTAGCAGGGAACCCGGGGCTCACTGACGCTCCGTGATCACCAACGAGCGCGTGCGAATACTGTCGTGCCCGCTCGCGGGCGGGCACGACAGCGCGTGCGGAGGGGAGGCTCGGCGTCAGTCCTTGGCGCGCTCGACGTAGGAACCGTCGGCGGTCATCACCACGATGCGCGTGCCGACCGCGATGTGCGGCGGCACGTTGGTCTTGACGCCGTTCGACAGAAGCGCCGGCTTGTAGGACGAGGCGGCGGTCTGGCCCTTCATCGCCGGATCGGTCTCGACCACCTCCAGCGTCACCCGCTGCGGCAGTTCGATGGCGATCGGATTGCCCTCGTAGATCGAGAGCCGCACCGTCATGTTCTCCTGGAGATAGGGCGCCAGATCGCCGACAATGTCCTTGGAGACGTGGATCTGCTCGAAATTCTCGCCGTTCATGAAGGTGAAACCGTCGCCGTCTTCGAACAGGTACTGGTAGTCATGGTCCTCGACGAAGGCGCGCTCGATCTGCTCGGTGGTCTTGTAGCGCTGCGACACCTTCACGCCGTCGGAGATGCGGCGCATGTCGATCTGCGTGGTGGGCGTGCCCTTGCCGGGGTGGAAGTTCTCGGCGGTGAGCACGACGTAGAGCTGGCCGTCGACCTCGACGACGTTGCCCTTGCGGACCTGGCTGGCGATGACTTTCAAGGTGACCTCGGCTAATTGCTGCGGCGGCGACCGGGCTGCCAATTCGGCGCGCACCTTAGCGATTTTGCCGGCGACTGCCAGAGGATTGTGAACGTTCATGGCCAGCGGTGTCTCATCTGAAACGGCCGGTTTGCCGCCCTTCTGGAACCGCGGACGCCACCGCGACCGGCGGCCTTACCTTATGGCGCGCAACCGCATCACGGCGGCGCTCAGGCACTGGTTCGCCCAGCGAGGCTTCGTCGAGACCGAGGCGGCCATCCTCCAGGTCTCGCCCGGAAACGAGACCCACCTGCATGGTTTCGCTACCGAAATGATCGGCCCGGACGGCACCCGGGCGACCCGCTACCTGCACACCTCGCCGGAATTCGCCCTGAAGAAGCTGCTGGTGGCGGGCGAGGAGAAGATCGTCGATTTCGCCCGCGTCTTCCGCAATCGCGAGCTTGGCGCCCTGCATGCGCCTGAATTCACCATGGTCGAGTGGTACCGCGCCGGCGCCCCCTATGACGTAATCATGGCCGACTGCGCGGCGCTTCTCGGCGAGGCGGCGCGGGCGGCCGGCACCGAAACGCTCCGCTGGCGCGAGCGCACGGCCGATGCTTTCGCCGCGCCGGAGCGGCTGACCGTCGCCGACGCCTTCCTCATCCACGCCGGCATCGAGCTGGTCGGTGTCCTGGGTGACCGCGCCGCCTTCGCCACCGCCGCGATCGCCCGCGGCAACCGCGTCGCTGCCGACGACACCTGGTCGGACATCTTCAGCCGCGTTCTGGTGGAGCAGGTCGAGCCGAAGCTCGGCATCGGCCGCGCGACGCTGCTCTGCGAATACCCGCTGTCGGAGGCGGCGCTGGCGCGGGCCAAGCCAGACGACCCGCGCTTCGCTGAGCGTTTCGAGCTCTATGCCTGCGGTGTTGAGCTGGCTAATGGTTTTGCCGAGTTGACCGACGCCGCCGAACAACGCACGGCGCTTCGCCGCCGACATGGACGAGAAGGCGCGCATCCATGGCGAGCGCTATCCGCTCGACGAGGATTTTCTCGCCGCGCTGGCCGAGATGCCGGAAGCCAGCGGCGTGGCGCTCGGTCTCGACCGGCTGGTGATGCTGGCGACCGGCGCACCCTCCATCGACAGGGTGCAGTGGACGCCGGTCGCGGGCGTGGAGATCGAGCGATGAACGACATGAGGCCGATCAAGCACGGCACGGCTCACAACCTCCCCCTTGAGGGGAGGTCGAAGTCGGCAAGCGCAGCGACGCCGGCTTCGGGAGGGGGTCAGACCGTCTCGGCTCCCACCCCCTCCCGAAATTCGTCTTCGCCTTCGGCTCAACGAATTTCGACCTCCCCTCAAGGGGGAGGTTCACCCCGGGCGGGCACTTTGCGCTCCATCGCCGACCTCGTTTCGGCGGGCCTCGTCCCAGAGGCGAAGCGCGCCGAACTGGAGGCGGTGGCGGCGCGCTACGCGGTGGCGGTGACGCCGGCGATTGTCCGGCTGATCGACGCTAGCGATCCCGCCGATCCGATCGCGCGGCAGTTCGTGCCGGACGCCGCCGAGCTGACGACGACGCCTGACGAGCGCGCCGACCCCATCGGCGACGCCGTGCATCAGGCAGCGGACGGGCTGATCCACCGCTATCCCGACCGGGTGCTGTTCAAGCTGGTCACCGTCTGCCCGGTCTATTGCCGCTTCTGCTTCCGCCGCGAGACGGTCGGCCAGTTGGGCTCCGGCATGCTGTCGCAGGGCGCCATCGACGCGGCGCTCGGCTACATCCGCGATCACGACGAGATCTGGGAGGTGATCCTGTCGGGCGGCGACCCGCTGATCGCCGCGCCCCGGCGGCTGAAGGCGGTGATGCTTGCGCTTGCCGGCATCGACCACGTCAAGGTGGTCCGCTTCCACAGCCGCGTGCCGGTGGTGGCGCCGGAGCGCGTGACGGACGAACTCGTGGCCGCGCTCACCGCCTCCGGCAAGGCGGCCTGGCTCGCCGTCCATGCCAACCATCCGCGCGAGCTGACGGAAGACGCGCGCGCCGCATTCAAGCGCCTCGCCGCCGGGGGCCTATCGCTCACCAGCCAGACGGTGCTCTTGAAGGGCGTCAACGATGACGCCGAGACGCTCGCCGCGCTGATGCGCGGCTTCGTCGAAGCGGGCGTCAAGCCCTACTACCTGCATCACGGCGACCTGGCGCCGGGCACCGGCCACTTTCGTACGACCCTCGCCGAGGGCCGGGCGCTGATGATGGCGCTGCGCGGCCGCCTCTCCGGCCTCTGCCAGCCGACCTACGTGCTCGACATCCCCGGCGGCCATGGCAAGGTGCCGGTCGGCCCGGACTATGTGTCGCATGCGGACGGCGCCTGCCTCATCGAGGATTTCACCGGCGCCCGCCACAGGCTGTCAGACGGCTGACGAGCTCCCTCGGCCGGCCGTCAGCGCCCCTCTCCTAGACAGGGCCAATCCGGGCGACCTCCCCGGCACCAACCAAGGAGAGAGACCACATGCGCAAGACCCTCATCGCCGTCATCGCCGCCGCCCCGCTCGTCGCGCTCGGCGCCGCCGCCTTCGCCGCCCAGCCGACCACGGCGAGCAAGAACGACGACCTGTTCGTCAAGGCGAGCAGCACCGCATCCGCGGCCGAGAAGGCCGAGCCGCTGAAGGGCGTCAACATCAAGTCGATCGCGCGCGGCGACGACGGCCAGGAGCACGGCCTCAAAGGAGAGCATGGCGAGATGGGCGAAGGGATGGACGACTGATCCCCGGTCCCGTTCCGATGGAAAGGGCGGCGCAGGCCGTGCGCCGCCCTCTCTTTTTGCCCCACGCCCTTGTGATCGTTGCCTGTTCGATCGTGAACGCAGTTGATCGCAAGGCCCCCTAGAGTGAAGGTCAGCAAGATCAATCAGAGGACCTTCGCATGATCACCCGCCGCGCCGCGCTCGGCCTGATGACCGGAGCCCTTGCCGTCGCGGCTCTGTCCGCCCTGCCCGGCGCTGCCTCCGCCGCCGAGCGCGTGCCCTTCGACCGGGCGGCCTTCGAGGCGGCGCTGAAGACGGGCGGGCCGGTGCTCGTCGACGTCTCGGCAACCTGGTGCATCACCTGCAAACAGCAGCACGTCGTGCTCGACAGGCTCTTCGCGGAGCCGAAATATGCCGGCTTCACCGTCTTCACGGTCGACTACGACACCGAAAAGGACGTCATGCGCTCCTTCGGCGTGCAGCAGCGCGCCACGCTGATCGCCTTCAAGGGCGGCAAGGAGGTCGACCGCGCCTCCTGGCAGACGAGCGAGGCGGCGATCGCGGCGCTGCTCGCCAAGGCCGTCGAGCCGGCCACAGCCAAGCGCGCCCCATGTTGGCCACCGTCGGTCTCGCTTTCCTGGCCGGCGTTCTGTCGGTGCTGTCGCCCTGCGTGCTGCCGCTCCTGCCACTGGTCTTCGCCGGAGCGGCGGCTGAGCACCGCTACGGGCCATTGGCACTCGCCGGCGGGCTGGCGCTGTCCTTCACCGTCATCGGCCTGTTCGTAGCGACAGTCGGCTTCGCCATCGGCCTCGATTCGGATTTCTTCCGCCTGGTCGCCGCGATCCTCTTCATCGTCGTCGGCGCGGTGCTGGTGGTGCCGTCGTTCCAGGCGCGGCTGGCGACGGCGGCCGGCCCGGTGAGCAACTGGAGCGAACGGCATTTCGGCGCCCTGCCGACGGCCGGGATCAGCGGCCAGTTCGCCCTCGGCCTGCTGCTTGGCGCGGTGTGGATTCCCTGCGTCGGCCCGACGCTCGGCGCCGCTTCGCTGCTCGCCGCGCAGGGCCGCGACCTCGGCGGCGTCGCGCTCACCATGCTTGCCTTCGGTCTCGGCGCGGCGCTGCCGCTCGCCCTCCTCGGCTCGCTGTCGCGCGCCGCAATCATGCGCTGGCGCGATCGGCTGGCCGGGGCCGGCAAGGGCATCAAGATGGCGCTTGGCGCGGTCCTCATCGTCGCCGGCGCGGCGATCCTCGCCGGCTACGACCACACGCTGGAGACGGCGCTGGTGCAGGCCTCGCCGGACTGGCTGACCGCGCTGACCACGCGCTATTGAGGCGGCCGTATCAGACCCCGGCGTACCAGTTGTAGCTGCCGACATCCTCCCAGAAGCCGCCACGGCCGCCGCCGATCTTGTCCAAGCTCTCCACCGCCTCGACCCGCATGACGAACTTCGCCTGCTTGTAGCCGAGCTGGCGCTCGACCCTGAGGCGCAGCGGAGCGCCGTGGCCGATCGGCAGGGCCTGACCGTTCATGCCGTAGGCGAGGATCGTCTGGGGATGGAAGGCGGCGTCGAGATCGATGCTTTCGTAGTAGTTGGTGCCGTTGAAATCATCGGCGCAATGAAAGACGGCGTAACGCGCCCTGTCGGTGAGCTTGGCCTTGTCGAGCACGGCGGAAAGCGGCACGCCGGTCCACTCGCCGATGGCGCTCCAGCCCTCGACGCAGTCGTGCCGGGTGATCTGGGTGCGCGCCGGCATCGCCCGCAAGTCAGCGAGCGACAGCGATTGCGGCGCCGCGACAAGGCCGTCGACCTTGAGCTGGTAATCGGCGAAATCGTTCGCCGCCAGGCGCTGCCATTCGGGATTGCGGGCGCTGGTGTTGCCGTTGGTGCGGAAATCCGGCGACATCTCGGCTTCGCTGTATTCGGGGGCGAGCGCGTTGCCGGCGAAGAAGCGCTGGATGCGATAGCTCAGCCACTCGCCGGTGCCGAGGAAGTGGCGGAAGGTCGGGTTGTAGCTCAGCGCATCGCAGCCCGAGAGCAAGCTCGCCGAGCCGCCGACGGCGAGCGAGGTGAGGAAGCGCCTGCGGCTAAGCGGTGTCTTCTCGGTCATGTCTTTTCCTTGGGCAGGCGGTAGCGCCCGGTGATCATCGACCGCAGCTCGTTGATCGGTCCGGCCAGAATCACCATCAGGATGTGGACCACGAAGAACAGGACGAGCAGGAAGGCGACGATGAAATGGATCGAGCGGGCCGACTGGCGGCCGCCGAAGAGCTCGAGCAGCCATGGCCAGGCGGCGTCCATGGTCGGCGACATGGTGAGCCCGGTCAGCACCATCAGCGGGATCAGCCCGACGAGCACGGCGAGATAGGCGAGCTTCTGCAGCGTGTTGTAGCTCCGCGCCGCCTCGCCCCTGGCGAAGGTCAGCGTCGCGTGGCTCTTGACCTCGTCCCACAGGTGGCGCGGCCTGAGTTCGCCCCGGCCGGGCGCGATATCGCGCCACAGGTGCCCGTTGACCACGCTCCACACCAGGTAGAGCAGGATGGCGCCGGCGAAGAACCAGGCAAAGGTCAGGTGCCAGAGGCGGGACAGAGCGAGATTGTAGTTGGAGGGGATCGTCGCCCATGAGGGAAAGGCCTGCTGGTGCGCCTGTCCGTTCGAATCCCGCCACAGGCCGAGAACGCCGGTGGTGTCGAAGGTCAGGCCGCCGATCCGCACGAGCCCATGCCCGCCGGCGCTGCCGATCTCAAGCCAGGGCGTGTCGGGATTGGCGCCGTATTGCCCCCAGTAGAGGCGGGGGTGGGCGTTGAAGATCATCAACCCGCTCATCAGCATGACGAGCAGCACCAGCGCATTGGTCCAGTGCCAGACGCGGGTGGAGACCCGTTGCCGGTAGATCACCGTCCCGCCCGAAGGCGGGGAGGTGGTGGCGGCCTTTTCCGAATTGGCGTCGGACATCGTTGTCATTGGTCATCCGTCAGGTGGGTTCGCGGAAGGAGGCGCGGGATCGGCCTCCCTCCGCCTCTGGGAGATGCGGCCTACTGGGATCCGGCCGCCATCATGGCATCTTTCAGCATCATGTCAGGCTTGTCGGCGCAGGCCTTGGCGACCGCGTCGGCCGAGGGCGCCATGGTGTCAGACTTCATGCTGTCGGCCGCCATGTTATCGGTTTTCATGTTGTCGGAGGCCATGTTGTCCCCCGACGCCATCTTGTCGTCGGACTTCATGGCGTCGGCGGATGCCGTCTTGTCCCCGGAGGCCATGTTGTTGTCACTGGCCATCATATTATCGCCGGACGCCATGTTGTCACCGGCCGCCATGCTGTCGCCGGACATGGCGCTGATCGCCTTCATCTGATCGTCCGCGCCCATGGCGATGAAGTCCTTACAGGTCGGGTCGGCGGACATCTGTGCAAGGGCCGGGAACGCCATCAGTCCGGTGAAGACCGATGCTAACAGGATCTTCTTCAAGGTACACCTCCGTTAAGCGTGCGTGTTTTCGAGGAAACTGCGCCACCGTTATCTTGTGTTTCCCGGCTTCAAGTCAATTCAATACCGATTGATCTGAGTAATATTGCCGTCAAATAACTGTTGGCCTGAGTAAAAATCCACTCACAGCGCCGTTATGGCGCCGCGAGCGCCGCGTGTCGTGCGCCGGCGCGAGTCGGCTCGTCGCCGTCACATCGCTGTCACACGCGGCGGCGAAAAACCGCCGATCCAAATCAAGCCGGAGGGCGCCGTGGTGAGCGACCAGACCTACAACGTTCTGTTCATCTGCACCGGCAATTCCGCCCGCTCGATCATGGCCGAGGCGATCCTCAACCGCGAGGGCAAGGGCCGCTTCACGGCCTACTCCGCCGGCAGCCAGCCGGCCGGGGCGATCAATCCGCATGCCGCCGGCTTGCTCCGCAATCTCGGCTACGACATCGGCCGGTACCGCTCGAAGAGCTGGGAGGAGTTCGCCGCTCCGGACGCGCCCGAGATGGATTTCGTCTTCACCGTCTGCGACGACGCCGCCGGCGAGGTCTGTCCGATATGGCCGGGCCACCCGACCACCGCCCACTGGGGCGTTCCCGATCCGGCCAGGGCGACCGGCACGCCGGCCGAAATCCAGCTCGCTTTCGACGACGCCTACCGCATGCTGGAGACGCGCATCGGCATCTTCGTCAATCTGCCCCATCTCGACGACATCAGCCTGCGCCACCGGCTGCACGACATCGGCAAGGTCGGCCACCAGGACGATGCCGCCTCGACCGCATGACCGGCGCCCGTCTCAAGTCGACTTGAAGCCGATGCGCTTGTGGGTGCCGTCGCAGAACGGCTTGGTGCGCGAGCCGCCGCAGCGGCAGAGCCGCGCCCGCGTCACCCGGTCGATGGTGCGCCCGGTGCCGCTGACGATCTCGATACTGCCGCTCACCTGAAGCGGCCCGTCGGTCTCGGGCGCGATCGTCAGCGGCCCGTCGCGCACGGCGAGCGGCTCCGATTCGCGCGTCTCCGGCTCGCCGGTGGCGACGAACGGCAGCGTCTTGTGCGAGCCGTCGCAGAACGGCTTGGTCTTCGAGGCGCCGCAGCGGCAGAGCGTGGCGCGCAAGCCGATGGTAGCGCCGTCGAGGGCGAGCCCGCCATGGAAGGCATAGGGGCCGTTCTCGCGCAGCCGGATGAGGTTGACCGGCGGCGGCGCCTCGGCCGGGCCGCCGTCCTTGCGGGCATAGGTGATGGCGCCGGACGGGCAGTTGTGGGCGACGCGCACCAGCGCCTCGGTCGCCATCGTATCCGGGAAGATCCATTCGCCCGGCGTATTGGCCTTGAACACGCTCGGCGCGCCGAGCACGCAGAAGCGGGCGTGGATGCAGCGCGCGCCGTCGAAGCTGAGGGTGAGGTCGTGGCCCTCGGCGATCTCGCATGCGCCGCCGCTCGCCGGCTGGTCGTCGGCCTTCGCCGGCTCCACCGGCGGCAGGGGATGCTCGGCGCCCACCGTCCTGAGGTCGGCGATCCCGAAGCGGGCGGTGAGCCTGTCGAGCGCGTCGGCCGTCCCGGCGAGCTCGTGGCCGGCCGGGAAGACACGGCGGGCATGCTTGGCGATCTCCGCCACGCGCTCGGCCATCATGCGCTTCTCGGCAGCGCCGGGCGGCAGCCGCATCGTGTCACGCAACGTGGTGAAGGTGATGCCGGCGTTGACGCCCGGGTGGGCGTGGTTGGCCGGCAGGCTGGCGAGGTAGGAGGCGATGGGCGGGAGCTGCTCCATCAGGTCGATCGCCATGTCGACGAAAAGGCGCTTGCCCTCGGCATCGGCCGGGCCACGCCCGAAGGCCTGCACCAGAGAGCGCAGCATGGCGCCGTAGAGCGAATTGGCGAGATCGAGGACCGGGGCCGCCTCGTGGCTGTTGACGTGGACGCGGTTCAAGGGATCGAGCGGCCGCCGCATCACCGGGTTGTGCGCCACCGGGAAGGCCGGCGCGAAATCCGGGTCGGCGGCGAGGAAGGCGGCGTATTCCTCGCGCACCCTGAGGAAGCGGCTGTAGTGGCTGTCCTCGCTGTGGCTGGGCGCGCCCTCGCCCTGCTCGATGATGGTCTCGATGGCGTCCTCGGCACTCCTCAAGTCGGTGATGACGCTGAGGCCGGGCAGGGAAGCATCGCCCGGACCGATCTGCGAAGCGGGGTCGCCGCAGAAGAGCGCCTGTTCGCCGATGTGATGGGCGAGCACCGCAAGGCCGTGGCGGATGCCGCGATAGAGGTGGCCGACCGTGCCGTAGTCCTGCGCGCTCGGCATCAGCCGGCCCTTCGGCGCGGTGCGGTGGTAGTCGGCAGGATGGACGAACTCGGTCGAGTCCGACAGCTCCTTGCCCTCCGGCCGCTCGAGGAAAATGAAATGGTCGAGCACCGTGGGCGAGAAGCCGGCCAGCTCGACGACCACGCCCGAGGGATGATAGCCGGGGGGCACCGGGAAGTTCGGCCGCGACAGATGCGGGCCGGCGCCGATCGCCACCATCAGGTTGGAGGCAAGCGCCAGGTGGGTCATCTCCTCGACGGCAACCGAGGTGATGGCATGGCGCCAGCGCCTGACCGCCGCCGCCTGCTCCGCCGTCAGGCCGTCGCGCTCGCCACGCTTGAGGCTCCAGGCGGCGTACAGGTAGCAGCACATCAGGTTGTGCTCGATGGCCGAGGCCTCGGCGAGCAGGTAGATCAGCTCCTCGCGCGTCTCGATGCGGATTTTCGGTTCTTCCAGCGCCATCTTCCCTCCCCACGCGCCCGCCCGATCTTGGCACAGACCGACAGGCGGGGCGACTCTACCGCATCGACGCCACCACGCCTCTGTGGCCCCGGTCACAGCGCAACCATGCGGAAGCGCGTATGCAAGCCTGAAGAGTTTGCCGGCTCACCGCCGTTCCGGCCACCGCTCCCGTTGAAACCGCAGAGAATCCGCTGCAAGACTGCCACCGCCCGATGCTCGTCACCCACAATGCGCCCCTCTCCGCGCCGGACCGTTTCCCTTGCGATGACCGCGGCATGAGCCGACCGACCACAGAGGCAAGCGCGCTCGAGCGCGTGAAGAGGCTCTCCTTCTGGCAGGGGCCGATCGCGCCCGAGCGGGTCTACGGCGGCATCACCAACATCAACTATCGGGTGGTCGACGGCGGCAGGAGCTACTTCGTCCGCGTCGGCGACGACATCGCCGTGCACCACATCCTGCGCTTCAACGAACGCGCGGCGACGGCGGCCGCCCATATCGCCGGCATCTCGCCGGAACTCATCCATGCCGAGCCCGGCGTCATGATCCTCGACTTCATCGAGGGCAAGACCTGCACGGCCGAGGACATCCGCGACCCGGCGCGGCTGGCGCGCGCCGTGGCGCTGGTCAAGCGCGTGCATCGCGAGATGCCGCGCCGCATCCGCGGGCCGATCCTGGCCTTCTGGGTGTTCCACGCCATCCGCGATTACGTGCGCACGCTCGACGAGGCCGGCAGCCGGCATCGGTCGCGGCTGGCCGAGCTTGCCGACATCGCCGACGGACTGGAGCTGGCGGTCGGACCGGTGGACGTGGTCTTCGCCCACAACGACCTGCTTCCCGGCAACTTCATCGACGACGGCGAGCGCCTGTGGCTGATCGACTGGGACTATGCCGGGTTCAACACGCCGGTCTTCGATCTCGCTAACCTCGCCTCCAACGCCAATTTCGACCGCGAGCAGGAAGCCTGGCTGCTGCACACCTATTACGGCCGCCACCCGGACGAGCGGCTCATGGCCAGCTTCGACGCCATGAAATGCGCCTCGCTGTTGCGCGAGCTCCTGTGGAGCATGACCTCCGAGATCTACTCCACCATCGATTTCGACTACGCCGCCTATACCGCCGACTATCTCGATCGCTTCGCCGGCGCCTATGCCAGCTACCGGATGGCGCGCGGCTGAGGCGGCGCGGCGGCGCGGCGCCTACTGCACCGTGTCGAAGAGCTTGGCAAAGACCTTCTTGGCGCGGCCGGGCTGCTTCACCGCTTTTGCGGCATCGAGGTTGACCGGGTCGCCGACCAACACCAGACCGACCATGCCCATGGCGTAGTGCGGCTTGCACTTGAAGCCGTAGACGCCGGGCGCGGTGAAGGTGACGGTGAGGTCCTCGCTGACCTTGCCCTCGAACGGCTGCGCCCCGTCCGGGATCATGCCGTCGACCGACATGACGTCGTGGCCCTTGTCGGCAGCGATGAAGTGGACCGTGTCGCCGGGCGCGATCTTGACCAGTGCCGGTTCGAAGACCATGGGGCCGGCGGCGCCGCGGTTGAGCATCTTCACGTCGACCTCGGCGGCGCCCGCCGCGCCGGCCAGAAGGACGATGCCGGCGGCAAAAGCCGCGAGGGCGAATTTACTGTTCATGTCGTTCACTCCGAAAGGCAAGTGTGTCGGTTGCGGGTACAGGCTAGCCAAGGGCCCGGCGCGCCTCTTTGTCGGCGAACAAGCTTGCCGACGATCAGCCGGCGAGGCGGCCGAGGATTGCGGCGAAGCGGGCGAGGACGCCGCGATCACGGTCGTCGCGGACAAGCCGGATGCCGAGATTCGCCGGCGGCGTGCCGACCGAGCAGGCGCCACCCTTGGGATCGCGGACGAAATCGGTGAGGTAGGTGCGGTGGGCGCCCTCGACCACGCGCACGCCGCAGATCTCCTGTACGGTCTCCGGCGCGTCGTCCTTGACCGCGTGGCTGACGTAGCAGCTCGACGTCCAGTCCCAGATATTGCCGGCGACGTCGGCGAGGCCGTTCTCGTTGAGGCCGAAGGTGCCGAAGGGCTGCGGCCGGCTGTCGGTCGCCCGCTCGCCCGCTGCCGTGCGCTCGTAGACGGCGATCCAGCGCTTCGCCGGGTTGGCAGCGTCGCTTTCGTCCACCACGGTGTTGTCGTGGAGCAGGCTCGCCGCGGCATAGGCCCATTCGGCGTCGGTCGGCAGGCGATAGTGGTGGCCGGTCTGCCGGCTGAGCCAGGCGGCATAGGCGGTCGCGTCGTACCAGCTCACCCCGACGGCGGGGATGTCCTCGGCATTGACCGGGAGTGCCGCATCGATCGGCTTGCAGGCGGCGGCCGCGACGCAGCGCTGATAGTCGGCGCGGCTGACGTGGTTCTTCATGATGGCGACCGGCCGGTCGAAGGCGACCGCGCGAAGCGGCGGGTTGACCGGCTGCCCGTCTTGCAGGAACTGCCCGGCGACGCGGTAGTCGAAGGTCGCGGCGGGCAGGACCACCAGCGCGGTCGGGTCGTCGGCGACACGTGGCGTGAGCGCCAGGCCGGTGGCGAGCCCGAGCGCCAAAAGTCCGGCGAAAGCGAACGTCCCGATCGGCTCTGGCATGGCGGTACCCCTTGCCGGCGGCCCGCTCCGTTGGCGGAGCGGGCCACGGCTGCTGTCGCCTAGTTGGCGAGGATCGGGCCGGGTGCGCTGACCTGAGTCATCAGGTCGTCGTTCCACGCGCCGTCGACCTTGAAGTGGGCGGTGGCGCCAAGTTCGGCCGCCTCGATCAGGTTGTGGTTGACGTAGGCGTAGATGCCCGGCTGGCGGAAGGTGTAGAGCGCCGCCGTGGCCGAGCCGCCCGGCACGAACCACGTCTCCAGCCCTTCCATCGGCGGGTTGGTGAACTTGCCGAGCTCCCAGACATAGTCGCCGTGGCCGCCGATGAGGTGCGGGCGGGTGTCGCGGTTGGCCTGGGAGTGGACGATCAGCACCCGCTCGCCGACATTGGCCTTCATGGCGTTGTCGCCGGTGAGCGAATTGACCTTGCCCTCGAAGACGACGTGGCTGGGGATGAGGCCGCGCATGACCTCGGTGGTATCGACATAGGCGTCGCCGAGGCTCTCGTAGGTCTTGAAGTTCCCGTCGGCGTCGCGCGGCACGTAGAAGTCGCTCTCGCCGACGTAGAAGATCTTGTCGTAGGTGAGCGGCTTGCCGTTGCCGTCCTTGAGGCCGTCGCGCGGCAGCACCATCACGGCGCCGTTCATGCCGGAGGTGACATGCCACGGGATCATGCCGGGAGGGGCGCAGTGATAGACGAAGACGCCGGGGCGAAATGCCTTGAAGCGCAGCGTCACCTGCTGGCCGGGATAGATCAGCGTCAGCCCGCCGCCGCCGAGCGCGCCGGTGGAGGCGTGGAAGTCTATGTTGTGCGGCATCTCGTTGGTGGCCGGATTGACCAGGGTGAGCTGCAGGTAATCGCCCTCGTGGACCACCATCAGCGGGCCTGGCAGCCAGCCGTTGTAGGCCATGGACCACATCTTGGTGCCCTGGTCGTCGACGACGATCTCCTTTTCGACGACGTGCATGGTGAACTCGACCACCTTCGGGGCGGCCTTGGTCGCCTGCTCGTGGGCGTGGACCAGCGGCGGCTTGACCAGGTCGACCTTGACGTGCTCGAGGCCGGCGACGTCCTGGCTGCTGGCCGCGGCGAGGACGGGCGTCCGGCTGGCCGTGGCGGCAAGCGCCGTGAGAGTGGTGCCGATCAGCGCCTGACGACGGGTAATCATGGTTCCAATCCTCTTGTCGGTGTGATTTATGGGCGGGACTATGGTCCGGCCGGCCCCGTTCATCTTTGTGCGCCAACAAAGACCGACGCGATTGTCTGGCGGCTGCCGGCGGTCTTCGAAGGCTTAACCCGCATGGCTCCGCCGATCGACCGCTCGCTGGTCAGCGACTTCCCGCTGTTCAAGGACGTGCCGGCCGAGGATATCGACGCGGTGCTGGCGCTCGGCCGCCCGCGGCGCCTGGAGGAAGGCACTGCCGTCTTCCGCCAGGGCGAGATCGCCAAGGAATTCTTCCTGTTGCTGAACGGGCGCCTGAGGGTTCAGCAGACGTCTCCGGACGGGCAGCAGATCGTCGTCCGCCACATCAATCCGGGCGACCTGTTCGGCATCGCCCGGGCGGTGCGCCGGCCGAACTATCCGGGGACGGCGATCGCGGTGGTCGAGAGCCTGGCGCTGGTCTGGCCGGAGAGCGATTGGGACACCTTCATCGGGCGCAATCCACACTTCGCCGTGGGGGCGATGCAAACCGTCGGCGAGCGCCTGCAGGACGCCAACGCCCGCGTCCGCGAGCTATCCACCGAGGCGGTGGAGCGGCGCATCGCCCACGCCATCCTCAGGCTGGTCAACCAGGCCGGACGCAAGACGGCGAAGGGTATCGAGATCGATTTCCCGGTGACCCGCGAGGACATCGCCGAGATGAGCGGCACGACGCTGCACACGGTCTCGCGCGTGATGAGCGGCTGGCAGCAGAAGGGGCTGGTCACGCTCGGCCGCAAGCGCGTCACGGTCAATGACGCGCACGGGCTGTTCATCCTGGCTGAGGGAAGCGGGCCCGCGTCGTCCGAGCAACGTGATTGATCTCGGCGAGCAGCGGCACGAGGTCGACCTTGTGCTCGCTGCAGGCCTCCTCCAGCGTGTGCAGCCCGCCCACCGGGCAGCCGACGCAGGCCATGCGGTGCGCCAGGAACAGCCGGATCGTCTCCGGCCACAGCTTCATGATGGCCGAGACCGGCGTATGCTCGTGCGCAGGCGTGGTTTCGGCGCGGCTGGTCATGGGCGTCAACTTAGCCACGCCGCGGCCGGCCTTCTTTGATGCCGGACAAGCTGGGCGGACTTTTCGCCTCGCCCGACGCCGGACATGCGAAGGGCCGCCCGGGGGCGGCCCTTCCATTGCCGGTCCGCAAATGCGCGGACGCGCAGACCTGCAAACGCCTAGGAGGCGCAGACCTCGCAAGAGGCGGGGTTCCAGGTCCGGTCCGCCGCACGCGGCGTATGACAATGAGACACTGGATCACCTCCTTTCGTTTGTTGATGGGAAGGCCAATATGGGGCACATGCCGATTCCCCGCAAGTGCCGCCCCCGTCTCGATCTTTCGGCCCCCGCTTGACGATGACCGCCTCCCCGTCCGAGCGCGCTCAGCGCACAGCGCTCACCGCGCTGAAGCTGACCGGCTTCCGCAACTACGCCTCGCTGTCGCTCGCCCTCGACGGCCGGCCGGTGGTGCTCTCCGGGCCGAACGGCGCCGGCAAGACCAACCTTCTCGAAGCGGTCTCCTTTTTGTCGCCGGGGCGTGGCCTCCGCCGGGCGAAGCTCGACGAGGTGGCGCGCCAGCCGGGCGATGGCGCCTGGGCGGTGGCGGCGACGGTGGAGAACGCCGCCGGCGAGGTCGAGCTCGGCACCGGCGTGGCGCTCACTGCGGACGGTCCGGAAGGCCGCCGCTCGGTCAGGGTCAACCGGGCGCCGGCGGGCTCGCCCGACACGCTGCTCGATCATCTGCGCATCGTCTGGCTGACGCCGGCGATGGACGGCCTGTTCACCGGGCCGGCCGCCGAGCGCCGCCGCTTCCTCGATCGCGCCGTGATGGCTATCGACGGCGGCCATGGCACCCGCGTCAACGCCTTCGAGAGGGCAATGCGCGGGCGCAACCGGCTACTCGCCGAAGGCACGTCGGACATGGGCTGGCTCGACGCCATCGAGCGCGAGATGGCCGAGCTCGCCACGGCCATCGCCGCGGCCCGGCGCGAATGGGCCGGGCTGGCGGTGGCACTGATCGCCGAGGGCGACGTGGCGGCGCCTTTCCCGGCGGCCGAGATCGCGCTGGAAGGCACGCTCGAGCACCTGCTCGACGGCCATCCCGCGGGCCACGTCGAGGAAATCTACGCTGCCGACCTTGCCGGCGACCGGCCGCGCGATGCCAGCGCCGGCCGCACGCTCGCCGGCCCGCACCTCTCCGACCTCCGCGTCCGCCATAAGCCGAAGCAGGCGGCGGCCGAGATCTGCTCGACCGGCGAGCAGAAGGCGCTGCTGATCGGGCTGGTGCTGGCGCAGGCGCGGCTCGCCGCCCGCCTCTCCGGCGAGACGCCGCTGGTGCTCCTCGACGAGATCGCCGCCCATCTCGACGCCGAGCGCCGCGCCGCGCTTTTCGCCGTCCTCGACGACCTCGGCTGCCAGGCCTTCATGACCGGCACCGACGCCGCGGTCTTCGCGCCGTTCGGCGAAAAGGTGCAGCATTTTGCCGTCGCCGAGGGCCGCGTCTCCCCTTCCCCGGCCTAAGTTTTGGGGCTAATCCAGGCCCCATGAACCTCGCCCATCTCCTCACCTTCGCCGTGGCGCTTTCCATCGCCGTGGCCAGCCCCGGCCCCGGCGTGGCGGCCATCGTGGCGCGCGCGCTCGGCTCCGGCTTCCGCCGGACGCTGCCGATGATCGGCGGCCTGATCCTCGGCGACGTCATCTACATCTCCGCCGCCATCGGCGGCCTGGCGGCGCTCGCCACCACCTTCGGCGAGGTGTTCATCGTCGTGCGCTGGCTGGGCGCGGCCTATCTCGTCTATCTCGCCATCCGCCTGTGGCGGAGCAGGCCGGCCGAGGCGGAAGCCACCGCGGGGCGTCCGCCCGGTTCGGCCGCACAGGTGTTTCTCGCCGGCCTGTCGATCACGCTCGGCAATCCCAAGGTGATCGTCTTCTACCTGGCGCTCCTGCCGGCGCTGATCGACCTTCGGACCGTCGGCGCCGCCGAGTATCTCGCCATGATCGCCATCGTCGCCGTGGTCCTCACTCTGGTGATGAGCGCCTATGCGGCGCTGGCCGGCCGCGCCCGCGCGTTCCTGGCGACGCCCTCGCGGCGCAAGCTCCTCGACCGCATCGCCGGCTCGGTCATGGCCGGCGCCGCCGCGGCCATCGTCGTCCGCTAGCAGCGCGCCCTACCGCCGCTTGATGAAGCGGCGGTGGATATAGGTGAGCACCGCATAGGAGACGACGCCGACCGCGATCATGGCGATCAGGATGTGCTCGATGTGGTGGAAGTGGCCGAGCGTGGCCTCGATGGTGCGGCCGAAGGCGAAGCCGATGCCGGTCATCACCGCCGCCCAGACGAAGGCGGCGATGGCATTGAGGATGGCGAACTTCCTCCCCGATACGTTGGAGACGCCGATCGCCAGCGGGCTCACTGTCCGCAGCCCGTAGAGGAAGCGGAAGATCAGGATGTAGATCGTGGCGCTGGCCTCCACCCGGGCGAGCGCCTTGGCGAAGAGCGGCCGCTTGCGCTGGCGCATGACCGCCGGGTGGTCGGCGAAGCGGCGGCCGACGAGGAACAGCACCTGGTCGCTGGCGAGCGCCCCCAGAAACGCCGCGCCCAGCGCCAGCCGGCCGTCGATGACCCCCTGATGGGCAAGGAAGCCGGCCATGATGGCGACGGTCTCGCCCTCGAGCAGGGTGCCCAGCAGGACGACCAGCGGCCCGTAGGTGGCGATGAAATGCTCGGCGAGCGGCAACAAAGGGACTCCAATCGGGCAGCGTCCCGGCGGCGGCACGGGGCACCGGACAGGGCCCATCGAGGGGGGCCGCCCGGTGTCCGAATCCGCCCGAATCCGCCATGCCGCAATAGCATATCAGCCCGGCCCGCGACACGGTCTCGAAAGCGGCGGAATCAGGCCGTTTGTGCAGTGCACAAAATCCGGCTAAATTGCTGGCGGACGGTCGAAATCCGGCCCTGGAACTGCTATATATGACGATATGATTCTGGGGCCTTTCCGGCGCCTGTCGGAAAGGTCCTTTCGGGCCCGGTCGCGGCCCCGTCGAGCGGCTCGTCGTCGAGCCCTGTCCTTGAGCGGAATCGCGCATGAACGAAGTGAAGCCGGTGGCTGAATACGGCGCCGAATCGATCAAGGTTCTCAAGGGCCTCGATGCCGTGCGCAAGCGCCCGGGCATGTATATCGGCGACACCGACGACGGCTCCGGCCTGCACCACATGATCTACGAGGTCGTCGACAACGGCATCGACGAGGTGCTCGCCGGCCATGCCGACGAGGTGCGGGTGACGCTCAACCCGGACGGCTCGGTGACGGTCTGGGACAACGGTCGCGGCATTCCCACCGACATCCACAAGGGCGAGGGCGTGTCGGCGGCCGAGGTCATCATGACCCAGCTCCATGCCGGCGGAAAGTTCGACCAGAACTCCTACAAGGTCTCCGGCGGCCTGCATGGCGTCGGCGTGTCGGTGGTCAACGCGCTCTCCTCGAAGCTGAAAATGCGGATCTGGCGCGCCGGCAAGGTCCACGAGATGAGCTTCAGCGACGGCGTGCCCGATGCGCCGTTGGCCGTCACCGGCGACTGGGACGGGCGCAACGGCACCGAAATCACCTTCACACCATCGCCGAACACCTTCACGCACATCGAGTTCGACTACGCGACGCTGGAGCACCGGCTGCGTGAACTCGCCTTCCTCAATTCCGGCGTCAGGATCGTGCTCACCGACAAGCGCGGAGTGGAGCCGAAGGGCGAGACCATGATGTACGAGGGCGGGCTGGAGGCCTTCGTGCGCTTCCTCGACCGCGCCAAGCACCCGCTCATCCCGCAGCCGATCTACGTGAAGGCGGAGCGCGACGGCATCACGGTCGAACTCGCCATGTGGTGGAACGATTCCTACCACGAGGACGTGCTCTGCTTCACCAACAACATCCCGCAGCGCGACGGCGGCACGCACCTTGCCGGGTTCCGCGGCGCCCTAACGCGCCAGGTCACCAGCTATGCCGACGGCATGTCGAAGAAGGAGAAGGCGGCGCTCACTGGCGACGACTGCCGCGAGGGGCTGACCGCAGTTCTGTCGGTCAAGGTGCCTGACCCGAAGTTCTCGTCGCAGACCAAGGACAAGCTGGTTTCTTCCGAGGTGCGGCCGGTGGTCGAGGGCCTGACCAACGAGGGCCTGTCGACCTGGTTCGAGGAGCACCCGGCGGAGGCCAAGGCGATCGTCGGCAAGGTGATCGAGGCGGCGGCGGCGCGCGAGGCGGCGCGCAAGGCGCGCGAGCTGACGCGGCGCAAGGGCGCGCTCGACATGGCCTCGCTGCCCGGCAAACTCGCCGACTGCCAGGAGCGCGACCCGTCCAAGGCGGAAATCTTCCTGGTCGAGGGCGATTCGGCCGGCGGCTCGGCCAAGCAGGGCCGCAACCGCGAGAACCAGGCGGTGCTGCCGCTGAGGGGCAAGATCCTCAACGTCGAACGCGCGCGCTTCGACAAGATGATCTCGTCGGAGCAGGTCGGCACGCTGATCACCGCGCTCGGCACTTCGATCGGGCCGGACGAGTTCGACCCTGACAAGCTGCGCTACCACAAGATCATCATCATGACGGACGCCGACGTCGACGGCGCCCATATCCGCACGCTGCTGCTCACCTTCCTCTACCGGCAGATGCGCGTGCTCATCGAGCGCGGCCACGTCTATATCGCCCAGCCGCCGCTCTACAAGGTCAAGCGCGGCTCGTCGGAGACCTACATCAAGGACGAGCGCCAGATGGCCGACTACCTGATCCACACCGGACTGGAAGAGGCGGTGCTCAAGCTCGCCCGCGGCGACGACCGGGCCGGGCGCGACCTCGCCGAGATCGTCAGCGACGCCCGCCACTTCGTCAACGTGCTCAATTCCATCCACTCGCGCTACAACCGCGCCGTGGTCGAGCAGGTGGCGATCGCCGGCGCGCTCAACCAGACGATTCTCGCCGAGCCCGACCAGGCCGAGGCGGCGGCCAACTATGTGGCCAGGCGGCTCGATGCGCTGTCGGAGGAAACCGAGCGCGACTGGAGCGGCACCTTCTCGCCGGCCACCGGCTTCCGCTTCGAGCGCGAGGTGCGCGGCGTCAAGGACGTGGCGACCATCGACCCGGCGCTGCTCGATTCCGCCGACGCCCGCAAGCTCGATTCCTTCGCGCCGCGGCTACAGCCGATCTACGGCACCTTCGCCACCTTCGTGCGCAAGGGCGAGGAGAAGGCGATCCACGGGCCGCGCGACCTGTTCGAGACGGTCACCGCCGCCGGCCGCAAGGGCCTGTCGACGCAGCGCTACAAGGGGCTGGGCGAAATGAACGCCGAGCAGCTTTGGGAGACCACCCTCGATCCCAATGCGCGAACGTTGCTCCAGGTGAAGATCCGCGAGGCCGACGAAGCCAACGACCTCTTCGGCCGGCTGATGGGCGACGAGGTGGAACCCCGCCGCGAGTTCATCCAGACCAACGCGCTCAACGTCGCCAATCTGGACGTGTAGCGACCCGTCGCCTCCTGCCAGCGCCCTGTCAGTATCGGGTGGCGTGGCCGGCAACCTGCGGTCACCGTCGGATGGTGTCGGCACGACGCGCTGATACACTGCGCCGCGCGTCAAGCTGTCCGTTGCCGATTCTTCCGCCAGCCCCGTGACCCGCAAGCCCAAGCCCCGCCGCCGCGCCTCACCTGCTCCCGTCCAGCTCTCGCCGGAGCGCGCCCGCGCGCTGTGGATCGACGCGCAGCGGCTGAATACGCCCGAGCCGTTCGGCGCCGGGCCGGAGGCGGTCGCCCGCGCCGTCGCCCATCTCGGCTATGTGCAGATCGACACGATCAACGTCATCGAGCGTTGCCACCACCACATCCTCTACAACCGCATCCCCGCCTACCGCCGGGCCGACCTCGAAGCCGCGCAGGCGGAAGCGAAGACCGTGTTCGAATACTGGACGCATGCGCTCGCCTACATCGCCACCGCCGACTTCCGCTTCTTTTCCGGCGCGATGAAGCGCCAGCGCCGCGACCCGACACATTGGTATGCGGACGTTGCCGATACCGAGCGGCGCAAGGTCCTGCGCCGCGTGCGCAGCGAGGGGGCGCTCACCATCGCCGACATCAAGGACGACGTGCTCGTCGACAAGGAGCACCCGTGGGCCTCGCGCAAGCCGTCCAAGCGGGCGCTGCAGGCGGCCTTCTTCCGCGGCGAGCTCGTCATCGCGCGGCGCCAGGGCATGCTCAAGACCTACGAACTGACCGAGCGCCATTTCGGCTGGGAGACGCTGCCGAAGCCGGCGAGTGCTGCGGAGATCACCCGCTACCGGCTGGAGCGGGCGCTACGCTCCCAGGGGATGGTCAGCCTCGCCCCGGTCGGGCTGGGCGCGATGGGCGTGAGGGCCGAGACCAAGGCGCTGGTCGATCGGGAGGTGCGTGCCCGCCGCCTGGTGCCGGTGACCTTTCCCGGCGCCGATGGCGATTACTGGGCGCGGCCGGAGACGCTCGCTGCGACGATCGCGCCGCCCACCCTCACCCACATCCTGTCGCCCTTCGACCCGCTCATCATCCAGCGCCGGCGCACCGCCGCCGTCTTCGGCTACGAGCACCTGTTCGAGGCCTATCTGCCCAAGGCCAAGCGCAAGCTCGGCTATTTCACCCTGCCGGTGCTTGTCGGCGACGAGATCGTCGCGGCGCTCGACCTCAAGGCCGATCGCCAGGCGGGCAGGGTGCTGATCCAGGCCTGGCACTGGGTCGGCGCCGGCCAGGCGCGGCGGCACAAACGGCAGGTCGAAGAAGCCCTCGACCGCTTCACCCGCTTCCAGTTGCCCGAGGACGAGCCGGCCGACGCGGCCAGATGACGCCGATTTAATCTTGCGCCGGCGGACAGCGGCCGCCACATAGCAGGCGATGCCTGTCTATCGAACCTTCCAGTTCTCGCGGCTCGGCTGGCGCGGCCAGCTTGGGCTGGTGCTCGCGGTGGCGCTGGGTCTGGCCGCGGCGGCGGCGCTCGTCGTCGTCTCCCTCGGCCTGGCGCTGGTGCTGTTGCCGGTGGTCGTCGTCGCGCTCCTCATCGGCCGTTGGCGGCTGAACCGGCTGATGGGCCAGGCGCAGAAGCGCTGGCAGGAGCAGCAGGAGCAGCAGAAGAGCCGCTCAGGCTATATCGAGACCGACTACGCCGTCCTGGACGAGGATGACCGCCGGCGCCGCTGACGGTTCCAGGTGGCGAGGCGGGCCGAGGCCCGCCTTTTTGTTTGTCAGGCCGCGCAGACGTTCAGGCGGAGATGCGGCGCTGCCGCCACCGCCGGTGCCGATTCGCTGGCCGCAACGAGCAGGCCAAGCGGCTTGCCCATGGTGAGGCCGCGGAAGGTGATCCCGTCCGGCATGTCGAGCGCGATCGGCGCCAGCGCCCCATAGCCGAGCGCCCGGTAGAAGGGCACCCCGGAGAGCAGCGCGTTCAGCTCCACCCGGTTGAAGCCGGCGACGAAGGCCTCCCGCTCGGCCCGGTTCATCAGCATGCGCCCGAAGCCGCGGCGCACCCAGTCGGGGTGCACGAAGACGCTGCGGATCTTGGCGGCTGACACGTCGACCGGCGCGCCGTTGACGTAGTTGGCGCGGATGCGGCTCCAGCCGCCGGACGCGACCGGGCGGCCGGCGATCTCGACCAGGTAATAGGTGCCTTCCTCGATGAGCTGGTCGTCCATGGTGCCGATGAAGGTCATGAACGCCTCGACCTCCGCGCGCGAATAGCAGTGGGTGGCGAGCGTGCGCATGGAATTGGCCTGCATGGCGCGCAGGTGGTTGCGGTCGCTCATCCGCGCCCGGCGGATGGTGAAGGGACTGGAATCAGTGCTCATCGTCTTGTTGCCGGCGGACCGCCGGCCCTCATGTCGCCCAAATGAAAATCCCGTGCGCCGGTGGTGGGTCTCGCCAGCGGCCGTACGGGAATGGCGCCCGAAATAGGCAGGAACGCGGCAATCCGCAGTGATTGGCGTCACATGGACCGGACGATCAGGCAAACGCCTTGCGCGGGCTCACCGAGCGGGCGCCGAAGAGGATGAGCAGGGCGACGGTGGCGCTGACCGCGGCGAGGCTGAAGCTGCCGGCCGAGGCGAGACCGGTCGCCGCCGCCCACGAGAAGGAGGTCAGCGCCTCGGCGAAGGTGGCGATGCGCGAGGAGGTGTGGCGGCGGCGGAAGTTCGAGCGCTTGGCTTGGGCGCGGAACCAGAGCTGGATGCGGATGGTCGAGGCGGCGGCGACGATGATGCCGCCGATCGCCGCCACGGCGTGGTGCGGCGACAGCCAGGCGAGCACGGCCAGGAACGGTACCAGCACCACGACAACTGCGCCCAGCACCGCCTCCACCTTGGCGCGGGTGACGGCGAGCGGACGGACCGGTGCGGTCATCACCAGATCGGGCGCGTCCTCGCCGGAGATGGCGAGCCAAGCGAGCGCCCCGCCGAGCTGGCCGCCGACCGTGACCAGGACCATCACCACGACGACCAGCGCACCGGTGGCGTCGCCGAAATTGCGGACGAGCAGCAGGGCCGGCGGCACCAGGTAGAAGAGCTGGGTCAGCGTCTGCGAAGCGAGCCAAGGGTCGCGGCGGAGCAGCAGCCACTCCTTGCGGCGAAGTGCGGCGGCCGGCGAGCGAAGCGCGAAGCGGCCGGAGCGGACCGGTGGTGGCCGCGCGGCTGGGCGAGATCGGTGGCGGCGATGGAGTGCTCGCCGAGGCGGGGCGCGAACACGGCCATGACCACGGCGAGAATGGCGAAGCAGATGGCAAGCACCGCGGCCATCGCCGCCCAGTTGCCGAGAATGCCGCGCGCCGGCCACCAGAGCGGGCTGTCGACACCGGGCAGGCCGGCGATCGCCTTCTGCGCGATGATCATCGCCGGGCGGACCATGGTGCCGTAGTAGATGATGGCGAAGACCTGGATGCCGATGGCGAAGCCGGCGCCGATGAGCGCGGCAACGATCTGGGCGACCAGCCGCGTGCGGCGGGCGCCGAGCAGGCGGAAGAGACCGATGGTGATGGCCACGGCCAGCGCCGCGGCGGCGACCCCGAGGCCGATGGCGACCCCGAAGGCGGCCAGCCAGCGCGGGCCGCCGGCCAGCGTCAGCACATCGACGAAGGGCATCGAGATGACCACGGCGATCATCGCGATGAGCGCGGCATTGACCCCGATCCTGACCGAGAACAGCCGGCGGGGGCTGACCGGCGACGACAGCACCAGGTCGAGATCGCCGCGGGCGTAGAGGGTGCGGGTGACCAATTCCAGCGCCTGGCTGAGCAGCAGCGAGATGTAGAGCAGCACGATCAGCGAAACCGAGACCAGCGACGCCTTATCCGGGTTCGTCCCGTCCCCGGCGAAGCGGGCGACGATCGCCCAGGCCGGCAGGTGGAGAGCAAGCCCGATGATGACGAGCACGGTCATGGCGGTCGACAGGCGGCGGCGGCTGCCCGCAGTCAGCATCGCCAGCCAGTCGCGCCGGGCGAGGCGCAGCTCGTGAGCGGCAAGCCAGAGGATCGAGCCGGGGCGGCTCATGCCGCGGCGCTCTCGGCGACCAGCGACAGGAACACGTCCTCGAGGCTGCCGCCGCGGCCGGCGCGCAGGCTGAGCTCCGCCAGGGTGCCCTCGGCGATCAGCCGGCCGTTGGCGAGCACGCCGATGCGCTCGGCCATGCGCTCGGCCACCTCCAGGATGTGGGTGGTCATGATCACCGTGCCACCGGCGCGCACCCGCGCCTGCAGCACGTCCTTGACCTGGCGGGCGGTGCCGGCGTCGAGCCCGGTCAGCGGCTCGTCGAGGATGATCAGGCGCGGATCGTGGACCAGCGCGCCGGCCAGCGCCACCTTCTGGCGCATGCCGCGCGAGAAGCCCTCGCAGCGCTCGCCGGCATGGGGAGCCAGCCCCAGCCAGTCGATCAGCTCGCGGGCGTTCTTCTCCGCCTCGCCACCGTCGATGCCCCACAGGCCGGCGACGAACTCGAGATATTCGAGGGGCGTCAGCTTGTCGTAGATCATCGGCTCGTCGGACACCCAGGCCATCATCCGCTTGGCGGCGACCGGGTCGGCGAGCGCGTCGGTGCCGAAGACGGAAATCGCGCCGCCATCGGGCTGGAGCAGCCCGACCACCATGCGCAGCGTGGTCGTCTTGCCGGCGCCGTTGGGCCCGAGCAGGGCGTAGAACTCACCGGCGCGGACGGTCAGATCGAGATCGTCCACCGCCGGGCGTTCGAAGGTCTTGCTGAGTCCGGCCAGCTCGAGCGCCGCCGGCTGCGCCATGGTGTCCATGCGGACCTCGGGGAGCGAGAGGATTATCGCTCCTGCCTATATGGTCCGGATTGAGGGCCGGTAAACTTTTGCCGCGGCTTTGGCGGCATCACCACGGATGCATGAAGCCGCCGAAGACCCAGCCGTGGACCGGCGCCGACACCTCGCACCAGCGGCTCATCACGATCAGGCGCTGGTGCAGGCTCGACATGTAGGAGATCTGGTTGAGATCCAGGAAGCCGGTGCACTGGCCGGTGAGCTGAAGATAGTTGCCGCCCGGGACGACGCCGACATCGGGCGCCGCCGGCGAGGCGTAGGCCCGGATCGGAATGTGCACCAGCCCCGTTGCAACCCATTCGCGGGCTGCCGCGGGACCGGCCGTCACGGCAAGTCCCAGGATCGCCAGCAGCGCCACCCTCGCTCTCGCTTTCATGAGTGCCCCCAAAGTGATTCGGTCCGTGGGGCCCAGTATGGTGTCGGTTAGCGTTAACGAGAGGCTAACGACGGCCGCATTTGGCCTGACCGACGCCTGGACTCAGCCGCGGCGGTCGAGCCGGCGGGCCTGGCGCAGCATGGGGAAGGCCCAGGCCCAGATACCGGCGACGGCGAGCGTGCCGATGCCGCCGATGACCACGGCCGGCACCACGCCGATCAGCGCCGCGACGGTGCCGGCGCGGAATTCGCCGAGCTCGTTGGAGGCGCCGATGAAGACGGCGTTGACCGCGTTGACCCGTCCGCGCACCGCATCGGGCGTCCACAGCTGCATCAGCGTCTCGCGGATGTAGACGCTGACCATGTCGGCGGCGCCGGCGAGCGCCAGAGCGGCGACCGACAGCCAGACCACGTTGGAAATGCCGAAGACCAGGGTGAAGGCGCCGAACAGGGCGACGGCGACGAACATGATCACGCCGGCATGGTCGCGGACCGGGCGGGCGGCGAGATAGACCGCCACGGCGATGGCGCCGAAGCCCGGCGCCGCGCGCAGCAATCCCAGCCCCCACGGCCCGGTATCGAGGATGTCGCGGGCGTAGGCGGGAAGCAGGGCCGTGGCCCCGCCGAGAAGAACCGCGAACAGGTCGAGCGAGATGGCGCCGAGCACGATCTTCTCGTGCCAGACGTAGCGGAAGCCGGCGATGACGGTGGACCAGCTCGCGGGCTCCGGCATCGTCTTCTGCGGCGGCCTGGGCACGAGCAGAACGAGCACGCCGGCGGCCATCAGGAAACAGACGGTGACCCCATAGGGCGCCGCCGCGGCCAGGCCATAGAGCAGGCCGCCGACCACCGGCCCGACGATGATGGCGATCTGCCAGGCCGACGAGGAGATGGCGATGGCGCTGGCCAGATCCTCCACCGGCACGAGGTTGGGAATGAGCGACGAGGCGGCCGGGTTCATGAAGGCGCGGGCGACGCCGAACGCGGCGAGGATGGAGAAGATCCACGGCGTCGAGATCGTGCCGGTGACGGTGAGTGCCAGCAGGGCCAGCCCGCAGGCCGCCTCGACGAACTGGCAGATGGCGACGATGCGGCGCCGGTTGTAGCGGTCGGAGACGGTACCGGTGACGAGCACCAGGATGAGCGCGGGGGCGAACTGGACGAGGCCGACGAGGCCGAGGTCGAACGGGTCGCGGGTAAGGTCGTAGACCTGCCAGCCGACCGCGACACTGAGAATCTGGGCGGCGAAGGTCGCCAGCAGCCGCGACAGCCAGAACATGAGGAAGCCGCGATGGCGGAAGGCCCCCCAATGGCCTATCGGCGGTTCGGCGTCTGCCGCTGGCATGATGTCCTGAAAGAGATCGGTTCGCCCGGAAGGAGCGCCTGTTTACGCGATCATGGCGGCGGGCGGAAGCCCGCTCTAGCGCTCGATCCGGTTGATGAACCAGCGGGTGAGCTCGACCCAGACCTGGTCCTTCTCGGCCTTGTCCTCGATGCCGTGATCGATGTTGGGGTTGTCGTTGATCTCGACGACGAAGATGCCCTCCGGGGTCTCCTTGAGGTCGACGCCGTAGAGGCCGTCGCCGATGAGGTTGGCGGCGCGCAGGCCGGTGTCGATGACGTTGGGCGGCGCCTCGCTCAGCGAGGGCGTGTGGAAGCGGCCCTCGTCGCCCTTGCCGTCAGCGCCATAGCGGACGATCTGCCAGTGGTTCTTGGCCATCATGTACTGGCTGACGAACAGCGGCTTGCCGCCGAGCACGCCGACCCGCCAGTCGAAGGAGGTGGGCATGAAGGCCTGGGCGAGGAGCAGGTCGGTGTCCTCGAACCATTCCTTGGCGAGCGCCGCCAGCTCCTGCTGGTTGGCGACCTTCTTGACGCCGCGCGAGAACGACGAGTCGGGAATCTTCAGCACCATCGGGAAGCCGAGCGTATCGGCGGCCCGGCCGAGGTCGTGCATGCCGCCGACGATGACGGTGGGCGGCACCGCCAGGCCGTTTCCGGTCAACAGCTCGTGCAGATAGATCTTGTTGGTGCAGCGGATCATCGACACCGGATCGTCGATCACCGGCATGCCTTCCTGCGCCGCGCGGCGGGCGAAGCGGTAGGTGTGATTGTTGATCGAGGTGGTCTCGCGGATGAACAGCGCGTCGTACTCGGCCAGCCGCGCCAGGTCGCGCCGGGTGATCGGCTCGACCTCGACGCCGAGTTTTTCCGCCACCCGCGCCCAGTGCTTGATGGTCGGGCGGTCGGAGGGCGGCATGACCTCGTTGGGGTCGTAGAGCACGGCGAAGGAATAGCGCGGCGTGGCGCGGTCCTTCTTCGAGCGCCACTGGCGGGTGGTGTGCTTGTGGAGCGCGTCGTGGAAGAAGGCGAGCTCGGTGGCGGACAGCTTGGTGACCGGCACCGGCGCCAGCCTGCGGATCTGCGGCCGGGGCGTGCCATTGCCGCCGCTTTCCACCGTCACCTCGAGCACGGGGCAACGGAACCAGTCGAAGAGCAGCCGGCCGAAGCGGTCGAAGCGGTGATCCTCGACCTCGCCGAAATAGGCAAGGATGCGTCCGGGCAGTGCCTGGTCGCCAGCGCTCGCCACCGCCTTGGCGAGCGCATCGTCGAGCTCGGGCAGTGCCTGGGCGTAGAGCTGGCGGGCGCCGAGGTCGGTGATCGTCTCCACCGACGGGATGACGCGGTGGCCGCGCGCCTCGGCGAGCAGCGAGCAGTAATAGCCGCGAGTCTGATAGCTGAACGAGCGCGACAGGTTGACGATCTTCGGCCGCGCCCCTGAGAACAGGTTGGCCCGCGCCAGGTAGTCGCGGGTGGTGATGACCTTGTGCGGCGTGTCGGCGTTCGGAAAATCCTTCAGCGTATCGACCAGGATCACCCAATCAGCCATCGTCTGTGTCTCTCATTCAAGCGCCGATGGCGCGGCATGCCCGCCGGCGGAAGCCGGACAGCCGGGAGCAGCGGATCGTGACAATTTCATGACGCGGACGGATTCATCAAGGTCCGCCGGACTTCGATCCTCGTCGGCGTCGGCGCGGCCGGTGCCGCCAGCCCCGTCCCGCCGGACGGTCCGGCGCAGCCGCTTCTGGAAGCGCAGCGCGTCGGTGCCGTCAGCGTAATAGGCCGGGTAGGTGCCGAAGCGCGCGAAGCCGCGCCCGGCATAGAGCCGGATCGCACCACCATTGTCGGCGCGCACTTCCAGGCGGAGCACGGTCGCGCCCCGCCGCTTCGCCTGGCGCTCGGCGTCGGCCAGCAGCCTGTCGCCGACGCCCTGGCCACGGGCGGAGGCGGCGACGGCGAGCGAATAGAGGCGGGCGACCGAGCTGCCGATGCGCGTCAGCACGAGGTAGTAGCCGACGACGGCGCCGGCCGCGACGGCCACGCGCAGCGCGGCGCTCGGCCGGCCGAGCAGCCGCCGGAAGCTCCGCCGCGACAGGCGGTCGGCGGCAAAGGCGCGCGTCTCGATCTCGCTGAGGGCGGCAAGATCGGCAGGCTTTGCGTCGCGGATCCTGAGGCCCGGCATGGAGGAGTGGGTATCGGGGCGTGGCCTGTGATGACTTGCGAATCCTGTGCACCTAATCCGGAGAAAACTCAAGGATCGTCGCAGAGCCGGCAACGCATTGGCAAGGCCGGCGGCTTCGGCCTAAGGTCCGGCCGAACCGAACAGGAGCCCGCCATGACCGATCCCGCCCGCGGCCGCCTCGCCATTCCCGACCTTGCCGGCAAGGCGGTGCTCATCACCGGCGCCTCGACCGGCATCGGCGCGGCGCTGGCGCGGGCCTTCGCCGGCCAGGGGGCGCGGGTGGCGCTCCACTACAATTCCAGCGTCGACGCGGCCGAAGTCGGTGGCCAAGGACATCGCCGATGCCGGCGGCGATGTCTTCCTGGTGCGCGGCGACGTGACGATCTCGGCGGAGACGGTGCGCGTCGTCGAGGAATCGGCCAGCCGCTTCGGCGCCCTCGACGGCCTCATCAACAATGCCGGCCTGATGGTCGACCGGGTCGCCTATGCCGACGTCACCGACGACTTCTACGACAAGGTCATGGACCTCAACGCCCGCTCGGTGGTGATGGCGAGTCGCGCCGCCATCCCGTGGCTGAGGAAGAGCGGCGGCGGCTTCATCATCAACACCAGCTCGATCGCGGCGCGCAATGGCGGCTCGGGTGGCGCCGGCCTCTACGGCTCCGCCAAGGCGTTCGTCTCCACCGTGACGCGCGGCATGGCCAAGGAGCTGATCGGCGACAACATCCGCGTCAACGCGGTGTCGCCGGGGACGATCCTGACCGCGTTCCACGAGCGCTATTCCTCGCCCGAGCAGATGGCGGCTTCGCTGAGGACGATCCCGCAAGGCCGTTTCGGCACGGTCGAGGATTGCGTCGGCGCCTACCTGTTCCTCGCCTCGCCGACGCTTTCGGGCTTCGTCGTCGGCCAGATCATCGAGGTCAACGGCGGCCAGTTGATGCCCTGACCGCAATCGCCCGACAATCGGATGAGCCGTCGGCGGGACGGCGGCCTATCGCGTTCCCGAATCGACCGCCGGCAGGCTCATGATGTAGGCGGCGATCGCATGCCGGTCGGCGTCGCTGAGCTTGGCGGTGTTGCGCACCACGGCGGCCATGCTGCCGCCGACCGAATCGAAGTTCGGCTTGAAGCCGGTCGTCAACAGATTGAAGACATCGTCCTGCGACCAACCGGCAAGCCCGGTCGCGTCCGACGAGATGTTCGGCACCTTGCCCTTGCCCTCCGGCGCCGGCCCGCCGCCATAGGCGTGGGCGAGGTCCGGCCCGCCGATGAAATTCCGGGGTGTGTGGCATTCGCCGCAATGGGCCGGCCCCTCGACCAGATAGGCGCCGCGGTTCTCCTCGGCGTTCCTGGCCGGATCGGACACGAAGGTCTTGCCGTCGACATAGAGAAGCTGCCAGAGGCCGATGCCACGCCGGATGGTGAGCGGGAAAGGGAGGTCGTGGGGCAGCGACGGGGTGGCGACCTTGGGCAGCGTGTCGAGGAACGCCTTGAGGTCGAGAAGGTCCTCGATGCGCATGTGCTGGTAGGAGGCATAGGGGAAGGCCGGATAGAGGTGACGGCCGCCGGGTGCCACGCCGAATTTCATGGCGTTGACGAAGTCGAGGTCTGACCAGCGGCCGATGCCGTGATCGGGATCGGGCGAGATGTTGGGGGCGTGGAAGGTGCCGAAGGGCGTCTTCAGCGCCTGGCCGCCACCGAGTTGCAGGGCGGCCTCGCCGGTGGCGGCGGCCGCCGCATGGCAGGATTCGCAGCCACCCGCCCAGAACATCTCCTCGCCGTTGGCGAGGTCGGGCTTGTGGGCGGGCAGGTCGGTCGCCGCCAGGGTGCGCGGGGTGGTGAGGGTCCAGAAGGCCACGGCGCCGGCCACAACCAGGACGACAAGTGCGAGGAGCAGCTTGCGCAACATCAAGGCGTTTCCAATCGACGGCTGATAACCGTTGGCGTGCGCAAGCATGGCAAGCCCGCCCTGGGCGGGCAAGCCGTGGCGGCGCTTGAACCGTCACCACGCCGTGACCATATTGCGGGCAGATCGGATGCCCGCCGGGGTCCGGTTCAAGGTCGCTTCACGGAGAGGACCATCGCATGACGCGGATTGCTGCGCTGTCCAGCCCACTGCTCCTCGGCTTCGAGGAGATCGAGCGCGCCCTCGACCGGCTGTCGAAGGCGACCGGAGACGGCTACCCCCCCTACAACATCGAGCGCCTGCCGCGCACGACGGAGCGGGCGGAAACGCTGCGTATCACGCTGGCGGTCGCCGGCTTCTCGCGCGACGAGCTGGAGGTCGGCATCGAGGAGAACGAGCTGGTCATCCGCGGCAGGCAGAAGGAAGAGCCGGCCCGCGAATTCCTCTATCGCGGCATCGCGGCGCGCCAGTTCCAGCGCGCCTTCGTGCTCGCCGAGGGCATCGAGGTGGTCAGCGCCGATCTCAAGGACGGGCTGTTGTCGGTCGACCTCATCCGCCCGCGGGCGGAACGGGTCGTGCGGCGGATCGAAATCAACGGGCGCGGCTAGGCGCCGGCCCAGGAGGTGTATGCGTCATGACGAACGAAACCATGAACACTTTCCCCAAGCAGGTCATGTCCCCCGAATCCTTCGCCGCGCTCGGCGGCGGACGCATCGCCTACGTGCGGCCGCTCAATCCCGACGAGGCCAAGGACCTGTTCCCGCAGATGCCGGCGGTGGTGCCGGAGCTGGAGCTGTGGGCGCTGCTTGGCGCCGACGGCACGCCGATCATGCTGGCCGACAGCCGTGCCGCCGTTGAGATGAACGCCCACGAAAACGACCTGGAGACGGTGAGCCTGCATTAAGCAACGGGCTCCGCCTGATCGCCTCTCATCGCCGCCGTCATCCTCCGCCAATGCGGAGGAGCGGCTTCCACGCAGACGACCAAACGTTGGGATTGCTGAGAGCGATCCCCTGATCCCGGCTGCGCCTCGTCGGAGGATGACTGAAAAAGGAGCGGTGCGCGTCAGCTCAGGCCGCGTCGGGCGTGGCGCCTTCGGTCAGCACGGAATAGAGCGCCGACTTGTCGGTCGAGGCCCGCAACTTGCCGATGATGCCCGGCTCGCGGAACAGGCGGGCGACACGGGCCAGCGCCTTCAGGTGGTCGGCGCCGGCGCCTTCCGGCGCCAGCAGCAGGAAGATGAGGTCGACCGGCTGATCGTCGACGGCCTCGAAATCGATCGGCTTCGACAGGCGCGCGAACAGGCCGAAGATGCGGTCGAGCCCGACGAGCTTGCCGTGCGGAATGGCGATGCCGCCGCCGACGCCGGTGGAGCCCAGCTTCTCCCGCTGGACCAGCGTCTCGAAGATCTCGCGCTCTTCCCGTCCGGTGATCGCCGCCGCCTTCTCGGCCAGCGCCTGGATCGCCTGCTTCTTGCTGTTTGCCTTGAGCGAAGGCACGACGGCATCGGGTTTGATGAGGTCGCTCAGATCCATATTGTCCAGTCCAGATCGTCCCCCGGCGCGCGAGCCGCGCGGCCACGGCGCTTGGTCCCACGGCCGTCAGCGGTCGACGGCACTCCCCTTTGCAGTCCCTGACGGATCAATCCAGCCGACGTTGCCGTCGCGGCGGCGGTAGACCACGTTGATGCCGCCGTGAACGGCGTGGCGGAACACCAGGACCGGCACGTCGGCGAGGTCCATCGCCATCACAGCGTGGCCGACCGACATGGTGGCGAGGCTGGTGACTTCCTCGGCGATCACCACCGGCTTGTCGTCGACCGCCGCTTCGCCCTCGTCCTCGTCCTCGGAGGCGGCGATGACATAGGTCGCCGCCGCAATCGATTCACCGCGCGGCGCGCCCTTGTGATCCTTCAGCCGGCGCTTGTAGCGCCTGAGGCGCTTCTCGATGTGTTCGGCGGCCGTATCGAAGCTCAGATAGGCGTCCTGGCCCTTGCCCTCGCCCTTGAGCACGATGCCGGTATCGAGGCGGATCGTGCAGTCGCTGCGAAAGCCGGAGCCTTCACGCTCGACGGTGACGCTGGCGTCGTAACCGCCGTCGAAGTACTTGCCGACGCCGAGCGCGATGCGCTCCTCGACGCGGCCACGCAGGCTATCGCCAATATCGATGCTCTTGCCTGAAATGCGCAGGCCCATGAGGGTCGAACCTTCTAACGCTGCGAATCGGACGCCAGCTTGGATGAGCCCCTCGCGGGCAAGGGGTTTCGCTGGGCGGTGCGGACCGGAACCTCACAGGGGAAACGCGTCCTGCCACCCCGCCGGCCCGGGCTGGGCGCCCTTCTAGGGAGGGCGCGGGGACAAGTCAACCGAGACCGGGACGCACCGGGTAAGCCTCTGAATCGTTTCGCTCATCGGCGCGGACGGGGGCCTTGCCGCGACGGGCCAGCTTGTCCCGCCGGCGCTGCACCGAGGAGGGGATGCGCATGGCCTCGCGATATTTAGCAACGGTGCGCCGCGCGATGTCGATGCCCGAATCGCGCAGCATCTTGACAATAATGTCGTCGGACAGGACCGCCTCCGGCGCTTCCGCGTCGATGATCTGCCGGATGCGGAAGCGCACTGCCTCGGCCGAATGCGCCTCGCCACCGGCGGCCGAAGCGATCGCCGCGGTGAAGAAATACTTCAGCTCGAAGATGCCGCGCGGCGTCGCCATGTACTTGTTGGAGGTGACGCGCGAGACGGTCGATTCGTGCATGCCGATGGCTTCGGCGACCGTCTTCAGATTGAGCGGGCGCAGATGGCGGACGCCATGGGCAAGGAAGGCGTCCTGCTGGCGCACGATCTCGGTGGCGACCTTGAGGATGGTGCGGGCGCGCTGGTCGAGGCTCTTGACCAGCCAGTTCGCCGTCTGCAGGCAGTCGGCGAGATAGACACGGTCGGCGTCCTTGGCATCCTTGCGGCGCCCGCCGAGCACGGTGGCGTAATAGGCCTGGTTGACCAGAACGCGCGGCAGCGTGCCGGTGTTGAGCTCCACCTGCCAGCCGCCGTCGGGACCCGGGCGCACCATGACGTCGGGCACGATCGGCTGGACGGGCAGGTCGCCGAAGGCGCTACCCGGCTTGGGGTCGAGCGCGCGCAGTTCGGCGAGCATGTCGGTCAGATCCTCGTCGTCGACGCCGCACATCCGGCAGAGGGCGGCGTGGTCGCGGCGCGCGACCAGGTCGAGATGATCGACCAGCTTTGCCATGCAGGGATCGAAGCGGTCGCGCTCGCGCAACTGGATGGCCAGACACTCGACGAGGTCGCGGGCGGCGATGCCCGACGGGTCGAAGGTCTGCACCAGGGCCAGCGTCCGCTCGACCAGGTCGAGTGGTGCGTTGAGGCGCCCGGCGACGTCGGCAAGATCGGTGCGCAGGTAGCCGGCCTCGTCGATCTCGTTGATCAGCATCTGGCCGACCAGACGGATTGCGGGATCGGCGGTGGCCAGCCCGAGCTGGTCGCTGAGGTGGTCGGCAAGCGACTTCCGCTCGGCGACGAAGGCCTCGAGATTATAGTCCTCGGTGCTGATCGGTTGACGCGAGGGGGCGGTGGCCCAGCTCTCCACCGGCAGCGTCGGCGGCGTCTCGCCGGCCGGCTTGCCGTGATCATCCGGAAAGACGTTGGCGAGGTCGGAATCGAGCCGCGCGGCGATCGCCTCGGGGTCGACCTCCATGCGCGTCTCCATCCAGTCGGGCGGATCCTCGCCAAAATCGGCGGCCGAATCACTGCCGTTCGTCTCTGCTTCCGCCTTGGCGGCCGCCTCGTCGCCGCCGCTGTCGCCGCCCTCCTCGCCCTCGATCCTCTCCAGCAGCGGATTGCGCTCGAGCTCGGCGTCGACATAGGCGTTGAGATCGAGATTGGAGAGCTGGAGCAGCTTGATCGCCTGCATCAACTGCGGCGTCATCACCAGAGACTGGCTCTGGCGAAGCTCGAGCTTGTGCGAAAGACCCATTACGCGACGACCCCGCCCCCGGGCAAGTTGGTCCGGGAATTGCTTGTCCCTGATTGTCGTAGCGTAATGGGCTGCCGGATTAAAGGCTAAACTGCTCGCCAAGGTAAAGGCGGCGGACTTCCGGGCTGCGCACGATCTCGTCCGGCCGCCCCTCGAACAGCACCTCGCCGGAATGGATGATATAGGCCCGGTCGATGAGGCCGAGGGTCTCGCGCACATTGTGGTCGGTGATCAGCACGCCGATGCCGAGGCTGGTCAGGTGGCGCACCAGCGCCTGGATGTCGCCCACCGCGATCGGATCGACGCCGGTGAACGGCTCGTCGAGCAGCATGAAGGCCGGGCGGCTGGCGAGCGCCCGGGCGATCTCGCAGCGGCGCCGCTCGCCGCCGGACAGCGACACCGCCGGTGCCTTGCGCAGGTGGGCGATGCGGAACTCGTCGAGCAGCGCTTCCAGGTGGTCCTCGCGGGCATTCCTGTCCGGTTCGACCACCTCGAGGACGGCGCGGATGTTGCCCTCCACCGTCAGGCCGCGGAAGATCGAGGTCTCCTGCGGCAGGTAACCGACGCCCAGCCGTGCCCGCCGGTACATGGGCAGGCTGGTGACGTCGTGGCCGTCGATCTCGATGGTGCCGTGATTGGCCCGGATGAGGCCGGTGATCATGTAGAAGATGGTGGTCTTGCCGGCGCCGTTGGGGCCGAGCAGGCCGACCGCCTCGCCGCGCGCCACGGCCAGGCTGGCGTTTCTGACCACCAGCCGCTTGTGATAGGACTTGGCAAGGCCGAGGGCGACCAGCCAGCCGCGCCCGCCGGCATCGGGCACCAGCCGGGACGGCGACATGTCCTCATATCGGTCCTGGTCGCGCTGCCGCCGCCCGGCGCGGCGTGCCGGCCGTTCACCTCCGCGACCGAAATGGCTCGATGTCGCCACGCCTCAGGAGACCTCATGATTGAACGGCGGAGATAAGCCGCCGACCGATGATTGTCGAGGGGCTACTGGCTGCCGGTCGCGGAGCCCACCGTCCCGGGGCTGAAGATTCCGCGGATCTGCTTGCCGGCGTCCTGCTCGACACGGGCGCTGCCGGTGGCGAGGTTCACCACCAGGCGGCTGCCGGTGATGACGTTGCTGCCCTGGCTGAGCACGACGCCGCCGTCGACGGTGATGACGTGGGTCCTCATGTCGACGGTCGCGGTCTTGCCGGTCACCGTCTGCTGGCCGGAGCTGACATAGACGCCGCCGCTCGCCTCGATGCGGGTGAAGCCGTCGGCCGTCTTCGAATTGAGGTCAGAAAAGAGCTTGATGGTGTCGGCCTTGAGCAGCGTGTCGCCGCGGCGCACGACGACATTGCCCTTGAACACCGAGACGCGCTGCTTGCCCTGCTCGGATATCTCCAGCACGCCGGCATCGACCTTGATCGGGTCCTTCGACTTGGCCTGGAAGCCGTTGAAGAGGTCGGCGGTGGCGGCCGCCGCCACGCCGGGAAGACCGGCGATGGCGAACGCCATCAGGAGGGCGAGGCAGGCCAGGCCTATGCGGCGCGTGCGGGTCATTGCTTCTCCGGAGCGGTCGCCAGATCTGCCGGCGGCATGAAGGTGACCGAAACGCCGCCGCGGAAGACGACGCTCTTGCCGCGATCGGCGACGTCCATGCTGTCGGCGCGGAGCGTTCCTTGCTTGCCGCTGATCTGGACGGGGTGGGACGAGTGCAGGCTGCCCTTGGCGAGATCGATGTCGGCCTGGTCGATGGTGGCCGCATAGCCGTTGGTCGTCTGCACCGAAATGCCGTCCTTGAGGGCGAGCGTGTTCTGGTTGCCGTTGTAGACGCCGGTGCCGGCCTTGACGGCGGCGGTGGCATCGTTGTCGAGACCGATACGGGCGTTGATCTCTTCGAAGGTCAGCACCTTGGGGTCCTCGAGGCTCTGGATGGCACGGGCCGCCGTCACCTCATAGGCGCGGCGGGTGCCCTCGAAGCCGGAGATGTGCGGCGTCTGCATCACCACGCTGTTCGACTTCACGTCGATGCCGGCGTTGGAGATGAGGCCGGCGAGATCGCCGGGGATGAAATGGACCGAGGCCCAGAACAGGCCGATGCCGCCCAGCGCAAGCGCCGGCAGCACGATTCTCAGCCAGCGCACCAGGCGGCTGTGGCGCTGGGCGCTGCGATAGGCCGCCTCCCCGCCCCGCCGGGTCGGATCGTAGCCGATGCGGTGGCGGCGGACCGGTGCATCCTCGGTGTAGTCGGTCATGGGCTCCGCCTGTCGGCATTGCTCGGCATTGCGGCATTATCGGACAGTCCGGCTCTCGGCCGCAATCGGCAAGCAAAAGCACGATAATGGGCCAAACCCAAGGCAGACCCGGCCGCGTCGGGCCTCAATGGGCGAAAATGTCTTCTTCGCCCCAGCCGGCAAGATCGAGCCGGGCGCGGGTCGGCAGGAAGGCGAAGCAGGCCTCGGCCAGCCGCCGCCGGCCTTCCCGTTCGAGGCGCTCCTGCAGCCGCTGACGCAGGGCGTGCAGATGAAGCACATCGGAGGCGGCGTAGGAAAGCTGGGCGTCGGAGAGCGCCTCGGCGGCCCAGTCCGAACTCTGCTGCTGCTTCGACAGGTCGATATCGAGGAATTCCTTGACCAGCTCCTTGAGGCCGTGGCGGTCGGTGTAGGTGCGGGTGAGCTTCGAGGCGATCTTGGTGCAGAACAGCGGCTCGGGCATGACGCCGAAGGCATGCTCGAGCACGGCGATGTCGAAGCGGGCGTAGTGGAAGATCTTGACGATCGAGCGATCGGCGAGCACGCGGGTGAGGTTGGGCGCGGCGGTCTGGCCGGGCGCGACCTGGACGATGTCGGCGCTGCCGTCGCCGGCGGAAATCTGCACCAGGCACAGCCGGTCGCGCAGCGGGTTCAGCCCCTGGGTTTCGGTGTCGATGGCCACCGCGTCGGCGAAGCGCGCGACGTCCGGCAGATCGCCCTTGTGAAGCCGTATGGTCATGCCGTCAGCCATAGACGGAAACCGTTAAGACTTCGAGCCTTTTCCGCCCGCATCAGGGGAGCGGGGGAACCGCGAAATCGGCCGGCGGCTGGCCGCCGGCGTGACGCTCCATCATGTGCAGATAGGCGGCCTCGACGTGGCGTGTCTGGCGCTCGGTATGGAAGAGCGGACAACGCCGCCGGTTGCCGGCAAGCCTTGCCTTGACGGCGGCGAGCCTGTCCGGTTCCCGCGCCAGCGCGAGCGCCAAGGCAAAATAGTCGTCGGCGGCAGTGGTGACCAGATCGGCCAGCCCGGCGGAACGGAGCAGACTGGCGCAGACGCGGCCGGCGAAGGTGTCGCCGAGCCGCGTGACGATCGGCACCTCCATCCACAGCGAGTCGCAGGCCGTGGTGTGGGCGTTGTAAGGCAGCGTATCGAGGCAGAGGCCGGCGTGGCGGTGGCGCGCCAGATGCGCCGCGCCGCCAACGCGCGGCGCGAAGACCAGCCGCGCGGGCGCCACCCCGCGTGCCGCCGCCTCGCGGCGAAGGTTGGCGGAGAAGGTCGGGTTGCTCTCGAGCAGCCAGAGGACGCTGCCATCCACCTCGCGCAGCAGGCGCATCCACAGGTCGAAGACCTCGGCATTCAGCTTGTAGCTGTTGTTGAAGGAGCAGAAGACGAAGCCCTTCTCCGGCAGGTTGTGGTCGGCGCGTGGGGTGCCGGCGGCGGGCATCGGCATGCGGTCGTCGGTCATGTAGTAGCATTCGGGCAACCACACGACGTTCTCCGTATAGAAGGCCCGGTCGGCTTCGGGCAGGACGATGCGGTCGGCGAGCAGGTAATCGGTGAAATCGGTGCCGAGGCTGCCGGGAAAGGCGATGTAGCTGACCTGGATCGGTGACGGGCGGAAGGCGAAGGCGCCGGTACGCGAATTGTCGGTGTGGCCGTTGAGGTCGACGGCGATGTCCACCTCGAGACCGCGGATGCGTTCGGCGATTTCCATGTCGGACTCGCCGCCGGCCTCGACGAAGCGATCGAAGGCCCGCCCCACGCGCTCCGGTCGCAAGCCGGCCCGGCTCGGTTCCGTGGCGATCGCGATGGTCTCGAAGCGGGCGTGGTCGTGGCGCTCGAACAGTCCGAGCATGACCTGGGTCATCGGATGGCGGTCGTGAAAATCCGCACAGACATAAGCCAGCCGGATGCGCTCGTGGGCGTAGCGTTCGTCGCGCCAGAGGGACTCGCGCGGCGGATACGCGCGCTTCGACCAGTCGCGGGCGCAGGCAAGCTGATCGGCCGGGCTTGATGGTATCGACAGCAACTGGAACGGCCGCGTGACGGCCAGGCCCTTGCGGACATCGGCGATAAGACTTGCCCAGTCGGCTTCGAGTCCCCGCCCAGTCGCCGGCATACATGCGGGCATGGATGAAGTCGCCGCGCAGGTATTCGATGCCGGGGTCGCAGGCGAGCGCCCGGCGGAAGGCCGCCAGCGCCTCGCCTAGGCGCTTCGCCTGGGCGTGGATGTGCGCCAGAATCGCCCAGGCCTCGCCGTCCTCAGGCGCGGCGGCGACGAGGCGCTCGATGACGGCCGTGGCCTCCGCAAGGCGCCCCAGATGGGCCAGGCAATTGCCTTCGACGCGCATCGCCTGATGGTTGCCCGGGTCGCGGTCGAGCGCCTGCCGGGCGAAGGCGAGCGCCTCGCCGATCTTGTTCTGGGCGAAGAGGACGATCGCGAGATTGGTCAGCACCGACGGACGACCGGGCACCAGCGCGAGCGCCGCGCGCAGGCGCGCCTCGGCGCCGGCATGGTCGTTGGCGTCGGCGTGGTCGAGGGCCTCGAAGAACAGGCGCTTGGCGCGTCCGGCGGCCTCGGCTGTCTCGGCAGAAATGGCGGAATTCGGCATTCTCGGCAGCCTGGACCGGGGCTCAACCTTGCCTGCGTGCTACGTCAAGGTGCAGCGGGCTGTGGAGCGAAAACACAGGTTGGACGGCCAGCCGACGGGGCACGGCCCTTCGCCGGCCGTCACCGGATGCTGCGGCTGGATTCGTTGCGGCAATGACTTGGCTGGTCGCCAAGAATGGTGCCAGGAAATGACCCACAACATTCACTTATCTTATTGAATTAACAATACTTTATTGTTTGAGGCTGGGAGAGGGCCCCCAAAAGGGCCCCCAATTAGCCCAGCGGCAGTTCGATCTCTTTCATAATCTGGTCGGTCTCGACGAGGATTTTCACGATTTTCTGGTAGTGCGAAACGTCGTCGAAAGAGAGCGTCCGCCCACGTCGATCCTTGAGCCACTTCTGGGCGGGTTGGTAGCCGCCAATGTGGAGCTCCCACGCCAGCTTGGGCACGCCATCGAAATACTGGTCCTTGTTGATTTGGACCCTGCGACCCTCAAACTTCGGATAGCTGCTCGCCACTACGTCGTCTCCCTCACCCTGGTATGGATAAGGCGTCTCGCCGATCGCAGCGGGCTCCATCAGGTGCAGACGGCGGAGACGCTCACCCTTCTCGCTGACCTTGTGGAAAACTTCAGGCGATGGCGGAAAGGGAATGCGCGGGAAGTCGATCTTGAGGAACTCGGCGAATTTCTCGCGATAGGCGGGCGAGTGCAACACGCCATATATGTAGTCGAAGACTTTGATCTCGCTCGGTCGAGCGCCGCGCGTGGGCTTGCGGAAATCGTCCTCCGGACCAGCCTGGTCCGCGGGGTCGATACCGGCGGCCTTAGAGATTTTGGCGTAGAGCTTCGGGTCGAAATTCGGACGCACGGTTTGATCAAGTTCACTCTCTCGCGGGTGTAGGTAGAGAGGGAAGTTGTATGTGATGTCGTATGCGCTGAAGGCTTTGTGGGCTGCGATTGAGTCAACAACGAGAGCTCCAACCTCGTCTTTGGTCTGGCGTGTCAACATCAAGTCGAGGTTCGGCACATCGACCAATTGGCGCATTACCTCTTCACGCCATCGCCACAGCAACTTGTTATCAAAATAGGTCCATCGGGTGTCAAACGGCCGATATGCGATCGGTACGATGCGACGATCTTCAACCACAATCGCGGCGCGATTGGTGATCGCCCATTTCGCGTAATTCTTCCCCAGCCCGAATTTCGATTTCAGCTCTGCCTCACTGCAGCCAGAGCGCAAGAGATAATCGAGATTCCGTCGGAGGCTTGTGGCATCGTCGGCCAGAATGAAACCGTCGCCCATCGTCACGATGCCGGTCACGTTCACGCTCATGAGATCGGGAACACTGAAACCCGCCTCATAATCCTTCGATAACCTCAGGTCACGGACCACGAAGTCAAATTGGTCGGACTCGATGGCAAGCGGCGATGGAGTGAGTGTGTGAAGACTCCCATCCCACAAAGCGGCATTCTTCGAGGCTCTAGATCCCCAAAGTTCGCCATGACGGACTTCAGCCAATCCGTCGCGAGGGTCGGACTTTCTTGCAGCAATAATGATCGCGACGCCTTGCTGAATGTCGAACACATTTTTGTCGGGTGATCCGTCCGGCGAAATCTCCTTTTTGTTGGAATTGCCGTGTAGGTCGAGCACCCAAATCTTGTCGAAGGTCTTGAGCAGGTGCCAGCGCATCCCGCGAAAGGTGGGATTGTCGAGATAGCCGTGATTGGTAATGAATCCAAGCACGCCTCCCGATGGATTCCTGGTAATCGTGTGTTCGGCCATGCGGATGAACTTCACATAATCGTCGTGAAGCCAGTGCTTACGCTCACCGAAGTGCTTACCGTTGACGTATTTGTAATCCTCGATCAGGTCCGTGATCCAGTCGCCCATATTCTGTGAAATGCCCGAATAGGGAGGATTCCCGATCACGCACATGATCGGCGTCTGACGCTTGACTTCGCTCGCCCCGCGCGCTTCTTCCGCGAGCGGCTGGAAGAACAAGTCCTTCACTTCGCGCTCGGGTGGCTCCAGCGAATTGGTCAGCCATACCGACAGGCGCGGCGGGTGCTTGCTCGGCTTGTAGCTGGTCTGGTCGAGCATCATGTCGAGCTTCATGTGGCACATGGCGTAGCTAGCCATCAGCAGCTCGAAGCCATGCAGGCGCGGCAGCAGGTCCCCCTCCACGTATGCCGACCACTTGCCGGGCGCGCGCGCCTTCACCCGGTCCGCCACAGTCTGCACTACCTTGGCGAGGAAGGTACCGGTGCCCGCCGCCGGATCGAGAATCTGCACCTTATGCAGTTCACGCTTCTCAGTGACCGGCTTTCTGGTCTTGGGATGATCCCTGCCGATGTCCCAATCAACCGTGACCTTGCTGGTGTCGGCGAGGCCATCGGCCAGCCCAAACTCGGTTCTGAGAACATCGTCCACCGCGCGAACAATGAAATCGACCACCGGCTCGGGCGTGTACCAGACGCCGCGGCTCTTGCGCTTGGTGGGATTGTAGGCCGCGAGAAAGTCTTCGTAGAAGTGGATGAAGGGATCGTTGCGCGCGGTGAACTTGCCGAAATCCTTGAACAGCGAATGGGGATCGCTGGCGCGCATCACCTGCACCAAATCATCGACGATATATTCGAGGCGTCGGGGCAGGCTGGGACCGGCGATATATTGGAACAGTCCCCTCAGGAACGGGTTGGAGGCGGGCAGGTCCTCCATCGCTTCCTGGCGGCTGAAAGTGTTGAGGTCGGTATCGTGCAGCCGCGCCGCGAACATGCCGTAGGTGATCGTCTCGGCATATAGGTCGGCGAACTCGTCAGATGTGAGATGCGGCAGCAGGTTGGCTTGGAAGCTCTTGAATTGTCCGCCAAGGGCGCTGCGAAACTCGGGGTCTTCCTTCAGCGCGATCTCGATTTCCTCTTTGATAATTTCGGCCTTGGCGGCCATCATCTCGGCGAGCTTCGCGGCCGAACGGATGCTAATCGGCTTCTGTTCGGCGAACAGTTTGAGGTGTCGCTCCAGCTGGTCGAAATTCTCGGGTTTGGGCTGGAGGCCCATCAAGAAGTCGGCAATCGAGACGAAGTGGACGCTCTCGCCCTCGCGGATGAACTCGAAATCAACGCCGTTGGTGTAGATCAGGTTCGGATAAGCCTTTTCATACCGCTTGCGCTGTTCGATCGAGTAGCCCTTGAGCTTGATAACATCCTTGTCGATATCCTTTGCTTCGGCCCAGCCAAACGGAATGTTGCCGCGCTGGAACAAGAAGTCGGGCATGCCGGCTTCGGACTTCTTCGGTTCGTTGATGACTGTGAGCGCGGGATCAATGCTTGCGAAGAGCTTCTGGAGGGCGGGACGGTAACTATGTTCCGTCGCTTGGCCGCTGGCATACTTTGCGCGAATGTCTTCTAGGTAACCACCGATGTCCACAGCGCCTCCCTCCGTGCCGCTGTACGATTAGCGGCTTTCCGCCAACTTTCGCAAGGCCGCCGGGGTGCTGCCAAGGCGTTCTGCGAGCGATGCAAGCAGACTATCCTCTCCTTCGGATGCCGCGGCTGCTCGGGTGCTGAAAAGAGCACGGATCAATTCGCCCTGCCGGTGGGTCGGCACCGGACCATAGGAAGTGAAGGTCGTCAGCACGTCAGCGTGGCCGATGTTCTGCGACAGCGCTTTCATCTGTGCCGGTGAAAGGTCGAGCGACATGAAGTGACGGACCAGCATCGACCGGAACGAGTGCGGGTTGAAGTAGGGAAGGCCGGCAGCCGCAAAGGCTTTCCGGAATATCTCCCGCACGGGGTCGCCGGACGCCCAGCAATGCCGCGCCAGGCCAACGGCGGCGAAGCCGCCGTCCGGCGCGAGTCCGATGTCGGTGGCAGGGAAAAGCGGGTCATCCGGTCCCCAATGGTGATCCCGCGCCAGCTCCTGCGCCCAGTCCGCAACGATGGCCATTGCGTCGTCGTCAACGGGCAAAAAATAGGTGCGGAAAGTCTTGGCCGCCTTTGTGCGGACAGTGCGCGCGTCCTGCTCCACGAAGCGCGCGGCGATGTTGACGTGACCGAGGCGGAACGACGCCAGCGCGCCGATACGCGCGCCAGTAAGCATCGCGAAGGCGACCAGCGCCCGGTTGCGCCGTTCAATCGCCGTCCCGTCGGGCATGGTGCTGATCGTGTGCCGCACCTGATCGAGCGTCGGCACCGGCCTCTCGCGGCGCGCGCGTGCCACTGCAATATCCTTTTCGGGTAGGTTGAAGTAGTCGGCATCGGCATGAGCGACGCGCTTCCGGAAGCCTGGCTCGCGCGAGAGCCAGACGAAGAATGCGCGAAGGTCGCGCAGCGTCGCGAGCGTCGTTGCCTTGCTTAACCGCCTGCCTGTGCGCACGGTCACCGTATCGGCCAGTTTGCCCTTGAAGGCCATCGCCTGCTCTCGGTGGAAGCGCTTGAAGTCCCTGCCACCAGTCGCGCCCTCGAAGCGGGCGAGCGACTTGGCGACAGCGTCGATGGTGGCTTCGTCGCGGCCAAGGGCCTGCCTGAGATACCGGAAATATCCGCGCTTGATCCGCTCGTTGGCGGCGTTGGTCTTCGTCATGTCGAACCTCAGTCGTCAGTGGCACAATTCAGGGAAGGATCGGGGCAACCGAATAGGCGTCATGGGGCCTGCCTGATCTGCACGTCGATTCCGGGCATGACGGCCGGTAGGTCCGCCTTGATGGCGCGCCGGTGCATGAGGGTGCCGCACGCTTCGCAGAGCGCCCGAAGGTTGCCGGCTCCCGTTTTGCGTTCGACGAAATCAGCCATTTCGAGTGCGGGCCGGCGCGGCTCGCGGCACCGGAAGCAATAGAGCGTTCCCGGCGGACACGGCCGCTTACGGCGTGTATTCCGCTTGATCAAGAACGCGCGGACCACGCTTCCACGAAAAAGTAGTGGCCGGCGACGCTCGTTTGGCTCAAGGCCCTCTCGGTCCCAAGAGCGAATGGTGTTCTTGTGGACATCGAGGCAAGCGGCCAACTCGGCGACGGTGTAGCTGCGATGAAGCTTGACCCGGTAGGGATTGATGCGACGTGCGGGCACGGCGGTCAGTCCTGCCTCGGCACCAGCCGCCGGATCGAACTCGACTAGCACCAGCGTCCGCCGGCCGACCTTGAACGCTTCCAGCCGGCCGTCGGCGATCATGGCGTAGATCGACGTACGGCCGAGACCAATGATCCGCGCCGCTTCGTTGATTGAGACTGCAAGTGGTTCCATCGCTCTGCTCCGGTGGGCTGGCGGGTGCCAGCGAACACCGGGAAGCATGCGCAAAGGCCAGCGGCGCGTCGGCCGAAAACGGGCAAAAAGGGGCGAAAACCTAGTTTCCGCCCTCGTCGTTCAAGGCCGTCCAGAGTTTCCGAGCGCGAGGGCGAATGGTGCTGTCGGCGGGACTTTGCCCGTGCGCGGAGGCCCAATCTTTCATCGCTGATTCGATGTCAGCCTGCTTCTTCGGCTTGAGGTCGCCGATGTAGAGCTGGCGTGCAATCTCGACCCACAGGTCATCCCACCACGCGGCAGAGGGCCGCCGCCTAGAAGCTTCGGCGCAGCTCGGCCGAGCGTCGGCGGTCCGCTGACCGCCGGACCGATCAGGCCGTCAATCCCGCTCCGTGAGAAGGATACGCCATAGGCTCGCATGTGGTACTCATCTCTAAACCAAGTCTCAAAGTCGCCGGTGCGCCAGTTCTGGTGTAGGGCGGCTTGGCCGCGCGCCCACCAAAATTCCTTGGGCACGTCGGCATCATCGTAGACATCCTTGCCCAGTATCAGCCTTTTCGCCCTTGCCTTGATCAGGTCGTCATGGGCTCTGGAACAGATGGCGTGCCGTGCTTCGTGTGAACCCACGGCAGCGGAAACGCAATTTGAACGCCTCAGCTGCGCTAATCCATTCCTCGGGCATTACCGGAGGCTATCTTCCACGCATCAGCGCGCGCAAGCGGACTTTGGCAGCGAAATCCGGAACTACTGTGCCACGCACAACTTCGCCCAGAGCTTCTGCGCACGACTTCGAACTGCAGTGTCACCGACGTCGTAACCGTTGTCCGAAAGCCAATCTTTCATTGCATCGCTCGATGTCGGCTTGGGTCGTTCGGTTGGAGGTCCCCGGTGAAGAGCATCACGGCAACTGCAGCCCACATTTCATCCCAATGAGCGGCAAGCGGCTTTCCTCCGCGATTTTTCTGGGGAAGTTGCACTGCTGAAGCTTTGTCCGTCGGCTGAGCTGGCGCCATCGATTCGCGGGCAGGCAATTGGGGGACGATGAAGGTGAACCGATGGATTTCCAGTTGCCGACGGAGGCCATGCTGGCTGTCGGCATAGAGGCGGCCCGCTTCTTCTGCGCTTTCCGCAGTGCCGCTTGCCTCACTCACCGCGTCCTCAATCCTATGCTTGAGGAGCCGCAAGAAGCCCTCGACAGTCTCCTCAATCATCGCAAACGCTTCTGAAATCTTTGGCTACTGGTGCAATCTGATCCACGCAGCCGACAATAAATCCAGACGCTTCTTCTTCGACTGCAGTTACGATCGCTTTGGTGATTGCATCGGATCGCGCCAAGCACCCGCGTGGCATACTTCGCGCGTGATCCTCCTGATGCGGCTATCTACCTTCTTTGCAGCGCGGATAGCCAAATCTTCGAGGATGAGACGCACTTGGGCGCGAGATGTCTGGTCCACCCGCCCACGTTCGCCCCTGATCGCGCGTGTGTCTAGGTCCTAGGCACGGCAGCGGTGAACGGAAGAATGGCCGCGCCCCGCTTAAGGGTGTCAAGATGGTCACTCCACCACTGTGCCATCGCGACACGCTCTTGCCAGTGCGCGCCCCGATGATAGGCGGCGCGCACGTGATCGCCGTCCTTGTGGGCGAGGGCGCGCTCGATCGCATCGGGCGACCATTTGCCGGACTCGTTCAGGAGGGTGCTGGCCATTGCCCGGAAGCCGTGTGCGGTCATTTCCTCGGCGCCGAAGCCCATTCGGCGAAGCGCGACGGTGATGGTGTTCTCGGACAGCGGCCGGTCGCGTTTGCCGATCGCCGGGAAGACGTAGCGCCCGTCGCCCGTCAGCTCCCTTGCCTGCTCCAGAATCGCCAGCGATTGCGCCGACAAGGGCACGACGTGCTCGCGACGCTTCTTCATCCGCGCTGCTGGGATACGCCAGACGGCCGCTTCGAGGTCGATCTCCGACCATTCCGCCTGTCGCAACTCACCGGGTCGAACGAACACATGCGGCAGGAGCGCCAAAGCGAACCGTGTCGCCGGCTGGCCGCGATAGGCGTCGATGGCGCGAAGCAGGTCGCCAGCGCGCTTGGCGTCAATGATCGCCGCCAGGTGTTTGGGCTTCGGCGCGGCGACGGCCCCCAGCAGCAAAGAGGCCGGGTCCGTCTTCGCTCGCGTCGTGGCGACGGCGTAGCGAAACACGCGGCTGGCAAAAGCCCGCGTTCGCTTGGCCGTCTCAAGCGTGCCGGCCACCTCCTGCTGCTTCAGCACGGCCAACACTTCGTGCGGCTCGATCTGGTCGATCGGCCGGTTTCCGAGCGCCGGCAGCAGCAGTTCGCGAACCCAGCGGAGCTTGGACACGGTCGCGGTGGAGCGCCCTTCGCGCTCCACTTTGTCGACGTATTCCCTCGCCACATCGCCGAACGTGATCCCGGCTGCGACCTTCGCGGCAACACGCTGGCGGCGTTTCGCGGCCGCCGGGTCGCCGCCCATGCCGACTACCTCGCGAGCGACATCACGGGCCTTTCGCGCCTCTCCAAGCGACACAGCGGGATAGCGGCCGATCGCGAGCTTTTTCTCGATGCCAAGGACTCGGAACTTGAGCCGCCAGAGCCGGCCGCCGGACGGCGTCACCAGCAGGTAAAGGCCACCACCGTCCGCCAGCTTGTATTCCTTGTCGCGGGGCTTCGCGGCTCGCACCGCAGTATCGGTCAGCGCCATCGCTTGCGTTCCTTGCCGATCGGAAAGGCCCCCAAAAAGGCCCCCAGATTTCACCGGCTGCTGGCGCACAACGGCGAACAGCCGCGAACGAGTCGGCCCTAAGAATCGCAGATTTGCTGGGTTTTTTCAACCGGCGGCGGATGCCGGAGAACATTAAAATGGTGCCCAGGAAAGGACTCGAACCTTCACGGCTTGCACCACACGGACCTGAACCGTGCGCGTCTACCAATTCCGCCACCTGGGCACGGGGCGGATCAGTAAGGGCGGGCACAAGCCTTGTCAACGCTCGCCAACCGCCTGTACAGCCGGCGGCCAAGCCGATATGAGACGACAATCCCAAGGGAACTGAAAGCGGAGCTGGCCCATGGCCATTACCACCACCTCCAAGGGTCTGGTCACGGTTTTCGGCGGGTCGGGCTTCGTCGGCCGGCATCTGGTGCGGGCGCTGCTCAAGCGCGGCTGGCGCGTGCGCGCCGCGGTGCGCCGGCCGGACCTCGCCGGCCACCTGCAGCCGCTGGGGCTGGTCGGCTGGGTGCAGCCGATGCAGGCGAACCTGCGCTACCGCTGGTCGGTCGACCGTGCGGTGGAGGGCGCCGACGCGGTGGTCAACCTCGCCGCCATCCTGTCGGAAAGTGGCCGCCAGCGCTTCCCGGCGGTGAACGATTTCGGCGCACGGGCGGTCGCCGAGGCGGCGCGCGCGGCGGGGCTGAAAAGCATCGTCCACATGTCGGCCAACGGTGCCGATCCGCAATCGCCGTCCGTGCAGGCGCGCAGCCGCGCCGCCGGCGAAGCCGCGGTCCTCGAGACGCTGCCCGATTCGGTGATCTTCCGTCCATCGATCGCCTTCGGGCCGGAGGACCATTTCTTCAACCGCTTCGCGTCGATCGCGCGGCTGTCGCCGGCGCTGCCGTTGTTCGGCGGCGGACACACGCGCTTCCAGCCGGTCTTCGTCGGCGACATTGCGCAGGCGGTCGCCGACGCGGTCGAGGGCAAGGCGAGGCCGGGCACGATCTACGAGCTCGGCGGGCCGGAGGTGAAGACCTTCCGCGAATGCATGGAGATCATGCTCGCGGCAATCGACCGCCGGCGGGTGCTGATGCCGGTGCCGTGGTCGTTGGCGAGCGCCGGGGCCTCGGCTCTGCAGCTCTGGCCGTGGCAGCCGCTGCTCACCGTCGATCAGGTGCGCCAGCTCAAGCTCGACAACGTCGTCTCGGATGCGGCCAAGGCCGAGGGGCGCACCTTCAAGGCCTTCGGCATCGAGCCGGACAACCTTGCCGCCATCCTGCCGGCCTACCTCTACCGCTTCCGGCCGCGCGGCGAGTTCGAGCGCCACCGCACGGCGTAGCTCAGGCCCGGCCGACGTTCCGGCGCTCAGGCGCCGGCCGCCACTCGCCCCCTTGGCGGGCCGGGCGATCGCAACGGGCTGCCCCGCCGCCCTTTGCGGAAAGGGGCGAGGATCGATGCACCGCCGCCTACACCTTCTCCCAGGCGCCCGATTTCTCAGAGCGAAAGACCGCGTCGATCACGCGCATCTGCTTCACCGCGTCGTCGAGGCCGAACTCCAGCGGCTCCTTGCCCTCGACGGCACGGGTGAAGGCCTCGGCCTGGAGCTGGTACTGGTCGGCCTTGCCGAGCTTGATGGTCTTGGCGCCGGCGCCGCCAAGTTCCTTGCCGTCGTCGAGGAACATGCGGGTGGCGGCGCCTAGCGGCGCATTGAACGGGATCAGGATCTCCAGCCGCGCCTTGGTGCCAAGCAGGTCGAGCCGCTGGAAGGGCGCCGCCTGGGTGGCGACGGTGAAGGTGAGATGGCGGCCTTCGCCGAAATCGATGAGCGCGCTGGTCGTGCGGTCGGTCTGGAACACCGGATCGCGGTCGATCAGCGAGACCACCGCCGTCGGCTCGGCGGCGAAGAAATAGCGCCCGGCGACGATCGCGTAGCAGCCGATGTCGTAGGCGGCGCCGCCGCCGATGTCGGCCATGTTGCGCACGTTGTCGGGATCGTCGTTGTAGTAGCTGAACAGAACCTGCACCGCCTTCAGCGTGCCGAGCTTGCCCTTGCGGATGAGTTCGCGCGCCTTGATCCACTGCGGATGATGGCGGACCATGAAGGCCTCGCCGATGATCACGCCCTTGGGCGCCGAATGCAGCTTCTCGGCCTCGTCGGCGGTGAGCGCGATCGGCTTCTCGCAGAGCACGTGCTTGCCCTTCTTCGCCGCCTTCAGCGTCAGCGGAACGTGCAGATGGTTGGGCAGCGGGTTGTAGATCGCGTCGATCTCGGGATCGTCGATGAGTTCCTCGTAGGAGCCGTAGGCGACCGGGATATCGAGCTTCTTCGCCCACTTCTTGGCGGAGGAAAGCTCACGCGAAGCGATCGCCCGCACGGCGAACTTGCCGCTCTTCAGCATGCCCGGGATGACCTTGGTGACGCCGATATTGGCGGTCGAGATGATCCCCCAACGGACCTTGCCGGTCCTCTTCTTCTTGGTGCCCTTGGCCATTGAACTCGCCCCTTTCCGTGGAACCGCTCTCCCCGCCGCTAGGCAAAGCCGTTTGCCGGCGTTTTGGCAAGATGGAATTGCAGTCAGGGTTTTCGCGTCGCCCCTGCCGGCGTGCTATTGAGCCGGGGCGGCGCCGCGGGCGCGGGAGGGAACGGCTCGGCAAGATGATCGTCGTTGCGCTCGACGGAGGCGTCGGCAACCAGCTCTTCCAGTATGCGGCGGCCCGCGCGCTGGCCCTGCGTCTGGGTGTGCCGGTCGGCCTCGACACGCGCTGGTACGCGGGGCGGGGGCGGCGCTACGCCCTCGACCGCTTCAAGATTTCCACCGAGCCGGTCGATCCGGCCATGCTGCCCTTCCGCGACGGCAAGATCCTCGGGCGTCTCCTTTCGGGTCGGGGCGGGCGCTTGCAGGTCTATCGCGAGAAGGGCCTGGCCTTCGACCCCGCCGTGCCGGCGCTCGGCGATGGCACCTATCTGCGCGGCGTCTTCCAGTCGGAACGCTATTTCGCCGACGAACAATCGGCGATCCGCCGCGATCTCGCCTTCATCGACCCGCCCGACGCCGAGAACCGCGCCGTGCTCACCGAGATCGGCAAGGCGCAGCGCTCCGTGTCGCTGCATGTGCGGCGCGGCGACTATGTCGCCAACCCCAAGATCGCCAGCGTCCACGGCACCGTGTCGCTGGACTACTACGCCCGCGCGCTCGCACTGGTCGCGGCGCGCATCGAAGCCGATCCGTTGGTCTTCGTCTTCTCCGACGATCCCGCCTGGGCGGCCGACAACCTCCAGCTCGGCGTCCCCACCCGCATCCTCGGCCACAACGGCGATGCCCGGGCGATCGAGGATCTCCGCCTGATGGCGGCCTGCCGCCACCACATCCTCGCCAACTCGTCCTTCAGCTGGTGGGGCGCCTGGCTCGACCCGTCGCCCGACAAGATCGTCGTGGCACCCGAGCCCTGGTTCCGCACGCTGGACGGCAGCACGATCGTCCCCGACCGCTGGATCCGGCTGCCGACGGACGGCGCCGGCGACCGTTAACGACGGCGCCAGCCGACCGCCTCGCCGCGTGCAATTCCGGCCATCTCTGCTAAAGAAACTGCCGCAACCGGCCTTGCGGCCGGCGGCAAGGCAGGAGAGGCATGGCCAAGACCGCATTGATCACCGGCATCACCGGCCAGGACGGCGCCTATCTCGCCGAGTTCCTGATCGGCAAGGGCTATCAGGTCCACGGCATCAAGCGGCGCACGTCGCTGTTCAATACCGACCGCGTCGACCACCTGTTCCACGAGAAGCACGAGGAAGGCGGCCTGCCCTTCCAGCTCCATCACGGCGACATGACCGATTCGTCGAGCCTGCTCGGCGTGGTCGGCGCGGTGAAGCCCGACGAGGTCTACAACCTCGCCGCCCAGAGCCACGTCATGGTGTCGTTCGAGGAGCCGGAATACACCGCCAACGCCGACGCCATCGGCACGCTGCGCCTGCTCGAGGCGATCCGCATCATGGGGCTCGCCGAGACGACGCGCTTCTATCAGGCCTCGACTTCCGAGCTCTACGGCAAGGTGGCCGAGAGCCCGCAATCGGAAACCACGCCGTTCTATCCGCGCTCGCCCTACGGCGTCGCCAAGCTCTACGCCCACTGGATCACGGTCAACTACCGCGAGGCCTATGGCCTGTTCGCCTGCAACGGCATCCTGTTCAACCATGAGAGCCCGATCCGCGGCGAGACCTTCGTCACCCGCAAGATCACCCGCGCGCTCGCCCATATTTCGCTTGGGTCCCAGGACTGCCTCTATCTCGGCAACCTCAACGCCAGGCGCGACTGGGGCCACAGCCGCGACTACGTCGAGGCGCAGTGGCTGATCCTCCAGCAGGACAAGCCGCGCGATTACGTCATCGCCACCGGCGAGCAGCACAGCGTGCGCGAGTTCGTCACGCTTGCCGCCGAGGCGCTCGGCATCGGCCTGGCATGGTCGGGGGACGGGGTCGACGAGGTCGGCACCGTCGCCAGCCTCGATCAGCGCGCGGCGGAGGGCCCGCTGAAGACCGGCGACGTGATCGTGCGCGTCGATCCGGCCTATTTCCGCCCAGCCGAGGTCGAGACGCTGCTCGGCGACGCCTCGCGCGCGCGGAAGGAGCTTGGCTGGGCGCCCAGGGTCAGCTTCGCCGAACTGGTCGAGGAAATGATGCAGGCCGACCTGGTTCTCGCCCGCCGCGAACAGTCCTCCGGCGGCCGCGGCCTGAAGATCTACCGCCCGGACCTGGAGGGAGGCTGAGCGCCGTGCCGGCACCGATCTTCCTCACCGGCGGCACCGGCATGGTCGGCCATAACGTGCGCGACCTCGCCGAGGCGCGCCGCCTCGAGGTGGTGGCGCCGGGCCACGGCGAGCTCGACCTCACCGACGGCGACGCGGTGCTGGCCTATCTCGGCAAGGTGAAGCCGGCCGTCGTCGTCCATGCCGCCGGCCGCGTCGGCGGCATCGAGGCCAACATGCGCGAGCCGGTGCGCTTCCTCACCGACAATTTCGAGATGGGCAAGAACGTGGTGCTCGGCGCGCGCGCCGCCGGCGTGACGCGCCTGATCAATCTCGGCTCGTCGTGCATGTACCCCAAGGACAGCCCGCGGCCGCTGCGCGAGGAGGACGTGCTGTCGGGGCCGCTGGAGCCGACCAACGAGGCCTACGCCATCGCCAAGAGCGCCGTGCAGCGGCTCGCCGCCTACATCACCAGCGAGACCCCGGCCTTCCAGTACAAGACGCTGATCCCCTGCAACCTTTACGGTCGCTACGACGCCTTCGATCCGAAGCGCTCGCACCTCGCCGCGGCGGTCATCCACAAGCTGCACCGGGCCAAGGTCGAGGGCCGCGATACGGTCGACATCTGGGGCGACGGCAGCGCACGCCGCGAGTTCCTCTATGCCGGCGACCTCGCCGACGCGGTTCTCACTGCCATCGAGCGCTTCGACACGCTGCCGCCGGTGCTCAATGTCGGCGCCGGGGTCGACCACACGGTCAACGCGTACTATCAGGCCGCCGCGGAGGTGACCGGCTTCTCCGGCCGTTTCACCCACGACCTGTCGAAGCCGGTCGGCATGATGCGCAAGCTGATGGACGTCTCCCGCGCCACCGCCTGGGGCTGGACCGCCCGCACGCCGCTCGAGCAGGGGCTTGCCGAGGCCTACGAGTTCTACAAGGCCGAGGTCGCCGACAAGCAGTTCGCCTGAGCCGCGCGTCGCTCAGCCGGCGCCGGGCGAGCGCGCGAAGGGAACGAAGCGATAGAGGCGGCCGGGAAGCCGGCGGTCATACGCCCGGCGCACGCGCTCGAGCCCCTTGATGCCCAGCCACCGCAGGTCGACCAGCGATGGGTGGCGAGCCGGCGCGCCCTGCCCACGCCCCTCCTGGTCCCACACCGTGGTGACGGCGGCTGCGCTGGTGCCCGCCGGATCGAGGATGGACGCCTGCACCGCAACGGCCGGAATCACCTGATGCACCCGCAGGCTGGCGAAGAGCGGCGAGAGCGGGTGGAACAGCACCTGGTCGGCGGCCGCCGCCGGTCTGTCGCCATAGGCAACCAGCGCTCGCGCGCTGTCGCGATGGATCACATATCCGGCAACGCCGCCGTGCCACGACCGCATCCGGTGGAGCGTTCGCCCGGGCACCAGCGGCAGACCGGCCACGTCGATCACCACCTGCCGCAGCGTCGTCTCGAGGCGGATAATCCCGGCCTCGGGATTCCGTGCTTCGATCGCCGCCAGCACATCGCCGACGTCGTCGGCCAACCGCACATCGTCTTCGAAGACCGCCATCCAGCGGTCGCTGCCGTCGGCCGCCGCCTGCCACGCGCGCCGATGGCTGAGGTAGTTCGCAGCGAGGCCCGTCTTGATAGGATGGAACAGGAATTGCGCGCCGGCAAGGGCAGCAACCTCCTGCTCAGAGAACGCCTTTCCATCAACCGCGGCGAGCCTGTCGAATGGAAGACCGCACCGTTCCGCCTCCGCCGCAAACTCGGCCAGCCGCCCCGGCGACCTTTCGAGGTTGATGACCACAACCCGCATCACACAATGCCTGCCAAGAATTCCCGCCCGACCGTGCGCGTCAGCGCCGCCTCGAGGCTGTCGTCGGGAAAGCATTCGATGAGTGTCCGCGCCCGGTCAAGCGCGATCCGCCGCTTCTCGTTGGTCAGCGCAGTGGCGCGCATCGCCAGACCCGGCCGCTGGCTCTGGCGCAATTCGGCGAGGCTCAGCACGGCGCGCTCGCGTTCCAGCCTCTGCTTGCGCCTGGCGAAGCGGCCGTCCGGATTCTCGGCCAGGTCGTAGTTGGCGAAGCCGAGCCCGGTCTTCAGATACTTCAGGTGCCAGTAGAGGAAGCCGCGGAAGCGGCGCCTGCCCGCTGGGCGCGGCACCCGCTCGAAGCGGCGGTCATGGGTGAAGACGGTGTTGCCGGTGACGTCGAAAAAGCCGATGTCGCCGCTCCCCGACAGCGGGTCCTGCCTGGGGATGGCGAGCCCGCCGCCCGAAGCCCGGATCAGGTTGATGCCGGAGAAGCTCAGCATGTCGTCGCCGGCGCCGCCCCTGGCGCGGAGCTCCTTGACCACGGCGCCGACCGCATCGCCGATCGCCAGATGGTCGTCGTCGAGCTTGGTGACGGTGCGGGTCGTCGTCATGGCGAGCGCGAAATTGGAATAGTTGACCATGCTCTGCGGCGAACCGGGGGGCGTCGCTGCATGGCCGGTGCTGCCCGGCGCAAACACCTTGTCGGCATAGTGGAAGACGCGCAGCCTGCCGCCATGGGCCTGTTCCAGCCGCGCGAGGATGTCGGGTGTTTCGTCCGTGCAATGGCTGTAGACGGCGACGATCTCGTCGAAGAAGCCGATGTGGCTGAGGATGGTGCGCTCGAGGAAGTCGGCGCCGTTGCGGATGCGCATGAAGGCGCCGACGCCCGCCCGCCGCGCGCCGGCCCTGAGGTCGGCGGGCCCAAACGAGTAGCCGGAGACTGTCTCAGTCACGCCAAATTCTTCGCCGACGGTTTCGCTGCGCCGAAGCTAGACTAGATGACCGCCCAGCCCAACAGCAGGATCGCCGAAAGAACGGAGAACACGGCGACGTTGACGTCCCAGCGCCAGCTCGCCGCGCCCAACGGCGGCTTGAACGGCAGGTAGCCGTTGTTGTCGTAGAGGGCGCCGCCGAAGCGCGGCCGCGCCAGCGCGGTGACGAAGAAGGCGGCGAGCACGACGCCGCCCAGCGCCGCCGCCAGACGCAGCCGTTCGACCGCTGCCGGACCCGGCAGCCAGATCAGGCCGAGGGCGATGATGGCGATGCCGCAATAACTCAGCATCTGCCACACGACATGGAAGCGCGCATGCGGCGTCCATGCCGGGTTGGTGGCGTGGGTGGCATTGAAATCGGCCTTGAGCGTGACGAAGCCGTAGCCGATGGAGGCGAGGCTCAGAAGAAAACGAGCCGCCAGATGATCGAGTTCCATGCCAGCATCCTTCCCCTGCTTGAGCAAAACCTCGGTGCATGTCAGCGGCCGGGCGGCGCGGTCGAGGCGCGCACGATGAGCTTCGCCGGCATGGCGATCTGTCGCGGCGGACCGCCATCGAAGAGCAGGCGGGCCGCCGCCCTGCCGCGGGCGTCGGCGAGGCTGTCGACCGTGGTCAGCGGCGGCCGGGCGAGACGCGCCTCGGCAATGTCGTTGAAACCGACCACCGAAAGGTCTTCCGGCACCGACAGCCCGCGCCGCCCGGCTTCCTCGATCACCGCGATCGCCTGCATGTCGGCCATCGCCAGGATGGCGGTGGCCTCGGGCGCGGCGTCGAGGACCATGGGCGCCGCCCGCCGGTCGAGCGGCAGCGTCTGGACGACGGGCACGCTGTCGAGCGCAATGCCGGCGGCGGCAAGCGCCTCGCCGTAGCCGGCGAGCTTCTCGCGGTCGAGCGCCATGCCGGCGATCGCCGGCCCACGACCGGGCGCCGGGGGATGCACGACCGGCGGGCCTTCGCCACGCAGGAACGAGAGAATGGCGAAGCGGCGGTGGCCGAGGCCGATCAGGTGCTCGGCGGCGGCGCGGCAGCCGCTGCGCGCATCGACGTTGACCGCGCTCACCTGCGGCCCGGCGTCGAAGTCGATGACCACGAACGGCAACCGGCGCAGCCGCGCCGCCTCGATCTCCATCACGTCCTCCGGGCGGGCGAGGATGAAGCCGTCGACCAGCGCGTTGACCGTGCCGGCCGACTTCCGGTCGGGGAGACGCGAGACGATCATCAGGTTGGCGCCGATCTCGTCGCAGACCTCGGCGACGCCCTGCAGGAACATCCTGAGCAACGGATTGCCGACCGCCATGGCAACGCCGAAATCGCCGAAGGGGACGACGCCGATGGCGTTCATCTTGCCGGCGCGGAGCGCCCGCGCCGCCGGGTCCGGGCCGCCATAGCCGAGCTGCCGCGCCGCTCTCTCGACGCGCGCGCGGATGGCCGGCCGCACCCGCTCCGGGGCGTTGAAGACGTTGGAAACGGTGCTGCGCGAAACGCCGGCCGCCTGCGCCACGTCGATCAATCGGGCCATGCCGGTCGGCTCCCGTTGCCCATCGCGGTTACCACCCTATGGATCGATCCAAGTCACGACATCATCGGACATGGATCGATCCAAGTCAATATGGATCGATCCAAGTTCATGAAGGTGCCAGAACAAGGAGCGGGAAACGGATCGGCGGCGCTCGGCGCTATTCGGCCGCCGCCGCCGTCCCGTTCAGCGGATTGGCCCGGTTCCAGCCATAGGCCAGCGTGTCGAAGCGCGGCGCCCGCGCGTCATAGAGCAGGAGCTTGCCGACGAGCCCGCCGTCCATGCCGACGATCTCGCGGATCACTTCCAGTGCCTGCATCGACCCGACGACGCCGGTGAGCGCGCCGAGCACGCCGGCCTCGGCGCAAGTGGGCAGCAGCCCCGCCGGCGGCGGCTCGGGAAACAGGCAGCGATAGGTCGGGTGGGGATTGCCGTCGCGATCGCGCTCGTGGGGCTTGAGCGTGGTCAGCGACCCGTCGAAACGGCCGACCGCCGCCGTCACCAGCGTCTTGCCCGCGTGGAAGCAGGCATCGGAGACGGCGTAGCGCGTGTCGAAATTGTCGGAGCCGTCGGCAACCAGGTCGTAGGCGCCGACAAGGGCGAGCGCGTTCTCCGGGGTCAGGCGAACGGCATGCATCTCGATGGCGACATGCGGATTGACCCGGGCGACGAATTCTCGCGCGCTTTCCACCTTCGGCCGGCCGACGGCGCCGGTGTCGTGGATCACCTGGCGCTGCAGGTTGGAGAGGCTGACCACGTCATCGTCGACGACACCGATGGTGCCCACCCCGGCCGCCGCCAGGTACTGGATGACCGGCGCGCCAAGCCCCCCGGCGCCGATGACCAGCACCCGCGCGGCTTTCAGCTTCTGCTGGCCCGGCCCGCCGACCTCGGCCAGCACCAGATGGCGCGCATAGCGCTCGATTTCCTCGTCGGAGAAGCTCATCGCGGCAGACTAGCCGCCGCCATGCCGCTTGGCGAGGGCGGCGCCGGCCGAACCAAACCCTGCCGGCGGACGTTGGGGGGCGGGACGGGCGGGCCCCAATCTTGCACGTATCCGCAGGCGCAAGCAGGCGACCGGCAAACCCGTCCGGCGGTCGCGTGGTGAGGTGTGCATGAAAATCAGGATCGGCTTCGAGATCGCCTTCGCCTGTCAGCAGCCGACGCCGATGCTGCTGATGCTGCGCGTCCATCCGCTGCGGGCGCACGATCTCGCCGCCCCGGACATCATCACCGCCGATCCGCCGCTGGCGATCACCGAATACCGCGACGGCTTCGGCAACATCGTTTCGCGCCTGGTGCTGCCGCCGGGACGGACCACGCTCACCGCCGACAGCGTCATCCGCGACAGCGGCCTGCCGGACGTGGTCGCGCCCGACGCCCGGCAACATGCGGTCCCCGATCTCCCCGCCCAACACCTCATCTATCTTCTCGGCAGCCGCTATTGCGAGACCGACCGGCTGAGCGAGCTCGTCTGGCAGCTCTTCGGGCAGACGCCGGAAGGCTGGCCGCGCGTGCAGGCGATCTGCGACTACGTCCACCAGCACATCAGCTTCGGCTACGAGCATGCGCGGCCGACGCGCACCGCGGCCGACGGCTTGCAGGAACGCACCGGGGTGTGCCGCGACTTTGCCCATCTGGCGGTGACCTTCTGCCGCTGCATGAACATTCCGGCGCGCTATGTCACCGGCTATCTCGGCGATATCGGCGTCCCGCCCGACCCGGCGCCGATGGATTTCTCGGCGTGGTTCGAGGTCTGGCTCGGCGATCGCTGGTACGCCTTCGATGCCCGCCACAACATGCCGAGGATCGGCCGCGTGCCGATCGCCATCGGCCGCGACGCGGCCGACGTCGCCATCAGCAACTCCTTCGGCAACACCGATCTCGCCGGCTTCTGGGTGTGGACCGACGTGGTAGCCGAAGCACCCGATCGGCAGGTCGCCGCCGCGGTGACGTGACGCCGGCTCAGTGCCAGACGGCGAGGATCGCCCCCATCACCACGATGCCGACAAGCTGATAGCCGGCGCCGATGGCGATCAGCTCCGGCTTCTTCTTCTCGTAGAAGATCTGGCCGACCATGATGGTGGCGACGAAGCCGAGCCAGGCCATGAAGCCGATCAGGACGCCGTCCCACAGTGTGGTGGCGCCGTAGTGGCCGAGGAAGCGCGCCAGAATGTAGGCCATGATCAGGTCGCCGACGATCTGCACGATCATCGCCGGCGCGATGCCATCCATCGACGCGCCCTCCACTACGCCCATCAGAGCGCGCCAGCGCTTGCCGAACAGTGCCGTGAACCAGACGGCGCCGATGGCGAACTTGACGAGCGCGGCGACGATGACCGCCAGCCAGTTGATCGCAACAACGCTCATGGTTTCCTCCCTCCCCACGGGTTGACGCGCAGCAAGTCTTCGCGCGCCCTTGCCGGGCCGCAATCGGCTCACGCAAATATGATGGGAGAGCGGCCCGGCCGGCCTCAGTCGAGCCCGTCGAAGAGCGCGGTGGAGAGATAGCGCTCGGCGAAGGAGGGGACGATGAGCACGATGGTCTTGCCCTTCATCTCCGGCCGCTGGCCGACGGCGATGGCCGCGGTGATGGCCGCGCCCGACGAGATGCCGACGGGAATGCCTTCCACCCGCGCGCATAGCCGCGCCATGGCGAGCGCCTCCTCGCTGGTCACCTCGATCACCTCGTCATAGACGTGGGTGTCGAGGATGCCGGGAATGAAGCCGGCGCCGATGCCCTGGATCTTGTGGGGGCCGGGCTTGCCGCCGGAGAGCACCGGGCTCTCGGCCGGCTCGACGGCGAAGACCTTGAGATCGGGCTTGCGCTCTTTGAGCACCTCGCCGACGCCGGTGATGGTACCGCCGGTGCCTACGCCGGCGACAAAGGCATCGATATTGCCGCCGGTGTCGGTCCAGATCTCCTCGGCCGTGGTCTGCCGGTGGATCTGAGGATTGGCCGGGTTCTCGAACTGCTGCGGCATGACCGAATCGGGGATCTCCTTGAGCAGCTCCTCGGCCCGCTGGACGGCGCCGCGCATGCCCTTGGGCCCGTCGGTCAACACCAGCTCGGCGCCCATCAGCCGCAGCATCTTGCGCCGCTCGACCGACATCGTCTCCGGCATGGTGAGGATCAGGCGATAGCCGCGCGCCGCCGCCACGAAGGCGAGCGCGATGCCGGTATTGCCCGAGGTCGGCTCGATCAGCGTGGTGGTGCCGGGGCTGATGCGGCCGGCCGCCTCGAGCGCGTCGACCATGGCAACGCCGATGCGGTCCTTGACGCTGCCGATCGGGTTGAAGAATTCGAGCTTGGCGACGAGATGCGCCGGCACGTCCTTCATCGCCGCGATGCGGTCGAGGCGCACCAGCGGCGTGTCGCCGATGGTGTCGGTAATCGAGTTGTAGATCTTGCCGCGTCCGCGGCGAGGCTCATCATTTGCCATGGCAGAGGTCTCCTTCCCCGCCCCAGTCTATCCCGAAAAGCCGGTGGAGCCGAAACCGCCGTCGCCGCGTTCGGTTTCATCGAGCGCGGCACCCTCCGTCAGGGCGACCGCCGTCACCGGTGCCACCACCAATTGGGCGATGCGCATGCCGCGGGTGACGGCAAAGGGCTTGTCGCCGTGGTTGACCAGCAGCACCTTTACCTCGCCGCGATAGTCGGCATCGATGGTGCCGGGCGCATTGAGCACGGTGACGCCGTGCGTCACCGCGAGCCCCGAGCGCGGACGCACCTGGCCCTCATGGCCGGCGGGCAAGGCGAGTGCGAAGCCGGTCGGCACCAAGGCCCGGCCGCCGGGCGGGATCATCAACGGCATTTCGACCGCCGCGCAGAGATCGAGGCCGGCGGAGCCCGCCGTCCGTGCTGCAGGCAGCGCAAGGTCAGCGCCGTGGGCAAGGCGAAGCACGGTCACGGGAAGCGGCAGTTCGGTGGACATGGCAAGCCAATGCGAAGCGTCGGCCCATCGTTTCGCGCGCGCGCCGTGCTGGCAAGCGGCGGTGGCGACAAGGCTGTGGAAAGCTCTCAACCCCTGGCGAGCTTGGCTGCGATACGCTCGATAAGCTGCTGCGCCACCTCGCTTTTCGCCATGCGCGGCCAGTCCTCGACGCCGTCGCGCGAGACCAGATGCACGGCGTTCTCCTCACCGCCCATGATGCCCGAGGCCGGCGACACGTCGTTGGCGAGGATCCAGTCGGCGCCCTTGGCGGCGAGCTTCTTCCGCGCATTGGCCATGAGATCGCTCGTTTCGGCTGCGAAACCGATGACCAGTGCCGGACGCAGCGTGTGGTGACGGCCGACCGTCGCCAGGATGTCCGGGTTCTCGGTGAGTGCGAGTGCCGGCGGCCGGCCGGAGCCGTCCTTCTTGATCTTGCCCGCCGATTGTGCCGCCGCCCGCCAGTCGGCGACCGCCGCCGCCATGACCGCCACGTCGGCCGGCAGCGCCGCTTCCACCGCCTCCAGCATCTGCCGGGCCGTCTCCACATGGACGGTGGCGACGCCGGCCGGATCGGCGATCGTCACCGGGCCGGAGACCAGCGTCACCCGCGCGCCGGCCGCCGCCGCGGCAGCGGCGATGGCGTGGCCCTGGCGGCCGGAGGAGCGGTTGGCGAGGTAGCGCACCGGGTCGAGCGGCTCGTGGGTCGGGCCGGAGGTAACCAGAACATGGCGGCCGGCGAGGAGCGGCGCCACCGGTGTCAGCATCGCCGCGGCCGCCGCGACGATCTCCAGCGGCTCGGCCATGCGGCCAACACCGGCCTCGCCCTTCTCGGCCATCTCGCCGGCGGCGGGGCCGACGAAATGAATGCCGTCGGCCTTCAGCGTCGCAACATTGCGTTGCGTGGCGGCATGCGCCCACATGGCCGGGTTCATCGCCGGTGCCAGCAGCACGGGCACGCGCGCGGCGAGCAGGACGGCGGTGGCGAGGTCGTCGGCCTGGCCGCCCGCCATCTTCGCCATCAGGTCGGCGGTTGCCGGCGCCACCACGATCAGCGACGCCTCTCGCGCCAGCCTGATATGGCCGACGTCCTGCTCGTCGCTGCGGTCGAAGAGGTCGGTGTAGACGCGGCCGCCGGTGAGCGCACCGACCGACAGCGGCGTCACGAACTCCTGCGCAGCCTTGGTCATCACGGCGCGCACGCGATGGCCCCGCTCCTGCAGCCGGCGGATGAGGTCGAGCGCCTTGTAGGCGGCGATGCCGCCCGTGATGATGAGCAGGATGGGGGCGGGCAGCTCTGGCGCCGCTGGACCGTGGGATGCCTGCATTGCAGTCGTTTGCGGCGGAACGGGCGCGAACCCGCCCGCGCCGAGCGCGGCGCGCAGGATGGCGCGCATCTCTTCTTCCATGGAGACGGCGTGCTCGGCGGCGGCCAGCCGCAAGCGCTTGCGCGTGGCGGCATCGAGGCCGCGGATGGTGAGGGTCGGAACGCTCTTGGCCATGGGCACAGACTATCGCTTGACTGCATTGATGGCAATGCTGTCATTCGTTCGGCCGCGGACCTCGAAGGGTCAGCCGATCGCCACGATTTCCGCTGCGCCATCGGCAACCGGTACGGTATCGCCGACGCTCTTGCCGGCGAGCGCCCGCGCCAGCGGCGAGACATGAGAGAGGGTGCCCGCCTTCGGATCGGCCTCGTCCTCGCCGACGATGCGCCAGACCTGCCGGCGGCCGTTGTCGCGTTCGATGGTCACCGTCGCCCCGAAGCGGACGCGCGACGCGTCCGTGGGCGGCGGGATCATCTCGGCACTGGCGCGGCGCGCCCGCCAGTAGCGGAGGTCGCGCTCAATGGCGGCGCGGGCGGAGCGGTCGTCGCCGGCCGCGGCCAGCGCCGCTTGCAGCCGCGCCATCTCCGCCTCGATCCAGGCGAGACCTGCGGGCGTCACATAGTTTGGATGGGGCGACACCGGGCGATCGGGCAAGGTCTCGTCGCCGCCGGCATCTTCCTTGACGAAGGCGCGGCTCATGGCGGCAGCGTCCCGCGACCGTGTCGCTGCGTCAACTAGAACAGCAGTTTCAGCCCGACCACCACGGCGACCACGGCAAGGACCACCAGCGCGATCCGCCCCCAGCGCGTATGGCGTGCGCCGGATTGGCCGATATCCGCGATCGTTTCGGGGTCGAGACGAATTCCGCTTGCGGCCATCCGGTCCATTTCGGCCGAAAGCCGCTCCGCCCGCTCGGCCAGCTTCGGCAGTTCGGCGGCGAGCCGACCGAGCGCTCCGATGCCCTCCGCCGCCAGTTCCATCTGGCCGGCGGGCCCCAGGAAGCGCTCGATCCAGTCGGCGACCACCGGCTCGGCGGTCGACCACATGTCGAAATGGGCATCGAGCGTGCGGCAGACGCCTTCCACCACCACCATGGTCTTCTGCACCATGAGCAGTTCGGGGCGCGTCTGCATGTCGAAGATCTCGGTCACCTCGAAAAGCAGCGCCAGCAGCCGCGCCATGGAGATGGTGGCGGCGCTCTGGCCGTGGATCGGCTCGCCGACGGCCCTCAGCGCCTGGGCGAAATCCTCCACCGCATGGGTGTCCGGTACATAGCCGGCGGTGAAATGCACTTGCGCGATGCGGGCATAGTCGCGGCGGATGAAGCCGTAGAGGATCTCGGCGAGGTAGCGCCGCTCCGGTTTACCGAGGCGCCCCATGATGCCGAAGTCGATGGCGACGATGTCGCCGGCTTCGTCGACGAAAAAGTTGCCCTGGTGCATGTCGGCATGGAAGAAGCCGTCGCGTAGCGCCTGGCGCAAGAAGGCCTGCATCAGCCGGCGGGCAATGAGCGGCAGGTCGTGGCCGGCGGCGCCGAGCGCCTCGGTGTCGGAGAGCTTTGTGCCCTCCACCCAGTCGAGAGTGAGCACGTCGCGCTGGGTCAACTGCCATTCGACAGTGGGCACGCGGAAGCCCTGGTCGCCGGCGGTCAGCTCGGCCATCTCGGACAGCGCCGCCGCCTCCAGGCGAAGATCCATCTCCACCGCCACCGAACGCGCCAGCGTGTCGACCACCGCCACCGGCCTGAGGCGCCGCGAACGCGGGTCGAGCTTCTCGATCAGCCGCGCCGCCACATAGAAGGTGTCGAGGTCATCGCGGAAGCGGCGGCGGATACCGGGGCGCAGCACTTTCACCGCAACCATGCGGCTGCGGCCGTCACCGTCGGCCAGCTCCGCCTTGTGCACCTGGGCGATGGAGGCGGCAGCGATCGGCGGCGAGAACGACCGGAACAGTTCCTCGACCGGCTGGCCCAGTGCCCGGGCGACGCTGGCACGGGCTTCCGTGTCGGAAAACGGCGCGATCTCGTCGCGCAGCTTGCCGAGCGCCTGCGAGCCCTCCTGGCCGATCAGGTCCGGGCGCGTTGCAAGGAACTGGCCGAGCTTGACGTAGGACGGTCCCAGCCGGTTCAGCGCCGCCGTCAGCCGCTCGCCGCGGTCGGCGGCGGAGGCACCGCGGCGCTCGATCAGGCGGGCGACGCGGATCGCCGCCCTCGCGCCCGACGGCAGGTCGCGCGGATCGGCCAGAGCGAAGGCGCCCTCGCGGGCGAGCACATAGCCGGCGCCGGCCAGCCGGAAGAGCGCGGCGACCGTCCCGACCATCTCGCCTCAGATCTTCCAGCCGGAATGCATGGCGGCGATCCCACCCGACAGGTTGCGGACGCTCACGCGGGCGAAGCCGGCATCCTCGATCATGGCGGCGAAGCGCGCCTGGTTGGGGAAACGGCGGATCGATTCGACCAGGTAGCGATAGGGCTCGCCGTCGCCGACGACGAAATCGCCGATCGCCGGAATGACCTTGAAGGAGAAAAGATCGTAGAGCCGGTCGAGCCCGGCGACGTCGCAGGCGGAGAACTCCAGACACATGAACCGGCCGCCGGGCTTCAGGACGCGCCACGCCTGCTCCAGCGCCTTCTGAATGCGCGGCACGTTGCGGATGCCGAAGGCGACGGTGACGGCGTCGTAGCTGTCGTCATCGAACGGGGCGAGCTCTTCGGCGTTGGCTTCGACGAAGCTGAGCCGGTCGGCAAACGGCTTGCCCTCGGCGCGCTTCTGGCCGACGGCCAGCATCTCGCCATTGATGTCGGAGACCGTCACCAGGGCGGATGAGGAGCGGCCGGCGATGCGGAAGGCGATGTCGCCGGTGCCGCCGGCCATGTCGAGCACGCGGAAGGGCACGGACGAGGCCCGCGGCGGCGAAAGCCAGGTGACGAAAGCGTCCTTCCACAGGCGGTGGACGCCGCCCGACATCAGGTCGTTCATCAGGTCGTAGCGGCCGGCGACCGCATCGAAGACATCATCGACCAGCCGCTGCTTGTCGGCGGTCCTGACTTCGCGGAAGCCGAACGAGGTGCGTTCGCCGTCCGCCCCGAGAGGTTGTTCTGCCTGCATGGAGCCTCCAATAGCCCAAGCCGCGCCAAAGGGCTATCGTCGCCACCCTTTCAAAGGGGTGAACTGCTTGCCCGAATTGCCTGAAGTCGAGACGGTCCGCCGCGGACTTGCCCCGGTCATGGAGGGGGCCCGCTTCGTCAAGGTCGAGCAGCGCCGGGCGGACCTGCGCATCCCCTTCCCGGCCCGTTTCGCCGCCCGGCTGACCGGGAAAGAGGTGGTTTCCCTCGGCCGGCGGGCCAAATACCTCCTCGCCGATCTCGACGACGGCATGGTGCTGGTCGTGCATCTCGGCATGTCCGGCTCTATCCGCATCGAGGCGGACGGCAAATCGGCGGATACCGCGGCCTACTACCACGCGGCGACCAAGCTGCGCGCCCACGACCATGTCGTCTTCCACATGTCGTCGGGGGTGCGCGTCGTCTTCAACGATCCCCGCCGCTTTGGCCTGATGGATCTGGTGCCGCGCGCTGACCTCGCGGCGTCGAAACATTTCAAGGCGATCGGCATTGAACCGCTGGGAAACGAGATGAGCGGCGCGACGCTCGCCCGGCTGATGGCGGGGCGGACGGCGCCGCTCAAGGCGGCGCTCATGGACCAGCGACTGATCGCCGGCCTCGGCAACATCTATGCCTGCGAGGCGTTGTGGCGGGCGCGCCTGTCGCCGGACCGCCCGGCCGGGTCGCTGGCGACCAGAACCGGCGGGCCGACCGCGCGGGCCACGCGGCTTGCCGAGGCGATCCGCGAGGTGCTCAACGACGCCATCGCCGCCGGCGGCTCGTCGCTGCGCGACCACATCCGCGCCACCGGCGAGCTCGGCGAATTCCAGCACCGCTTCGCGGTCTACGATCGCGAAGGCGAACCCTGCCCGCGCGGCCGCGGCATCGTCCGGCGCACGATCCATTCGGGCCGCTCGACATTCTATTGTCCGGTCTGCCAGCATTGAAGGAGTTCCTCCATGGCCTATGAGTGCATCCTCACCGAGACGCGCGACGGCACCGCCGTCATCCGGCTCGACCGGCCGCAGGCGCTGAATGCGCTCAGCACCCGCCTGATCGAGGAACTCGGCCGGGCGCTCGACATCTTCGAGGCCGACGCCAAGGTCGGCGCCATCGTCGTCACCGGCTCGGAAAAGGCCTTCGCCGCCGGTGCCGACGTCAAGGAGATGGCGGAATTCGGCTATATCGACGCCTACATCAAGAACCACGCTGCGGCGCTCGAGCGGGTTTCGCGCTGCCGCAAACCGATCATCGCCGCGGTCGCCGGCTATTGCCTGGGCGGCGGCTGCGAGCTTGCCATGATGTGCGACATTCTCATCGCCGCCGACACGGCGAAATTCGGCCAGCCGGAAATCACACTCGGTATCATGCCCGGCATGGGCGGTACCCAGCGACTGCCGAGGGCCATCGGCAAGGCCAAGGCGATGGACCTGATCCTCACCGGCCGCATGATGGACGCGGCGGAAGCCGAACGCGCCGGTCTGGTCGCCCGCGTCGTGCCGGCCGGCGACCTGATGGAGGAGGCGCTTTCGACCGCGCGCAAGATCGCCAGCTATTCCCGGCCGATCGTCATGATGGCCAAGGAGTCGGTCAGCCGGGCCTTCGAGGCGCCGCTGTCGGAGGGCCTCCTGTTCGAGCGGCGGACCTTCCACGCCATGTTCGGCACCGAGGACCAGAAGGAAGGCATGGCCGCCTTCATCGACAAGCGCACGCCGCAGTTCAGGAACCGCTGAACCGGCGGCACCGCCCAGGGCATTGACCGGCCGCGAGGGGCCGACTATAAGCCTCGCCAATCAACGCGCGGCGGGCCTCCCGCCGCCGCTTTTCGTTTTCAGTTCAAGGCTTGAAGAGAATGGCCAATACACGGTCGGCCAAGAAGGCCACCCGCAAGATCGCCCGGCGCACCGAGATCAACACCGCCCGCACCAGCCGCGTGCGCACCTTCGTCCGCAAGGTCGACGAAGCCGTCGCCGCCGGCGACAAGACCGCCGCAACCGCGGCGTTCAGGGCCGCCGAACCGGAACTGATGCGCGCCGCCTCCAAGGGCGTGCTGCATCGCCAGACCGCCGCGCGCAAGGTGGCACGCCTGGCCAAGAAGGTGAAGGCGGTCGCCGGCTGATCCGGCATCCCTCACCACGCCTGCCCGAGCCCGGCCCCGCGCCGGGCTTTTCATTTGGCGGCTAACGCATTGAAGCCCAACGGGAACGCCGCCGAGGGGGATCGCCGCGGGGGCTGGCGTGTCGGGCATTTCCTTTGGGATTCAAGGCACTGCAGACAAGTAGCCGCGATCGGCGAATGGACGCCCTCGAATCGGGGGCCAGGCGGGGTGCCGAGCGGCAAAATGTGAGGCTGCTATGCTTCGCCGCACCGCCGCACTTCATAAAATAAGAATCAACGGCTTATCGGTGGAGGCGAAGGCGCCAGGTGGGTTCGCTGGGCGGGATACGGCCAAATAGGCCGGTTTTGCCGTTGCGGCCGGCGGCGGGAGTGGTATACGTTCCTGCAGCAATCAGGACACACGCACAGTGTAGCCGATTGGAAATTGAGAATGCGGCGGGACTGGATAGATGTTGAACTGTCATTTGTTTTTTTGTAGTTGCGGCCATCTATCAACTTCCCTTAGTTCTTATTATTTCAAGTAAGCGTTACTTGAGTAATTGTTGCGGCAACTCGCCGATTGGTGCCGCGCGGTAACCTAAAAACTTGACTTGAAAACGTCGTGCCGGGATTCGGGGCACGCCGGGGGGTTCATGTCGCAGCCAACAACCTATGCTGGAGACATCAGCGCCGCTGCCGCTTGGCGCGAGCTTGCCGCCACGCCGGATGCTAGCCTGATCGACGTCAGGAGCGAGGCCGAATGGGCCTTCGTCGGCGTGCCGATGCTGGCCGCGATCGGCAAGCAGCCCCTGCTGGTTGCCTGGAACGCCTTTCAGGACGGCCAGCTTCCCGATTTCGCCGGGCGGCTGAAGGCGGCACTGGAGGCGGCCGGCATCGGCCCCGACGCGCCGCTCTATTTTCTCTGCCGTTCGGGAGCCCGCAGCCGTAGTGCGGCGATTGTCGCCACCGCTGCCGGCCACAGACGGTCGTACAACATCGAACAGGGCTTTGAAGGGGCACTCGACGCCGACCGGCACCGCGGTACGCCGGGGAGCTGGAAGGCGGAGGGACTGCCATGGGAGCAATCATGACGGAATGGGGTCAGACGACGGACGTAACGGCGCGCATTCCCGGCCATCCGATGGTGACAGCAACGACCGGCCAGCATGGCGCCGGAGAAGGAGAGGCGCGCATGAGCGTGACGCTGCCGAACGTGGAACAGTGGTCGCGTGTGAAGTTGCGTCTCAGGGCCGAGCTGGGCGAGGACATCTTCAATAGCTGGTTCGCCCGCGCGACCTTCGAGGAAGCCGACGCCAGCACCGTCTACCTGTCGCTGCCGACGCGCTTCCTGAAGGCGTGGATCGCCTCCCACTACGGCGACCGGCTGCTTGCCCTGTGGCAGACCGAGAGCCCGGGCGTGGCGCGCGTCGAGATCATCGTGCGCACCGCCGCGCGGCCGAAGGCGCCGGCCAGGACCGAATCGCCCGAGGTGCCGGCTGAGGCCCGGCCACAGCCGGCACCGGCCATGGCATCGCCGACGGCGAGCGTGGCAGCACCACCCGTGGCCGCGCCGCCGCGGCGCACGCCTTCCGCCGATACCATCCTCGCCGGCTCGCCGGTGGAGCCGCGCTACACCTTCGACACCTTCTGCGAGGGCGCCGCCAACCGCCTCGCCTTCGCCGCCGCCAAGTCGGTGGTCGAGGCCCAGCCGGGCCGGCCGGCGCAGTTCAATCCGCTCTACATCCATGCCGGCGTCGGGCGCGGCAAGACGCACATCCTGCAGGCGACGACGCGCGCCGCACGCATCGCCCAGCCGGGCTGGAAGGTGCTCTATCTGACGGCGGAGCACTTCATGTTCCGCTTCGTGGCGGCGCTGAAGAGCCAGTCGGCGATCCCCTTCAAGGAGGCGCTGCGCGACATCGACCTGCTGCTCATCGACGACATGCAGTTCCTGCAAGGCAAGACCATCCAGCAGGAATTCTGCCACATGCTCAACACCCTCATCGACGGCGCCCGCCAGGTGGTGGTCGCCGCCGACCGGCCGCCGACGGAGCTGGAGAGCCTCGACGACCGCGTGCGCTCGCGGCTCGGCGGCGGCATCGCCTTCGAGATCGGCGCTCCCGACACGCCGCTTCGCCGCGCCATCGTGCATGCGCGCTACGTCGCGGCACAGGCGCAGAACCCGGGCCTCGACATCCCCGACATCGTGCTCGAATACGTCGCCCAGTCGGTCACCTCCAACGGCCGCGACATCGAGGGCGCGCTCAACCGGCTGGTCGCCCAATGGCAGTTCACCCGTCAGCCGGTGACCATCGCCTCGGCGGAGATCACGCTGCGCGACCTCATCGGCCAGCGCGAGCCGCGCCGGGTCAAGATCGAGGACATCCAGCGGGTCGTCGCCCGCCACTACAACGTCTCCAAGGCGGACCTGCTGTCGAGCCGGCGCACGCGTACGATTGTGCGCCCTCGACAGATCGCCATGTACCTTGCCAAGATGCTCACTCCGCGCTCGCTGCCCGAGATCGGCCGGCGCTTCGGTGGCCGTGACCACACCACGGTGCTGCACGCCGTGCGCAAGATCGAAGGGCTGATCGAGGGCGACATGTCGCTCGCCGACGAGATCGAACTGCTCAAGCGGATGATCGACGAATGAGGCCTCGGCCGCGTCGCTTAAGCCCTTGCGAATCCGCAAGGTCCGGGCCACCTTTGCCATCCGGCGGCGCTGTCCGCCGCCGGCTGAACGCAAAGGCCTGATCCCATGCGCGCGACCGTCGAGCGATCGCATCTTCTCCGTTCCCTGAGCCACGTCCATCGCGTGGTCGAGCGGCGCAACACGATTCCGATCCTGTCCAACGTGCTCCTCAGCGCCGCGGGCGGTCGCCTGACGCTGAAGGCCACCGACCTCGACCTCGAGGTGACCGAGACGGTGCCGGCGGAGATCAGCCAGGAAGGCGCCACCACCGTGCCGGCGCACATTCTGCACGACATCGTGCGCAAGCTGCCGGATGGCGCCGAGGTGTCGCTGGACTCGGGCGACGGCGCGCAGCTCGCCCTGAAATCTGGGCGTTCGCGCTTCGCGTTGCAGGTGCTGCCCGAATCGGATTTCCCCGACCTCACCACCGGCGAGTTCCCGACGCGCTTCGTGTTGCCGGCGGCCTCGGTCAAGAAGCTGATCGACCGCACCCAGTTCGCCATCTCCACCGAAGAGACGCGCTACTACCTGAACGGCATCTACCTGCACGTGGTCACCGTCGCCGGCAAGCCGATGGTCCGCGCCGTCGCCACCGACGGCCATCGCCTGGCCCAGTCGCAGCTTGACGCGCCGGCCGGCTCGGAAAAGATGACCGGGGTCATCGTGCCCAGAAAGGCGGTGGGCGAGATCCAGAAACTGGTCGAGATGCCCGACGCCGCCGCCGACATCGAGATCTCCGACACCAAGATCCGCGTCACCCTCGGCGACGTGGTGCTCACCTCCAAGTTGATCGACGGCACCTTCCCGGACTATGCCCGCGTCATCCCGCAGGGCAACGACAAGGTGCTCAAGGTCGACCGCAACGAGTTCAAGTATGCCGTCGACCGCGTCTCGACCATCTCGTCGGAGCGCGGCCGCGCGGTGAAGCTCGGCCTCTCCGATGGCAAGATGGTGCTGTCGGTCAACAACCCGGATTCGGGCAGCGCGGTGGAGGAGCTTAGCGTCGACTTCGCCGGTGGGGCCATGGAGATCGGCTTCAACTCGCGCTACCTGCTCGACGTCACGGAACAGCTCGAATCGGGCACCGCCGAGTTCCGCTTCGCCGATCCCGGCTCGCCCACCCTCATCCTCGACGACGGCGCCTCCGACGCGCTTTACGTGCTCATGCCGATGCGGGTGTGAGCGGCGTCACGCCAGTCCGGCCACGAACCGATCGATCGCCGCGAAAGTCGCCTCCGGCTGCTCCATATGGGGCAGATGGCCGGCGCGTGGAATGATCTCGAAGCGACCATCCGGTAGCGCGTCCCCAAAGGCGCGGCCATAGGCGGGCGTCACGATCCGGTCGCTTTCGCCCCATAGCACCAGCGCTGGCACCCGCACATGGCGCAGCCGGTCGCGCAGTCTGGGATCGTGCATGTAGGGCGCGCCTGCCAGCGCCGTCACTGTCTCCTGGTTCTGCCGCTGCATGGCGATCCGCTCCGGCGGCAGGCTCGCCGGATCCATCAAGAACCGGTCCGGGTCGTGATAGGCGTGCTCGGCAAGCCCGCGTGGGCTGAGCGTGGTGATGTCGACGATCGGTTCTCCCGGCACGTCGATGCCCACCGTGTTGATCAGCACCAGCCCGCCGATCAGTCCGCCGACGTCACGCGGCGCCATCTCGGCCGCCAGCCAGCCGCCCAACGACGAGCCGACCAGCATGGCGTCGGTGATCCCGGCGCCGCGCAGGAATTGCAGATAGACCAGCGCCAGATCGTCGATGCTCGATAGCCAGTCAGGGCGCGGCGTCCCGTTCCAGCCGGGATGGGTCGGCGTGAGCGTATGCATGGCGGCGGCAAGATGGCTGGCGAGGCCGGCAACCGTCGCCGGGCCGCCGCCGCCATGCAGCACCAGGGCGACCCGGCCGTCGCCGTCTTCGGCAAGCGTCAAGTCAAGAGCGGAAGCGATCCCGACGGTCCTTGGCGTCGCTGTCATGGGCAGATCTCCCTTGCAATATAAGCATATTTATATAAATATATTGAGGCAAGCAAGGGACGCAATTGGACGCCCGTGAAATGGACAGGACCCTCGAACAGCTGGCCCGCCTGGTGAAACAGGTGCAGCACCGCCAGCACCGTGCCATCGACGCCGCGCTGTCGCCCCTCGACATATCGCTGGTGCAGTGGGATGCGCTGCGCGCCATCGCCGCCGCACCCGCGGCGTCCGCGCACGATTTGGCGGTGGCGACCTTCCAGACCGACCAGTCCTTCGGCACGCTGGCGGCGCGGCTCGAGGCGCGCCGCTTCATCGTCCGCCGGCCCGGCAAGGGGCGGCGCATCGCTCATCGGCTGACCGCGCTGGGCGAGCGCACGCTCGCCGCCGCCGACGAGGTCGTCTGTGCGGTCCGCATGTCGCTCTATGCGCCGGTGTCGGCGGTGGACCGGCAGCGGCTGGCGCGCATTCTGGCGACCATCACCGGCTCGTGACGCCGCACCCTACGGGCGCCTAACCCTCACCGAAAACATCGCCACACCCCGTGTTGAGGCCGCGCCGCTGGGTGATACTGTGCGCTCATGGGAGAGCGCGGTGGCGACGCCATGACGCGCCAGGGGGAGGAGTTGATGATGATGAGCGCCGGAACGCCGGACGCATTCGATGTCAGTGGCGAGATCGTCGCCTTCAAGCGCGCGATGGCGCCACGCCGCGACGTGCTGAAGCGCGCCTATGAGGATGTGCGCGGCGCCGTCGCCCGCGCTGCCGAGACGATTCAGGCCGACAGTGCCGCCGGCCGGCCGGTGGTGCCGGAGCTTGCCTATGCCGACATCGCGGCGGGCAAGGTGTCGGATGCCACCCGCGCCGCCATCCGCCGCACCGGCTGCGCTGTGGTGCGCGGCGTCTTCCCGCAGGCCCAGGCGAGCGAATGGTTCGAGGAGATCGGCCGCTACATCGACGACAACGATTACGAGGCGAGGGAAATCAAGAAGCGCAGCCTCGACAAGTATTTCTCCGCCCTCAAGGCCGGCCGCCCGCAGATCTTCAATCTCTACTGGTCGCGTCCGCAGGTGCTCGCCCGCCAGGATGCGAAGCTTGCCGAGACGCGCGCCTTTCTCGACCGGCTGTGGACCAATTACGACGGCATCTTCGATCCCGACCTGCAGGTGACCTATGCCGATCGCGTCCGCCGCCGCCAGCCCGGCGACAAGACGCTGGGCCTGTCGCCGCACATGGATGCCGGCACCGTCGAGCGCTGGATCGATCCCGGCTATCAGGCGGTCTATGAACGCGTCTTCGCGGGCGACTGGCGCGGTTACGATCCCTTCGATGCGCGCCATCGGCTCGACACGCGCGAGATTCCCTCGCCGGCGGTCGCCAGCGTCTTCCGCACCTATCAGGGCTGGACGGCGCTCACCGCCCAAGGCCCGCGCGACGGCACGCTGCGCCTGATCCCGATCGCCGAGGGCATCTCCTACGTGCTCCTGCGCGCGCTGCAGGACGACGTCGCCGAAACCGATCTCTGCGGCGCCGCCCCCGGCCGCGCCCTCGGCATCCGCCCGGAATGGCACGCCGACATGATGGCCGGCACCATCTCCATCCCCGAGGTGATGCCCGGCGACACGGTGTGGTGGCACACCGACATCTGCCATTCGGTCGCCGACGAGCATGCCGGCAAGGAATACGCCAGCGTCATCTACATCGGCTCGGCGCCGGACTGCGCCAAGAACCGCGCCTATCTGCCGGGGCAGAAGCAGGCCTTCCGCGACGGCCGCTCGCCGCCCGATTTCGCGCCGATGGATTTCGAGGTGGACTTCGCGGGCCGCGCCACCGAGGCCGACCTGACCGAACTCGGGCGCCGTCAGATGGGCTTCTGAAGAGCGAGCCCGGCGAGAGCGCAGCCCGGGCTTTCGCCGCCCCCCGCGGAGCCGGCGAACGCAGCGAGCCTGGCGTGAGCGAAAAGCTGGCGCGCTTCGGAGGAGAGACTCCGAACGCGCCACAGGCCGCAAGTGCGGCCCGGCCGGTCAGGCCGCCCCATCGGAGCCGGCGAACGCAGTGAGCCTAGCCTGCGATGAAGAATGGCGCACCCGGCGAGATTCGAACTCACGACCTCTGCCTTCGGAGGGCAGCGCTCTATCCAGCTGAGCTACGGGTGCATGCCACATGTGGCTGGAACCACAGGCAGGCTTGATAACCCAACGGCGGTCCCATAACAACAACAGCGCCCGGCCCGCCGGGAGCCATGGCTGCCCGGCGCCGGGACTATCGGCAGTGCCGTTCCGATAGGCAATCGTGCCGACGGTGACTTGACGCGGGTGATTTTCCCAAATCAGTGTAAGAGCTTGCGCCGGGCGGGCGGTGCATACATGCAGGCGACGACCGCCGACCGTCGATGTGACAGGACGCAGAAGAGGGGGCGCCCTTGCCGATGAGCCGTTCGGGGCCGCTTGCGCGGCGCGTGTGGTCGGGCCTGATCGGCCTCGCCCTTGCGGCCGGAGCCAGCTCCCCGGCCTTCGCCTCGGAAGGCGCCATGCCGGCGCTGGTTCACGACATCGGCATCGGCCTGCTGCTCTCCGGCGTGCTGGCCATCCTCTTCGCCCGCGCGCACCTGCCGGCGATCGCCGGCTACATCCTCGCCGGCGTCGTCGCCGGCCCACTCGGACTCCGCCTGGTCACCGATCCCGACAACATCAACACCATCGCCCAGCTCGGCTTCGTGCTGCTGCTCTTCGTCATCGGCCTGGAGATGGACGTCGGCAAGATCATCGGCAGCGGCCGCGCCATCCTGCTCACCGGCCTGTTGTCCTATCCGCTCATCGCCGTCTTCGGCTTCGTGGTCGCGCAGCTCCTGGTCGTCATCGGCTTTTCCGGCATCATCGGCCACGGCCTCGGCACGCTCTATGTCGGCATCGTCATCGCCGCCTCCTCGACGCTGCTCGTCGTCAAGCTGTTCCAGGAGGCCTTCGAGCTCGACACCGTGCCCGGCCGCGTCGCCCTCGGCCTGCTCGTCTTCGAGGACCTGTGGTCGATCGTCGTCATCATCCTGCAGCCGAGCCTGCACGAGCCGCACGTCCTGCCGATCATCGGCTCCTTCGTCGGCATCGGCCTGCTCACCCTGGTCGCCATCGCCCTCGCCCGCACGGTCATCCCCATCGGCTTCCGCTGGATCGCCAAGGTGCCGGAGATCATCCTGGTCGGCGCCATCTGCTGGTGCTTCGCCACCGTCTTCGCCGGCGCCAGCTTCGACCCGCTCACCGAGGCGCTGTTCGGCGTCCAGTTCCACCTCAATGTCAGCTCGGGCATGGGCGCGCTGATCGCTGGCGCCACCATCGCCAGCCATCCCTACTCCACCGAGATCGTCACCAAGGTCGGCGTGGTGAAGGACTTCTTCGTCACCCTGTTCTTCGTCGGTCTCGGCCTCGGCATCCCGCAGCCGAGCGGGCCGGGCGTGCTGCTGCTGGCGCTGGCCATCGCCATCGTGGCGATCGCCGCCCGCCAGCTCATCCTCTTCCCGCTGCTCTATTTCAACGGCCTCGACCAGCGCAACGCCGAGGTCACCGCGGTGCGCATCGCCCAGATCTCCGAGTTCAGCCTGGTCATCGCCTTCCTCGGCACCGATCTCGGCCATCTGTCGAAGGACCTGTCGAGCGCCATCATCTTCGCCTTCGTGCTGACGGCGATCACCACCACGCCGCTCTACCGCAACGCCTACCGCATCCACGGCATGCTGGCGCCGGTGCTGCGCGCCATCGGCTTCAAGGACCCGCCGGCCGCCGTGGCGGAGGAGGAGGATATCTACCGCCTCGCCCTCCTAGGCTTCCACCGCATCGCCTCCTCGCTCCTCTACGACATCGCCCGCGACGACCCCGAGCTTGCCCGCAAGACGCTGGTGGTCGATTTCAACGTCTCGCTGCACGAGCGCATCCGCGCGGTCGGCGCCAAGGTGAAATACGGCGATCTCGCCAATCCGGAGACGCTGCATCACGCCGGCGTCGACAAGGCCGAGGTGGTGGTGCTGACCGTGCCCGACGACCTCTTGCGCGGCACCGACAACCGCAAGCTGGTCGAGGCGGTGCGACGGATCAATCCGCAGGCGATCATCATCGCCAACGCGGTGTCGTTCCCCGATTGCCAGGCGATCTACGAGGCCGGCGCCAACTACGTCTTCCTGTCGCGCCTCGACACGGCGCGCGAGCTCGGCAGGGCGGTGGGCGAGGCGCTCAACGGCAACCTCGCCCCCTACCGCACCGTGCGCGAGACCGAGGACGGCAAGCCGGCCGGCCGCCAGGAAGTGCTGCGCTAGATCCCGGCCGGCGGGCTCAGCCGAGGCTGGCGCCGAAGACGATGGCGACCGCCAGGCCGATGGCGCCGACGACGATGCGCCACCAGCCGAACAGGGCATAGCCGTGGCGGGAGACGAAGCCGAGGAAACCGCGTACCACCACCAGCGCCGACAAGAAGGCGACGACGAAGCCGAGCGAGATGATGAGCCCGTCGTTCCAGTCGATGGCGTTGCGGTTCTTGTAGAGGTCGAAGGCGAAGGCGCCGGCCATGGTGGGCATGGCCAGGAAGAAGGAATACTCCGCTGCCGAGCGCTTGTCGGTGCCGAGCAGCAGCGAGCCGACGATGGTCGAGCCGGAGCGCGACACGCCCGGGATCAGCGCCAGGCATTGGCAGAACCCGATCGCGAGGCAGAGGCCGAGCGGAAATTCCATGACATCGTGATAGCGGGGCTTCAGCGGCAGCCGGTCGACCCACAGCAGGATGATGCCGCCGATGAGCAGGGCCAGCGAGATCACCACCAGCGAGTGGAAGAAGATGCCGGTGATGATGCCGTGGAGGAGGACGCCGAAGAAGGCCGCCGGCAGGAAGGCGATGACCACGCCGAGCACGAAGCGGCGGGTGCGGGCATCGTGCGGCAGGTCGGTGACGATCTGCCAGAGGCGGGCGGCATAGACCCCGAGCAGCGCCAGGATGGCGCCGAGTTGGATCAGCACGGTGAAGGCGGCGCTGACGCTCTTGAAGCCGAGCACGCTCTCGGCGAGCAGCAGGTGTGCCGTCGAGGACACCGGGAGGAACTCGGTGAAGCCCTCCAGGACGCCCAGAACAATGGCATCGATGACCGTCTTGAGGTCCATTGGGTCCCCCGTCTCCTGGCGCGGTTGAGGGCGAATCGCCTTTTTGTCGCCGGGAGCGGGTTCTATACCGCCTGCGGCCGCCGGCCTAGATTGGTCGAGCGATTCGTGACCGCGGGGCCTTGTCGTTCGCGTCTTCTCGGGGTGCTTTCCGCCTGATGCCGATTCTCCACCACTATCCGCTTTCGGCCGGTTCGCGCTTTGTCCGCGTGCTCCTGGCGGAATTCGGCGAAACGCCGACGCTGACCGAGGAGCAGCCGTGGGAGCGCAGCGAGACGCTGCTCAGGCTCAACCCGGCGGGCAGCCTGCCGGTGCTGGTCGACGACGACGAGACCGCGGTTTCGGGCGCCGTGGTGATCGGCGAATACCTGAACGAGACGCGCGGGGCGCGGCTCGGCGAGATCGCCCCGCTGATGCCGGCAGGCCCGGCCGAGCGCGCCGAGGTGCGCCGGCTGGTCGACTGGTTCCTCACCAAAATGCAGGCCGAGGTCACCGGCTATCTGGTCACCGAGAAGGTCTACAAGCGACGCATGTCGGTGGACCAGGGCGGCGGCCCGCCGGACGCGGCGGCGATCCGCGCGGCGCGGGCGAACGTCCGCCACCATCTCGACTACATCGGCTACCTGACGGCGCGGCGCAACTGCCTGGCCGGGCGCGACATCACCATCGCCGACCTTGCAGCCGCGGCGGCGCTGTCGGTGGTCGACTATCTCGGCGAGGTGCCATGGGAGGACGAGGCAGCCGCCAAGGCGTGGTACGCGCGGGTCAAGTCGCGGCCGTCGTTCCGGCCCATCCTTGCCGACCAGGTGCGCGGCATGCCGGCGGCGGCGCATTACGCCGACCTCGATTTCTAATCAGAAGACGCCGACCTCATCACGCCTTGGCAGGCGCGGCGGCCGAAAGGCTGCCGGTCGCGCGCCAATGGTCGAGGCTCCACGGGCCGGCGCCGGCTGTGACGAAATAGAGGTAGATGAAGCAGAACAGGATGATCGTGTTGCCATGGTTGATGGCCGGAAAGAAGGAGTGCGGGGCGGAGAACATGAAATAGGCAACGGCCATCTCGCCGGCGAAGATGAAGGCGACCGGCCGTGTGAACAGCCCGATGACGAGCAGTACGCCGCCGACGACTTCCATCACGCCGGCCACGCCGAAGAGCGAGAACAGCGACGGGTGGAAATGGGACGGCGGGAAACCGAACAGCTTCATCGTGCCTTCCTCGAGGTAGAGGAGCGCCGTCATGATGCGCAGGACGGAAAGCATGTAGGGCCGCAAGGGCGAGAAGAACGCCTCAAAGTCCATGTGCAGAGGTTTCCTGATTGATGCAGTCGCGGCCGTGCCGCGTCGTGCCGGTGGAACGCAGCCGAAGATAGAAGAGCTGCACCGGCGAGCGATCACATGTCGATGACAATGATGTGAGGCGCCGTGCGGCGCTCGAACGCTAGCCCGAATAGAACGCGGTCATGCGGGCGGCGATCTCGGCCGGATCGGCGCCGAGGCTGTTCCAGCGCGCGTAATCGTCGTGAAGCTGGGCGAGCTCGGCCTGGCGGTCCCTGACCATGGTGGCGAACTGACGACAGAGGTGCGGCGCCTTGGCGAGGATCGGCTGCAGCGCCGCCTTGGGCGTCTCCAGCGCCACCACCTTGCCGCGTGCGGTGACCGTGGCGCTGCGCGGCTCGCCGGTGAGCAATGACATCTCGCCGACAACGTCGTCGGGGCCAAGCGTGGCCACCTTGCGCTCGCCGCCGGGCTCATGCACCGAAACGACGACCTTGCCGGAGACGATGGTGAACATGGAAGCGCCGGGCTCACCCTGACGCATAAGCACGCTGCCGCGCGGAAACGCCACCCGGCGCGAGGCCGCATGCAGCGCGTCGATGGCAGCCGCATCGAGGACCGCATCGAAGAAGCGGGTTCCGCCCAGTTCGCCGTCGTCGCTCATCGGTCTTCCTCCTCGTCGCCGCACTGTGTTAGGCGACTGCCGGCCGGTCAAGCGATTGCGTTGCCGCCCGCCCTGCGGCGCCACCGGGCGAGCGTCACATTGGCTGCCGAATCAAGCACTTCCGTATCATCGCCGACGAGGCCATGGGCGGCCAGCAGGGCCTCCGCGGACAGGCCCTCGGCTATCTTGGAGAATATCGGAATGCCATCGGGGATGCGCACCGACGCGGCGCGGGCGAGATGAAATTCGTCGAAACCGGCGCCCAAGAACAGGTCGAAGACCTGCCTTCCGCCGGGCACGGCGACGATGCCGCCAGCGGGTGCGGCAAGGGCGAGCGCATCCTCCAGCGAGGCCCCGGCCGGATTCCACCACCAGGCATCGGCGCGGCGCTCGACACCATGCGCCGACGAGGACAGCACCAGGCGGTTGCGGCCTTTCGGGTTGGCATTGGCCTCGTGGCCGCGGCGGCCGAGCACGGTGACCGCGGCCTGATCCAGCGCCTGCTGGAAGCGCCGCCAGTCGGCCTGGTTGCGCAGCGACGGCGGGGTGAGGCCGTCGCGGCCGGCGATCTTGTCGTCGGCCGAGACGATGGCGTGGCCGTGGATGCGCCAGCCGCCGATCACACCCTCAGCGCGCCGCCGGTCGCCTTGGTGACTTCGGCGATGATCCTGGCCGACACCGCCTCGATGTCCTGGTCGGTCAGCGTGCGCTCGCTCGGCTGCAGCGTCACCTCGATGGCGACCGACTTCTTGCCCTCGCCGATGGCGGCGCCCTCGAACAGGTCGAAGACCGAAACACCGGCAATCAGCTTGCGGTCGGCGCCTTCGGCGGCGCGAACGATCCGCGCGGCGGCCACCGCGCGGTCGACGACGAAGGCGAAATCGCGCTTCACCGGCTGGAAGTCGGACAGCTTCAGCACCGGCTTGGTCTTGGTCGGCTTCGCCCGCGGCGCCGGCAGCGCTTCGAGGATCACCTCGAAACCGGCGAGCGGCCCCTCCGCGTCGAGCAGCTCCAGAACCTTGGGGTGGAACTCGCCGAAGGTGCCGATGACGGTCTTCGGCCCCTGGCGGATCGTGCCCGAGCGGCCGGGGTGGTACCAAGCCGGCGCATCCGACGTGACCTGCACCTTGTCGGCGGAGAGCCCGAGCGCATCGAGCAGCGCCAGCGCATCGGCCTTGGCATCGAAGACGCCGACCGGCGCGGCCCTGGCCGACCAGTGACGGCCGCTGCCGGCGACGCCCGCCGTGCCGCGCCGGATGGCGGCGGCGGCGGTGACCTGATCCTCCGGCTTGTCGCCGCGATAGGTCTGGCCGACCTCGAACAGGGCGAGATCGAGCGAGCCGCGGTCGGCATTGCGCTGGGCGGCGGCGATCAGGCCGGGCAGCAAGCTCGGCCGCATGTCGGACATCTCGGGGGCGATCGGATTGGCCAGCACCAGCGCATCGTCGCCGCCGCCGAAGGCCACCGCCCGGTCGTGGGCGATGAACGACCAGGTGACCGCCTCGACCAGGCCGCGGGCGGCGAGCCCCCGCTTGGCCCGGCGGGTGCGGTTCTGGATGAGGGTGAGGAGCGGCTCCAGCGTGCCGGGGTCGCGGGTGAGCGGCGCCGGCGGCACGCGGTCGACGCCGATGATGCGCACCACTTCATCGACCAGATCGGCCTTGATGGTGGTTGCCGGGCGCCAGCTCGGCACGGTGACCGAAAGCGTGCCGTCGCTGCGGTGCGGCTTGGCCATGAAGCCGAGCGCGGCGAAGATTTCGCTCACCTCCGCCATCGACGGATCGATGCCGCCGAGACGCTTCACCTCGGAGACCGGGAACTCGATGACCTCGACCGGATGCGGGATCTCGCCGGCGAGGAAGACCTCACTCGGCGTTCCGCCGCAAAGGTCGATGACCATGCGGGTGGCGAGCTCCAGCCCCGGCATGTTGAAGGCCGGGTCGATGCCGCGCTCGTTGCGGTAGCGCGCGTCGGTGTTGACGCCGAGCTTGCGGCCGGTCTGGGCGATGTTGAGCGGTTCCCACAGCGCCGAATTCGATGAGCACGTCGGTGGTCGTCTCCGAGCAGCCGGAGGCCTCGCCGCCGATGACGCCGGCCAGCAATTCGACGCCGTTGTCGTCGGCGATGACGCACATCGACGGATCGAGCGCATAGGTACGGCCGTCGAGCGCCAGCAGTGCCTCGCCATCGCGCGCGCGGCGGACGGTGAGGTCGCCATCGACCTTGGCCGCATCGAAGACGTGCAGCGGGCGGTTGCGGTCGTAAGTGATGAAGTTGGTGATATCGACCAGAGCGTTGATGGGCCTGAGGCCGATGGCGCGCAGCCGCTTCTGCAGCCAGGCCGGCGACGGGCCGTTCTTCACGCCGCGCACCAGCCTCAGCCCGAAGGCGAGGCCGAGCGGCTCGGTATCGCCGAAATCGAATTTCACCCTGACCGGGCAGGGGCCGTCGCCCTTCACCGGCGCCACCGGCCGCTCGATCAGATAGCCGATGCCGGCGGCGGAGAGGTCGCGGGCGATGCCGCTGACGCCGAGCGCGTCCGGCCGGTTGGGCGAGACGGCGACGTCGATGACCGGATCGTCGAGGCCGGCATAGACGGCGTAGGGCTGGCCGACCGGTGCATCGGCGGGCAGGTCGACGATGCCCTCGTGATCGTCGGAGACGCCGAGCTCACGCTCCGAGAGCAGCATGCCGTTCGATTCGACGCCGCGGATGACACCCTTCTCGAGTTGCACGCCGGTGCCGGGGATGAAGGTGCCGGCCGGCGCGAAGACGCCCACCATGCCGGCGCGGGCGTTGGGGGCGCCGCACACCACCTGAATGCGGCTGCCGTCGCCGGGATCGACGACGCAGACGCGCAGACGGTCGGCGTTCGGGTGCTTCTCGGCGGAAAGCACCTTGGCGAGACGGAATGCCCCGTACTGCTCGGCCGGATTGTGGACCGACTCGACCTCGAGCCCGATCATGGTGAGCTTGTCGACAATGCCGTCGAGCGTCACCGCCGTGTCGAGATGCTCTTTCAGCCAGGACAGGGTGAATTTCATGACGACAGCCCTCCGGAGGTGCCGCGCCTGCGGGATTTGCGACGAAATACAGGCGGCGCCACGGGCACCAAGCCCTCCCCCCTTGCGGGGGAGGGCTGGGAGGGGGGTAAGGCTGCAGCGATCGCGTCGGCCACCCCGTCGATGTTGTCGAGAACGTCGTGGTTGGAAAAGCGCAGCACGCGGTAGCCGCGCGCGCTCAGCCATGCGTCACGAATCTCGTCCGCCACCTGACCTTCAGGCGTGTGGTGCTGGCCACCGTCGACCTCGACCGCCAGTCGCATGCGGTGGGCAATGAAATCGACGATGTAGGGACCGATCGGCATCTGCCGTCGGAAGCCGACGCCCTCGAACCGTTGGGCGCGAAGGACATGCCAAAGCGCGCGCTCGGCATCGGTCAGATCACGGCGCAGCCGCTTTGCGGCGCCACGCTGTCGGCGCGAAACGTCATCGTGAGGCATGGGCAAAGCCCCCCTCGCATTGTGCAGAGCCCCCCTCCCTATCCCTCCCCCGCAAGGGGGGAGGGGACCCTCCGTCGCGATCAGTACCAGCCCGCTCATGACGACAGCCCTCCGGCCAGAGACGGCAGGTCGAGCGGGCGGAAGCCGTAGTGGTTCGGCCAGCGCACGTCGGCGTCGAAGAAGGCGCGCAAATCGGGCATGCCGTATTTCAGCATGGCGCCGCACCCGGCGCCCTCTCGCCGCGCAAGATGCTGGCGATGGAGATGTCTTCGTCGATTTCCGGCCAGTGGATGCCCATGGGCATCAGCTCGACCTGCGCACGCTGCGCGGGCGACGCTGCGAAAAGTCGCGGATACCACCACAGCGGCGCGCGCAGCGCGCGGCCATCGGCCAGGGTGACGTGAAGATGCTCGGAGTCGCAAAACACTTCCACCGGCCGGGCGTCTTCTATCTCAAGCACCAAAGTGGTCATTCCAAGCCTCCAGAAAGGCGTCCTTCATGTCTCGCGTCTTGCGGACGATCTCGTTCAGATCCTGGGAAGAAAATCCGAGATTCACCGCAACCGTAAGGTCATGCAGCCAAATCTTCGCTTCCTTGCCATCCTTGTAAACGTGAATGTGCGGCGGCTCCCAGTTGTCGGCGGAGTAGAAGAAGAACCGATGCCCTTTCCACTCAGAAGCGTGGGCACTAGGACGACAGCCCTCCGGCCAGAGACGGCAGGTCGAGCGGACGGAAGCCGTAGTGGTTGAGCCAGCGCACGTCGGCGTCGAAGAAGGCGCGCAGATCCGGCATGCCGTATTTCAGCATGGCGATGCGGTCGATCCCCATGCCCCAGGCGAAGCCCTGGTATTTGTCGGGGTCGATGCCGCCGTTCTTCAGCACGTTGGGATGGACCATGCCGCAGCCCAAAATCTCCAGCCAGTCGTCGCCCTCGCCGATGCGGATCTCGTTGCCCTGACGGCGGCAGCGGATGTCCACCTCCATCGACGGGCTGGTGAAGGGGAAGAAGCTCGGGCGGAAGCGCATCTCAACCTGGGGCACCTCGAAGAAGGCGCGGCAGAATTCCTCGAGCACCCATTTCAGGTGGCCGATGTGACTGGTCTCGTCGATCACCAGCCCCTCGACCTGATGGAACATGGGGGTGTGGGTCTGGTCGGAATCGAAGCGGTAGGTGCGGCCGGGGATGACCACCCGGATCGGTGGCTTCTGCGCTTCCATGGTGCGGATCTGCACCGGCGAGGTGTGGGTCCTCAGCAGCATGCGCTCGCCATCGGCCTTCGCCTTGAGGAAGAAGGTGTCGTGCATCTCGCGCGCCGGGTGGCCGGGCGGGAAGTTGAGCGCGGTGAAATTGTAGTAGTCGGTCTCGATGTCCGGCCCCTCGGCGATGCGGAAGCCGAGGTCGGCGAAGATCGCGGTGATCTCGTCGATCACCTGGCTGACCGGGTGGATGCGCCCGGTCTCCAGCGGCTGGGCGCGGACCGGAAGCGTCACGTCGACCGCCTCTTCGGCGAGACGGCGGGTGAGATCCTGCTCCTTGAGCACGACGCGGCGGGCGGCGAGCGCCTCGCCGACCCGGTCCTTAAGGCCGTTCAGCGCCGGCCCCATGACCGTGCGCTCCTCCGGCGACATGGCGCCGAGGCCCTTCATCAGCTCGGAGACGCGGCCCTTCTTGCCGAGCGCGGCAACGCGCTCGGCCTCGAGCGCCGGCTCGTCGGCGGCGCCTGCAATACGTTCTGCGATGTCGCGCTCGAGCGCGACGATATCGGCTTCAGTCGTGGTCATCTTGGCATCCGCCCGGGGCCCTTCGCGGCACCGCTTTCAACAGAAAACCGGGCAGAGGACAAGCGCCGCCCGTGGGGCAGCCGGCCGCCGCAACCGGCGGCCGGACTGGCAAGACGCCGTATCCCGTGAGACGCGTCAGGCCGCCAGAGCGCCCGACGCCTTGTCCACCAGCGCCTTGAACGAGGCCGGCTCGCTGACGGCGAGCTCGGCCAGGACCTTGCGGTCGATCTCGACCCCGGCCTTGCCGAGGCCGTCGATAAATCGACCATAGGTCAGTCCGTGCTCGCGGACGGCGGCGTTGATGCGCTGGATCCACAAAGCACGGAAGGAGCGCTTGCGGTTCTTGCGGTCGCGGTAGGCGTACTGCCCAGCCTTGTCGACCGCCGCCTTGGCGGTGCGGATGGTGTTCTTGCGCCGGCCGTAGAAGCCTTTGGCGCGGGTCAGGACCTTCTTGTGCTTGGCGTGGGCCGTAACGCCACGTTTCACGCGGGCCATGATGGTTACTCCTTGACGGGGGCGAGATCAGGCGTTGGGGAGAAAGTACTTCTTGACGTTCTCGCCGTCGGTCTTGAACATGACGCGCGTGCCACGCAGGTTTCTGATCTGCTTGTTGGTCCGCTTGATCATGCCGTGCCGCTTGCCCATCTGGGCGTGGATCACCTTGCCGGTCGCGGAGAGCTTGAAGCGCTTCTTGGCGCCGCTCTTTGTCTTCAGTTTGGGCATTTTGCTTCCTTCAATACTTGGTAAGGATTGCTCGTCAGGAGCATTCGGCGCCGCCACGGCATGCCCTTATCAGGCCGGGCGGCGCGAAACCGCGGGGTTATAGCGACGGACGGTGCGGCGCACAAGGGCGCCGTCCCGCTTCGCGCTACGCAGTCGGCGCGGGTTCCTTCGGCTTCAGCACCTTGAGTGCCCCCTTCAGGCTCCTGATCTTCAGCGGCCCGGCAAGGCGCCTGAGTTCGCCGTCAACGGTGACCGCCGTGAGGCGTTTGCCAAGGCGAATCTCGGCTTCCGCGGTCTCGTAACCATCGACCAGCGGGTGGTCGGCCAGGTTGCCGAGCGCCGCCGAGGCCACCACGGAGGACAACTGCCACCATCCCCTGGCGGCGGTGACGTAAACGGCGAGGAAGCCGCCGTCGAGGTCGTCCGCGTAGGGCAGATGCCCGATGCCGAGCGGATTGTTGGTGACCACGACCCCGGCTGTCCGGCAATCGAAGCGGCCGCTGTCGGTTTCGATGCTGACCGCGAAGCGCCTGTACTTGCGCACGACATGCAGGAAGGCGCGTACATTGCTCAGCATCTTGCCGTAGCGCGAGCGATAGGCGAGCCGTTCGCGCGCGACCACGACACGGGGGTGAAGGCCGAGCGAAACGGCGTGGACGAAAAGCGCGCCGTTGACCTCGCCGAGATCGACCGATTCGACCGGGCTGTCGGCAAGCGCCGCGGCCGCCTGCTCCATGTCGAGCGGAATGGCCAGCGAGCGGGCGAAGAAATTCATCGTGCCGAGAGGCAGAACGCCGAGCACGGTGCCGCTCCTGGCGGCCGTCGCCGCGGCGGCCGAGACCGTGCCGTCGCCGCCGCCAACCACCACGGCGCCGGCGCCATGCCCGGAACAAGCACGTTCGATGGCGGCGACGACCTCGTCCCCGGCGACCAGGCGCAGCGTCACTTCATGGGAGCGGGCGCAGAAGATTTTGGCGATGCGGGCAGCAGCGTCTTCGGCCTTCTGCCCGCGCAACGTGCCCGCATCGCGATTGAGAATGATGGCGACGTTCATGCGGGCCAAGGCATAGCGTGGCTGTACCTTGACCGGGCGCCGCGTTACCGCGGCGCCAGCACCATCATCATCTGGCGGCCTTCGAGCCTCGGCTCCGCCTCGACCTTGGCGATCGTGGCGGTCTCTTCCTTGACCCGGGCGAGCAGGCGGGCGCCGATCTCCTGGTGGGCCATCTCGCGGCCGCGGAAGCGCAGCGTCACCTTGACCTTGTCGCCGTCCTCGAAGAAGCGCTTGATCGCCCGCATCTTCACCTCGTAGTCATGGGTGTCGATGTTGGGACGCATCTTGATCTCCTTGATCTCGATGGTCTTCTGGCGCTTGCGCTGCTCGGCGGCCTTCTTCTGGGCCTGGAACTTGAACCGCCCGTAGTCGAGAATCTTGACGACCGGCGGGGCTGAATTGGGAGCGATCTCGACGAGGTCCATACCGGCTCCTGAGCCATCTCCAGCGCCCGCTGGGTGGGGACCACGCCGTGGTTTTCGCCTTCGTTGTCGATCAGCTGGACCTGGGGGACGCGAATCTCCTCGTTGGTCCGGGGACCTTCCTTGGTCGTCGGCGGGGCTTTGAAGGGTCGGCGAATGACAGCAGTCTCCTCTATTGATGCAACGAGCAAAGCGGTGCGCGGGCGGGCTAGCGCGGCCCGTCCCGAACGAAACAGGAATCGGTCAAGCCGGGCGGTAAGTCAACGGGAAGCTGGCGCGGGGAAAAGCCATGGCGGCAACGATGCTTGAAATGGTGCTTATCGGCAACGGTGACCAGAGCCGCGAAATCGCCGTCCGCCGCCGGCCGGGCGGCAACCCGGGCCTGTTCTGGCTGGGCGGTTTCCGCTCCGACATGGAGGGCGGCAAGGCGACGGCGCTCGACGCCCATGCCGGGCGGCGGGGGCTCGCCTGCACCCGTTTCGACTATTCCGGACACGGCCGTTCCGGCGGGCGCTTCGCGGACGGCACCGTCTCGCGCTGGCTGGAGGAGGCCGAGATCGTCTTTCGCCAGATGACCGAAGGGCCACAGATCGCGGTCGGCTCGTCCATGGGCGGCTGGATTGCCCTGCTGCTGGCCGAAAGGCTCGCCGGCAGCGGCCGGCTGGCGGGGCTGGTGCTGATCGCGCCCGCAGTCGACATGACGCGCAAGCTGATGTGGGACACCTGGACGAAGAAGGCGCGGAAGGAACTGGAGACGACCGGCGTCCATCTGCGGCCGAGCGACTACTCCGACGAGCCCGACCCGATCGCCCGCGGCCTGATCGAGGACGGCGACGCCCATCTCTTCGGCGACAGGCTGATCGAGACCGGCTGCCCGGTGCACATCCTGCAGGGCACGGAGGATCCCGACGTGCCGTGGACACATGCCACTGACCTGGTGAGCCACTTCGCCTCCGACGACGTGGTGCTGACCCTGGTCAAGGGTGGCGACCACCGCCTGTCGCGGCCGGAGGATTTGGCCCGGCTGGAGGCGGCGATCGACGGGCTGATCGCGGAGGGCGCTCAGGGCTGAGGGCTCTCGCCCGAAAACAGCGGCCGGTGGCGCTGGAGCAGCGCCGCCAGGCGGTCAATGACGCCGCGCACCGCCGGTTCGTGACGGGCCTGATCGTTAAGCACCAGCCATTGCTCGTCGCGCACCTCGGCGAGCACGCCGCCGGCCCGCTCCAGCCCCGGCTCGCCGTCGCCGACGAAGCAGGGCAGCACCGCCTGGCCGACGCCGGCGGCGACGCAATCGAGGATGGCACGCGGATCGGAGCAGGTGATCTGGGCGAGCGTGGCGAAGTTGCGGTCGACCCAGCGCGCCGGCGGGGTGATCGCCGCTTCGCCGATGACGGCGACCCAGGGCAGATCGCCGGAGCGGCCGCGCGCCCGGTAGATGGCATAGGCGACGTCGTTGGTCTTGCGCCCGGCGAGCCGCGGCTCGGCCGGCGCCCGGTTGCGCACGCCGATATCGGCCTGTCGGTGCTGGATATCGACGCGCCGGTGGGCGGTGGACAATTCGATAGCCGTCGCACTATCTCCCGCCCACAGCTCGTCCATGTGGCGCGCCAGGAAGCGGCTGGTCCACGAGCCGGCCGAGATGCGCACCAGGCGGCGCGTCGCCTCGTCGCGCCAGCGGTCGATGCCGCGCGCCGCCGTCTCCATTTCCCGGGCGTGCTGATAGAGCATCTGGCCGGCCTCGGTGAGTGCGTAGCCGGTCCGACTGCGGGTGAAGAGGGGGCGGTCGAGGCGTCGCTCGAGCGCAGTCATGCGGCGGCCGAGGGTGGGGGCGCTGGCGCCGATCTCGCGGGCGGCGGCATTGAGGCCGGCATGACGGGCGACCGCCAGGAAGAGGCGCAGTTCGTCCCAGTCGATAGGCTGTTTCATTTCTGAAATGACCTTTCCGATCCTGCTTCTGGCGCCGCGCGGCCGAAAGGTCAATATCCGTGTCCAGCAAAGACGAAATCAAGCCGGAGGCCTATTTCATGTTTGACATATATGGGCTCGCAGCCGTCCATTTGCAGCGGACCGAGAAGATGAGCTGGGACGAGCTGGCGGCGATGTTCGACCGGCCCTCGCTTCTCTGGCGCGCGCTCAGCGCGCTGGTGACGCTGGTTACCCTTCCCGCCAGGTGCCGTCGCGCCACAGCGTGCTCAGGCCCTCGCGATAGCTTGGATAGCGCAGCCGGATGCCGAGTTCCTGCCTGATGCGGCGGTTCTGGACGCGCTTGTTGTCGCCATAGAAGGAACGCGCCATCGGCGACAAGTCCGCCTCTTCGAAACGAATCTCCGGCGGCGGGTCGATGCCCATCAACTCCGCAGCGAACGCGACCACGTCCTGCGGCGGGGCCGGCTCGTCGTCGGCGACATTGAACAGACCGGCGGCGCGGCGCGCGACCGCCGCCGACAGCACCGCGACGATGTCGTCGACGTGGACGCGGTTGAAGACCTGCCCCGGCTTGACCATGCGGTGCGCCCGGCCTGCCGCCAGATTAACCAGGGCGTTTCGTCCCGGCCCGTAGATGCCGGCGAGGCGGAAGACGGCGAGCGGGACGCCGCGCCCGCCGGCGAGCCCTTGCCACGCCTTCTCGGCGGCGAGCCGCTGCACCGCCCGCTCCGCGCGCGGATGGGGCGTGGTCGCCTCGCTCACCCAGGCGCCGCCGTAATTGCCGTAGACGCCGACCGTGGAGAGATATCCGAGCCATTGCAGCGTCGGCGCGGCGGCGATGGCCGCGCCGAAATGGGCAAGTACCGGATCGGATTCGCCAGGCGGGATGGACACGATCAGATGGGTGGCGGTCGCCAGCGCCTCCGCGACGGCGGCGTCGGGCGCAGACCCGTCCCAGGGAATGGTTGCGATCCCCTGCCCGGCCGGCCTGTCGGGGACACGCACCGTGCCGCCGACCCATGCCGCCTGCGGCGCAAACGCCCGGGCGAATGCGCCGGCGCTGTAGCCGAGGCCGAAGACGAAGAGGCGGACAGGTTCGTTCATTCGCCGGGCCTTCTCAGATGCTTCACCTTGCGGCCGGCGGCCGAGTTGGCGATCAGCGTTGCTAGGCGCCGCTCGCGGGTCGCTTCCTGCTTGGCGCTCATCACCCACCAAACTGCCGGGTGACGGTAGGAGCGCGGCATGGATTCGAACCATTTCCAGGCGGCCTTGTCGGCGCGAAAGCGCTTCTCGTAGTCCGGGGCCAGAACCACGTCGCGATTCTCGAAGGAGTATTTCTTCTGCTTCCGGGGATCGCGGCCCTCATAGGCGGCGAGCCCAGGGGGCGCGACCTCGCCCAGCGCCTTCAGTTCCTCGATGCGACGGATGTTGACTGCGCTCCAGATGCTGCCCTGCTTGCGCGGGGTGAAGCGGATCGACCAGGCGGCGTGGCCGCCGCGGCGGACGCTGTCGATCCAGCCGAAGCAGAGCGCCTCGTCGAGGGCCTGGCTGTAGGTGATACCTTTCTTCTCGGCGCCGACCTTGTGGAAGCCGACCCATTGCTCATCAGCCGTGGCGTGGTTCGTCTCCAGCCAGGTGCGCCATTCGGCCGGGTTGGCGAAGAAGATGGCACTGGTCATGGCGAAGTATACCGCCTCAATCTGCGCGCTTACTTTCGTACCCGCCACGTGCCATCAGGCTGACATTCGATGAGCGCCTGCTTTCCCACATCGACCGCGGCGCCAACCGTATAGAATTTGTCGCCGTAGATGCAGTTGGCAGCTTGGGTCTTGGACTCAACCCAAGCTCCCCCTGAGTTGCAGACGAATATCTGATCCCCCGCGCGCATGGGCGCACCTTGCGTGAAGCTCGCGCTACCAAACCAACAGCGGTTATCAGGCGCCTGATTCTGCACATCTTCCCCAAATGCCGACGACGAAACTATCGTCAGCACAATTATCAACACGCTCCGCATGATTGTTCCTCCTAGGCTCTACTCGTCCATTCGGCGCGGACATTGGGATCGGTTTCGGCCGGCAGGCGCTCCGCCATCAGGGTGGCGAGTTCCTCAGCCGGCAAAAGGCGTGACAGCGCCCACACAGCGGCACCGCGGACCAGGGGAGCGGGGTCGGCAAGATGTGCCTCGGCCGCGGCCGCGAGGTCCGCCGAGCCGGAATTGCCGATGGCGATCAAGACGTTGCGCAGGAAGCGGTCGCGGCCGATGCGCTTCACCGGCGAGCCGGCGAATTTCGCCCGGAAGCCGGCGTTGTCGAGGGCGGCCAGTTCGGCGAGCGGCGGGGCAGCGAGATCACCGCGCGCCTTCAGCTTCGCCTCCTGGGTCGCGCGCGCGAACTTGTTCCACGGGCAGACCGCCAGGCAATCGTCGCAACCATAGACGCGGTTGCCTATCGCAGCCCGAAACTCGTGCGGGATGGGGCCGGCATGCTCGATGGTGAGGTAGGAGATGCAGCGGCGGGCATCGAGCCGGTAGGGTGCCGGGAAGGCGTTGGTCGGGCAGATGTCGAGGCAGGCGCGGCAGGTGCCGCAATGGTCGCTCTCGGCGTCGTCGGCGGGCAGCGGCACCTCGGTCAGGATGGCGCCGAGGAAGAGCCACGAACCATAGGTGCGGCTGACGAGATTGGTGTGCCTGCCCTGCCAGCCGAGGCCGGCGGCGGCGGCGAGCGGCTTTTCCATCAGCGGTGCGGTATCGACGAAGACCTTGACTTCCGACTTTGCATAGACGGCAAAGCGTCCGGCAATGCGCTTGAGCTTGCCCTTGATGAGATCGTGATAGTCGCGATGGCGGGCATAGACCGAGATGGTGGCGCGCTCGGGCTCGGCGAGCGTTGCCAGCGGGTCGCTTTCCGGCCCGTAATTGAGACCGAGCATGACGACGGCGCCGGTCTCAGGCCAGAGGGCGCGCGGGCTGGCGCGGCGCTCCGCCTTGGCTTCGAGCCAGGTCATGGTGCCGTGTTGGCCATCGGCGAGGAACTGCTTCAGGCGCGGCGCGGCCTCCGGAATCGCGTCCGGCTTGGTGACGCCGATGAGGTCGAAGCCTTCGGCGCGGGCGTCGGCGACCAGCCGGCGCTTGAGGGCGGCCGCGTCGGGCGCTTTGGCACGGGCGCGCGGCTTCTCTTGCGTTTCGGCTGAGGTGGCCTTCATGGCCGCGGAGTGAAGCATCAAGGGCCGATGGGGGAAAGGGGTGGGAGGTTGCCGCTCGCTCGCGGCCATGACCCCTCTCCCTTCCGGCCTACGCTTCTCGGCGGCTGCACCGCCTGCGAAGCCAAGGCCGGAAGCCCTCTCCCGCAAGGGGCGAGGGGGAGCAAGCGGTAAGTCTTTCGCCACACTGCACGGCCCGAGTTTGAGGGTCCTCTCCCCCCTTGCGGGGGAGAGACAGAGAGGGGGGTAGGCGCACAGGCGACGACGTGAAGGCCGCTGGCTTCAGGGGATACTCGTCCGGCCTTCGTAGGGACCGCACCGCGCCGACAGCGCCCCATACGAAAAGCCTTGCGCCATCAGCCAGCGGGCGAAATTCGCGACTAATGTGCGGCGTCCCAGTTGTCGGCGGCGCGGGCGTCGACCTGCAGGGGCACTGAGAGCTGCACGGCCGGCTCGGCGGCGGCCTCCATGACGCGGGTGACGACGGGAATGGTCTCTCTCCACCTCGCTCTCCGGCACTTCGAAGATCAGTTCGTCATGCACCTGCAGCAGCATGGCGGCAGACAGCTTCGCGGCCTCCAATGCCGGCTCCATGCGGATCATGGCGCGGCGGATGATGTCGGCGGCCGAGCCCTGGATGGGCGCGTTGATGGCGGCGCGGTCGATGAAGGCGCGCTCGGCCGGGTTGCGCGCGTTCGCCGCGGCGAAGTGGATTTTTCTGCCGAAGAGGGTGGAGACGTAGCCATCGGCCCTGACCTTCTTGCGCATCGCCTCCATGTAGTCGCGGATGCCGGGGAAGCGCTCGAAATACTTGGCGATGTAGTCGCCGGCCTCCTGGCGCCCGATGCCGAGCTGGTTGGCCAGCCCAAAGGCGGAAATGCCGTAGATGATGCCGAAGTTGATCGCCTTGGCGCGGCGGCGGACTTCGGCCGGCATGCCCTCGACCGGCACGCCGAACATCTCGGACGCCGTCATCGCATGGATGTCCAAGCCGTCGGCGAAGGCCTGTTTCAACTGGCCGATGTCGGCGACGTGGGCGACGACGCGGAGCTCGATCTGGCTGTAATCGGCCGAGACCAGCTTGGTGCCCGGCCGTGCGATGAAGGCGGTGCGGATGCGCCGGCCTTCCTCGGTGCGGACCGGGATGTTCTGGAGGTTGGGCTCGGAGGACGACAGGCGGCCGGTGGTGGTGGAGGCCAGCGCATAGGAGGTGTGGACGCGGCCGGTCGTCGGATTGATGTAGCCCGGGAGCAGGTCGGTATAGGTCGACTTCAGCTTGGAGAGCTGGCGCCAGTCGAGGATGCGGGCGGCGAGCGTGTTGCCGCCGGCCGAGAGCTCATCGAGGATGTCGGCGCCGGTCGACCAGGCGCCGGTCTTGGTCTTCTTGCCGCCGGGCAGGCCGAACTTGCCGAAGAGGATGTCGCCCAACTGCTTGGGCGAGCCGATGTTGAAGTCTTCGCCGGCGAGTTCGTAGATCTCGCTCTCGAGACCGCCGAGCTTCTGACCGAAGGCGCCGGAGAGGCGCGACAGAATCTGGCGGTCGACGGTGATGCCGCGCGCTTCCATGCGCGCCAGCACCGGCACCATCGGCCGCTCCAGCGTCTCGTAGACGGCGACCATGTGCTCGGCGGCGAGCCGCGGCTTCAGCGCCAGCCACAGGCGCAGCGCGATGTCGGTGCCCTCGCCGGCATATTCGGTGGCGCGGTCGGGCGGGACCAGGTCGAAGCCGAGCTGCGCCTTGCCGGAGCCGGCGACCTCCTTGAAGGCCAGCGGCGTATAGCCCAGGCGCTTCTCGGCCAGCGCGTCGATGTCGTAACCGCCAAGACCGCCATCGAGCGCATAGGCCATCAGCATGGTGTCGTCATAGGGGGCGACGGCGATGCCGTGTCGGGCGAAGAGCACGGTGTCGAATTTCAGGTTCTGGGCGATCTTGAGGACCGAAGGGTCTTCCAAGAGCTTCTTCAGCGCCTTCAGCGCATCGTCGAAGCCGATCTGGCCCTCGGCGAGATTGTCGCCGAGGAGATCGCTGGCGCGCGCCTTGTGGGCGAGCGGCACATAGGCGGCGCGGCCGGGCGCAAGCGCCAGGCTGATGCCGCAGAGATCGGCCTGCATCGGGTCCTGGCCGTTGGCCTCGCTGTCGACGGCGACGCGGCCGAGCGTGCGCGCCTCGGCGATCCATTCATCGAGGCGGTCGAGCGATGTGATCGTCTCGTATTTCGTGCGGTCGAAGGGCGTTGCGGTGGCGGCCGCTGCTCCGGCGGCTACGGCAGCGGCGGGATGGGCATGGCCGTTGGCTGATTCGGTGCCTGCACCCTCCTTCCCCTCGTCCCTCTCCCACAGGGGGAGAGGGGACGACGCCGGCAGGCACCGGTGCTTCGGCAGCTGCGTGGGCATCTTCGTCATGCGGCACGAGGCGGGCGGCGAAGGTGGCGTCGTGGTGCTTGGCGGAGCGGATGGCCGGGTCGGCTTCGATGGCATTGGGATCGATGCCGGTTGCCTCGGCGACGCGTTTGGTGAGGCTGGAGAGCTCGATCGCCTTGAGGAAGGCGACGAGTTTTGTCGCGTCAAGCGCGTGCATCTTGGTGGCGGCGAGCGGCGTGCCCGGATCGACGTCGTCGTGGAGGGTGACGAGCGTGCGCGACATGCGCGCCTGATCGGCAAAATCGATGAGCAATTGCCGGCGCTTGGGCTGCTTGATGCTCTCCGCGTTGGCGAGCAGCGTGTCGAGATCGCCGAATTCGCCGATGAGCGCCGAGGCGGTCTTGATGCCGATGCCCGGCACGCCGGGCACGTTGTCGGATGTGTCGCCGACCAGCGCCTGGACGTCGATGACCTTCTCCGGCGGCACGCCGAAATAATCGATGACGCCCGCCCGGTCGATGCGCCGCTCGGGCCGGTAGCCGGGGCGGCCGCGCGTGCCCGATTCGAAATCGTAGAAGAGCACGGTGTCGCCGACGAGCTGCATCAGGTCCTTGTCGGAGGAGATGATCAGCACCTCGGCGCCGGCCGCCTTGGCCTCTTTCGCATAGGTGGCGATGATGTCATCGGCCTCGTAGCCGGCCATCTCCACCGGCTCGAGGCCGAAGGCCTTCACCGCCGCGCGCATCAGCGGGAACTGCGGCTTGAGATCGTCGGGCATCTCGCGGCGGGTGCCCTTGTAGTCGGGGTAGATCTCCTTGCGGAAGGTCTCCTCCGACTTGTCGAAGACAATGGCGAGGTGGGTGGGCATGATGCCGACCGCGCCCTCGCGCACGAACTGATAGAGCTTGGCGCAGAACAGGCGGAGCGCCCCGGTCGGCAGGCCGTCGGAGCGGTAGTTGTACTTGGCGTCCTGATTGATCGACTGGAAAAAGGCGCGATAGACGAAGGACGAGCCATCGACCAGGAAGACGTGGTCGCCGGGGCCAAGCGGGGCAAAAGCGGAATCGGTTTGCGGCATGGCCGGACTATGCCGCCTGGCCGCCGGTATGGCGAGGGGGGGCGCCGCCGTTCCTGCCAGCAACAGGCCCCCGACTGCGAACGCCATTGACTCTTGTCCCGGATGGCGGTGGAATAGAACAAAACAGGAACAAAACAATGCCTGCGACGCTTGGCATGCTCAATGCCCTGCGGCGGACCTGCACCGTCGCCCCGGCCGCATCCCGCGAGCGCTTCACCTCCGGCGCGCCGGCCGTGGACGACGTGCTCGGCGGCGGGCTCGCGCGCGGCGGGCTGCACGAGGTGCTCGCCACCGGGGCGGACGCGCCGGCCGCGGCGGGTTTCGTCGCCGGGCTGATGCTCCGTGCCGCGCCCAGCGGGCGGCCGATGGTGTGGGTCCGCCGGCCTTCGCCGAGGTCGAGATCGGCGGCCTCTATGCGCCGGGCCTGGCCGAGATTCGGCGTCGACCCGGACGAGCTGATCCTGGTCGGCGCCCACGACGCGGTTGGCGCGCTCAGGGCCGGGGTCGAGGCGGTGCGCTGCGCCGCGCTCGGCGCCGTCGTCATCGAGACCTGGGGGGCGCCGAAGGCGCTCGACCTCACCGCCACGCGGCGGCTGGCGCTCGCCTCCGAACGGTCGGGCGTCACCACCTTCCTGCTCCGCGTCGGCGCCGGGACCCCGAGCGCTGCGCGACGCGCTGGGCGATCACGGCGGGGCCGTCGCCGGCGCTCGCCGCCGGGGCGCCCGGCACACCGACCCTCGACATCGTGCTGTTGCGCCACCGCGCCGGCATCGCCGGAGCGCGCTGGCGCGTGGAGTGGGACCGTGACCGACGCCTCTTCCGTGAATCGGCGCCGCTATCTGGCGCTGTGGTTCCCGTTCCTGCCCGCCGACCGGCTGCACCGCTCCGGCATCTCGCCCGGGCAGGATGAGACACCGCTGGTTCTCTTCGAGACGGCCGCCAATGCGCTGCGCGTCGTGGCCGTCGACCGCCGTGCGCTCACCCTCGGCCTCACCCCCGGCCTGACGCTCGCCGACGCGCGGGCGCGGGTGCCCACACTCGACGCCGTGGAGATGGACCGGCGGGCTGACGCCGCCCTGCTCGACCGGCTCGCCGACGTCTGCGACCGCTACACGCCGCTGGTGGCGCTCGACGCGCCCGACGGGCTCATCCTCGATATCACCGGCTGCGCCCATCTCTTCGCCGGCGAGGAGCGGCTGCGCGACGACCTCATGCAGCGCTGCCAGCGCGCCGGCATCGCGGTCAGCGCCAGCATCGCCGGCACGCCGGACGCCGCCCGGGCGCTCGCCCGCTTCGGCGGCACGGAAATCGTGCCGGCGGGGCAGGAAGGCTCGGCGGTGTGCGGCCTGCCGGTCGCCGCGCTGGCGCTTTCCGCCGAGGCCGTCACGGCGCTCGCCCGCGCCGGCCTGAAGACGGTGGGCGACCTCATGGCGCGGCCCCGCGCACCGCTCGCCGCCCGCTTCGGCGCCGACATGGCCGACAGGCTCGACCGCGCGACCGGGCGCCAGGACATCGGCATCACGCCGCGCCGGCCGCTGCCCGCCTGCCTGGTCGAGCGGCATGCGGCCGAGCCGATCGCCGACATCGACACGATCCTCGCCATCCTCACCGGCCTCGCCGGCGAGGCAGTGCGCATGCTGGAAGGGCGCGGCGAAGGCGGGCGCGCCTTCGAGGCGGCGTTCCTGCGCACCGACGGCGCGGTGCGGCGCATCACCGTCGAAACCGGCCGGCCGCTCCGCGATGCCCAGGCGCTCATGCGGCTCTTCCGCGAACGCCTCGACAGCCTCGAGGATGCGCTCGATCCGGGCTTCGGCTTCGATGTCATCCGGCTCGCCGTCGCCTTGAGCGAAGCGCTCGCCCCGGCCCAGGCGAGCCTCGACGGGCGGCTGGTGGAGGAGGAAGAGGTCGCCGACCTGATCGACCGGCTGGGCGCGCGCTTCGGCGCCGAGGCGGTGCGCCGCCTCATGCCGCGCGACACCCATATCCCCGAGCGCTCCGCCCGCACCCTGCCCGCCGCCGCGGCTGAGGCGAACGGGGGCGAATGGCAGGCGCCCGACCCCGGCATGCCGCCGGCGCGGCCGCTTTATCTCTTCGGCCGGCCGCAGCCGATCGAGACGCTCGCCGAGGTGCCGGACGGGCCGCCGCTACGCTTCCGCTGGCGCCGCGTGCTGCACGAGGTCGCCCGCGCCGAGGGACCGGAACGCATCGCGCCGGAATGGTGGCGCGACGCCGACGATGCGCTCACCCGCGACTACTACCGCGTCGAGGACAGTCTCGGCCGGCGCTTCTGGGTCTTCCGCGAAGGCCAGTACGGCGCGGCGGGCCTGAGCCCGCGCTGGTTCATCCACGGCACCTTCGCATGACCCGCTACGCCGAACTCGCCGTGACCAGCAACTTCTCCTTCCTGCGCGGCGCCTCGCACGGCCGCGACCTGGTCGCCCGCGCGCTCGCCCTCGGCCATGCCGGCATCGGCATCGCCGACCACAACACCGTGGCCGGCGTGGTCCGCGCCTACAGCGCGCTCACCGAGGCCAAGGCGGCCTTCCGCAAACAGAATGGCGCCGAGCTGCCCTTCACGCTCGCCGTCGGGGCGCGCTTCGTCTTCACCGACGGCACGCCCGACATCATCGCCTACCCGGAGACCCGCGCCGGCTGGGGCCGTCTCTGCCGCCTGCTGACCACCGGCAACCGCCGCGCGCCCAAGGGCGAATGCTTCCTCGAGCTCGGTGACCTTCTCGACCACGCCGGCGACCTCCTCACCATCGTCATGCCGGAGCGGCGGACGGAGAGCGCGGCGGTCCTGCTGCCGCGCTTGCGCGAAGCCGCGCCGGGTGCCGTGTGGCTCGCCGCCGCCATGCACCGCCGCGGCGACGACCGGCGGCGGCTCGCCGGGCTGAAGGGGCTCGGGCGCCAAGCGAACGTGCCGCTCATCGCCGTCAACGACGTGCTCTACCACGACGCCAGCCAGCGGGCGCTGCAGGACGTGGTCACCTGCATCCGCGAGGGCGTCACCATCGAGACGGCGGGCCGGCGGCTGGAGGCCAATGCCGAGCGCCACCTGAAGGCACCGGACGAGATGGCGCGGCTCTTCCGCGACGCGCCCGAGGCGATCGCCGAGACCGGCCATCTCATCGATCGCATCGACTTCTCCCTCGGCGAACTGCGCTACGAATATCCCGAGGAGCCGGTGCCGCCGGGCTGGACGCCGCAGGGCTGGCTGGAGGAGCTCACCTGGAAACGGGCGCCGTGGCGCTATCCCGACGGCGTGCCCGACAAGGTCGTCAGGCTCATCAAGGACGAGCTGGCGCTCATCGCCCAGCTCAACTACGCCCCCTATTTCCTCACCACCCACGACATCGTGCGTTATGCCGAGGACCAGGGCATCCTCTGCCAGGGGCGCGGCTCGGCCGCCAATTCGGCGGTCTGCTACGTGCTCGGCATCACCGCCGTCGATCCGGCCGAGACCGACCTCTTGTTCGCCCGCTTCATCTCGACCGAGCGGCAGGAGCCGCCCGACATCGACATCGATTTCGAGCACGAGCGGCGCGAGGAGGTCATCCAGCACATCTACCGGCGCTACGGCCGCGAGCGCGCCGGCATCGCCGCCACCGTCATCACCTATCGGCCGCGGAGCGCCATCCGCGAGGTCGGCAAGGCGCTCGGCCTCAGCGAGGACGTGACGGCGCGGCTCGCCGCCACCAACTGGGGAAGCTGGGGCAGCGAGATCGCCGACAAGCAGATCGACGAGGCCGGCCTCGATCCGGGCAATCCCGTCATCCGCCGCACCATCGACCTCGCCAACCGGCTGCTCGGCAGCCCGCGCCACCTCTCCCAGCATGTCGGCGGCTTCGTCCTGTCGCGCGGCCGGCTCGACGAGACCGTGCCGATCGGCAACGCCGCCATGGCCGACCGCACCTTCGTCGAATGGGACAAGGACGATCTCGACGCCCTCGGCCTGATGAAGGTCGACGTGCTCGGCCTCGGCATGCTGACCTGCATCCGCAAGGCGTTCGAGCTGCTCCGCAGCCATTGCGGCAAGGACCACGACCTCGCCAGCGTGCCGAAGGAGGATGAGGCGGTCTACGCCATGCTGCAAAGGGCCGATTCGATCGGCGTGTTCCAGGTGGAATCGCGGGCGCAGATGTCGATGCTGCCGCGCCTCAAGCCGAAGGCGTTCTACGACCTCGTCATCGAGGTGGCGATCGTCCGCCCCGGGCCGATCCAGGGCAACATGGTGCATCCCTATCTCCGCCGCCGCGAGGGACGCGAGGCGGTGCACTACCCCTCGCCGGCGCCGGAGCACGGACCGGCGGACGAGCTCCGCCAGGTGCTCGGCAAGACGCTGGGTGTGCCGCTCTTTCAGGAGCAGGTGATGAAGATCGCCATGGTGGCGGCGCAGTTCACGCCGGAGGAGGCGAACGGGCTCCGCCGCGCCATGGCGACCTTCCGCCATACCGGCACCATCCATACCTTCGAGGCCAAGATGGTCGAGGGCATGGTGCGGCGCGGCTATGCGCGCGCGTTCGCCGAGCGCTGCTTCGCCCAGATCAAGGGTTTCGGCGAATACGGCTTCCCCGAGAGCCATGCCGCCTCCTTCGCCAAGCTGGTCTACGTCTCGGCCTGGATCAAATGCCACCACCCGGCGGTCTTCGCCTGTGCGCTGTTGAACGCGCAGCCGATGGGCTTCTATGCCCCGGCGCAGATCGTGCGCGACGTCAGCGAGCACGGCGTCGCGGTGCGGTCGGTCGACGTCAATTTCAGCCAGTGGGACAACACGCTGGAGGAGCGGGACGACGGCACATTGGCCTTGCGATTGGGCTTCCGCCAGGTCGACGGCTTCCATGAGGACTGGGCGGGCGCGCTCGTGGCGCTGCGCGGTCGCGGCTACGACAGCGTCGAGACGCTGTGGCGGCGGGCCCGCCTGCCGCACCGGGCGCTAAAACTCGCCGCCGATGCCGATGGCTTCCGCTCGCTCGGCCTCGACCGCCGGGCGGCCTCATGGGCGGTGCGGCGGCTCCCCGACGATTCGCCGCTGCCGCTCTTTGCCGCCGCCGACGAGGCCGAGCTGGCGCAAGAGCCCGACCCGGCGCTGCCGGAAATGGCGCTCAACGAGCACGTCGTCGCCGACTACCAGACGCTGCGCCTGTCGCTGAAGGCGCATCCCATGCGCTTCCTGCGCGACCTCTTCCGCGACGAGGGGGTGACGACCTGCGCCGGGCTTGCCGCGATCCCCGACGGGGCGCGGGCGAAGGTGGCCGGCATCGTTCTCGTCCGCCAGCGGCCGGGCAAGGGCAACGCCGTCTTCATGACGCTGGAGGACGAGACCGGAATCGCCAACGCGCTCATCTGGGCGCGCGACTTCGAACGCTTCCGCCGCCAGGTCATGGGCGCGCGGCTGGCGCTGATCGAGGGGCGCGTGCAGAAGAGCCCGGAGGGCGTCATCCACCTGATGACCACCGTCGTCCACGACCGCACGGCCGAGCTCGGCCGCCTGTCCGACGCGCATGCGGCCGAGCCTCCCCTGTCACCAGCCGACGAGCGTGTGCACCCGAGCTATCCGTACCCGCACGGCCACCCGCGCAACGCGCGCGTCATGCCGAAATCAAGGGATTTCCACTAGTCTAAGGCCCGTCGATCGGCGGCACGGAAAAACTCTCCGGTGCCTCGCCGCGCTGCCAGCGCTCCCACATCGTCGTGTAGGCCGCCTCCAGATGGCGGGTGAAGCGGGGCGAATCGAACAGCGGCGCGGTGTCGCGGTTGCGGGCGAGCTTCGCCCGCACCGCGTCGAGCCGGGCGGGATCGTGCGCCAGCGTGCCGGCCAGCGCCTCGTAGTCCGCCAGCGTGGTGGTCACCATCTCCGGCAGGCCGACGGCGGTGAGCAGGCTCGACGCCACCCGCCCGACGAAGCTCCCGCCCTGGCAGGTGACGACCGGCAGCCCGGCCCACAGCGCATCGCTGGTGGTGGTGTGGGCGTTGTAGGGCAGCGTGTCGAGGAAGAGGCCGGCCAGACGGTGGCGGGCGAGATGGTCGGCGCCGGTGGCCAGGCGCGGCGCGAAGATCAGCCGGGACGGGTCGACGCCGCGCGCTTCCGCCGCCCGCCGCAGGTTGGCCGCCGCCACCGGCCCCGCCTGCGACAGCCACAGCACGCTGCCGGGCAGGCCGGCGAGCAGCCGCATCCACACGTCGAAGACGGCCGGCGTGATCTTCCAGATGGTGTTGAAGCAGCAGAAGACGAAGCCGGTCTCCGGCAGGCCGGCTTCGGCGCGCGACGGGGTCGTCGCGGCGATCGCCCGCCGGCGGTCGTTGACCTGAAAGCTGTCCGGCAGCCGGACGATCCTTTCGACAAAATGCGCCTGCAGCTCGGGCGGCAGCAGGACCCGGTCGCCGATGACATAGTCGACGAACGCAGCGCCCATGGTGGCCGAGAAGCCGAGATAGCTGACCTGGATCGGCGCCGGCCGGCGGGCGAGAACGCCGGGGCGGCCGCCATCGGTGTGGCCGGTGAGGTCGACGGCGATGTCGACGCGCAGGTCGGCAAGAAGCGCGGCGACGTCGGCATCCGGCATGGCACCGACGTCGTGGAAGCGGTCGAAGGCGGCCAGCAAGCGGGCGCGCAACGCGCTGCCGTCGTCGGCGCCATAGGAGATGCCGATCACCTCGACGCGGCGGCGATCGTGCAGCTCGTACAATTCGGCGGTGAGCTGGCTCACCGGATGGTCGCGGAAATCGGCGGAGAGGTAGGCGACGCGAATGCGGTCGTTGCGCCAGGTGCCGCTGGCGACGGGCGGCAGTGCAACCGGGCACTGGTCGGCGACATAGGTCTCGGCGCAGCGGCGCTGCAGTGCCGGATCGCCGCTATAGCCGAGAAACACCAGCGGATTGACCACCGACTTCCGCTCGCGCACGTGCTCCGCGACCAGACGGCTGTACTGCGGGAACCGTTGCCAGTCGTTGAGGTAGAGGACGCATTCGGCGGCGCTGCTCAGCGCATGCCTGTGGTCCGGCTCGAGCGCCAGGGCGCGCTCGAAATCCGCCAGCGCCTCTTCCAGCCGCCCCAGCTTTCTCAGCGCCAGCCCGCGATTGTGATAGGCCGGCGCATAGTCGGGCATGAGCGCCAGAGCGCGATCGAAATCCGGCAGCGCCTCGGCCGCCCGCTTCATCTCCTGCAGCACGACGCCGCGGCTGTTCAGCGCTTGCGGGTAGTCGGGCCTCAGCGCCAGCGCGCGGTCGAGGGCGGCCAGCGCCTCGTCGGGGCGTTGCAGGTGATGCAGCGCGAGGGCACGATTGGCGAGCACGCTGGCGTGGTCCGGTTGCACAGCCAAAGCGCGGTCGTAATCGGCGAGCGCCTCGCCCGGCCGATGGAGGTCCTGGAGCGCCAGGCCGCGATTGGACAGCGCCTCGACAAAATCCGGGACGATCGCCAGCGCCCGGTCGAAGCTCGCCAGCGCTTCCTCCAGCCGGCCAAGCTGCTTGAGCACGTTGCCGCGGTTGGCGAAGGCCGCTGCCAGACCGGGGTCGGCGGCAAGCGCGCGGTCGTAGCTCGCCAGCGCCTCGTCCCAGCGGCAAAGTGCCGCCAGCACGTCGCCGCGCCCGGCCCAGATCGCGGCGTCGTCCGGCGCCATCGCAAGCAGCCGGTCGAAGGCGGCGAGCGCCACCTCTGGCCGGCCGAGGGCCTCGGCGGCGCTGGCGGCGAGCGAAAGCGCGGTGGCGTTGTCGGCGTCGAGCGCCAGCGCCCGCTCCGCCAGCGCCAGTGCCTCGTCGGGCCGGCCCTGCCTGAGGACGGCGCCGGCGAGATTGGCGAGCAGCGACGGACGCTCGGGAACCAGCGCCAGCGCCGCGCGGAAGCGCCCCTCGGCGCCGGCAAAGTCGCCGGAATCGAAGCGATCGAGGCCATCGAAGAACAGCGCCTTGGCGCGCTCGCCGTCGTCCATCGCCCGCCAGTCCGCTTCAACCGGGTTCGTCGTCGCCGCCTTTCCATCGGCGAGGCAGGCGACGGAGTCAAATGGTGGAGCTGCGACGATGGTGCCGATTCCCCACCCTTAACCGCCCCTTAAATCGCCGCATTTAGCTTCGATTCCGGAACCGGGGGCGGAGCCGGGCGTTGACCCGCCGCTACGGGAACTCGCGTTCCATGTGTTCCGAGTCCGAGGAAACCGACCGCCCGTGGCAGCGCGAAAAAACGGCAAGGCTGCGAAGGGCCGCAAGGGCCCGGCGAAGGGCAAGGGCCGGCGGCGGCGCGCAAACCGCGCCGACGGGCCGTTGATCGGTTTCATGGGCACATCCCTCAGGACCATCCTCCACTGGACCGCGGTCGCCGTCATCATCGGCATTGGGCTGGTCGGCTCGATCGTCGCCTACTACGCCTCGAAGCTGCCGCCGATGGCCGATTGGTCGGTGCCGCCGCGCGCCGCCAACGTGCGCATTCTGGCGGCCAACGGCGATCTCATCTCCAACCACGGCGATTCGACCGGCGAGGCGCTCACCCTCGACCAGATGCCGGATTACCTGCCCGAGGCGGTGATCTCGATCGAGGACCGGCGCTTCTACTGGAACTTCGGCATCGACCCGATCGGCCTCGCCCGCGCCGCCTACGTCAATCTCAGGGCCGGCCACGTGGTCGAGGGCGGCTCGACGCTCACCCAGCAGCTCGCCAAGAACCTGTTCCTGACGCCGGCCCGCACCTTCGAGCGCAAGGTGCAGGAGATGATCCTGGCGGTCTGGTTGCAGATGCGCCTGTCGAAGAAGCAGATTCTGGCGCTCTACCTCAACCGCGTCTATCTCGGCTCCGGCGCCTATGGCGTCGACGCAGCGGCGCACCGCTATTTCGGCAAGTCGGCGCGCAACATCACGCTGGCCGAGGCGGCGATGCTGGCCGGCATGCTGAAGGCGCCGGCGACCTATTCGCCCGCCACCCATCCAGCGGCGGCGGAAGGGCGCATGCAGACCGTGCTCACCGCCATGCAGGACGCCGGCTACATCACCGGACGGCAGGCGAGCCTGGCGATGTCGATGCCGGTCAACGCCGTGCACGACGTCGCCGACGGCAGCGGCCGCTACGTCGCCGACTGGGTGATGGACCAGCTTCCGCAATATGTCGGCGGGTCGATCGACCAGGACATCGTGGTCGACACCACCATCGATCTCGGCATGCAGACGGCGGCAGCCAAGGCGATCACGCAGACGCTCGACGAGGGCGGCGCCAAGTACAATGTCGGGCAGGCGGCGCTGGTCGCCATCGCCCCCAACGGCGCGGTCAAGGCGATGGTCGGCGGGCGCGACTACAAGTCGAGCCCGTTCAACCGGGCGGTCGACGCCCACCGCCAGCCGGGCTCGGCCTTCAAGCCGTTCGTCTACCTGACGGCGCTGGAAGACGGCATGATCCCCGAATCGATCATGGTCGACCAGCCGGTGTCGATCGACGGCTGGTCGCCGGAGAACTACACGCGCCACTACCGTGGGCAGGTGACGCTGCGCACCGCGCTGGCCGATTCCTTGAACTCGGTGTCGGCGCAGCTCACCGAACTGGTGACGCCGCAGGCGGTCGCCGCCACCGCCCGCCGGCTCGGCATCGTCTCGCCGCTGATGGCGACGCCCTCGATCGCGCTCGGCACCTCCGAGGTGACGCCGTTGGAACTGACCGCCGCCTATGTGCCCTTCTCCAATGGCGGGCGCGGCGTCATCCCCTACGCGATCAAGCGTATCACCACCACCAAGGGCAAGGTGCTCTACGAGCGCAGCGGCGGCGGGCCCGGCCAGGTGGTCGATCCGCTCTATGTCGGCATGATGAATTCCATGCTGTCGCAGACGGTGGTCGACGGCACCGGCACCAACGCGCGCATCAAGGGCTGGCCGGTCGCCGGCAAGACCGGCACCAGCCAGGATTTTCGCGACGCCTGGTTCGTCGGCTACACCGGCGCGCTGACCGCCGGCGTGTGGTTCGGCAACGACGACAACAAGCCGACCAAGCACGCCACCGGCGGCAGCCTGCCGGCGGAGGCCTGGCAGCGCTTCATGAGCGCGGCGCTCGAGGGCCAGGCGGTGGCGGACCTCCCCGGCAACTACGATTTCGGCAATCCGCGCAACCTCGCCTATACCGACCGGCAGTCCTTCCCGGGCAGCGCGGTGGCCAGCGGCAACCCCATGGAACTCGGCCCCGGCCGCGTCGCCTCCGGACCCGACATGCCGGCGGGTGGCTGGATGGACCAGGGCTCCCAGCACCGCCGCCAGGGCCCGATCGCGACCTTCCTGCAAAGCCTGTTCGGCGGCTAAGGCTGGCACGGATGGCGCGCGGCGGCCCGACTGCGTAGCATCGCCGCATGGATGACGAAGCCGAGACGCCGCTGACGGGCGGGCGGGTGACGACCGGCGTGGTGCGCGTCGGCGACACGGTGCGCCGGCCGCTTGCCTGTGATCGCTCGCTGCAACATGCCCTGCTGCTGCACCTCGAGCGGCGCGGGTTCGCCGGTGCGCCGCGCTTCCTCGGTGTCGACGGGAAGGGGCGCGAGATGCTGAGCTTCTTGTCTGGCACGGTGCAGGACGATCTCGGCTTCTACGACGACAGGCAGATTTTCGCGGCCGCACGGTTGCTGCGCGCCTTCCACGATGCGACCGCCGATTTCGCGCGCGAGCGTGCGCCGCGGGCCGAGGTCATCTGCCATAACGACTTCGCGCCGACCAACGCGGTGTTCCGAGACGGCCTGCCGGTGGCGATGATCGACTTCGACGCGGCGCGACCGGCCTCGCGTGTGTGGGACCTCGGCTACACCGCTTTCACATGGCTCGACCTCGGCAATGCCGACCATGACGGGCCCGCGCAGGTGGACCGCCTGCGGGCGCTGGCGGAGGCCTATGGCACGGACTGCTGTTCGGCCGAGACCATCGCCGCCTTTGCACTGGCGCGGCAGGCGTCGCTGGCCATCTCGGCCGGTTGCCGCGGCGAAAGCAAATTGGCGGGCTGGGCAAAGGATTGCGCGGCGTGGACCGCCGAAAACGTTGTCGAGCGCCTGCTGCCGAGCGGCTATCGGGGCTGAGCCGGCGGCGCGGCGGTTGGTGGTGGCTGGCCTGCCGGTTGCATGCATCGGCCCTCGTGCCGCGCGGGCGGCGCCGCGCTCGTGTATGCTAGCGGCCGGGCGATGATCGTTGGGGGGTAAAGATGGACCGATACGATCTCATCGTCATCGGCAGCGGCCCGGCCGGGCGGCGCGCCGCCATCCAGGCGGCCAAGCTCGGCAAGACGGTGCTCGTCATCGAGAACCGGCTGCGGGTCGGCGGCGTCTCGGTGCACACCGGCACGATCCCGTCGAAGACGCTGCGCGAGACCGTGCTCAACCTCTCGGGCTGGCGCGAGCGCGGCTTCTACGGGCTGGCCTACCGGGTGAAGAAGGACATCGAGGGCAAGGATCTCGGCGTCCGCCTGCGCATGACGCTCGACCACGAGATCGAGGTGCTGGAGCATCAGTTCGCCCGCAACGGCGTCAAGACCTTCGCCGGGGTGGCGCGCTTCGTCGATCCGCACTGCCTGACGGTGAAGGGCCACCTGGAGGAGCACGGCTTCGAGGGCGACAAGATCGTGATCGCGGTCGGCACCGCGCCCTTCCGTCCGCCGGGCATCCCCTTCAACGACCGCAACGTCTTCGACAGCGACGACATCGCCACCGACCCGCACGTGCCGCGCAGCCTGACGGTGGTCGGCGCCGGCGTCATCGGCATCGAATACGCCACCATCTTCTCGGCGCTCGACGTGCCGGTGACGGTGATCGAGCCGCGCGCAGAACTTCCTCGAATTCATCGACCGCGAGATCATCGACGAGTTCATCCACGACCTGAGGAAGCGCGGCATCCAGTTCCGCCTCGGCGCCAAGGTCGAGCGGGTCGAGCTCGACGACCAGGGCTATGCGGTGAGCTTCCTCTCCGACGGGCGCAAGGTGCGCACCGAGATGCTGCTCTATGCCGCCGGCCGCGTCGGGCGCGACCAAGGACCTCGGGCTCGAGACCTGCGGCCTCGAGGCCGACGACCGCGGCCGGCTGAAGGTCGACCCGGTCACCTTCCAGACCGAGCGTGCCGCACATCTATGCCGCCGGCGACGTCATCGGCTTCCCGAGCCTCGCCTCGACCTCGATGGAGCAGGGCCGGATCGCCGCCTGCCACGCCTTCGGCGCGCCGATGCCGCCGGCGCCGGAGTATTTCCCCTACGGCATCTACGCGGTGCCGGAGATCTCCACCGTCGGGCTGACCGAGGAGGAGGTGCGCGAAAAGGGCATCCCCTACGAGGTCGGCATCGCCCGCTTCCGCGAAATCTCGCGCGGCCACATCATGGGGCTGGAGAACGGCATGATGAAGCTGCTGTTCGCGCTCGACGACCGCAAGCTGCTCGGCGCCCACATCGTCGGCGAGGGCGCCACCGAGCTCATCCATATCGGCCAGGCGGTGCTCAATCTCGGCGGCACCATCGACTATTTCGTCGAGAACGCCTTCAACTATCCCACCCTCGCCGAAGGCTACAAGATCGCCGCCCTCGACGCCTATAACCGCATGGGGCCACGACCGGGCGCCTGAGTTCCGCGATCGTACGCATCTAGTCCGTCAGGCCGGCCTTGTGCAGGCCATCGAGCAAGAGGTCGAGATCCTCGGTGCGCCGGTAGGCGGCGACCTTGCGCGCCGAGGCGATGGTGAATCCGGGGCTGATGCGCCGGACCTCGGCCAGGGCATCGCCCGCGCGCGTCGTGTCCCCGAGCTGGCCGTAGCAAGCAGCCAGGAAGAACTGGCATGGCAGGGCCTCGGAATTCTGAGCGATGCTGCGTTCGATCCATGTTGCCGACTCCGCGAAGCGGTGCATGGTGAACAGCGCCTGGCCGACATAGAAATTGTAGTAGAAGGGATAGAATGGGTTGAGGCGCTTGGCTTTTTCGATCAGGGCGGGGACCGCCTGCGGTTCGCCGGAAAACTGCAGCTTGCCGGCGAGATTGGCGTAAGCCTCGGCATCGCCCGGCTCCACCTCAACCCATCGGCGGGCCGCGGCCAGCGCCTCGTCGTGTTGCCCCTTGAAGAGCTGGACGCTGCTCAGCGCCTCATAGACGAGTGGCAGCGACGGGTCGAGGCTCCTGGCCGTCTGCGCCAGTTCGTAGGCCCGGTCGAGCGCATCGGGAACGCCGAGAAACCAGTCCTGTACGTAGGTTTCGGCCAGGCCGGCATAGGCCTCCGCATAGTGCTGGTCGAGCCGTATCGCCCGCTCGTAAAGCTGCTGCGCGGCGATGTTCCCGTCCTTGGAGTACCGGCGGTACTGCTCGCGTCCGCGCAGGACACAATCGTAGGCTTCGGGATCGCGGGGCTCATTGCGCGGCGCTCGCCCGGCGCTCGCCAGCTTCACCTCAAGCGCGGCAACGATTTGCCCGGTGACGTCGTCCTGGACGGCGAAAATGTCGGCAAGCTCGCGGTCGTAGCGCTGCGCCCAGATGTGGCCGCCGGACGACCCGTCGATGAGCTGGGCGGTGACCCTGACCCGCTGTGCTGCCTTCCGAACACTTCCCTCCAGCAGGTAGCGCACGCCGAGATCGCGGCAGATGTCCTGAACCTTCACCGCCTTCCCCTTGTAGGTGAAGGCGGAGTTGCGCGCGATGACGAGCAGTTCGGGCAGCCGCGAGATTTCGGTGATGATGTCCTCGGTGATACCGTCGGCGAAATACTCCTGTTCCGGATCGGCGCTCATGTTGGCGAAGGGCAGAACGACGATGGACGGCTTGTCCGGCGAAACCGGTGGCGCCGGCTCGGGCGCGGCCGGCGCTGGCTCGTCGACCCGGATGCACCAGACATCCACGGCATCGGGGATGTTCTTGAGTTGCTGCGGCCCCAGCGGAATCAACGCGGCGTCGATCTTGCCGCGCACCTGATCGTGTACGGCGCGGGAGATGCACACGCCGCCCGGCGGCGCCAGCGGCTCCAGCCGTGCAGCGATATTGACGCCATCGCCGAGGATGTCGTCACCGTCGACGACGACATCGCCGACATTGATGCCGATGCGAAAGCGCAGCGGACGGTTGCCTGTGTCCGCCCCGGCACGTTTGTGCATGTCGGTCTGAAGCGCGATCGCGGTTCTGACGGCGGCAACCGCGGATGGAAACTCGATCAGGAATCCGTCGCCCATGGTCTTGATCAGGCGCCCGTCTCCCGCGGCGATCCGCGGATCGACAACTTCGGCGCGCAGCGCCCGCAAGCGCGCGACGATGCCCTCCTCATCGGCAGCCATCAGCCGGCTGAAGCCGACCAGATCTGCGACCAGAATGGTGGTCAGGCGGCGGTCCATGGAATGTCCCGGCTTGGCGGCGCGACGCTTGGCAGCGGCACAAGCTACAGCATGAAGACCTCTGGCGCGGCAAGCCGGATCAACCGGCGCACTGCCAGCGCTTCAGCGCGGTCGCAGCGGCGCGCGTGGCCCTGGACGGGCTTTCATGCCGCCTCGCGGACGTCGTCGGCGCCGATGGCGTGCAGCGCCGGGCCCTGGGCGCTGAGCCAGGCGCGAGCCCGCTCCGTCTCCGGCGCCAGCGACCGGCACAATTGCCAGAAGCGGCGCGAGTGGTTCATCTCGGCGAGATGGGCGACCTCGTGAGCGGCGAGATAATCGAGCACCAGCGGCGGCGCCATGATCAGCCGCCACGAGAACGACAGGTGCCCGGTGGTGGTGCAGGAGCCCCAGCGGGTGATCTGGTCGCGATAGCGCACGGTCTTCGGCGTCACGCCCAGGCGCGCGGCATGGCGAGCGACCGCCGCCTCGACGTCGCGGCGGGCCTCGCGCTTGAGGAAATCGAGCACGCGGCGGCGGAGATGGGCCGCCTCGCCGGAGACGTAGAGCGCCGGGCCGGTCTCGTCCGTGCCGACCGTGACCGTGCCGCGGCGCGCCGGATCGTGGCGGATGGTGTGGAGCACGCCGCGCAAGGGCACCGGCCAGCCATCGGCGATCGGGATCGCCGGCGGCAGGCGGTCGATCTGGCGGCGGAGCCAACCGGCATGGCGCTCGAGGAAACGGTGCGCCTCGGCCAGTGACCCGCGCTCGGGCATGGTGAGGATCGGCGGCTTGCCGGGGGCGCCGACGCGCAGCGTGTAGTTCCGCGCCCGCGGATGGCGGCGGATATCGACCGGCACATAGCCGCTCTCGGTGGCGATCTCGAAGCGGGTGCTGGCGGCGGTGCGGACCGGGAGCGGCATGGAGACGACAAGGATTCCCAAGCAAATCAGCGGGCTTGGGTGAATCATGCCACAGGCTGGTTACCGATGTGATTCACTTTTTGTTCGCGCGGGCCGCGACGCTTCATTGGAATTCCGGCCGTCGGGAGACTGCGGCCATTGGCGGACCTCGCGCACGGCGTCGGGTGGCTGTTGGAGTGTGGCTGCTGCCTTATCCAATTGCGCCGCCGCCTCGCGGCAATTCCGGCCGGCATGATCTTTTCGGCAGGAATTCACACGCGCCCTGATGCTATGCGTAAGGCACAGCAGGGGGCACATGAACAGGAGAACCGCCAATGGCTGACGTCAGCCCGAAGGCGCGCCGCAAGACGCCGCTCGCCACCCCCACCGACCTCGGGGCCAACGCCACCAAGGACATCGCCGCGGCGCTCGCCGCCTTGCTCGCCGATACCTTTGCGCTCTACCTCAAGACTAAGAACTTCCACTGGCACGTCTCGGGCCCGAATTTCCGCAGCTACCACCTGATGTTCGACGACCAGGCGGCGCAGATCCTGGCGATGACCGACGCGGTGGCGGAGCGCGGACGCAAGCTCGGCGGCGCGACGCTGCGCTCGATCGGCCATATCGGCCGGCTGCAGACCATCTCCGACAACGACGCCGACTACGTGACGCCGCAGGACATGCTGGCGGAGCTGCGCGACAACACCATGCAGTTGATCGCACGCATGCGCGAGGTGCATGACGTCTGCGACGAGCACAACGACGTGGCGACCGCGAGTCTGCTGGAAAACTGGATCGACGAGGCGGAAGGCCGCGTCTGGTTCCTGTTCGAGGCAAGCCGCCAGCCCAAGGACTGAGCCGGCCGCTCCCGGCAGAAACGAGGACGGCGGAGCCGGTGCCGGCCCCGCCGTGCCTGTTTCAAGCCACGCTCATGCGGTGAAGTTCGCTGTGGACACGCGAACCGCGTCCCTGCAATGGTCATCCAACCGTGGGCTAAGGCCCGCGCGCGAAGAGGAGGCATGAAGGTGATGATTCTGCGCATCATCGGTTACCTGTTCATCGCTTTTGGACTGATCGCCTGCCTGACGATCATCGGCATCCCGATCGGGGTCGGCGCCATGGTCCTCGGCCTGCTGTTCGTGCTGGTCGGCAAGAAGCGCCAGCCGATCATCATCCAGGTATCCCACGATCATAAGTAGCCGTCGGCCGGGCCACGGCTGATGCTCGCGGGCGCGCGGCGCGCCCGGGGCCGGACGTGCCAGGCCGGCAGGAACGAGAACGGCGGAGCCGATGCCGGCCCCGCCGTTTCGTGCCCCGGATATCGAAGGCCCCGGGGAAATTTGATGCGACCAACCTCGGCTAGAGATCGATCTGGTCGGCCCGGCGTGAGGGGCGTTCGCGCTGGAAGCGCTCGAACTCCTCCTGGTCGCGGGCGCGGCGCAGGTTCTGCACGAACTCCTCGAACTCGCGCCGCTCCTCGTCGAGCTTGCGGCGTTCCTCGTCGAGCCGGCGCAGTTCGCGCGTCCGGTAGTCGTCGAAGGCGGCATTGCCGCTCTGGTAGCCGCTGGAGCGGCTGCTCCGGCAGCTCCCGCCGTGGAATTCGCGCTTCATCTCTCCGAAGTGCCGCCGGACCTCGGGAATACGGTCGCCCCAGATGATGTAGGCGAGCATCGCCAGGCCGAGCGGCCAAAAGGTCATGAAGCCGATGACCATCAGCAGGATCGTCAGGGGCGTCCATGCCGGACGCAGGGCATTCTGATTGACCATGTCCGTCCTCTATATCGTACGTTAGTCTTACGTCTGTCTTACGCCTATCTTACGTAACGATTTGAAAGGTGGGAAGGGGGGCAGTTCGATTCAAGAAAAATCGGACAGCAGGTGTCCGATTTGCCCGCATGCGTTGCGGCAGGGACGCAGGAATGGCGGGAAACGGCCTTTCGCCTGTGACCTGTTTGCACGCCGCCGCCGTTGTGCACCACCGGCGGCAAGAGAGAGACGGAACGGCCCGCCCCGCCTAGAGCGCTTCTTGGTCAGATAGAAGCAGTTCCGTTTCTCGACCGGGGAGGCGATCCGGCGTCGAGACCGGCGAAGGGCGATGCCGGGCATCGGTCGAGCCGGGATCGGCGTTGGGCGCGCGCCGGTCGGAAACCCGAAGGGACGGGCGATTCTATCTGATCAAGATACGCTCTAGATGGCGACGCCGCCGCTGACTTCGATGCGTTGCGCATTTACCCATCGGTTGTCGTCCGACAGCAACGCGGCGATCATCGGCCCGAGGTCTTCGGGACCGCCGACCCGGCCCAATGCCGTGTTGTCGGCGATCCGCTGGTTGAGGACCGGGTTGTCGCGCACCACGCCGCATTGAAATCGGTGGCGACGGGGCCGGGCGCAACGACATTGACGGTGATCCGGCGCGGACCCAGCTCCACGGCCATGTGCCGTGACAACACTTCGACCGCCCCCTTCATCGAGGCGTAGGCCGCCCCGCCAACGCTGGCCGTGCGGGTGCGCACCGTCGACACGTTGATGATGCGCCCGCCGTCATTGATGAGCGGCAGCAGCTTCTGCGTCAGGAAGAACACGCCCTTGAAATGAACCCTGTAGATGCTGTCGAGCTCCTCCTCGGTGGCCTGTTAAATCGGCATGTTGCGGCAAGAATTCCTCCGTACTTCTGACGGGGTTCGATGCGCGTTTCGGCGCCCGAATCCTGTGCAAAGGGCGGGATTAGGGATGTCCGGTGGCATCGGGACAGTGGCCTGTCGACAGCGGCACGCCACACGGGACGCGAGTCCGGCGCCAGGCGCCCGCAACTCCTGATTCCAGCGGGCTCCGACGTTTACGAATCAGAAACCTTATGTTTCCGCGGTTTCCTTGCGCCGGCTGCAACCATGCCGAGTCCCCGGTTGGTGGTGATTCGGCCCGGTGCAGGGGGCCCGGCGGTGCGCTCGCTTTTTGCCGCATTGCCATTGGCCCCGCGCGGTTGGCTGCCGCTGCCGTGCGTGGCTATGAATTGAGCAACGCGCGGCGCGATCTCGGCGCGGAAGCGCGAGCCGTTGAACACGCCGTAGTGGCCGACGCCCAGTTGCAGGTGGTGGGCGCGCTTTCCGGCCGCGAGGTTGACCACGAGATCGTGGGCGGCCTTGGTCTGGCCGACGCCCGATATATCGTCGTGTTCGCCCTCCACGGTCAGCAAGGCAACCCGGGTGATCGCCGCCGGTTCCACCGGCTCGCCGCGATGGGTCATCTCACCCAGCGGCAAAGCATGACGCAGGAACACGGTGTCGACCGTCTGCAGATAGAACTCGGCGGTCAGGTCCATCACCGCCAGGTACTCGTCATAGAAGGCACGGTGCTTCTCGGCCGAATCGCCGTCCCCCCTGATCAGGTGCTGGTAAAAATCTCGATGGGCGTCGAGGTGGCGGTCGAAGTTCATCGACAGGAAGCCGGAGATCTGCAGGAAGCCCGGATAGACCGCGCGCATGAAGCCCGGATGCGGGAAGGGCACCTGCATGATGACGTTCTGCCGGAACCAGTCGAGATCGTGGGTGTTGGCGAGCGTGTTGACCGCCGTCGGGTTGAGGCGGGTGTCGATCGGCCCGCCCATCAGCGTCATCGAGGCCGGCAAGGCGGGGTCGTTCGCCGCCTCCATCAGCGCTGCCGCCGCCAGCACCGGGACCGAGGGCTGGCACACCGCCATGACATGGATGCCGGGGCCGAGGTGATGGTGGAGCGCGATGAGATAATCGATATAATCGTCGAGATCGAAGGGGCCGTCGGCGAGCGGCACCATGCGGGCGTCGGCCCAGTCGGTGATGAAGACGTCGTGGCCGGGGAGCATGGTGGCCACCGTGCCGCGGAGCAGCGTGGCGTAGTGGCCCGACATCGGGGCGACGATGAGGAGCTTGGGCTGCGGCGCCGCGCCCTTGGGCAGCGCCTTGTCGAAATGGATGAGCCGGCAGAACGGCCGCTCCCAGACGACGCGCTCGGCGACCGGTACGTTGACGCCGGCCAGGCGTGTACGGGCGATGCCGAATTCCGGCTTGCCGTAGCGCCGCGTGGTGCGCTCGAACAGCTCGGCCGCCGCCGCCATGTTGCGTCCGAAGGGCGTTCCGGCCAGCGGATTCAACGGGTTCTTGAAATAGAGCCGGGTGGCATCGGCGACCGCCCGGAACGGCCCGAGAGCGGCGTGGTTCAGTTCGTAGAGCTGGTAGTACAAGCTCCGCTTCCTCCGCGTGCCGCCGTCGTCCCTGCGGCTTGCTGCGCCGCAACAAGATTATGGCGCAGCGCAAGCGCGGCGCAACCCCTCATCCAGCCGCCGGAGGATTCGCCTAACACACTGATACTCTTGCCAGCTTTGCGGGCCGGACTGGCCTCCTCCACCCGGCGGACCCGATCTGCATGATGTGGAACCATTGCGGACAGGACGCTGCGGCGCAAAACGCGGCGGAGGCGCGGCCGCGCGCGCGAAGCCCCGCTGGCCAACGTTTACCGCTTCCTCACCACATTCTGTCAGAAGCGAAGGAGGGGGAAGCCAGAGGACCGCGCGGAGGAGAATTGCCCTCAGCGCCGCCGTGCAGGGAGCGTTCGTGTTGGCGTCGCCTGTATGGCTCAGGGACATCGTATGTGGAACGCTTCCTGGCAGGGCCTGCTTCAGAACTTCGCAATTCTTGTGATCCTCGTTTCCGTCTGGACCCATGGCATGGACTGGGTCGAGGGCAGGAGGAGATGGCATCGCGAGGCACTCGGGGTGATCGTGGCCGGTGGCGGGGTGATCCTGCTGATGCTGGCACCGTTTGAGATTCGGCCGGGCATCACCATCGACCTTCGCTACGCACTCATTGGGCTGGCCGGATTCCTTGGCAGTCCGCTGATCGGCATCGTGGCCGGCATCGTCGCGGCGACCTTCCGGATCGTCCACACCGGCGGCGTCGGCGCCACCGCCGGCGCCCTGTCCATCGCCATTTCAACGGCGACCGGCGTCGCCGGGGGCCTTCTTCTGCGCGGCCGTCCGGCGACGGTGCGGGATCTCCTGATCTTCGCGGGCGTGGCGACGATCATCCCGCTGACGGGCTCGCTGGCGCTGTTACCAGCCGTCCCGCTGAGGATACTGGTCGACGGCGCGCCATCGCTCGTCGGCATGACATTGTTGGCGATCCTGCTGGCCGGGCTGGCGGTGATCGAGGCTGATCACCGCCGCGAGACGGCGCGTGCCAACGTGTTCTATCGGGCCATCATCGACACCCTGCCGGAGCCGCTCAACGCCAAGGACCTGGAAGGACGCTTCCTCGCGGCCAACCCGGCAACCGCGCACCAGGTGAACGCATCAAGCGTGGCGGCGCTGATCGGCAAGACCGATTTCGACTTTCACGGCGAAGCGGTGGCGCGCGGCTTGCGCGCCGACGAGGAACGCGTGCTCGCGGCCGGCCATCCGGAGACGATAGAGCAGGTGCTCGTGCGGCCGGATGGCGCACGCGTCTGGCTATCGACGCTCAAGGCCCCGTTGCGCAACCACGCCGGCCTCATCGTCGGCCTGCTCACCCATAATCGGGACATGACCGAGCGGAAGCGACTGGAGGACCAGATCGCTCAAGGGCGGCAGCGTCTCGACGAGGCGCTTGAGCACATGGCCGACGGTCTGGCGATGTTCGACAGGAAGGCGCGCCTGATCCTGTGCAACGCGCAGTATCGCACGATGTTTCCGCTGACCGCGGAGATGCGGTTTCCCGGCGCGCGGCTTGAGGACATCCTGCGCGCATCGGTGGAGCGCGGGGAACAGATCGACATCGCGCCCGGCGCAGTCGACGCCTGGATCCGATACACGCTCGACCACTTTACCGCGGCTGGCGAGACGGACATCCAGATGGGAGACGGTCGCTGGCTCAGGGCGCGCGTGCGCCCGACAGCCGATGGCGGCTCCCTGACGCTGATGACCGACGTTACCCAGACCAAACGCGCCGAATCGGTCCTCAACGATCTCAACCAGCGCCTGATGAATCTCGCCAGCGAGGACGGCCTGACCGGACTGTCGAACCGGCGGGCCTTCGACGTGGCGTTGCCGCGCGCCGTGGCGCAATCGCGCCGCGACGGCAAACCTCTCAGCCTGCTGCTCATCGATGTCGACCACTTCAAGGCCTACAACGACACATTCGGACACCCGGCCGGGGACACGTGCCTGCGCACGATCGGCAATCTCCTGCGCATGAGCCTGAAACGGCCGAGCGACGTGGCCGCGCGATACGGCGGCGAGGAGTTCGCGGCGATCCTTCCCGACACGCCCGAGGAGGGCGGCATGCAGCTCGCCGAGACACTGCGCACGACCGTGCTGGGGCTCGGCATGCAACACCCGGGCACCAGGGCCGGCGTGCTGACGATCAGCATCGGCGTGGCGACCATGGAGGCCGACGGCGACGGCGCCCGCCCGGAGGCGCTGACCGCCGAGGCGGACGCTGCGCTCTATGCCGCCAAGGCGGCCGGGCGCAACCGCACGGTCGCCGCCGACCGGGCGATGCGGCTGGCGGCAGCAGGTTGAGGAAAACGAAAGCGGCCGGTGCCCAAGAGGCACCGGCCGCTCGATGACTGCGATCGTGGAGAGAATCAACGCCTAGCCGGCGGCCTCGGCCTTCTCGCCGTGGTCCTTCTCGTCCTGCTTGATCTCCTGGCCGGTCTCCTGGTCGACGACCTTCATCGACAGGCGGACCTTGCCGCGCTCGTCGAAGCCCATGAGCTTGACCCACACCTTGTCGCCTTCCTTGATCACATCCGTGGTCTTGGCGACACGGTTGGCGGCGAGCTGGGAGATGTGCACCAGACCGTCCTTGAACCGAAGAAATTGACGAAGGCGCCGAAATCGACGGTCTTCACCACGTTGCCCTGATAGATGACGCCGACTTCCGGCTCGGCCACGATCGACTTGATCCAGTTGAGCGCGGCGTTGATCGCCTTGCCGTCGGCGGAGGCGATCTTGACGGTGCCGTCGTCGTCGATGTCGATCTTGGCGCCGGTCTTCTCGACGATCTCGCGGATGACCTTGCCGCCGGAGCCGATCACTTCGCGGATCTTGTCGGTCGGGATGGTGATGACCTCGATGCGCGGGGCGTATTCGCCGAGCTGGGCGCGGGCCTCGGGCAGCGCCTTGGCCATCTCGCCGAGAATGTGCATGCGGCCGTCCCTGGCCTGGCCGAGGGCAACCTTCATGATCTCCTCGGTGATGCCCTGGATCTTGATGTCCATCTGCAGCGAGGTGACGCCTTCGGCGGTGCCGGCGACCTTGAAGTCCATGTCGCCGAGATGGTCTTCGTCGCCGAGGATGTCGGAGAGCACGGCGAAGCGCTCGTCCTCCTTGATCAGACCCATGGCGATGCCGGCCACCGGCCGCTTCAGCGGCACGCCGGCATCCATCAGCGCCAGCGAGGAGCCGCAGACGGTGGCCATCGACGAGGAGCCGTTCGACTCGGTGATCTCCGAGACGACCGGATCGTGTAGGGGAAGTCGTGATGCGGCGGCAGGATCGGCCGGATCGCCCGCCAGGCGAGCTTGCCGTGGCCGATCTCGCGGCGGCCGGGCGAGCCCATGCGGCCGGTCTCGCCGACCGAATAGGGCGGGAAGTTGTAGTGCAGCATGAAGTTCATTGTACGTTCCCTGCAGGGCGTCGATGATCTGCTCGTCGTCGCCGGTGCCGAGCGTGGCGACGACCAGCGCCTGGGTCTCGCCGCGGGTGAACAGCGCCGACCCGTGGGTGCGCGGCAGGAAGCCGACCTCGGCCACGATCGGCCGCACGGTCTTCATGTCGCGGCCGTCGATGCGCGTGCCCTTGTCGAGGATGTCGTTGCGGAGGATCGCCTTCTCGAGCTTCTTGAACATGTCGCCGAGAAGCTGCGGGGTGGGCGCGTCCTCGGCGCCTTCCGGCGCCAGTTCGGTGGAAACCCTGGCCTTGACCGCCTCGATGGCGTCGTGGCGCTCGGTCTTGGCGGTGAGCGCATAGGCAGCGCGCAGGTCGCTCTCGGCCGCCGCTTTCACCTTCTCGTAGAGCGCTGAATTGTCCGGCAGGTTGACGGCGCGCGGTTCCTTGGCGGCGCGCTCGGCAAGCTGGATGATCAGCGTCGATCACCGGCTGGATGGCCTCGTGGCCGAACATGACCGCGCCGAGCATGTCGTCCTCGGAGAGCTCGCAGGCCTCCGATTCGACCATCATCACGGCATCGTGGGTGCCGGCGACGACCAGATCGAGCTTCGATTCGATCCATCTCGTCGATATCCGGGTTCAGCACGAATTCGCCATTGAGAGGCCGACGCGGGCGCCGCCGATCGGGCCCATGAAGGGCACGCCGGAGATGGTCAGCGCGGCCGAGGCGGCGACCATGGCGACGATGTCGGGATCGTTCTCCAGATCGTGGGTCAGCACCGTGACGATGACCTGGGTTTCGTTGCGGAAGCCCGGCGCGAACAGCGGGCGGATCGGCCGGTCGATCAGGCGGGAGGTCAGCGTCTCCTTCTCCGACGGACGGCCCTCGCGCTTGAAGAAACCGCCGGGGATCTTGCCGGCGGCGAAGGTCTTTTCCTGGTAGTTGACGGTGAGCGGGAAGAAGTCGATTCCCGCCCTCTCCTCCCTGGCGGCAACCACGGTAGCGAGCACGGCGGTGTCGCCGTAGGTGGCCAGCACCGCGCCGTCAGCCTGACGGGCGAGCTTGCCGGTCTCGAGAACGAGCTTGCGTCCTGCCCACTCGGTCTCGACACGTTGAATGTCGAACATGGCAAATCCTTTCCTTGCGACGGACACGGCAAGGCGAGCCATGGGCAAGACGGCAAGACGCTCTCTCGCGAATTAGGAAGAGAAAGCGGCTGGCGATCCTGCCATGGCTCTTTTTGCCTGTCCGTCCGGTCCCGCGGCGGCCCCATGCCGCCGCGCCTTCAGCCGGCCTGTTCCTGAAGCGAAATCTTCCGGTCAGGCGAGGCCAAAGCGCCCCGCCGCCGAAATCGCGTCAGCGCCTCAGGCCGAGGCGTTCGATGAGCGTCTGATAACGCTGCTCGTCGGACTTCCGCAGGTAGTCGAGAAGACTGCGACGAGTGCTCACCATCTTGAGCAGGCCGCGGCGGGAATGATTGTCCTTGCCGTGACCCTTGAAGTGCTCGGTGAGATTGGCGATCCGCTCGGAGAGGATCGCGACCTGGACCTCCGGCGAGCCAGTATCGTTGGCGCCGGTGGCGTATTCCTTGATGAGCGCTTGCTTGCGCTCAGGCGTAATCGACATCGGGTTCCTTTGTACGTTCGGGGTTCAAATCACACCGATTGCCTGCGGCCAGGGCCGGGATGTCGTCCAGCACGGTCGGGAATCGGAAAGCCTCGCCGGTGGAATGGTTCCCGCCAGCCAAGCGCGGCGGACTATGGAGGAAAGGGCGGCAGATTGCCAGCGAAAAGGCGATGGTCACAAAAGCTTGAATTATCAGTTATTTAACCATCAGTCCGGGCGGAACACGCGGGTCGGGTGGAACTGGCCCTCCGAAATTTCGCCAAGGGCGATCGCCCGGCCGGCATGGCTGGCAAAAGCCGCAGGGGCAGCGAGCGGCGCCCGGCTGCCGCGCAGCAGGACCGACTGGCCGCGGCCGATGCGGGCGGCATCGTTCGGGCCCATCGCGATTTCAGGCAGTTCCGAAAGCGCCACGGCGACCGGCATGAGGAAGCGGTCGAGGGCCATGGCGTCGCCGGCCTCGCGGGCGGCGATGAGTTCATCGAGGGTGACGGAATTGTCGGCGTCAAAGGGGCCAACCACCATACGGCGGAGCGCCACGACGTGGCCGCGGCAGCCAAGTTCGCGGCCGAGATCGCGGGCAAGCGCGCGCACATAGGTGCCCTTGCCGCACTCGGTGTCAAACATCGCGTGGTCGCGATCCGGCGTCTCGACCAGGGCCAGGCGGTGGATGGTGACCGGGCGCTCCTCCAGAACCACGGTCTCACCCTCGCGGGCGAGGTCATAGGCGCGCTGGCCGGCGATCTTGATGGCCGAATAGACCGGCGGACGCTGCATGATCTCGCCGGTGAAACCGGGGAGCCGGGCACGGATCGCTTCCGCATCGGGGCGCGCGTCGCTGGTCGCGGTCACGTTGCCGTCGGCATCGTCGCTGTCGGTCTCGACGCCCCAGCGCACGGTGAAGCGGTAGACCTTGCGGCCGTCCTGGACGAAGGGGACGGTACGGGTGGCGTCGCCGAGCGCGATCGGCAGCACGCCGGAGGCGAGCGGGTCGAGGGTGCCGGCATGGCCGACCTTGGCGGCGCCGAACAGGCGCTTGATCGAGCCCACCGCACCGGTCGAGGTGAGGCCCACCGCCTTGTCGAGGCTGAGCCAGCCGGAGACCTCGCGGCCCTTGCGTTTGCGGGACATGGCTACTCGTCCCCGTCGAGATCGCGTTTCACTTCGGGCGAGCGCAGCAGTGCGTCGATGTGTTCGCCCTCGTCGAAGGACTGGTCGAGACGGAAGCGCAGCTCGGGGGTGTAGCGCAGCACGACACGATGGCCGACCTCGCCGCGCAGGAACTTCCTGTGGCGATCGAGGGTGGCGACCAGGGTGTCGGCCCCCTTGCCGCCGAGCGGCATCACGAAGACGGTGGCGAGTTTCAGGTCCGGCGTCATGCGGACCTCGGGCACGGTGACCACCATGCCCTCCAAGTCGGGATCGTGGACCGCACCCTCCTGGAAGACCTCCGCCAGCGCATGGCGGACGAGTTCGCCGACGCGGAGCTGGCGCTGGGAGGGCGCACGGGCGGAGGCGTGTTTCGCCATTGAGACCGGCACTGCCGCGCGCCGCCCCTAGAGCGTGCGCGCGATCTCCTCGACGCGATAGCATTCGATGACGTCGCCGACGCGCATGTCCTCGTATTTCTCGAAGGCCATGCCGCACTCCTGGCCGGCCGGCACCTCGCGCACCTCGTCCTTGAAGCGCTTGAGGGTGGCGAGCTTGCCCTCGTGGATGACGACGTTGTCGCGGATCAGGCGGACACCGGCACCACGCTCGACGATGCCATCGGTGACGCGGCAGCCGGCGATCTTGCCGACCTTCGAGATGTTGAAGATCTCCAGAATCTCGGCATTGCCGAGCATGGTCTCGCGCCGCTCGGGCGAGAGCAGGCCGGACATCGCCGCCTTCACGTCATCCACCAGGTTGTAGATGATGTTGTAGTAGCGGATCTCGATGCCGTCGCGCTCTGCCGCCTCGCGCGCCTGCTTGTTGGCGCGGACGTTGAAGCCGATGATGGCGGCCTCCGACGAAGTGGCGAGCGTGACGTCCGATTCGGTGATGCCGCCGACGCCGGAATGCAGGATGCGCACGGCGACCTCGCTGGTGCCGAGCGCCTCCAGCGACTGGGCGATGGCTTCGACCGAACCCTGCACGTCGCCCTTGATGACGAGCGGGAAGATCTTCTGGCCGGCGGTCTGAAGCTGGCTCATCATCTGCTCGAGCGAGCCGCGCGCCGCCGTCGAGCGGGCGAGCGCCTTCTCGCGCTTCTGGCGGGCACGATAGTCGGCGACCTCGCGGGCACGCGCCTCCGATTCGACCACCGCCAGGCGGTCGCCGGCTTCGGGTGCGTCCTGGAAGCCGAGCACCTCGACCGGGGTCGACGGGCCAGCCTCCTTGAGCTGCTGCTGGCGCTCATTGAGGAGCGCGCGGACGCGGCCCCAGGCGGCCCCGGCAACGACGATGTCGCCGATCTTGAGGGTGCCGCTCTGCACCAGGATGGTCGCCACCGGACCCCGGCCGCGGTCGAGCTTGGCCTCGATGACGGTGCCCTCGGCGGCGCGATCGGCGCTGGCCTTGAGTTCCAGCACCTCGGCCTGGAGCAGGATGGTCTCGACCAGCTTGTCGAGGTTGGTGCCCTTGACCGCCGAGACCTCGACGTCGAGTACGTCGCCACCCATCGATTCGACGAATACCTCGTACTGCAACAGCTCGGTGCGCACGCGCTGCGGGTCGGAGTCCGGCTTGTCGATCTTGTTGATGGCAACGATGATCGGAACGCCGGCCGCCTTGGCGTGATTGATCGCCTCAATGGTCTGCGGCATGACGCCGTCGTCGGCCGCCACCACCAGGACCACGATGTCGGTGACACTGGCGCCGCGCGAGCGCATGGCGGTGAAGGCGGCGTGGCCGGGCGTGTCGATGAAGGTGATCTTCTGCCCGTTGTAGTCGATCTGGTAGGCGCCGATGTGCTGGGTGATGCCGCCCGCCTCGCCGGCCACCACGTTGGCATGGCGGATGGCGTCGAGCAGCGACGTCTTGCCGTGGTCGACGTGGCCCATGATAGTGACCACCGGCGAGCGCGGCTCGAGCTCCGACTCGTCGCCCGGTGCGGCGAAGAGGCCTTCGATGACATCGGCCTCGGAAACGCGGTGTACGGTGTGGCCCATGTCCTCGGCGATAAGCTGTGCGGTGTCGGTGTCGATGACGTCGGTGGCCTTGACCAGCTGGCCCTGCTTCATCAGCAGTTTGATCACGTCGACGGCGCGCTCGGCCATGCGGTTGGCGAGTTCCTGAATGCTGATGGTTTCCGGGATGGTCACATCACGCGAGATCTTCTCGCGCGGCCCCATCTCGTGGGTGCGGGCGCGCTCGCGCTCGCGGCGGCGGCGGATGGAGGCCAGCGAGCGGGCGCGCTCGGTATCGTCGAGGGCATTGGAAACGGTCAGCTTGCCGCGGCGGCGATCGTCGCCGACCCGGCGGGCAGGCTTGGGCTCGGCGGCGCGCGGCGCCTTGACTCGGCCGCGGAGCGCTCCCGGGCGCTCCTCTTCCTCGGTCTCGGCGGCGGGACGAGCGCCCTTGGCCGCGGCGGGACGGGCAGGCGCCGCCGACTCGGCTGTCTTGGCTGCGGCAGGCTTCTGCTCCTCCTCGCCGAAGCGGCGGCGGGCGGTCTCCTCGGCGCGGCTGCGGGCGACTTCCTCGGTCTTGTGACGGGCATCCTCCTCCGCCTGGCGGCGGGCGGCCTCGGCCTGCTCCTTGGCGACGCGCTCGGCTTCGGCGGCACGGCGCGCGGCGGCATCGATGGCCGCCTGGCGCTCCTCGGCCTCATGCGCCTTGGCATCGGCCAGCGCGCGGGCGCGGGCGTCGATCTCGTCGGAGGAAAGTTGGCGCAGCACAAGCCCGCCACGGTCCTGGACGGTGTGATCGGGCTCGGGCGTCGCCGGCCGCGAAGGCGCGCGGCGTTCCGCCCTCTGCCGCGTCGGGGCCGGCGGCGGTGGCGGTGCGGCCTCCGTCTTCTGCTCGCCCGGAACGACGACCCGGCGCTTCTTGCGCTCGACCTGCACCGTATTGGTGCGGCCATGCGAGAAGCTCTGGCGGACGGTATCCCGTTCGACGCCACGCTTCAGGCCGAGCGTTCGCTTGGGTGCGCTGATCGTCTTCTCGTCAGTGGTATCGCTCATACGTTCCTATCGTCCTGCACGCAGGGTACTGGGGTCATCAAGGGCGTCGATTTGCCGGCCGCCGGCGCCGTGCGCAGCCCGGTTACCACGAAACCGGTCAAGATCGCGAATCCGTGCCAGCAGATTGGTGCTCGCCGGCCCAGCAAGCAGCGCAGCATGTATCACATTTGTTCGGCCAAAAGCCAAATCCAAATCCTCGCCAGTCAATGACCGGACGATCGGCAGGCCGCCTTCGCCGAAGCGCCGGCGGGCGGCGGAATCGAGCTTTGCCGCGCCGTCTACGGCTGCTTCCGCAGCGTGAATCAGGCCGACGACGGGGTCGCGCGCCAGCGCCGCCTCGACCTTGGCGTAGCCGGTGACCACCGTCCCGGCCTTGCGGGTGAGCGACAGGGCGCCGCGCGCGGCATCGACCAGAAGCCGCTCGACCCGCTCGACCAACCCCGGCTCGACCTTGGCCGGGCCGTCGAAGGCGCGGGAAAGCAGGCCCTTGCGCTCGGCCCTTGCGACATGCTCGGCGTCGGCGGTGACCCAGACGCCGCGGCCGGGAAGGCGGCGGCGGAGATCGGGAACCACGGTGCCGTCCGGCGCCACGACAAAGCGAACCAGATCCTCAACCGGCAGGGTCTGCCGGGTGACGACGCAGGTCCGTTCGGTTGGCGCTTTGCGTTCCGACACCGGGATCTCCCATCACTTGCGGCTCAGACGACCGGAGCGCCGGGCAGCACCGGCGCCTCCGCTTCGGCCGTCTCGCCGTCTTCAGCCGCCTCGGCCACTTCCTCTTCCTCGGCCTTGTGCAGGTCCTCTTCGCTGATCCATCCGGCCATGACGCGGGCGGCCATGATCATCGCCTCGGCGTCGGCGCGCGACAGGCCGAGGCCTTCGAGCGCGCCGGGGATGCGCTTGGCCTCGCCGTCCTTGCGCTCGACATAGCCGGTGAGATCGTCCGGCACGGCGCCGGCGAAATCCTCGACCGTCTTGATGTCGGCCTTGCCCAGCGCCACCAGCATGGCGGTGGTAATGCCGGGGACCTCCTTGAGGGCGTCCTCGACGCCGAGCGCCTGGCGCTCGGCATCCTGCTCGGCCTCGAGCTTGTCGAGATGTTCGTGGGCCCGGGCCTGCAGCTCGTTGGCGGTCTCCTCGTCGAAGCCCTCGATCGAGGCAAGCTCGGCCTGATCGACGAAAGCGATCTCATCGACGCTGGCGAAGCCTTCCGAGGCGAGAAGCTGGCCGACCACCTCGTCGAGATCGAGCGCCTCGATGAAGAGCTGCGAGCGCTCCTGGAACTCCTTCTGGCGGCGTTCCGATTCCTCCTGCTCGGTAAGGATGTCGATGTCCCAGCCGGTGAGCTGGGAGGCGAGGCGCACGTTCTGGCCGCGGCGGCCGATGGCGAGCGAAAGCTGCTCGTCGGGCACCACCACCTCGATGCGCTCGGCGTCCTCGTCGAGCACCACCTTGGCGACCTCGGCCGGCTGCAGCGCGTTGACAATGAAGGTGGCGGCATCGGCCGACCACGGGATGATGTCGATCTTCTCGCCCTGCAGCTCGTTGACCACCGCCTGGACGCGGCTGCCGCGCATGCCGACGCAGGCGCCGACCGGATCGATGGAGGAATCGCGCGAGATGACGGCGATCTTGGCGCGGCTGCCGGGATCGCGGGCAACCGAGCGCACCTCGATGATGCCGTCGTAGATCTCCGGCACCTCCTGGGCGAACAGCTTGGACATGAACTGCGGGTGGGTGCGCGACAGGAAGATCTGCGGGCCGCGCTGCTCGCGGCGCACGTCGTAAATGTAGGCGCGGATGCGGTCACCGTAGCGGAAGGTCTCGCGCGGGATCAGCTCGTCGCGGCGCACAATGCCCTCGCCGCGGCCGAGATCGACGATGACGTTGCCGTATTCGACGCGCTTGACCTGGCCGGAGACGATCTCGCCGATGCGGCCGCGGAACTCGTCGTACTGGCGGTCGCGCTCGGCCTCGCGCACCTTCTGGACGATGACCTGCTTGGCCGACTGGGCGGCGATGCGGCCGAAATCCATCGGCGGCAGCGGCTCGGCGATGAAATCGCCGATCTGGGCGGCGGGGTTGCGCTGCCGTGCGTTCGCGATGGTGATGTCAGTCGCCGGGTTCTCGATGGTGTCGACCACCTTGAGCAGCCGCTGCAGCTTGATCTCGCCGGTCTTGGCGTTGATCTCGGCGCGGATGTCGGTCTCCGAGCCGTAGCGCGAGCGGGCCGCCTTCTGGATGGCGTCCTCCATCGCGTTGACCACGATCATGCGATCGATCGCCTTCTCGCGGGCGACCGCATCGGCGATCTGCAACAGCTCGAGCCGGTTCGCACTGACGGCCATGGGTTCGGTCTCCGTTCCTCTAGTTCAGGGTTTGCGGAGCCTCCGCCATGTCCTCTTCGGCGGGGTCCGGGTGGGGATGCTGGTCTGCGTGTTTCTGGCGCGACAGCGACTCGCGGATGAGATCGTCGGTGAGGACGAGGCGAGCCTCGGCGAGATCTGCGATGGGCAGATGGGCGCGCTCGGGCGCGACGCCATCGCGTTTCATGTCGAGCAGGACCGCGTCGCCGTCGACGCCGACGAGCCGGCCGCGAAAGCGCTTGCGCCCGTCGAGCAGACGGGCAAGCTCGATCTTGGCCTCGTGCCCGGACCAGCGCTCGAAATCCGAGCGGCGCACCAGCGGCCGGTCAATGCCGGGCGAGGAGACCTCGAGATTATAGGCGCGGTCGATCGGGTCCTCGACGTCGAGCGCGGGCGAGAGGTCGCGCGACAGAATCTCGCAATCCTCCACCGTCATCGAGCCATCCGGCTTCTCGGCCATGATCTGCAACGTGGCGCCGTTCATCGCAGACATCTTGACGCGCACCAGCCGATAGCCGAGCCCCTCGACAACAGGCTCGACAATGTGGGCGATGCGGGCCTCGATGCCCGTCTCGGCGATGATGCGCTCTTCCGCTGCTACTGGCTCCGACAAGCCATCGTCCTCTGGACCGGTCTTCTAAGCCCGAAAGGAGCGGGCCCGGTCGGACCCACTCTCAACGACACCCGATCGTTTGAGATGAGATGTCGCGGATATAGGCGCCAAGACCAGATAATGCAAGACAAATTCCAGTCCTGCCTAGAACAGCCACCAGCGCCGCGGGATGAATGTCATGATCTCGCCGCGGGCGACGCGCGGGGCGTCGCCGGCGAGATCGATCTCGACGTGCTGGCCACTGGCGAGCGCGATCTCGGCGCGGCGGAAGGCGCCGTGGCGGCGCTCCGCGAGAAGCGTGCCGGTGAGTGTGCCGGGCCGGACCACATCGACGATATCAGCATGGTGCGGGCGGAAGACGAGCGTGCGCGGACCGTCGGGGCCCGACGCGGCAAGGGCAAGCGGCGCGCCGGCATGGAGGATGCGGCCACTCTCGACGACAACGGCGAGCGCGTTGCTCTCGCCGATGAAGCCGGCGACGAAGGGCGAGGCCGGCGCATCGTAGACGGCGTCGGGCGTGCCGATCTGTTCGATGCGGCCTTCGTTGAGGACGACGATGCGGTCGGCCAGCTCGACCGCCTCCTCCTGGTCGTGGGTGACGAAGACGGTGGTGTGGCCGGTCTCCTCATGGATCTCGCGCAGCCAGCGGCGGAGCTCGCGGCGGACCTTGGCATCGAGCGCGCCGAAGGGCTCGTCGAGCAGCAGCAGGCGTGGCTCGATGGCCAGCGCCCGGGCAAGCGCAACGCGCTGGCGCTGGCCGCCGGAAAGCTCGGCCGGGAAGCGGCGCTCCAGCCCCTCCAGCTTGACCAGACGCAGAAGCTCCAGAACACGGGTGCGGATGGCGGCCTTGTCGGGGCGGCCCGCCCGCGGCCGCGCGTGAAGCCCGAAGGCGATATTGTCGAAGACGCGCATGTGGCGGAAGAGGGCGTAGCTCTGGAAGACGAAGCCGACGTGGCGCTCCTGCACGGTCAGGCCGAGCGCGTCCTCGCCGGCAAAAAGAACGCGGCCGGCGGTGGGAAAATCGAGGCCGGCGAGGATGCGCAGAAGCGTCGTCTTGCCGGAGCCGGAAGGGCCGAGCAAGGCGACCAGCTCGCCGGCGGCGATCTCGAGCGAGACGCCGTGGAGGGCCGGGGTAACGCCGAACAGCCGCTCGACGGCCTCGACCGACACGGCGATGGGCTCGGCGCGGAAGGGGGCGGTTCGGGCGTCCATCTCTCCCCTCTTCCGCTCACCGGCGCCCGAGCGCGGCGATCTCGCCGGCGAAGCGCCACTCGAGGAAGGTCTTCACCGCCAGCGTGAGCAGCGCCAGCAGGGCGAGCAGCGAGGCGACGGCGAAGGCGGCGCCATAGGCGTATTCGTTGTAGAGAATCTCGACCTGGAGCGGCATGGTGTTGGTCAAGCCGCGGACATGGCCGGAGACCACCGAGACGGCGCCGAACTCGCCCATGGCGCGGGCGTTGCAGAGGAGCACGCCGTAGAGCAGCGCCCATTTCACATTGGGCAGCGTCACCCGCCAGAAGGTCGCCAGGCCCGATGCGCCGAGCGAGACGGCGGCCTCCTCTTCGCCGCTCCCCTGCTGCTGCATGATCGGAACCAGCTCGCGCGCGACGAAGGGGAAGGTGACGAAGACGGTTGCCAGCACGATGCCGGGGAGCGCGAAGATGATGCGGATGCCGTGCTCGGCGAGGAACGGCCCGAACCAGCCCTGGGCGCCGAAGAGCAGCACGTAGATCAGCCCGGCGGTGACCGGCGACACCGAGAAGGGCAGGTCGATGAGGGTGGTGAGCAGGCTCTTGCCGGGAAACTCGAACTTGGCGATGGCCCAGGCGGCGGCGACGCCGAAGACGAGGTTGGCGGGGACGGCGATGGCGGCGACGATGAGGGTGAGGCGGATGGCGGCAAGCGCGTCCTTCTCGGTGAGCGCGGCGACATAGGCGGGGAGCCCCGCGCGCAGCGCCTCGACGAAGACCGCGGCCAGCGGCAGCAGCAGGAAAAGGGCGAGGAACAGGAAGGCCGCCGCGATCAGGCAATAGCGCACGGCGGCGCGCTCGGTGGTGGCGATGGTCGGGCCGGCGATCGCCGGCCGGGTGCGGCGCGCCTCAGCCATGACCGAGCCTCCGCCTTGTCCATGCCTGCAACAGATTGATGGCAAGCAGCAGCAGGAAGGCTATCGCCAACATGACGGTGGCGATGGCGGTTGCCCCGGCATAGTCGAATTCCTGCAGGCGGATGACGATGAGGAGCGGCGCGATCTCCGAGACGTAGGGAATGTTGCCGGCGATGAAGATGACCGAGCCGTATTCGCCGACGGCGCGGGCCAGCGCCAGAGCGAAGCCGATGAGCAGCGCGGGGGCGAGCATCGGCAGGACGACGGTTCCGACCGTGCGCAGGCGGCCGGCGCCGAGCGTCGCCGCCACCTCCTCCGCCTCGCGGTCGAGGTCCTGCATCACCGGCTGGACGGTGCGCACGACGAAGGGCAGGCCGACGAAGACGAGCGCGATGAGGATGCCAAGCGGGGTGTAGGCGATCTGCACGCCGAGCGGCGCCGCAAGGCGCCCGATCCAGCCGTTCGGCACGTAGAGCGCGGTGAGCGAGATGCCGGCGACGGCGGTGGGCAGAGCGAAGGGGAGATCGATGAAGGCGTCGAGCAGGCGGCGGCCGGGAAAATCGTAGCGAACCAGCACCCAGGCAACCAGCAGGCCGAAGACGGCATTGATGCAGGCGGCGGCGAGCGACAGGCCGAAGGAGATGCGGAGCGCGGCAAGCGTGCGGCCGCTGACGGCGATCGCCCAGAACTCGCTCCAGCCGAGGCTCGCGGTCTTCAGCACCAGCCCGGCGAGCGGCAGGAGCACGACGAGGCTGAGATAGGTGAGCGCGAAACCGAGCGCGAGACGGAAGCCGGGAATGACGCTCGGCTTGCTGAGCGACAGCGTTGCGGCAGCGCTCATGGCGGCTCACCGCCTCTCGAAGATCTGGTCGAAGGTGCCGCCCTCGCCGAAGTGCCGACCTTGAGCCTTCGTCCAGCCGCCGAAGAGCGGATCGTCGATATCAACCAGCGTCAGCGCGGAGAAGCGTGCAAGGTCGGCCGAATCGGTGGCCTCCGGTTTCACCGGCCGGTAGAAGTTGGCGGCGATCAGCTTCTGCGCCGCATCGCTGTAGAGGTAGCGGAGATACTCCTCGGCGATGTCGCGGGTGCCGTGCGCATCGGCATTGGCATCGACCACGGCGACCGGCGGCACGGCGCGGATCGACAGCGACGGCACGACCATGTCTAACTTGTCGGCGCCGAGCTCCTTCAGCGCCAGATAGGCCTCGTTCTCCCACGACAGCAGCACGTCGCCGATGCCACGCTGGGCGAAGGTGGTGGTCGCGCCGCGGGCGCCGGAATCGAGCACCGGCACGTTCCTGAAGAGCGCTGCGACGAAGTCCCGGCTCTTCTCGTCGTCATGACCGAACTTCGCGTCGGCATAGGCCCAGGCGGCCAGGAAATTCCAGCGGGCGCCGCCCGAGGTCTTAGGATTTGGCGTGATCACCTGGATGCCGGGCTTGACCAGATCGTCCCAGTCGCGGATGCCCTTCGGGTTCCCCTTGCGCACCAGGAAGACGATGGTCGAGGTGTAGGGCGCCGAGGCATCGGGCAGGCGCGTCTGCCAGTCCGGCGCGATGCGCCCGGTGCGGGCGATGGCGTCGATGTCGGCGGCAAGCGCCAGGGTGACGACATCGGCCGGCTGGCCCTCGATGACGGCGCGCGCCTGCGCCCCGGAGCCGCCATGCGACTGCTCGACCCTGACGATCTCGCCGCCGTGGGTCTCGGCCCAATGGGCGGCGAAGAGTGCGTCATAGGCGCGATAGAGCTCGCGGGTCGGATCATAGGAGACGTTGAGGATGGTTCTGTCGGCCGAGGCCGCGGTGGCGCCGGATACGGCGAACACGGCGGCAAGGACCAGGGCAAGCAGGCGGCTGACGGGCTTCATGGGAAACCTCTCGGGTCGCGCCAAATCCGGTTATCTCGACATAATTAGTCGTGTTTTGCAACGAAACGGTTGTCGCACCACCGCCTGATCTTTTGGTAGATTATTCCAATTCTAGGGCGATCTTCGGAACAGCGTTGCCATTCGGCCCGGGGCGGGCGTGGAGCGCCTCGGCGAGGGTGGTGCCCTCCATGAGCAGCAGCATCGCCGAATAGGCATCGGCGAAGAGGCGGCGGACAGCGCAGGTCTTCTCGTCGGCGCAGTCGGGGCAGCGCCGATAGGCGGTGCGCGAGATGCAGGGCAGCGGCGCGATCGGTCCGTCGACCGCCCTCAGCACGCTGCCGATGGTCATCTCCTGCGGCCGCTTGATGAGCATGTAGCCGCCGGCGCGGCCGCGGCGGCTGGCGACCAGCCCCTTGCGCTTGAGATCGAGCAGGATGTGCTCGAGGAACTTGTGCGGGATGCCGTCGGCCTTGGCGATTTCCTCGATCGACAGGGCCTCGCCGTGCGGCATGTCGGCCAGGCGGAACAGCGCCTTGAACGCATATTTGGCCTTCTGCGAGATCATACCCGGCATAGTCGACTCCTGGAGTCGGGTATAGGCGCGTGTCCGGCGGTTGTGAAGCTCAGTTGCGCAGGAAGGCGAGGTAGGTGGGCCGGCGGCCGGCGGCCATCGCCTTGGCCTCGTAGCGCGTTCCCGGCCAGCCCGGAAAGGGCAGGCGCCAGTCGTCGGCGCGCTCGGCGGTCCAGACGAAGGCGGGGTGGCGGAGCGCGTGGGCGAGCGTCCATTCAACATAGGACGGAATGTCGCTGGCGAAGCGGAAGACGCCGCCGGGTTCCAGCACGCGGGCGAGGCGATCGAGGTTCTCGCGGCTGACGAAGCGGCGCTTCCAGTGGCGCTTCTTCGGCCAGGGATCGGGATAGAGCAGGTCGACGGCGGCAAGCGAGGCCGCCGGCAGCCAGTCGAGCAGGGGAACGGCATCGCCATCGAACAGGCGGATGTTGGCCAGCGCCCGGTCGTCGATGGCGGCAACCGCGCTCGCCATGCCGTTGAGATAGGGCTCGACGCCGATGAAGCCGGCGTGCGGCGCGGCGGCCGCGGCGGCAATCAGATGCTCGCCGCCGCCAAAGCCGATTTCGAGGACAACGCGCTCAGGAGCGTCGGGGAAGAGCGCGGCAAGGTTCGCCGGCGGCGGCGCAGCGATGTCGATGGCAAGGTCGCGATAGAGCGTCTCCATGAGACGCTGGCGGCGCGGCGACAGGGGCTTGCCCTTCCGCCTGCCATAGAGGCTGTCGCGCCGCTCGCTCATCACCTGCATCGCCGCGGGAGTGGCGTGCTCCCTAGGCCACGGAACGATCAGCCGAGCTCATCGTGGATGGCGCCGGCGAGATCGGTGCGCTCCCACGAGAAGCCGCCATCGTCCTCGGGCGGGCGGCCGAAATGGCCATAGGCCGCCGTGCGCGCGTAGATCGGCCGGTTGAGGCCGAGATGCTGACGGATGCCGCGTGGGGAAAGGTCCATGAGCCGGCTGATCGCTTTTTCCAGTTTCTCCTCCGGCACCCGGCCGGTGTCGTGGAGATCCACGTAGATCGACAGCGGCTGCGACACGCCGATGGCATAGGAGAGCTGGATCGTGCAACGGTCGGCGAGGCCGGCGGCAACCACGTTCTTGGCCAGATAGCGCGACGCGTAGGCGGCCGAACGGTCGACCTTTGTCGGGTCCTTGCCGGAGAAGGCGCCGCCGCCATGAGGGGCGGCACCGCCGTAGGTATCGACGATGATCTTGCGGCCGGTCAGCCCGGCGTCGCCGTCTGGTCCGCCGATGACGAACTTGCCGGTCGGATTGATGTGCCAGACGGTCTTGTCGCTGATCCAGCCGTCGGGCAGCGATTCGCGCACATACGGCTCGACGATCGAGCGAACGTCGTGGGAGGAAAGATCGACATCGAGGTGCTGGGTGGAGACGACGATCGAGGTCGCGCCGACCGGCTTGCCGTTCTCGTAGCGCAACGTGACCTGGCTCTTGGCGTCCGGCCCCAGCATGTGGGTCTCGCCCGAATGGCGCGCTTCCGCCATGCGATGGAGAATCCGGTGGGCATAGTAGATCGGCGCCGGCATGAGTTCCGGGGTCTCGCGGCAGGCATAGCCGAACATGATGCCCTGATCGCCGGCGCCCTCATCCTTGTTGCCGGCGGCATCGACGCCTTGCGCGATGTCGGCCGACTGGGCGTGCAGGAGTACCTCGACCTTGCAGGTCTGCCAGTGGAAGCCGTCCTGCTCGTAGCCGATGTCGCGGATGGCGGTGCGGGCGAGATCCTCGATCTGTTGCAGAACCGCATCGGGTCCGCGCACCTCGCCGGCGATCACCACCCGATTGGTCGTCGCCAGCGTCTCGCAGGCGACGCGCGCCTCCGGCATGGCCGCGAGATAGGCATCGACGATGGTGTCGGAGATGCGATCACAGACCTTGTCGGGATGGCCTTCGGAGACGGATTCGCTGGTGAAGAGGTAGTTGGTGCGCACGTAAACGCTGCTCCCCGTCATAAAATTCCACCGCCGGGCAGCTCATCCGCCCGGCTCATCGGGCGGTGTTGTGACAGTGAACGCGACGGTGGTCAATCGCCGCCAGCAGGCGCCGGGGCCGCACGAAGGCCGCGCCGTGCCCGCAGGGGGCACGGACGGCAATGCGCGGTGATCGCCGGCAGGCCGCTGATCAGGCGGCGTCGTCGTCACCCGCCATGGCGCGGATGAGATCGATGATCCGACGGCGCTGGTGTGCGTCCTTGATGCGCACGAACGCCTTGTTGAGCTGGATGCCCTCCGAGCTGGAGAGGAAGTCGACGACATAGCTGGTCGACGACGACTCTTCGAGGCCCGTCGTCTCGCCGGTCGGCGTGGCCGGAGCATCCTCGAAGAAGAAGGAGATCGGCACGGAGAGGACGCGGGCGATGTGCTGGAGGCGGCTGGCGCCGATCCGGTTGGTGCCCTTCTCATATTTCTGAATCTGCTGGAACGTGATGCCGAGCTGCTCGCCCAGCTTTTCCTGGCTCATGCCCAGCATCATGCGCCGCAGTCGGACCCGAGACCCGACATGGATGTCGATCGGGTTAGGCTGTTTCTTGTTGGCCATTTCGGCTTTCGTCCTTAGTCGCCGCTCACAAAAGCGGTCCATCATTATTATGTCCAGGTGCACGTGACGCCAGTGGCATATCTAGGTGAACGCGACACGTCGCACAGCACCGCTCGTGCGGCGGCCACAACGGCTACCACACCCCGCTCGCCCAAGCGACAGGGGGGATATTGGCCAGCAACCGCAATTTGTGTCAATTGTCCGTCAAATTAAGCCTTTAACCTTGGTTAACAGGGCGCTGGCAGCAGCGGCAACCAGCAACACAGCGAAAAGAAGGTCGCCGAATTGCGCATAAGGCGTCGGCGGAAGGGCCGCCGGCAAATCCCCGTCGACAACCCCGGTGCGGCCGAGACCCAGGCTCGCAACCACCCGCCCATGGGGATCAACGATGGCCGAGATGCCGGAATTGGCCGAGCGGACCAGCGGCAGGCCCTCCTCGACGGCGCGCAGGCGCGCTTGCAGGAAATGCTGGTGCGGCCCAGGCGTGTCGCCAAACCAGGCATCGTCGGTGAGGTTGATGATCCAGCCCGGACGGGTGCCCGGCGGCAGCACAGCCCCCGGGAAGATGACCTCGTAGCAGACGAGGGGCGCGGCCAACGGCGCGCCGGGCACGGGGAGGGCCCGTCGCTGCGTGCCGGCCGAGAAGCCGCCGGGAAGGGTGATCATCTCGCGCAGCCCCAGCCGGCGCAGCAGGCCGGCGAAGGGAACGTATTCGCCGAAGGGGACAAGGTGGACCTTGTCGTAGGCGTCGAGGATCTCGCCGCTGTCGTCGATGACGTAGATCGAATTGAAGATGGGCGGCAGCTCGCCGTCTTGCGCATCCGCGGGCATGGGACCGGCACGCGCCGCGCCGGTGATGAGCGTCACGCCGTCCGGCAGCAGGCCGGCGATGGCCGCGAGCGCGCTCGGCCGGCGGGTGAGCAGGAAGGGGAAGGCCGATTCCGGGCCAGACGAGATGGGTGATGCCGGCGAGGCCGGCGGCGCCCTTGTCCTCGCCGGAGAGATCGACATAGCGCTGCATGATCTCGTCGGCCTTCTCGATCCCCCAGCGTTCGCCGAGCGGGATGTTGGGCTGGAGGATGCGGAGGTGCACGCCGGGCACGGTCGCGTCGGGACCGCCGGCAAGCCGCACGGCGCCGAAGCCGAGATGGGCGAGAAACAGAACCGCCGCGGCGGCGAACGCGATGCGGCCGGCCCTGCGATCCGCGGCGTCCTCGGCGACGAGCAGGACCGGCGCGGCGAAGATGAAGCAGGCGGCGAGCGTCAATCCCCACAGGCCGACGAGCGCGGCCGACTGCATCATCAGCGGCACCGGGGTCAGCGCATAGCCAACTGCGTTCCACGGGAAGCCGGTGAACAGATGCCCGCGCAGCCATTCGGCAACCGACATTGCCACCGCGAAGACGAGCACCCGCGACCAGCGGTCGGACCAGAAGAGGCGGGCAAGGGCGGCGCCGAAGGCCCAGAACAGCGCCAGACCGGCCGGCAGGATGACCACGGCAAAGGGCATCAGCCAGCCGAAGACGTCCGCCTGGACGAGGAAGGCGGCGCCGATCCACCACAGGCCGGCCAGGAAGAAGCCGAAGCCGAAGCTCCAGCCGACGATCGCCGCCGGCACCAGCCGGCGGATGAAGCCCGCCCCTTCCGCCGCGGTGGCGCCATCGATCAGCCAGACAAAGACCGGGAAGGTCAGCCAGAGGACCGGAAAGGCATCAAAGGGCGCAAACGCCAGCGCCGAAAGCGCGCCGGCGGCGAGCGCGATGGCGAAGCGGCGCCAGCCCCAGGAAACGATGATCAGGTTGGCAAGGGATCGCACCTTTGTCGCGCTCCGCCTCGGTCTTGCGCCGCCCGAATCAGGCTGACGAGGGTCGGAGGACGGAAGGCCGCGGTCAAGCAAGGGACGGCGGAAACTTGCCGGTGCAGCGCGCTCAGCCGGCGGGGGCGCCGCCATCGGGTGGCGGGCGGCTGCGACGGCGCGGCTCGCGCGGGCCGGACGGGCGCTTGCTGATCCTCAGCCGCTTGATGCGGCGGGGATCGGCATCGAGGATCTCGAACTCGTAGCCGCCCGGCGCCGAGACCAGCTCGCCGCGCACCGGGATGCGGCCAACCAGCGCGAACACCAGGCCGCCGATGGTGTCGACGTCCTCGCCGTGTTCGCCAGCGGCGAAATCGGTGCCGACGACCTCGGCCACCTCCTCGAGGTCGGCGCGGGCATCGGCGAGGAAGCCGCCATCCTTGTCGGGCACGATCATCGGACCGACATCGTCGTCGTGCTCGTCCTCGATCTCGCCGACGACCATCTCGAGCGCGTCCTCGAGCGAGACGAGGCCGTCGGTACCGCCGTATTCGTCGATGACCAGCGCCATCTGCATGCGCGCCGCCTGCATGTTGGCGAGCAGCGTCGCCACCGGCATGGATGGCGGCACGAAGAGGATGTTGCGCACCAGGCGGGCGGCGGCGAGCGTTCTGCCGAGATCGACGCGACCGAAGTCGAGCTTGACCTCGGCCTCGCCAATGCCCGGCTTGCCGTCGTCTTCGCCGGAGCTCGGCGGCGGCCCGCCGGCTGCCTCGACGATATGGGCCATCAGGTCCTTGATGTGGATGAGGCCGACCGGATCGTCGAGGGTCTCGCGGAACACCGGCATGCGCGAATGGCCGGACGTCTGGAAGGCGACCAGCAGCTCGCCCAACGTGGCATCGATTTCGACCGCCTCGATATCGGCGCGTGGCACCATGACGTCGTCGACGCGCATGTCGCGCAGGCGCAGGATGTTGGCGAGCATCGCCCGCTCTTCTGGCGTGAAGCCGGCGCCATCGTCCTGGGGGGCGGCAAGGGCGGCGGCCAGATCCTGGCGCAGCGTGCCGGTACCCTTGAGGCCGACGGCGGCGCGCAGCCGGTCGAGCCAGGTCTCGTGGGCGCGCGTACTTTCGCCCGGCTCGCCGTCTTGGGGCGTGCCGGTGGAAGGGTCGTTCAGGGTCTGTTTGGCAGCGTCGCTCATCTCAGCAAAGCGTGGCTCGGTCCCTCAATCGCCTGATTCGCCACCCGATTCGGCGTAGGGATCGGCGATGGCAAGCCGGGCCAGTATAGCCGTTTCCAGCCGTTCCATCAGGGCCGCCTCGCCGTCCGCCTCGTGGTCGTAGCCGAGAAGATGAAGGAATCCATGAACGATCAGATGGGTGAGGTGGTGGGCAAAATCCAACCCCTCAGCCACAGATTTGGCGGCGATCGTTTCCCGGGCAAGAACGATATCGCCGAGAGGCGGACCGAGGCGGCCGGGCGCCAGGGGCGCAGCCGGGAATGACAGCACGTTGGTCGGCGCGTCCTTGCCGCGATACTGCCGGTTGAGCACGCGGACGCGCTCGTCGTCGGTGAAGACCAGCGAAACCTCGGCGTCGTCGGCGATCGCCGGCAGCTTCTCCATCGGGCAGGCGGCAAGGGCGCGATCGACGAGGGCCTGAAGCTCGGATTCCGGCGGCCAGCCGTCGGCCTCGACCAGGACGTCGGCGCGAATGCCGGGACTCCCAGCCTCTGGCGACAGGGTCAGATGCCCTCCCCAGGCGTCCGCTCGGGCCGGTCGTAGGCCTCGACGATGCGCGCCACCAGCGGATGGCGGACGACATCGGCGGCGGTGAAACGCACCTGGGCGACGCCGGCGACCTCCTTCAACAGACCGACCGCCTCGATCAGGCCGGAGACGGTGCCGCGCGGCAGGTCGATCTGGGTGGGATCGCCGGTGACGATCATGCGCGAATTCTCGCCCAAGCGGGTCAGGAACATCTTCATCTGCATGGACGAGGTGTTCTGCGCCTCGTCGAGGATGATGACGGAATTGGCGAGCGTGCGGCCGCGCATGAAGGCAAGCGGCGCCACCTCGATGGAGCCCGACTGGAAGCCGCGCTCGACCTTGTCGAAGGGCATCATGTCGTAGAGCGCGTCGTAGAGCGGGCGGAGATAGGGGTCGACCTTCTCGCGCATGTCGCCGGGCAGGAAGCCCAAACGCTCGCCGGCCTCGACCGCCGGGCGCGACAGGATGATGCGGTCGACGGCGCCGCGCTCGAGCTGGGCGGCGGCATAGGCGACGGCGAGATAGGTCTTGCCGGTGCCGGCCGGACCGATGCCGAAGGTGAGCTCGGCGCGGTCGAAGGCGCGCATGTAGGCGTCCTGGGTCGGCGTGCGCGCCATGACGGTGCGCCGGCGCGTGGCGATCTGCGCCATGGCGAGCCGGCCCTTGGGCTGTTCGAGGGTCGGCAGGCTGAGCTGCGCCTCCGCCGCGGTCGCCATGCGGATGGCGCCGTCGACGTCACCCTGGCCGAGGGTATGGCCCTCCTGCAGGCGGCCGTAGAGCATGTCGAGCGCCAGTCGCGCGCGGGTGAGCGCTTCCCGGTTACCCCGCAGGGTAACCTGATTGCCGCGCGCCACCGCCTCGATGCCGAGGCGCTGCTCGAGGAGGGCGAGATGCTGGTCGAACTCGCCGAAGAGCTCGGGGATCAGGCGATTATCGTCAAAGGCGACGACGATATGGCCGTGGTCCGGCGGCGCCGGGACGGCGGATGCCGAAATCGTCGGGCGCGCGGTCACTCGGCCGCCTCCATGGCGGGCGATTCGATGAGCGTGCCGAACAGGCTGTTGGCGGACGCCGAATCGATGCGCACGCGCGCGATGCTGCCGATCAGCTCCTCTCCGCCCGGCACATGGATCGGCTGGAGCCACGGCGAGCGGCCGACGATCTGGCCGACGTGACGGCCGGGGTGCTCGAAGAGGATGTCGGCGGTCATGCCGACGCGCGAGGCGAGGAATTCGGCCTGGGCGTTGACGATGCGCTCCTGCAGGCGGTGAAGCCGCTCGCTCTTCACGGCCTCGGGCACCTGTTCGGGGAGAGCGGCGGCCGGCGTGCCCGGGCGCGGGCTGTACTTGAACGAATAGGCGGCGACGTGGCCGGCCTCTTCGAGGATGGCTAGGGTGGCGGCGAAATCGTCCTCGCTCTCGCCGGGGAAGCCGACGATGTAGTCGCTGGCGAGCGCGATGTCGGGCCGGGCGGCGCGAATGCGCTCGACGAGGCGGAGATAATCGGCGGCGGTGTGGCGCCGGTTCATGGCGGCGAGGATGCGGTCGGAACCGGCCTGCACCGGCAGGTGCAGATAGGGCATCAGTTGATCGAGATCGCGATGGGCGGCGATGAGGTCGTCGGCCATGTCGCGCGGGTGGCTGGTGGTGTAGCGCAGCCGATCGATGCCGGGGATCTCGGCCAGGCGGAAGAGCAGCCGGCCGAGACCCCAGTCGCGGCCGTCGGGGCCTTCGCCGTGCCAGGCGTTGACGTTCTGGCCGAGCAGGGTCAGCTCGCGGACGCCGGATTCGGCCAGACGCAGGGCCTCGGCGACGATGGTTTCCACCGGGCGCGAGACCTCGGCACCGCGCGTATAGGGCACGACGCAGAAGGTGCAGAACTTGTCGCAGCCTTCCTGCACGGTGAGAAAGGCGGTGACACGTCGGCTGGCACCAATCCCTCCCCGGAACGGGGAGGGGGGACCACCCGCAGGGCGGTGGGTGGGGTCTGCTCCGTCATCGCCCCACCCGGCGGCTCCGCCGCCACCCTCCCCTCGCGGGGAGGGATGGGAGCCCGCAGCATGCGCCGTAATCCCATCCAGCGCGGCGAACTTGTCGGCGACATCGAACTCGGTCTCAACGACGCGGCGGCCGGCCTGGGCCGCGGCGATCAGTTCCGGCAGGCGCTGATAGGACTGCGGACCGACGACGAGATCGACGACCGGCGCACGGGCGACGATCTCCGCCCCTTCGGCCTGGGCGACGCAGCCGGCGACGCCGACCAGCACCTCACGCCCCGCCGCGCGGCCGGCGCTCTTCAGCGCACGGAAGCGACCAAGCTCGGAATAGACCTTCTCGGCCGCCTTCTCGCGGATGTGGCAGGTGTTGAGCAGGATGAAGTCGGCCGCTTCGGGCGCGTCCACCGGGCGGTAGCCGGAACCGGCGAGAACGTCCGTCATCCGTTCGGAATCGTAGACGTTCATCTGGCAGCCATAGGTCTTGATGTAGACGGTCTTCAGGTCTCAGTCCGATCTCTTCATGAATTCCGATGGTTAACCCTTACCGGCAAGCCCGCGCCGCCCCGGGCCCGCTTTCCGTTCCTTAGCGTTTTTCGGTCGCCAAGAGAATAGGCGGCACGGATGGCCGGAGGATGACGGCTCAAGGCGCGATGGCGGCGAGATAACGCGCCACCGAACGGGCGACCACCGCCTTGCCGTCGGCGGGGCAGATCTGGCCCCACCAGGCGCCGAAGATGGCGTCATAGGCAAAGGGCTCCAGCGCGGCGGCGATGCGCATGACCGCAGGGCGATTGAGCGGGATGTAGTTCGGATAGGAATACATGAAGGAGACCCAGCGCCGGTCGAGCGTCACCATGACGATGTCGCCGGTGAAGAGCGCGCCTTTGCCGCCCATCGCCGCGCCCCAGTGGAGCACTTGGCCGCCGGGAAAATGGCCGCCGCAGCGGATGAGGGTCATGGCGCCGTTGAGCGTATGGGTTTCGCCCGACCAGAAGCGCACGGCGGGCGAGGGCCGGCGGACCCAGTCGCGCTCGGCTTCGTGGAGCCAGATCGGCACACCGCCGAAGGCGTCGCTCCATTCGACCATCGCCGTGTAGTAGTGCGGATGCGAGATGGCGATCGCCGAGAGGCCGCCACGCTTCTTCACCTCCGCTACCGCCTCGTCGGTGACCAGCGCAATGCAATCCCACAGCACATTGCCGGCCGGCGACTGGAGGAGGAGCGCACGCTGGTTGATGGCAAAGGCCGGGGTGATGCCGAAGCCGGTGACGCCGTCGGCCTCGTCGGCGATCCTGATGCCGTGGTCCCGCTTGAGGTCGTCCAGCGTCAGCCAGTCCTGGCCGTCCCAGCGGACATATTGCCGGTCGTCTTCGCAGACCGGGCAGGCGGCAGGCGGCGCATCGCTGTCGGCATACTGGGTGCCGCATTGGCGGCAGATGAAGCGCATGGGCTCAGCCTCCGCCCTTGCTCTTGTCCTTGCCCGCCTCTTCGAGCGGCACGCCGTAAAGCTCCAGGCGATGATCGACCAGGCGGAAGCCGAGGCGCTCGGCGATCGCCTGCTGCAACGCCTCGATCTCGTCGTCGCGGAATTCCAGCACCCGGCCGGTGCGCAGATCGATGAGGTGGTCGTGGTGCTCCTCGGGGATGGTCTCGTAGCGCGCGCGCCCCGCACCGAAATCGTGGCGGGTGACGACGCCGGCGTCCTCGAACAGCTTGACGGTGCGGTAGACGGTGGCGATGGAAATCTTCGGGTCAATGAGCGAGGCCCGGCGGTAAAGCTCCTCGACGTCGGGATGGTCGGTCGCCGCCTCCAGCACGCGCGCGACGGTGCGGCGCTGCTCGGTCATGCGCATGCCCTTGTCGACGCAAAGCTCTTCGAGTGTCTTGGCGGTCTCGCTCACGGTCGTCTGCTTCCGGACGGCTCTCGCTCAATTGGCGTTAGCGAAGTTGCACCCGCATGACAAGCGCGGTGCCGCCGCCGGGCGACACCGCCTGGTAGTAGTTGCGGCGCTCACCGGCGACGGCGAAAGCGAGCGAGCGGTAGAGGGAGACGGCCGGCGCGTTGTCACGGTCGACCTCGAGAAAGCAGCGGGAAGCGCCGGCGCGATGGAGACGGGCGAGCGCCTCGTCCATCAGCATGCGGCCATAGCCGCGGCCGCGGAAGGCCGGGCGGACGGCTATGGTGAGGATTTCTGCCTCGTCGGCGACCACGCGCAGCAGGACGAAACCGGCTAGCCGTTGCCGACGGCGGAGGCCGACGGCGAAGACGCCGCGATCCGCCAGCAACGCGGCGAACTCCTCTTCGCTCCAGGCGCGGCCGAAGGCGGCGGCGTGAATCTCAGCGAGACTCCCGGCTTCGCTGCGCGCGACCGTGACGAGACGGAGGCGCACGGACCACGGCCATCTCCTCATTGGCGGGCGATCCGGCCGCCCGTCTGCGGCTTGGCGTCCGGCGGCCTCAGATAGAGCGGACGCGGCGGCTGGCCGGTGAGCGGCGCCGTGCGGGCCAGACGGCAGAGGGCGGCAATATCGGGAGCGGAATGCTCGTGGACCGTGCGGGCGCGCGCCTCGTCGCCGAGTATTTCGGCAAGCGCCGTGGCGCCGGAGCCGGCAATCAGCGTGTTGGCGGCGAGGCGCGCGGCGAAGGAAGCGGCCGGGGCGGCCTCGGGCGGCCCTTCCGGCGTTCCATCGGCGGCAAAACTCTGGCCGTAGAGTTCGCCGCGGCCGGCGGACAACACCGCGAGCACCGGCGTCTCGCCAATCTCGTGACGGACCGCCTCGGCATGGACGGCGAGCGTGCCGATGCCGACGGCGGCGACCCCGGTCGTGAGCGCCAGGCCGCGGGCCGCGGCGATGCCGACGCGGAGGCCGGTGAAGGAGCCGGGACCGACGGTGATGGCGATGCGCTCGAGATCGCCATAGCCGAGGCCGGCCTCGGCCATGGCGGCGGAGATCATGTCCATCAATCGTTCGGCATGGCCACGGCCGATCACCTCGCTCTTCAGCACCTCGCTCGCGCCGGCGACCACGCCGACCGAGCAGGCTTCCAACGCGGTGTCGATGGCCAGCAGGTGCATGGCGCGGGCTTAGCCGGCTGTCACCGCCAAGTCGAGGGGACAGCGGCGTGTTGGGTTTTCACCTCCCCCAGAAGAAAGGGGGAGGTGGCGCCGAAGGCGCCGGAGGGGGCCAATGGCAAAGCGCGCACCAAGGCCCCTCCCCGTCGGCTTCGCCGGGCGACCCTCCCCTTTTCAGGGGAGGGAAAACAAGCAAACCGCAAAATCCTGCGCTCAGGCCTCGACCTGCTCGATGCCCTGCACCTCGGGAACGAAGTGACGGAGCAGGTTCTCGATGCCGTGCTTGAGGGTGGCGGTCGAGGACGGGCAGCCGGAGCAGGCACCGCGCATGTTGAGATAGACGACGCCGTCGCGATAGCCGTGGAAGGTGATGTCGCCGCCATCCTGGGCGACCGCGGGCCGCACGCGCGTCTCGAGCAGCTCCTTGATGATGGAGACGGTCTCGGCATCGTCCTCGGAGTAGTCGTCGTCGCTGGCGGCCGCCTGGGCACGGTTGATGACCGGCATGCCGGACGTGAAGTGCTCCATGATGGCGCCGAGGATGACCGGCTTCATGTGCGGCCAGTCGCCTTCCGTCTTGGTGACGGTGATGAAATCGGCGCCGAGGAAGACGCCGCCGACGTTGGGCAGCGCGAACAGGCGCTCGGCCAGCGGCGAATCGGACGCCTCGGCGGCGCTGCGGAACTCGGCGGTACCGGCGCCGAGAACCTCGCGGCCGGGCAGGAATTTCAGGCTCGCCGGATTCGGCGTGGCTTCGGTCTGGATGAACATTGCGGGCGCCTTTCAAGGGGGCGTGGCCGGGAAACGAACGTACGCTGAGTGATTTAGGCCGGGGATGGCCGGCAATCAAGCTGCCGTCGACGAAGCCTCCTGCAAGTCCTTGATAAGCCAGAGGACCAGGTCGTCGTCCATGCGAACCATCTCGCCGGGCGTCACGGCGACCGTCTTGTAGGTCGCGCCACTGCCGTCGGGCCGGTAGCCGAGCTTCGGATAAAGGCGCTGGGCGGCACCGTAGTCGCCATAGAGGCCGACACCGATGCCGATCGCCTGGTGCCCTCTGTCGCTGGCCAATTGCTCGCAGCGTGCGATGAGCGCCGTGGCGATCCCCCGGCGCCGCATGGCGGGGGCGACGCGAAGGTCGGCGATCTCCGGCGTGCCGGCGTCCGCGAATGGCCGGTGCTTCGACCGCCATCTCAGTAAGACATGACCAACGACGCCGGAGAAATCCCGCGCCACCAGAATTGGCCCGTCGTCCGCCGGTTCCTCGACAAACGTACGCCAGAAGGAGTCCGTATGGTGCCTGACATCGCCGCCGATCGCAACGATCGAGCCAATATCGCGCTCTTCCAGATATCCGATTTCGACCATGGGAGGTGGGCTGCGTTCAGGCGACCGCGGCAATCGCCTCGTCGTCGAGATTGCCAGGGACGATGGTGATCGGGATCGGGAATGTGGCCGACGCCTTGCCGGCAAGCGCGGTGACCAGCGGCCCCGGCCCTTCCTTCTCGGTGCCGGCGGCCAGAACGAGGATGGCGATGTCCTCGTCCTGCTCGATGAGATTGAGGATCTCCTCGGAGCGATTGCCCTCGCGGATGACGAGCTGCGGCTCGACGGTGCCGAAGGAGCGCGCCAGATCGGCGAAGCGGCCGAGGGTATTCTCGGCCTGCTCCATGGCCTCGGCGCGCATGATGTTCTCCACCCCCAGCCAATGCTGGAAGTCGGCCGGGGCGATGACATAGAGCAGCACCAGCGCGCCACCGGAATGCTCTGCTCGCCGCGCCGCATAGAGCAGCGCGCGCGAACATTCCGGCGTGTCGTCGATGATCACCAGGAACTTGCGCCGGTGGCCTTCCTCGGTGCTTCTGCGTTTGAACGCCATGACGGCGATGTTCGCATTTCGCCGGTTGAGCCGGCAAGCGGCACGTCAGACTTTGCGAACCGGTCCAGAGTAGCGGGCGAGGGGCGGATCGGCGGTCAAGAGCGTGATCCCCTCGACGCTTGCTTGGGCGATGAGCATGCGGTCGAACGGATCGTCGTGGATCGGCGGGAGGCCGGCGACCGCAAGCGCATGTTCGCCGAGGATCGGCAGTTCCTCGTAGCCGTGTTCAAGGAGCTCGCGGCGGACGGATGCCGGCTCAGCCGCGAAGTCGGCTCGCCGGCTGCCACGCTTGATGGTGATTTCCCAGAGGCTGACGACGCTGGCGCCCGTCAGCCCGGCTGGACGAAGCCGACGATCTCGCGCACGCCGCGCATGACCGGCTCGGCCAGCGCCCGGGCGCGGTCGGCGCCCTCGTTAAGGATGACATCGATGGCGCCAGGATCGGCGAGCAGGCGACGCATCTCGCCGGCGACCGGGGCCAGCTTCTCCACCGCCAGTTCCGCCAAGGCCGGCTTGAAGGCGGAGAACTGCGCCCCGCCGTGATCCCTGAGCACCGTCTCGCGCGAGACGCCGGCGAGCGCGGCATAGATGCCGACGAGATTGTCGGCCTCGGGGCGGGTCTTCAGCCCCTCGACGTCGGAGGGCAGCGGCTCCGGATCAGTCTTGGCCTTCTTCACCTTCTGGGCGATGGCGTCGGCGTCGTCGGTGAGGTTGATGCGCGAATAGTCGGAGGGGTCCGACTTCGACATCTTCTTGGTGCCGTCGCGCAGGCTCATGACGCGCGTCGCCGGCCCGGTGATCACCGGCTCGGTCAGAGGGAAGAAGGCATCGCCATGGCCGTTGGCCGCGATCGATTCGGCGAAGTCGTTGTTGAACTTGGTGGCGATGTCGCGGGTGAGCTCGAGATGCTGCTTCTGGTCCTCGCCGACCGGCACATGGGTGGCACGGTAAGCAAGGATGTCGGCGGCCATCAGGACCGGATAGTCGTAGAGGCCGATGGAGGCGTTCTCGCGATCCTTGCCGGCCTTCTCCTTGAACTGGGTCATGCGGTTGAGCCAACCGAGACGGGCGACGCAATTGAAGATCCAGGTAAGTTCGGCGTGGGCGAAGACCTGGCTCTGGTTGAAAACGATGTGCTTCTTCGGGTCGATGCCGGCGGCGATGAAGGCGGCGGTGACCGCGCGGGTGGCGTCGGCAAGTCCCTTGGGGCCGCCCCATACGCTCATAGGGACGGTGATGGCGTGCAGGTCGACGACGCAATAGATGCAGTCGAAATCACGCTGCAAGGCGACGAAGTTCTTGATGGCGCCGAGATAGTTGCCGAGGTGGAGGTTCCCGGTCGGCTGAACGCCCGAAAATACGCGGGGAGTGAATTCGGTCATGAGAGGCAGGATCCTGCGGGCAGGTTGGCACGGCTCGGCCAAGTGAGCGCGGACATAGCGGCGCTTGGCGCCCGGCGCAAGCGCCTCACGCGCGGCTGACGAGCTTGCGGAAATCGGCCGCGCCGGTGAGCTGGCAGAAGAGGCCGAAGACGGCCATGCCGCCGACGACCAGGCCGCCGACGGTCGCGGCGCGCACCAGCAAACGCCCGGCAAGCGGCCCGGCGAGCGCCAGGATGGCGACATAAAGGCACACGCCCATCAGGACGGAGGCCAACGCCAGCAACGACACGCGCCGGACCAGCAGGGAATCGAGACGGAAATGGCCGCGCCGATGGAGCGCGACGACGAGCAGCACCGTGTTGACCCAGCCGGAGAGCGAGGTGGCGATGGCGATGCCGACATGGGCCAGCCAGGGGAACAGCGCCAGCGAGACGACGACGTTGACCGCGACCGTGATGCCGGCGAACCACATCGGCGTGCGGGTGTCCTCGCGGGCGAAGAAGCCGGGCGAGAACACTTTGACCAGGACAAAGGCGGGGAGGCCGGCGGAGAAGGCGACCAGCGCGCCGGAGGTGGCGGCGGTATCGGAGACGTCGAAACTGCCGCGCTGATAGAGCAGCGCGACGATCGGGTGCGCCATGATGATCAGCGCCACCGAGGCCGGCAGGGTGAGCGCCATGGCGAATTCGAGCGCGCGGTTCTGGGTAAAATCGACGAGGTCGTGGCGGCCGGCGCGCAAGTGCCGCGACAGGTCGGGCAGGAGCACGATGCCGATGGCGATGCCGACGATGCCGAGCGGAAGCTGGTAGATGCGGTCAGCGTAGTAGAGGAACGACACCGCGCCCGGCGCCAGCGAGGCGATCATGGTGCCGATGACGATGTTGATCTGGGTGATGCCGCCGGCAAGGACGCCGGGGAGCGCCAGCGCGACGAGGCGCTTCAGCCGCGCCGTCCATTTCGGCCAGATGACGCGGAGCACCATGCCGTCATGGGCCGTCGCCCAGACCAGCGAGGCGAGCTGCGCGATGCCGCCGACGGTGGTGCCCCAGGAGAGCCACATGCCGGCCGCCGGCGTGCCGACATCGCCGAACCAGAAGACCGCGACCAGCGTCGCGATCAGCACGACGTTCAACAGCGCCGGAGCGAAGGCGGCGGCGGCGAAGCGGCCGCGGGCGTTGAGCACGCCGCTGTAGAGCGCCACCAGCGAAACGAAGGTGAGATAGGGGAAGGCGATGCGGGTGAGCACCACGGTCAGGCCGAACTTCTCCGGATCGGCGGAGAAGCCGGGCGCCAGCACGTAGGTGAAGGCCGGCATGAAGATCTCGATGAGCGCGGTGACGACAAGCAGCGCCGTCAACAGGCCGCTCAGCGCTTCCTCGGCAAAGCGGCGCGCCTCCGCCTCGCCGTCGCCCTCCAGCGACTTGGCGAAGAGCGGCACGAAGGCGGAATTGAAGGCGCCCTCGGCGAACAGGCGGCGGAAGAGATTGGGAAAGCGGAAGGCGACGAAAAAGGCGTCGGCGACCGGCCCGGTGCCGAGCGCGGCGGCGATGAACATGTCGCGGACGAAGCCCAGCACGCGGCTGGAGGCGGTGGCGCCGCCGACGGTAACGAAGTTCTTAAGCAGCGACATGGCCTAGGCCGGCTCGCGCTTCCGCGGGCGCGGCGGCTCGGCCTTGGCGGGTTCGCCATCGAAGGCGGCGTGCAGGCGCCGACGGATGGCCGCCTCGCGATTGCCGTTGGTGATCTTGGCCCCGACGAGATCGGTCACATAGAAGACGTCGACGGCACGCTCGCCGAAGGTGGCGATGTGAGCCGAATTGATGTTCAGATTGAGGTCGGAGATGACCCGGGTGAGGTCGTAGAGCAGGCCGGGACGGTCGAGGCCGGAGGCCTCGAGGACGGTGAAGCGGTTCGACAGCGCGTTGTTGATGTTGATCGCCGTCTCCAGCGAGAAGGCGCCGAGACGCGCCCGGCGCTGCACCTTGCGGGCGATGACCTCGGGCAGGCGCACGACGCCCGACAGCGCCTGCTCGATGAGATCGCCGACGCGGCGCGCACGGCGCTGCTCGTCGGCCTCGTCGTCGAACTCGCGGTGGATCGAGATCGAATCCAGCGCCCGGCCGTCGGTGGTGGTGAAGATCTGCGCATCGACGATGTCGGCGCCGGCCGCGGTGCAGGCGCCGGCGATGATCGACAGCAGGCGCGGATGGTCGGGGGCAAGCACCGTGATCTCGGTGATGCCGACATGGGGCTGCACGGTGATGTCGGTGGCGAGCTGGCGACCGGCCTTGTCGGCCTCGCGGATGAAGGCGGCGTGGGCGAGCTTGTGGGGGAGATCGACGCGCAGCCAGTAGGCCGGGTAGTGGCGCTTGAGATAGGCCGAGCGCTCGCGCGGCGGCCAGTCGGCAAGGGCCTCGGCAAGCTCGGCCTGGGCGGCGGCGACACGCTTGTCGCGGCTGATCTGGCTGTGGCCGCCGGTGAGCACCGGCTCGGTCTCGTAATAGAGGGTGCGCAGCAACTGGCTCTTCCAGCCGTTCCACACGCCGGGACCGACCGCCTTGATATCGGCGACGGTGAGCACGGTGAGCATCTTCAGCCGCTCCAGCGACTGCACGATGGCGGCGAAATCGACGATCGTCTTGCGGTCGTTGAGGTCGCGCGACTGGGCGACCTTGCTCATGGTGAGGTGCTGCTCGACCAGCCAGGCGACCGCCTCGGTCTGTGCCTTGTCGAGCCCCAGGCGCGGGCACAGGCGCCGGGCGACGCGGGCACCGGCGATGGAATGATCCTCCGGCCGGCCCTTGGCGATGTCGTGCAGGAACATGGCGACGTAGAGGACGGCACGGTCCTGGATGTCAGCGGTGAGCGCGTGGGCGAGCGAATTGGCCTCGTCGCCGTCGCCGCGCTCGATGCCGGCGAGCATGCCGACCGCCTGGATGAGGTGCTCATCGACCGTATAGTGATGATACATGTTGAACTGCATCATCGCGACGATCTTGCCGAACTCGGGGATGAACTTGCCGAGGACGCCGGTCTCGTTCATGCGGCGCAGAACGGCCTCGGGATTGCGGCGCGAAGACAGGATCTCGACGAAGAGGCGGTTGGCCTCATCGTTCTCGCGCAGGGTCGCATCGATCAGGCGCAGCGAGCGCGAGACGAGCTGCATCGAATCGGGGTGGAAGGCGAGATCGTAGCGGTCCGCCAGATGGAACAGGCGGATGAGGTTGACCGGGTCGCGGACGAAGACCTCCGTGTCGGCGACGTTGATGCGGTCGTTGTCGACGATGAAATCGGTCGAGCCGGGGATCTTGTGGTGGCGGCGGGCGGGCAGCCCGAAGAGACGGTTGAGCACCGGCGCCGACTTGCCGTGATGCTCCTCGAGCGCGGCGCAGAAGATGCGCGTCAGGTCGCCGACGTCCTTGGCGACCAGGAAGTAGTGCTTCATGAAGCGCTCGACGTCCTCGAGCCCCGGATGGGCGGTGTAGCCGAGGCGGCGGGCCATCTCGCGCTGGACGTCGAAGGACAGGCGCTCCTCCTCGCGGCCGGTGAGGAAATGCAGGTGGCAGCGCACCGCCCACAGGAAATCCTCGGCCTTGCGGAAGAGGCGCAACTCGCCGCGCGAGAAGACGCCGGCCTTGACCAGATCGTCGCGCGCGCGGACGCGGTAGAAATACTTGGCGATCCAGAACAGCGTCTGGAGGTCGCGCAGGCCGCCCTTGCCCTCCTTGACGTTGGGCTCGACCAGATAGCGGGTGGCGCCCTGCTGGCGATGGCGCTGGTCACGCTCGGCGAGCTTGGAGGCGATGAATTCCGGGCCGGTGTTCTTGGCCACCTGGTTATCGAAGCGGGTGACCAGCGTGTCGTAAAGGCCGCGCTCGCCGGTGAGGTAGCGCGCCTCGAGCACCGCGGTGCGGATAGTCATGTCGGAGCGGGCCAGACGGACGCATTCGTCGACGCTGCGGGTGGCGTGGCCGACAGTGAGGCCGAGATCCCAAAGCAAATAGAGGATGAACTCGACGACGCTCTCCCCCCATGGCGTCTGCTTGTAGGGAAGCAGGAAGAGCAGATCGACGTCGGAGCCCGGCGCCAGCGTGCCGCGGCCATAGCCGCCGACCGCCACCACCGTCATGTGCTCGGCGGCGCTGCGCGTCCCCCCGCCATAGACGTGGCCGGTGGCCAAGCCAAAGAGCGCCTGGATGATCGAATCCTGGAGCGCCGACAGATAGGCGGCACAGGCGGAACCCTTGCCGTCGGCCTTGAGCCGCGCTTCCGCCGTGGCGCGCCCTTCGGATAGCACGCCTTTCAACTCGGCGAGCACGGCGGCGCGCGCCTCGGGCGCCAACTGCCCCGCCTTGCCGGAGAGCGTGGTCAGCCGGGCGAGCAGGGTTTCGCCGTCAATCGGGGCGTCGGCAGCGGCAAGCGCTTTGGTCATGGTGGCCGGGAATCCAAGGGTTTTGTCGGCGCGGACCCTACCCGGAAACGCTGGCCCGCGCTATCGGTTGCCTGCCAGCAGCATGGCCGGCGCGGCGCGGTGGCCGGCGATGATCTCCCGGTAGGCATGGAAGCTCTGCTTGGGGGTGCGCTTCTGGGTGGCGAAATCGACATGGACCATGCCGAAGCGGGCGTCGTAGCCCTTCCACCACTCGAAATTGTCGAAGGGACACCATTCCATGTAGCCGATGACCCTGGCTCCCTCCTCGCGCGCGCGGAGCACGGCGTCGATGTGCCGCCGGATGTAGTCGGCGCGCAGCGGGTCCTTGACCATGCCGTCGGCCATCACCTCGTCGCAATCGCCGAAGCCGGCGCCGTTCTCGGTGATCATGATGGGCGGATCGCCATAGGTGTCGCGGATCGAGATGATGATGTCGTGCAAGGACTTCGGGCGCACCGGGCCGTTATGGGCCTTGACCGCGTCCGGGTTGACGCCGGGCTCGGCTGATAGCGCGCGATCCGGATCATGGCGCACGAAGGTCGGTGCGTAGAAATTGATGCCGATGAAATCGACCGTGCCGGATTTCAGCGTGGCGAGGTCCGCGTCCGACACCGTGAAGCCGGGATCGAGCCTGTTGAGCGTCGCCATCAGATCGGGCGGATAGACGCCCTTCAGCGACACGTCGAGCGGCCAGCGATTGTAGAACCGCTCCCACTCTGCGGCGGCTGCCACGTCGGCCGGGTTGCCCGGATCGACGGCACTGGCGGGCCCGAGCGGAGCGGCGAGGCCGACCATGCCCTTGAAACCCTCCTTGCGGTATTCGGCGACCGCCGCGGCGCTGGCGACGAAGAGATTGTGCAGCGCCGGGATCTGGCGGCCATACTGCTCGGCGGTCATGCGGTCGGTCGGCACGCGGCCGGCGCGGGCGTTCTCCGCCACCAGGTCCATCATCATGACGTCGATGAAGGGCTCGTTCATGGTGATGAAGCTGTCGACCCTGTCGCCCAGCGCGCGCAACATGGTGGTGGCGTATTCGGTGAACCAGCCGATCACGTCGCGGTTGTGGAAGCCGCCCTTCTGGTGCAGACCCTGAGGAAAATCCCAGTGGTAGAGGGTGACGACGGGCTTGATGCCGACGGAGAGACAATCGTCGACCAGGCGCGAATAGTAGTCGAGGCCCTTGCGATTGACGGCGCCGACGCCTTCGGGCAGCACGCGCGGCCAGGACACCGAGAAGCGGTAGGCGTTGACGCCGAGCTCCTTGAGCAGCGCGATGTCCTTGGCGAGCTGGCCGCGATCATAAGCGTTGATGGCGACGTTGCCGGTCTCGATCTTGCCGGTCTGCGGCACGGTGATGTGCCAGTCGTTGGTGTAGACGTCCCACTTGGAGAGGCCGCGGCCGTCCTTGTCCCAGCCGCCCTCGACCTGGTAGGCGGCACTGGCCACGCCCCAGAGAAATTCACCCGCCCTCGGCGCCATTCCCGTTCACTCCCCGGAAAAATCGCGGCCTCTATCGGCCCCGCCCCGGCGGCGGTCAAGTCCCAGCGCCGCGACGGATGGCGGACGGAGCAGCGCCGACCGATGCGGAGCCGAAACCTATGAACCGTTGCCGCTGCCGCCGCCGACGAGGCTGAGCGCAATGCCCGTGGCCAGGCCGATACCGATTCCGGCGGGGAGGTTGTGCATTCCGACGCCGATGCTGGCGCCCAAGGCGGTTCCAATGGCAATCCAGGTGATCCGGGGCATGCCCGGCACATGGTCATAGAGCCAGCCGTTTCAACCGCCCCTGCGAGGCTTCACTTGCCGCGGCGGGCAGCCTTCAGCCGATAGAGGGCGTCGAGCGCCTCGCGCGGGGTGAGCTCATCGGGGTGAAGCGCGTCGAGCATGGCCGCCAGCGGGTCTTCCTCGACGGGCTCCTGCAGACGCGCGGCGGAGAAGAGCGGCAGGTCGTCGATGAGGGCATGGGTCGGCGCGGTGCGGTCGGTGGCCTCCAGCTGCTTCAGCACCTCGCGGGCGCGGGCGATCACGGCCTGTGGCAGGCCGGCGAGGCGGGCGACCTGGATGCCGTAAGAGCGGTCGGCGGCGCCCGGCGCGATCTCGTGCAGGAAGATGACCTCACCCTTCCACTCCTTGACGCGCACGGTGACGTTGTCGAGGCGCGGCAGGCGATGCGCCAGCGCTGTCATCTCGTGATAGTGGGTGGCGAACAGCGCCCGGCTGCGGTTGACCTCGTGCAAATGTTCGACCGCCGCCCAGGCGATCGACAGCCCGTCGAAGGTGGCGGTGCCGCGGCCGATCTCGTCGAGGATGACCAGCGCATGGGGGCCGGCCTGATTGAGGATGGCGGCGGTCTCGATCATTTCGACCATGAAGGTGGAGCGGCCGCGGGCGAGATCGTCTGCCGCGCCGACGCGCGAGAACAGGCGGTCGACGACGCCGATATGGGCCTCCTTCGCCGGCACGTAGGAACCGATCTGGGCAAGGACTGCGATGAGCGCGTTTTGGCGCAGAAACGTCGATTTGCCCGCCATGTTGGGCCCGGTGACCAGCCAGATGCGCGCCGCGCCGTCGGCATCGCGGGCGCCGAGGTCGCAATCGTTGGCGACGAAGGGCCCTTCTCCGCCTGCCCTCAGCGCCTGCTCGACCACGGCGTGGCGGCCGCCTTCGACATGGAAGGCGAGCGAGCGGTCGACCATGGGGCGGCAATAATCCTCGGCGGCGGCGAGCATGGCGAGGCCGGCGGAAACGTCGAGCACGGCGAGCGCATCGGCGATCGCCTGCAACGCTTCCTGCTCGGCGACGACCGCGGCCACGAGTTCGTCGAAGACGGCAAGCTCGATCGCCAGCGCCCGGTCGGCGGCGCCGGCGATTCTTGCCTCGAGTTCGGCAAGCTCGGCGGTGGTGAAGCGCACGGCGCTTGCCAGCGTCTGGCGGTGGATGAAGCGGGCGTTGAGCGGCGGGCTCAGCATGCGTTCGGCGTTGCTGGCGCCGACCTCGATGAAATAGCCGAGCACGTTGTTGTGCTTGATGCGGAGCGTGCGGATGTCGGTGTCGGCGGCATAGCCCGACTGCAGGCCGGCGATGACGCGGCGGCTGTCGTCGCGAAGTTTTCGCACCTCGTCCAGCTCGGCGCGGAAGCCGGGCCGCACGAAGCCGCCGTCGCGCTTCAGGTGCGGCAGGTCTTCGGCAAGCGCCGCCGAAAGCTGCGCTTCCAGCCGCGCCGGACGGCGCGCCAGGGTCTCGGCGACCGTAGCGATTTCGGCCGGCAGCCCCTCCCTCTCCCCCAGCTCGGCCAGGACGCTTGCCGCCGCGGCGAGCGCAAGGCCGATCGCCGCGAGGTCGCGGGGGCCGCCGCGATCGAGCTTCAGGCGCGAGAGCGAGCGGGAGAGATCGGGCGCGGCGCCGAGCGCACCGCGGATCCTCTGCCGGCGGGCCGCGTCGGCGAGCATCCAGCCGACGGCATCGAGACGGCTGGCGATCAGGTCCGGGTCGGTGGAGGGGCCGGCCAGGCGGCGGGCGAGCAGGCGCGCCCCGCCGCCGGTGACGGTGCGGTCGATGGCGGCGATCAGGCTGCCGCGGCGCTCGCCTGAGAGCGTTGCGGCAAGCTCCAGATTGATGCGGGTAGCGGCATCGATCAGCATGACCTCGCCGGCGGCCTCGCGCGACGGGGGCATGAGCGGCGGGCGGGCGCCCAACTGCGTCTTCTCGACATAGGCGAGCGCGGCAGCGGCGGCAGCGACCTCGACCCGCGAGAAGGCGCCGAAGCCATCGAGACTGGCGACGCCGAAATAAGCGGAAAGCCGGTCGGTGGCAGTGGCGCCGTCGAAGAAGGCCGAAGAAAGCGGCGTCACAGCGGCGGAGAGCGTGCGCCAGACGGCGGCAAGCTCGGCGTCGGCGAAGACGGCGTCGGCGACGAGCACCTCGCGCGGATCGATGCGGGCGAGGTCGGCGGGAAGCCGCGTGCGGTCGCTGGCGGCAACGCGGAACTCGCCGGTGGAGATGTCGATCCAGGCGAGCGCGAAGGCGTCGGCCCCGTCGGCACCGCCGCGCTGGCGGGCGACGGCAGCCAGATAATTGTTGCGGGTGGCGGAGAGCAGCGCGTCCTCGGTCAGCGTGCCCGGCGTCACCAGGCGGATGACGTTGCGGCGGACGACCGACTTGGCGCCGCGCTTCCTGGCTTCGACCGGGTCCTCGACCTGCTCGCAGACGGCAACGCGATGGCCGAGAGCGATCAGCTTCTGCAGGTACTGGTCGGCGGCGTGGATGGGCACGCCGCACATGGGGATGTCGTCGCCGAGATGCTTGCCGCGCTTGGTCAGCGCAATGCCAAGCGCCCGCGAGGCGACCGCGGCATCGGCGAAGAACATCTCGTAGAAATCGCCCATGCGGTAGAAGAGCAGGCAATCCGGATTGGCCGCCTTGATCTCCAGATACTGCGCCATCATCGGCGTGGCGCCCGAGAGGTCGGGCGCGGGGCCGGCGGTGTCGGGAGCGGCGGGGCGGGAATCCATGGGCGGCACGCTAGCAGATGCGGCGGAGCCGTTCGACGGCGGGCGGGCCTAACCCACAAGCCAGCGCCAGACGAGGAAGGCCTCGCCGGCGACCCATAGGGCGCCGAAGATCAGCTTGTTGTTCCGCGCCAGCCAAGAGGAAATGAAGATGTCGAAGCCGTCCGGCCGCGCCTCGGCATAGCGGCTGGCAAGGTCGGTCAGCGGGCAGCGCATGCCGTTCACCAGCAGCACGACCACCTCGACCCCGACGAAGAGGCTGAGCCACAAGCCGAGACGGAGGTCGCCGAGGGCGGCGGCGACGGGAATCGCCAGGATCGAGGCCGCGAACACCGCCCAGATGGCGGTGTGCAGCAGCCTGATCCACCACAGAACGCGCGCCTTTTGGACCCTGCCCGACATGAATTGCCAATTGCCCCAAAATGCGCCGTCAGCCAAGCCAGACCTGTTTGAAGTGCGTCTTGGTCGCAGTTTCGATTGTCATCAGCCAAGCCGGTGCTATGGTCCGGCCCCCAACCAAGAACGCGGCAACGCGCTTTCGTCCGGGAAACATCATTCGATGGCCGCATCAGACAAGCCGAGCAAGGCAGGACCCTCCTTCACCGATCAGGAGGCGCTGCACTTCCACGCCGACGGACGGCCGGGCAAGCTCGAGATCGCCCCGACCAAGCCGATGGCGACCCAGCGCGACCTGTCGCTGGCCTATTCGCCGGGCGTGGCGGTGCCGGTGAAGGCGATCGCCGAGGACCCGGCCACCGTCTTCGACTACACCGCGCGCGGCAACATGGTGGCGGTGATCACCAACGGCACCGCCATCCTCGGCCTCGGCAATCTCGGCCCGCTCGCCGCCAAGCCGGTGATGGAAGGCAAGGCGGTGCTGTTCAAGCGCTTCGCCGACGTCGATTCGATCGACCTGGAAGTGGCGACCGAGGACGCCGAGGAGTTCATCAACTGTGTCCGCTACCTCGGCCCGTCCTTCGGCGGCATCAACCTGGAAGACATCAAGGCACCGGAGTGCTTCATCATCGAATCGCGGCTGCGCGAGCTGATGGACATCCCGGTCTTCCACGACGACCAGCATGGCACGGCGATCATCGCCGCGGCGGGCCTGATCAACGCGCTGCACCTCACCGGACGCGACATGGCCTCGACCAAGCTGGTGTGCAACGGCGCCGGCTCGGCGGGCATCGCCTGCATCGAGCTGGTGCGCTCGCTTGGCATGCGGCCCGAGAACATCACGCTGTGCGACACCAAGGGCGTCATCTACCAGGGCCGCACGGAAGGCATGAACCAGTGGAAGGCGGCGCATGCGGTGAAGACCGACGCGCGCACGCTCGCCGACGCGATGAAGGGCGCCGACGTGGTCTTCGGCCTGTCGGCGAAGGGTGCCTTCACCGCCGACATGATCCGCTCGATGGCGCCGCAGCCGATCATCTTCGCCATGGCCAATCCCGACCCGGAGATCACGCCGGAGGAGGTCGCCGAGATCCGCGACGATGCGATCGTGGCGACCGGGCGCTCCGACTATCCCAACCAGGTCAACAACGTTCTCGGCTTCCCCTACATCTTCCGCGGCGCCCTCGACGTGCGCGCCACCACCATCAACGAGGAGATGAAGGTGGCGGCGGCCGAGGCGCTGGCGGCGCTGGCGCGCGAGGACGTGCCCGACGAGGTGGCAGCGGCCTATCAGGGCGTGCGCCCGAAATTCGGGCCGCACTACATCATCCCCGTCCCGTTCGATTCGCGCCTGTTGTCGGAGGTGCCGGCGGCGGTCGCCAAGGCGGCGATGGAGACCGGCGTGGCGCGCAAGCCGATCGCCGACATGGCCCACTACAAGATGCAGCTCTCGGCGCGGCGCGACCCGATCGTCGGCACGCTGCAGCGCATCTTCCAGCGGGTACGGCGAACGCCGAAGCGCGTCGTGTTCGCCGAAGGCGAGGAAGAGCAGATGATTCGCGCGGCGGTGAGCTTCGTTTCGCACAAGCTCGGCACCGCCGTCCTCATCGGCCGCGAGGAGACGGTGCGGGCGGCGGCCGAGCGCGCCGGCATCGATCTCCGCGAAGGCGTCGAGATCAACAATGCGCGCCTGTCGACGCGCAACGCCGAATATGTCGACTACCTCTACGCCCGCCTGCAGCGACGCGGATATCTGCAACGCGACGTGCTGCGGCTGATCAATTCCGACCGCAACCACTTCGGCGCCTGCATGGTGGCGCTCGGCGACGCCGACGCCATGGTTTCCGGCGTGACGCGCAACTATTCCACCGTGCTCGACGACGTGCTCCGGGTGATCGACCCAAAGCCCGGCCACAAGGTCATCGGCATGTCGATGGTGTTGGCGCGCGGGCGCATGGTGCTGGTCGCCGACACCGCCGTCCACGACATGCCGACGCCGGAGGACATGGCCGACATCGCCGAGGAGGCGGCCGGCGTGGCGCAACGCATGGGCTATACGCCGCGGGTGGCGCTGCTCGCCTATTCGACCTTCGGCCAGCCGGAGGGCGAGCGCGCCAAGCGGGTGCGCCGGGCGGTGGAGATCCTCGACGAGCGCAAGGTCGCCTTCGAGTACGACGGCGAGATGGCGGCGGACGTGGCGCTCAATCCCAAGCTGATGGCGGCCTACCCGTTCTGCCGGCTGTCGGGGCCGGCCAACGTGCTGGTGATGCCGGCCTATCACTCGGCGTCGATCGCCACCAAGATGGTGCAGGAGCTGGGCGGCTCGACGGTGATCGGACCGCTGCTCATCGGCCTCGACAAGCCGGTGCAGATCGTGTCGCTGGCCTCGAAGGACTCCGACATCGTCAACATGGCGGCGCTCGCCGCCTTCGGACTAGGCGGCTAGGACGAGGATGCTTGGCTAGGCCGCCGCCGGCGCCATGCCGCCGTGCTCGCCGCCGCGCAGAACGGCGAGGCCGAGCGGGGTGTAGCCGGCAATCATCAGCGCCGCACCGATCGAGCTGAGGATCTCGATGTCCGGGTTGTTGAGCAGCAGCAATCCGACGATGATCGCAGCGCCCTGCCACGGCCCGATCTGGCGCTCGCGCAGGAGGCCGATTGCCTGGATGATGGCGCCGAGCGGCAACAGCGGCAGCAGGTAGACGATGAACAGCAGGCCGGTGCGGTCGACGATCACCTGCAGATAGGGCACGAACGCCGCGAACTGGTCCTCGGGCAGCGTATCGAAGGCCGACAGCACCAGGCAGAGCGCGCCCTTGTCGATGGCCAGCACGATGGCGCCGACGATGCCGACGGCCGCGCCAACAAAGCCGAACCAGGCGCCCCGCCCGCGCAGCATCTCGGCGCAACAAAGAAGCTCGGCGACGATGAACGGAATCGCGACGATGACGATGAGATGGCCGATGTGGAATGCGGCGCTGTGATGGAAATTCGCGGCCAGCTCGGCGGCAGTGGTCGTCAGTTGCAGGCTGAACAGGTCGGGATGAGACAGGAAGCCGACCAGCAGCAGCGGCGAGAAGAGAAGTAACGACAGGCCATAGACGAATTGCTTCACCGGACCAACGCGGTCAATCGCAGTCATTGCGTCGAACTCCTTCCACGGGCCATGGGAGAAAATCGCGCAGCTTTGCGGCCGCCGCAGCCGGCCGCGTTGACGCCGGTCAACGATGGAAATCGTCCAGGCTGTGGACGGTCAGTCGAGGGCGGTCAGATAGCGCCGCGGGGCGCAGGTCAGGCCCGGCTGCTTCTGGCACTGGTGCAGCGAATAGAGGATCATCCGCGAGTGGCCGATGAGGTTCTCGACCGGCACGTAGCCGAGCTCGGCGAAGCGGCTGTCGGCGGAATTGTCACGGTTGTCGCCCATCATGAAGACGTGCTCGGGCGGCACGACATAGACGCCGGTGTTCTCCTGCGGGAAATCGTCGGAGCGCATGATGATCGGGTGGACGCGGTTTCCCGGCAGCGTCTCCTCGTATTCGGTGACGGTGACCGGCGGGCCTTCGTACTGCTTGTACGAATAGGTCTTCACCTCGCGGCGCGGCATCTCGCGGCCGTTGATGAAGAGCCGCCCGCGGGTGATCTGGATGCGGTCGCCGGGGAGGCCAATGACCCGCTTGATCAACGTCTCGCCGGTTCGCGGGTGGGTGAAGGTGACGATGTCTCCGCGCGCCGGCAGGTGGCCGAACAGACGGCCGTCATTGGACGGGAAGGCGGGGAGGGTGACCAGCGGCGCCGAGTCGGGACCGTAGCCGTAGTCGAACTTGGTGGCGATCAGCCGGTCGCCGACCTCGAGCGTCGGCATCATGCTTTCCGACGGGATGTAATAGGTGGCAAAGGCCACCGTCTTGAGGACGAAGGTGAGCAGAGCGGCTCCGGCAAGCGTCCGTCCCCATTCGAGAATCTGGCTCTTCATCACTCTTCAGTCCCCGCCCGGTGGTCCCCCCCGTCTTGAAGCGGAGCTTGGCGGCGAGATTAGGGCAGGCCCCGGCCGGCCGGCGACGGTCCGCGTGGCTCCCAGGAGTGCAGCGCCCTCAGCGTCGGCGTCTTCTTGACCTGGTGCTCGTCCATGCGGCGCAAGAGCCGGTCGAGCACGCCGACGGCGGCGGCGACGTTGGGGCCCTTGTTGAGGAGCACGCATTCGGCCCGCGCCGCCATGGCGGCGTCGGTCATCTCGCCGCGCGAGGGCAGGCCCTTCTTGATCAGCTCCTCCAGCACCTGGGTCGCCCAGATGAGCGGCACATGGGCGGCTTCCGAAAGCCACATGATCTCTTCCTGCATTTCGGCGACGCGCTCGAAGCCCATCTCCACGGCGAGATCGCCGCGCGCGATCATCACCGCGAAGGGCTGGCGGGCGGCGGCCGCGACGATGATCTCGGGCAGGTTGGCGACCGCCATCGGGGTCTCGATCTTGCCGACCAGCACTATTCTCTGCCAGTCGGACCGGCGCGCCCTGAGCTCCGCCTGGAGGGAGGCGACGTGGGCGGCCGTCTGCACGAAGGAATGGCCGATCATGTCGGCGTTGCGGACGATGAAATCGAGGTCCTGGCGGTCCTTGTCGGTCAGCGGATCGAGGCCGAGGTCGGTGTCGGGGAAGTTCAGCCCCTTCTCCGGCCGGAAACGGGCGCCGGAAAGCTTGCCGGTGCCGATGCGGAGCAGGAAACCGCCATAGGCCTCGGCAACGATGGTGCCGAGCAGCTCGCCGTCGTCGATCGACACCTGGTCGCCAACCGCGATGCGCTCCAAGACCTGCGGCAGCGTGCAGGTCGCCTGGAAGGGCACCTCGGCGACATCCGGTCGCAGCGCACGGGCGAGCAACACGGTGTCGCCGATCTGCAGGCGGGCGCGGTCGGGCGGGGTAAGCACTTCGCCGGTCCGCACCTTGGGGCCGCCAATATCCATGAGGACGGGCAAGCGGCGTCCGATCGCCGCTTCCGCGGCGCGGATATTGGCGACCATGCGCGTCCACTCCGCCTCGCCGTCGTGGGCGCAGTTGATGCGGAAGGTGTCGGCGCCGGCTCGGGCCAGCGCCTGGACGATCCCGGGATCGGCGGCGGCATCGGCGGCCAGCGTCACCATGATGCGCCCGATACGGCCGCGATGGCGCGGGCCGAAGCATTGCGCGGCGTTCTCGGCAAGGCGTGTCTCGCCGCGGAAGAACTGGCGCTCGGAGGGCGGCCGCGGGGCCTCCTGACCGGAGAGCGCGGCGAGCGCCACGGCGACGGCATCGAGCGAGGCGAGAACGCGGCCCTCAAGGCGGCCGAGCGAGGAGACGCCGAGCGCCATCAGCCGACGCTGGAGGGGGCGGAGATCGCGGTGGCGGACGGCCAGATAGTGAGCGAAATTGAGCGCGCTTGCGGCAAAGACGCTGCGGGTGAGGCGCCCGCGCCAGCCCCGGTAGCGGGCGCGGCCTTCCCGCGCCACGGCGGCGCGTAGCGCCGTGACTTCGCGGAGAACGCTCGCTGCCCGGGCGCGGATATCGGTGTCTGCCGTCATGTCAGGCCATCCTCGGCCTTCTGATAGGGCCGGTTGATGACGGTTCGTCATCCCGGGAACGCCCGAAACTAGGAGGGCGCGGGCCTGACACCTTTGATCCGCCGCAAGCCTCAGCAGGCGGGCTCGGTCACCCGGCGGAGCGTCAGATTGATGCGGCCGCCCTCCGGAAACCAGCCGGCAAGCAGCGTCGAAGTACCGGGATAGAGCCGGTCGACGCCGTGGAAGGCGAGCCGCGAGGCACCCCCGAAGACGATGACGTCGCCGGAGGAGAGCTTCAGCGAGCGGGTCGGCCCGCCGCGGGCGGTTCCGCCGATGCGGAAGCGGCAGGCATCGCCCAGCGAGATGGAGACGACCGGCGCAGCGAAATCATCCTCGTCGCGATCCTGGTGCAGCCCCATACGGGCGCCCGGCGCATAGTAGTTGACGAGGCAGGCCTCGGGATCGTGCGGGTAGCCGGCCAGCGCCCGCCAGAGGGCGAGGACTGGCTCCGGCAGCGGCGGCCAGGGGCGGCCGGTCTCAGGATGGGTCGCCTGGTAGCGGTAGCCGCCGTCGCGGTCAGAGACCCAGCCGAGCGCCCCGAGATTGGTCATGCGCACGGAGAACGGCTTGCCGGTCCGCGGCATGGCCGGCGTGAAGAACGGCGCTTCGGCGGCGGCAGCCCTGAGGCGACTGATGAGCGCGGCCTGCGCATCGCGGTCGAGATAGTCCGGCCAGTAGTGGCAGCCCGGCTGGATCGCGACCGGTTCGGCCAATAGCGCTTCCTCCTTGGCTTCGGGGCGATTCCCAAGAACCAGGCGGGCCCGCTGGCGCCTTATGAACGCAAGCCTTGCGGCCCTTTTGACCCCTTCTTATATACGGCCAGAACCCGCGTACCTCTCTCGATCTGCTCGACAGGGGCTGCGAATCACGTCAGGGGATCAAATTTCAAAAGACGGGGACCGGCCGGGGGCCTCACCGGACCTGCCTGGTCTGCCGCAAGGAGAGAACGGACATGACAAAAGTTATTGGCATCGACCTCGGCACGACCAACTCGTGCGTCGCGGTGATGGACGGCAAGAGCGCCAAGGTCATCGAGAATTCCGAAGGTCAGCGCACCACGCCCTCGATCGTCGCCTTCACCGATGACGGCGAGCGGCTGACCGGCCAGCCGGCCAAGCGCCAGGCCGTCACCAATCCCGAGCACACCTTCTTCGCGGTCAAGCGCCTGATCGGCCGGCGCTACGACGACCCGATGGTGGAGAAGGACAAGGGCCTGGTCCCCTACAAGATCATCAAGGCGCCGAACGGCGACGCCTGGCTCGAGGCGGACGGCCAGAAATATTCGCCCTCGCAGATTTCTGCCTTCATCCTGCAAAAGATGAAGGAGACGGCGGAAGCCTATCTCGGCGGCAAGGTCGAGCAGGCGGTGATCACCGTTCCCGCCTACTTCAACGACGCCCAGCGCCAGGCCACCAAGGACGCCGGCAAGATCGCCGGCCTGGAGGTGCTGCGCATCATCAACGAGCCGACGGCGGCGGCGCTCGCCTACGGCCTCGACAAGAGGGAAGGCAAGACCATCGCGGTCTATGACCTCGGCGGCGGCACCTTCGACATCTCCATTCTCGAGATCGGCGACGGCGTGTTCGAGGTGAAGTCGACCAACGGCGACACCTTCCTCGGCGGCGAAGATTTCGACATGCGGCTGGTCAACTACCTGGCCGACGAGTTCAAGAAGGACCAGGGCATCGACCTGCGCGGCGACAAGCTCGCCCTGCAGCGCCTGAAGGAGGCAGCCGAGAAGGCCAAGATCGAGCTGTCCAGCGCGACGCAGACAGAGATCAACCTGCCCTTCATCACCGCCGACGCCTCCGGGCCGAAGCACCTGACCATGAAGCTCACCCGCGCCAAGTTCGAGGCGCTGGTCGAAGAACTGGTGCAAAGGACGGTGGGCCCGTGCCGGGCGGCGCTCAAGGATGCCGGCCTCACCGCCGGCGAAATCCAGGAAGTCGTCCTGGTCGGCGGCATGACCCGCATGCCCAAGGTCCAGGAAGTGGTGAAGCAGTTCTTCGGCAAGGAGCCCCACAAGGGCGTCAACCCGGACGAGGTGGTCGCCGTCGGCGCCGCCATCCAGGCCGGCGTGCTGCAGGGCGACGTCAAGGACGTGCTCCTGCTCGACGTGACGCCGCTGTCGCTCGGCATCGAGACGCTGGGCGGCGTGTTCACCCGCCTCATCGACCGCAACACCACCATCCCGACCAAAAAGGGCCAGGTGTTCTCGACCGCCGAGGACGCCCAGAACGCGGTGACCATCCGCGTCTTCCAGGGCGAGCGCGAGATGGCGGCGGACAACAAGCTGCTCGGCCAGTTCGACCTGGTCGGCATCCCGCCGGCGCCGCGCGGCGTGCCGCAGATCGAGGTCACCTTCGACATCGACGCTAACGGCATCGTCAACGTCTCGGCCAAGGACAAGGGCACCGGCAAGGAGCAGCAGATCCGCATCCAGGCCTCCGGCGGCCTCAGCGACACCGACATCGACAAGATGGTCAAGGACGCCGAGCAGCACGCCGAGGACGACAAGAAGAAGAGGGCCCTGGTCGAAACCAGGAACCACGGCGAGGCGCTGGTCCATTCCACCGAGAAGTCGCTCAAGGACTACGGCGACAAGGTCTCGGCCGCCGACAAGTCGGCGATCGAGGCGGCGGTGGCGGAGCTGAAGACCACCATGGAGAGCGACGACGTCGAGGCCATCCAGGCCAAGACGCAGGCGCTCGCCCAGGCCTCGATGAAGCTCGGCGAAGCCATGTACCAGGCGAGCCAGGCCGGCGCCGAGGGTGCCGCGCCCGAGGTCGGGTCTGAGAAGAACGAGGACGTCGTCGACGCCGACTTCGAGGAAGTCGACGACGACAAGAAGAAGTCGGCCTAAGCGCCGATCATCGGGCGCGCCCCATGGACATCAGCCTTCGGCCGGCGCGGCCGGCGGATGCGGACGAGATGGCGACCTGGTTCGTGAACCTCATGGACCTGGCGATATGGGGCGGGCCCGGCGTCAGCTTTCCGCTGACCCGAGAGCAGCTTGCGGCGTGGATCGCCGAAGGGGCGAACCCCGCGCCGCGCACCTGCTTCACCGCCGTCGAGGCGGACGACCGGCCCTGGGGCCACGTCCAGTTCCTGCACGATCCGGTCCAGCGGTGGGCGCGGCTCGGCCGCTTCGGCATCGCGCCGGGGCGGCGCGGCAAGGGCCAGGGCCGGGCGCTGCTCGAGCATGCGATTGGCCATGCCTTCACCGAGCTTGCCGTCGACCATTTGGCACTGGCGGTGGTGGTGGGCAACGAGCGGGCGCACCGGCTCTATCTTTCCGCCGGCTTCCGCGAGGAAGGGCGCGGGCCGGGCGAGTGGACGGTTGCCGGCAAACCGTATGTGATGAACCTGATGGGGCTGATTCGCGGCGACTGGGAGAAGCGCGCGACCCGCCCCGCCGATGCAATGAAGGTGGCGTGACGTGGCAACAGCCAAGGCCGACTATTACGAGGTGCTCGGCGTCGCCCGCACGGCGGACGACAAGACGCTGAAGAGCGCCTTCCGCAAGCTGGCCATGCAGTATCACCCGGACCGCAATCCGGGCGACGATACGGCCGAGATTAAATTCAAGGAAGTCAGCGCCGCCTACGAGTGCCTGAAGGACCCGCAGAAGCGGGCGGCCTATGACCGCTTCGGCCATGCTGCCTTCGAGAACGGCGGCGGCCCGGCCGGCTTCAACGGCGACTTCGCCGCCTCGATGTCCGACATCTTCGACAACATCTTCGGCTTCTCCGACATGATGGGCGGCGGCCGGCGCGGCCCCGGCCGCGGCGGGCGCGAAGCCGGCGCCGATCTCCGCTACAACATGGAGATCACGCTGGAAGAGGCCTATGCCGGCAAGACCGCCGAGATCGAAGTGCCGACAAAGGTCAGTTGCAAGACCTGCGCCGGCTCCGGCTCCAAGCCCGGCTCCAGCCCGAAGACCTGTCCCACCTGCGACGGCCATGGCCGCGTGCGCTCGGCGCAGGGCTTCTTCTCCATCGAGCGCACCTGCCCGACCTGCCAGGGCCGCGGCTCGGTCATCTCCGACCCATGCCCGGAGTGCCGCGGCGCCGGCCGCACGACCGAGGAGCGCAAGCTCAGCGTCAACATCCCTTCGGGCATCGAGGACGGCACCCGCATCCGGCTCGCTGGCGAAGGCGAAGCCGGCTTGCGCGGCGGGCCGTCGGGCGACCTCTACATCTTCCTGTCGATCAAGCCGCACGCCTTCTTCCAGCGTGACGGCGCCGACATCTTCTGCCGGGTGCCGGTATCGGTGACCACCGCCGCACTTGGCGGGGACTTCGAGGTGCCGACCATCGACGGCGGGCGGACGCGGGTGAAGGTGCCGGAGGGCACGCAGACCGGCAAGCAGTTCCGCCTCAAGGGCAAGGGCATGCCGGTGCTGCGTTCCGGCCGGGTCGGCGACATGTACATCCAGGTGGCAGTCGAGACGCCGCGCAACCTGACGCGGCGGCAGCGGGAGCTCCTCAAGGAGTTCGAGGACGTGTCCTCGGCAGACAACAATCCCGAGTCGACCGGCTTCTTCGCCCGCGTCCGCGACTTCCTCGAGGGCCTCGGCGGATGACGCCCGCCCTGCGGCACCGCCATGGCTGACGCGCTCCGTTTCTTTCGCACCTGGCTCCGGAAGCCGATCCTCACCGGCGCTATCAGCCCATCGGGCAGGGCGCTGGCGCGCGCCATGGCGCACCCGGTCGAAGCCGACAGCGACTGGCCGGTTCTCGAACTCGGCCCCGGCACCGGCCCGGTGACGGCGGCGCTGATCGGCCGCGGCGTTGCCGCCGAGCGCATCGTGGCGCTGGAATACAATCCGGAATTCTGTGCGCTGCTGGTCAAGCGCTTCCGCGGCCTCAACGTGGTGGAAGGCGACGCCTACGACCTCAATGCCAGCCTGCCGCCGGGACTCGCCGGCCCCTACGCGGCGGTGGTCTCCAGCCTGCCGCTCCTCAACAGCCCGCCGGAGGCGCGCGCCGCGCTCATCTCCGATGCGCTCGGCCGCGTGCTGCCCGGCGGTGGCTTCATCCAGTTCTCCTATGGCTTGCGCCCGCCGGTGCCGGCCATGGAAGGCCGCTTCACCGTCGAGCGGATCGCGGTGGTGCTCGCCAACCTGCCGCCGGCGCGCGTCTGGCTCTATCGCAGCGCCTGAGGCGCGCCGCGTCCGTAAAATTGCAAAAGGCCTATGTTTTAGCTTGCGGTTGCGCTGGCGCTGACGCTACCTCTGCCCTTGCTGGCGCGGTTGTGCCGGTTGAGGGGGTTCGGGGGAAATTTGCCCAGCGTCTATTATTTCACGCATACGCAGATCCGGGTCGATCCGGCCATACCCGTAAGAGACTGGCACCTGTCCGACGAAGGGCGCGCCCGCGTTCTGCGCGCGGTCAACACGCCGTGGATGTCGCGGGTGACGCGCGTGATCGCATCGAGCGAATACCGGGCAATCGAGACCGCGCACATGTTCGCCGCGCGCCGCGGCCTTCCGGTCGACGTCCGCCCCGAGATCGACGACAGCGCTCGCCCGTTCGACGATTTCCTGTCGGTCGTCGATCTCGACAAGGCGGTCAGCGCCTTCTTTGCGCGGCCCGCGGAAAATGCCCGGCCGGGCTGGGAAGCCGCAGCGTATGCGCAGCGGCGGGTGGTCGCCGGCATCGACACGGTGCTTGCCGAGACGGCCGACGCGGGCGATCTGCTGATCATCGGCCACGGGCGCATCGGAACCCTGCTGCTCTGCGCCCTCGCCGGACTTCCCATCTCGCGCGAGCATCTTCAGCCGACGCCGGGCGGCAACGTCTTCGCCTTCGACCGGGTGAGCCGCAAAGTGCTCTTCCGCTGGCGGATCGTGGTGCCGCCCCTATAAAGGGCCTCGGGCGCGGCCGCACGCGGAAGGCTTTCGACATGGCGACCAGGATTCTCGTCTTCGCCGGTTCGATCCGTTCGGGCGCACTTTCGGCGCGGCTGGCGGCGCTGGCGGCCAAGGAACTGGCGCTGGCCGATGCCGCCGTCACCCACATCTCGCTCGCCGACTATCCGCTGCCGCTGTTCGACGGCGACCTTGAGGCAGGACAGGGCATCCCGGACAACGCCAGCAAGCTCGCCCGGTTGATCGCCGCCTCACAGGGCGTGTTCATCGCCACCCCGGAGTACAACCACTCGCTGCCGCCGCTTCTCAAGAACGCGATCGACTGGGTGAGCCGCCACCGCAACACCGGCTCGCTCAGCTACCGGCGTCGGGTCTATGCCGTCGGCAGCACGTCGGACGGGCCGATCGGCGGGGCGCGGGCGCTGGGCGACCTGCGCAAGGTGCTGATGACCGGGCTCGGCGCCATCATGCTGCCGGACAAGATCGAGATCTCGCGCGCCGAGGACGCCTTCGACGAATCCGGCGAACTGATCGATCCGGGGCGGGCGAAGCAACTGAAGACGCTGTGCCGCAACCTCACCGACTTTGCCTCGCGCCTTGCCGACTGAGACGCCGGCTCAGCCGCGCCAAGCCGGCAACAGCCGTTTCCTCCAGCCGCAAAAGGCTTTAGCGTGAGCCGGCGGCGAGAAACGACATGGAGAGCCCATGCCCAAGGGGTACTGGATCATGCGCGTCAATATCCACGATCAGGCGAGATACGACGCCTACCGCGCCGAAAACCTGGCGGCCATCCGCCGGTTCGGCGGGCGTTTCCTGGTGCGCGGCGGCACCTTCGAGAACCCGGAAGGCAAATCGAAGCCGCGCAACGTGGTGATCGAGTTCCCCGACTATCAGGCGGCGGTCGACTGCTACCATTCGCACGAGCACAACCAGGCCGTGGCCAAGCGCCGGGGCGGCGCCGACGTCGATTTCATCGTCATCGAGGGCTATGACGGCGAGCAGCCATAGGGAGGCTCATCGCACATGAGCGACATGAAGCTGGTCGTCGTCGGCGCCGCCGGCCGCATGGGCCGCACGCTGACGCGCATCGTCACCGAGACCGAGGGCGTCACGGTCACCGGCGCCGTCGACCGCGACGGCTTGCCCGAGATCGGCAAGGACGCCGGGCTCATCGCCGGCGTCGGCGAGCTCGGCGTACCGGTCACCACCGACCCGCTGCCGCTCTTCGCCAAGGCCGAGGGCGTGCTCGACTTCACCGTGCCGGCAGCGACCGTCGCCTTCGCCGAGATCGCGGCGCAGGCGCGCATCGCCCACATCATCGGCACCACCGGCCTCTCGGCCGACGACGACGCCAAGATCGCCGCGGCCGCGCGCCATGCCGCGATCGTCAAGTCCGGCAACATGAGTTTGGGCGTCAACCTGCTCATGGTGCTGGTGCGCCAGGCGGCGAAGGCACTCGACCCCGATTTCGACATTGAGGTGCTGGAGATGCACCACCGCGCCAAGGTGGATGCGCCGTCGGGCACGGCGCTGATGCTCGGCCACGCCGCGGCGGACGGGCGCGAGACCGCGCTGGAGGGCCACTCCGTGCGCGTCCGCGATGGCCATACGGGGCCGCGCAAGCGCGGCGACATCGGCTTCGCGACGCTGCGCGGCGGTTCGGTGGTGGGCGAGCACAGCGTGATCTTCGCCGGCACCGGCGAAACGCTGGAACTCACCCACAAGGCCAGCGACCGGGCGCTCTTTGCCCGCGGCGCCGTCAAGGCGGCGTTGTGGGCCCGCGACCGAAAGCCCGGTCTCTACTCCATGGCCGATGTGCTGGGCTTGGGGTAGTATCCGCCCCACTTTCCCCCGAGCGGCCGGCCGCCTCCCCCGACCGGCGCCAGACTGAATAACCGAAGGACAGAGATATGGACCGCCTGCTGGTGCTCGTCCGCCACGGACAGAGCGAATGGAACCTGAAAAACCTCTTCACCGGCTGGCATGACGCGGACCTTTCCGAGCAGGGCGTGGCCGAAGCCAAGACCGCCGGGCAGAAGATCAAGGCCAAGGGCTTCACCTTCGACCTCTGCTTCACCTCGGCGCTGATCCGCGCCCAGCGCACGCTCGACCTGATGCTCGCCGAGATCGGCCAGACCGGCCTTCCGATCACGCGCGACCAGGCGCTCAACGAGCGCGACTACGGCGATCTGGTCGGGCTCAACAAGGACGACGCGCGCAAGAAGTGGGGCGAGGAGCAGGTGCACGTCTGGCGGCGCTCCTATGCCGTGGCGCCTCCCGGCGGCAAGTCGCTGCGCGACACCGGCGCCCGCGTATGGCCCTACTACATCAACAGGATCCAGCCGCATGTTCTGCGCGGCGAGAAGGTTCTGGTCTCCGCCCACGGCAACTCGCTGCGCGCGCTGATCATGGCGCTCGACGGGCTCACCCCGGACGAGGTGGTGAAGCTGGAGCTGGCGACCGGCGTGCCGGTGATCTACCGGCTCAATGCCGACTCGACCGTCGCCTCGAAGGAAATCCTCGCCGGCTGACCTTGGCGCCGGGCTGTAGCTCCGGGAGCCCTACAGCGTCAGCTCCCAGGTCTGGCCGACCAGATCCTTGCCGAAGCTCCGGTGGCGGCCCTGGGCGACGAGGCGGAAGCCGGCCGCCTCGTAGATGCGGCGCGCCGAGGCGAGCACATCGTTGGTCCACAGCGTCAGCGTGCGGTAGCCCTTGAGCCGGGCGAAGGCGACCACCTCGTCGACCAGCCGGGCGCCGATGCCGAGGCCGCGCGCGGCCGGCTCGACGTAGAGCAGGCGGAGCTTGGCGATTTGATCGTCCTGGCGGACCAGGAAGATCGAGCCCACGACTTCGCCCGCCAGCTCGGCGATCCAGGCCCGTTCGCGTTTCGGATCGAAGGTCTTCACGAAGGTGGCAAGGATCTCGGCGACCAGACCCTCATAGGTCTCGTCCCAGCCGTATTCCCCGGCGTAGAGCTGGCCCTGACGGTGGATGATCCAGCCGATGTCGCCGGGCTGGGGACGGCGGAGCACCAGGGCCGGCTTCTCCCGCGGCGTGTCGGAGAGCAGTGCCTCGACCGTGGACAGGGCGGCGACCAGCCGCCTCCGCTCGTGGGAGCCGAGCGGCGCCAGCATGGCGGCGACGGCTTCGTCCGATTGCGCCTCCAGCGGCGCCTGGGCGGCGCGGCCGGCATCGGTGAGCGCAATGCGGCTTCGCCGGGCGTCGCCGGCATCGGCGGTGCGGGCGATCAGCCCCGCCTCTGCCAGCCGGTTCAGCGTGCGGCTGAGATAGCCGGCATCGAGGCGGAGATCGCGGGCGAGCTCCGCCGCGGACGGCGGATCGGGGCGATGGGCGAGTTCGTAGAGCAGCCGCGCTTCGGCGAGCGAGAACGGGCTCTTCAGCAGGTGCTCGTCGAGCACGCCGATGCGATTGGTATAGAAGCGGTTGAAGCGGCGGACCGCGTCAACGGCTTCGGCATGAACAGGCTCCATAAGTTGCCATTGTCAACGATTCCGTTGACTTTGGCAATGTTCTATTCCGCGCCCCTGGCCGAAACGCCCGCTTCCCAGCCGAGAATCGCCTGCTTGCGGGTGAGCCCCCAATGGTAGCCGGTGAGGCTGCCGCTCTTGCCCAGCACCCGGTGGCAGGGAACCACGAAGGAGATCGGGTTTCGGCCAACCGCGGTGCCGACCGCGCGGGCGGCGGTGGGCCGGCCGATATGGGCGGCGATGTCGGAATAGGTGGTGGCGGTGCCGAGCGGCAGCTTCAACAGCGTCTCCCACACGCTCACTTCGAAATTCGTGCCGATCATGACGACGCGGAGCGGCCGGTCCTGCCGCCAGGTGGCGGGATCGAAGATGCGGCGGGCGGTCGGCGCAGTGGCGGCGCGATCCTCGACATAGGTGGCGCACGGCCAGCGCGCCTGCATGTCGGCCAGCGCCGCCGCCTCCTTGCCCGGATCGGCGAAGGCGAGCCCCGCCAGGCCGCGGTCAGTGACCATGACCAGCGCGGCGCCGAAGGGCGACTCGTGGAAGCCATAGCGCATGGTGAGCCCCTCGCCGCGCGCCTTGTAGGCGCCCGGCGTCATCGCCTCGTGGGTGACGAAGAGATCGTGCAGCCGGCCGGGGCCGGAGAGGCCGACCTCATAGGCGGCGTCGAGCACCGAGGCGGAATCGGAGAGCAGCGCGCGGGCGTGGTCGAGCGTCAGCGCCTGGACGAACCCTTTGGGCGACAGCCCGGCCCAGCGGGTGAACAGGCGCTGCAGCGACAGCGGTTTCATGCCGACGTGATCGGCGATGCGCTCGAGCGAGGGCTGCTCGCGCCAGCGCTGGGAGATATAGCCGATGGCCCGGCAGACGATCTCGTAGTCCGTCGCCGCGCCATGGACCGGAGTGGCTGGGCGGGCAGCGGCGGTTGCGGAACTGGTCATGACGGCAAGGTCCATCGCGGTCTCTCCTGTCGCAGGATAGACCGGATGTAGGCGCGGAAGGCAGGCGCTACCACCCAATTCTTGCGAGCCTGCGGCGCCGTGTGCTTGCGCAATCCCGGACGGAAAAGTGGTTTCCACTTTTCCTGGGGCTTCTTCAGCCGGCGCGGACCTTGGCAAGCGCGGCGGAAAAGGCAGCCGCGAAACTCTCGCGCTCGACCGGCGGCAGGAACGAGCCAATGGCCAGCCGCGCGCCGTGGGAGGCGATGCGGAGCGCGGTGACGCCGATTTCCGGCTGGCGCTCCACCTCCAGGCGCGCCCAATAGGGATTGAAGCCGGTCTCCCGGGCGAAGCCCTTCGGTGATATCTGGGTGATCGAGAGCCGCTCGGTGGTCAGGTGGACCTCCTCGCAGGCGCGCGCATCGCGGTAGTTCAGGTGGAAGGCAAGCTGGATCAACAGGACATCGAGGCCGCAGAAGCCGACCACCGGCCAGGCGCCCATCAGCCAGAAGGCGAGCCCCATGCAGAACGAACACCCCGCGATCGCCAGCATGAGGATGCCGAAGCCGCGCGGACTGAGCGAGCGGTGGGGACGCAGGACCGCCGAGAAGACGACGGTTTCTGGAGCCTGGGTCAGTGGATTGGCGGTGTCCATGGGCCTTGATTATTCTGGTTCCAAAGAGAAGCTAGCCGCTCCAGCGGCCTTGGCAAGGGGCCGCGAGCAAGCGGCACGGGAGTCACGGTGAGCGATCGGGACGCACAAACTCGGGATATCGAGGCGGTCTTCCGCAACGGCAGCGTCACCGTCGTCGGCGTGCTCGCCGGTTTCTCGCTGACCTTTCTGACCGCCTGGGCGGCGAACCCGACGCCATGGCAGCTCCACGATCTCATCGGCATCGTGCCGCTTGCCGCCGGCATCGTATTCCAGCTCATCGCGCTCGCCGCCCTGCTCCATCCGAACTCGCTGGAGCGCGCTCGCTATGACCGCGCCATCCGCATCTTCCTGATCGGGCTGGTGCTGGCGAGCTCGGGTGTGGCGCTGGCGATCGGCGTCGATGCGATCACCGTCGCCGAGCGAAGCTGACATGGCCAAGGCAATCGCGAAGACGCCGACGAAACCCAAGACCAAGCCCGCCGCACCGCCGCCGCTCCCGCTGGCCAAGGTCGAGGAGATCTTCCGCCGCTTCCAGGAGGCCGCGCCGCAGCCGAAGAGCGAGCTCCATTATTCCAGCCCCTACACGTTGCTGATCGCCGTGGTGCTGTCGGCGCAAGCGACCGACGCCGGGGTGAACAAGGCGACGCCGGCGCTCTTCGCGCTTGCCGATACGCCGCAGAAGATGGTGGCGCTCGGCGTCGACAGGGTGACCGAGCTCATCCGCACCATCGGCCTGTTCCGCACCAAGGCGAAGAACGTCGTCGCGCTGTCGGAGAAGCTCATCGCCGATTTCGGCGGCAAGGTGCCCGACACGCGGGAGGCGCTGGAGACGCTTCCGGGCGTCGGCCGCAAGACCGCCAACGTGGTGCTCAACGTCGCCTTCGGCCGGCCAACCATGGCGGTCGACACCCACATCTTCCGCGTCGCCAACCGCACCGGCATCGCGCCGGGCCGCGACCCGCTGGCGGTCGAGCTGGCGCTGGAAAGCCGAGTGCCCAAGCCCTACCGACTCCATGCCCACCACTGGCTGATCCTGCATGGACGCTATGTCTGCAAGGCGCTGAAGCCCGCCTGCCCGGCCTGCCTGATCGCCGACCTCTGCGCCTGGCCGGCCAAGACGCTGTGAAATCGCCCCGCCGGTTGCGCGTGGCTTCGCCGCCGCTATAGTCGCGCCGGATTTCTTCGTTTTCCCCATACAAACCAGAGGTTTCATGCCCCAGGCAGAATTCGACGTGCTCGGTATCGGCAACGCCATTGTCGATGTTCTGGCGAGCACCGAGGACGATTTCCTCGTCCGCGAAGGCCTGTCCAAGAGCTCCATGCACCTGATCGACGCCGCCCGGGCGGATGCGCTCTACGCCCATATGGGGCCGGCCATCGAGGCCTCCGGTGGTTCGGTCGGCAACTCGGCCGCCGGCGTCGCCTCGTTCGGCGGTCGCGCCGCCTTCATCGGCAAGGTCGCCGATGACGCCTTCGGCGCCATCTACCGCCACGACATGCAGGCGATCGGCGTGCATTTCGGCACCGCGCCGCTCTCCGCCGGGGCGCCGACGGCCCGCTCGATGATCCTCATCACGCCCGACGGCGAGCGCACCATGAACACCTTTCTCGGCGCCTGCCAGGAGCTCTCGCCCGCCGACATCGACCCGGAGATCGTCGGCAGCGCGGCGATCACCTATCTCGAAGGCTATCTGTGGGACCCGCCGCAGGCCAAGGATGCCTTCGTGCATGCGGCGGCGATCGCCCATGCCGCCGGCCGCCAGGTCGCGATCTCGCTGTCGGACGCCTTCTGCGTCGACCGCTTCCGGACGGAGTTCCTCGACCTCATCCGCTCGCGGACCGTCGACATCGTGCTCGCCAACGATTCGGAGGTGCGCTCGCTCTATGAAACCGCCGACACCGACGCGGCGCTGGACGCGATCAAGACCGACTGCGCGCTCGCCGCGGTGACGATCGGCGCCGAGGGCGCGCTGGTGGTAACGCGGGAAAGCAGCATCCACGTGCCGGCGACGCCGGTGGAGGCGGTGGTCGATCTGACCGGCGCCGGCGACCTGTTCGCCGCCGGCTTCCTCTTCGGTGTCGCCCGCGGCATGGCGCTCGACGATGCGGGACGGTTGGGGACGCTGGCCGCGGCGGAGGTGATCGGCCACGTTGGTCCGCGGCCGGCGACGTCGCTCAAGGACGTGGCGCTGGCCGCCGGATTTGCGATCTGAAGCAGACGGCCCCTGCCGTCGGAGGTTCAGTTGGTCTGGGGAGGCGCTGCGGCTTCCTCGCCGGCGCCCTGGCTGACCATGCGCTGCCGATAGAGTGCAACGAAATCGATCGGATCGAGCAGGAGCGGCGGAAAGCCGCCGTTCTGGCTAGCGGCGGCGATGATCTGGCGGGCGAAGGGGAAAAGCAGACGCGGGCACTCGATCAGCATGATCGGGTTGATCGTCTCCTGGGTGACGTTGACCAGCCGGAAGACGCCGGCATAGACCAGCTCGATGGCGAACAGCGTGGTCTCGCCATCGACGGCGCGCGCCTCAAGGCGTAGCTCGACCTCGATGTCGGTGTCGCTGACCGGCCGCGGCTGCACGCCTACCGAGACGCTGATGTTGGGCGAGGTGCCCTGCGGCCTCAGCGTCGCCGGAGCGCCGGGGTTCTCAAAGGACAAGTCCTTGACATATTGCGCGATGACGTTGATGCCCGGCTGGCCGGTGGCCCCGCCTTCCTGTCCGTTGCTGCCGTCCTCGGCCATTGACTACTCCCGTGGAAACTGCGTGCCCTAAGGGCGGGCGTGGGCTAACACGCGGGGGAGCCGGTTACAAGCCGGCCCAGCGGCGACTCGCAACGCAGCGCCGGGTTGCTTACATTGTAATAGCCGTCTGTGTCCGCGATTTCGGGCAGGGCGGGTCCGTCCAGCGCCAGGACATCGCCAAAACATGAACAGTTTCATGGACATCACAACAATCATCTTCCTGGCCGTCGCGGTCGTCGTGTTCCTGCGGCTGCGCAACGTTCTGGGCAGGCGAACCGGCAACGAAAGGCCGCCGTTCGATCCCTATTCGCGCCGCCAGGCGCCGCCCACCGGCAAGGCCGGCGACAAGGTCATCGACCTGCCGTCGCGGCGGGCGCCGCCGCGCGAGACCGCCGAGGCCGACGCCACTGCCGGGGTCGACGAGCGCATCAAGACTGTCGCGCCCGCTGGCTCCAGCCTGCACGAGGCGCTCCGCGCCGTCGCCGCCGCCGACCGCTCGTTCGAGCCCGAGGGGTTCATCGCAGGCGCCAAGGCCGCCTACGAGATGATCGTCACGGCCTTCGCCGAGGGCGACCGCAAGACGCTCAAGCCGCTCTTGAACCGAGACGTCTATGACGGCTTCGTTGGCGCGATCGGCGAACGCGAAGCGCGCAACGAGACCATCGAGTTCAAGTTCGTCGGTATCGACAAGGCCGAGATCACCAATGCCGGGGTGAAGGGCAACACCGTGCAGGTGACCGTGCGCTTCCACTCCAAGCTGGTCTCGGCGACCCACGACAAGAGCGGCGCCGTGGTCGACGGCGATCCGACCCATGTCGGCGACGTGACCGACATCTGGACGTTCGAGCGCGAGGCCAACGCGCGCGACCCGAACTGGAAGCTGGTGGCGACCGAATCGGTCGACTGATCGCCCGACGGCAGGCGGAGCGCGGGCGGCAATGGGTGAGACCAGTGAGGCCGCCGGCTCCATACACTTGATTCCACTGGCTTTTTCCGACCTACCCGGCTGGGTCGACGACGACCACGCGGCGGCTCTCGCCGCCTTTCGGCGGAGCGCCGCGGTGCTGGCCGAGCATCCCCCCAAGCGCCGTGGGCTCGGCATCGACGCCGCTGCCCTGGCCGTTGCCCTCGCCGATGCTGCCGCGCTACCCGCGGCGCTGCCCTCCCGCGACGCCCGCGCGTTTTTCGAAGCTTCCTTCGCCCCGTGGGAGGTGGTGCCGCCGTCCGGCCGGGCATTTTTCACCGGCTATTACGAGCCGGAGGTGGCGGGCGCGCGTACACGGACGACCGGGTTCAATGTACCGCTGCTGGCGCGCCCCGACGACCTCATCGAATTCGATCCGGCCGATGCGCCGCCGGGCCTCGACCCGGCGCTGCGCTTCGCCCGCAAGACCGCGGACGGTCTTGGCGAATATCCCGACCGGGCGGCGATCATGGCCGGCGCGCTCGACGGCCGTGGCCTCGAACTGGCGTGGCTGGCCGACGCGGTCGATGCCTTCTTCATCCATGTCCAGGGGGCGGCGCGCATCCGCCTGACCGACGGCAGCACGATGCGGGTGACCTACGACGGCAAGACCGGCCACCCCTATACCTCCATCGGCCGGGTGCTGATCGAGCGCGGCGCACTCACCCCCGGCGCCGCCACCATGGCGGCGATCCGCGCCTGGCTGGCCGACCACGTCCGAGAGGCTGCCGGGGTGATGGCCGCCAACCGCTCCTACATCTTCTTCCGCGAGGCACCGGTGGACGACCCCGGGCTGGGGCCGGTGGCGGCGGCCAAGGTGCCGCTCACGGCCGGTCGCAGCCTCGCGGTCGACCGCCTGCTGCACAGTTTCCACCTGCCGGTCTGGGTGGAGACCAGCCTGCCCGACCGCACATCGTTTAGCCGGCTCATGATCGCCCAGGACACCGGCTCGGCGATCGTCGGCCCGGCCCGCGGCGACATCTTCTTCGGGTCGGGCGACGCGGCCGGCGTCCTTGCAGGGGCGATGGGCGCGGCCGGCCGCTTCATCGTGCTGGCGCCGAAAGTGCGGCCATCGTGAGCCGCCGCAAGCCGCCGCCGACGGATGAGGAGATGGCGCTGTGGCAGCACGTCACGCGCTCGGTGGCGCCGCTGAAACGACGGAAACCGGCGCCCGCGAAACCGGCGGAGGCGGCAGCGGAGGCCAAGACGCCCGGCAAACCCGCCCCTGCCCCACGTCCGGCAGCAACGCCACCCGGAGCGAAGCCACCGAAGGCGCCGAAGCCGCCGAAGCCGCCGGCGCTGGCGCCGCTGGACCGGCGCACGCTCTCCCGCGTCAACCGCGGCACCGTCTCGATCGATGCGCGCATCGACCTCCACGGCATGACCCAGGCGGCGGCCCATGGCCGGCTAACCGATTTTCTGCGTGGCGCCCAGGCCTCGGGCGCGCGCCTGGTGCTAGTCATCACCGGCAAGGGCAGGGACAACGGCAACGGCAACGGCGAAGAGCGCGGAATCCTGCGCCGACTGGTGCCGATCTGGCTGGCCTCGCACGAATTGCGGCCGGTGGTGGTCGGCTTCGACGAGGCCGGCCGGGCGCATGGCGGCGCCGGGGCGCTGCTGGTGCGGCTGCGCCGGGCCGCGCGCTAATGTTCCGCGACGTGCCTAACCTCTGCCTTCTCTAGAGGGGCAGTCCGGTATGCGCGAATGGTTCTGAAAGCGAGCCACTAGCGGCTACAGACAATCGGGCCCCGGACGAAGCGTTTGCGGGGCCGCCAATTCCCTGTGGTACGGGAAATCCAACACCCCGGCGCCGGTCGTTGCCGCCCCCGTTGGCAAAACCGTGCCTTCACCCCTCACCCTGTCCCTCTCCCGCAAGGGGAGAGGGGACGAATGCGGCGCGCACGGGATTTCGCCGACGCCGCGGATGGCCGGCTAGAGCAGCTTGCGCAGATCGTCGAGACGGGCGTTCACCAGCCAGCCGTAGTAGTTCTCTTGCGGATAGACCATGGCGAGGCCCTTGGTCCGGCGCTTGCGGTTTTCGTCGGCAAGCACACGGGCCCGGTCGGCGGCGTCGCCGAGATTATAGAGCGTGGCGGTGAGGCCGGGGTTCTTCGAGATGTCGAAGCCGGCGATGTCGCGATAGATGGCGATGTCGTTGGCGATGATCGCCGCCATGTAATCGAGCGACATGTCGGGGTCCATGACCGCGTGGTAGATCTCGTTGGGGTGGTTGAGATCGAGCGGCGGCAGCCCGCTCCTGGCGGCAACCACGTCGGAGACGGTGAGCGCGGCCAGCGGGCTCAATTGGCCGAGGCCGAAGGTCTGGCCGGCGAAGTAGGGCTGGAAGAAGACGCGCTGCATGCGGTCGTCGGGAAAGGCCTTGCCGTCGACCGTCTTGCCCCGGAACTCGGCGCGCCAGACATCCTCGCGGCAGGTCCACAGGTCGTAATCGTCGGTGGCGGTGTCGCACTTGGCGAATTGCGGGCGCTTGATGAAATCGCGCACGTCCTCGCCCTTGTAGGCGAAGTGCATGTCGGCACCGAGATAGGCCAACGCCTTCACATAGTAACCCTGGAGCGTGTCCATGGCATCGACGTTGTAGGTGTGCTCGCCGATGATGGCGCCGATCATGTGGATGGGGTCGATGCCGTAGGTGGCGGCGGCCTGCTCAATCTTCTGGATGAGCACACGGTCGGCGGCGAGCTGGCCGTAGATGGTCTTGTACTTCTCGGCGAAGGTGCCGTTGGTCTCGGCCGTGCGGATGACCGAGCTCGTCGAAATCGGCGGCTGGGTGGCCGAGCGGTTGCCCGGCGGGACGACGATGACCTCGGCGCGGGCGCCGACCGGGGAAGCGGCCAGCACCAGAAGGAGGGGGAAGAGCAGGATCAGGCGAGCCAGCGGGCGGAAAGGCGGCATCAAGCGGTTTCTCGAGGGGGGTGGCGGCTTCCCGGCCAATGGGGGCAGGATCATAATTCGACCGGCGGCGGAGTTGAAGCCGCCGCCGGTGGCAAATCAATGGCGCCCGCACCCCAGAGCCCTTCATCACCAGAATAGAACCAATTCCGTTTCACGACCGGCGCAGCGATCCGCCGTCGAGACCGGCAAAGGGCGACGTGGGGCATCGAGCGAGATGCGATCGGCGTCGGGCGCCGCCGGTCGGAAACCCGAAGGGACGAGCGCTAGCTAGAGAATGTATCGCGACAGGTCGGTGTTGCGGGCGAGGTCGCCGATGTGGTCCTCGACGTATTTGGCGTCGATGGAGACCCCCTCGCCGTCCCGGTCGGAGGCGGAGAAGCTGATCTCGTCGAGGACCCGTTCCATCACCGTTTGCAGGCGCCGCGCCCCGATGTTCTCGACGCTGGCGTTGACCGCCACCGCGATCGAGGCGATCGAATCGATGGCGTCGTCGGTGAAGTCGAGGGTCACGCCTTCGGTCTTCATCAGGGCGACGTACTGCTTGATGAGGCTCGCCTCGGTCTCGGTGAGGATTCTCCGGAAATCCTCCTTCGACAGCGGCGACAGCTCGACGCGGATGGGCAGCCGCCCCTGCAACTCGGGCAACAGGTCCGACGGCTTGGCGATGTGGAACGCACCGGAAGCGATGAACAGGATGTGGTCGGTCTTCACCGGCCCGTACTTGGTCGCCACCGTGGTGCCCTCGAGCAGCGGCAGCAGGTCGCGCTGAACGCCCTCGCGGCTGACGTCGCCGCCGTAACGGCCCTCGCGGACGCAGATCTTGTCGATCTCGTCGAGGAAGACGATGCCGTCGTTCTCGGCGGCGACGATGGCCTCCTGGGTGACCTCGTCGTTGTCGAGCAGCTTGTCGGATTCCTCGTTGACCAAGAGCTCGTGCAAATCGCGCACCATGAGGCGGCGGGTCTTGGTCTTGTTGCCGAAGGCCTTGCCGAGCATGTCGCCGATGTTCATGACGCCGACCGAGGCGCCGGGCATGCCGGGAATCTCGAACTGGGGCATGCCGCCGCCGCTGTCCTTGACCTCGATCTCGATCTCCTTGTCGTCGAGCTCGCCCTGGCGCAGGCGCTTGCGGAAGGATTCGCGGGTGGCGGGGCTGGCGGCCGGGCCGACCAGGGCGGTGAGCACGCGCTCTTCCGCGGCAAGCTCCGCCTTGGCCGAAACCTCCTGCCGCCGGCGTTCGCGTACCAGCGAGATGCCGACCTCGACCAGATCGCGGACGATCTGCTCGACATCGCGGCCGACATAGCCGACCTCGGTGAACTTGGTCGCCTCAACCTTGATGAAGGGGGCGCCGGCGAGCCGCGCCAGGCGGCGCGAGATCTCGGTCTTGCCGACGCCGGTCGGGCCGATCATCAGGATGTTCTTGGGCAGCACCTCCTCGCGCATGTCGCCGGTGAGCTGCTGGCGGCGCCAGCGGTTCCTGAGCGCGATGGCGACGGCGCGCTTGGCGTCGTTCTGGCCGATGATGAAGCGGTCGAGTTCGGAGACGATTTCCCGGGGGGAGAATGTGGCCATCGGGATCAGACCTCCGAATCGAGGGATTCGAGCGTGACGCTCGTATTGGTGTAGACGCAGATGTCGGCGGCGATCGCCATCGCCTTGCGGGCGATCTCCTCGGCCGTCTGGTCGGTGTCCATCAGCGCGCGGGCGGCGGCGAGCGCATAATTGCCGCCGGAACCGATGCCGGCGACACCGCCATCCGGCTCGAGCACGTCGCCGGTACCGGTGAGCACCAGGCTGGTCGACTTGTCGGCGACCAGCATCATGGCCTCCAGCCGGCGCAGGTAGCGGTCGGTGCGCCAGTCCTTGGCGAGCTCGACGCAGGCGCGGGTGAGCTGGCCGGGATACTGCTCGAGCTTGGCTTCCAGCCGCTCGAACAGGGTGAAGGCATCGGCCGTGGCGCCGGCGAAGCCGGCGATGACGCCGCCCTTGCCAAGCGGGCGGACCTTCTTGGCATTGTGCTTCATGACCGTCTGGCCGACGGAGACCTGGCCGTCGCCGGCAATGACGACCTTGCCGCCCTTGCGCACGGTGATGATGGTGGTGCCGTGCCAAGGCTCTGAATTGGGGGAATTGCTCAACGCTGACTGTCCTTGTGCAGCGGGCAGCGGCGGTCCTGAAACAGGCCCCGCGGCGGCCCCTATCGCCGGCCGCCTGGGGGCCGGCGGTGCTTTATGTAAGGACAGCGCCCAAGGAATCAAACTTGGCCGCCGCGGCGCGGCCGGTCAGGGCCGCGCGCCAAGCTTTGCCTGCATGTCGAAGGGATAGGGCAGCGGGCGCTCGCTGACCTCGGTGAGCCGTTCCACTTCCTGCCGGGTCAGCTCCCAGCCGGCGGCGCCAAGATTGCTGTCGAGCTGAGCCATGGTGCGGGCACCGACGATCGGCGCGGTCACCCCGGGCTGGCGGAGCAGCCAGTTGAGGGCGACCTGGGCGGGCTCCTTGCCCCGGTCCTCGCCGATGGCGGCGAGCGTTTCGATCACCTTCCAGGTGGATTCGTTGGCGTAGCGCTCCCAGGTCTCGCTCCAGCCCTCGCGGCTGGCGATCTCGATGCGGGCGCCAGCCACCGGCGCGGTCATGCCGCGGCGGTACTTGCCCGACAGCCAGCCGCCGCGCAGCGGGCTCCACGGCAGCACGCCAAGGCCCTCGTCGCGGGCAACCGGCAGGAGGTCCCATTCCAGCTCGCGATCGAGCAGGTTGTAGAGCGCCTGCAGGCAGGTGAACGGCTCCCAGCCGTTCCGGCGCGCGGTGTCGACCGCCTTCTGCAACTGCGCGGCGGAATAGTTGCTGGCGCCGATGTAGCGGACCTTGCCGGCGCGCACGAGGTCGTTGAGCGCCGACAGCGTCTCCTCCAGCGGCGTCGCCGGGTCCCACATGTGGACCTGGTAGAGATCGATGTGGTCGGTCTGGAGGCGGGCGAGGCTCGCTTCGACCTGGGCGGCGATGTGCTTGCGCGACAGGCCGAAGCGGTTGACCCGCCGGTTGGCCGGATCGTCGGTGCCGAAGCGGACCTTGGTGGCGAGCACGATGTCGTCGCGATCGCGGGTCTTCAGCCAGGTGCCGACGATCTCCTCGGATCGGCCGCGGCTGTAGACGTCGGCGGTGTCGATGAAATTGCCGCCGACCTCGGCGAAGCGGTCGAGCATGCGGTGGCTGAGGTCCTCGTCGCATTCGCGGCCGAAGGTCATGGCGCCGAGGCAGAGCTCGCTGACCTTGAGCCCGGTCTTGCCCAGATTGCGGTAGTCCATAAGCCTAACTCCCTCATGCGATGCGCTGGCGCTGCCGGAGACCCGAAGGCGTCGCCGAGGCACGCGTCCTCGCCGCTGCCATCGCGGAAACGTGGTGGAATTCGGCGGAACGCAGGCTCCGGGTGGCGGAGCGCGTGACTCCACGGGAGACGTGGGCCGGCAGGAAGACTAGCACAATCGTGCCGTTTCGGCGCCCCCGCCGGGCCGCGGCAAATATGGCAATCGCCTCAGCGGGCTGATACAAGGCGCGCCCAAGGAGACTCCGCCATGCGCCGCGCCACGATCTCGCGCAAGACCAAGGAAACCGACATCTCGGTCGCCGTCGACCTCGACGGCGCCGGCAAGGCCGGCATCGAAACCGGGATCGGCTTCTTCGATCACATGCTCGACCAGATCGCCCGCCACAGCCTGATCGACCTGACGATTCATGCCAAGGGCGACCTCCATGTCGACCAGCACCACACGGTGGAGGACACCGGCATCGCGCTGGGTCAGGCGATCCGCGAGGCGCTCGGCGACATGAAGGGCATCACCCGCTATGCCGACGTCCATCTGCCGATGGACGAGGCGATGACGCGCTGCGCCATCGACATCTCCGGGCGGCCCTATCTGGTGTGGAAGGTGACCTTCACGCGCGGCAAGATCGGCGAGATGGACAGCGAGCTGTTCCGCGAGTTCTTCCAGGCGTTCGCGCAAAACGCCGGGATCACGCTGCACATCGAGACCCTCTACGGCCGCAACAACCACCACATCGCCGAAACCTGCTTCAAGGCGCTGGCGCGGGCGCTCCGCGCCGCGGTCGCCATCGACGCCAGGCAGCCGCAGGCGGTACCTTCGACCAAGGGCAGCCTGAAGGGCTGACGGGCACAGGCGATGCCGCTTTTCACCGTCTTCGCACCGCCCCCGGGACCCGGCGAGACCGCGCCGGACCCGGTGCGCTTTGCCTTCGTCAAGGACGGCTTCTGCTGGCCGGCCCTGTTCATCCCGGAGATCTGGGTGCTCTACCGGCGCATGTGGCTGGTGTTCGTGGTCTATCTGGCGGCGAGCCTGGCGATCAGCGTCGTCGGCACCAAGGTCGGCGGGCCGCTGCCCTGGGTGACGCTGATCCTCATGCACCTGCTGTTCGCGCTGGAGGCCAATGCGCTGAGGCGCTGGAAGCTCGCGCGCCTCGGCTATGAATTCGTCGGCGTCGCCGAGGGACCGCGCGAGGAAGCGGAACTCCGCTTCTTCAGCCAGTGGCAGGCGCCTCTTTCGCGGCCGCCGGTGAGCGCGCCACCGCCTCCGGCGGAAGCCGCACCGCCGGCTCCGCCCGCCGAGCCGGCAAGGCCGCAGCCGCAACCGCAGAAGGACGCGGCGGAGAGCGGCGGCGTGGTGGGCCTGTTCCCGGCACCGGGGGGGACGTCATGAGCGTTGCCATCATCGACTATGGTGCCGGCAACCTGCGCTCGGCGGAAAAGGCCTTCCAGCGCGGCATCGCCGAAAGGGGCGTGAGCGAGGACGTGATCATCACCGCCGATCCCGCCGTGGTCGCCCGCGCCGACCGCGTGGTGCTGCCGGGCGATGGCGCCTTCGCCGACTGCAAGCGCAACCTCGACGCCATCCCCGGCATGATCGAGGCCATCGACGAGGCGATCGACGGGCGCGGCCGGCCGTTCCTCGGCATCTGCGTCGGCATGCAGCTTCTCGCCACCCGCGGCGTCGAGCATGCGGTGACGCCCGGGCTTGACCGCATTCCCGGCGAGGTGCGTGCGGTCGAGCCCAACGACCCGGCGCTGAAGGTGCCGCACATGGGCTGGAACACGATGACGGCGATGAGCGAGCATGCGCTGTTCGACGGCATCGCCTTCGGTCCGGAGGGCTGGCACGCCTATTTCCTGCACGGCTTCCACCTGGTGGCGACGCGCGAGGAGGACGTGGTGGCGGTCGCCGACTATGGCGGGCCGGTGACGGCGATCGTGGCACGCGGCAATGTGGCCGGCACCCAGTTCCATCCCGAGAAGAGCCAGAAGCTCGGCCTCAGGCTGATCGCCAATTTCCTGGAGTGGGCGCCGTGATCCTGTTTCCCGCCATCGACCTCAAGGACGGCGCATGCGTGCGTCTCGTCCAGGGCGACATGGCCCAGGCGACCACCTTCAGCCGCGATCCGGCGGCCCAGGCACGCGCCTTTGCCGAAGCCGGCTTCCGGCGCCTGCATGTGGTCGACCTCAACGGCGCCTTCGCGGGCCGCTCGCAGAACGGCGCGGCGGTGGATGCGATTCTGGCGGCAACTGAGGCGCCGGTGCAGCTCGGCGGCGGCATCCGCGATCTCAAGGCCATCGAGGGCTGGCTCGAACGGGGCATCGCGCGCGTCATTCTCGGCACCGCGGCGGTCAACGACCCGGAGCTGGTGAAGAGCGCCGCACGCGCCTTTCCGGGCCAGGTTGCCGTCGGCATCGACGCGCGCGGCGGCCGCGTCGCGGTCAAGGGCTGGGCGGAGACGACCGAGATGGACGCCACCCAGCTCGCCCGCCGCTTCGAGGACGCCGGGGTGGCGGCAATCGTCTATACCGACATCGAGCGCGACGGGCTGCTCAAGGGCCTGAACATCCCGGCCACCCTGAAGCTCGCCCGGGCGGTCAAGATCCCGGTCATCGCCTCCGGCGGGCTGGCATCGCTGGCCGACATCGAGCGGCTGCTCGAGCCAGACTGCGCCATCCTGGAAGGCGCCATCGCCGGCCGCGCCCTCTATGACGGGCGGCTCGACCCCGCCGCGGCGCTCAGGCTCATCAGCGAGCGGGAGGCGGCGTGAGGAGCCGGCGACCATGAAGGCATTTGATCAGCTTTCGCAGTCTTTCAGCTCCCGCATGGGAGTGGTGGACGTACAGAATGTGCTTAACCCCTTGCTCTGGCTTTCGATAATCGCGCTAATCGGCGGTGGTCGCTTGCGTTTCTATTTCGCGACGTGTCAGCGCTGATGTGGTTGTTTTCGTCGGTGGCCGTTCTCCCGATCGTTCTCGCAGTGTTTGCGTTTATCTATTTTGGCATCACCGACCCCGATAGACTTCAATCCGAAACCTATCTGACGCGGCGTCATGAATTGGACTTGATCCGAACGAAAGGCGGCCAAATATCTTTGCCGAACGAAGAGCCTTCACCAATCGAAGAGCCGGTATTAATTGAACATGTTCGCGATGGTGACGAACTATGAGATCTTATATATTGGCCTTTAACGACCGCCAAATCACTATCGATGAAGTTGTAAAGCGCATCAATTCAATTCCAGAGATAGTAAACTGGAGGACCTTCTTTCCAGGAGCGATTGTTCTTGTTTCAGAATTAGGACCAAAAGAACTCGCTCGGAAGATCAGAAATAATGAAAATTCTAAGTTCCAATACGTCGTCGTCGATCTTCGGTACAAAGGTGGGTGGCTACCACGAACGACGTGGGAATTTATGAATGAGCCGAAGGCAGTGGACGAAAGCTAATGCTGAAGACCCGCGTCATCCCCTGCCTCGACGTCAAGGACGGCCGCGTCGTCAAAGGCGTGCGTTTCGTCGACCTGACCGACGCCGGCGATCCGGTGGAGGCGGCACGCGCCTATGACGCCGCCGGCGCCGACGAGCTGTGCTTCCTCGACATCACCGCCAGCCACGAGGAACGCGCCATCCTGCTCGACGTGGTGGCGCGCACTGCCGAGCAGTGCTTCATGCCGGTCACCGTGGGCGGCGGCGTGCGCACGGTCGAGGACGTGCGGGCGCTGATGCTGGCCGGCGCCGACAAGGTGTCGATCAACACGGCGGCGGTCTATGACCGGCGCATCGTGGCGGAGGCGAGCGAGAAGTTCGGCGCCCAGGCGATCGTGGTCGCCATCGACGCCAAGCGGGTGAACCGCGCCGGCGACGCCCCGCGCTTCGAGGTGTTCACCCATGGCGGCCGCAACCCGACCGGCATCGACGCGATCGCCTATGCCGAAGAGGTGGCGAAACTCGGCGCCGGAGAAATCCTGCTCACCTCGATGGACCGCGACGGCACCAAGGACGGCTTCGACCTAGCGCTGACCCGCACCATCGCCGACGCGGTCGGCGTGCCGGTGGTCGCCTCCGGCGGGGTGGGCACGCTCGACCACCTGGTCGAGGGCGTGACCGAAGGCCACGCTTCCGCCGTGCTGGCGGCCTCGATATTCCACTTCGGCACGTTCACCATCCGCCAGGCCAAGGAGCACATGGCGGCCTTCGGCGTGCCGGTGCGCCTCGACGGCTGAGGAACCCTGACGATGAGCGATTTCACACTCGCCGACCTTGCCGCGATCATCGCCGAGCGGGCGAAGGCCGCCGACCCGCAGACCTCCTACACCGCCAAGCTGCTGGCCCGCGGCATCCAGCAGACCGCCAAGAAATTCGGCGAGGAGGCGGTCGAGGCGGCGCTCGCGGCAGTGAGCGGCGACCGGCAGGCGCTGACCGCGGAAGCGGCCGACGTGCTCTACCATTTCATGGTGATGCTCAAGGCGGGCGGAGTGGAACTGGGGGCGGTGATGGCGGAACTCGAGAAGCGCACCGGCCAGAGCGGCCTTGCCGAAAAGGCCTCACGCGGAAATATCTGACGGCGATGGACCTGCCTGCTCCCAACGACCTCTCCCCCCACCGGGTGTTCACCCGGGCGGAATGGGCGAAGCTGCGTGCCGACACGCCGCTCACCCTCACCGACGGGGACCTGTCGCGCCTGCGCGGCCTCAACGACCCGATCTCGCTCAACGACGTGGTCGAGATCTACCTGCCGCTGTCGCGCCTCCTCAGCCTCTATGTCGGTGCCACCCAGGGGCTGCACCGGGCGACGCGCACGTTCCTCGGCACCAACGACGGGGTGACGCCGTTCATCATCGCCATCGCCGGTTCGGTGGCGGCCGGCAAATCGACCACGGCGCGCGTGCTCAGGACCCTGCTCACCCGCTGGCCGAATACGCCCAAGGTCGACCTGGTGACCACCGACGGCTTCCTGCTGCCCAACGCCGAACTCCAGCGCGAGGGGCTGATGGAACGCAAGGGCTTTCCGGAGAGCTACGACCTCGCCGGCCTGCTCGCGTTCCTCCGCGACATCAAGGCGGGCAAGGGCCACGTCACCGCGCCGGTCTATTCGCACCTCACCTACGACATCGTGCCCGGCCAGATGATCAGCATCGACCGGCCGGACATCCTCATCCTCGAGGGGTTGAACGTGCTGCAGACCTCGCGCCTGCCGCGCGACGGACGGGTGGTTCCCTTCGTCTCCGACTTCTTCGACTTCTCGGTCTACCTCGATGCCGACGAGGCGGCCGTGCGGCGCTGGTACGTCGAGCGCTTCCTCAGCCTGCGCAACACGGCCTTCCGGGACCCGAAGTCCTATTTCCACCGCTATGCGGCGCTCTCCAACCGCGAGGCCGAGGAGATGGCGCTCGGCCTGTGGACGCGAATCAACCTGGTCAATCTGTTCGAAAACATCCTGCCGACGCGGCCGCGGGCCGACCTGATCCTGACCAAGGGCGCCGACCACGCCATCGAAAAGGTCGCACTCAGGCGGATTTAGGCCCACGCGCGGCCGCGGCCGGCTTGGCGCTTGATTTTTGCCGCGCGGGACATGACATACGGGCCGAAACCCAAACCGAATCGAAGCCTTCCATGGAACGGATGATGGCCGACGAAACCCCGACCACGCCCGCAAAGCAGCCCGACGGACCCGCGGCCGAGACCTCGGCGGCGGCGAACGACGCCGGACCTACAGCGGAGCCCGCCGCCAATCAGGCGACCCAGCTCAATGCCGAGGTGGCGGATATGAAGGACAAGCTGCTGCGGACGCTGGCGGAGATGGAGAACCTGCGCAGGCGCACCGAACGCGAGCTCGCCGACCAGCGGCAATACGCGGTCGCCTCGTTCGCCCGCGATATGCTCACCGTCGGCGACAACCTGCGCCGCGCCATCGAGGCGGTGCCGAAGGAGCAACGCGGCAGCGGCGACCAGGCGCTCGACGCGCTGATCGAGGGCGTCGAGATGACCGAGCGGGGGCTGGAACAGTCGCTCGGCAAGTTCGGCGTCCGCCGGGTCGAGACCAAGGGGCTGAAATTCGACCCCTCCTTCCACCAGGCGATGTTCGAGGTGGAGATGCCGGGCGCCCAGCCGGGCACGGTGGCCGAGGAGATCCAGGCCGGCTACGCCATCGGCGAGCGCGTGCTGCGGCCGGCGCTGGTGTCGGTGGTCAAGAAGGTGAAGCCGGCGCCGGAGGCCCAGGCCGAGGCGGCAGTGGAAGCCAGCGAGGCCGGCGGCGAGACCGGCGGCGAATAGCCCCTCTCAGGCGGCGCTGCGGGCGGTCACCTCGGCGAGCGCCCGGCGGAGCGAATCCGGAGTCATCGGCTTTTCCAGAACGGCATCGATGCCGGCGGCGCGGGCCTCGGCGCGCGTCTCGGCGAGCACGTCGGCGGTGACCGCGAGGATGGCGGCCGGCGCCAGGCCGTGGGCGTGCTCGTGCGCGCGGATGGCACGGACCGCGCCCAGTCCGTCGAGGCCCGGCATGTGCAGGTCCATGAGGATGGCATCGTAGCCTCCGCTCCGCCCGGTCGCCGCGGTGACGGCGGCGACGCCGTCGCGCACCTCGGTCACCTCGTGGCCGAGGCCCTCCAGAACGGCGCGGGCGAGCAGCGCGTTGATCTCGTTGTCCTCGGCCAGCAGCACGCTCAGCGTGGCGCCGGCGCGGCGGAACGGCGGCGCCTGCGGCGGCCGCGCGTCGCCGGGGTCGACGCAGAAGCCGCCGTCGCCGGCAACGATCTCGCCGACGATGCGGGTGAGCGAGGCGCGCCGCACCGGGCGGACGAGATAGGCATCGAAGCCGGCCTTGCGCAGATGCTCGATATCGCCGCGGCGGCCCGGCTCGATGAGGATGGCCGCCGGCACCCGCTTGCCGGCCGCCTCGCGGATGCGGGCCAGGGCGGCGGCCGCGGCGGGCGCGGCGCGGGCGTCGATCAGCACGGCATCGTGCGGCTGGCCGGCGGCGGCGGCGGCGCCGATGACCGCGGCGGCCTCGTTGGCGCTGGCGACCACCCGCGCAACGGCGCCGGCATCGCCCAGGTGGCGGGCCAGCACCGGCGGCTCGGCGCCGGAGGGCGCGACCAGGAGGATGGCGCGGCCGGCAAGCGACGGCCCCCGCTCCGCGGCATGTCGCGGGCCGGCGGCGGCTTCGAGGTCGAGGGTGAAGCTGAACACGGAGCCGCCGCCTGGGGCAGGCACGACGGTGAGTTCGCTGCCCATCTGGCGGACGATCCGCCGGGAGATGGCCAGCCCCAGGCCGGCGCCACCATGACGCCGGGTGAGCGCCGCGTCGCTCTGCTCGAACTCGCCGAACAGCCGCTCCGCCTCCCCGGCGGCGATGCCGGGGCCGGTGTCGGTGACGGAGAAGGTGAGCGCGGTGCTCTCGCCCAAGATGCCGGCGACACGGCAGCCGAGGACAATCCCGCCGGTCTCGGTGAACTTCACCCCGTTGCCGACGAGATTGATCAGCACCTGGCGCAGCCGCGCCGGGTCGACCATGACCACCGACGGCAAGGCGGTGTCGACATCGGTGGCGATGTCGATGCCCTTGGCGTGGGCCCGGCCGGCAAGCAGCTCGGCGATTTCCTGCAGCAGGGGTTCGACGTCGGTCGGCGCCGGGCGGAGCTCGAGGCGGCCGGCCTCGATGCGCGAGAAATCGAGCATGTCGTCGACCAGCGCCAGCAGCGCCTCGCCGGAGGAATGGACGGCGCGGGCGTAGGTCTCCTGGTCGGGGGTCAGCGGCGTCTCCATGAGCAGGCCGGTCAGCCCGAGGATGCCGTTGAGCGGCGTGCGGAACTCATGGCTGACGGTGGCCAGCACGCGCGATTTCGCCTGGTTGGCGGCCTCGGCCCGCTGGCGCGCCTCGGTGAGGCTGCGATAGCGCTCGTCGCTCTCGTGCAGTTCCCAGGCGACGTCCGAGAGCTGCTCGACGGTCTCGGCAAGCCGGTGGTTCTCTTCCGTCAGATAAGCGAGGTCGCCGGCAAGACGCCTGTGGTCGGCGCGGCTCGCCCCCCACAGGGCGAGGGCCCCGACGAGCACGATGGCCGGCGCGATGAACGGCGCCACAACCGGCATCACCCAGGCGACGGCGCCGGCGGCCAGGATGCCGATGCCGGCGGCGGCGGCGAACAGGCCGGCGGCGACGCGGCGCGGGCCGGAAACGGGCGGCGCCTCAAGATCGGCCGCCTTCAGCCGCTTGCGTGGGCGATATCCGGCACTGTCGACGTCGCGCGACACCATGCTGACACTCGGACGGGCGCGCCGGCGACACCGCCGGCACGGGAACGCCCGACAGAATGGACTGTCGAGATTGCGAAATGCTTGACGCGGACGCTTCAGGCGGCGGCGGCCAGCCGTTCGCCGACGGCGCGGTAGGACAGCGCCTCGGCCAGATGGATGCGGCCGACGCCGTCGGCGCCGTCGAGATCGGCGAGCGTGCGGGCGACCTTGAGCACGCGGTGATAGCCGCGGGCGGAGAGATGCATGGCCTCGGCCGCCTGACGCAGCAGGGCGGAGGCGGCGGCATCGGGGGCCGCCATCTGCTCGATGAGGGCGGGCGCGCATTGGGCGTTGGTGCGGACCGAATCGAGCCCAAGGGCGGCGAAGCGTTCGCGCTGGACGGCGCGGGCCGCCGCCACGCGCTCGGCCACGATGGACGAGGATTCGGCCGGCGCCGGCAGGATGAGATCGGCCGCGGAGACGGCCGGAACGTCGATGCGGATGTCGATGCGGTCGAGCAGCGGGCCGGAGATGCGCGCCTGGTAATCCTCGACGCAGCGGGGACCGCGCCGGCAGACGTGGCCGGGCTCGCCGGCCATGCCGCAGCGGCAGGGATTCATGGCGGCGATGAGCTGGATCACCGCCGGGAAGCTCACGCGATAGTTGGCCCGGGCAATGACGCTCTCACCGCTCTCCAGCGGCTGGCGCAGCGAATCGAGCACCTGCGGCGTGAATTCCGGAAACTCGTCGAGGAACAGCACGCCGTGATGGGCGAGCGACACCTCGCCCGGGCGGGCGCGCATGCCGCCGCCGACCATGGCCGCCATGGAGGCGGAATGGTGCGGCGCGCGGAACGGCCGGCGGCGGGTCAGCCGGCCGTTGGCGATTTCTCCGGCGACCGAGGCGATCATGGAGACTTCAAGCAGTTCCGACGGGGCGAGCGGCGGCAAAATGGAGGGAAGCCGGCTCGCCAGCATCGACTTGCCGGCGCCGGGCGGGCCGACCATCAGCAGGTTGTGGCCGCCGGCGGCGGCAACCTCGAGGGCGCGCTTGGCGGTCTCCTGGCCCTTGATGTCGGCGAGATCGGGCAGCGCCTCGCCGGATTCGGCAATGCCGGCCTCGGGGCGCGTGAGAACCTGGGTGCCGCGAAAGTGGTTGGCGATGGCGATCAGGCTGCGCGGGCTGAGAATCGCCATGTCGGCGCTCGCCCAGGCGGCCTCGGGGCCGGAGGCAGCCGGACAGATGAGCCCGCGGCCGACCGCATTGGCGGCGATCGCGGCAGGAAGCACGCCAGCGACGGCCGAGATGGTGCCATCGAGCGACAATTCGCCGAGCGCCACGAAATCGCCGAGCTGGTCGGCCGGCAGCGCGCCGATCGACGCCATCAATGCGAGCGCGATGGGCAGATCGTAGTGGCTGCCCTCCTTGGGAAGGTCGGCGGGCGCCAGATTGACGATGATGCGCTTCGGCGGCAGCGACAGACCGGAGGCATGGAGCGCGCTGCGCACGCGCTCGCGGCTCTCGGCGACCGCCTTGTCGGGCAGGCCGACGACGACGAAGGCCGGCAGGCCGGGCACGACCTGCACCTGGACATCGACGGGAACCGCCTCGATGCCCTGAAAGGCCACGGTGGTGACGTGAGAGACCATCGGTTCGCCCGCTTGCCCCGAATGCCGTAAGGCGAAGCTTAGCGGAGGCTGCAACCGGCCGTCAAGAACAATACGTGAACGAGGTTGCGTCAGCCGGTTTCCAAGGGGCGGTTGGTGATGAGCTGAGTTTCCAGCTTCCCGTCGCGCAACACGCCAATTTCCAGGGCAGCGGGTCGCGTCGTCAGGTCTTCATAGACGGGGCGGGTGAAGAAGAAGGTTCCCGGACGGGCGGAGCAGTAGGTCTCGATGGAGCGGTAGAGCTTCCCCGCGGTCGATCGTCCGCGGTTGACATGCGTCGCCTGCGGAAACCAGTTGAGGCTGTCGGACACATCGCCACCCATCGCATGGGCGATGAAATGGCCCTTGTCATAACCTTCGCCGAAGACGACCGTGGTTGCGCCGAGATAGCCTTTCATGCGTGACGCTTGACGCACCACCATCGGTCTTGACGAAAGGCCGAAGGCCGCGACGACCCGGTCTTCCTGCGCGGCCGATTCGAGTCCGCTTGCGAAGTCGAAGAGGTAGGTGAACGCGCCGAGGTCGATCCGGAGGATATTGGCCTCATCGACGCGAACTTCGTATTCGGCACACCACAGCCGCGGCAAGGTCTCGCGCAACTCCGCAATCAGGCTTTCGTCCTGGTCCGCCATGAGCGGCAGTCCCGTGTCGTTTCCCGGTTGCCCTCAGGCGATCTCGCCGATCAGCGCGCTCAGCTCGCCGAGGTGCTCCAGCCGCCGGTAGCGCGGCGAAGACACCGGCTCCTCGGCGTGCTCCAGGGCCCAGTTCAGGTCGTGGGGGATGTAGACGCCCCAGCTTCCCGCGGCGATGGCGGGCACGATGTCGGATTTCAGCGAGTTGCCGACCATCATGGCGCGCTCCGGCCCGTCGCCATGGCGTGAGAAGATGCGCTCATAGGTGCCGACGTCCTTGTCCGAGACGATCTCGACCGCCTCGAAGAAGTCGCCGAGGCCGGATTCGGCGAGCTTGCGCTCCTGGTCGAAGAGGTCGCCCTTGGTGATCATCACCATCCGATAGCGCCCGGCGAGCGCACGAAGCGTCTCGCGGACATGGGGCAGGGTCTCGACCGGATGGGTGAGCATGTCACGGCCGGCCTCGAGGATCTCGCCGATGACGGCAGCCGGCACGGCGCCATCGGTCACCTCGATCGCGGTCTCGATCATCGACAGGGTGAAGCCCTTGATGCCGAAGCCGTAGCGGCTGAGGTTGCGCTTCTCGGTCTCGAGCAGATGGGCGGAGAGCGTGCCGGGCTCGGCATAGCCGGCAAGGGCGGTGGCGAAGCGCGACTGGGTCAGGTGGTAGAAATGCTCGTTCTGCCAGAGCGTATCGTCGGCGTCGAAGCCGATGGTGGTGAGCGCCGTCGACGGCATCAGCCCTTGCGCCGCTTCTCGATGGCGTCCCAGATCAGCGCCGCGATATCGGCGCCGCCGAAGCGCTTGACCTCGCGGATGCCGGTCGGCGAGGTGACGTTGATCTCGGTGAGGTAGTCGCCGATGACGTCGATGCCGACGAAGGTGAGGCCAAGCTCGCGCAGGCGCGGACCGATGGCCGCGCAAATCTCCTTGTCGCGCGCGGTCATCTCGGCCGGTTCGGCGCGGCCGCCGACATGCATGTTGGAGCGCGCCTCGCCGACGGCGGGCACGCGGTTGATGGCACCGGCCGGCTCGCCCTCGACCAGGATGATGCGCTTGTCGCCCTTGCGCACCTCGGGAAGATAGCGCTGGACGACGAAGGGCTCGCGATAGGCGCCCTCGAACATTTCCAGGAGCGACAGCAGGTTCTCGTCGCCGCCGGAGATGCGGAAGACGCCGGCGCCGCCGGCGCCGTAAAGCGGCTTAAGGATGATGTCGCCGTGTTCCTTGCGGAAATCGGCGATGCGGCCGCGGTCGCGGGTGATGAGGGTGGGCGGCGCCAAATCGGCGAATTCGGTGACGAACAGCTTTTCCGGCGCGTTGCGCACGCTCACCGGGTCGTTGACCACCAGCGTCTCGGGGTGGATGCGCTCGAGCAGGTGGGTGGTGGTGATGTAGGCGAGGTCGAAGGGCGGGTCCTGGCGGAGCAGCACGATGTCGAAGGTGGAGAGGTCGACGAAATCGGAGGGGCCGAAGGTGAAGTGGCTGCCCTCGACGTCCTGCACCGACACCGGCTCGATGGTGGCGCCGACCCGCCCGTCGCGCATGGCCAGCCGATCGGGCGTGTAATGATAGAGCAGATGGCCGCGCTTCTCGGCCTCCAGCATCAACGCAAAGGTCGAATCGCCGCGGATCGTGATCCGCGCGAGGTGGTCCATCTGGACGGCGACTTTCAGGGGCATGTCTTCGGGTTCCGGATCGGGGCGGGTGGCAATATCACGCCGCGCCCCCGGCGTCGAACGCGCCGGGCAGGTGATGGGGCAGGCGGCCGGGAACGCACATGATGACGTCGAAGCGGAGGTCAAGGGCGGCGGCGGCCGGATGGGCGGCGAGCCACAGCGAGGCGGCGCGGGCGACGCGCCGGCGGCCGGCGGCGGTGACCGCTTCGGCGGCCTCGGCCCGGCTCTGGCGCTGCTTGACCTCGACGAAGGCGATGGTGCGACCGCGACGGGCGATGAGATCGATCTCGCCCACCGCCACGCGGTAGCGGCGGGCGAGGATGCGATAGCCCTTGGCCCGCAGCAGCCAGGCGGCCAGCGTCTCGGCACGGCGGCCGCGGCGCTCGGCCCCGCGGCGGGCGGCGCCCTCAGACGGCGCCATCGTCGTCCTTCAACGCCAGCGCCCGCTGGTAAAGGTCGCGGCGCTTGAGGCCGGTGAGCGCCGCCGCCTCGGTAACCGCCTGGCTGAGCGGCTTCTCCCGGAGCAATTCGGCGAGCAGCCGCTCGGCATCCTCGGCCGAGGGCGCCGCGGCCGCCGGTGGGCCGACCACAACCACGATCTCGCCCCTGGGCGGGCCGTCTGCGGCGAAGGTTTCAGCCAAGCCGCCGAGCGTGCCGACGACGACGGTCTCGAAGGCCTTGGTGAGCTCGCGGGCGATCGCGGCAGGGCGTTCGCCCGACAGCACCGCCGCCATGTCGGCGAGCGCGGCGGCAAGCCGCGGACCAGTCTCGTAGAAGACGAGCGTCGCCGGCACCGCCTTCAGCTCGGCCAGGCGCGTCCGGCGGGCCGCAGACTTCGGCGGCAGGAAGCCGGCAAAGAGGAAAGAATCGGTCGGCAGCCCCGCCGCGACCAGGCCGGCAAGCAAGGCGGAGGCACCGGGGACCGGAACCACCGCATGGCCGGCGTCGCGGACTTCGCGCACCAGCTTGTAGCCGGGATCGGAGATCAACGGCGTGCCGGCGTCGCTGGTGAGCGCCACCGCCTTGCCCGCCGCCAGCTCTGCCAGCAGCCGCGGCCGCTGTTTCGGCGCATTGTGGTCGTGATAGGCGACGAGTGGGGTGACGATGCCATAGTGGCGGAGCAACACCGCCGTCACCCGCGTATCCTCGCAGGCGATGAGGTCGGCGGCGGCCAGCGTCTCCAGAGCGCGAATCGAGATGTCGCCGAGATTGCCGATGGGCGTGGCGACGACATGGAGGCCGGGGGCAAGCGGCCGGGCAACCATGCGGTGCCCGGCGATGGCAAAGACCCGGTCGCCGGAGACTTCCGCCCTGTCATTGCCGCTTTTCGAGGCTGTCATGGAGCAATCGTCCAGGTTCCACGGGGCGAAGATGATGAAATTTTGACAGACTGTCGTTTAGGCCTATGATTTGACGGCCTTTTACCGGCTCCGGGGGCGAGCAGGGGAGAAATTCTTGAGCGGCATTGGTTTCTTGCGTCCTGGATTCAGGACGGCGCGCCGGGCTGTAGTGCTGGCTTCGGCTCTGTTTCTCGCCGCCTGCACGGGCGTGGGTATGGGCGGCGGGGGCACCAGCGGATTCGATTTCAGCGGCGCCAACCAACCGGTCACCGGCGAGGTGCTGGGCAGCGGCGCGGTCAAGGTCGGCCTGTTGCTGCCGCTGTCGGCGACCGGCAATGCCGGCCAGATCGCCAGGGACCTCAGGAACGCCGCAGACCTTGCCATCCGCGACTTCAAGACCGCCGGCATCCAGGTTCTGGTCAAGGACGATCGCGGCACGGCCGACGGGGCGCGGGCGGCGGCCACTGCCGCCATCGCGCAGGGCGCCGAACTGATCATCGGACCGCTCTTCGCCCAGTCGGTGACCGCGGCGGCCCAGGTCGCCAAGGCGCAGAACGTGCCGGTGGTGGCCTTCTCGACCGACACCACCACGGCCTCGCCCGGCGTCTATCTCCTGAGCTTCCTGCCGCAAGGCGACGTCGACCGGATCATCAGCTATGCCGCCGCCAAGGGCCGGCGTTCCTTCGCCGCACTGCTGCCCGACACCGCCTATGGCACCATCGTCGAGGCCGCGCTGCAACGGGCGGTCGCCAATGCCCGCGGGCGGGTGATGTCGGTCGAGCGCTACGCTCTCGACAAGACCGCCATGCAGACCAAGGCGACGGCGATCGCGGGCCTGGTCAAATCGGGCACGGTCGACGCGGTGTTCATGCCGGGCGGCGCCCAGGAGGCGCCGTTCCTCGCCCAGATCATGGCCGCCGCCGGCGTCGACGCCAACAAGATCACCTATCTCGGCAGCGGCCAGTGGGACGACCCGGCGGTGGCGGCCGAATCGACGCTGAACGGCGCGCTCTACCCGGCGCCGGACGATTCGGGCTTCGCCAGCTTCTCGCAGCGCTACCAGGCGGCCTACGGCGCGGCGCCGAGCCGGACGGCGACGCTCTCCTACGACGCGGTCAGCCTCGCCGCCGGCCTCACCGCCCGCTTCGGCGCCCAGCGGTTCTCACAAGCCACGCTGACCAATCCGAGCGGGTATATCGGCCTCGACGGCGCCTTCCGTTTCCTGTCGAGCGGGCTGAACCAGCGCAGTCTGGCGATCTACCAGATCAACAACGGCAAGGCGGTGCTGGTCGATCCGGCGCCACGGACCTTCGCCCGCTCAGGCGCATGAGGAATCCGGCGGCCTACGCCGCCAGATCGGCGACCACCGCATCCAGCACGTAGAAGCCGGCGCGGGTGGCGCGCAGGCGGCCGCCGCCGGCGCGCTCGACCATGCCATTGGCGAGCAGGTCGTCGAGCCGCGCGGGATCGAGCACGCGGCCGGCCAGCCGGCAATAGCGCTCGAGATCGATGCCCTCGGCCAGACGCAGGCCCATGAGCAGCATCTCGTCGCCCTCCTCCTCGGCGGTCAGCCGGTCGTCGACGACGATGCCGTCGCCCCATGCCTCGACCTTGTCCAGCCAGACCTCAGGCGCCCGCTCGGCGGCAAGCGCATGGCGTCCGTCGGCGAGCTTGAGGCGGCCGTGGGCGCCGGGGCCGGCGCCGGCATATTCGCCGTAGCGCCAGTAGACCAGGTTGTGCCGGCACTCGGCGCCGGGCGCGGCGTGGTTGGAGATCTCGTAGGCCGGCAGGCCGGCGGCATCGCATACGTCCTGGGTGACGGCATAGAGGTCGGCGGCGTGGTCCGGGTCGGGAACGGCGATCTTGCCTGCCTCATGGAGGGCGAAGAAGGGCGTGCCCGGCTCGATGGTGAGCTGGTAGAGCGACAGATGATCGGCGGCGAGCTTGAGCGCCGCGGCGAGTTCCGCCTGCCAGCCGGCCGGCGTCTGGCCGGGGCGGGCGTAAATGAGATCGAAGGAGAGGCGGGGGAAGGTCGCCCGCGCGATCTCGATGGCTGCAAGCGCCTGGGCGACATCGTGCAGCCGGCCGAGGAATTTCAGGTCGGCGTCGTTGAGTGCCTGCACGCCGAGCGACAGGCGGTTGACGCCGGCGGCGCGATAGCCGCGGAAGCGTTCTGCCTCGACCGATGACGGATTGGCCTCCATGGTCACCTCGACATCGGGCGACAGCGGCCAGTGCCTGGCGACCGCATCGAGGATGGCGCCGACCGTCGCCGGCTCCATCAGCGAGGGCGTGCCGCCGCCGAGAAAGATGCTGTTGACGGTGCGGCCGGGCGCGCGCCCGGCCAGCGCCGCGATCTCGCGGGCAAACGCGGCGGCGAAGCGCGCCTGATCGGGCGGCTGGTGGCGGACGTGGCTGTTGAAATCGCAATAGGGGCACTTGGCCGCGCAGAACGGCCAGTGGACATAGACGCCGAAGCCCGGCTCGCGGGGCTCAGGCCCGGGGCCACTCATTTTCTCGGAATCCTGGCACGGGCGAAGGCGGCGAAGGCGAGTGCCCGGTGGGACATGCTCTTCTTTTCCTCCGTCGACATCTCCGCATAGGTGCGGTCGTAACCGTCCGGCACGAACATCGGGTCATAGCCGAAGCCGTTGTCGCCGCGCGGCGGCCAGACCATGTGACCCTTGACCTCGCCGCGGAAGGTGGCGGTGGCGCCGGTCGGCCAGGCAAGGCAGAGGACGGCCACGAACTTCGCGGCGCGCGCCTCCGGCTGAATAGCGCCGGCCGCCTGCAAACCGTCCTCGACGCGCTGCATGGCGGCGGCGAAATCCTTGTCCGCTCCCGCCCAGCGGGCCGAATAGACGCCGGGATCGCCGCCGAGGGCATCGACACAGACGCCGGAATCGTCGGCCAGCGCCGGATGGCCGGAGGCGATGGCCGCGGCGATCCCCTTCAGCATGGCGTTTTCGGCAAAGGTGCGGCCGGTCTCTTCCGGCTCCGGCAGGCCAAGCGAGGCGGCGGTGACGACGGTGAGCTCGGCCGGCGCCACCAGCGCCTCGATCTCGCGCAGCTTGCCGGGATTGTGGGTGGCCACGACCAGCGTGTCGCCCGGCTTGAGCAGCCCTCCTGCCGCCGGCGCTTTCAAAGGATGGCCAGCTTCTGCAGCTCGACGAGGTGCGCGATGCCGTCGCGGGCGAGGCCCTTCATGGCCTCGAACTCCTCGTCGCTGAAGGGGGCGCCCTCGGCGGTCGACTGAATCTCGACGAAACCGCCGGCGCCGGTCATGACGAAATTGGCGTCGGTCTCCGCCTCGCTGTCCTCGGCATAGTCGAGGTCGAGCACGGGTGACCCACGAAACATGCCGACCGAGACGGCGGCGACGTGGTCGGCGAGCACCGGCTTCGACAGAATGTCGCGGGCGCGCATCCACTCGATGCAGTCGCGCAGCGCCACCCAGGCACCGGTGATCGAGGCGGTGCGCGTGCCGCCGTCGGCCTGGAGCACGTCGCAATCGATCATGATCTGGCGTTCGCCGAGCGCCGGCAGATCGACCACGGCGCGCAGCGACCGGCCGATCAGGCGCTGGATCTCGAGCGTGCGGCCGGACTGCTTGCCGGCCGAGGCCTCGCGCCGGGTGCGCTCATGGGTGGCGCGCGGCAACATGCCGTATTCGGCGGTGACCCAGCCCTTGCCGGCGCCGCGCAGCCAGGCAGGCACCTTGTCGTCGAGGCTGGCCGTGCACAGCACGTGGGTATCGCCGAATTTGACCAGGCAGGAGCCCTCGGCGTGGCGGGAATAGCCGCGCTCGAGGCTGATCGGGCGCATTTCGGTGGTGGCACGCCGAGACGGGCGCGGCGCGGGGGAAGTGGCGCTATCCATGGCGCTTCTTAGGCATGGCGCGCTGGCGCCGTAAAGCCCTGCTTGAAACTGCGGTAAAAACCGACACTTAATGGGCTCCGGACCGAGCCCATGAGCACACACGAACCACCATCGACCCGTCTCATCGCGCAGAGCGAATCACGGACCTCGGCGCTGGCCGCCCTCGACCGCCGCTCGCGCGAGATCTTCCGCCGGATCGTCGACACCTATCTGGAGACCGGCGAGCCGGTCGGCTCGCGCAACATCAGCCGGGTGCTGCCGATGGCGTTGTCGCCGGCCTCGGTGCGCAACGTCATGGCCGATCTCGAACAGCTCGGCCTGATCCACGCGCCGCACACCTCGGCCGGGCGGCTGCCGACGGAATTCGGCCTGCGCTTCTTCGTCGATGCGCTGCTCGAGGTGGGCGACCTGTCGGCGGAGGAGCGCGGCCAGATCGAGGCGCGGGTCAAGGCGCAGACGCCGGGGCGGACGGTCGAGAACGTGCTCAGCGAAGCAAGCCAGGCGCTCTCCGGCCTGTCCCGCGGCGCCGGCGTGGTGCTCGCCGGCAAGGCCGACATCAGGCTCAAGCACATCGAATTCATCCGCCTGGAGCCGACCCGCGCCCTGGTGGTGCTGGTCGGCGAGGGCGGCTCGGTCGAGAACCGGCTGATCGACCTCGCCCTCGGCACGACGCCGTCGAGCCTGATCGAGGCGGCGAACTACCTCAATGCGCATCTCCGCGGCCGCTCGCTGTCGGAAGCGCGGACCGAGCTGGAGCGCTGCGAGAAGGAGGCGCAGGCCGAACTCGACAAGCTGACCCAGCAACTGGTCACCGCCGGGCTCGCCTCGTGGACCGAGGCCGGCGACGGCCAGCCGGAGACGCTGATCGTGCGCGGGCGCGCCAACCTGCTGGAGGACGTCACCGCCTCGGCCGACCTCGAACGCATCCGCCTGCTGTTCGACGACCTCGAAACCCAGCGCGAGCTCATCCGCCTGCTCGGCAGCGCCGAGAGCGGCGACGGCGTGCGCATCTTCATCGGTTCGGAGAACCGGCTGTTCTCGCTCTCCGGGTCGTCGCTGGTGGTCTCGCCCTATCGCGACAGCGAGCAGCGGGTGGTCGGTGTGCTCGGCGTCATCGGCCCGACGCGGCTGAACTACGCGCGCATCGTGCCGATGGTCGATTATACCGCCAAGGTGGTGGGCCGGCTGCTGGGCTAACCGCCGGCCCGACCGCCCGATTCCGCCTATGCCGGCTCCAGCGCGACGACCACACCGGTCGGTTCCGGATCGTGGGGCGCGAGCTGGGAGCGGCTTTCGTCGCTCCAGCTTGCCACCTTGACGACCTGTCCGGCCTCGGCGCCGCCGTCGGCCGGTGCCTTGGCCGGCTCGACAATGCTGAGACCGTCGCCGTTGACAAAGTAGGTGTGCTCGCCGCCGAAGACGTTGTTCAACTGGGGCACCGAGGGATGGTCCTCGGGGATGACCTGCGCATCGAACTGGCCGAGCGTCTGGTTGACGTTCGCGGGGGAGAGTTTCATCTCGCGCTCCTCATTTCGGTTGGGTGAATGCCCAAGAGTTGCTGGGCGCGGCCTGCCACAGCGAGTGTGGTCAATCCTCACGAGACCGGTCGGCCGTCCGGCTCCTCTCCCTCACCTATGGTCGCGGGTCGGAGGTTCAACCGTGCGGCGCGCATTCGCCGGTACCATGTGAGCCCCTACCCGCCGCTTCAGCGCCGTAGCATGATGGCGCCCTAGACTGAGACCGGCGCCACAGCAGAGCGCCCGCGGGAGGACGTGCGGTGGGCAAGGCAGGGGACGGCGCCGACTTCAACAGCCGCGTCTTCGACCTGCGCATGGAGCGCAGCCGCGCCGACCTCTACGGCATGCTGGAGCGCCTCTACGGCGAACACCCGGACTATGCGCGCTTCTGCACGAAGCTGACCAAGCTCCTCGCCGAATCCTGGGCGTCGCGGCCGGACGAGCTCAAATGGCTCGACCTCAAGCGCGACCTCGAGCCCGACTGGTTCCAGCGGCCGGCGATGGCCGGCTACGTGTTCTATATCGACCGCTTCGCCGGCGATCTCGCCCACATCGCCGAGCGGCTCGATTATCTGGAAACTCTCGGCATCACCTACGTCCACCTGATGCCCTGCCTGAAGCCGCGGCCGGGCGACAGCGACGGCGGCTATTCGGTGATGGACTACCGCGCCGTCGATCCGGCCTACGGCACCATGGACGAGCTGGAGGCGCTGGCCGGGCTCCTGCGCCAGCGCGGCATCAGCCTGTGCGTCGACCTGGTGCTCAACCACACCGCCAAGGAGCACGACTGGGCGAAGAAGGCGCGGAAGGGCGTCCGCAAATATCAGGACTACTACCTGATGTTCGACGACGACACGTGCCCCAAGGAATACGAGAAGACGCTGATCGAGATCTTTCCCGACAACGCGCCGGGGAGCTTCACCTTCTACCCGGACATCGGCCCCGGCGGCAAATGGGTGTGGACGACCTTCAACGAGCACCAGTGGGACCTCAACTGGGCGAACCCGCAGGTCTTTCTCGAAATGGCGGGGATCATGCTGTTCCTCGCCAACAAGGGCATCGACGTGCTGCGCTTCGATGCGCCCGCCTTCCTATGGAAGCGGATGGGGACGCGCTGCCAGTCGGAGCCCGAGGTGCACATGCTGCTGCATGCGCTGCGCGCGGCGAGCCGCATCGCGGCGCCGGCGACGATCCACCTGGAGGAGGCGATCGTCTCGCCGGCGGAGATGATCCCCTATCTCGGCCTCGGCGAGCACACCGGCCGCGAAGGCAACCTCGCCTACCACAATTCGCTGATGGTGCAGTTCTGGTCGGCGCTGGCCGCACGCGACACGCAGCTGATGGCCCACGTGCTGAAAACGCATTTTCCGCCCGCGCTCGACAACGCCACCTACGCCACCTACCTGCGCTGCCACGACGACATCGGCTGGGCGGTGACCGACGAGGACGCCCGCGCCGTCGGCCTCGACGGCTTCCTGCACCGCGCCTTCCTCTCCGACTTCTACGAGGGGGTCTTTCCGGGCTCGTTCAGCAAGGGCGAAATCTTCCAGTTCAATCCGGCGACCGGCGACAAGCGCATCAGCGGCACCTGCGCCTCGCTCGCCGGGCTGGAGCGGGCAGAGACGGCGGCCGAGCCAAGCGGCATCGATCGGGCGATCGACCGAATCCTGCTTGGCCACGCGCTGATCGCAAGCTTCGGCGGCATTCCGCTGATCTACATGGGCGACGAGATCGCGCTCACCAACGATTACGGCTACGTCGACGACCCGGCGCATGCCCATGACAGCCGCTGGGTGCACCGGCCGCGCATGGACTGGGACCGCGCCGCCGAGGCCATGTCAGGCGACAGCGAGACGCCGGCGGCGCGGGTGTGGCACGGCGTGCGCGCCATCCTCGAACGGCGGCGGGCGATGCCCGAGTTCCATGCCGCCAATCCCACCCTCATCGCCGACACCGGCGAGGCCAACCTCTTCGCCTTCGTGCGCAAGGCACCGACCAATGCGGTCGTCTGCCTCTACAATTTCAGGGAATTCTGGTCGGCGATCGGCGCCGACTGGGCGGCCGCCCAGGGCGCCAGGGAATTCTTCGACGGTCTGTCGAACGCGCCGGTCGCCCTTCACGACGGCCGCATCCTGCTGCCGCCCTATGCGCGGGTGTGGCTGCGCTAAAGCGCCCGTCACAATGCCTGCATCGCCTCCGCGACGATCTCGAAGGACCGGAGCCGCGCCGCGTGGTCGTAGACCTGGCCGGCGATCATCACCTCGTCGGCGGCGGTCAACTCGACGAACCGCTTGAGCCCGTCGCGCACGGTATCCGGCGCGCCGACCACGGCATAGGTCAGCATGTGCGAGGCCCGCGCCTTCTCCGCCGGCGACCAATAGCTCTCGATGTCGTCGATCGGCGCAGGCAGGGGGCCGCGGGCGTTGCGCTGCATGTTGGCGAAGGCCTGCTGGGTGGAGGTGAACAGACGCCTGGCTTCGGCGTCGCTGTCGGCGGCGACCACCTGCAACGCCGGCATGGCATAGGGCTTCGCCGCCTGGGCCGAGGGCTGGAAGCGCTCGCGATAGAGGGAAAGGGCCGGCATCAGCGCATCCGGCGCGAAGTGGGAGGCGAAGGAATAGGGCAGGCCGAGGAGCGCGGCGAGCTCGGCGCCGAAGAGGCTGGAGCCGAGGATCCACAGCGGCACGTTGGTGCCGACGCCGGGGACGGCGTGGATGTACTGGCCGGGCTCGGCCGGGGCGAGCAGCGACTGGAGCTCGAGCACGTCGTCGGGGAAGCGCTGGCCGGCGGCGTTGACGTCGCGGCGGAGCGCCCGCGCGGTGATCTGGTCGGTGCCCGGCGCGCGGCCGAGGCCGAGATCGATGCGGCCGGGATAGAGGCTTTCCAGCGTGCCGAACTGCTCGGCGATGGTGAGCGGCGAATGGTTGGGCAGCATGACACCGCCGGCGCCGACGCGGATCGTCCTGGTGGCGCCGGCAACGGCGCCGATGACCACGGCGGTGGCCGAGCTGGCGATGCCCGGCATGTTGTGGTGCTCGGCCAGCCAGTAGCGGGTGTAGCCCCACCCCTCGGCGTGGCGGGCGAGATCGAGGGTGTGGCCAAGCGACTGGGAGGCCGAGCCGCCGGCAACGATCGGCGCTAGATCAAGCAGGGAATAGGGGATCAAGGGGGAACTCCACCGGCGGGCACTGGCCGCCCCAACATAGGGCGCCGCCCGCCCGGCGTCAGGCCGCGGCCTCGGTGGCGGTGAGATAGTCCCGCCAGATCGCCTTTTCGCCGAGGCGCTCGAGCGCGGCACGGTGGGCGGCCCGTTCCTCGGGTCCGAGGGTGAAGCTCCGCGGCGCCGGACGCTCACCGACGGCGACCACCGCATGGGCGACGGCGATGGTCGGGGCTTCCGGCTCCTCGCCGAGGCCGAGCGCCGCCTGGCGGCCGCCAATCAGCTCGATATAGACCTCCGACAAGAGCTCGGCGTCGAGCAGCGCGCCATGCAGCGTGCGGCGCGAGGCGTCGATCTGGTAGCGCGTCATCAGCGCGTCGAGCGAGGCGGGGCTGCCCGGGTGCTTGCGGCGGGCGAGCATCAGCGTGTCGATCACCCGCTCGTCGGAAATCGGCGGGCTGGCCGAGGCGGGCGAGCTCGGCATTGATGAAGGCCATGTCGAAGCTGGCGTTGTGGGCGATCAGATTGCCCTCTTCGAGGAAAGCGATGAGCTCGTCGGCAATCTCGGCGAAGCGCGGCTTGTCCTTGAGGAAGGCGTCGTCGAGGCCGTGGATGCGCGCCGCCTCGACCGACATCGGCCGCTCCGGGTTGAGATAGGCGTGGAAATGCCGGCCGGTCGGGATGTGGTTGACGAGCTCGATGGCGCCGATCTCGACGATGCGGTCGCCAGTTGAGCGGGTCAAGCCCGGTGGTTTCGGTGTCGAAGATGATTTCGCGCATGATTCGCTCGGCGAATCGTGGCCGCTTCGCGCGGCGCGGCGCAAGGCCCGCGGAGCGCCTCTCCCTATTCCTTGGCGGTCCTGGCGGGCTTCTTGCCGAACAGCGCGGCGATCGTCTCGATGGTCTGCTGCGTGCAGGTCTTCCGCCTTGTCGATGTTGAGATGATTGAGGTCCGGCCGGGTGACGTTGGTGATGGTGCCGTGGAAATGGGCGCCGCCGGTGACGGTGACGTTGATGCCGGTGGCGGACGAGGAGCGGAAGTTGAGGACACTCTCAACGTTGGACGGAACCTTGCCGGGATCGGTCAGGTCGTAGAACACCAGAAGCGCGACCGGCACGTTGGCGTCGCGCAGCTTGTAGGCCATCAGCAGGGCGGTGTCGGCGCCGTAGGAATGGCCGATGAGAACGACCGGATAGGGGTGCGCGCTGATAGGCGGCGACGACTTTGGCCATCTGCTGGCGCCAGTCCTCGAAGGTGTCGGAGACGGCGGGGAAGCCCTTCGTCGGTCAGCTCCTTGGCGAGTACGTCCATGCCGGTGGAAAAGATGTTGAGACCGCCACGCATGACGAAGATCGGCGGCGGGGCGGCGGCCTTGGCCGGGCCTCGGCGGCACCGGCGGCACCGGCCGGCAAGGACCGCAAGCGCGATCAGGAATGCCGCAATGATGGCCGAGGCAATCTGGCTGAACTGCCGCATGACATACCTCTCCGCTTGATCGGACCCCCGCGGCTGGAGGGGACTCAGGAGAGGCACGCCACGTCCCTTGCCGCCGGCCTCGACCCCCTATTCTTTCCCTGAAATGCGGCAAAGCTCAATGCATCAATTGGAGGAGTGATGCGGCCATGGCGACCGGCGTATAGTGGTCCGACAGGGGGAGAAGCATGCAAACCAGACGGTTCGGCCCGACCGGCATCGATGTGCCGGTCATCGGCCAGGGAACGTGGTACCTCGAGACGCGCCCGCGGGCGGCGGCCATCGCGGCGCTCCGCCGGGGCCTCGATCTCGGCCTCGGCCACGTCGACACGGCGGAGCTCTACGGCTCCGGCGCGGCCGAGGAGATCGTCGGCGAGGCGATCGCCGGACGCCGCGACGCCGTCTTCCTGGTCTCCAAGGTGATGCCGCAGAACGCATCGCGGAGCGGCACGATCGCCGCCTGCGAGGCCTCGCTCAAGCGACTCGAGGACCGACCGGCTCGACTGCTACCTGCTGCACTGGCGCGGCCGCTACCGGCTGGAGGAAACCATCGCCGCCTTCGAGGCGCTGATGGCGGACGGCAAGATCCGGTCCTGGGGCCTCAGCAATTTCGACCAGCCCATCTGGAGGCGGCGCAGCGCATCGCCGGCGCCGGGACGCATCGCCTGCAACCAGGTCTACTACCAGCTCGAGGAGCGCGGCATCGAGCACCGGGTGATCCCCTGGTGCGAGGCCCATGGTGTGGCGGTGGTCGCCTACAGCCCGTTCGGCAGCGGCGATTTCCCCGCGCCGCGGACACGGGCGGGAGGGTGCTGGCCGACATCGCCGGCGCCCACGGCGCCACGCCGCGGCAGGTGGCGCTCGCCTTCCTGACCCGGCGGCCGGCGCTGTTCGCCATTCCCAAGGCCGCCGCCGTGCCCCATGTGGAGGAGAACGCCGGCGCCGGCGACCTGACATTGACCGAGGCCGAGATCGCGGATATCGACCGGGCCTTCCCGCTCGGCCGGCATGCTGGCCTCGCCATGCTCTAGGAGACCGAAAATGGCCACCGACCAGTCCGTGCTCGACCACATCAAGGCGCTCACCGAAGAGGAGCATTTCCTCTACCAGAAGGGGGAGCTGTCCGAGGCGGAGCGCCAGCGCCTGCTCGCCATCAACGTGGCGCTCGACCAGTATTGGGACCTGCTGCGCCAGCGGCGGGCGAAGCGCCGAGTTCGGCGAGGACCCGGACGATGCCGAGCTGCGCCCGCCGGGGACCGTCGAGGGCTACCGGGGCTAGAGCCACCGCCGGCTCAGCGCCCGCCGGCCATGCCGGCGACGGTGCGCAGGATCTCGGTGATCTGCCGTTCGGCTTCGGCGATGCGTGCCGCCGGTATCGATGATGAAATGGGCGCGGGCGCGCTTCTCGGCGTCGGGCACCTGGCGCGCCACCAGCGCCTCGAAGCGCTCGACGGTCATGCCCGGCCGGGCGAGCACGCGCGCGCGCTGACGCTCGGGCGTGGTCGAGACGACCACGACCGCGTCGACCCGCTCGTCGGCACGGATCTCGAAGAACAGCGGCATGTCGAGGAGCGCGATGCGATGCCCGTCTGCCGCGGCGCGGGCGCGGAAGGCATCTTCCGCCTCGCGCACCAGCGGGTGGACGATCGATTCCAGCCGGGCGAAGGCGGCCGCATCGCCGACCACGCGGCGGCCGAGGCGCACCCGGTCGATGGCGCCGTCGACGGTCATGCCGGGAAAGGCCGCCTCGACCGGCGGCCACCGCGGCGCCGCCTGTGGCATAGAGCAGCGTGCACGGTGTGGTCGGCGTCGAACACCGGGACGCCGGCGCGGGCGAACATCGCCGCGGCGGTCGACTTGCCCATGCCGAGCGAGCCGGTGAGGCCGAGGACGAGCATCATCCGGCCTCGATCGATTTCTGGACGGCGGCGCTGCAGCGCCGGCGTCACCTCGGGCCGCTGGCCGAACCAGTGGGTGAAGCCCGGCGACCGCCTGGTGCAGCAGCATGCCGAGGCCGCCGACTGCGCGTCAGGCCGGCGACGCGCGCGCGGCGATCAGCGGCGTCTCCATCGGCACGTAGACGAGGTCGTTGACGACCGCATCGCCGCGGCAGACGCGAGACATCGACCTCGAGCAGCGGCTGGCCGTGCATGCCAAGCGTGGTGGTGTTGACCAGCAGGCGTGCATCGGCGAGCGCTGCCGGCAGCGCGTCCCAGCCGGCGATGGCCACCCGCCGTCCGAAGCGGCGGCCGAGCGCCTCGGCACGCTCGCGCGTGCGGTTGACGACGGTGACCGGCGCGAAGCCGCGGCTCGATGAGCGCCCAGACGATCGCCCGCGCCGCGCCGCCGGCGCCGAGCACCACCGCGGGCCGCCATGGGCGTCCCAGCCGGGCACCTCCACATCGAGATTGGCGAGGAAGCCGCCGGGATCGGTATTGGTGCCGACGAGCCGGCCGTCCTCGATCCACACGGTGTTGAGCGCGCCGGTCTCTTCCGCCGCCGCCTCGCGCCGGGCGACCGCGGCAAAGGCCGCCTCCTTGTGCGGCACGGTGACGTTGCAGCCGACGAGGCCGCTGTCGGCGAGGCCGGCGAAGAAGGCGACGATGCGCTCCGGCTCGACCGGCTGGATGACATAATCGCCGTGCGAGGCCGAGCTCATTCAGCCAGAAGCGGTGGATGACCGGCGAGCGCGAATGCTTGACCGGCCAGCCGATGACGCAGGCGACGGGTATTACCATGATGGTGCCGGACGGTTCATGCGATCGCTCCCTCGCTTCTCAGATACGCCAGAAGCGGCAGGAGCGGCAGGCCCAGAATGGTGAAATAGTCGCCGTCGATTCGCTCGAACAGGCGGATTCCCTCGCCTTCGAGCTGGTAGACGCCGACGCTTTTGAGGACCTCGTCGCCGACCCGGGCGAGATAGGCTTCGATCTCGGCCGCCGCCAGCGGCCGCATGGTGAGCGTGGCGGTGTCCAGGTGGCGCCAGACGGACGGTGCCGGCGCGGGCGACGGCGACAGCCGAGTGCAGCCGGTGGGCGCGACCGGAAAGCCGCTGCAAGCGCGGCCCGCGCCGCGGCCATCGTATCCGACTTGGTGCCGCGATGGCCGTCGCAATCGAGCGTCTGGTCGGCGCCGATCACCAGCACCGCGGGCAGGCGGCGGCTGACTTCCGCCGCCTTGGCGTCGGCAAGGGCAGCGGCGATCTCGGCCGGCGACCCACCGCGCGGCGATCAGCGGCGCCTCGACGGCACGCTCGTCAAGCGCGGCCGGCTCGACTGTGAAGGCAAGTCCGGCATTGGCGAGCAGCGTCCGCCGTGCCGGGCTGCCCGAGGCCAGGACGATGACGCTCACTGGCTGCCCGACCCGGAATCCCGCGCCGCGCGGTGTTCGCGATGGAGATTCATGATCGCCGCCGCGGTCTCCTCGATCGAGCGCCGGGTGACGTCGATGACTGGCCAGCCGTGCTTGACGCACAGCTTGCGGGTGTAGGCGATCTCGTCGGCGACCGACGCCTTGTCGACATAGGCAAGGTTGGGCTGGCTGGCGTTGAGGCTGAGGATGCGATTTTCGCGGAGCGCGATGATGCGCTCGGGGCTGGCGACGAGGCCGACGACCAGCGGCTTCTTGATGTTCTCGACATCCGGCGGCAGCGGGATGCCGGGCACGAGGGGGACGTTGGCGGTGCGCACCCCGCGATTGGCGAGGTAGATCGAAGTCGGCGTCTTGGAGGTGCGGCTCACCCCGACCAGCACGACATCGGCGTCCTCCAGGCGACCGGCAAGCTGGCCGTCGTCGTGCATCATGGTGAAGTTCAACGCATCGATGCGATGGAAGTATTCGGCATCGAGCGAATGCTGCGCGCCGACGCGGCGGTCGCTGGCGGCGCCGAGATAGGACTGCATGACCTGGTAGATCGGCTCGAGCACCGAGAGGCAAGGAATGCCCAGCGCATGGCAATGGGCTTCGAGCTTCTCGCTGAGCTTGCGGTCGACGAGCGTATAAAGGACGATGCCCGGCTCGGCCTCGATTTCGCCCAGCGTGCGCTGAAGCTGCTTGTCGTTGCGCACCAGCGCGTGGACGTGCTCGATGGCGCGGGTCTGGGCGAACTGAGCGGCCGAGGCCCGGCCGACAGTCATCAGCGTTTCGCCGGTGGCGTCCGAAACCAGGTGAAGGTGGAAGAAGTTCTCTCGGTTCTGCACGCGCTTATCCCCTGCCCTGTGCACGACCGGCGGCATTGAGGGCGATCGACCCGGACCCTGCCTGCACTCTCCCGAAAGCGCCAAATTCAATCAACAGGCTTGCACCTGTGACCGGGTTGCTGCGGCAATTCGGCAGGAACGGGGAAATCCATCGCAATCCTGAACTTTCCACAGGCTATCCACAACCAGGAACAGGTTTGGCTTCGCCTTATTTATGGTTAATGCATTCTTAACGCGAGGGGTTCTGACGATCCTTGTTACCGGCGCACGAAATCGTATTCTCCGTCTCCCGCTCATGAACCGATCCTGCTCAGGGAGAGCGAGCGGCGGATCACTGTGGCTGACGGCAATCCACTGCCAATATGAAACAAAAAGAAAATTCAAAACTTCTTTAGGGAGCTGGACAGGAACAACGTCCCTGCCGAGCCTCATGGGTCCGTCGCCAAGGTTCTCGAAGGCCAGCACCGGTCGCCGCCGCCAATCTGGCTGATGCGGCAGGCGGGACGCTACCTGCCGGAGTATCGGGCGCTGAGAGCCAAGGCCGGCTCGTTCCTCGATCTCTGCTTCAGCCCGGACCTAGCCAGTGCGATCACGTTGCAGCCGGTCGAGCGATTTGATCTCGATGCGGCGATCGTGTTCTCCGACATCCTGGTGGTACCGTTGGCGCTCGGCCGCAAGGTGTGGTTCGTCGAGGGTGAGGGGCCGCGGCTCGATCCGATCGACAGGGCAGCGATCAAAGCGCTGAGCGATGAAGGTGTCGCCAGGACCTTGGCGCCGGTGCTGGAGACCATCGGGCAAGTGCGGCGGTCGCTATCCGGCGACAAGACGCTGATTGGCTTCTGCGGGGCGCCGTGGACGGTGGCGACCTACATGGTCGCGGGTCGGGGAACGCCGGACCAGGCCCCTGCCCGCGTCTTGGCGCTGACCGAACCCGATGCGTTTCAGGTACTGGTCGATCGGTTGGTCGCCGTCTCCGCGAACTATCTCGTCGCACAGCTCGAGGCGGGCGCCGACGTGGTGCAGATCTTCGACACCTGGGCCGGCGTTCTCGACGAGGCGGGTTTCGAGCGGTGGTGCGTGGCGCCGACGGCGGAGATCGTGCGGCGGGTGAAGGCGGCGGCGCCGCGGGCCAAGGTGATTGGGTTCCCGCGCGGGGCCGGAGCGAGGCTGGAACGCTATGTGGCGGCGACCGGTATCGATGGTGTATCGATCGACTGGACGGTGCCGCTGGCCTATGCGCGCGAGCGGCTGCAGAGCCAGGTGGCGGTTCAGGGCAATCTCGATCCGATGGTGCTGATGGCGGGCGGCGAGGCGCTGGAGCAAGCGGTGCGGCGAATACGCGCAGGGTTGGGTGATGGCCGGTTCATCTTCAACCTGGGTCACGGCATTCTGCCGCAGACGCCGGTCGAGCATGTGAAGCGGCTGGTCGAACTGGTGCGGGCGCCATGATGAAGGCACCCGGAATGCTGATGCTGCGGGCGGCAGTCATGGCGCTGGTGCTGGCGGTGCTGGCGATCTGGCTGATCCCCGATGGCGCCTATGTGTGGATGAAGGTGCTGCACATCGTCGCCATCATCTCGTGGATGGCGGGGCTGCTCTATCTGCCGCGGCTGTTCGTCTACCACTGCGAGGCGGTGGCCGGCTCGAAGCAGTCGGAAACCTTCAAGGTGATGGAGCGGCGGCTGCTCAGGGCGATCATGACGCCGGCGATGATCGCGAGCTGGGCGGTCGGCCTGTGGCTGGCCTGGGACCTGAACCTGTTCGGCGACCTCTGGTTCCAGCTCAAGCTGCTGTTGGCGCTCTGCCTCACCTGGGTGCACTGGTTCCTGGCCAACGCGACGCTGGAATTCGCCGAGGACCGCAACCAGCGGCCGCAGCGCCTCTACCGCTTCGTCAACGAGGTGCCGACGCTTCTGATGATCGGCATCGTCATCCTAGTCATCGTGCGGCCGTTCTGATCCCGCGGGAACGCGCGCTTTCGGCCTTGCGGTGGCCGATGCGAGCCATTATCTTGCCGGCAACCGCACAAGCAGACAGGCGCCGGCGGCAACTCCAGGCCAGATGGCGCCCCGACCTCCAACGTCGGTCAGAAGTTCTGCGACTTCCCACTGTCGGTTTCTTTTCCCAGACTCATCCAAGAGAATCCCGCTCCATGCGAGAAATGAAACTCAAAGACCTGAAGGCGAAATCGCCTGTCGAGCTGTTGGCCTTTGCCGAAGAGCTCGGGGTCGAAAGCGCGAGCACGCTGCGCAAGCAGGAGCTGATGTTCGCCATCCTCAAGCAGCTCGCCGCCCAGGAAACCGACATCATCGGCGAGGGCGTGGTGGAAGTGCTGCTGGACGGCTTCGGCTTCCTGCGCTCGCCGGACGCCAACTACCTGGCCGGCGCCGACGACATCTACGTATCGCCGTCGCAGATCCGGCGCTTCTCGCTGAGGACCGGCGATACGGTCGAGGGTCAGATCCGCGGGCCGAAAGAAGGCGAGCGCTACTTCGCGCTGCTCAAGGTCAACTCGATCAACTTCGAGGACCCGGAGAAGGCGCGCCACAAGATCAACTTCGACAACCTGACGCCGCTCTATCCCGACAAGCGCTTCAAGATGGAAGTCGACAACCCGACGTCGAAGGACATGACGGCGCGGGTGATCGACCTGGTGGCGCCGCTCGGCAAGGGCCAGCGCGCGCTGATCACGGCGCAGCCGCGCACCGGCAAGACGGTCATCCTGCAGAACATCGCCCACTCGATCACCACCAACCATCCCGAGTGCTACCTGATCGTGCTGTTGATCGATGAGCGGCCGGAGGAAGTCACCGACATGCAGCGCTCGGTGAAGGGCGAGGTGATCTCCTCGACCTTCGACGAGCCGGCGACGCGCCATGTGCAGGTCGCCGAGATGGTGATCGAGAAGGCCAAGCGCCTGGTCGAGCACGGCCGCGACGTGGTCATCCTGCTCGATTCGATCACGCGCCTCGGGCGCGCCTACAACACGGTGGTGCCGTCGTCGGGCAAGGTGCTGACCGGCGGCGTTGACGCCAACGCGCTGCAACGGCCGAAACGCTTCTTCGGCGCGGCGCGCAACATCGAGGAAGGCGGCTCGCTGACCATCATCTCGACGGCGCTGATCGATACCGGCAGCCGCATGGACGAGGTGATCTTCGAGGAGTTCAAGGGCACCGGCAACTCGGAGCTCATTCTCGACCGCAAGGTGGCCGACAAGCGCGTCTTCCCGGCGATCGACATCACCCGCTCGGGCACGCGCAAGGAAGAGCTGTTGGTGGCGCCCGACCAGCTCAAGAAGATGTACGTGCTGCGCCGCATCCTGATGCCGATGGGCACCGTCGACGCGATCGAGTTCCTGCTCGACAAGCTCAAGCAGACCAAGAACAACGCCGACTTCTTCGAGCAGATGAACACCTGAGTGGGGCCGGCGCTGACGCCGGCCGTCGCGAAGCAGACCAGACACGCGCGGAACCATGCCGCCGGGCGCAGGAGCGCGGGCGGATGTGGGCACTCACGCGCGAGGACGCGGCGCGGCCGGGTGGTCTGCGGTCGCCGGCCGATAGAGCGCGTCGGCGATGCGCGCTTCGAAATCGTCGCGGTCGTCGGCGTTGGGAATGGTTTCTCTGGCGCCGGTGTGGACGCGTTGCAGGTGATGGCGGATGGCCTCCGAGCGGGCGTCGTCGGCATGGACGAGAAGCTGGCCAAGGCGATCGGCAAGCCGGATGAGGATGGCGGGCTGGGCGGCGCCGGCCTGACGGATTTCGTTGAAGGCGGCATCGAGCAGCCCGGCAAAATCGGTCACCGGCTGCAACAGGCGGATGGTGCCGTCGCCATCGCGGCGGAGCGGTTCGGGTTCGCCGCGGCGCATGATGGCGGCGAAGGATGCGGCGAGCCGGTCGATGACTGAGAGCGCGGTGTGCGGGTCGTTGACCCCGGGCGACAGGGCGCGGAGCGCGATCTCGACGAGCTGGCGGATGGAATATTCGAGATCCTGAACGGCGGTGCGAGTGTGCCCCTGGACGATTGCCTTGCGGATCATGGTGGTGAGGTCGTCATCGGCCGCCGACGGCGGTTGCACGCGCGCCAGGGTGTCGCCGACAAGGGCGAACTGACCCGGACGATGGGAAAGGGCGATGACCGCGGCGCGGCGCCGGGCGGCATCGATGAGGGCGTCGTGGTCGATGACCTGCACGTAGCCGCTGGCAGCGGCGGCAATCGGCGCGCCCTGCCCTGCCGCCAGGTCTGCCAGGCCGGGTTCGGCAGCGAGCGCAGGGCGACGGCGCTCGGGAAGGAGTGAGGCGGAATAGGAATCGAGCGTCGCGCCGACGCGACCGATGATGGTGTCGGCGACGATCGAGCGGGCGAGATGGTGCACGAAGAGGAGCAGGAGCACCATGCTGGCCAGCACAAGCATGGTGCCGAGGGTGACCGCGAGCTGCGGCACTGCCTGATCGTCGCTGCCGGCGACGGTGCGCAGCACGATGAGCAGATAGGCGACAGTGCCGATGAGCGTGCCGAGGGTGACCTTGGTGCGCGTGTCGCCCATGAAGATCGGGATCAGTCGCGGCCCGAGGGACTGGGCGGCGAGGGTGAGCACGACCATAGTGATGGAGATGGCAAGCGTCGCCGTGGTGATCATAGCGGTAAGCAGGCTGCCGAGCAGGCTGCTGGCGCGGGTCGTGCCGCCGCCGTAGAGCCACCAGACGCCGCCATCGGGGGAAAGGTGGAGCTGGAGGACGGCGACCACCAGGGCGATGGCGACGGCGACAACCGCGATGGGCAGGGCCCACAGCGAGTTACGCACGCCATCCCAGATCATCAGGAGGCGCGCGGTCATCCGCGGCTTAATCCGTCCACGCGCGGAGCGGCGGCTACTGGCGCTTGATGCCGAGACCGATGGCGAAGCCGCGCTTGGCGACGTCGAGTTCCTTCTCGGCCGGCGTCTCGGGGTCGTCGGCGTCGGTATCGATGGCCAAGGTGCCGACGTCCTCCATCGGGTCGATGGGTTTGCCGTCCCTGCGCTCCCTGAGGCCCTTGGCCGCCAGACGGCGCTTCTTCTCGATTTGCTGGGCCTTTTCCTTGTCGCTCTGCATGGTCGGTTTCCTTCTGCTTGCAGAGGAAACGCGACGGGGCCGAGGCTGGTTCCCGGTCGCGGCGGGGCGGGACGACTTAGGCGATGTGGGCGGCGATCAGCCTGGCAAGAGCATCGGCGTCGGTGACCGGGAGCGAGCAGGTCTCGCCGCGGCAGACATAGGCCGTGGCCTGGCCGTCGATGGCGGTCTTGCCTCTGGCGGGGTGTGACGGCGGCAGGCTGGCGCCGTTGCCGGTGAGGACGATGATGGTGTTGGGCGTGGCCTGAGCGCGGACGGCGGCAAGCAAATGATTATCCGGCGAAGTATCGGGCACCACGATGGCAACGTCGATGGCGCCGAGGCGGAGGTCGAGGGCGTTAAGCAGGCCGGTGGTGGCGAGGAGGTTGTCGGCAATGGCGCCGGCGGCGGCGGTGAGGACGGCATCGACATCGTCGCGATAAGCGTCCTTGCCGGTGAGGCGCCAGAGGCGGACGAGGTTGGCGGCCATCAGCGAGGCAGCCGACGGGGTGGCCTCGTCGGCGTCGGCGCGGGGACGGATGATGAGGGCTTCGGCGTCGTCGGCGGAAAGGAAGTAGCCGGGGCGGGCGGCGTCCCAATGGTGGTGGCGAAGGGTGGCGGCGAACGCCTCGGCATGGTCAAGCCAGGCGGTTTCGAACGTCGCCTGGTGGAGGGCGAGCGCCGCGTGGATCATGGCGGCATAGTCGGTGGCGAGACCGGGGAAGACCGCCTTGCCGTCGCGCCAGGAATGCGCCAGGCGGTCAGCGCGCATCATGGTGGTGGTGACGAAGCGGAAAGCGTCGGCGGCACGGTCGATCCAGTCGCGGCGGCTGAAGGCCGCGCCGGCGGAAGCGAGCGCGGCAATGGCGAGACCGTTCCAGTCGGCGAGGACCTTGTCGTCGGTGGCGGGGCGGACGCGGCGGGCGCGATGGTCGAGCAGATGCGCACGGGCGGCAGCGAGACGGCGCTCGTCGTCGGCGCCGAGTAGATGGGGCGTGTGCAGACGATTGGGGATCGAAACGCCCTCCCAGTTGCCGCCGTCGCGGATATCGTAGGTATCGGCGAAGAAGGTGCCCTCCCCTTGCCCGAGCACCGCCATCACCTCCGACCGGGTCCAGACATAGAAGCGGCCCTCGTGGCCCTCCGAATCGGCGTCGATGCTGGCGGCGTACGCGCCGCCAGGCAGCAGCATCTCCCGGTCCAGCCAGGCGACGGTTTGCTCGGCACGGGCGCGGAACAATGCCTCGCCGGTGGATGTCCAGGCGGTGGCCAGCAGCGCGAGGAGCTGGGCATTGTCGTAGAGCATCTTCTCGAAGTGGGGGACGAGCCAGCGGGCGTCGGTTGCATAACGGGCGAAGCCGCCGCCGATGTGATCGGTGATGCCGCCCTGGCAGATATTGCGAAGGGTGACGAGGACGATGTCGCGATAGCGGGCCTCGCCGGTGCGGTAAGCGGCGCGCCAGAGAAACTGCAGCAGGCCGGCCTGGGGAAATTTTGGGGCGCCGTTGGTGCCGCCGCGGACGGGGTCCATGAAGGACAGGATGCGCGCGGCTGCCTGGTCGAGAAGCGGGCGATCGAGGGCGACGCCGGGGCCGGCGCGGGGCGCGGAAAGATGCGCCATGAGGGCGGTGGTGTTGGTGGTGACGGTACCGGGATCGTCGCTGTAGATGCGGGCGACCTGACGCAGCACGTCGACGAAGCCCGGGCGGCCGTAACGCGCGGTCCTGGGGAAATAGGTGCCGCCCCAGATCGGTTGGCCGCGTGGCGTCAGAAACATGGTGAGCGGCCAGCCGCCCTGCTCGCCGGTGGCGTGCAGCGCGGCCATGTAGATCTGGTCGATGTCGGGACGTTCCTCGCGGTCGACCTTGATGTTCACGAAAAGCTCGTTCATGACCGCGGCGGTTTCCGGGTCTTCGAAGCTTTCATGGGCCATGACATGGCACCAGTGGCAGGCGGCATAGCCGACGGAAAGAAGGATGGGTTTATCGGCGGCAGCCGCAGCGGCGAGCGCTGCCGGGCCCCACGGACGCCAGTGGACGGGATTGTCCTTGTGCTGGAGCAGGTAGGGGCTGGCCTCGTGGCGGAGAAGGTTTTCGCTCATGGTTTCGATCTAGGGTGAGGACGGTGGCGGGCGATACGATCTTCGCATTGTCGAGCGGGACGCCGCCAGCGGGGGTGGCGGTCATCCGCATGAGCGGGCCCGGCGTTCGATTCGGACTCGAAACGCTGATCGGTGCGGTGCCGGAACCACGCCGGATTTCCTTGAGATCCATCCGCTCAGCCGGGGGCGACGTGCTTGATCAGGGGCTGGTGGTGTTCTTCGCCGCACCGGCGAGTTTCAGCGGCGAGGACGTGGCGGAACTGCACGTGCATGGCGGGCGCGGCGTGGTGGCAGCGGTGCTCGGGGCGTTGTCCGGGATCGATGGCTTTCGTCCGGCTGAGGCGGGCGAGTTCACCCGCCGGGCCTTCGCCAACCAGCGGCTCGACCTGACCCAGGTCGAGGGACTGGCCGATCTGGTGGCGGCGGAGACGGAAGCGCAGCGGCGCCAGGCGCTCAGGCAGAGCGACGGGACCATCGGGCGGCTCTACGAGGACTGGCGGCGGCGGCTGGTGCGGGCGCGGGCGCTGATCGAGGCGGAGCTGGACTTTTCGGACGAGGATGACATCCCAGCTTCGGCGAGCAGCGGTGCCTGGGCGCTGGCGGGTGCGGTGCGGCAGGAAATCGTTAACCATGTCGAAGACCGGCGGGGGGAGCGGGTGCGCGAGGGAGCGGAGATCGTCGTTCTCGGTCCGCCCAATGCCGGCAAGTCGAGCCTGGTGAATGCCATTGCGCGGCGCGACGTGGTCATCGTCACGGCGGAACCGGGCACGACGCGGGACATGATCGAGGTGCGGGTTGACCTCGATGGCTACGCGGCGACGCTGGTGGATACCGCCGGGCTGCGGCAAGCGGTGGGCGTGGTTGAACGGGAGGGTGTGCGCCGGGCGGAGGCGCGCGGCGCCAGGGCCGACCTGGTACTCTGGCTCGGCGACGTGCGCGAGGGCCGCGGGCACCCCCCTGCCCTGTCGGTTCCCGTGATCCATGTCGGGACGAAACGCGACCTGATCGATTCGGACTTGGAACGAGCCCGGCTTTGTGCGGCTTTCGACCATTGCGTTTCGTCGGTGACTGGCGACGGCGTGGCCGATCTGCTGCGAAGTCTGGGACGGTGGTTGTCTGACCAGCTCGGCCGGGGCGAAGCGGTGGTTGCGACGCGCGCGCGGCATCGGGCGGCGCTCGGCGCGTGCGCGGAGGCGATCGGGGCAGCCCTTGTGGACGACGGCCGCGGGCTGGAGCTGCGCGCCGAGGACTTGCGACGGGCCGGCGATGCCCTAGGAAGAGTGACGGGGCGCATCGGCGTCGAGGAAATGTTGGACGTCGTGTTCCGCGATTTCTGTATCGGAAAATGAGGGTGCTGTTTCACGTGAAACAGGGGCGAGCGGGAGGCGAATCACGGATGAGTTCATGACGGATACGAACCGATCCTTCGACGTGATCGTGGTCGGCGGGGGCCATGCGGGCACCGAGGCCGCAGCGGCGGCGGCGCGCATGGGGGCGCGGACGGCGCTGGTGACGCAATCCTTCGCCACGGTCGGCGCGATGTCCTGCAACCCGGCGATCGGCGGACTCGGCAAGGGCCACCTGGTCCGCGAGATCGATGCGCTTGACGGGATCATGGGCGTGGCCGCGGATCGCGCCGGCATCCAGTTCCGGGTGCTTAACCGGCGCAAGGGACCGGCGGTGCGTGGTCCCCGGGCACAGGCCGACCGCAAGCTCTACGCCCGGGCGGTGCAGGGCCTGCTGAAGGAACAGGACGGTCTCACTGTCGTCGAAGAGGAGGTCGTCGACCTCGTTGTCGGCGAGGGGCGGGCGGCCGGCGTGGTGCTCGGCGACGGACGGGTGCTCGCTGCCGGCGCCGTGGTCATCACGACGGGAACGTTCCTGCGCGGGCTGATCCACATGGGCGAGGTGAAGATTGCGGCCGGGCGCGTCGGCGAGGCACCGTCGGTGGGGCTGGCGCGGACGCTGGAGGTCGCGGGTTTCCGCCTGGGGCGGCTGAAGACGGGGACGCCGCCGCGCCTGGATGGGCGGACGATTGACTGGTCGGGGCTCGACCGGCAGGCGGGCGACGATCCGCCGGAGCCGTTCTCCGCGCTGACGACGGCGATTTCCAACCCGCAGGTCGCGTGCGCCATCACGCGGACGACCGACGCGGTGCATCGGGTGATCCGCCAGAACATCAGGCGCTCGCCGATGTTCTCCGGCGAGATCCAGAGCCGCGGTCCGCGCTATTGCCCGAGCATCGAAGACAAGATCATGCGCTTCGGTGACCGCGACGGGCACCAGATCTTTCTGGAACCGGAGGGGCTGGACGACCCTACCGTCTATCCCAACGGCATCTCCACAGCGCTGCCCGAGAGCGTGCAGGTGGAGATCGTGCGGGCGATCCCGGGGCTGGAGAAGGCGCGGATCACACGGCCGGGCTATGCCATCGAATATGACCATGTCGATCCGCGCGAGCTGAAGCCGACACTGGAGACCAAGCGCATTGCGCGGCTGTTCCTGGCCGGGCAGATCAACGGCACGACCGGCTACGAGGAGGCCGGCGCGCAGGGGCTGCTTGCCGGGCTCAACGCGGCGCTGATTGCCGGCGGCGGGGAGGGGGTCACCATCAGCCGGTCGGAGGCTTATCTCGGCGTGATGATCGACGACCTGCTGACCGCGGGAGTGACCGAGCCCTATCGGATGTTCACCTCGCGGGCGGAATACCGGCTGTCGCTCAGGGCGGACAATGCCGACCAGCGGCTGACGCCCAAGGGAATTGATCTCGGTGTGGTCGGCAGCGAGCGGCGGCGGACATACCGGGCGAGGGCGGATAGGCTGGATGGGGCGCGGGCGCTCACGCAATCGCTGACGCTGACGCCGAACGAGGCCGAACGCCATGGCATCCGCATCAACCGCGACGGCACGCGGCGCTCTGCCTTCGACCTGCTGGCCTATCCCGGGATGAGCATGGGGAGGCTGGCGCGGGTATGGCCGGATCTCGGCGGGCTCGATCGATTCGCCTCCGAACAGATCGAGACTGAGGCGAAGTACGCGGTCTACCTGGAGCGGCAGCGGTTCGATATCGCAGAAGTGCGGGCCGATGAGGCGGTGACCATCCCCGACGATCTCGATCTTGGCGCGCTGTCGGGCCTCTCCGGCGAGTTGCGCGACAAGCTGACAGCGGTGCGGCCGGCCACCCTCGGCCAGGCGGCCCGCATCGAGGGCATGACGCCGGCGGCGCTGGCGCTTCTGCTCGGCGGAATCCGGCGCCTTCGTGGGCGGAAGGTGGCGTGAAAGACGGCCTTTCGGCGCTGACGGACATCGTCCCTGTTTCACGTGAAACCGGCGAGCGGCTCGCCGCCTATGTGGCGCTGCTGGAAAAATGGCAGCGCGCCGAAAATCTGATCGCGCCGAGCACCGTGCCGCAAATCTGGCGGCGCCATGTGGCCGACAGCGCCCAGCTCGTCGCGCTCTTCCCTCAGGCGCGGCGGTGGCTCGACCTCGGCAGCGGGGCGGGATTCCCGGGCGTCGTCGTCGCCATTCTGCATGCGGGCACGGACGCCGCCGCCGTCCATCTGGTCGAGAGCAACCGCAAGAAATGCGCCTTCCTGCGGGCGGCGATCCGCGAGACCGCCGCCCCGGCGACCGTGCACGAGGGGCGCGTCGACCGGGTGCTCGCCGCCTGGTCCGAGCCGGTCGACCGGGTGAGCGCGCGGGCGCTGGCGCCGCTCAAGGAGCTGCTCGCCCTGGCGGCGCCGGTGATGGAAAAGGGGGTCCCGGCCGCCTTCCACAAGGGTCAAGATTTTGTGCGGGAAATTGCCGAAGCTACTCAATCTTGGGATTTCGATCTGGTAAAACACGATAGTCGAGTCGGTGACGGCGGCGCGATTCTCGATATCAGCCACCTCAGGCCGCGCACCGACACAAACGGTTAACGATCGGTAAACGGCCGATGACCCTGCCCAAGACGCCGCGTGTGCTCGCCCTCGCCAACCAGAAGGGAGGCGTGGGCAAGACGACGACCGCCATCAATCTCGGCACGGCGCTGGCCGCCATCGGGGAGGAGGTGCTGATCGTCGACCTCGACCCGCAGGGCAATGCCTCGACCGGGCTCGGCATCGACCGCAAGAACCGCAGCGTGTCCACCTACCACCTGCTGCTCGGCGAGGCGACGGTGGCCGAGGCGGCCGTCGAAACCGCGGTGCCGCGGGTCTCGGTGACGCCGTCGACGCTCGACCTGCTCGGCGTCGAACTGGAGATCGCCGGCCGCTCAGACAGGGCCTACCGTCTGCGCCAGGCGCTATTCGGGCAGGGCGAGGAGGATTCGAGTCGGCGGCGAAACTATACTTATGTTCTGGTCGACTGCCCGCCCTCCCTCAACCTCCTGACCATCAACGCGCTGTCGGCCGCGCACTCGGTGCTGGTGCCGCTGCAATGCGAGTTCTTTGCGCTGGAGGGCCTCAGCCAGCTCCTCCACACCGTCGAGCAGGTCAAGCAGACGCTCAACCCCGAGTTGAGCATCCACGGCATCGTGCTCACCATGTTCGACAGCCGTAACAACCTCTCCGGCCAGGTGGTGGCGGACGTGCGTGCCCACATGGGCGCGGCGGTTTACGACACGATCATCCCGCGCAACGTGCGCGTGTCGGAGGCGCCCTCTTTCGGCAAGCCCGTGCTGCTCTATGATTTCAAGAGCGCCGGGAGCCAGGCCTACCTCAAGCTTGCCGCCGAGATCATCCAGCGCGAGCGGCACTTGAGGGCTGCGTAACGAATGTCGATTCGTTAGTGAAACGAACCGGCTTTTTCAAAGGATAGGCGAATGGCGGAGAGCGCGACGCGCAACAGACTGGGGCGGGGCCTGGCGGCGCTGATCGGCGACGTCGAAAGCCCCGGCGCCGCGCCGGCCGGCGACCACGCGCGCGGCCAGCGCCGGCTGCCGGTGGCGTTTCTCCGCGCCAACCCGCGCAACCCGCGCAAGGCCTTCACCGATGCCGACCTCGACGACCTGACGGCGTCGGTGCGCGAGAAGGGCGTCGTCCAGCCGATCCTCGTGCGCCCGGTCGAGGGAGCGGTGGACAGCTACGAGATCGTTGCTGGCGAGCGGCGCTGGCGCGCCGCGCAGAAGGCCGGCCTGCACGACGTGCCGGTGGTGGTGCGCGAGCTTTCCGACAAGGAGGCGCTCGAACTTGCCATCGTCGAGAACGTGCAGCGGCAGGATCTCAACGCGCTGGAAGAGGCGGTCGGCTACCAGCAGCTCATCGATGGCTACGGCTACAGCCAGAGCGCGCTCGCCGAGGTGATCGGCAAGAGCCGGCCGCACATCGCCAATACCCTGCGCCTGCTCAAGCTGCCGGACGAGGTGCAGGCCTATCTCCGCGACGGCAAGCTGACCGCCGGCCATGCGCGTGCGCTGGTGACGCTGGAGAATCCGGCGGCGGCGGCGCGGCGCATCGTCGAGGCCGGCCTCAACGTGCGCGATGTCGAGAAGCTCGACGAATCGGCCGGCCGCAGGAAGTCGGCGGGCGGCAGGAAGTCGTCGAAGGATGCTGACACGCGCGCCCTGGAGAAGAGCCTGACCGACCGCATCGGCCTGGCGGTGGCGATCGACCACAAGAGCAACGGCGGCAAGGTGACGGTCGCCTACAAGACGCTCGAACAGCTCGACGACATCGTGCGGCGGCTGCGCGGGTAGGGCCCGCAGGCGCACCGTCGGCGGAAGGGCGAAGCGTATTCGGCCGGGCTCGGTGCAGGCGGGTTACGCTGACGCCAACCCGGCCTGCGAACTGCGCCTGCCACCCGCCGCAATATAGGCGATGGACTGGAGCGCCTGGGCAACGACCTCGTCGGCGATGGCGCCATGCAGGCGGCTGTCGAACAGCGCCGCATCGAGGCGGGTGAGGGCAGAATCAATCGCCGCCGCGCTCCATAGGGTCAACTGGCGGATGACGGCGTTGCGGCGCTGGAAGAAGATCGGCGGGCGAGCGCCGGCGACCACGGCCTCGGCCGAGGCGCCGGCATCACAGGCGGCGCGGGCCTTCTGCAGGAAGTTGAAGTGGCGAAGCGCGGCGCCGGCGATGACGGCGCCGGGAACGCCGGCCGCGCGCAGACGCCGGTAGACCCGGTCGAGGCCTGCGGCATCGCCGAGGGCAGCGGCGTCGACCGCCTCGTCCACGGCCGAGGCGGCGGCATCGCCGATGATGGCGCGCACGTCGTCCAGTCCGATGGTGCCGGCGTCGGCGGCGTAGAGGCAGAGTTTGGCGACCTCCGAGCGGCTGGCCATGCGGTCGGCGCCAATCAGCCCCTTGAGCGCGGTGCGCGCATCCGGCGCGATGGTCAGCCCGGCGCGACGCGTCTCCTCGTCGATGATGCGGTCGAGGTCGCGATCGGAATCGGCGTAGCAGGCGATCGCCGCGGCACCGGCGCTGGTCTCGCACAGCTTGCGCAGGGCGGAGCCCTTGCGCTGGTCGCCGGCGGCGATCACCACCCAGGAATCGACCGGCGGCGCGGCGAGCACCGCCTCGACGGCGGCCTGGATCGACCGGTTGCCAGAGAGGGCGATGGTGATGACGCGCTTTCCCCCGAACAGCGGAACCGCATTGGCCTCGTCGGCCAGGCGTCCGGGATCGTCGGCGATCGCCCCCGAATCAAGCCGGACCTGGGCGAAGGGATCGCCGCCCTCGCCGATGACCGCGGCGGCGAAGCGCCGGGCGCGCTCGGCGACAAGGCCTTCGTCGTTGCCATAGATCAGGACGACGCGGATGGCCGCATCCGGCCGCGCCAGAAAGCGGTCGGCATCGGCGGGCTTGATCTGAACCACTTGGCTTGCCCGGTGCGCGCGGGCCGGCCGCTAGATCGTTCCCCTGGCGGCCGCGGTGGCGAGCCGCGTGCGGATGTCTTGGGCGACGAGCGCGGCGGCGCGGTTCTGCGCGTCGAGCTGGGCACGCTCGTTGGCGTAGAACTGGTTGACGCGATCGTAGGAGGCGGACTGCCGGCTGGTGCTCCTCAGCACGATCTTGTCGTCGGCCGTCGAGCGCACCTCATAGGTGGCGGCGACGGTGACGGAATAGGCCGGGGCGGTGGCGATCGGGGTGACGCCGAGGGCGCTCTCGCTCGCGCCGACCGATAGTGTCATGCGGTAGTTGGCGTTGGCCGGCTGGCCCTTGCCGCCGTTCAACTGGAAAATGAGCTCGTTGCGCACGTCCTGGCCGATGCGGTCGCTGACCGGCTCGATGTAGATGTCGCCGAGCGAGGCGGTGACCGAGCTACCGGCCGCGGTGGGTGCGTAGAGCGGCTGCACGGTGCAGGCGGACAGCGCCGCCGCCGCGACCGCGGCGAGAAGGATCAGGCGGCCGGCCTTGCGGCCTCCCCCGGATCGGCTGTGGTCAAATGACGACATTCACGATCCTCTTCGGCACGACGACGATTTTGCGCGGTTTTCGCCCCTCAAGCGCCCTTTGTACCACGTCCAAAGCGAGAGTCGCCGTCTCTATATCAGCTTGTGACGCATCCACCGCGATTGTCAATTCGCCGCGCTTGCGACCATTGATCTGAACCGGCAACAAGATGCTGTCCTCGACCAGCAGGCTGCGGTCGACGTCCGGCCAGGCGCGGGTCGCCAGCAGGTCGTCGTGGCCGAGCGCCACCCAGCATTCCTCGGCCAGATGCGGCATCATCGGCGCCATCATCTCGACCACCATCTCCAGCGCCTCGCGCACCGCCGCGCCGAGCGCATGATCGGCGGCGTCCTGCCGTTGCTGCGGCAGGATCGCCAGCGCCGCGCTGATGGCGTTGGCCAGTTCGTAGATCTTGGCGACGGCGACGTTGAAGCGGAGGCCGGCGATATTCTCCTCGACCGCAGCCAGCGTGCGGTGGGCGACCTTGCGCAATGCCAGCGCGTCGTCGCTCACCTCGGCAGAGGGCGCGCTGCCGGCCGGCGGCACCACCGGCTGCAAGGCCATCGCCTCGGCGGTGAAGCGCCAGACGCGCTGCAGGAAGCGCGCCGCCCCGGCTACGCTCTCCTCGGTCCAGATGACGTCGCGGTCGGGCGGCGAATCGGAGAGCATGAACCAGCGGGCGGTATCGGCGCCGTAGCTCTCCATGATGTCGGAGGGGTCGATGGTGTTGCGCTTCGACTTCGACATCTTCTCGATGCCGCCGATCTCGACCTCCTCGCCGGTGGCGATCTCGATCGCCTTGCGACTGTCGCCGTCGCCCTCGATGCGCACCTCGGCCGGCGCCAGCCAGCGGCCATTGCCGCCCTCGCCGCCGGCCCGATAGGTCTCGTGGACGACCATGCCCTGGGTGAACAGCCCGGCGAATGGCTCGTCGATGCCGATGTGTCCGGTGGCGCGCATGGCACGCATGAAGAAGCGCGAATAGAGCAGGTGCAGGATCGCGTGCTCGATGCCGCCGATATACTGGTTGACCGGCATCCAGGCATCGGCGGTGGTGCGCTCGGTCGGCGTGGTGGCGTGCGGCGCGGTGAAGCGGACGAAGTACCAGGACGAATCGACGAAGGTGTCCATGGTGTCGGTCTCGCGCAGCGAAGGCTTGCCGCACACCGGGCAGGCGACGTGCTTCCACGTCGGGTGACGGTCGAGCGGGTTGCCCGGCTTGTCGAGGACGACGTCGTCGGGCAGCAGCACCGGCAGGTCGGCGTCTGGCACCGGCACGGTGCCGTGGTCGGCGCAATGGATCACCGGAATCGGGCAGCCCCAGTAGCGCTGGCGCGAGATGCCCCAGTCGCGCAGGCGATAGTTGACCTGGCGCCGGGCTTGGGCCGCGCCGAAAAGCTGCGCCTTTTCAAGGCGTTGTGCCACAGCCTCCTTGGCGTCGGCAACCGTCATGCCGTCGAGGAACTCGGAATTGATGAGCTGCCCGTCGTCGAGATAGGCCTCGTTGCCGGTCTCGAACTGCTCGATCCACTTCACCAGGTCGTTGTCGTCGTCGAAGACGTCGAGCGGCGCCACCACGGGCACGATCGGCAGGGCGTATTTGGAGGCGAAGTCGTAGTCGCGCTGGTCGTGCGCCGGGCAGCCGAAGATGGCGCCGGTGCCGTAATCCATCAGCACGAAGTTGGCGACGTAGACCGGCAGCGTGTGGCCCTCGCGGAAGGGATGGGCGACGGTCAGGCCAGTGTCGTAGCCCATCTTCTCGGCGGTCTCGATCGCCTCGGCGCTGGTGCCGCGGCGGTGGCACTCGTCGATGAAGGCGGCGAGCCTGGCGTCCTTGCCGGCAAGCTCGGTCGACAGCGGGTGGTCGGGCGACAGCGCCATGAAGCTTGCGCCGAAAAGCGTGTCCGGACGGGTGGTGAAGACCTCGATCGCCGCGAAGCCGGCCGGCGCCGCGCCGCTGACGGCGAAGCGCACGCGCAGGCCCTCGGACTTGCCGATCCAGTTCTTCTGCATCAGGCGGACCTTGTCCGGCCAGCGGTCGAGCGTATCGAGGGCGGCGAGCAGGTCTTCGCTGTACTGGGTGATCTTGAAGAACCACTGGGTCAGCTCGCGCTGCTCGACCGCGGCGCCGGAGCGCCAGCCGCGACCGTCGATCACCTGCTCGTTGGCGAGCACGGTCTGGTCGACCGGGTCCCAGTTGACCTTCGATTTCTTGCGATAGGCGAGCCCCTTTCTCAGCATGTCGACGAAGAGCTTCTGCTGCTGGGCGTAGTATTCCGGATCGCAGGTGGCGAACTCCCTGGACCAGTCGAGCGACAGGCCCATCATCTTGAGCTGGCCGCGCATGGTGGCGATGTTGTCGTAGGTCCACTTGCGCGGGTTGATGCGGTTCTGCATCGCCGCGTTTTCGGCCGGCAGGCCGAAGGCGTCCCAGCCCATGGGGTGGAGGACGTTGTAGCCCTTGGCGCGCATGAAGCGGGCGAGCACGTCGCCCATGGTGTAGTTGCGCACGTGGCCGACATGGATGCGCCCCGACGGGTAGGGGAACATCTCGAGCACGTAGTATTCCGGCCGGGGATCGTCGTTCTTCGTCTCGAAGATGCGTGCCTCGGCCCAGCGGGCTTGCCAGCGGGGTTCTGCTTCGCGGGGATTGTATCGTTCGGTCGCCATGGTCTTCATGTGCGCGGTCGGGGCGCTGGGAGGGAGGGGGGCGCTTGCGGCCGGTCGCGGCGGACCATCACCAGAATCGGCCCCGCGGTCAATCGGAAAGGCCGAGAAAGACGGCCTGTCGCCTTGCCGGGCATGCCCTGCCGGGCTAAGCAGGCCCCGCCCCCACGGGGCCGGCGGCGCCAGGGCGCCGCCATCGGAAGGCGCAGGTGCAGGCAGAAGCGCTCAGCCAGGTTCGCGGCCGTATTGCCGCAGCGGAGGCCGCCGCTGGACGGCCTGCCGGCTCGGTGCGCCTGGTGGCCGTCTCCAAGACCTTCGACGCCTCGGCGATCCGGCCGGTGATCGCCGGCGGCCAGCGGGCATTCGGCGAGAACCGGGTGCAGGAGGCCGCGGCCAAATGGCCGCCGCTCCGCCTGGAGACGCCCGGCATCGAACTGCACCTGATCGGACCGCTGCAATCCAACAAGGCGAAGGAGGCGGTCGCCCTGTTCGACGTCCTCCACACCATCGACCGCGACAAGATCGCCGCGGCGGTCGCCGAGGAGATGGCGCGGCAGGGGCGGCAACTTCGCCTGCTGGTACAGGTCAATACCGGCGCTGAGCCGCAGAAGGCGGGCGTCAAGCCGGAGGAGACGGACGCCTTCGTCGAGCGTTGCCGCACGGTGCATGGGCTTTCCATCGACGGGCTGATGTGCATTCCGCCCCTCGACGAGGTGGTGGCACCGCATTTCGCCTTGCTTGCCAAGATCGGCGGGCGGCTCGGACTGAAATCGCTGTCGATGGGGATGAGCGCCGATTTCGAGACGGCGATCGCCTTCGGCGCCACCGACGTGCGCGTCGGCTCGGCGATCTTCGGGACGCGCGGGTGAACGCCGGCGGGCGCGTACCGGACGAGAGCCTTGCCACTGCGATCGCCGGGCGCGTCGTCGGCCGGCCGCCGACCGGGATACGCCGCTTCGCCACCGGCTCAAGCCACTACGTCTATGAGGCCCTGTTCGGCGACCGCGATCCGGTCGTGTTGCGGATCGGCGGGGAGGCGGCGCATGCGGAAATGGCCGGGGCCCGGCGGCTTTCCGGCCTGCTAAGGCCGCGCGGCGTGCCGCTGCCGGCGATTCTTGGCGAGGATCTTGGGGCGGATCTGCCGTGGCTCGTCCTGCAACGGTTGCCGGGAAGCGACCTCGGCGCCGTCGTTGCCGGGTTGTCGGACGGGCAACTGGAGCGGATCGCCGCCGGTGTGGCATCGGCGCAGGCGATCGTCGCGGCGACCGGCTCGGCCGGCCTCTACGGATATGCCGCCGTGCCCGAACGTGCCCCGCAGCGGACTTGGTCGCGGGTGCTCGAAGATAATCTCGACCGCTCGCGAAAACGGATCGTTTCGGCCGGGCTGTTCGATCCGCGGCTTGTCGATCGGGGCGAAGCAGCGGTGGCCGCCGCCCGCGACCGGCTCGACCGGATGCCGGCGACGCCGTTCCTGCACGACACCACCACCAAGAACGTCATCGTGGCGCCCGACGGAAGCCTGTCGGGAATCGTCGACGTGGACGATCTCTGCTTCGGCGACCCGCGCTACGCGGCGGCACTGACCCTCGCCGCGCTCAGCGGCTATGGTGGACCGAGCGGCTACGTCGAGCATTGGCTGAGACATGCCGGCGCCGAGGACGACGCCATGTTCCGGCTCTATGTCGTGGTCTTGCTGCTCGACCTGATGGGTGAACATGGAAACGTCTTCAACGGCAACCAGCGCCGGTCGACGGCACAGGCGCGCGCATCGCTGATGGGCGCTCTGCAGGCCAATCTCCGGCTGATCGCGGCATAGAAGCGGCCTCTCTAGCGGGCGTCTCCCCGCGTGATCGTCTGCTCGCTCCAGGCCCGGATGGCAGCGGCCTGGTCGGGCGTGAGGTGATCGAGGAAGCAGCGGCGCACGGTCTCGCCATGCGCAAGTACGGCGCTCTCCGCCAGGCAACGCCCCTCGGCCGTCAATCCGACGCCCGTGCGCCGCCCGCGCGCGCCGCTTTCGGTGCGCTGCACCAGCCCGCGACCCTCCATGCGGGTGAGCTGATGCGCCACGCGGCTCTTCTCCCAGCCGAGCGATTCCACCAGATCCACGACCCGCAATGCGGGGCCGGATGCCCTTAGCAACGACACGAGCACGCTGAACTCAGCTTTGGAAATGCCGCATTCGGTCTGGAGCCGGTGGTCGATCTCCCGAGCGAGCAGGCGCTGCGCCCGCATCCACAGGTCCCAGAGTGCCCAGTCTTCGGGCGCAAGCGGGTCGGGTTGCGTCATGCCGGCGATCCTAGCGGAAGTAAGTTGACACATCAACTCCCGGAGCGGAGAGTTGACACATCAACTTCCAAACGACGGCGAGAAGAAAGGCCAGTTGGCAAGATGTCCCTCCGCTTCGCAATTATCCTCGGCAGCACCCGGCCCGGCCGCCGGGGCGAGCAGATCGCGTCCTGGCTGCTCGAGACCGCGCGCGCCTACGGCGGCGCCTCCTGTGATCTGGTCGACCTCGTCCATCATGGGCTCGGCAATCTGGACGAGCCCGGCAACCCTAGCCATCAGCAGTACAGCCACGTCCACACGCGCAACTGGGGCGAGCGCATCGAAAGCTTCGACGGCTATGTATTCCTCGTGCCCGAGTACAATCACTCCTTCCCCGGCGCGCTGAAGAATGCACTCGACTATGTCTATCGGGAGGAGTGGAACGACAAGGCCGCCGGCATCGTCAGCTATGGCGGCTGGGCAGCCGGCGTGAGGGCCGCCGAGGCGCTGCGGCTCGTGCTGGCGGAGCTTCAGGTGGCGACGGTGCGGGCACAGCCTGCCATTCCGTTGATCCCGGCCTTCGCCTCGGGCGCCTTCGTTCCCGGCGACGGCCTCGCGGCCTCGGTCGGCGACATGCTCGCCCAGCTCATCGCATGGTCGGGTGCCCTTCAGAGCGTGCGCAGGGCGAAGGCCAATCCGGCGGCCTAGCGTTCGCCTGTCCGCGTCACGGGCGCATGGTGCGGCGCCAAGCCGCCGGGCTGGTGCCGGCATGGCGGGTGAAGACGCGGGTGAAGTGGCTCTGGTCGGCGAAGCCGCAGGCGACGGCGATCTCGGCCACCGGCATCGGGGTTTCGGCAAGCAAGCGCATGGCCCGCTCCAGCCGTCGTTCGGTGAGCCAGCGATGCGGCGAGGCGCCGAAGGATTGACGGAAGGCACGGGCGAAATAGCTCGGCGAAAGGCCGCATTCGCGGGCCAGCTCGGCTAGCTCGATGTGCCCGTCGAGGCGGGAGCGTAGCAGTGCCTCGGCCCGGTCGCGTTGCCAGCGGGCCAGACCACCGCGCGCGCCTGCTGCCGGCTGCGTGACGCTGCCATAGGTACCGGCGACGTGGGTGGCGACGGCTAGGAGCACGGCGCTGACGAAGAGGGCGTTCGCCTCGGCCGGCCGGGCGAGCGCTGGCTGGAGCGCGGTGAACAGGGCACGCACCACAGGGTCCTCGACCCCGGCGCCGGGCGGATAGGCGAGCGCAGCGACGGACCGGGTGCCGCTCTCCTGGGCGATCGCGTTCAGCGTCGCGGCAGGCAGATAGACGTGCAGCGAATGGAACGGGGCGTTGATCAGGAAGCGCGGGTCGCGCTTGAGGTCGTAGAGGGTGGTGCAGCCGGCGGCGAGCGAGGCCGGCGCCTGCTGGCGGCCGTCTTCCCAGTAGAAATGGCGCGGATAGGCGCGGAGCTGGAGCGCCACCAGGTAGGCGTCTTCGCGCGGGAGGGGGCTCGACATCGCCTCGGGCGGGTCGTCGGCCTTGACCTCGGTGATCGCCGCTGCCGAGCGCCGCAGCGTCCGCACCACCAGGCAGGGGGCCCCGGCAACGCTCAGGCTCCTGCCGAACTGCTCGCCATAGGCTCCGCTCGTCCGCATGGGCGCTTTGCCTCCGATCCCCCGCGCAAGGCTCTGCTCCTAGCTGCAACTAGCGTGACGGCGAAAAACGGCAAGAACAGGCAAAACGCGGCCGGATCCTTCAAGCCGCCCTCACCGGCCGGCCCTAAGCCAAAGGTCGCCGGCCGCATGGGCGCAGGCTTGCAGAACAGGGGGAAGGTTATGGATGCCATCAACAACGCCGGCACTGCCGGACCGACGGAAGAGCGGCTTCAGTCGACCGGGGGGATGAGCCTTCTCGTCCGTTCGTGGCAGCCGATGGGCGCGGCGCGCGGCGTCGTGGTCATCGTGCCGGGGTTCAATTCGCACGGCGGCTATTACCTGTGGGTGGCCGAGCAGCTCGTCGCGCATGGCCTCGCGGTCCTTGCGGTCGATCTCCGTGGGCGCGGCCAGTCCGACGGCGAGCGCTTCTACGTGCAGGCCGTGGCCGACTACGTCGCCGACCTGGCCGCGGCGGTCGATGCGGCGCGCCAACGCAATCCCGGCCTGCCGGTATTCCTGCTCGGCCATAGCGCCGGCGGCGTGGTCGCCTGCCTCTATGCGCTCGACCACCAGGCGGAGCTCGCCGGCCTGGTCTGCGAGAGCTTCGCCTTCCAGGTGCCGGCGCCCGATTTCGCGCTCGCCGTGTTCAAGGGGCTCGCCCACGTCTGGCCGCACGCGCATGTGCTCCATCTCAACAATGCGTTCTTCTCGCGCGATCCGAAGGTGGTGGCGGCGATGGACGCCGATCCGCTGATCGCCCACGAGACCCAGCCGACGCAGACGCTGGCCGAGCTGGTGCGCGCCGACGAGAAGCTCAAGGCGTCCTTCCCGTCGATGAACCTGCCGCTGTTCATCCTGCACGGCACCGCCGACAAGGCGACCAGGCCCAGCGGCAGCCAGCTCTTCTTCGATACGGCCGGTGCGGCCGACAAGACGCTGAAGCTCTATGAGGGCGGCTTCCACGACCTCCTCAACGACACCGACAAGGAGGCCGTGATGGCCGACATCACGGCGTGGATCGACGGCCGCCTCTAGAAGCCGACGTTGATGACGGTCCGCCGGTCGATGCGGGTGAGAAGCCGGTGCATGGCGGCCGAGGTAATCGCGATGCAGCCTTCGGTCGGGGGGAAGCCGGGGCCGGCGATGTGCAGGAAGATGGCGCTGCCGGCGCCCTTCCGTGGGCGGAAGAGATTGTAGTCAAGGACGACGATGACGTCGTAGAGGCGGTCGTCGCGCCACAGGCGCTCATGGTGCCCGGCATGGGGAAGCCGCACGGGCCGGTTGTAGCGGCGGTCGGCGGGGTCGTCGCACCAGCCGTCGTCGGCCTTCAGCGGCCGGGTAGGCAGGCGCGTCGCCGGCCGGGGCAGGCGGTCGGCGCGGAAATAGACGGCGACCGGGCGCCAGGCGCCGCGCGGGGTGGCGCCATCGCCCTCGCGCTTGCTCCCCGCGATTCCCGAGCGCCCGAGCGCGCAGGGCACGGTGAGCCCGCCGGCGACAAGAAGACCGCGCCGGCGGTTGCCGGCAGCCCAGGCGACGACGATGCGGGTGACAGGGCTCATCTTCCTCCGTGCGGTCCCTGGCGCCGTCGCCGGATGGGGCGGGAACCCAGCTTGCGGGCCGGATCGCGCCGGGATGGGCGCCGGCCACAGCGCCTTGCGCGGCCGGGCGGTTGCGGTCTACACCGTTAGCAACGCCGAATCCAAAGGGTTTCCGCCGGTTGCCGGCCCCGCTGCCGGTCGCAAGACCAACGAAAGTTCGACCATGCCCGTCCGCAAAATCCTCGTCGTCGACGATGACGACATGCTCCGCGAGAGCCTGGTCGAGCAGCTCTCCCTCTACGAGGAGTTCGACATCGTTCCGGCGGAGACGGCGGCCAAGGGCGTGCAGCGCGCCCGCCAGGAGCCGATGGACCTGGTGATCATGGACGTCGGCCTGCCCGACATGGACGGGCGCGAGGCGGTGAAGCTGTTGCGCAAGGGCGGCTTCCGGGCGCCGGTCATCATGCTGACCGGGCAGGATTCCGAATCGGACACGATTCTGGGCCTCGAGGCCGGCGCCAACGACTACGTCACCAAGCCGTTCCGCTTCGCCGTGCTCCTGGCGCGCATCCGCGCCCAGCTTCGCCAGCACGACCAGAGCGAGGACGCGGTCTTCTCGATCGGCCGCTACACGTTCCGGCCGAGCGCCAAGATGCTGGTCGACGAGAAGAACCAGAAAGTGCGGCTGACCGAGAAGGAGACCGCGATCCTGAAATACCTCTATCGCGCCGGCGAAAAGGTCATCACCCGCGACGTGCTGCTGCACGAGGTCTGGGGCTACAATTCGGGCGTCACCACCCACACGCTGGAGACGCACATCTACCGCCTGCGCCAGAAGATCGAGCGCGATCCGTCCAAGGCGGAGCTGCTGGTCACCGAGGCCGGCGGCTACAAGCTGGTCCCGTGACGGGATCGCGGCTGAACAGGGCGACACCATGAGCCTAGACAGCGACATCGCGCTCCTTCAGCGCGTTCCGCTGTTCGCCGACCTGCCGACCGAGCAGATCCGCCTGCTGGCGTTCAGTGCCGTGCGGCTGGAGCTGGCGGCGGACCAGGTGCTGTTCCGCGAGGGAGCGCGCGCCAACTCCGGCTATGTCGTGTCGAGCGGCGGCATCCGGCTGACGGTGGGGCCGCGGCGCCGCGTGGTGGCCAATTGCGAAACCGGGGCGCTGATCGGCGAGCTGGCGCTGCTCATCGAGACCAAGCGGCCGGCGACGGCGATCGCCACGGTGACGAGCCAGGTGCTGGAGCTGGAGCGCAAGCTGATCCTGAGGATGCTCAGCGAGTATCCGCACGTGGCGGTCAAGTGGCGCGAGACCATGTCGGAACGGCTGATCGCCACGGTCAGCGATCTCGGCCGGGTGCGCGCGACGCTGAAGAGCATCAAGTCGCTGCCGGGGCGGCGCTAGGCGGACGGCTCAGGCGGGAGCGAAGCGGGCGATCACCGGGACGTGGTCCGACGGCCGCGGCCAGCCGCGTGCCTGGCGCAGGATTTCCATTCCCGTCAGCCGATGCGCCAGATGCGGCGTCACCCAGATGTGGTCGAGCCGCCGGCCGCGGTCGCGGGCCTGCCAGTCGACGGCACGGTAGCTCCACCACGTGTAGACCTTCTCGTCCATCGGCCGGAAATGGCGGATGGCATCGACCCAGCCGCCGATCCGGCGCACCGCCTCCAGCCCTTCGGTCTCTACCGGCGTATGGCTGACGATCCTGAGGAGCTGGCGGTGCGACCAGACGTCGTTCTCGTAGGGCGCGATGTTGAGGTCGCCGACCAGAACCGAGCGGCGGTCGGTCTCGGCGCCGGTCAGCCAGCCCTTCATCTCGTCGAGGAAAGCGAGCTTGTGGGCGAACTTCTCGTTGACCGCCGGGTCCGGCTCGTCGCCGCCGGCGGGCACGTAGAAATTGTGGATGACGATGGTCTGATCGCCATCGGCGATGGTGACGGCGGCGTGGCGGGCGTCGTCCTTGCCGCAAAAGGCGCGGACGCCGGAATCGAGGAACGGATGACGCGAGACGATGGCGACCCCGTGATAGCCCTTCTGGCCGTTGACCAGCCTATGGCGATAGCCGCGCTCGGCGAAGGCGGCGTGGGGAAACCGATCCTCGGGGCACTTGATCTCCTGCAGGCAGAGGATGTCGGGCGCGTGCGAATCGAGGAACTCGCCGATCAGGCCGATACGCAGCCGAACCGAATTGATGTTCCAGGTGGCAATGCTGAGCGGCATGAAATGCGGCTGGCGGCAGAAGAGAGGCCACCAGACTAGCCCCTTCCGGCGGCGCTGAAAAGGAAACGCCCAGCCCCGGGGGAGGCTGGGCGCTCCGCGCTGTTAGCGCGACACCGGCAGAGCCGGCGTCAGCGGATCGCTCTCGGCGAGACGGGGGGCGCTACCGATAATGAGCAATCCGCCATGCACTGCAAATGGGGTGCCGGCCGGGCGTTTCAAGGGCCGTCCGCAGCGGCCGGCAGGGGCCGCGGCGGGGCCGATTTCAGAAGGTGGGGCCGGGGGTTATGCGGAACAGGTTGGGGTTCTGGGGCTTTCCCATCGCCGTGTCGTAGATGGCGACGGAGGTGTTGAGGCCCTGGGCGTCGGTCACCACCCACTGGTGCAGCTCGTAGGTCTTGCGGTCGAAGATCAGGGTCAGCTTGCCCGGCACCCTGGAGCGGCGGTCCTGGATGGTCAGCGCCACCAGGTCGGGCTCCTCGTGGATCGACTGCACGATGTCGCTCGAGGTGAGGTCGACGTGCTCGGCGAGCAGGTAACGCAGCGGCGTCGCCGACAGCGGGTAGAGCTCCTGGGTGCGGGTGCGACCGTCGCGGACGGCGACCGAGCTGCCGTCGGCGACGACGTCGAGCTTCGACGGCGGGTAGTAGTGGAAGCGGATGCGCCCCGGGCGGGTCAGGAAGAAGACGCCCTCGGACTGCTCGCCGTTGGGGCCGAACTGGATGAAGCGGCCCTCCATGATGTGGAAGCTGTTGAAGTAGGCGTTGATCCTGGCGAGCATCTGCTGCTGCTCGGCCGTGAAGGGCGAGTTCGGATCGGGCGTGAAGGCCGGCTGGGCGATCGCCGTGTTGGCAGGGTTGTTGACGGCGACGCCATAGGCCGGACGCAGCCGCGGCAGCGGCATGCCACCCCCGGCAGCAGCAGCCGCGTCGGTGAGCCCGGCGAGCGCCGCGAACGCCAACAGCGACATCAGCGCGGCGACGATGCCGCGTCCGATGATCCTGCCGTCGCTCCCTCTCTCTGCTGCGCTGGTGCCGGTCAAAAAGGCTTCTCCACGAGGCGGCGCCGCCGATTCGGACGCCGGCCCCGATCATAGCAACTTGGCCGCGCGATAGCGGCCCGGTGTGGCGAATTCGCGGCGGTGCCGGCGGGCGGCTCAGCGGTAGCGCGCGTCCTCGCCTTCCGGCACCAGGATTTCGCGTTTGCCGGCATGGTTGGCGGCGCTGATGACGCCTTCCTGTTCCATGCGCTCGATGAGCGAGGCGGCGCGGTTATAGCCGATCGACAGGCGCCGCTGGACGTAGCTGGTCGAGACCTTGCGGTCGCGCAGCACGATGGCCACGGCGCGATCGTAGAGGTCGTTCGATTCCTCGTCGCCGCCGGCCATGCCAGCCATGCCGCCGCCGTCGTCGCCCTCGTCCATGGTCACGGCATGGAGATATTCGGGTTCCCCCTGCGCCTTGAGGTGGGCGACCACCTCCTCGACCTCCTGGTCGCTGACGAAGGGGCCGTGGACGCGCTGGATGCGGCCGCCGCCGGCCATATAGAGCATGTCGCCCTGGCCGAGGAGTTGCTCGGCGCCCTGCTCGTTGAGGATGGTGCGGCTGTCGATCTTGGAGGTGACCTGGAATGAGATGCGGGTGGGGAAGTTGGCCTTGATGGTGCCGGTGATGACGTCGACCGACGGGCGCTGGGTGGCCATGATGACGTGAATGCCGGCGGCGCGGGCCATCTGGGCGAGGCGCTGCACAGTGCCCTCGATGTCCTTGCCGGCGACCATCATCAGGTCGGCCATCTCGTCGATGACCACGACGATGAACGGCATCGGATCGAGCGACAGCTCCTCCTGCTCGTAGATCGCCTCGCCGGTGTCGGGGTCGAAGCCGGTCTGCACGGTGCGGGTGAGGGTCTCGCGCTTGGTCTTCGCCTGCGCCAGGCGCACGTTGAAGCCGTCGATGTTGCGCACGCCCAGCTTCGACATCTTGCGATAGCGGTCCTCCATCTCGCGCACGGTCCATTTGAGCGCGACGACCGCCTGCTTGGGGTCGGTGACGACCGGGGTGAGCAGGTGCGGGATGCCGTCATAGGTCGACAGCTCGAGCATCTTCGGATCGATCATGATCATGCGGCACTCGTCCGGCGTCAGCCGGTAGAGCAGCGACAGGATCATGGTGTTGATCGACACCGACTTGCCCGAGCCGGTGGTGCCGGCGACGAGCAGGTGCGGCATGCGGGCGAGATCGACGATCACCGGCTCGCCGCCGATGGTCTTGCCGAGACAGAGGCCGATGCGCGCCTTGGTCTGCTCGAAGTCCTGCGAGGCGAGCAGCTCGCGCAGATAGACGGTCTCGCGCTTGGCGTTGGGCAGCTCGATGCCGATGGCGTTCTTGCCGGGGATGACGGCGACGCGGCAGGAGATGGCGCTCATCGAGCGGGCGATGTCGTCGGCCAGGCCGATGACGCGCGCCGACTTGATGCCGGGCGCCGGCTCCAACTCGTAAAGGGTGACCACCGGGCCGGGGCGGACATTGACGATCTCGCCGCGGACGCCGAAATCGTCGAGCACGCCTTCGAGCAGGCGGGCGTTCTGCTCGAGCGCGGCCTGGCTGACGGTGGTGGCCTTCTTGTCCGCCTTGGGCTGGCTGAGCAAGGCGAGCGGCGGCAGAACGAAGCCGCTCCTGGCGGTCGCCTTGCGGGTCTCGCGCACCGCCCGCCGGCCGGCCTTGGGCTTGGGTGCCGGCGCCGAGACGCGGCCCAATTCGACCGGCTCGCCGAAATCCTCCTCGATGACCGCCTCGTCCTCGCCGTTGCCGCCAGTGACCCACTGGTCGTCGTCGAGCCCGCCGAGACGCGGCTCGATCCGGGCGTCGTCGAACGCCCCCGGCGGCCATTCTGCAATCTCCTCGCGGCGATGGCGGAAGACCATCCGGCGGATCATGCCGAAGAGGCGGAGGATCAGGTGGGCGGCAAGGCCGATGACCAGCGCCAGTCGCGTCGGCCGCTCGTCCTCTTCCTCCTCGTCGTAGTCCTCCTCCATCATGGCGGCGACATCGTCGTCGTCATCGTAGGATTCTTCGTCGTCGATCTCCGCTGCAGCGGGGATGACGCGGGCGACCGCGCGGACGGCGGGAATGTCCTCCTCATCGTCGTCCGCGGCCGCGCCCTGCCAGACGAGCCCGCAGGCGTGGAGCATCAGCGCCAGCGTGGCGGCGGCGATGACGACTCCGGTGACCAGCGCGCTCAGGCCGGCGGGGGTGGCGCCGATGAAGAAGGCCGGGATCTTCTGCAAGAGGTCGCCGAGGGCACCGCCGAGGCCGGTCGGCAGCGGCCAGCTCCGCGGCACCGGAAAGGTGGAGAGCGCCAGCGCGGCCATCAACGTGCCAGCGATCCAGGTGGCGGCGTTCCAGCGCTTGAGCCGGGTGGGGAGGGCGAAGACGGCGCGCCAGGCCCACACCACCGGCGGCAGCAGGAGGAGCGAGGCGGCGAGGCCAAGAAGCTGGGTCAGGAGGTCGGAGATGATGGCGCCGGGGAAGCCGAGGACGTTGCGGATGGCGTGATCGGTGGCGTGGCTGAGGCTCGGATCGTCGACCGTCCAGGTGGCCAGGCTGGCCGCCGCCACCGCTGCCAGAGCGAGCACCGCCAGGCCGACCATGGCGCCGACATTGCGGCGCAGGATGTGGCGGATGACGCCGCCGCCGGCTACAGGCAGGGAGGTCGATCGGGTGGCACGCATGGCGGTTCCTGGACGCAAGGGGTACAGGCCGAGCAACTCGGCCAACCGACCGTAACCGTCCTTGGTAAAGCCGCCATTAACCAAGGCCCCGGCGCGGGGGATACCCGGCCGGGGCCTTGTTTTTGCGAGGAGATCAGATCCGCCGGAGCCGTTGGGAGCCGGCTCCGGCGGGCGGGAGGAGGCGAGACTACTGAACGACCTCGCCGTGCAGATTGATGTCGAGACCTTCGACCTCGACTTCCTTGGTGACGCGCAGGCCGATGACCGCGTCCACGACCTTCAGGATGATGAAGGTGACCACGCCCGACCACACGATGGTGGCGATGGTGCCCATGAACTGGATCCAGACCTGGGCGGGATTGCCGTCGATGAGGCCGGAATGGCCGGCACCGCCGACCGAGGAGACCGCGAAGACGCCGGTGAGGATGGCACCGACGAAGCCGCCGATACCGTGGACGCCGAAGGCATCGAGCGAGTCGTCGTAGCCGATCTTCTCCTTCAGCCACATCACGGCCCAGGCGCAGATGACGCCGGCGGCGATGCCGATGATGAGCGCGCCGGTGGGATCAACCCAGCCGGAAGCCGGCGTGATGGCGACCAGACCGGCAACCGCGCCGGAGATGATGGCCAGGACGCTGGGCTTGCCGCGCACCGCCCACTCGACGAACATCCAGGCCAGCGCGGCGGCGGCGGTGGCAACCTGGGTGACCGTCATCGCCATGCCGGCACGGCCGTCGGAGGCGAGCTCGGAACCGGCGTTGAAGCCGAACCAGCCGACCCACAGCAGCGAGGCGCCGATGACCGACAGCACGAGGTTGTGCGGGGCCATGTTGTCGGTGCCGAAGCCGACGCGCTTGCCGAGCACCAGCGCCGCGACCAGACCGGCAACACCGGCGTTGATGTGCACGACCGTGCCGCCGGCGAAGTCGAGGACGCCCAACGTGCCGAGGAAGCCGCCGCCCCACACCCAGTGGGCGATCGGGCTATAGACGAAGATCGACCACAGGCCCATGAACCACATCATCGCCGAGAACTTCATGCGGTCGGCGAAGGCGCCGGCGATCAGCGCCGGGGTGATGATGGCGAAGGTCATCTGGAACATCATGAAGACCGACTCGGGGATGGTGCCCGAGACGGCGTCGACGCCCATACCGGCGAGGAAGAAGCGCGACAGGCCGCCGATATAGGCGTTGACGCCGCCGCCGTCGGTGAAGGCCAGCGAATAGCCGACGACCATCCAGATGACGGTCACCAGACAGGTGATGGCGAAGCTCTGCATGGCGGTGGCAAGCACGTTCTTCTTGCGCACCATGCCGCCGTAGAACAGCGCCAGACCGGGAATGGTCATGAGCAGGACCAGCGCCGTGGAGGTGAGCATCCAGGCGGTGTCACCGGCGTTGATGGCGGGCGGCGCCGGTGCGGCGTCCTCGGCCAGCGCCGGCCCAACCGTGGCCAGAAGCGCCAGGGCGCCAAAGATTGCTGGGTTCTTTATCCGGTGCATCATCGAGCTTCTCCTGTCGGATCCTACGATCCGGGACAAATCGGAAAACACGCCAAGCCGGCCTGACCGGCGGTCCCTGGTTGCGGTAGAAATTGCGGTCATTGCGTCTCTGGCTCCCCCTTGCCGCCCTAGAGCGCGTCGGCGTCGGTTTCGCCGGTGCGGATGCGCACGACGTGGTCGAGGGCGAAGACGAAGATCTTGCCGTCGCCGATCTGCCCGGTCTTGGCGGCCGACGAGATGGCGTCCACCACCTTGTCGACCTGATCGGAGGCGACGGCGACCTCGATCTTGAGCTTGGGGAGGAAGCTGACGGCGTATTCGGCGCCCCGGTAGATTTCGGTATGCCCCTTCTGACGGCCATACCCCTTGACCTCGGTGACGGTGAGGCCCTGGACGCCGACCCCCGTCAGTGCATCGCGCACTTCGTCCAGCTTGAATGGCTTGATGATGGCCATAATGATCTTCATGGCGTGGTTCCCGTTTCAGTCCGCGGTCCGCTTCAAACGAACACACGGAGCCCGCGTAAATCGGTTCATGCCGGACGGCTTGGTGCCGCCAATGGCGTTGACCGGAGGACATGGAATCAAGCTCTGTGCCAATTGCGGCCTTGCGCTGCAACGTGCTGAATCTGCGGGCACATTCACGCCCGACTAGGAAGAGTTCAAAGCCTGCCGGCAAGGATTGATTATTTTTTGGGCAATTCTCGGCGGTGGCCCATTTTGCGGGCAACCGCTCAGCGCAGGCGGATCAGCCCTTCCTGCGCCACCGACGCCACCAGCCGGCCGTCCCTGCTGAACAGGCTGCCGCGGTTGAAACCCCGCCCGCCGGAAGCCGAGGGGCTGTCCTCGGCATAGAGCAGCCAGTCGTCGGCGCGGAAGGGGCGGTGGAACCACATGGCGTGGTCGAGGCTGGCCGCCTGCAGGTCCGGGTCGAACACCATGCGGCCGTGCGGATAAAGCGAGGTATCGAGCAGCGTCATGTCCGAGGCATAGGCCAGCACGCAGCGGTGGATCTCGGGGTCGTCGGGCAGCCGGCCCGTGGTCCGGATCCAGATGAACTGGGCGGGCCCGAGCGCCTCGCGGCCGGTGAAGTGGCGGAGATCGACGGGGCGGAGCTCAATCGGCCGCTCGCGCTCCCAGTAGCGGCGGACCTGTTCCGGCGCGCCTGCCAGATAGAGCCGGGAAATGTCGCTTTCGGCGGGGAGATCCTCCGGCTGCGGCACTTGAGGCATGCCGATCTGGTGCTCGAGCCCGGTCTCCTCGATCTGGAAGGACACTTCCTGGGAGAAGATCGCCTGGCCGTGCTGGATGGCGGTCACCCGCCGCGTGGCGAAGCTCCTGCCGTCGCGCAGGCGCTCGACCTCGTAGAGGATGGGCACCTTGGGGTCGCCGGGCCGCATGAAATAGGCGTGCAGCGAATGAGCCGTCCGCCCCTCGACCGTGCGGGCGGCGGCGACCAGCGCCTGGCCGATGACCTGGCCGCCGAAGACGCGCTGCCAGCCGATGTCCGGGCTCCGGCCGCGGAAGAGATTGTGTTCCAGCGGCTCGAGGTCGAGTATGGAGAGCAGGATGTCGATGGCGTTGGGCATGGAGACCGCCTGGCCGTTGGCCGCCGGGGCGGCAGGGTTCCTATCGACCAGCGCGGGAAAGACGTGTCAAGCACGGGACGGTCATGGCGGCAGAGCATGAAGGCACGGGGAACACGCGGACGACGTGCTGATCGCCGGCGGCGGGCAGGTCGGCCTGGCGCTGGCGCTGGCACTGAAGCGCTCCGCCCCGGACATGGCCGTCACCCTGGTCGATGCGGCGCCGCCGGGCGCCGGGCGCGCCGGCCGCGCCTCGACGATCACCGCTGGCGGCCGCAAGATGCTGGAGCGGCTCGGCGTGTGGCAGGCGGTCGCAGACGCGGCGCAGCCGGTCAACGAGATGGTGATCACCGACAGCCGCACGCGCGACGCGGCGCGGCCGGTCTTCCTGACCTTCGCCATGGCCGGAGCGGACGGCGTGGCATCGGCCCACGTGGTGCCGGACGGTCTGGTGGTCGAAGCGCTCGCCGCGGCAGCGGCCGCCGCCGGCGTCAGGCTCGTATCGGAGGACGCGATCAGGGATTTCGCCGTCGGGCCGGCAAGGGTGACGGCCGAGACGCGCCAGGGCCGGCATCTTGCGGCGCGGCTGCTGGTCGCCGCCGACGGCGCCCGCTCGCGGCTGCGCGCCTTCGCCGGCATCACCACGGTCGGCTGGTCCTACGGCCAGTCGGGGATCGTCGCCACGGTCGAGCACGAGCGCGACCACGGTGGCCGCGCCGAGGAGCATTTTCTGCCCGGTGGGCCATTCGCCATCCTGCCGCTCAGATCGCCCGATGGCGGCGGCCGCCGGGCGTCGCTGGTGTGGACCGAACCGACGGACGTGGCCGAACGGCTGGTGAAGGGCGATGCGCTCGCCTTCGCGGTCGAGCTCGAGCGCCGCTTCGGCCACCGCCTCGGTGCCATGCACGCGATCGACCGGCCGCAGGCCTTTCCGCTCGGCCTGACGATCGCGCGATCGTTCGTGCAGCCGCGCCTCGCCCTCATCGGCGACGCCGCGCACCGGGTCCATCCCATCGCGGGCCAGGGCCTCAATCTCGGCTATCGCGACGTGGCGGCGCTGGCCGAGACGCTGGTCGAGGCGCATCGCCTCGGCCTCGATATCGGCGCGCAAACAGTGCTCGAGCGCTACCAGAGCTGGCGGCGTTTCGACACGGTCGAGATGGGGCTGGTGACCGACGTGCTCAACCGGCTCTTCTCCAACGACAATCCGGCGCTGCGCATTCTCCGCGACGTCGGCCTGGGGCTGGTCGACCGGCTGCCCAACCTCAAGGGCTGGTTCGTGAACGAGGCCGCGGGCGCCGCCTACGGAGCGCCGAAGCTGCTCACCGGCGAGGCGATCTAGAGCCTTTCATAGCCAGATGGAACCATTCCGACGGGGCGAGCGCTCGTCCCTCCGGGTTTCCGACCGGCAGGCGCCCGACGCCGATCCCGGCTCGATCGATGCCCCACATCGCCCTTCGCCGGTCTCGACGCCGGATCGCTCCGCCGGTCGAGAAACGGAATTGGCTCTATCTGGCTATGAAAGGCTCTAGCGCCGTTGCTTCCTGGACGATGGCTTGGCGGCGAGCTTCTCGATCTCGCTGCGGATGAGGTCGCGGGCGCGAGTGAAGTAGTCGATGAGCAGCACGATCTCGGCGTCGCTGTAGCTGGTGGCGAGCGCATCGGCCGCCTTGCCGAAGGAATCGTAATAGGCGCCGCCCTGCTTGAGGGCCTTGGGCAGGATGCTGACATAGACCTTGCGGCGGTCGCCGGGATCGCGCTCGCGGCGGGCGAAGCCGGCCTTCTCGAGACGGTCAACGACGCCGGTGATGGCGCCCGTGGTCAGGCCCGATTCCCTGGCCAGTTCGCCGGCGGTGACGCGCCCCCTGAGCGCGATGATGTCGATGCATTCGAGGTCGCTGTGGCTGACGCCGAGATGGCGGGCGACGGTCTCGGCGAACAGCGTGCCGAGGGCGCTCGACTGGCGCGCGGCGCGGTTCAGCGCCCGCAACCAGCTCGGCGTGGCGCGCGCGCGCTCTTGACTCTCGGTCTCGCTCTTCGCCATTTATCTTAGTGGCTAAGAGATCGTGTAGTGAGATATTCATCGAATTGGAGATAACTGGCCCGTCACCGGCCGTCAATGGTCGGCGGCGTCGCAGGGGAGCGAAAAGCGAGATGGCAATGAACAGCGAGCACAATCAGGAAGAGTGGAAATACGCCAGCAAGGCGATGGCCTGGTACGGTTGGGGGTCGCCTGTCGGCCTCGGCCTGTTCCTCGTGTGCCTGGCGGCGGTCGCCGTGCTGGTGCGCGTCGCGCTCCTCGGCGGGTGAGGGCGGCCGCCATGATGCGCTGGATGAGACGGTCGCGCGACCTCGGCATCGAGGGGCGCAGCGCCCGCTGGTACGACCGCAACACGCGCGGCCATCGCATGGACGAGATGCGCGGCTATGCCGAGGAGAGCGCGGCGACGATCGCGGATGGCGCGCGGGTGCTGGAGATCGCGCCGGGGCCCGGCTATCTGGCGATCGAACTCGCCAAGCTCGGCCGCTACCGGATCAGCGGACTCGACATCAGCCGCGATTTCGTGTCGATCGCCCGGCGCAACGCCGCCGAGGCCGGCGTCGAGGTCGAATTCCGGGAAGGCAGCGTGGCGGCGATCCCGCTCGCCGACGGTTCCGTCGACTTCATCATCTGTACCGCCGCCTTCAAGAACTTCCGTGAACCGGAAAGGGCGCTGGCCGAGATGCACCGGGTGCTGAAACCCGGCGGCGCGGCCCGGATCATCGACATGGATCGGCACGCCAGCAACGCCGAGTTCGACGCGCTCACCCGGCAGATGGGCGTGCGCGGCGGCGAGGCGCTGTTCATGAAGCTGATGTTCAAGCACTTCCTGCGCCGCGGCGCCTATGCGCGCGACGAGTTCGAAGCGTTGTTCGGCCGGAGCGCCTTCGACGATTTCACCATCGAGAAGCGCGGCACCGGCTTTTCGATCACGCTGGCGAAGGCGCCGAGGCGCGCTCAGTCCTCCAGCGGCCGCGCCTCGTCGGGCAGCATGATCGGCACGCCGTCGCGGATGGGATAGGCGAGCTTGGCGGCGCGGCTGATCAGCTCCTGCCTCTCGGCATCGTATTCGAGCGTCGTCTTGGTCAGCGGGCAGACCAGGATCTCGAGCAGCTTCGGGTCGGTGAGGCGCCGGGCGCGCGAGGATTCGCTCATCGATCGGCCGCCTCATTGCAGGGTCGGCCCGTCGCCGGCGGGGCCTTCGCGGGTGAGCGTCATCTCGGTGAGCGCCACCAGGGTCTCGGCGCGGGCGCGCAGGTCGGGCGCTTCGAGCAGGGCCTGTTTTTCGGCGACGCCGAACGGCGCCATCATGGCCAGCGTGTTGACCAGCGTCTCGTTGGAGGCGCGGTCGACGCTCGTCCAGTCGGCGTCGAGATCGTGGGCGGCGAGATAGGCGCGGAAGGTGCGCAGCACCGATGTGCGGTCGACGGCCGCCTCGCCGGCGCTGCCGGCGAAATCGGCGGCGAAGGGCTCGGCGGTGACGCGGCACTGGCGGTAACGGCGTCTCCTCCGTCACCTCCTCGAGGATGCGGAAGCGCGAGATGCCGGTGAGCGTGATCAGGTAGCGGCCGTCGCCGGTCTCGGCGAAGGAGGTCAGCCGGCCGGCGCAGCCGACGGCAAACAGGCCGGGTCCGCGCTGGCCGGCGGGTACGCGCGGCATCCGGCTGGACCATGCCGATCACCCGGTCGCCGGCGAGCGCGGCATCGACCATGGCGAGGTAGCGCGGCTCGAAGATGTTGAGCGGCATCTCGGCGCGCGGCAGCAGAAGCGCTGCCGCCAGGGGAAACACCGGAATGACTGCCGGCAGATCGTCCGGCCCCGCGATAGGTCGCGTTACCCGCCTTCATCAAATCCTCAGGCAAACAGCAGCGACGACAGCCGGCGACGGCCGGTGAGCGTCGCTTCGTCGGTGGGCCCCCAAGCCTCGAAGAACTGGACGAGCTGCTTGCGGGCCTTCTCATCCTGCCAACTACGGTTCTTGCCGATGATTTCAAGGAGTTGGTCGACGGCTCCGTCGCGATCGCCCTTGGCATTGAGCAGAAGCGCGAGGTCGAAGCGGGCGTCGAAATCCTTGGGATCGGCGGCGATGCGCGCCTCCAGCGAGGCGGCGTCGCCGAGCGCCTCGGTCTGCGCGGCGAGCTCGATCTGGGCGCGGACGGCGGCGACCGCCGGGTCCTTGCCGGCCGAATCGGGAAGCGCGGCCAACGTGTCGCGGGCGGCATCGAGATTGCCGCCGGCGATGTGGCACCTGGCCAGGCCGACGATCGCCGGCACCGACTGGGAATTGGCCTGGAGCGCGGCGGCGAACATCTCGGCGGCGCCCGGCGCGTCGCCGGCCTCGAGCCGGCGGTCGCCCTCGGCGATGAGCTGGTCGGTCTCGGAGGGGCCCTGCGGGCCGGCGAGGCGGTCGATGAAGGCCTTGACCTGGCTCTCGGGCAGGGCGCCGACGAAGCCGTCGACCGGCTGGCCGCCGGAAAAGGCGATGACCGCCGGGAATCGACTGGATGCCGAGCTGGCCGGCGACCGCCGGATGCTCGTCGATGTTCATCTTGACCAGGCGCACGGCGCCGCCGGCGGCGCGCACCGCCTTCTCGATGATCGGCCCGAGCGTGCGGCAGGGCCCGCACCACGGCGCCCAGAAATCGACCAGCACCGGCTGGCGGGTGGATTCCTCGATGACGTCCTTGGCGAAGGCCTGGGTGGTGGTGTCCTTGACGAGGTCGCGGCCTGGCCGTTTTCGGCCGGCGTGGCGCCGTTGCCCGTGTGGGGCATGCTCATGCTCATGATTTGTTCCGTCCTGTTGGCCCCGGCAAGGGGCGGCGGGTCTCGTGTCGGAGGTAAACATGGAGCGTCGGCCGGATTTTTACAATTCGCGGGCGGCGGCCTGCCGCAGCCCGCGGCCGGACGGGGCGCCGAACCTGTTGCTTTTGCCGCGCCGGAGACGATATAAGCCCGGCTCAGGCCCGTCAGGGCCGTGCGAGCGGGTGTAGCTCAGGGGTAGAGCACAACCTTGCCAAGGTTGGGGTCGAGGGTTCGAATCCCTTCGCCCGCTCCAGTTTTCCCAACCTCGAAGATGCCCGAAAGCGGCGGTTTCTGCGGGTTTTGGGGTGCGTGCAGCGGCCCGGCCGGGGGCGCCCCGAGTGGTCCGGAAAGCCCGTGGTTGCCGCGGGGTTACAAGTCCGGGCGCGACAGCCGAACTGAAGTCGCGGTGTCCGGGCAGTGCGACGGGGTGCAACTGCGTCCGCGCCTACCAAAACGATAGAAACAGAACGGAACTGATGAGAAACAAGGTCAATCCCGATTTCCAAGATCGCCTCAAGGATGCTGCGAAGGCCCGCGAGGCCATGCTGGCGAAGCTTCACGCGGCGCCGCGCCCTGACGACCCGGTGATGATCGAAAAACGCCGCGAGCGTCAGGCAATTGCCAAGGCAAGGGCGGAGCGACAGGCCGAACGCGAGCGCGTCCGACAGGCGGAGAAGGCGGCGCAAGAGCAGGCCGCCGCGGAGGCGGAACGCATTGCGGCCGAAGAAGCGGCGCGTGTCGCCGCCGAGGAGGTTGCGCGCGAAGCTGAAATCAAGGCCGAGCAGAAGGCCGCCCGCGATGCGCGCTATGCCGCGCGAAAACTGGCGAAGAAGGAGCGCCGCAAGGACGCCAAGGAAGCCAAAAGACGCTTCTAGCCTAACGCGGTGGTCGAGCGTCCGACCCTTCGCCCGCTCCAAATTCCATGCATTGAGAAAGTGCTGGAAAGCTGTGGTTCCTGAGCCGACTTTGGCTCGGGAATGGCGTGGAATTTCGGCCCCGCTTTAGGCGGCCGAAATGCCGCCGGCCACCGGTCGGGCAGAGGTTCGGGCGCGAGAGCCGAATTGAAATCATGGCGTCCGCCGAGCACGCCGGAGTGCGGAGAAGTGCATCAGGGTTCCGTCTTGCGTTGCGATGCAAGGGGGCTACCTACCAGTGGCGATGTTCGACCGATTGCGATTTGCCATTGCGCGCGACCCTCGACCCGTTCTGTCAAATGGGCTGACGACCATTGGCGTGTTGGCCGTGGTGCTCGACACTTCACGCTCCATCGATCAGCGCGAGCACCTGTTCCTCCTGGGCACGATCATCGTCGTCTGGGCCTGCATCTTGGCGGAGTTCGTATTCCGGGTTGGCGCGGCTCGGGGGCAGTCACAGCGCCGCGCTTATCTCGCCTCAGCGAGCGGCCTTATTGATCTGGCTGCGGTCTTTGCCATCCCGCTTGGCTGGTTGTTGACGAGGACCTGGCCCGACGCGCGCCTGTTCGGTGTCGTGTGGACGCTTCGTTACGTCCGGCACGGCCACGACACGGGCTTCTCTTTACTGATACGCACATTGCGCCGCAGCAGAACCGCAATGCTCAGTGTGGCGGTCATGTTCCTCGTGATCTTCATGGCGGCCGCCACGCTCGCCTACGTTTTTGAGCGCGAGGCCCAACCCGCAGCCTTCGGCAGCGTGCCACGCGCCATGTGGTGGGCCATCACCACGCTGACGACAACCGGCTACGGCGACCTCGTGCCGCTAACCGTGTGGGGTCGGCTCCTTGCGGGCTGGGTCATGATCGGCGGCATCGTCATGTTCGCACTTCAGGCCGGCATAATTGCCGGTGCGTTTGCCGAAGAGCTTCAACGCCGGCATTTCCTGCACACCTGGGATCTGGTTACCGCCGTGCCATTCTTCCGCGACCTCGGTGCCGCGACGCTCGCCGACATCGTGCGGCTGATGGAGACACGGTATGTGGCCGAGGGCACCGTCATCGTCCGTCAAGGCGACGCGGGTGACGCGATGTACTTCATTGTTTCCGGCGCTGTGACCGTCGAGGTGGACCCCAAGCCGGTGGTCCTGAGCAGTGGCAGCTTCTTCGGTGAGATGGCGCTGTTGTTCGGTGAGCCGAGGTCGGCCACTGTCGTCGCCACCAAGGCGAGCGTGCTGTTGGTTCTCGACATTGCCGATTTCCGGGTTCTCGCTGGCAGGCGACCCAACCTCATCGAGGCCATCGAGACCGAAGGCAAACGCCGACGAGACGCAAATGCTGCGCTGATGGCACCCGAATCTCACCTGTGATTCTGCCCGAGGCAGTCTTTTGGCGCTTCGGCTGCCTGCAAATGCCCGTGCGACCGCAATTGCCCGATGGGTTATGGTGGCGAATCGAGCAGTGCGGCCGCCAAATGGCCTTGGAGGTTAGGGCGTGGCAGCCGCTTTCAGCTTCGACAGGGGCCGGACCTTGACCCGCACGCTTGCCGGCTTCGCAGCGCCCTTCATCATTTCACCGGTCGCTGGGTTGCGGATAAGCGTTCCCGCTTTGCGGGCAGGCACCTTGCGCAAGGTGACCTTCAACAGGCCGGGCAGGGTGAATTCGCCCACTCCGCGCGGATGGACTGATCCCAGAAGCAATTTCTCCAATGTGGCTAAGGCACCGGCTGCGGCGCCGCGTGAGAGATCGTTCTCTTCTGCGATGAGCTTGATGAGGGCTGACTTGCTCAGTGTGTCCTTCACCGGACGGATGGTCTGATTGCCGGTGTTGCGCGATTTCGTCGTCGCCAAAGTCGTTCTCCTTGATTGATAGGGTGCAGCGGGAAGGGCGTATGCAGTGCAGCGCGAGACAGCTAGCGGTCGGACCGATGCGCCGCAGAGACTCAGACGGCGAAATATCGGAATCCGGCGGTTACCGAAAGGCCGGCAGGTTTGGACGCGGCACCTCGATTGCAGTTGTGGCGCCCCGGGAGCGCGCTGAGGTTTGCCGAAGCGCGCCTGCGTGTAAGTTGTATCAAGCTGCCACCAAAAGCCGTAGGTTGGATATGTACCCAGCGGCGACGGTCTTTGTCCGGCATCGCTGAGAATGGGGCAATCGCCTGCCTACGGTCGAGAGGCCGCGTACTCCCGCGCATGGCGGCGCACTGGAGCGCACTCCAAGGCATTGAGCGAACGGTGTAATTTCTAGCTTGCCAAGGTTGGGGTCGAGGGTTCGAATGCCTTCGCCCGCTCCATTTTTCCCCATCACTTCAAGTTGTTGGTCCGGATGGCGTGCCCGGTGCGCCCGCACTCTCTGCCGCGCCGTCGGCCTCTCCAGCAAGACGTTGCGAGTAAAGATGCCCTTTTCGCGACCGGTGGGGCGTCTGCGAAAGCTGTTTGGCGAAAATCGAAAAACCGGCTAGTAAAGAAAGGGTCAGAACGGCTCTATCTACGTGGGGAAGGCGTCGATGGACTGGTATCTCGTGCTGAAATTCCTGCATGTGTCGGCGGCAGTCATCTGGATCGGCGGCGCATTCATCATGGTGATGCTCGGCGTGCGCGCCAGCGGCAAATCCGACGACAAGGCCATCATCGATATCGTGCGCCAGGTGGCCTGGGCGGCGGACCGCGTCTACGTGCCGGCGAGCGTCGCGACGCTGGTGCTCGGCCTGCTGCTCGCCTGGTACGCGGCGCTGTGGAGCAGCCTGTGGGTCATCCTCGGCCTCATCGGCGTGGCGACGACCGTCGGGCTCGGCATTGTGGTGCTCACCCCGATGGCCAAGAAGGTCGAGGCCGCGTTCCGGGCCGGCCGTGTCGGTCCCGACGTGACCGCTACCTGCCGGGAAATCCTGACCATCGCCCGGTTCGATCTCGTTCTCCTGTTCACGGTCATTGCCGACATGGTGCTGAAGCCGGGCCTGTCCGACTGGCCTGTGCTGGCCGTCATGGCGCTGGCGCTTGTCGCCGCGGCGGGCGTCTGGCTGCAGCCGGTGTGGTCGCGCAAGCCCGCCGTTGCCGGATAGCGACGCGGGAAAGGGAAGGACCCCAATTCCCTCGCTCGCGCCAGCTCCTGCCCGCCGATTGGCGGGCAGGAGCTGGCGGTTCAATACATCTTGTCGACCGAAGCGCCCCAGCGCCGCACGATCTCGTGGCGGCGGGGCTTCATCGTCGGGGTCATCATGCCGTTGTCGACGGTGAACGGCTGGTCGGCGATGACGAAGTGCTTGACCTTCTCGATCAGCGACAGGTTGCGGTTGGCCCGCTCGACGGCCTGGCCGATGGCGCGGCGGAAGGCGGCGTCGCCGGCCAGCGAGACGAGGTCGGCGGTGCCGCCGTTGCCCTTGGCCCATTCGGCCAGGAAATCGGGATCGGGGACGATGATGGCGCCGATATGCGGGCGCTTGTCGCCCATGGCGACCGCGGCGTCGATCTCCGGCTCGAGCACCAGCGCCCCCTCGATGTGCTGCGGCGAGATGGTATCGCCGGAGGAGTTGACGATGATGTCCTTCTTGCGGTCGGTGATCTGAAGATAGCCGTCCTGGTCGATGACGCCGACGTCGCCGGTGTGCAGCCAGCCGTCGCGCAGCACCTCGGCGGTGAGCTTCGGCTGCTTCCAGTAGCCGCCCATCAGCAGCGGTCCGCGCACCAGCACCTCGCCGTCGTCGGCAATCCTGACCTCGACATGCTTCATCGGCGGCCCGACGGTGCGCAGCTTGATGCGGCTGGGACGGTTGACGCTGACCACCGGCGCCGCCTCGGTCTGGCCGTAGCCCTGGAGCAGGCGCAGGCCGAGGGCAACGAAGAAGACGCCGACGTCGTAGTTGAGCGGGGCGCCGCCCGACACCAGCGCCTTCAGCCGGCCGCCGAAGCGGGCGCGAATTTTGTCGCGGACCAGGCGCTCGACCGCCCAGTCCGCCAGGCGCTCCCACTGTTTCATGGTCTCGCGGCTGCTCGTAGCGCTTGCGGCCGAGCTCGACGGCCATCCAGAACAGCGTGCCGTGCAGGCGGCCCTGCCGCGCCACGGTGCGCAGGATGCGCTCGCGCAAGATCTCGAAGAGCCGGGGCACCGCGGTCATGATCGTCGGTCGCGCCTCGGTGAGATTGGTCGCCACCGTGTCGGTGCGTTCGGCGAAGTAGATCTGGGCGCCGAGCGAGATCGGGAACATCAGGCCGGCGGTGTGCTCGTAGCCGTGGCGAGAGCGGCAGGAACGAAAGGAATACCTCGTTGTCGAGGCCCAGTTCGGCGAGCACGTCGGCGGCGCCGACGCAGTTGGCGATGATCGCCCGGTGGGAGAGCATGACCCCCTTCGGCTCGCCGCCGGTGCCCGAGGTGTAGATGAGGCAGGCGAGCCCATCGCCGTCGATCTGAGGCACCGCCGCCATGACGGCCTCGGCGCCGACCGCGCCCGATGCGATTGCCTCCTGCCACGCGGTGCGGGCGACGCGGCCGGTGTCGAGATCGCCGAGATCCTCCATCACGATGGCGCGTTTCAAGGCACGCGAGCGGTGGGCCGCCTCGAAAAAGGGGCGGGCCAGCGCCGCGGTCGAGATGACCGCCATGGCGGCGCCGCTATCGGACAGGACGTGGGCGTGGTCCCTGGCAGTGTTGGTGATGTAGGTGGGGACGGTGACGCCACCGGCCGCCATGATCGCCAGATCGGCGATCACCCAGCGCGGCGAGTTCTGGGAGAGGAGCAGCACCCGCTCGCCGCGGCCGAGACCATGGGATTGCAGGGCCGCCGCCAGAGCGCCGACCTGGCGGGCCACCTCGCTCCAGCTCAGCGGCTGGTAGCGGCCGTCGATCTTCTCCCACAGAAACGGCTGCTCGCCACGCTTTACCGCCTGGTCCGCGAACATGGCAACGAGATTGGGCCAGCTCCCGATTTCCATACGTGTCCTTCGATCCGATCGAGACGCAAGCCACTCTAGCTTGGCGCGGGCCCTATGGCACCAGCAGCTCGATCAGGAAGGGGCCGGGCCTACGGCTGGCGTGGGCGAGAAGGTCGGCGAAGCCCTCCATCGTCCCGGCGCTGGCCGCCTCGACGCCGAAGCCCCTGGCGATGGCGACCCAATCGAGATCGGGGTTGCCGAGATCGAACAGCGTGCGCGACGCCTCCCCCGGCGCCGCGCCGACCTGCTTCAGTTCGCCCTGCAGGATGGCGTAGCGGCGGTTGGCAAGGATGACGGTTGTCACGTCCAGCCGCTCGCGCGCTTGGGTCCACAGTGCCTGAACGGTGTAGAGCGCCGAACCGTCGGCCTGGAGGTCGATGACGCGGCGGCCGGGCGCGCCCACGGCGGCGCCGGTCGACAGCGGCAGGCCGTCGCCGATGGCGCCGCCGGTAAGCTGGAGCCAGTCGTGCGGCGGGGCGTGGATGGTGCCGGGGAAGAAGCCGAAGCCGAAGGAGACCAATTCATCGACGACGATGGCGTCCTCCGGCATCAGCGCCGAAAGCGTCCGGGCGACCGCCTCGGAGGTGACCGCACCGGTGGCAGGCTCGGGCCGCGGACCGTTGGGTGGCGGCACGGCCGGCGCGGCCAGCGCGTCGGCGAGGCGGGCGAGCGCATCGGCGGCGTCATCGCTGCGGCGGGCCAGCACATGCAGCGCGGCACCCGGCGGCCGCGGCTGACCGTGCTTGCCGGGATAGGCGAAGAACGAGACGGGATCGTCGGCGCCGACCAGGATGACATGGCGGATTCCGGCGAAGGCGGCGACGGCGTCGTCGATCCGGTAGGGCACGCGATTGACCGGATGGCGTCCGGCGCCCCGTTCGACGCGGGTGACGTAGGTCTCGTTGAAGAGCCTGGCGCCGGTGGCGGCGGCGACGCGGTGGGCGTCCGCCAGCGGCCCGGCGAACAGCGCTGCGCCACCGAGCACGATGACGGCGGGCTCGCGCGAACGCAGCACCCGGGCGATCTCGGTGATGGCTGCCTCCTCGACCGGGGTCGCCCCCGGTGCGGCGAGCGGTGTGGCGACGGCGCCACCTTCGCTCCACGAGGCGTCGGAGGGCAGGATCAGGGTGGCGACCTGACCGGGCGGGGCGAGCGCCGCCTGAACCGCCTCCGCGGCAAGGCTGCCGACCTCGGCCGGCGTCGTGGCGGTGCGCACCCATGCCGAAACGCCGCGCGCGAAGCCTTCGGTATCGGCCGCCAGAAGCGGATCGAGCGGCTTGTGGTAGGTCGCCTGGTCGCCGACGATGTTGACCAGCGGCACGTGCGCACGGCGGGCGTTATGGAGGTTGGCGAGGCCGTTGGCGAGGCCGGGACCGCAGTGGAGAAGGCTCGCCGCGGGCTTGCCCGCCATGCGGGCGTAGCCGTCGGCGGCGCCGGTCGCCACCCCCTCGAACAGCGCCAGAACGCAGCGCATGCCGGGAACCCGGTCGAGCGCGGCGACGAAATGCATCTCGCTGGTGCCGGGATTGGCGAAACAGGTGTCAACGCCCGCCGCGAGAAGCGTGCGGACCAGACTTTCGGCGCCGTTCATGGGGAACGCTCTTGCATGGCAGGACCACTTGGCCGCGATTGTCGCCGCCGGGGGAGGGGAGGCCAATGCGTCACGTTGGAGCAGCAGGCCGGATGTGGCGAAGTGTCCGAGGGGGCCGGGAATTCGGCCGCCCTCTCCTGACGGGAGGGCGGCTGCCGTTGTCAGCGCAGTGCAAGAAAGGTCGGCATAGGGTTCCGCCAGAGCCAAGCAATCAGGATGGAACTCAGCATGCGAGCCACGACATTCACGACGGCAGCCATCCTATTGGCGGCGGGCGCCACCTCGGCGCTGGCGGCCGATGGTCCGCTGTCCCCTAACCAGATCAAGACCACCTTCGGTAACGGAAAGACCTTCAGCGCCGTCAGCGCCAGCGGCCGGTCGTCCTACTGGTTCACCTTCAACAGCGACGGCACCGCCCGCGCCGTGCCGCAAGGGCAGACCGCCGGCGCGGACGGGCATTGGCGCCTGTCGAGCGACGGCTACTGCTCGCAGTGGGGCGCAAGCGCCGAGCATTGCTACAAATCGACCAGAAGGGATCGCAGTTCGATGTGGTCACGTCGGGCGGCAGCCTGATCGCCCGTTTCTCGCTGGAGACGCCGTCGAGCGCGCGCGCATCCGCTGGGGCCCAGGCGCGGTACCGCGACGGCGCCTACACCGGCCCGGTGGTCGACGCCTATTACGGTCTCATGCAGATCGAGGCGATCATCAAGAACGGCCGGCTGTCGTCGATCAGGATCCTGAAATACCCCAACGACCGGCGCACCTCGATCTACATCAACCGGCAGGCACTCCCCATGCTGCGCAACGAGGTGATCACCGCGCAGAGCGCCCGGGTCAACGTCATCTCCGGCGCGACGTTGTCGAGCGAGGCGTTCATCCAGTCGCTCGGCGCGGCCATGGATCAGGCGAAGTCGTAGTCGGCCGAGGACGACGTCGCGCGGGGCGCGGCTCAGCGCTGGGCGGTCTGCGGCTGCTGCTTCTTGAGCTGCTCGCTGTCGACGTAGTTCAGCTCGTCGACCAGGACGTCCTTGATCAGGTCGGTGCCGAGGCGCTTATTGACCGCGTCCTTGATGTCGCCGGTGATCTTGTCGAGGTTGTACTTGGCGAGATGGTCGAACTCGACCTTGCCGTCGGTGTAGATGTGGCGGAACGCCTCGTCGATGACGAAGGGCTGCGGGTCGATGGGCGAAGCGCGCAGCGCCGCGGCGTCGGCGGTGAACACCACCTTGGCGACGACATAGCCGGCGAGCTTGCCCTCGGAGATCATCGGAACGGTGATCGCCTCGGGATGGCGGTATTCGATGCCGGTGGGCTTCGCCTCGGCGCGCACGATGTCGACAGTGGCGCCGGTGTTCCAGGTCGCCGCGAGGTAGCCGGCAACGAGCGCGACGACGACGGCCCACAGGCCGAGCGCGGTCGTCTTGAGCAGCGGTCCGCCGGACTTAAGCATGGCGGCGCGGGCGCGTCTGGCCGTAGGTGCCGTCCAACTCGGCCTCGTGGAGGACGCCGATCATCAGGTCGGATAGCTGACGGCTGGCGGCGAGATGGAGGCCGAGCAGGCGATGGTCCGCGGCGAGCGCGTCGCCGAGTGTCTTCAGGCGCGGGGCGAGCGCTTTCTCGCTGCCCAGCGGGAGGGTGCGGGCCAGCCGGGTGATCTCGAGCAGGCTCTGGCTCTTGCGCCGGTTGATGTCGGCGAAATCGGCGGCGCGGTTGTCGCCAAGCGCGGCGATCTCGCCGGCGATGATCTCCTCGAGGCGGCCGATGGCGGCATGCATGGCGGCGATCGCCGAGGGCATCGGGCGCGGCGCCGGCTGGGGCGGCGGCGCGGCCGTGCGGGTCGGCAGATAGCTGCCGAGGTCGAGTTCCGGCGCGGATGGAGATTTCGGCACGTGTTCACCGGCCATGGGTCACCTGCATTCCTATCCGGTTGTCTTGCTGCGGCCGGTGGTCTCGGCGCGGGCAAGCTCGCTGGCGATGCCTACGCCGCCGTGCTTGGCCATTTCGGTGGCGATCTGGTCGATCATCATCGACTTCCAGGTGCTGCCCGCCACACCCTTGCCGAAGAAGCCGTCGTCGCTCGGCATCGCCGCTTCCAGCATGTTGGCCAGCGCCATCGCCTCAAACTGGCGATAGGTGGCGGCGGCCTTGTCGGTCGCGGCGGTGGTGGCCTTCGGCATGGGCGCCGCGCGGGGGCGCGCAGCGGTCGCACCTGTGTCGGCCGCGGGCGCGGAAACCGGCGCCGTCGCCTCGGCGGCGAGTTCCTCGGTGAAGCCGGGGGCCGGTACGGCGTCGAGCTTTGCCACGGCGCGCTTGTAGCGTGCCGGGTCGGCGGCGCGGGCGACGTCGAGCACGATGTCGGTGGCGGGACTGATCGACATGTCGGCGCTGCCGGCTCTCTTGCGATTCCAAGGGGCGCGGGAGGAGAATGCGCGGCGTAGCTTACGGGAGGCTTGCGTCGCGGGCCTTAGCGAGCGTCTCCAGCAGGTCCTGGAAGAGGCGCTTGTCGCGGCCCTGGGCATGCTCGCGGCGGACGCGGCCGGTCATCTTCTCGGTGCGCTTCAGCTTCAGCCCCTCCTCGGCAAGCTGCTCTTCCATGACGCGGCGGGCGCGCTCCAGCCGCTCGGCGTCGCGGGCGAGCGCCGTCAGCCGCCGGGTCATCGCCTCGACGAACAAGCCGTGCAGCTCGGTATCGGCATTGAGCGCCGACAGCAGGTCGACCTGGCCATCGGCGTTCTCAGCCTTGGCGCGCTCCAGCGCCGCCATCTTCCATTGCGCCAGGCGGTGAAGCTGCGCCTGCACCGCCAGCACCCGCTCGATCTTCTTCAGCCGGTTATGCATGCGCGGTTCCTAGAGCGCCGCCAGCCAGCTATCGAAGGTGGCGAGGAAGTAGCTGAGCAGGTCGTGGATGCTGAACAGCAGGAGGAAAAGACCGCCGAGCATGACGAAGGGCGTGGCGATGAAGTAGACGGGAATCTGCGGCGCCAGCTTGCCGGTGACGCCGATGGCGAAGTTGACCAGCACCGAATAGGCGATGAAGGGCGCGCCGATGCGCAGCGCCGCGAGAAAGGCGACGCCGCCCTTGTCGGCGAGGTCGGCGAGCGCCGGCTGGACGGCGAAGCCGCTCTCGGGGGGAAGCGCGGCGTAGGAATCGACCAGGCCGCGGATCAACTGGGCGTGCAGGCCGGCGACGAACATCAGCGTGGCGGCGGCGATCGAGAAGAGGTTGGCGAGCGCCGGCGCCTGCTCGTCGGGCATGGTGGCGCCGGGCATGGCGGAGAGGCCGATGAGCTGGGTGATGCCGACCGCGATCACCTGCAGCGCCATGAACAGGAGGCGGGCGACGAGCCCGATGAACAGCCCGCGGGCGAGCTCGCCGAAGAGCGTGCCGAGCAGGCTGGGGACGGCGGCATCGGCGATGAGTGGCCTGACATCGGCGATCAGCATCGGCGCCAGCGCCAGCGAGACGGCAATGGCGAGGTAGAGGCGGATGCGGGTGGGCACCTGGCTGTTGGAGAAGCCGGGGGCGATGATCAGGCAGGCGCCGACGCGACAGAAGATCGCGAAGGTCGAAACGATGGTGTCGGGACCGATGCCGATCACGAAATGGTGCCGAGCGAGCGGACCTCGACGCCGCGCGCGATCTCGGCATGGGAGAGGACGGCGAGCGAGGGGAACATGCGCTCCACGATCATGCGCAGATAAGGACGCGCATCGGGCGCGGTGACCAGGACGAAACGCGGGTTGTCGGCCATGTGGCGGCGGATGATCTCGGAGGCCTCGGTGGCGAACTGCTCGACCAGGCGCGGGTCGATGTCGAACTCGACGACCTCGCCCTTGGCGTCGCGCTTGAGGCTCTGGTGGAAGGCAAGGTCCCAGCGGTTGCCGAGGCGGAGCACGCTGAGCGTGCCGCCGTCGGCGAGGTCGCCGCAGATCTGCTGGGCGATGCGGATGCGCACGTGCTCGGCGATCTGCTCGGGCCGGCGGGTGTGCGGCACGATCTCGGCGATGGCCTCGAGAATGATGTGCAGGTTGCGGATGGAGACGCGCTCGGCGAGCAGCGCCTTCAAGACCGCCTGCAGGCCGGAATAGGTGATCTGCGCCGGGCAGATCTCCTCGAGCAGCCGCCGGTATTCGGGATCGAGCCGGTCGAGCAGCATGCGCACGTCCTTGTAGGAGAGGAGCTGCGGCAGGTTGTTGCGCACGACCTCGGAGATGTGGGTGAGCATCACCGACAGGGTGTTGACGCCGACGAAGCCCTCGCGGCGGACCTCGGCGTCGTAGGACTGCGGAATCCACATGGCCTTCATGCCGAAGGCGGGCTCGCGCACCATCTCGCCGGGCACGTCCGGGGGAGCGCCTTCGCCGATGACGACGAGAAGCTCGCCGATGCGCAGCTCCTGGGCCGACACCGTCGTGCCGTGGACCTTAATCTGGTAGCCCTTGGAGGGCACGGCCAGGCTCTCGCCGACGCGGATCTCGGGGACCACCAGGCCGTATTGCAGGGCGAACTTGCGGCGCATGATGCCCACCCGTTCGGCGATCTCCTGGGGAACACGAAGGATCTGGCTGGCGAGGTGCATGCCGACCGCGATCTCGATCTCGTCGGTCTTCAGCGCCTCCTTGATCGACGACTTGGCTTCGGCGCGGGCGCGCGCCTCGGCCGAGCGCACCGCCTGGGCGTTGGCCTCACGGGTGGCGGCGGCGCGGCGGGTGATGGTGAGGCTGGTGAAGGAGAGGACGCCGCCGAGGAAGAAGAAGGGGACTGCGGGCAGGCCGGGCATGATGCCGAGCAGGAACATGAGGCCAGAGGCGACCAGCAAAGCGCGCGGATAGGCGCCGAGCTGGTTGAGCACGGCGGTCTCCGCGCGGCCGCGGGTGCCGCCCTTGGAAACCAGCAGGCCGGCGGCGAGCGAGATGATCAGCGCCGGAATCTGCGAGACCAGGCCGTCGCCGACCGACAGGCGGGTGAACACGTCGGCGGCCGCCTGCAGCGCCATGCCATGGCGGGTGACGCCGATGATGATGCCGCCGAAGATGTTGACCGCGATGATGATCAGGCTGGCGATGGCCTCGCCGCGGACGAACTTGGAGGCGCCGTCCATGGAGCCGAAGAACGAGCTCTCGTCCTCCAGCTCGCGGCGGCGGCGGTGGGCCTCCTTGTCGTCGATCAGCCCGGCCGACAGGTCGGCGTCGATCGCCATCTGCTTGCCGGGGATGGCATCGAGCGTGAAGCGGGCGCCGACCTCGGCGATGCGGGTGGCGCCCTTGGTGATGACGACGAAGTTGACGGTGACCAGAATGAGAAAGACGACGATGCCGATGACGAAATCGCCGCTCATGACGAAGCGCGAGAAGCCCTGGATGATGTGGCCGGCGGCGAAGACGCCGTCGCCGCCGTTGGCGAGGATCAGCCGGGTGGTGGCGACGCCGAGCGACATGCGCAGCACCGTCGAGATGAGCAGCACGGTGGGGAAGGCGGAGAAATCGAGCGGCTTCTGGATCCACAGGGAGACCAGCAGGATGAGGATCGAGAGGGCGATCGACAGCGCCAGGCCGAAGTCGATCAGGAAGGGCGGGATGGGGACGAAGAGGACCGCAAGGATGGCGAGGATGCCGGCGGCGAAGCCGACGTCGCGGAGCGAGCGCTGTTCCGGCGGCGCGTGATCGAGGGTTCTGCTGTTGTCGATGGCGCTCATGGCGCCACTCTGTCAGCCGTGGCTTGCGCGAGGATGGGCAGAGTGCGCCTGGCGCTACGCGACGATTCCCGAACCTAGAACCCGGTCGCGATGTGGCCGTAGGCCTCGGTGGCGAAGGCGAAGATCTGGCCGCCGATGAAGGAGCCGGTGAGCGCGGTAACCAGCAGGATGACGATGATCTTGGGGATGAAGGTGAGCGTCATCTCCTGGATCTGGGTGAGCGCCTGGAAGAGCGCGATGGCGACACCGACCACCATGGCGGCGAGCACGGCCGGACCGGCGGCGACGATCACCGTCCAGATCGCCGAATAGACCAGCTCCATGGCGTCGGCTTCGTTCATCGCCCGCTCACGAGATGGTCACGCCGGAGCCGAGGAGCAGCGTGTCGCCGCTGGACAGCGTCGCCAGCGGCCCGTCACTGGTGATCTTGACCGAGGTGACGAGGCCGGAGGTCGCGCCGTCGCCGGAGGTGACGGTGTGGCCGATGAAGGCGTCGGCCATGGTCAGCGACTGGGCGGTCAGCAGCGAATCGAGCTTGGTGTTGGTCGAGACGCTCTCCTGCACCTGCGAGAAGGTGGCGAGCTGAGCCACGAACTGGCTCGAATCCATCGGCTGGGTGGGGTCCTGGTTCTTGAGCTGGGCAATGAGCAGCTCGAGAAAGGCGTTGGCGTCGAGGTTGCCGAGCGGATTGGCGCTCGAGGTGGTGTCGGTCGTATTGGCGCCGGACACGGGGGGAACAGTGCTCATCTCTGGCTTCTCCCAGCGTTCAGGCCGCGCGCGCCGAGCGCGGAGCGCCGCTGTCGCCGAGAATGGCCTGCTCGTCGGGAAAGAGCATGCGCAGCCGCTTCAGCGCCTCGAAGGTGGAGTCGTCGTCGACCAGACCGGCGACGGCGGCGAGTTCGGCGCGCACGGCATCGTTGGTGAAGGAGGCCATGGTCGAGGCGTGCATGCGGCGAAAGAGGCCGCGCGTCGCCTCGGCGTTCCTCGGGTCCATGAGCAGCGCCTGGACGACGAAATAGAGCTGGCGGAGCGGCGTGGTCGTCTCGTCGGCCTGCATGACGTGGCTCTCCAGGATGAAGACGACGTCGTTGAGAAGCTGCAGGGTGACCTTGCGGTCGGAGCGCACGACCGCGCCGTTGATGTAGATGCGCTCCCCCGCCTTCAGCGAGATCTGGATGGGGGTGCTCATGACAGGCCGTCGCGGATCATCTTGTTGACGTCGATGAGCGCCGAGAAGCCCTTCGACGGATCGGCGAGGACGCGGTCCGATTCGGCCACCGCCCACACGCCGATGGCGATCAGGTCGCGCTTGAGCACGTCGTTGAGCTCGTTGCGGGGATCGGAAAGGTTCTCGATGAAGAACGTCCAGAGCTTCTGGACATAGGCGACCGCGTCGCCGACCTCGGGCGAGGCGGTGTCCATGGCTTCGGCCGCCGTCATCAGCGCGATCGCCCGGTCGAGCGCTGCCTTCTCGCGCTCCCGTGCCGCGCGCGCGCTGCCTTCCATGATTTCGGCATAGGACATCTTGTACATGCGGTTTCCGCCCTGGTTACGCGTAGTTCAGGAGACTCATCTGCAAAAGCTTCGCGGTCAGCGAATAGGACATCTCGATCTGCGTGGTCAGCGTGTCGATCTTCACCTTGGCCTCGGCCGCATCGACGCCCTCGAGCGAATCGATGTGGGTCGACAGGATCGACTGCTGGGTCTTCAGCCGGTTGGTGGCGTCGGTCACCTGGTTCTGCACCCCGCCGAGGCTCGCCTGAATCTCGACCAGCCCGTCATTGCCGTTGCCGACGAGGGTATTTGCCTTGGCGAGGATCGCCTGCTGCGCATCGTTGCCGAGCCCGTCGAATCCGAGGTAGCCGACCACAGTATAAGCCTCGGCAAGCTTGCGCATGGCTGGCTCGTTGGCGCTGACCGAGGTCGAAACCGTCGTGCCGGTGTCGATGCGGTTGCTGATCGTCCGGTCGGAGGCGGACGACCAGGTGGCGCCCCAGGCGGGATCGGCGAAGAGGGCATCGAACTGGTTGTTGAGAAAGTCCTGCATGTCGGCGCCGCTGATATTGGCGGCGGCCGGATCGTCGGGCGGGAAGCCGAACTTGGCGGTGAAGGCGGCGGTGACGGCGGCGCCCGGTCCCGAATCGTAATCGGCGAGCGGCGGGCTCGCCGAGTTGATGCCGCCGAACAGGTAGTTGCGCCCGTCCGAGACGTTGACCGTCTGGGTGAAACGCGCCAGCGCCGATTTGGCGGCGGAGACCAGGCTGCCGGCGCCGCCGGCGGTCTCGCCGCTGAGCAGGGCCTGGGTGAAGGTATCGGCACCGCTCCTCAGCGTGTCGAGGGCGCTCTGCTGCTGCTGCAGGCGCGCGGCGACCGTGCCGTTGCCGTCGATCAGGGAGCCGAGCGCGGCGCTGTCGACATGCAGCGAGACGCTCTGCGCGGTGCGGGCGCCAAGGGCGAGTCCGACGTCGGCCATGCGCGAAGTGACGACCTCCTGGTTCAGGCGCACGAGATCGCTCTGCATGCGGGCAACGCTTGCCCGCGGCGTGCCGACCAGCGATGCGGTGGAGATGCCCGAGGTGCGCATGGTCAGACCGCCTCGAGCAGGGTCTGGAAGAGCGAATTGACCACGGTGATCAGCTTCGATGAGGCCTGATAGCTCTGCTCGAGCTGGAGCTGCTGGGCGTATTCGTCGTCGAGATTGACGCCGACGGCGTTGGACAGCGCCGTGGAGACGCGGGTGAGCAACGCGCTCTGGTAGTCGGCGGTGTTGGACGTGCTCTGGCGCTGGTCCTCCAGCCAGCCGACCGAGGCGGCGGCGAAATCGCCGAGGCTGGCGGAGGCGTCGAGCCCGGAGGCGCCGCTGAAGCTCCGCGCCGCGTTGAGCGAATCGATGAGGCCGGAAAGCCGATCGGAGAAGCTGGCCGCGCCGCTGACGTTGTACTTGTAGGCGGCGCCGTTGATGCCGCCGTCGCGCAGCCGGCTGATGGCGCCGCCCTGGGCGGGAACCACGGCGGCATTGATCTTGAGCGTGGCGGCAATGCCGGAGGAAAGCGTGCCGCTCGCCGGAACCGCCGGGCCGCCCGACCAGGTGAAGAGGCCGGCGCGATCGGGACCGCCGCCGCCGGACTGGTCGGATTCGGCGAAGCTTTCGACCAACCCGCGCGCCATCTCGTCGAGTTGCGCCTGATAGGTCGGCGCGGTCTCGTCGCGCAGCCTGGCGAGGCCGGCAAGCGCGCCGGAGGAAATCGGCATGGGCGCGTTGGCGCCGGTGACCGGCACGCCATCGATCAGGACCGGGCTGGCGGTGGTGCCCGGCGCCAGCGCCCCCGAGGGCGCCATCGACACGGTGCGCGCCGTCTTGTCGAAGAGGACGACGCCGCTGTCGGTGTAGAGCGCCATGTCGTTGCCGCCGCGGCGGAGCACGGTGACGCCGACCTGCTGGCTGATCTGGTCGACGAGGGCGTCGCGCTGGTCGAGCGCGTCGGTGGCGTCCTGGCCGGAGCGGGTCTCGCTGACCACCAGCTCGTTCAGCGACTGGAACTTGCCGAGCAGCGAATTCAACGTGTCGACCGCCGTCGCCATGGCGCTGTCGGCGTCGATGCGCACCGACGTCGCGGTCTGGCTGGCGCCGTTGAGGGCGCTGGCCACCGACTGCGCCGCCGCCACCGCCGCCTGGCCGACATTGGCATCGGAAGGGGCGTTGGCATAGGCTTGGAGCGCGCTGGAAAGGGCGGCGATCCTGGCCGCCGGCGACGCACCGTCGGCGGTGTCGCCGACGGTGTCCTGGAGGCGGTTGAGGCCGTCGAGCAGGGCCTGCGAGGCGGCCGAATTGGAATTGGCGCCGAGGTATTGCGTCAGGATCGAATCGTTGGTCGCCCGCGTGATGGTGGCGACGTGCGGCGTGCCGGTGCCGTCGACGGTGGGGACGGCGATCTTGCGCGAACGGCTGGGGTCGTCCGCACTGGCGATATTGCTGCCGGAGACGGCGATCTGCGCCGCCGTCGTCTGCAGTGCCTGGCGGGCGGTGGTGAGAGCGACCGAGAGGCTCACGTCGTCGTCCTCATGGGCCGGTCACGACGAATGCTACCGCTTGAGGCTCATCAGAACGTCGAGCAGGTCCGAACTGGTCTGGACGATCTTCGAATTGGCCGTGTAGTCGCGCTGGGCGACGATCATGTCGGTCAGTTCGGAGGCCATGTCGACGTTGGACTGCTCGAGCGCGCTGGAGACAAGCTTGCCGCGGCCGCCTTCGGTCGGGAAGCCGATCTGCAGGTCGCCCAATTCGTCGGTGATGCCGTAGGCATCGCCGGGCGCCGCGTGCAGGTTGTCGGGGCTGGGGACGGTGGCCAGCGGAACGCGGTAGACCGCGACGCGCGAGCCGTTGGCATAGGTGGCGTAGACCATGCCGTCGGTGTCGATCTGGACGTCGGAGATGCTCGACGGCGCGTTGCCGTTGACGGTCACGTTCATCGGCGTGAAGTCGGTGGCCAGCTGGGTGGTGCCGGTAAGGTCGAGATTGAGCGTGGCGCCGTTGGGGATCGGCACGCTCAGCGAAGACGAACCGGAGAGCTGGCCGTCGGCGTCGAAGGAGATCGTCTCGGTGGCAATCGGGCCCGCCGAGTAGGGGAACGTGCCGCTGGAAGCCTTGGTCTGGTCGTAGACGGTCAGCTCCCACTGGTCGGGGCTGGCCGCGGTCTTGGTCATGTAGATGTCGAGGGTCACCGGATTGCCGATGTTGTCGTAGGCGACCAGCGACGATTTCACCGAATAGGTGGAGGTGGCGACGTTGTCGGCCGGGCTGTCGGCGCTGACGACGCTGTCATTGGCCGGCAGGTTGACCGTGAAGGTGCCTGAGGTAGACGGCACCGCCTTCAGGTTCTTGTCGGTCATGTTGACCGGCTCGAGGTTGCCGATGCCGTTGAGGACGGCGGACGGGTTGCCGCTGTCGAGCGGATAGCCGAGCAGCGTGTAGCCGCCGCTGTTGACCAGGTTGCCGGTGGCGGCGTCGGTGATGAACGAGCCGGCGCGGGTCAGATAGGGCTCGCCGTTGGCGTTGGCGACGACCAGAAAGCCGCTGCCCTGGATGGCGAGGTCGGTAGACGAGGTGGTGTAGGCCAGCGGGCCCTGCTTGGAGATCGAGTGGCGCACGTCGGCGGCGACCGCGCCGGAATTGTAGGCGTTGGCGTTGCTGTCGAGGACAAGCGCGGAGAACAGCGTGCTGGCGGCCTTGTAGCCGGTGGTGCCGGTGTTGGCGATGTTGTCGGCAATCGCGGAGAGCTTGGTCGATTGCGCGTTCATGCCGGAAACGCCGGTGCGCAGGGCGCTGTAGAGACTCATCGTTGGTTCCTCGCCAGACGGGTTCGAGCAGGCCGCAGCCTAAGCAGGTTGGCTTGCGTGGGGCTGTGCGCGCACGGCCGGCTCAGGGCCGGAGCACCTGGGCGAGCTCGGCGAAGACGTCGAGGCTCGGCTGGGCGGAGGGGTCCTGGCGGAGCGCATCGTAGATGCGCGGCACCATGACAACGGCCCGGTCGAGCTCGGCATCGTTACCGGGGTGGTAGCCGCCCATCAGGCGGAGGTCGCGGGTATCCTCGAAGCGAGCAATCATGGTCTTGAGCTGGCTGACCAGATGGCGCTGCTCGGTGGTCCAGCAGAGCTGCGCCAGCCGCGAGATCGAGGCGAGCACGTTGACGGCGGGATAGCGGCCCTGGTCGGCGATGGCGCGCTCCAGCACGATGTGGCCGTCGAGCGTGCCGCGGATGGCATCGGCGACCGGATCGTTGTGGTCGTCGCCGTCGACCAGCACGGCAAAGACGCCGGTGATCGTGCCGGCGCCTTCCCGACCCGGCCCAGCGCGCTCGAGGATGCGCGGCAAGTCACTGAAGACACTGGGCGTATAGCCGCGGGACACGGCCGGTTCGCCAGCCGCCATGGCAACGTCGCGGGCGGCATGGGCGTAGCGGGTGACCGAATCGACGATGAGCAGGACCGATTCGCCCCGGTCGCGAAAATACTCGGCGATCGCCATGGCCGAGGGCAGCGCCAGACGCCGCATCATCGGGCTCTCGTCGCCGGTGGAGATGACCGCGATCGAGCGGGCGCGGTTGGCGGCGAGCGGCCCTTCGAGGAACTCGCGCACCTCGCGGCCGCGCTCGCCGACCAGTGCCAGCACGACCGTGTCGAAGGCGGCGGCCTGGGCGATCATCGACAGGATGGTCGACTTGCCGACGCCGGAACCGGCGAAGATGCCGACGCGCTGGCCGCGACAGAGCGGCGTGAACAGATCGATGATGCGCACGCCGCTCTTCAGCGGATGGCGGACGCGGGCGCGGGTCATGGCCGGCGGCGGTGAACGGTCGATGGCGATCGCCCGGTCGCCGCGCGAGAGCCGCTCGCGGTCGTCGATCGGCTCGCCCAGCGCGTTGAGCACGCGGCCCTTCCAGTCGGGCGCCGGATGAAGGTGCATGGCACCGGTCAGGCGGGCGATCATGCCGGTGCCGACGGGAAAGCGCGTGACGAAAGGCTTGACGGTGGCGTCGGCCTCGCCCACGCGCACCACCTCGCAGAGCGTCGAGCGCGTGCCCTCGGCGAGGCGGACGCGGTCACCGAGCTTGGCGACGGCGGACAGCCCGCGAATGCGATAGTGGCCGGGGGCGACTTCGGAGACGCGGCCGCCGACCTCGACGAAGGGCAGTTCGGCTTCCGCGGCGGCGATCGCGCCGGCGAGACGGGACAGCGCGCTCACCGGCGGCTATCCCGGCGCCAGGGTCTTGATCGCCTCCTCGGTCACCTGATCGTTCTGGTCGATGGCCGTGCTCGCCTGGTCGAAGGCGCGCGAGGTCTCGATCAGGCGGGTCATCTCGAGGATCGGGTTGACGTTGGAACCTTCGATGTAGCCCTGCCGGATCGAGTTGGCGGTCATGTCCTCGACCGGCTCGGCCGGTTTATCGGAGATGACGGCGGAGTTGTCGTGGCGGGTGAGGGTGGCGTCGGCGGGAATGCTGAACAGGCCGATGACGCCGAGGCGCTTGCCGCCCTGGCTGACGGCGCCGTTCTCGGCGATGGCGACCGGCCCAGCGGAGGGATCGAGGGTGATCGGCGAGCCGCCGGAATCGAGCACACCGTAACCGTTGACGGACTGGAGATCGCCGTTCGCGGTCATCTGTAAACGGCCGTCGCGCGTATAGACGGTGCCCTCCGGCGTCGTCAGGCCGAACCAGCCGTCGCCGTCGATGGCGACGTCGAGGCTGTTGCCGGTGTGCGAGATCGGGCCCTGGTTGCGCACGACATAGGCTTGGCCCGGGGAGGCGTAGTTGACCTGGCCGGCCTGCTGCAGTTCGGTGGAGAAGCGCACACCGACGGCGCGGTAGCCGGCGGTATTGACGTTGGCGATGTTACTGGCGATCGCCTCCAGGCGGCGTTCCATGGCGATCTGCGCGGAAATCGCCACATAGGTTCCGGTCGCCATTGCTACGCGCCGCCGTGCTTCAGGGCGGAGAGCGTTGCCAGGAGGTCGTAGTCGACGGTGGCGCTCTGGCCGGTGTTGTTGAACAGGACCAGGATCGGGTCGGCAGCGGTCGTGTTCTGAACGTCCCAGGCGGCGGCGAAGCGCGCGATCAGCTTGTCAACCTTGGCCGGATCGGAGAGGTCGGCGATGTCGATCTTCTGGCCCACGGCCTTCGCCTGCACGTCGATGTCGGCGCTGGCCATGGCATCGGGGAAGCCGAAGGCCGTCTTGACCACCGTCCAAAGGGCGGTGTCGGCGAGCAGGCCATAGACCGAGGTGACGTTGGGGGCCTCGCGCTGGAAATAGAGCGCCAGGCGCACGGCATCGTTGTCCGCCCCGGCGTCGGCCTCCAGCGTCTGGCGGGTGTACTTGTCGACGACAACCTGCTGCACGGCCGTCGACTTGGTGGTCTGCTCGCCCTCATCGCTGAAATTGAAGGTCGTGGCGAGCTGGACGAAACGGTCGTCCGACAATTTGTTGGCGAAGCTCTGCGGGTCGCTGACGCCCTCGGTCAGCACCTTGCGCATGAACGCCTTGGCGTAGGCCATGTCTTCCAGGCCGAACGCCTTCATGGCGTAGTTGTAGAGGCGCGTGTCCTTCATGAAATCGTCGATCGATTTCACGTCGCCGATGTGGGCCTTGTAGTAGGCGGTGGCGGTGGCGACCGACTGCCGCGCGGCGGTGGCGGCGAGCGAGCGGTCGAGGTCGCGGGTGATCATGCGATAGGTCGACAGCGTCGTCAGCATGGCGGTGCGAGGGTCCCCGACTGGTGACCCGTCCTAGCCGGCGAGGCTTGCGCGAGCCTGACGCCGGCCGACTTCAGCCTCGCGCAAGCTTTGCGCGCGATTCCCGAACGGAGCCGAGAAGGCTGATTCCATCGGGGAGTCGCGTCGTTTGAACCTGATCCTTGGTCTCGTTGTGGCGGTCGGTGCGCTGGCAGGCGGCTTCATCGGCGAGGGCGGCCATATCTTTGTCCTCTGGCAGCCGTTCGAGTTCCTCATCATCGGCGGCATCGCCGGTGGCGTCTTCGTGATGGGCAATCCGTTCGCGACCATCAAGGACACGGTCAGCGGCGCCATCGAAGCGGCGACCAACCGGGTGCCCAAGCGCAAGGACTTCCTTGAGCTGCTCAGCCTGCTGTTCGCACTCCTCCGCGACCTGCGCACACGCCCGCGCGCCGAGGTCGAGGCGCACATCGACAATCCGCAGGATTCGCCGCTCTTCCAGCACTTCCCGGGCATCCTCAAGGACAAGGAACTGACCCAGTTCATCTGCGACTACGTGCGGCTGACCATCATCGGCAATGCCCGCTCGCACGAGATCGAGGCGCTGATGGAGCAGGAGATCAGCACCATCCGCAAGCACAAGGTGAAGCCGCACGCCTCGATGATGACGATCTCGGAGACGCTGCCGGCGCTGGGCATCGTCGCGGCGGTGCTCGGCATCGTCATCGCCATGGGGGCGCTCGATTCGTCGCCCGAGGTGCTCGGCGAGCACATCGGCGCGGCGCTGATCGGCACGCTCACCGGCATCTTCTGGTCCTACGCCGTGGTCGCGCCGCTGGCGCAACTGATCAAGACGACGCGGGAAAAGCAGATGGAGTGCTTCATCATCGTCAAGCAGACCATCATCGCCTTCATGAACGGAGCGCTGCCGCAGATCGCGCTCGAACACGGCCGCAAGACCATCTCGGCGGGCGACCGGCCGACCATCGACGAGGTCGAGAACGAGGCGATCGCCACCACCCCGCCGTCGACCCCGCAGAAGCAGGCTGCCTAACCGATGACCGTTGCCACCGCCGAAAAACCGCCGGCCGATTTCCGCGACCTCCTGCTCAAGGCGTCGAACCTGGCGATCGACCAACTGCCGCTGTTGCCGGTGATCCTCGACCGGGTCGGGGCGCAACTGGCGGAGCGGTTGCGCACGCTGTCCTCGGCGCTGCCGCACGTCACCGTCAACGACCTGACCACGGGGCGCATCGGCGATACGCTCGACGATTACGAGATGCGCGCGATCACCGGCCTGTTCTACGCCATCGGCTGGGACGCGCCGGTGATCGTCGGCTTCGACCGCGATTTCGTCTTCTCCGCCGTCGAGATGCTGCTCGGCGGCGACGGCTCCGAGCCGCCGGTCGAGGACGTCCGCAACCTCTCCGGCGTCGAGGCGCAGATCGCCCAGTTCATTTTCGAGGAGGTCGGCACCGCCCTGCAATTGGCCTTTTCCGGCATCTCCAATCCCCGCTTCCGCCTGGAGCGCACCGAGAGCCGCATGGATTTCGCCGGTGCCGGCCGGCGCAACCACCAGGCCGTCGTCGCCAAGTTCATCCTGCAGGCGCTGAACCGCGGCGGCGAGATGTTCCTGATCATCCCGCAGAGCGCTCTGGTGCCGTTGCGCCGGGCCCTGGCGCGGGTGGCGCCGGCCGATGCGGAGCCGAAGGATTCGGCGTGGACGCGGCAGATGAGCCAGGAGATCAAGCGGGCGTCGGTGGAGATCCGAGCCGTTGCCGAGACGCGGGCGCTGACGCTGGGCGACGTGGCCGACCTGAAGGTCGGGCAGGTGGTCAAGCTGCAAGCCAGCGCCAACAGCCGCATCAGGGTGGAAAGCGCCGAGCAGCCGCTGTTCTGGGCCTATCTCGGCCAGAACGACGGCTACTACACGCTGTGCATCGACGAGGCCTTCGACCAGCGGCGCGAGTTCATCAACGATGTCCTGGCCGGCTGAGCGAATCCTGCCTGCGGCAAGATTGACCGGCTAGAGGAACGGTAGCGCATCCGTGAAGCGGAAAACCGCGAAAGGAAGAGCGAGATGGATGACAACGAGGTGAGAGCGTCGGCGGCCGAGGAGGCGATGTTCGCGGGGCGGGAGAGCGTCGCGGCGCCGCCGGCCGGCGACGGGCCGGCCGAGGGCGGCAATCTCGATGCCATCATGCGCATCCCGGTCATCGTCCAGGCGATCCTCGGCAGCGCGGTCATGCCGGTGGCGAACCTGATGAAACTCAATCGCGGTGCCATCGTGCCGCTCGATCATCGCATCGGCGAGGTCGTCGACGTCGTGGTCAACGGCAAGGTGGTGGCGCGCGGCGAGGTCGTGGTGCTGGAGGAGGACAACGCCCGCTTCGGCATCTCGCTGACCGAGATCGCCGGCGTGGCGAAGGCCAATTCCCCGAGCTAGGGCAGTGCGGTCAGCCATGGCCATCCCCATCCAGAACCGGCCGTCGGCGGCCAAGGGCATGCCGGGTTCGGACCGCGTCGCGGCGATCCTGCTCACCATGGGCAAGTCGCTGTCGGCACGGCTGATGAAGCATTTCGAGGCCGACGAGATCCGCCAGATCACGCGCTCGGCCTCGGAGCTGAGGCCGGTCTCGGCGCCGCAGCTGGGCTCGCTCATCGAGGATTTCGCCACCCAGTTCGCGCTCGGCGCCAGCCTCGTCTCCTCGCCGGCCGAGGTGCAGCGCATGCTCGACGGCGTGCTGCCCAAGGAACAGATCGAGGAGATCATGGGCGAGATGGCGGGCAAGCCCGACAACTCGACCTGGGACCGCATATCGGCGGTCAACGAGAGCGCGCTCGCCGCCTATATCCTCAGCGAACATCCGCAGACGGCGGCGCTCATCCTGTCGAAGATCAAGTCGGCGGCTGCCGCCAAGGTGGTCGCCCTGCTGCCGGCCGACCGGCGTGACGAACTCATCCGCCGCATGCTGTCGATCAGGCCGGTGACCGACGAGGCGATGCGCATGTTCGAGCGGGTGCTGCAAAGCGAGTTCAGCGGCAAGCTGGCGCGACTCGCCGCCGGCGGCGGCAACGCGCACATCGCCGACATCATCAACAAGCTCGACGGCGACCAGGTGGAGGCGATCCTGCAAAGCCTGGCGGCGACGCGGCCGAAGACAGCGGAAGCGCTCAAGAACCAGCTCTTCACCTTCGAGGACCTCGCCAAGCTGTCGCAGCGGGCGCGCGGCACGCTGTTCGACATGGTGCCGGCGGACAAGGTGGCACTGGCCCTCAAGGGCACCACGACCGAATACCGCGAGGTCATCCTGTCGTCGCTGTCGTCGCGCGTGCGCAAGATGATCGAGACGGAGCTCAACAACGGCCAGGCGGTGCCGGCGCGCGACGTCATCGAGGCGCGGCGCTCGATCGTCGAGCTGGCGCTGGAACACGCCGGCCGCGGCGAGATCGAAATCCGCAATCAGGACGAAGAGCTGATCGGCTAGCTTTCAGGCGTATCGAGCGACGATGGCAGAGAGTAACGACAAAGAGTCGAAAACCGAGGAACCGACAGAGAAGAAGATCGCCGACGCGATCGAGAAGGGCAACGTTCCGCGCTCGCGCGAGATGGCGACCTTCGCCTCGCTCATCGGCATCCTCATCGCCGCCGCCTTCCTCGTCGGCAGCGGCTCGGTCAACCTCACCGACACCATGTCGATCCTGATCGACAATCCGGGCGGCTTCCTGCTCGACAACGGTCCGGACGCCAACCGCCTGTTGTGGGCGATCATGGGCGAGCTCACCAAGTTCCTCGCTCCGATCGTCGTCATGCTGATGCTCGCCGGGCTGGCCGCCGCCTTCTTCCAGCACGCGCCGACGCTGGCTGTCGAACAAATCCGGCCCAAGTGGTCGCGGGTGTCGCCGGCGGCGGGCTGGAAACGCATCTTCGGCGGCCCGGGCCTGATGGAGTTTGCCAAGTCGCTGTTCAAGTTCGGCGCCATCGGCGTGGTCTGCGCGACGATGCTGAACGGCGACTGGCGCGAGGTCAGCGGGGCGGTGTTCCTCGACCCGTCGGCGGTTCCCGGCCTGGTGCTGTCGCTGGTGCTGAGGCTGGTATCGGTGGTGTGCGTCGCCATCGCCATCATGGTGGCGGGCGACATCGTGTGGTCGCGCTTCCGCTGGCGCTCCGAGCTGCGCATGACGCGCCAGGAACTGAAGGACGAACTGAAGGATTCGGAAGGCGACCCGCTGGTCAAGTCGAAGCGGCGGTCGCTGGCGCGCGACCGCGCCCGCCGCCGGATGATCGCCTCGGTGCCCAAGGCGACCGTGGTGATCGCCAACCCGACGCACTATGCCGTCGCGCTCAAATACGACCGCGCCAAGGGCGGCGCGCCGCTGGTGGTGGCCAAGGGCGCCGATCTGATCGCGCTCAAGATCCGCGAGATCGCCAGCCGCCATGCGGTGCCGATCGTCGAGGACAAGCCGCTGGCGCGGGCAATGTACGACGCAGTCGAGGTCGGGCAGTGGATTCCACCGGAATTCTACCGCGCGGTCGCGAAGATCCTGCACCACATCTATTCGAGGCTGGCCGATGCACGCACATGAGAAGAAGGCATACCTTCCCCAGCAGATGAGCCGCGCCGAGATGCTCGCCTGCGAGGCAATGCTCGCCGATGGCCTCAGGGATTTTCTGTCGGAGCTGGCCATGGTCAACGGCGGCGTCATGGTCGCCTACATCTGCAACCACCACCACGCCAATCTCGACGACATCATCGGCTCGTCGACCGAGCGCCGCATCAAGCCCGGCCGCCTGATCTACGGCAGCGAGGCCGAGGTCGATTTCGACTGGGGCGAGGCGCCACTGGTCAAGATCGCCATGGAGCTGCGCGACGAGCGGCTGACCGCGTTCTTCAACGTCATCTTTGGCGGCGATCACGTCGCTATCGACCTCAACGCCATCCATTTCTCCGGCGGCACGGGCAGCGCCCGCGACAACCTGCGCACCTTCGCGGCGGCGGTGGCCGACGCCCGCGTCAGCTAGAGAGCGCTTCTATCTGACCAAGAAACGCTTAGGGGCCAGCTTCAGGCAAGGTTGCTGTCCGACTCTCTCCCGTGAAAGCACGAGGAGGAGTCGGTGCAGCCCGTCTACTTGTTCACCCTCGCCAGCCAGCACGAGCGCTGGGCCACGGTGCGCCAGGCCGCGCTGACCAGCAACATCGCCAACGCCAATACCCAGGGCTACACGGCGGTCGACATCGAGCCGTTCTCGGCCGTGCTCGACGACACCAGCCAGGTGACGCTGGCGCGCACCGAGCCCGGCCATCTCAGCGCCTCCGGCGAAACCGGTGACGCGGCGGGGCGCGACTGGCAGGCGAAGGACACCGGCGCGCCGGTGGAGCTTGACCGGCAGCTTCTGCTTTCCGACGAGACCAACCGCGCCTTCTCGCTCGACACCTCGATCGTCAGGGCGTTCCACCGCATGCTGCTGAGCGCCGTGAGGTCGGCCTGATGATCGATCCGCTGAGGGCGGCGACCAGCGTCGCCGGGGCCGGTCTCCAGGCTCAGTCGGTTCGCCTGCGCGTGGTCTCGGAGAATCTCGCCAATGCCCAGGCGACCGCCGCGACGCCCGGCGGCGACCCCTACCGCCGCAAGACCGTCGTCTTCGCCAGCGATTTCGACCGGCTGCTCGGTGCCGAGACCGTCGCGGTCAAGTCGATCGGCACCGACCAGTCGCCGTTCCGCGTCGAGCACGACCCATCGAACCCGGTCGCCGACAAGGACGGCAACGTCAAGCTGCCCAACGTCAACATGCTGGTCGAAATGGCCGACATGCGCGAGGCGAGCCGCTCCTACGAGGCCAACCTGCAGATGGTCAAGGAAGCGCGCTCGATGGTGACCCAAATTCTCGACCTCTTGAGGAATAGCTGACGATGATCAGTGCGCTCTCCGGATTGCCCCCGGTCGGCCCGACCGCCAACGTCTCCCGCCCGGCGGCGACGCCCGCGGCCGGGGCGACCGACTTCGGCTCGGTGATGGCAGACGTCGCCAACAACACCGTCGATGCGCTGAAGGCCGGCGAATCGGCGGCCGTCGGCGGCATCACCGGCAGCCGCTCGGTGCAGTCAGTGGTCGACGCCATGCTCAATGCCGAGCAGGCGCTGCAGACCGCCATCGCCGTCCGCGACAAGCTGGTTTCCGCCTACCAGGAAATCAGCCGGATGAACATCTAGAGGAGTAAGCCTGATGCGTGCGCTGGCCATAGCGGCGACCGGCATGTCGGCCCAGCAGACCAATGTCGAGGTGATCGCCAACAACATCGCCAACATCAACACCACGGCGTTCAAGCGCGCGCGGGCCGAATTCTCCGACCTCATCTACCAGACCGACCGGGCCGAGGGCGTGCCCAACCGCGGCGGCGAGGAGGTGGTGCCGGAAGGCGCGCAGATCGGCCTCGGCGTGCGCACGGTGGGCGTGCGCAACCTGCATATCCAGGGGCCACTGTCGCAGACCTCCAACCCGCTGGACGTGGCCATCAACGGACGCGGCTGGTTCCAGATCGCGGGCCCAAGCGGCGAGACGGTCTATACGCGCGCCGGCTCGTTCAACAAGAATGGCACCGGCCAGCTGGTCACCGGCGACGGCTACATCGTCAATCCGGCGATGACGATTCCCGCCAGCACCACCGAGATCACCATCAACGAATCGGGCGAGGTCTATGCGAGCGTCGCCGGCCAGTCGACACCGCAGCTTCTCGGCCAGCTCTCGCTGGTCGATTTCGCCAACGACGCCGGGCTGCAACCGCTCGGCAACAACCTCTATCGCGAGACTACGGCCTCTGGCGCGCCCATCGAGGGGGTGGCCGGCGATCCCGGCTTCGGCTCGATCCATCAGGGGTATCTGGAGGATTCCAACGTCGATCCGGTGCGCGAGATCACCGAGCTGATATCGGCGCAGCGCGCCTACGAGATGAACTCCAAGGTCATCCAGGCGGCCGACGAGATGCAGCAGGAAGTCTCCAAGGGCATCAGAATGAGCATGACCGCGCACTCCATCCTCAAAGGCGTCGCCGGGCTGGTCGCCGCCGTGTGCCTCACGGGCGCGGCGCTGGCGGCCTCACCGGAAACGCTGCCGGTGCCGTCGGTGACCATCTATCCCGGCGACACGATCGCGGCCGACATGCTGGCGAGCGCCACCTTCCCGGCGGGGACCGCCGAGAATTACCCGGTGATCGCCGGGCGCGGCGAACTCATCGGCAAGGTCGCCCGGCGCACCCTCATCGCCGGCAAGCTGATCGCGCGCAACATGGTCGGCGAGCCGGACCTGGTGCAGAAGGGCAAGATCGTCCCGATCCGTTACGAGCAAGGCCCGCTCACCATCACCGCCTCGGTGCTGGCGCTCCAGTCCGGCGCGCTCAACGACATGATCCAGGTGCGCAACCTCGACAGCGGCAAGGTGGTGGTCGCCACCGTCGCCGCCGACGGCAGCGTGCGCGTGGACGCAAGATGAAACGCCTGCTGCTCATCGCCGCCGCCTTGCTGCTTGCCGCCCCGGCAGCGCAGGCGACGCGCATCAAGGACATCTCCTCCCTCCAGGCGGCGCGCGAGAACCAGCTCATCGGCTACGGCCTGGTCGTTGGGCTGCAGGGGACCGGCGATTCGATGCGCAACGCGCCGTTCACCCAGCACGCCCTGCAATCGATGCTCGACCGCATCGGCATCAACGTCACCAACGGCGAGATGCGCGTGCGCAACGTTGCCGGCGTGATGGTCACCGCCAGCCTGCCGCCCTACGCCTCGTCCGGCACGCGCCTCGACGTCGATGTCTCGTCGATCGGCGACGCGGTGTCGCTGAAGGGCGGCACGCTGCTGATGACGCCGCTCGAGGGCGCCGACGGCGACGTCTATGCCGTCGCCCAGGGGCCGATCTCGGGCTCCGGCTTCGTCGCGGCCGGTGCCGCGGCCAGCGTCACCGAGGGCGTGGCGACCGGCGGCCGCATCCCCAATGGCGGGCTGGTCGAGCGCTCGCTTCCCGGTGCCTTCGAGGATTCGAAGCAGGTGGTGGTCGAACTGTTCAATGCCGATTTCGCCACCGCCACCCAGGTCGCAGACGTCATCAACGCCTATGCCAAGAGCCGCTTCGGCCACGCCGTCGCCAAGGAGCGCGACATGCGCTCGATCGTGCTCCAGCGGCCCAAGGAGATCAGCGCCACCCGCTTCATGGCGGAAGTGGGCGAGCTCCTGGTCTCGCCCGACGCGCCGGCGCGGGTGGTGATCAACGAGCGCACCGGAACGGTGGTCATCGGCCAGGACGTGCAGATCTCGACGGTGGCGGTCACCCACGGGACGCTCACGGTGCGGGTATCGGAGACGCCGTTCGCCTCGCAGCCGCAGGCCTTCTCCAAGGGATCGACGACCGTGTTGCCGCGCACCAACGTGACGGCGAGCGAGCCCAACGCGCACATCGCCATGGTCGGCGGCGCCAGCCTCGACGAGCTGGTCGCCGGCCTCAACCGGATCGGCATGAAGCCGACTGACGTCATCGCTATCCTGCAGGCGATCAAGACGGCGGGGGCCTTGCAGGCGGAGCTGGTGGTGCAATGAGGACGATTGGCGCGGCAGTGCTGGCGGCGGTGCTCGCGGGCGTGAGCCTGGCCTCGCCGGCGCTCACCGCGGAAGCGGCGAAACCCGCTCCGGCCGCGCCGGCGGTGAGCGCGGATGCCGGCGAGGCCGGCGCCAACGCCGCTGCCTATTGCCGCAACATCGCCAACCAGGCGGCTGATGCGCGCTATGCCCGCCAGGCCAATTCGCTCGCCGCCATGACCAAAGCCCTCGACGAACGCATCGCGGCGCTGGAGGCCAAGCGGGCGGACTACGAGAAATGGGTCAGCCGGCGCCAGGATTTCCTCAAACGCGCCGACGAGAGCGTGGTGGCGATCTATTCGCAGATGCGCCCGGATGCGGCCGCCCAGCAGATCGCCGTCATGGAACAGGAGGCGGCCGCCGCCATCCTGTCCAAGCTGCAGCCGCGCATCGCCAGCGCCATCCTCAACGAGATGGAGCCGACGGCGGCGGCGGCGCTCACCAACGTCATGGCCGGCATCGCGGCGGCCGGACCCGCAGACAAGGCCGGTAACACATGAACCGCCTGCTGTCCGTGCTGGTGATCCCGGCGCTCCTCGCCGGCTGTCAGAGCGAGCAGACCGCGACCACCGGCGGCAGCCCGCCGCTGTCGGTCGTCGGCCAGGGCCTCAGCGTCAAGCGCGCCGCCCTGCCGCAGGCTTTCGCCGAACCCGCTGTCCATGGCCCGCATTCGCTGTGGGATCAGAAGAATCAGGGCCTCTTCCAGGACATGCGCGCCCGCAAGGTCGGCGACATCGTCACGGTCGCCATCGACATCAATGACAACGCCCAATTCGACAATACCAGCGGCCGCTCGAAGGAAGCCAATGCCAAGGGGGCGCTCGGCTTGAACCTCGGCTGGGGCGGCTTCGGCATGGCCAACCGATCCGGCAGTGCTTCCGCCGACCTCAGCGCCAGCGGCTCGGCGGACGCCAAGGGCACGGGCACGATCGATCGCTCCGAAAAGCTGCACCTGTCGATCGCCGCGGTGGTCACCGAGGTCCTGCCGGAAGGCAACCTGCTGATCAGCGGCTCGCAGGAGGTGCGCGTCAATCACGAGGTGCGCGTGCTCACCATCGCCGGCATCGTGCGGCCCTACGACATCGCCGACAACAACATGATTGCCTACGACAAGATCGCCGAGGCCCGCATTTCCTATGGCGGCCGCGGCAAAATCAGCGAGATGCAGTAGATGGCCAGCCTGTTCGGCAGGAAGAAGAGCGAAGCCACGCCGGCCGAGCCGGACAGCGATGTCGACGATGCCGACCTCGCCGACGTCAACGACGATTCCTCGGTCGAACTGAAGAAGGCGGCGCTCGCCGCCAAGGGGTCGAAATTTCCGCCATGGCTGGGGGTCGCGGTGAGCGCGCTCGCCGTCACCGCAGTGGCCGCCGGCGGCGGCGTCCTGTTCGGCATGAAGACCTCGGCGACCATCGAGACCGCCATCGCCAAGCGCGACGCCGCGGCGACGGCGACCGCGGGCAAGCCCGTCATCCCGATCAAGTACAGCGGCGACACCGTGGTCAAGCCGCTCGAAGCGGTGGTCACCAATCTCGCCTCGCCGTCGGACACCTGGGTGCGGCTGGAGGCGTCGATGGTGTTCAAGAACGGCGCGCTGGAGAACCCGGAGGTGACCGGCGCCGAGCTCAGGCAGGACATGCTTGCCTATCTGCGCACGGTCAACATCGCCCAGCTCGAGGGGCCGAGCGCGCTCCAGCACCTCATCGAGGATCTGGACGAGCGGGCGGCGGTGCGCACCAACGGGCGCGTCAGCGAGCTGGTCATCCAGACGCTGGTCATCCAGTAGGGGCCGGCGGATGCGCATGCCGGCGACCGCTTCACGGTTGGCGCCACGGGCGGGCCCGGCGCTGCTGCTTGCCGTCCCGCTGCTGGTGATGGCGGCGGGCGCGCATGCGCAGAGCGGACCGTCGCTGCTCGACACGCTGGTGCCGGCCGACGGGTCCAGCGTTTCCGGGCGCATCGTCCAGCTCGTCGTGGTGCTCACCGTGCTGTCGGTCGCCCCCGGGCTGCTGATCATGGTGACCAGCTTCACCCGCTTCGTCATCGCGCTGTCGTTCCTGCGCTCCGGCCTCGGCATGCAGAGCACGCCGGCGAACCTGGTGCTGATCAGCCTGGCGCTGTTCATGACCTTCTACGTCATGGCGCCGACCTTCGACCGCGCCTGGCAGAACGGCGTCCAGCCGTTGCTCAACAACCAGATCAGCGAGCAGGAGGCCTACGGCCGCATCACCGATCCGTTCCGCACCTTCATGGCGGCGCAGGTGCGCCCCAAGGATCTGAAATTGTTCGAGGATCTGGATGCGACCCGCATCCACGGTGCGGCCAGCGCGCCGCCGGGCGCGCTTCCTTCGCTGACGCCGGTGGCGCCCGCTGCCGCTGCCGCTGCCGAAGAAGCGTTGCCGCCTGACAAGGTGGACCTCCGCGTCCTCATCCCGGCCTTCATGGTGTCGGAGCTGCGCCGCGCCTTCGAGATCGGCTTCCTGATCGTGCTGCCGTTCCTGATCATCGACATCGTCGTCGGCACGCTGGTGATGTCGATGGGCATGATGATGATGCCGCCGGTGGTGCTGGCGCTGCCGTTCAAGATCCTCTTCTTCATCCTGATCGACGGCTGGAACCTGCTCATCGGCGGGCTGGTCCAGTCGTATTTCCATTGAGCGACTTTTGGAAACCATCCGGTAACGTTCGCCTGCCAATATCGCGCACATGGCGAGTTGGGGCTGCGCCGGCCTAGGGCCGCGCTCCTAACCCAAAGGCATGAGGCCGTCCCGCCATACCGGTGAAAGCCCGGTATGTCCTGACAACGGCCAAGTGAAAGGGTTCGCCATGTCCTCCCTGTTGACCAACACCTCTGCCATGGTTGCTCTGCAGACCCTGCGGAGCATCAACACCAGCCTCGATCAGACCAACAACCGCGTGTCGACCGGCCTGCGCGTCAACACGGCCGCGGACAACGCCGCCTACTGGTCCATCGCCACCACCATCAAGTCGGACAACGGCGCGCTCGGCGCGGTCACCGACTCGCTCAGCCTCGGCGCGTCGACGCTGTCCACCACCTATACCGGCCTCAATGCCGCCAAGGATTCGCTGAACGAACTGAAGAACCAGCTGACCACGGCGACCGGCGAGAACGTCGACAAGGACAAGATCCAGCAGACGATCAACTCGGTCAAAGCCCAGCTCTCATCGATCGCGGACGGCGCCTCGTTCTCCGGCCAGAACTGGTTGAGCACCGGCACCGCCACCGGTGGCGACTTGTCGAAGACCATCGTGTCGTCGTTGTCGCGCGACTCCAGCAACCAGCTGTCGATCGGCACCATCGACGTCGACATCAGCGCCATCCACCTCTACGGCAACAACACAGGCATCCTCGACCAGACCATCTCGCTTGACGGCTACAAGGCGGACAGCGGCCAGGCGGCGTCCGTCGAGACCGCGGGTGTCAAGTTCGACGCTGCCAAAAGCGACGCGGTGACTTTCCAGCTCACCGCCGGCGGCTCGACCAAGGTGGTGACCATCAACGAGGCGACGCTTACCGCCGCCGGCCTGAACGGCTCGACGATCCGCAGCGACGGCGACCTGGCCGCCGTCTACAACCAGGCGCTCAGCGACGCCGGTGTCCAGGGCATCACCGTGTCGATCAGCGCCACCCACCACGTGGTCTTCAACTCGGCGAGCACCTTCACGGTCGGCCCGGCGACGGCCTCCGGCGGCACGGGCATCACCGAGTTGTCTCTCGGCCTGGACGATACCAACCCGCTGACCACAAACAAGAACAGCGCGATCGTGTCGAGCGTGGCCGACATCGACATCAAGGCCGCCGACAGCGACCACATCCAGGCCTATCTGCGCGTCGTCGACGCGGCGCTCTCCCAGGTCACCGACGCGGCTTCGGCCATCGGCGCCTACCAGAACCGCGTCACCTCGCAGCAGAACTTCGTGAAAGCCCTGCAGGACGCCAACACCACCGCGGTCGGTGCCCTGGTCGATGCCAACATGGAAGAGGAATCGACCAAGCTGAAGGCGTTGCAGACCCAGCAGCAACTGGCCGTCCAGTCGCTGTCGATCGCCAACGCCAGCACGCAGAACATCCTGACCCTGTTCCGCTAAGCGCGAAACGGAACCCCGAGCAGGCGTTCCGTTGTCAGGGGCCGCGTCCACCGGGCGCGGCCCCGTCCTTTTCCGCGCAACCCTCGCGCAAGGTTGAACTTCGACATTGGCCGGGAGCCGGTGTCGTCACGCTCGTCTGAACGGCGCATCCGCCAGCGGCTCGCTTCGGCCCGGTGAGACCGGGCGTGCCGAGAGGGAGCGCCGCTGTCGATGGGGCGGGAACAGCTTGAACGCCTGTGGGGGAGCATCGCCGGGCTCGGCGCCCGCCGGCTCATCGCGCTTGCCTTCATTGGCATCGCCGTCATGGTCGTGGTCGGCGTCGGCGCCTACTATCTCAGCCGCCCGCAGCAGGAAGTCCTCTACACCGGGCTGACGCGCGACGACGTGGCGCGCATCGGCGCGGCGCTGAAGGAAGCCGGCATCGATTTCGACGTGGCGGCCGACGGCGAGACGGTGACCGTCAACTACGGCGACACCGCCCACGCCCGCATGCTGCTCGCCGAGAAGGGCCTGCCGGAAAGCGCCAACTCCGGTTACGACCTGTTCGACAAGGTCGGCTCGTTCGGCCTCACCTCGTTCATGCAGAACGTCACCAAGACCCGCGCGCTGGAAGGCGAGCTGACTCGCACCATCCAGACCATGGACGGCATCAAGTCGGCGCGGGTGCATCTGGTGCTGCCCGATTCGAGCTCGCTACGCAGCCAGCAGCAGTCGGCTTCGGCGTCGGTCGTCATCCGCACGGAAATGCCGACCGATTCGAGTCCGGCCCAGGCGATCCGCCATCTGGTCGCCGCCGCCGTGCCGGGGCTCAAGGTCGACAACGTCACCGTGCTCAACACCGAGGGCCAGCTACTCGCCTCCGGCGACGACATCGAGAGCGCCTCGGCCGGCAAGATGTCGATCGTCCAGCAGACGGTCAACCGCGAGATCGAGGACAAGATCCGGCGCACGCTCACGCCCTATCTCGGCCTCGGCAACTTCCAGGTGAGCGTCTCGGCACGGCTGAACCTCGACCGCTCGACGACCAACGAGGTGATCTACGATCCGTCTTCGCGGGTCGAACGGTCGGTACGCATGGTGCGCGAGAACGCGCTGGCGCAGAACTCCTCGAACGATGCCGCCGCCACGGTGCAGCAGAACCTGCCCGACCAGGCCAACAACAATTCCGCCAACGGCAAGAACTCGAACGAAACCAACGACCGCCGCGAGGAGACGACCAACTACGAAGTGTCGTCGCGGACCATCGAGACCGCCCACGACGGCTTCACCGTCGAGCGGATGTCGATCGCCGTCCTGGTCAACAAGAACCGGCTGGAGGAGGCCGCCAAGCAGGGGCCCGACGCGCTGCCGGTCGAGCACCAGATGATGGACATCGAGCAACTGGTCTCGGCCGCCTCCGGCTTCAGCAAGGATCGCGGCGACCAGCTCAAGGTGGCCTCGGTGGACTTCGTCAACGAGCTCGGCGAGGCGGCGCCGGCGCCGGGCATGCTGAGCGCGCTCATGGCCCAGGCGGGCAGCCTGTTCAATTCGCTGGCGCTGGTCGTGGTCGCCGCGGTCGTCGTCCTGTTCGGCTTCAGGCCGGCCATCCGCATGATCGTGGCGCAGGGGCCGAAGGCGGTGACGGCACCGCCGGAGCTTGCCGCGGTCGAAGGCGCGCCGATGCCGATGGCGGGGCTCGGCGCGCCGGCGCCGGCGGCCGGCGAGGACACCGTCAACCTGATCGAGGACGTCACCAAGCGGTGGAACCGCTCGCCGCAGAAACGGCTCGAGCAGATCGTCGAATATGACGAGGCGCAGGCGGCAGCCATCCTCAGGCAATGGCTGCACCAGGACGAGGCGGCATGAGCGCGATTGCCGCCGCCGTACACCTGCCGCGCTTCGCCAGCGGCGCCGTTCCGGAGATCGCCCGCGCCGGTTTCCGGCGGCTGAACGAGAAGCCGGAAGCGGCGCCCGAGGTGGACCGGGAAGCTGCCGAGAACGCCGCGGTGGCGGCGGCACTGGCGGCGCAACAGGCCGAATTCGACGCTGCCCGCGCCGCCGATCAGGCCGATTTCCAGCAACGCCTCGCCGAGCGGGAGAACGAAATCCTCGCTTCGGTCGGTGAGGCGCTATCCGCCGAGATTCTGGCGGGGCTTGCCGCGATCGAGGAGCGCGTCGGCGACCAGGTCGGTACGGTTCTCATGCACTTCCTCGGCAATGCGGTGCGCGAGCGGGCGGTGAGCGAACTCGGCGAAGCGGTGGCGGCGCTGTTCACCGGCGCCACCGCCACGCGGGTCAGGATCGCCGGACCGGCGGTGCTCTGCGACCGGGTCGCCGCGGCCGTCGCCGAGGCGGGCGTCCCGGTCGAACGCGCCGACCAGGCGACGGCGGAGGTGAGCGTGACCATCGACGACACGATCGTGGAGACCAACGTTTCGGCGTGGATGGACCGGCTGATGGCCGAGGTGGGGACGGCGGACGATGGCTGAGACCGCCTCGCACGAACTCATCATCGTGCGCCGGCACGAGGAGGAAGAGCACGCCCATCATAGCTCGGCGTGGAAGGTCGCCCACGCCGATTTCATGACGGCGATGATGGCCTTCTTCCTGATCATGTGGCTGATCAACGTCACAGACGAGAACATGCGCAAGGGCATCGCGCAATACTTCAACCCGATCCACATGTCCCAGGGATCGAGCGAGCTGAAGGGACTGACCAAGGTCAAGAGCGACGAGAAGTCCGCCCAGAAGGGGCATGGCCAGATGCCGGTGCCGGGGGGCAATCTCAACCCGATCGACCTCTCCACCGGCCATGCCGACGGCAAGCCGCTGAGCCCGGAGGAAGCGGCCGCCGCGCTCAACGCCGCCGCGGCGCTGGCGGCGAAGCTGACGGCGGGCAGCGATGCCGGCAAGAACCAGAAGCCGGACGACAGCGGCCAGTCCACCGCCGATGCGCTCCACAAGATCGGCGAGGCCGCCGCGGCGCTGAAGCCGCCGAATGGCGGCTACGACCGCGAGGCCTTCCAGGACCCCTACGCGGTGCTCGCCAAGCTGGAGAAGGAATACGTCGCCACCCAGGCGACCAGCGTCGATGCCATCACCGGCGACGCGCGGGCAACCGGCATGCCGGGCGGAGAGGTCGAGCGCGACCCGTTCGATCCGTCCTATTGGCAGATGGTGCCGCTTCCCGCCGCCCGGGCGAGCCAGCCGGGCAAGCCTGGCATGGCGCCGAGAGCGCCGCTGACCGGCAAGCTGGACGCCGCCGCTCCGCCGCCCCCAACGAAACCGGCAGACGCATCGGCCGAGGCGGTTGCGGCCGGGGCCGAAACCGCCGCGCCGTCCAAGGCCGAGATTGTGCCGCCGCAGCCTGCCAAACCGCCCGCGGCCGCGTCCACGGCGGATGCCGCGAAGGCAGACGCGGTCAAGGCGGAGGAGGCAAAGGCCGGCGACGCCAAGGCAGTCACCGCCGCCACGGTCGCCCGGTCGGCGGAAATCGCCAGGGACATCGACACCTCGGTCGCATCGATGATGGGTGGAAAGGCTTCGCCCGATCTCGCCGTCACCGCCACCGAGGAAGGGGTCACCATCAATCTCACCGACGACGCGGACTACGCCATGTTCGCGGTCGGCTCCGCCGTGCCCGAGCCCAAGACCGTGGTGCTCATCGAGCGCATCGCCAAGGTGCTGGCCAGGCAGCCGGGCCAGATCATCGTCCGCGGCCATACCGACGGACGGCCGTTCCATTCGGCGGACTACGACAACTGGCGGCTTTCGACGGCGCGGGCGCAGATGGCCTATTACGCGCTGCTGCGCGGCGGGCTCGACCAGTCACGGGTGATCGCCATCGAAGGCCATGCCGACCGGGCGCTGAGAAACGCCGACGAACCTTACGCGGCGGAGAACCGCCGCATCGAAATCCTGGTGAAGGAGACGCCATGACGGCGCGGCGGCTGGCCTTGTGCGGTGCCGCGGCGGCGCTCGTCTGGTCGGCGACGGCCGCGGCCGGCTCGCCGCCTGCGGCCTCAAGTGGCGCGGCGGCATTCCTGGCGACGCTGTTCGCCAAGCCGCACACGTCGTCGTCATCGGTGGCGACGGATGCGCCGTTGAGCGTGCTGCCTCCGGTGCCCGGTCCCGCCCCGAAACCGGCCAGGCCGCGGGTCGCCGCCGCCCACGTCCCGCCCCTGCCGCGCCTGCGCCCCGCCTCCGCGCCGGTGGCCGAAATTGCTGCCAAGGTGGCGCGTGCGGCACCCCCGGTCGACCGGACCGTCACCGGCTCCATCGGCGCCGCGGCGCCGGCCATACAGCCGCGACCGGCCGTAATCGCACCGGATGTGCCAGCCGTTCCGGCCGAGGCCGCTGTGCCGACGAAGCCGGCCGCAGGGCCTGCGATCGGCACCGTCGAACGCTCCGACGGGCTGCTCGCCGCCCCGTCGGACTATCTCACCGAAGAGCCGGCGGCGCCGGCCCCGAAGGTGCCTGAGCCCGCCACGACGGCGGGGCCGAGGGGCGAAGCGACAGCCGGCCAGGCGCGGGACGAGGCGGCACTTGCGGCGGTGCCGCTGCTCGGCAATGCCCCCTACGAACTGGTGCGCACGCTCCAGGACCTGCAGGACCGCATGGCGGAGGGCGACGTCAAGGCGATCGCCGCGCAGCGTGCCCTGATGATCCAGATCGACAAGGCCTTCATGTCGGCCGATGCGGCCGTATGGCAGGACAACCGCAACGCCGCTGCGGCGGTGACCTACGTGCTTTCCGGCGGGCGGCCGGAGATCCTGCAGAGGCTCCAGTCGCTCGATCCGCCGCCGGCGATCAACCGGCGCCTGCTCGACGGCGTGCTCGACTACGCCAGCGGCAAGGCGGACGAGGCCGCGCCCCTGCTCCTCGACATCGACCCCACCGTCCTGCCGGCGAGCATGGCCGGGCAAGTCGCCATCGCCCAGTCGGCGCTGGCGGTGAAGAGCGATCCGGCCAGGGCCATGCAGCTTCTCGCCGTCGCCCGGCTGCTGGCGCCGGGCACGCTGGTCGAGGAAGCCGCCATCCGGCGGCAGATGCTGGTCGCCGACCGTCAGCGCGACGAAGTCACGGTTCGCTCGCTGGCGCGCCAGTATCTCGATCGCTTCCGCCATTCGGTCTATGCGGGCAATTTCCGGGTGCGCTTCGCCGCCGCCCTCAGCCACATGCCCGCGCTCGACAGCGAGGACCGCTTCTCCGAACTGGACGACATGCTGGCGATGGTCGAGCCCGATTCGCGCTGCGACCTCTACCTGACGGTGGCGCTGGCCTCGGCGATCAACGGCCGCGTCACGGCCGCCAAGCTCGCGGCCGAACGGGCGAGCGGGCTGGCGCTCGCCGGTTCGAGCGAGGAGGCGCGGGCGCGGCTCTACCACGCCGCCGCGCTCGCCGCGATGCCGGCGCTCGCCGACCAGGCGGTCTCCGAGATCAAGGGGCTCGATCTCACCCTCCTGTCGGCGTCCGACCGCGCCTTCTACGACGTGGTCCGGGCGACGCTTGCCGGCGTCGTCTCGGGCACCGATCTCGGCAGAATCGATGTGGCGGTCGCCGAGCCGCTCGGCGACGGGGCGCTGGTCGAAGAACCGGCGATCATCAAGAAGGCGCAGGCGGCGCTCGACGACACGGCGAAGCTGGTCACCGTACAACAATGAACGTAACCCTCAACATGCCCGTCGATGGCGGCGCCGATCGTGCCGGAACGATCGCGCGCCGCGGCGCCGATGGCGGAACGCGGACGGACGAATTCGGCGCGCTGTTCGACGAGGTCGTGCACACGACGACGGGGACCGGCAAGCAGACATCCCCGACCGACGCAAGGGCGGACGCCACGCCAGAGGATCAGGCGGACGTGGCGCAACGCTTCACGGCCAAGGGTGGCGACAGCGAGCTGATCCGGCTGCCCGAGCCGATGGGTGAGGATGCGTCCTCCGATGTGGAGGCTGCACCTGCGGACACGGCGGAGCCGCCTGCCGGGGAACGCACCGTCGGGCGCCGGAACGACAACAAGGACGCCGCCGCCCATCCGGCCGACCGGCAGGATGCGGCACAAGTCGGCGCCGATCCTGCTCAGCCGGCTGCGGCCGATCCGGGCACGGCGACCATCGTGCCGGTGGTCGCTGTCCCGGTTGGGCCGGCTGAGAGCGCCGATCCCGACGTGCCCGGCGAGCCGACCGATCGCCAGGAACCGTGGCAGATGGCCCGTACCGATGAGGCCAGGGTCAGGTCGGCGGAGCAGGGCGCCACCTTGCGGTCGCAGGGTGCAGCGAAGGATGCCGATTCCGGAGTCGCGCGCGCGGTTCGCTGGGAAGCCGGGGCGGCGCATGCCAATCCCCGCAGGGCAACAACGGCCGCCACGGCGCAAGCGACGCCGAAAGGTGAGGCTGTCGCCTCGCCGCAGAGCGATGTCCGCAACAGGACTCCCGCGACCGCGGAGCCGCACGCGAATCGGCAAGTCACTCACGGCAAGACTGCCGCTGTTTCGGGTCGCGAGAACGGCAGGCAGGCCGCTCCGGTGCAATCCCATGCGGCGGTGAAGCCGGAGATTCGGTCCGGCAAGACGTCACCGACCGAGCGAACGGTCACCGGTGACCCGGTTCAGGTCACGGATGGGCGCGCGGCTCCGCCGGAGGTCGGCAAGCAGGACGGGCGCGTTGCACCGGCGGAGCCGGTGACGCGGCCTCAGTCCGGGGCCGGTTCGGTCCGCTATTGGGCGCCCCGTCCGTCGGTCACCGCTTCGGCCGTGCGGCCCGACGGCAGCCGCCGCCAGCCGACAGGCGATTCGGCGCGTGTGTCTGGCGACAAGGGCCAGCCGGCGCCATCGCACAACACGAAAGCGCCGATCGACGTGCATGTCACCGCCGCGCGGTTGACTCCGGATGTGCCGGTTACCCCGACGAAGCCGGCCACCGCGGTGCAAGGCGCGGCCGCCGCACCGGTTGCCTTGACGCAGCAGGCCGACACCCTTGCGGCGGCCCGGACCCCGCTGCAGCAGACCAGCGGCGATGGCTTGGCGCCGAATTCAACCGGCTGCGTCGTCAGCAGCCCCCCCTTTGCAGGCACCGCCCGAAGGAACGGTCGGCACTCCGCCGACTGCCGTCGCCGCGGCCGACGATGCGGCCGTGACGCCGGCCCGGCCCTCCGACCACGATGCGCCGAATGTCCACCAAGGCAACCCGAGAGACACGGCGAACGCTGGCGGACGGGCTCAGGCACCCGACATGCATCGGTCGGGGGCGCCCCATCTCCGGCAGCCGGTCCGACCGTCGCCGCCGCGCCGGCTGCTGCTGCGCCTGCCCCGCCTCTGACAGCCGGCGTGGCGCAGGCCGTCGCCGGTGCGCTGGCGGCGTCCCGCTCCGCGGCGTCCCAGACGGCGCGTCCCGACGCCGGGACGAGCGTGCGGGCGGAGCCAGTCAAGACGATCGCGCTCAGTCTCGACGTGGGCGAATACGGCGCCGTCGACGTGCGCATCGCCCTCAGGGGCAACACGGTGAGCCTCCAGGTCAGGGCGGACCGCCAGGAGACCGTGCAGGCGCTGGCGCGCGACGACCAATCGCTGCGCGCGGCGCTGCATCACGCCGGCTACGAGGCGCAGCAGATCCAGATCGACCGGCGCGACGCACCGGCGCAGCGGCCGGCCGATGCGGCGGCCTCCGGCCAGCAGCCCGCCGGGACCGGTACCGGCGCTTCGTCAGGGCAGGCCGGCGGCGGCGAGCAGGCGGCGACCTCGGGCGAGCGGCCGCAGCCGCGGCGCGATGCGCCCGCCTTCATCCTTCCGGAGCAGGACACGTCCGATGCCCCTCGTGCGGATCGCTATCGCGGCGCTGATCGCCTTTACGTCTAGCGCGGCACTGGCCGCGCCGGCCAATCCGTGCGAGGGCGAGATGCGCGCGGCGTCGGCCAGATACGACGTGCCGCTTGGCGTGCTCTATGCGGTCGGCCTCACCGAATCGGGCCGCAAGGAATCGCTCCAGCCGCTGGCGATGAACATCGCCGGCACCGCCTATTTCGCCGTGAGCCTCGACGATGCCATCCACCGCTTCGACGCGGCCGAGGCCGACGGCATCAAGCTGATCGACATCGGCTGCATGCAGATCAACCACTATTTCCACGGCAGCGCCTTCACCTCGCTCAAGCGCATGTTCGACCCGCACGCCAACGTCGATTACGCCGCCCGCTTCCTGAAGAGGCTGCGCGCCCGGGAGGGGAGCTGGACGCTCGCCGTGGCGCGCTATCACGCCGGACCGAACAACAACCCGGCGCAGAAGCGCTATGTCTGCACGGTCATCACCAACATGGTGGCGACCGGCTTCGGATCGTGGACCGAGGAAGCGCGAGGCTTCTGCAAGTAAAGCGGCCTCGCCGGCGCCCGCATGGTTAGCGGACGGTTGCGGCAATCGCGTCATTTCGCGACCCCATTCTCGCGGTTCCTTTATCCGCCTGCGCTAGTCTCCCGGCAGTGGGATGCCAAGGGGGACGGGCGAAAGCCATGTCGATCGATTATTCGATGCCGGTGCTGGTGGTGGACGACTATCAGACGATGGTGCGTATCATCGGCAACCTCCTTCATCGTGCCGGTTTTGCCGAAGTCGACATGGCCAGCGATGGCGAGGAGGCGCTCGCCAAGATGCGCGAGCGCACCTACGGGCTGGTCATTGCCGACTGGTACATGGCCCCGGTCGACGGGCTCGATCTGGTCAGGCAGGCGCGCGCCGACGACGCGCTGAAAGGCACGCCGATCATCCTGGTGAGCGCCGAAGGCTCGCCCGAGAACCTCAAGGCCGCGAACGATGCCGGCGCCTCGGGCTACGTGCTGAAGCCGTTCAATTCCGCCACGCTCAAGGCGAAGATCGAGACCGTCCTCGCTGCGGCCTGACGCCGCAGACGCCGCGTCCGAAGGCCGGCCGGAAGGCCTCGTTAAGACCTGATTAACCATATCTGCCCCACAGTCGCGGCGTTGGGTTGCGTCGCGTCTGCGTAGCCGGTTTTCCCCGCAAATCCGGGACTTTCGGAGGTATCGAGCGGCCGTTCGCGCCGTCTTCGATGCTGCGACATGGGGCGTTTGCCGGCAGCGAAAATGACATTCTCTGGGGGCATTTCATGCATATCGTCGTTGATCGGCGGAACGAGGTCACCGAAGCTTACGCGGCCTCCTTCCGGGGGGAAGGATTCGCCAGCCTGGGACTGCAGCCGCCTGAATTTCGCGAGTGGCTGTTCACAGCATCTCCCGGCGACATCGACTCGGTCCAGTCGATCCTGCTCGGTGAGTGCGACGACCGGCCGGCGCTGCCGCGGCTGATCAGAAGCCGCACAGACGCGCCGATCATTGCGTTGTCCGAAATCCGCTGTCTCGACGCGACGCTCGAGCTCTTCACCGCCGGCATCGACGACGTCGTGCGCAAGCCCGTCCACGTGAGGGAGCTGATCGCTCGCTCATCGGCGATCTGGCGGCGCGTGAACCGGAAGGTGCCGCAGGTGAACTGCGAGCGCCTCAAGATCTTCTTCGATGGACGCGACGTCGAGATCGACGGCACGCCGCTGGCCCTGCCGCGACGCGAACGCCACATCCTCGAATTCCTCGCCAAGAACGCCCACCGGCGGGTGACCAAGTCGCAGATCTTCAACGCCGTCTACGGCGTCTTCGAAGACAGCGTCGACGAGGTCGTGGTCGAGGGCCACGTCAGCAAGCTGCGCAAGAAGCTGCGCCTGCAGCTCGGCTATGACGTGATCGACGCCAAGCGCTACCTCGGCTACCAGTTCACCGGCTTCGCCGGCGGCGGCGAGCACGAGACGGTCGAGGAAGACGATCACGGGTTCGCCGGCGGCGTGCTGGAAAGTGCCGAAGCCGCCTGAGCCCGGCGCGGGCACCCGGCCTTGCTTCGATGGCGCGGCCGGGGGAAGGGTTTGCCTCAGAAGCGGTCCCGGGAAACAAGGATATTCTCCGGGCCGTTTCGTTTTCAGAATCGTGAATGTGTATTCCCGCCGCATTTCGGTTCTTGATTGGCGACCGGCGGCAGCCACCGGTGACGGCGGTGCGGTCCGCTGATTGCCCTTCAGTGGACTTTGTCTCCGATGGCAACTAAGAACCGAGATCAGAAGCGCCCAAGGCTTTCTGACATGCCCACCAAAGCGACGGCGGTAACCGCGGACGGCGATGAACCCATCCCCAGGGACGGCCTGGAGCGGATGCTGGGTAGTGCGCAGAACGCCAGCGAATTCCTCAAGGCGATGTCGCACGAGACCCGGCTGGTCATCCTGTGCCTGCTGCTCGACGGGCGCAAAAGCGTCGGCGAACTCGAGCAGAAGCTGAAGCTGCGTCAGCCCTTCGTGTCACAGCAGCTCGCCCGGCTGCGCGCCGACGAGCTGGTCGAGGCGCAGCGCGACGGCAAGAACGTTTACTATTCAATCGCCCGGCCGGAAGTCGCCGAAATCATCAGCTCGCTCTATCGCGCCTTCTGCAAGGTCTAGAGCGTTTCTTGATCGGATAGAAATCGTTCCGACGGAGCGATTTTGCGACAGGATCAAGCCGACGGGCGACGGGCGTACCCGGGGTACGGCCGAGACCGGCTCGACCGATGCCCGGCATCGCCCTTCGCCGGTCTCGACGCCGGACCGCCTCCCCGGTCGAGAAACGGAACTGCTTCTATCTGACCAAGAAGCGCCTTAGCGCCGCGGCGGCGTTGCCGTCCGCGCAAAGCTCGCCTTCGCGCGCGCTTCCGGTCAATTTCCGCTTGCCAGGGCCAGCACCAGGCTCGAACCTTGCGAAACGCACGGGCCGCGTCTCAATGACGGCCTGACCGTCCGCAGGGGAGGAAATCCGTGGCAGACCACGTTCTTGCGATCGACCAGGGCACTACGTCGACGCGAGCCATCGTCTTCGACCGTGCCCTCAAGATCGTCGGGGTGGCGCAGCAGGAATTCCCGCAGCATTACCCGAAGCCCGGCTGGGTGGAGCACGACCCGGAGGACATCTGGCGCTCGGTGGTGGCGACCTGCCGGTCGGCGCTGCGCAAGGCCGGGGTGAAGGCAAAGGACGTCGCTGCGATCGGCATCACCAACCAGCGCGAGACGACGCTTGTCTGGGACCGCGAGACCGGCAAGCCGATTCACCGCGCCATCGTCTGGCAGGACCGGCGCACCGCCGAGCGGTGCACGGCGCTGCGCGAGGCCGGCGCCGAGCCGGCCGCCACCGCCGCCAGCGGCCTCATCATCGACCCCTATTTCTCCGGCACCAAGGTTGCCTGGCTGCTCGACCACGTGAAGGGGGCGCGGGCGAAGGCGGAGAGGGGCGAACTCTGCTTCGGCACGGTCGATACCTACCTCATCTGGCGGCTGACCGGCGGGCGCGAGCACGTGACCGACGCCACCAACGCCTCGCGCACGCTGATGTTCGACATCCACAAGCGCGCGTGGAGCGACCAGCTTCTGGGGCTGCTCGACGTGCCGGGCGCCGATCCTGCCGGAGGTCAAGGACTGCGCCGCCGATTTCGGCGTCACCGAGAAATCGATCTTCGGCGCCGAGATCCCGATCCTCGGCGTTGCCGGCGACCAACAGGCGGCGACGGTCGGCCATGCCTGCTTCAAGCCGGGCATGCTGAAATCGACCTATGGCACCGGCTGCTTCGCCCTGCTCAACACCGGCGGCGAGGCGGTGCGCTCCGACCACCGGCTGCTTACCACCATCGCCTATCAGCTCGACGGCAAGGCAACCTATGCGCTGGAAGGCTCGATCTTCATCGCCGGGGCGGCGGTGCAATGGCTGCGCGACGGGCTGAAGATGATCAAGTCGGCCGCCGAGACGTCGAGGCTCGCGGCCAGGGCCGACCCGGATCAGGCGGTCTATCTGGTGCCGGCCTTCGCCGGCCTCGGCGCGCCCTACTGGGACCCGCAAGCGCGCGGGGCGATCTACGGCATCACGCGCGGCACGCGCCAGGCGGAATTCGCCCGCGCCGCGCTGGAGGCCGCCTGCTACCAGACCCGCGACCTGCTCGAAGCCATGCGCCGCGACTGGCCGAAGGGCCGCGGCGCCGGCACGGTGATCCGGGTCGACGGCGGCATGGTCGTCTCCGACTGGACCATGCAGTTTCTCGCCGACATCCTGCACGCGCCGGTGGACCGGCCGCAGGTGCTGGAGACGACGGCGCTGGGCGCGGCCTATCTCGCCGGCTATCGCGCCGGGCTCTATCCCCCGCCGGCCTCCTTCGCCAAGAGCTGGAAGCGCGGCAGGCGCTTCGCGCCAAGGATGCGCGAACCGGTGCGGGCGGCCAAATATGCCGGCTGGCTGGACGCGGTGGCGCGCACGCGCAGCCACCCGGCCTGACGATGATTGACAGGCTCACCGACAGCGCAGAGGCTTTGCCCCGGATGCTGGAGCCTGCTCTCGCGGGAAGGGAGGGCGACCAAGTGCTTGAGGCAATCGGGCGTCAGGTCGAGGATCGCCGCGACGATCTGGTCGCGCTGACCTCCGAACTGGTCCGCATCCCGACGATCAATCCCCCCGGCGAAGGCTATCGCGACTGCTGCGAAGTCATCGCCCGGCGGTTGAAGCCGCTCGGCTTCGCCGCAACCTTCATCCGCGCCGAGGGCACGCCCGGCGACAGCGAGCGCTATCCGCGCTGGAACGTGGTTGCCCGCCGCGAGGGCACAAGGCCGGGGCCTTGCGTGCATTTCAATGGACACATCGACGTGGTCGAGGCGGGCGCCGGATGGAGCTTCGACCCGTTCGGCGGCGCCATCCGCGACGGGCGCGTCTACGGCCGCGGAACCTGCGACATGAAGGGCGGGCTTGCCACCGCCATCGTCGCGGTCGAAGCCTTCCTCGCGCTCCATCCCGACCACCCCGGCGCCATCGAGATTTCGGGCACGGCGGACGAGGAATCGGGCGGCTATGGCGGCGTCGCCTACCTCGCCGAAAAGGGCCTGATGGCGCGGCCGCGCATCGATCACGTCATCATTCCCGAACCGCTCAACAAGGACCGCGTCTGCCTCGGCCATCGCGGCGTGTGGTGGGCGGAGATCGAGACCAAGGGGCGCATCGCCCACGGCTCGATGCCCTTCCTCGGCGACAGCGCCATCCGCCACATGGGCGCGGTGCTCGACGCCTTCGAGGCGGAGCTCTACCCGGCGCTTGCTGCCCGACGTACGGCCATGCCGGTGGTGCCGGACGGGGCGCGGCAATCGACCATCAACATCAATTCGATCCACGGCGGCATCGGCGAGGACTATTCCGGCTTCCCCTCCGCCTGCGTCGCCGATTCCTGCCGCATGGTCATCGACCGGCGCTTCCTGATCGAGGAGGACGTCGCCGCGGTCAGGGACGAGGTGCGCGGCATTCTCGACCGGCTGGCGGAGCGTCGCGACAAGTTCCGCTACGCGCTGCGCGACCTGTGGGACGTGGCGCCGACCATGACCGGGCGCGACGCGCCGGTGGTGCGCTCGGTGGCGGAAGCGATCGCGGAGGTGCTCGGCCACCCGGCCGAATACGTGGTCTCGCCCGGCACCTACGACCAGAAGCACATCGACCGCATCGGCCGGATCAAGGACTGCATCGCCTACGGCCCCGGCATCCTCGATCTTGCCCACCAGCCGGACGAATACGTGGTCATCGACGACATGGTGGATTCGGCTAAGATCATGGCGCTGGCTACGCATCATCTGCTTTTCGGACACGCATAGGCCCGCCGGCGCGAACCGGCTGAGGGGACAGGAGAATCGACCATGAGGGTATTCAGGCTGGCGGCGGTCGCCGCTTTCGTCGCGGCGGGGCTGGTGTCAGGGGCAGCGTCGGCGGCGCGAACGGACCTCACGGTCGGCATGCAGCTCGAGCCGCCCGGCCTCGACCCGACCTCGGGCGCCGCCGGGGCGACCGACCAGGTCACCTACGCCAACGTGTTCGAGGGGCTCACCCGCATCGACCAGACCGGTGCCGTCCAGCCCGACCTCGCCCAGTCCTGGGACATCTCCACCGACGGCCTCACCTACACCTTCCATCTGCATGACGGGGTCAAGTTCCACGACGGCACGCCGCTCACCGCCGACGTGGTCAAGTTCTCGCTTGATCGCACCACCGCGCCTGGAAGCACCAACGCGCAGAAGCAGCTCTTCGCGGCCATCGACACGGTGGAAGCGGTCGACCCGCTGACGGTCAAGATCACGCTCAAGCATCCTCAGGGCGATTTCCTCTACGATCTCGGCTGGGGCGATGCGGAGATCGTGGCGCCGGCGAGCGCCGCCGACAACGCCACCCATCCGGTCGGCACCGGACCCTTCAAGTTCTCCGACTGGGTCAAGGGCGACAGCGTCGTGCTGGTCAAGAACCCCGACTATTGGGGGACACCCGCCAAGCTCGACAAGGTCACCTACAAGTTCATCGCCGATCCGACCGCCGCCTCCGCCGCCGTGCTCTCCGGCGATATCGATGCCTATCCCTATTTCCCGGCGCCGGAACTGATGGCGCAGTTCAAGGCCGATCCGCGCTTCGCGGTGAACATCGGGACGACGGAGGGCGAAACGATCCTCGCCATGAACAACGGCAAGAAGCCGTTCGACGACCTCAAGGTGCGCCAGGCGATGTCCTACGCCATCGACCGCAAGGCGATCATCGACGGGGCCTATTTCGGCTACGGCACGCCGATCGGCAGCCATTTCTCGCCCGCCGATCCCGGCTATGTCGATCTGACCGGCATGTATCCCTACGACCCGGCCAAGGCCAAGGAGCTGCTCAAGGAGGCCGGCTATCCCGACGGCTTCACCGTCACGCTCAAGCTGCCGCCGCCATCCTATGCCCGCCGCAGCGGGGAAATCGTCGCGCAGGAACTGAAGGCCGTCGGGGTGACGGCCAACATCGTCAACGTTGAGTGGGCGCAGTGGCTGTCGGACGTCTTCAAGCAGAAGGACTACGACCTGACCATCATCTCCCACACCGAACCGGCCGACATCGGCATCTATGCGCGCGACGACTACTACTTCAATTATCACAGCGACGCGTTCAAGAAGATCATGGACGATCTGAACCTGGCGACCGATCCGGCGAAGCGGCTGGAGCTGCTCAAGGCGGCCCAGGAGCAGATCGCCAAGGACGCGGTCAATGTCTTTCTGTTCGAGCTGCCGGCGCTGGATGTATGGAACGCCAAGCTGAAGGGCATGTGGGTCAACGCACCCATCCAGGCCATAGACGTGACCAAGGTCTATTGGGAGGATTGAGGGGAGACGCGGCGGCCGGCGGCGTCCGCCGCCGGCTCCGGCGTGACGGCACGAGCGCATGGCATCCTACATCGCAGCGCGGGCAGCCTCCCTGCTTGCCACCCTCGTTGCCGCCAGCATCGTCATCTTCCTGGTCATGGAAGTGCTGCCGGGCGACCCGGCGTCGTTCATGCTGGGGCTGAACGCCCAGCCGGACACCGTCGCCGCGCTCAGCCACCAGCTCGGCCTCGACCAGCCGCTGGTGCAGCGCTACCTGACCTGGATCGCGGGCTTCGTCCACGGCGATTTCGGCATCAGCTACACCTATCGGGTGCCGGTGTCCGAACTGGTCGCGCAGCGCCTGTGGGTGAGCGTGCCGCTGGCGCTGCTGGCGCTGGCGCTGGCCATCGTCATCGCCTTTCCCGTCGGCATCGTCGCGGCGACGCGGCGCAACAAGCCGACCGACCTGGTCATCATGGGTGCGACCCAGCTCGGCATCGCGGTGCCCAATTTCTGGTTCGCCATGCTGCTGGTGCTGGCCTTCGCGCTCGGCCTGCACTGGTTCTCGGCCGGCGGCTTTCCAGGCTGGAACGCCGGCATCCTGGCAGGCCTGAAGGCGCTCACCCTGCCGGCGATCGCGCTCGCCCTGCCGCAGGCGTCGATCCTGGCGCGGGTCATGCGCTCCTCGCTGCTCGACACGCTGCACGAGGACTTCATGCGTACGGCGCGCGCCAAGGGTCTGAGCGAGGGCCAGGCGGTGCGCCGCCATGCGGTGCGCAATGCCCTCATCCCGGTGATGACCATCATCGGCCTGCAGTTCTCCTTCCTGCTCGCCGGCGCCATCATCATCGAGAACGTGTTCTATCTGCCCGGCCTCGGCCGCCTGGTCTTCCAGGCGATCAACCAGCGCGACCTGATCGTGGTGAAGAGCGTCGTGCTGCTGCTGGTCGCCGCGGTGGTCGTGGTCACCTTCGCCGTCGATCTCGCCTATGCGGCAATCGACCCGCGGCTGAGAAGGCACCGGCCATGAGCGGGGGGCCGCTCGACAGCGCTGCGACGAGCCCGGCGGCAGGACGACGACTCTCCGCCAGCATGGCGGTCGGCGGCGCGATCACGCTCCTCGTGCTCGCCGTGGCGCTCGTCTCGCTGCTGTGGACGCCCTACGACCCGGCGGCGATCAACGATCCCCGACAGGCTGCAGCCGCCAAGCGCCCTGCATTGGCTGGGTACCGACTATCTTCGGCCGCGACGATGCTCTCCATGCTGATGGAGGGCGCGCGCAATTCGATCGCGGTGGCGCTGATCGCCGTCGGCGTCGGCGTCGGGCTCGGCGTGCCGCTCGGCCTGCTGGCGGCGGCGCGGCGCGGGCTGGCTCGACGAAGTGGTGATGCGGGTCAACGACCTCGTCTTCGCCTTCCCGGCGCTGCTGCTCGCCATCATGATCACGGCGCTGCTCGGACCCGGCGCGACCAATGCGATTCTCGCCATCGGCATCTTCAACGTGCCGGTCTTCGCGCGGCTGACCCGCGGCTCGGCGTTGTCGCTGTGGACGCACGACTACGTGATGGCCGCACGCGTCGCCGGCAAGGGGGGCTGGCTGATCTCGCTCGAGCACATCCTGCCCAACCTCCCAATACGCTGGTGGTGCAGGCGACCATCCAGCTCTCGCTCGGCATCCTGGCGGAGGCGGCGCTCTCCTATGTCGGCCTTGGCACCCAGCCGCCGGCGGCAAGCTGGGGCCGCATGCTCGCCGACGCGCAGACCATGATCGCGCTGGCGCCGCGCCTGGCCATCCTGCCCGGCATGGCCATCGTCGTCGCCGTGCTCGGCCTCAATCTTCTCGGCGACGGACTGCGCGATATGCTCGACCCGAGATGGCGGCGGGTGCGATGATGCTGCTCAGCGTCGAAAACCTCACCGTCTCCATCGGTACGACGTCGATCCTTTCCGGCGTGTCGCTATCCGTGGCGCCCGGCGAAGTGCTGGGGCTGGTCGGCGAATCGGGTTCGGGCAAGACCATGACGGCGCTCGCCGTCATGCGCCTGCTGCCGCATCGGGCGGTCGCTCGCGGCCGCGTCGTGCTCGACGGCGCCGAGCTCTCGGCGCTCGACGAACGTGCTCTCTGCGGCTACCGCGGCCGCACCCTTGCCATGGTCTTCCAGGAGCCGATGAGCGCGCTCAATCCGGTCAAGACCATCGGCACGCAGGTGGCCGAGACGGTGCGCGTGCATCACGGCGCCTCGGCCGCCGACGCCGCCGAAATGGCGCGCCAGGCGCTCGACCGCGTCGGCCTGCCGACAGCGCGCTTTCCGCTGGACACCTATCCGCACGAGCTTTCCGGCGGTCAGCGCCAGCGGGTGGTGATCGCCATGGCGACGGTGCTGAAGCCAAAATTGCTTATTGCCGACGAGCCGACCACCGCCGTCGACGTTACCACCCAGGCGCGCATCCTCGATCTCCTGCGCCGGCTGGTCGCCGAGGACGACGTCGGCCTTATCCTGATCAGCCACGATCTGGCGGTGGTTGCCGACATGGCCGACCGCATCGCCATCATGAAGGACGGCGTGGTGGTCGAGGAGGGCGAGACCGTCGGCCTCTTCCGCGGGCTCGCTAATCCCTATTCGCGCGCGCTGTTCGCGGCCTCGACCTACCGCTCGGCGCGGGTCAGGCGGCTCGCTCCGGACGAGGGCCACCACGCACCGATCCTCGAGGTTTCCGGCGTCTCCCAGGATTATCGGCTGCCGCGGCGCATGCCGTTCGAGCGGCCGCGTCATTTCCGCGCGGTGGACGGCGTCGATCTCACCATCCGGCGCGGCGAGAACCTCGGCCTGGTCGGCGAATCGGGCAGCGGCAAGTCGACGCTCGCCCGCGTCATCCTGGCGCTCGCCAGGCCCAGCGCCGGCACCGTCACGCTTGACGGCGGCGATTTCCTGGCGAGCCGCGGCGAGGCGCGTCGCGCGCTCCGCCGCCATGTCCAGGCGGTGTTCCAGGACCCCTATGGCAGTCTCGATCCCCGCTATCGGGTGGCGCGGATGATCGCCGAGCCGTTCCACCTCGACCGGTCGAAGCCGTCCGCCGCCGAGCGGCGCCGGCGGGTGGACGAGGCGCTCGTCGCCGTCGGCCTGTCGGCGGCCGATGGCGACAAGCATCCGCACGAGTTCTCCGGCGGCCAGCGCCAGCGCCTGGCCATCGCCCGGGCGCTGATCACCCGCCCCTCGCTGATCGTCCTCGACGAAGCCGTTTCGGCGCTCGACGTGTCGATCCGCGCGCAGATCCTCGATCTGCTCGCCGATCTCGGCGACCGATTCGCGGTCTCCTATCTGTTCATCTCGCACGACCTGACGGTGGTCCGCGCGATCACCGACCGCGTCGTCATCATGCGCGAGGGCCGCATCGTGGAGCATGGCGAGACCGAGCGGGTCTTCACCAGCCCTCGGCATCCCTACACGGCGGAACTGATCGCGGCGACGCCGGATCTGGAACGGGCGCTGGCCGCGCGGGCGGGGCGAAGCGCGGCACCGTGAAGCTCCCGGGGGGGCGGGCATCCCCCGGTCAAGCCGGGGGACGGGCGCTCAGGACGAGGGCGAAAGGGGGATGCTTCAGAGGCCGGCGGCCTTGCGCAGCGCGGCGTTGATGCGCTCCTGCCAGCCGGGACCGTCCTCCTGAAAATGGTCGAGAACGTCGCGGTCGAGGCGGAGCGTCACCTGCTCCTTGGCGCCGGGCAGAGCGGAGGGCTTGGCCGCCGGCTCCGGCAAAGGCGGCGCCTTCGGCTGGAAAACGGCTTCGGCCGCCTTGCGCGGGTCGGTCAGGCGTCGGGCCATGGCGGGATAGCCTCTACTGGGCGGTGTGGAAGGCGCGCTCGAGCATGCGCCGGCAGGCCTCGGCCTGCTCGCGCACGGTGTCCTCGCCGAGCGCCCGGGCGATGTCGCGAAGGTCGCGGATGGCCACGTCGACGGCGGTGATGAGGTCGATGTCCGGTTCCTCCTCCTCGTCCGGTTCGGTGGCACGCAACGGAAACTGGATGATCTCTGCCATCTTGATACGTCCTGCCGGCGAATCACTCACGCGCCGGTTTGACCATTCCGACAGCGAAAGGTTGCCCAGAGGTTTACCGGCCGGCAAGCATGGCGGCGCGCGCCCGGGCGGCCGGCAGGGCGGCGAGCGCCGTCGCCACCACCTCGGCGAGCGGCGGCTCGATCGGCACCCGCACCACCAGCTCGTCCGGGCCGGGCGGCTCCAGGGTATCGAACTGGCTCTGCAGCAGGCTCGGCGGCATGAAGTGATGCCGGCGGTGCTCCATGCGCGTCTCGATGGTCTCATAGGAGCCGTCGAGCCAGAGGAAGATGACGGGGCGTCCGGCGGCGCTCACCAGCCGGTCGCGGTAGACGCGGCGGAGCGCCGAGCAGGCGACGATCAGGCGCCCATCGGCTTCCCTGAGGGCCTTGCCGATGGCGTCGAGCCATGGCCAGCGGTCCTCGTCGGTCAAGGGGATTCCGGCCGACATCTTGGCGATATTGGCCTTGGGGTGGAATTCGTCGGCGTCACGGAACGGCATGCCGATACGCTCGGCCACCCGCTTGCCGACCGAGGTCTTGCCGCTTCCCGCCACCCCCATGATGACGATGGGGACGGCTCCTGCTGCCTGCTCTGTTTCGTCCGACATGGTTCTTCTTGTTGCCCGGCAAGCCGGCTGCAAGCTTGTCGAATGGATAGTGCTGCGCCCTATATCTAGGCCATTCGTTGCAAAGGGGGGAGTTCGCCCATGCAGAAACTGCAAGTCCAGGCCGTCCACCACATCACCCTGGTCGGGGCTGACCGCCAGACCTCGATCGACTTCTGGGAAGGCGTGCTCGGCATGCCCTTCGTCTTCGAGCAGCCCAATCTCGACGTCCCCGAGGAAAGCCATCTCTATTTCGACCCCGGCGACGGGCGGCTGATCACGGTGTTCACCAAGGAGAGCCGCAAGCCGGACCCGACGCCGACCTCGCGCGACGTCGGCGTGGTCCACCACATCGCCTTCTCGGTATCGCGGGCGACCTTCGCACAGGCGGTCAAGCGGCTGGACGAACGGGGCATCGAGCACAGCGGCGTCAAGGACCGCGGCTTCATGGATTCGATCTATTTCCGCGATCCGCTCGGCCTGCTCGTCGAGCTCGCCTGTTATCGCTTCTTCCCGCCGGAGGGCGTGTCGTGGGGCGAGGTGATGCTCGAGGCGCACAAGCTCAGGGTGGCGCGCGGCGACTACAACATTGCCGAGGTCCATCTGGCCGACGCCATCGAGAACCTGACCAAGCGCGGCCGCGGCAGCCTGTCGGAGGACCGTTCGCCGAAGAACCCTTATTAGATATAGTCCAAGTGACGGCGACGCATCGCGCCCGCGCCACAAGACGCGGGAGGGGAGGAAAGCAATGACAGCAAAGCTCTACATCCTGGAAGTATCGAATACGAGCCGGCCGATCCGCGCGCTGATCGCGGAATACAAGCTGCCGATCGAAGAGGTGGCACTGGATTTCTACAAGGGCGAGCACGCCAGCGAGCCGTATCTCTCGCTCAACCCGAATGCGCTGGTGCCCACCCTCGACGACGACGGCTTCGTGCTCACCGAAAGCTCGGCGATCATGAAATACCTCGCCGACAAGCACGATCTGCCGCTTTACCCCAAGGGGCTGAAGGAGCGGGCGAAGGTCAACGAGCTGATGGACTGGTTCAATACCGGCTTCTATCGCGACTACGGCTACAACGTCGTCTACCCGCAGATCTATCCGCACCACAAGCGGCCGGACGACACCACGCATGCCGGTACCCTCGAATGGGGCAAGGCCAACACGCAGAAATGGCTGAAGGTGCTCAACGACCACTGGCTGGGCAAGGGCAACAAATACCTGACCGGCGACCAGATGACGATCGCCGATCTTTTCGGCTATGCGCTGATCACCTGCGGCATGGTCACGCGCGACGAGTTCAAGGGCTATCCGAACGTCCAGCGCTGGATAGCGGAGGTGGCGAAGCTGCCGAGCTGGGAGAAGGTCAACGCCGCGCTCGCCGGCTTCCGCGACTACGTCAAGGACCAGCCGTTCGTGAACGTGTGACCGGCAGCGCCGGTCTTTCCGGGAGAATGAGGCGCCGGTAGGCGCCTCATTGCTTTTCGGGCGCGGCCTCGCTCCAGTCGAGGATGTGCGACTTGTAGCTCGAGCGGGGCAGGCTGTCGAAGGGGACAAGCACCACCTGCGAGGTGAAGACCAGCTTCTCCCGGATGCGCGAGCGGATGCGCTCGGCGAGGTCGTTGTTCTCGCCCGCGCCCTCGGCAAGTTCCACCACCACTCTCAGCGGCGGGTCCTGGCGGGTGCCCTTCGCGTGTGGGCGGATGGTGAGCACGCCGCTCACGGCGGGCACGAATTCGTTGACCACCTCGCGCACGGCGGTGGGAAAGACGTTGACGCCGCGCACGATCAGCATGTCGTCGGTGCGGCCGATGCAGCGCACGCGCGGCGCCGTGCGGCCGCAGGGGCAGGGGCTCACCCAGACGCGGACGTGATCGCGGCTGCGGAAGCGCAGGAGCGGCGCCGCCCGGTGGCGGAGGTGAGTGTAGACCAGTTCGCCTTCGGCGCCGTCGACAAGCGGTAGCGGAGCGCCGGTCTGCGGATCGATCAGCTCGAAATGGACGAAGCCGCGGCCGCTGAAATGCATGCCCTGGCGGTGGTGGCACTCGCCCCACAGCGACACGGCGATGTCGCCGATGCCCATGGCCTCGGTGACCTCGGCCTCCCAGGCGCCCTCGAGGCGGGCGCGCATGGCCGGCTCGCCGCCGCCGGGTTCGCCGGCGACCAGCAGCCGGCGCACGCTGGTCTCGGCGGGATTGGTGCCGTGCTCGCGCGCCCATTCGGCGAGGTGGAGGGCATAGGACGGGGTGAGCGCGATGGCGTCCGCCTTGAGCAGCCGCACGGCCGCCATCAGCCGGTCGGTGGCGCCGCTGCCGACCGGGATGACGGTCAGGCCGAGCTTGGTGAAGGCGTCGATGGTGGCGCCGGCGACGAAGGGGCCGATGTTGTAGGTGGCGATCAGCTTGTCGCCGCGGGCGACGCCGGAGGCGGCATAGGAGCGGGCGGAGATCACCGCCCAGTCGGCGAGGTCGTCGGCGGTGAGCGGCACGTAGCTCGGCGTTCCGGTGGTGCCGCTGGTCGAATAGATGCGGGAAAGCTCGCCGACAGGCACGGCCAGATGGGTGCCGATCGGTTCGGCCTCGCTGCGCGAGGCGCGGAGCTCGTCCTTTTCGGTGAAGGGGAGGGCGGCGATGGCGTCAAGGCTGCCGACCGCGGCAGCGTCGTCGAAGCCGGCCTCGGTGAGCTTCTGCCGGTAGAAGCGCGAACGGGCGAACAGACGGGCGATCTGATCGCGGTAGAGCGCGTCGTCGCGCTGGATCTGCTGGTCCCAGGGAAGGGTCTCGGCGGCGGGCTCGAACACGGCGCTACTGACCCTCCTTGCCGCCGTCATAGGCGATGGCTTCCTCGCCGTGGCTGGCCATGAGGAAGCCGATCGGCCGTTCGCGTTCCTCGGCGAGATGGGCGAGCAGGCCGGCGGTGCGGGCGAGCAGCGGGATGGCCTTGACCATCGCCGCCGGGAAGCCGAGATCGAGCAGGCAGGCGGCAATCGGCATCGACACGTTCATCGGCAAAGCCCGGCCCCAGACCATCTCCACCGCCGGCACGAAGCGGCGGGCGAGGTCGATGAACGGGCCGGCGATGCGGCGGTCGTCGGCCAGATCCAGGATGCGCCGGGCACGCGGATCGACGGGCTTGTGCAGCGGGTGGCCGAAGCCTGGCATGGGCTGGCGGCGCTCGTGGATGGCGCGGGCGACGGCAGCGACGGCAGCGTCGGCGTCCTCGCCGGTGGCGATCCGTTCGCGGGCCTCGCCAAGCACGCCAGCGCAGGCCTCGGAGGTGCCGAGAATGACCGGCCCGCAGCCGAGGATGCCGGCGGCAACGGCGGCCTGCAGGAAGTCCGGCGCGGCGTCGTAGGTCATGCGCGCCGCGATTGCGGTCGGCGTCAGGCCGTGCTCGGCGATGGCGACGAGCAGCAGATCGAGGAAGAAGCGCTGGTCGGCGGTCGGCTCGCGGCCGGTGACGAGCAGGTAGAAATACTCGGTGAAGCTCAACCGGCCCATGAGGTCGTCGACGAGATCGCGGCCGCGCACCTCGACATGCGCCGCATCGGCGGTTGCAATGGCGCTCTTGGCCGCTCCCGGCTTGCCGATCAGCACGTTTTCCCCCTCCCCGTCCCCCTGCCGTGGCCATCTGTGGCGCAGCCGGGCTACGGCAAGGTTTATCAGCGGCGCGCGCGAAGCGACAGGCGTGAGGTCAGCGTGACGACCCCCAAGGCCCCGGTGGGGTCGGCGGCACCTCGCCCCAGGGATGCGGCGCCTCGCCCGTAGCGGCGGGGGGAAGCGGCTCCGGCGCCGCAGGCGGCTGCGGCGGGGCCTCGGCGATGGGGCCGGGGTCGTGGCCGCCGGCATACCTGACCAGGTTCGCGATGCGCGCCTCGATCGGCGGGTGGGTGGCGAAGAGCCCGCCGAGGCCGGACTGGCGCGGGTGATCGAGGAACATCTCCTGCACCTGGGCGGGGGCATGGACCTCCGAATGGCCGGCGATCTTGCGCAGCGCGGTGATCATCGCGTCGGGGTTCTTGGTGAGCTCCGCCGAGCCGGCGTCGGCAAGGAACTCGCGCCGGCGCGAGACGGCGAAGCTGAGCGCCAGCGCGAGCAGGCGGGCAATGAGGAAGATGGCGATGGCGACGAGAATGAGGACGATGGCGCCACCGCCACCGCCACCGCCGCGTCCGCCGCCGCCACGGTTGCGCGAGCGTCCGCCGCCGCCCCAGCCTCCGCCCGAAGTGGACCAGAGGAGGGCACGGGGCGCGCGGATGAGGAGGTCGCCGACCAGCGAGATAATGCCGACGAAGACGGCGGAGATGACCAGCAACTGGACGTCGCGGTTCTCGATATGGGTCAATTCGTGGCCGAGCACCGCCTCGAGCTCGGCGTCGTCGAGAGCGTCCATCAGGCCGCGGGTGACGGTGACGGAATACTGGCCCTTGCGCACGCCGCTGGCGAAAGCGTTGCGGGCGTCGGTCTCGATGATCCTGAGCCGCGGCATGGTGATGCCACGGCTGATGCAGAGATTTTCCAGAAGGTTGTAGAGGCGCGGTTCGGCCCTGCGGTCGACCGGCCGGGCGCCGGTGACGGCATCGATGATGCCCTGGTTGGCGAACCAGGCGATGACGAACCAGATGAGCGCGCTGCCGAAGGCGACGGGGACGAGCGACGGCAGGATGGCAAAGGCATCCTGAATACCCTGCCCGACGCTCGGATCGTTCATCGCCGAGATGATGAGGGCGAAGCCGAAGCAGATGAGGAGCAGCAGAAAGGGGAAGCCGGCGAGCAGGACCAGCGACTTCAGCCGGTTGTTCCAGATATAGGTCCTGAGGCCGTAGGCGCCGAGCACGGGCCTTGTCTCCGGTCAGCGGTCCGGCGCCGCGGCCGGGCCTGCCGAATCAGAACTTCACCTGCGGCGCGGCCTCGACCGCCGCGCGCTCGCCCTCGTCGACCTCGAAGAAGGTGCGCGGGGTGAAGCCCATCGAGCCGGCCATCAGCACCATCGGGAAGGACTGGATGGCGGTGTTGTACTCCTGCACGGCGTTGTTGAAGAAGCGCCGGGCGGCGGCGATCTTGTTCTCCAGGTCGGAGAGGTCCGACTGGAGCTGCAGGAAGTTCTGGTTGGCCTTGAGGTCGGGATAGGCCTCGGCGACGGCGAAGAGCTGGCGCAGCGCGCCGGTCAGCATGTTCTCCGCCTTGGCCTGGGCCTCGGGGCTGGAGGCGGTAACGGCGGCGTTGCGCGCCTGGGTGACGGCCTCGAAGGTGCCGCGCTCGTGGGCGGCGTAGCCCTTCACCGTCTCGACCAGATTGGGCACGAGATCGTGGCGCTGCTTGAGCTGGACCGAGATGTCGGACCAGGCCTGGTTGACGACCTGCCGCAGGCTGACCATGCGGTTGTAGAGGACGATCGCGAAGAACGCGATCACGACGACGATGGCGAGGATGATCCAGCCTGTCATGGCGACCTCCGGTTTCGTGGGTGGACAATCTAGCGCGCGGGGCGGCCAGGGGCCACACGCCGTGTGACCGCAGTCACCGGCCGGTCGGTCCTCGATGTGGCGGGCTCCATCCTTCGAGGCCCGCCTCCGGCGGGCGCCTCAGGATGAGGCCCCTTTTTAGCCCGGCCCGCCCCGGGCGCCTCAGGATGAGGCTTTGGGGCCGCCGCCGAGCCGGAGGGTGGGTTACGGCGCAACGCCCCGAACCCACCCTACAATTTGCCGGCTAGCCGAACTTCAGGAAGAGCTTCGAATAAGGCACCTTGAGCCCGTCGAGGGCACTCTTCGCTGCCGCCGGGTCGTCCGCCCGGGCCGCGGCGCCGAGCGCGGTGACGCTGTCGTTCATGCCGGCGAGCAGCGGCTTGTAGGCGGGATCGGCCGCTTCCGCCGGCGGGTGCGCGGCAATATCGGCGGCGAGCCAGGCGAGCACCGCTGTGTCCTCGCGCAAGCTCCCCAGCCCGGCCGTGTCGAAGCCGCCGTAGTCCCGGCCGAGAATCTCTTCCATCTTGGCGTGGTAGGCGTTCATGCGGTCGGAGAAGCCGACGATGCCGTTCCGCTCATGCAGGCCGCCGATCTCGCCGCGGATCGCTTCCAGCGTTTGGTGGGCCTCAGGCAGCTTGCCGGCGGCGACCGCACCGGCAGCGTCGTCGGCAATCGCGGCGACCTTGGCGAGCGTCGCGGCATAGGCGGGATCGTCGGCATATTGCGGCGGCGGCGTGGGGTTGGCCGCCGCCAGCGCCGCCCATTTCTGGCGGAACGCGTCGACCGTCTTGACGGCTGCCTCCGGCTTGTTGGCGTTGGTTTGGAAGAGGGCGCCGCGATAATCGGCATAGGCGCCGCGCAGGGCGGTCTCGAAATCGGATACCGGTCCGGCGGCGGCGCTGCCGACGAGGCCGACGGCCAGCGCGGTGGCGGCAATCAGGCGGGAAAGCATCATCATGGTGGCTCCAGAATTGGGTGAATATTCCATTCTATGAATATATACGTCGGTCGGCGACGATCCCTACGGCTCGCCGCGGCGGTCCATGGCCTTTTCGCGAAAGTCTTAAGAAGGCGGCAGGGTTGGCGGTGCTACCGGGGAGGCACGAAACCCGTTCGGGAGGCCCGTCTGATGCTCCGCGTCGCGCTGATCGCTTTCCTCGCCCTGCTGCCGGCGGCTTCGGCCTCGGCCGAGCAGGCGTATTCGCCGAAGGTCGAGGTCACGCCGCTGCTGGCGACCGGCGAGACGACCATCGGCCAGCCGCTCGCCTATCCTCCCGGCAAGCCGCAAGTGACAGCGGTCATCGTCACCATTCCACCGGGCGGCGAGACCGGCTGGCACGAACATCCGGTGCCGCTGTTCGGATACATGCTCGACGGCGTGCTCACGGTCGACTACGGCGACAAGGGCGTTCACGTCTACAAGCCCGGCGACAGCCTGATGGAGGCGATGAACTGGCCGCATAACGGCGCCAACAAGGGCGACACGCCGGTGCGCATCCTCGCTGTCTATCTCGGCGCAGAGGGGATTCCCAATTCCAAGCCGGTCGTGAAGTGAGGCTGGCAACGACGCGCCCATGAGTCCACGACCTAGAGCGGGGCGACGGCGAAATCTTCCGGCGGCGCGCCGGCGCGATGGCGCGCCATCATGCGCATGTACGCCGCCTCGATCTGGCGCGTCTGGCGCGCGGTGTCGAAGAGCGGAGAGCGTCGACAGGTGGCGGCAAGCTTCGCCCTGACCTTGGCGAGCGCCGCCGGATTCATCGCCAGCTCGAGGGCAAGCGCCTCGTAGGCCTCGGTGGAGGTGGTGACCAGTTCCGACATGCCGGCGGCATGGAGCAGGCTGGCAGCGACCCGGCCGGCAAATGCCGCGCCGAGGCGCGTGATCACCGGCAGCCCCATCCACATGGCGTCACAGGCGGTGGTGTGGGCGTTGTAATAGAAGGTGTCGAGGAAGAGGTCGGCATGGTGGTGGCGCGTCAGGTGGGCCTCGATGCCGATGCGCGACGCGAAGACCAGCCGTGCGGGCGCCACGCCGCGCGCCGCGGCCTCGCGGCGAAGATTGGCCGAGAAGTCACGGCTGCTGTCGAGCAGCCAGAGGACGCTGCCCTCCACGGCGCGGAGCAGGCGCATCCACACCTCGAAGACGTCGGCGGTGACCTTGAAGCCGTTGTTGAAGCAGCAGAAGACGAAGCCAGCCGCGGGCAGGCCATGGTCCACGCGCCGGTCGATCGCCGCCGGTGCCGGGGCGCCGTCGTCGGTGATGAAATAGGTCTCCGGCATGAAGACGATCGATTCGGAATAATGCGGCCGGTCGGCCTCGGGCAGGACGATGCGATCGGCGAACAGATAATCGATCGCGTCGATGCCGGAGGTTCCCGGATAGATGAGGCAACTCGCTTGGATCGGCGCCGGACGCATCGCAAAGACCTCGGGGCGGGCGTGGGCGATGTGGGTGTTGAGGTCGACCGCGATATCGACTTCGCGCTCGCGGAGCAGCGCCGCGAGCGCGGCATCGTCCATGGTGCCGGCCTCGACGAAATGCTCGAAGGCCTTCTCCAGCCGCCGGCGGATCGGGCTGCCGTCCGACGGCCGTGTCGCCACCGCAATCGTCTCGAAGCGGGAACGGTCATGCCGCGCGAACAGGCCGGCCATCAACAGCGCCGTCGGGTGGATGCCGAAATCGGCGCAGACATAAGCCAGGCGGATGCGGTCGTGGTCGTAGCGCTCGCCGTGCCACAGCGGCTCGTGCGGCCTGATCTGCCGGGTTGACCAGGCGCGGGCGCAGGCGAGCTGGTCGGCTGGGGTCGAGGGGAACGACAGCAGCTGGAACGGCCGCGCGGCGGGAATGCCCTTCCGCACATCGGCAAGAAGGGCCGCCCAGTCGGCCTGGAGGCCGGCCCAGTCACCGCCATTCATGCGCGCGTGGACGAAATCGCCGCGGAGATTTTCGATGTCGGGCCTCGCCGCGAGCGCCCTGCGATAGGCAGGCAGCGCCGCGTCATAGCGCTTCATCTCGGTCAGCGACCGCGCCAGGGCTGCCCAGGCCTCGGCATCGTCGGGCGATGCCGCCGTTGCGCGCTCGAGCGCTGCCACGGCTTCCGGGAAACGCTCCAGCAACATCAGGCAGTTGCCGGCGATCCACAGGGCCTGCGCGTTGCCCGGATCGAGCGCCAGCACCTTCTCGGCGAGGGCCAGCGCCTCGTCCTTCTTCTCCTGCTTGAAGAGTGCCGCCGCCAGGTTGGTGAGGACGGAGGGGCGGTCGGGGACCAGCGCCAGCGCCGCGCGCAGGCGCTCTTCGGCGCCGACATGGTCGTCGGCGTCGGCACGTTCGAGCGCCTCGAAGAACAGGGCTTTGGCGCGTTCGATGTCGGCGGGCGTCGGGGTGGTAATCTCGGGATTCCAGCGTTTCATCGAGCGGATCCGGCACCTGCGACCGGCCGGCGCGCCACCCTACCGCAAAACGACGGGGCTCAGGAGATCCTCCGCCCGAGTTCGCCGAGGTCTGGTGTTCCGAGTTTCCGATCTGTCCTGTTTGCGCTATCGACAGCGCCATCAAGGCGCAAGGAACAAGCGGAGTGAAGTCGCCATGCAAGTCCGCAGAGGCATCGTGTGGGTCGCGTCCTATCCCAAATCCGGGAATACCTGGATGCGCGTCTTCCTCTACCACCTTGTGCGCATCGTCGGGGGCCACGAAGGCGATGCCGACGACCTCAACAACCTGCAGCGAATCGGCGGGGCGGCGGCGGGGCGCATCGACCTCTTCGAACGCTTTCTGGGACGACCGGCTTTCGGCGCGCCGTTCGAACAGATAGCGGCGGTTTCCGCGAAGGTTCAGGCGGCCATCGCGGCGGAAGCCGACGGTATCGTTTTCAGCAAGACACATGCCGCCCTCGGCGTCGCCGCCGGCGTTCCGACCATCGACATGGCCTCGACCGCCGGCGCCATCTACGTCGTGCGCAATCCGCTCGACATCGTTGCGTCGCTGAGCGCCCATTTTGACCTTTCGCTGGACGAGGCCATCGACCGGATGGGCATGGAAAATTGCGTTTTCAGCCCCAGCAGCGCGCTTGCCCCCGAATTCTGGGGGTCGTGGAGCCAGAACGTCGCGAGCTGGACCGGACAGCAGAATGCGGGAATCATGCCCGTGCGCTACGAGGACATGTTGTCGATGCCGAAGGCAGTCTTCCGCGCGGTGGCGAACTTCGTCGGCCAGCCGGCGACCGACCAGCAACTGAGCGTCGCGATTCGCCTCTCCTCGTTCAAGCGCCTCAAGGATATCGAACGGGAAAGCGGGTTTTCGGAAGCCGTTCGCGAAGGACAGCCGTTCTTCCGCGAGGGACGCGCCGGCGGCTGGCGCAAGGTGCTATCGAAGGAGCAGATCCGGCGGGTCGTCATGAGCCACCAGGACCAGATGCGCCGGGTCGGCTATCTGAGCGACGAATTGATGCGCGAGATTTCCTGAGGCGCTGCTCAATCGACAGCCCGAGGACGATGGTCGGGTCGCGCGCCGAGCGTCGGGCTCACGTGCAGCGGTGAACACGCCATCATCAAGGCCCGCCCCGACGGCTGCTCCCCGAACGGGCGCTGCCCAGGCCGGTCTGCTTCATCCGAAAAACGTCAGACACAAAAAACCCTCCGCTGCGAAGGCAGCGGAGGGCTTTTGGTGCCGCCGGCCCCCGATGACGGAGGCCGACGAACAAGCTTTGACTACCAGTCGCGCTCCAAGCGGACCTTCACGCCCCAGGTACCCGACGAGGCCGTGTTGACCTTGCTGTAGGTGCCCTCGACGCCGGCGAAGAAGTTGGTGACCGGAGACCAAATCAAGTCGCCGATGACCTGGTAGGCGTTCGACGCCGCAACCGTGATCGTGCCAGTGCTGGCCGACTGGTTGTAGTAGCCGAAGGTCACGTCGGACCGCAGGGTCGGAGCCCACATGTGCCGGAACGACGCTGCCATGCTCCACACGCTGCCCGACGAGCCCAATCCGGGGCCGGTGCTGGCGGCGAACTTCATGACTTCGTTCTGAGCCCAAGCCGCCTTCAGCATCAACTGATCGCCGGGGGCAATCGAGTCGAGCTTGAAGGTCGTGCCCAACTGGATACCGAAGCCGGAGCCAGCATTCGTCTCGGCGAAGCCGCCGGACAGCTTCGCTGACCAGTTGCCCTGTGCCCAAGAGATGTTGCCGACGAGGTTCGGCATGCTGTAGCTCGACGACAGGCCCGTGCCCCAGCGGTAGCGCGGATCTTCGATGCCGAGCTGAAGGCCGAAGCCACTCATCGCCCAGGTCAGACGGACCTGATTGGTGGCGTTATCCGAGTCGTAGTTGGTGCCGTCGAGGGTGAAACCGCCCGAGTAGTCGTAGATCGACCCAGTCTTACCAACCAGGAGCATGCCGAGCTCGAGGTAGGCTTCGTCGAGGTCGGCGAGCCGGTTGCCGAGGATGGTGTCGGTGCCGCTGGTCGCCGAGGTGTACTCGACCTTGTTGCTGGCGTCGCTCGGGTTCGACACGGCTTCAAGGGCCAGATAGCCAGTGAGCGGGCCGTACTCGGTCATCGACTTGGCAGTGGCGGTCAGGTAGGCCTTGGTGCCCATGTCCCAAGACGCGCTGTGTTGGCTCGAGGCGCTCTTGGCCCAATCCTGAGCCGTGGAGCTGTGGAAGTTGACGTCGAACCGGACGTAGCCACCGATCTTCAGGCAGGTGTCGGAGCCCGGGATGTACCAGTAGCCAGCGCCGAATGCGTCGCAGATCTTGACGTAGTCGACCGGCTCGGCAACCGACAGATCGGCCGCCTGAGCGCCGCCAACCACCGCGAAGGCGGCTGCGGAGCTGAGAAGTAGGGTCTTAAGCTTCATGTGATCTCTCCTCGCCCCCCGAAGGGAACCTATTCGTCCTCGTGCCGAAGAGTCCCTCCGGTCACAGCCGGCAACTTCCACCGATTTGCCGGTCCCTGCAACAGCGAACGGCTGTTCTGTGCTATTTCGGTGGGGTCTGTGGCCTGCGTGCCACAGGTCGCGCAAGCCGGGCGCCGGGCATGCCTGGCAAGTGGCGGCATCTCTGGGTTCTACAGCAATTTCGCGCCTCAGGCGCGGGTTGACCGGTTGGTGCAACCAGGGCGAGGTCGTGGTCGGGATGACAGGCGCTGTTTCCGGCCGAAACCGCCGCAAAATCGGAAAACGCTGCCCTGTCGTGTGGTCATTGGACATCTTCCAGATTGTTCTCCGCTCGACCTGTCAGCCATCGCAGTGTCGCTCCTCGACGCAGGCAGCGGGCCGCCATGTCATCGAATGTCACCAAGTGTCTTCAACAGCTCGGACGGGATGATTCGTCTGGTCCGCTCGGCTAGGGTCAATGCATGAACAACGGCATTCAACCTCCCGGACAAGCGGCTGCGAGCGCGCTGCCCAGCATCTTGGGTGCGGCGGTGAGAAGCATACAGAGCGACCGCCTCGACGAGGCGGTCGCCGTGCTGCAGTCGGCCGCCGGCGTGGCGCTGAAGGACCCGGTCGGCCGCAACATCATGGGCGACATCCGGCTGCGCCAGGGGCGGGCACGCGAGGCGCTGCGCGAATTCGATGCGGCGATCAGGCTGGCGCGCGGCTTCCCCGAGGCGCACTGCAACCGCGGCGTGGCGCTGCAGGCGCTCGGCCGGCTCGCCGATGCGCTGGCTGCCGAGGACAGGGCGCTGGCGCTGCGCCCGAACTACGCGACGGCGCATTTCAACCGCGGCAACATCCTGAGAGACCTCCATCGTCTGGACGACGCCATCGTCGCCTACGGCAGGGCGCTGACCGCGCAGCCAGCCTATCCGGAGGCGCTGGTCAATCGCGGGATGGTGCTGGTCAGCCGGAGCAAATCCTTCGATGCGCTGAAAGACTTCCGCCAGGCGCTGGCCCTGCGGGCGGACTACGCCGAGGCCAGCGTCGGCGCAGCCATGGCCCACAGCCAGCTCAGACAGGTGCCCGAGGCCCTGGCGGAAATCGACAGGGTGCTGGCGGACGAGCCGGCGCGGCGGGACGCCCTCCTGGCAAAGGCCGAGATTCTGCGCGAGGCCAAACGCGCGGACGAGGCCCTGGCGATCGCGGACATGCTGCTCGCCGGCAACCCGGCGGACGCCACGGCCCATGTCAGCCGAGCCAACATACTGGGGAAGCTGAGGCGGTACGATGAGGCGCTGGCCGCGGCGGACGCTGCCATAGCTCTGGCTCCAAAGGATCACGAGGCGCATCTGGCCCGCGGCATAGTCCTGACCCAGCTCGCCCGCCACGACGAGATCTGGAAGGCGCTGGATGTGGCCGAGCGTCTGGGCGCCACTGGAATGCGGCTGCACCAGGCGCGGGCGATCGCGCTCGGCAACGTCGGCCGCACCAAGGAGGCGCGGGCTGCCTATGAGCGCATCATAGCGGACGATCCGGACGACGCGTCGGCGCACTACTATCGCTCGATGGTCTTCCTTGTCGAAGGCGACTTCGAAAGGGGCTGGGCCGAACACGAGTGGCGGCTGAAGGTGCCGACATTCAACCGGCCCCAGTTGCTCAAGGTGGCGCCGTTGTGGCAGGGCGAGGACGCGACCGACAGGAAGGTGCTGCTCTATTCGGAGCAGGGCGCCGGCGATACCATCCAGTTCGTACGCTATGCCCCGCTGGTCGCAGCGCGCGGCGCCCGCGTCTCCCTGGTCGTGCACGAATCGCTGCGTAGGCTTTTCGCCGCCAACTTCCCTGGCATGGACGTCAGCAACGATGTCGGCCTGCGCACCGGCTTCGACTACCAGGTGCCGCTGATGAGCCTCCCGCATGTCCTCAAGACGGACACGGAAGAAGCAGTTCCCCGCGACGTGCCCTATCTCGCCGCCGATGCGGAGCGCGTGACCAAATGGGCGGTGCGTCTCGGCAGCGAAGGATTCAAGGTCGGCATCGGCTGGCAGGGCAATGCCCAATTTGCCGCCGACCATTTCCGTTCGATCCCGCTGAAGGCCTTCGCGCCGCTGGCCGCGGTGCCCGGCGTGCGGCTGATCAGCCTGCAGGCGCTGTGGGGGCTCGACCAGCTCGATGACCTGCCGGAGGGGATGACGGTGGAGACCCTCGGCGAGGAGCTCGTCAACAACCCGGACGGCTTCCGCGAGATGGCGGCGATCATGGCCAATCTCGACCTGATGATCGTATCGGATTCGGCGCCGGCGCACCTGGCCGGCGCGCTCGGACGGCCGGTGTGGGTGGCGTTGAGCCGGCACGCGGACTGGCGCTGGCTCACTGAGCGCGGCGACTCGCCCTGGTACCCGACCATGCGGCTCTTCCGCCAGACGACGGCGGGAGACTGGGCGGGGCTGTTCGGCGACATTGCCGCAGAGCTTGCCGGGGAAGCACTGGCGTTCCCGGCGGCGGAGCGCGGTTGAACAGGGGCTGCACCCCGACCAAGGTTGTTGAGGACGCGGCAGGTCGCGATGCTATCCATATTGCAGGCAGCACAGGCGCATTTGCGGAACGCGCGCCTCGATGAGGCATCCGCGGTGCTGCAATCCGCCGGCGGCATCGCTCTGAAGAACCACATGGGCCGCACGCTGATGGGCAACGTCCGCCTGCGCCAGGGTCGGCTGGAGGAAGCGCTGAGCGAATACGACGCGGCGATCGCCATGTTTCCCGGATTCGCCGATGCCCACATCATGCGCGGCCAGGCGCTCTGCGACCTCTGTCACTACGAGGAGGCGGAGAGGGCGCTCGATCTGGCGGAACGTCTGGGGGCCAAGACGACGCAGCTCCTGCGCGGACGAGCGGCCATCTGGCCCGGCATGGGGCGGCTTGCCGAAGCGCTCTCGGCCGTCGATGCGGTGCTCGCGCAAGATCCTGAGGATGCCGAGGCCCACTATGGCCGATGCCTTGTCCTGCTCAGGATGGGCCGCTTCGGCGAAGGTTGGGCGGAGTACGAATGGCGCCTGAAGCAGCCGGAATTTGCCCGTCCCGACTTGATCGACCTGGCGCCGTTCTGGCGCGGCGAGGACGTGGCGGACAAGAAGGTGCTGCTCTATTCAGAGCAGGGCGCCGGCGACGCCATCCAGATCGTGCGCTACGCTCCGCTGGTCGCGGCGCGGGGGGCGCGGGTCTCGATGGTGGTGCACCAATCGCTGCGCCGGCTTTTCGCCGACAGCTTCCCCGAGATGGACGTGAGCGATGATGTCGGCGAGCGCACCGGCTTCGACTACCAGGTGCCGCTGATGAGCCTTCCCCATGTCCTCAAGACGAACACGGAGGCGGCGATTCCCCGCGACGTGCCCTATCTTGCCGCCGATCCGGAGCGCGTCGCCAAGTGGACGGCCCGCCTCGGCCGCGACGGGTTCAAGGTCGGCATCGGTTGGCAGGGCAATGCCAAGTTCAGCGGCGATCGGTTCCGCTCGATCCCGCTCAGGGCCTTTGCGCCGCTGGCGGCCGTGCCCGGCGTGCGGCTGATCAGCCTGCAAGCCTTGTGGGGGCTTGACCAGCTCGCCAGCCTGCCCGAGGGCATGACAGTGGAGACGCTCGGCGAGGAACTCGTCAACAATCCGGACGGCTTCCGCGAGATGGCGGCGATCATGGCCAATCTCGACCTGATGATCGTGTCCGATTCGGCGCCGGCGCACCTGGCCGGGGCGCTCGGCCTGCCGGTGTGGGTGGCCTTGACCCGATACGCTGACTGGCGCTGGTTCGCCGGGCGCAGCGATTCGCCGTGGTATCCGACCATGCGGCTGTTCCGCCAGAAGACGGTGGGAGATTGGGCGGGGCTGTTCGGCGACATCGCCGCGAAGCTTGCCGGGGAAATCGCGGCGCGGGGGCAGAAGTGAACCTTTCCCGCGGCGAGCAGGCGGCGGCCGAAGCGACGATCGGCAAGGCCGCGGGGCTGGCGCGAGCGGGCCGGATGCGCGAGGCCGCCGATCTCCTGCAGCACGATCGTCTCGCGATGAACCATCCGGCCGGCTGCAACATGCTCGGCATGCTGCTGATGCAGGCCGGCGCCGCCGGGCCGGCGCTCGGCTGTTTCGACAGGGCGGTGGCGCTGGCTCCAGCCTTCGCCGATGCCCATAACAATCGCGGCGCCGCCCTCCAGCAGATCGGCCGGCTGGGTGAAGCGCTGGCGGCATTCCAGGCGGCGCTCAAGGCGGCCCCCAACCACCTCGACGCGCTGGTCAACAGCGGCAACGTGCTCAAGCTCGCCGGGCGCAATGACGAAGCGCTGCGGGCCTTCGACCGCGTGCTGGCGCGCAAGCCCGATCACGGCGAAGCGGCGCTGAAGCGCGCCCACGTGCGGATGGAACTGGAGGAGCCCGAGGCCGCGCTCGGCGATTTCGAACGGGTGCTGAGCCTCTGGCCCGGCAGCGGCGAGGCGGCGCTGGGGCGGGTGTCGGCGCTGGTGTCGCTCAGGCGGTTCGAGGCGGCGCTCGATGGCGTCGATCGCATCCTGGCGGCACGACCGGGGGACGGCGATGCGACCGCTGCCCGCGGCCAAATCCTGGTCGAGCTCGACCGTCCGGCGGAGGCCCTCGCTCTCGCCGAAGGCCTGATCGGACGCGGGCTCGGCGGCAGCAAGATGGAGATCGTGCGCTCGGCGGCGCTGTGGCGGCAGGGGCGCCACAGCGAAGCCATCGCCGCCGCGGAGGCGGCGGTCCGCCGCCATCCCGCCGACGTGCAGATCCGGCAGGCCCTGTCCAACTACTATCTCGGTACGGGCGATTTCGCGCGCGGCTGGGAAGCCTACGAGTTGCGCTCGGGGACGTTCGACCGGAAGGAGGAGGCCTTCGAGCGGGAGGCGCCACGCTGGGCCGGCGAGGACCTCTCCGGGAAGACGATCCTCGTCTTCTCCGAGCAGGGCATCGGCGACACCATCCAGTTCATCCGGTTCCTGACCACGCTTCACGACCGGGGAGCACGGGTGAAAGCGCTGGTGCAGCCGCCCCTGCTGCGGCTTGCCAACACGCTGCCGGCGCCGGTCGAATGGCTCGACCGGGTGAGCCAGGTCGGCGGGTTCGACTACCAGATTCCGCTGCTCAGCCTGCCGCGGGTGTTGCGCACGGAAATCGACACCATTCCGGCGGCGGTGCCCTACCTTGCCCCGGACCCACAGGCGGTGGCTTTCTGGCGCGGGCGGATCGGCGGCGAGAGCACCCGCATCGGCGTCGTCTGGCAGGGCAACCCGCGCTACGGCGCCGACCAGCGCCGCTCGGTGCCGCTGAAGCACTACGCGCCGCTGGCGGCGGTGGCGGGCGTGCGGCTGATCAGCCTGCAGGCGGTGCATGGCCTCGACCAGCTCGACGATCTGCCGGACGGCATGGCGGTCGAGCAGCTCGGCGAGAGGATCACGGCCAACCGCGACGGCATCTCGGAAATCGCTGCGGCCATGGCGACGCTCGACCTCGTCGTCTCGTCGGACACCGCAATGGCGCACCTGGCCGGCGCCCTCGGGGTGCGCGTGTGGGTGGCGCTTTCCGACGATCCCGACTGGCGCTGGCTATTCGACCGAACCGATTCGCCCTGGTACCCGACCATGCGGCTCTTCCGCCAGAAGACGCGCGGTGACTGGACGGGCGTCTTCGCCGAAATGGCCGAGGCGCTGAGCGTCGGGTCGTAGCGGGTCCTTCCCCGGATTACGCTACCGCTCCATCCGGGCTACACGCCGTGCCGCTCAGTGCCGGAAATGGCGCATGCCGGTGACCACCATGGCCATGCCGCGGGCGTCGGCTTCCCGGATCACTTCCTCGTCGCGCATGGAGCCGCCCGGTTGAATGACGGCGGTGCAGCCGGCTTCCGCCGCGGCGATCAGCCCGTCGGCGAAGGGGAAGAAGGCGTCGGAGGCGCAGACTGCGCCCTTGGCGAGCGAATGGCCGAGGCCGGCGGCCTCGCCGGCCTCCTCGGCCTTGCGCGCAGCGATCATGGCCGAATCGACGCGGCTCATCTGGCCGGCGCCGACGCCCGTCGTGGCGCCGTCCTTGGCATAGACGATGGCGTTCGACTTGACGTATTTGGCGACCTTCCAGGCAAACAAGAGGTCGGCGATCTCGGCCGGCGTCGGGGCGCGCTTCGACACCACCTTGAGGTCGGCTTCCGCCACCATGCCCCCGTCGCGGTCCTGCACCAGCAGGCCGCCGGCGACCGAGCGCACGGTCAGCGTGCGGGCGCGCGGATCGGGCAGCCCGTCGGCGATCAACAGGCGGAGGTTCTTCTTGGCGGCGACGATCGCCGCCGCCTCCTCCGAGATGCCGGGCGCGATGATGACCTCGGCGAAGACCTTGACGATCTCGCCGGCGGCTTCCGCATCGAGCGGCCGGTTGAGGGCGACGATGCCGCCGAAGGCCGAGATCGGATCGGTGCGCAGCGCCTTCCCGTAGGCGTCGGCCAGCGACGCCCCGGTCGCCACGCCGCAGGGATTGGCATGCTTGATGATGGCGACGGCGGCGGAAGCGGCCGGATCGAACTCGGCGACCAGCTCGTAGGCGGCGTCGGTGTCGTTGATGTTGTTGAAGGAGAGCTGCTTGCCCTGGAGCTGGCGGGCGGTGGCCACCCCCGGGCGCGCGTCACCGGTGCGGTAGAGGGCGGCGCTCTGGTGCGGATTCTCGCCATAGCGGAGCGATTCGGCCAGGCGGCCGGCGAAGCTCCGCCACTGAGGCGTCGGATCGGCGAGCGTCTCGGCGAACCAGCCGGAGATGGCGCTGTCGTAGGCGGCGGTGCGGGCGAAGGCTTTCGCCGCGAGCCGGCGGCGGAGTTCTAGCGTGGTGGCGCCGTCATCGGCGTCGAGGGCGGCGGTGAGCGCCTGGTAGTCGGCCGGGTCGACGACCACCGCGACGTAGCCGTGGTTCTTGGCGGCGGCGCGGATCATGGCCGGGCCGCCGATGTCGATATTCTCCACCATCGTGCGTTCGTCGGCGCCGGACGTTGCCGTATCCTCGAACGGATAGAGGTTGGAGACCAGCAGGTCGATGCCGCCGATGGCGTGCTCCTCCATGGCCGCGGCATGGCCGGCGTCGTCGCGCACGCCGAGCAGCCCGCCGTGGATCGCCGGATGCAACGTCTTGACGCGGCCGTCCATGATCTCGGGGAAGCCGGTGAGGTCGCTGACATCGCGCGAGGCGATGCCGGCGGCGGTCAGCGCGGCACGGGTGCCGCCGGTCGAGATCAGCTCGACGCCACGGCGGGCGAGCCTGTGCGCCAGCTCGGTGAGATCGGTCTTGTCGTAGACGGAAAGCAGGGCGCGGCGGACGGCCACGCGATCGGGAAGGGGCGAGGATGCCGGTTTGATGGCCATGGTGAGTTGCTTGGGCGGATCAACGGGTTTCTGGCGGGAGGTCTGCGGACGCCGCATAACACGGAACGCCGGCGGGACAAATCACCCAGAGGTCGCGGTTTTCTCCGGCCCACCACGCCGGGCGTGGTCCCCCCTGACGGGGAGGGATGGATGCCAGCTTCAGCGCTCGCGGCCGCCGCCGTCGCGCGGCGGGGCGATCAGCCGCTGGCGCTGGCTGCCGAAGCCGGTGCGGTGCAGCCGCCAGTTCACGGTCGGGTCGCGCTGGATGCGGCCGTAGATGACCAGTTGGTCGGTCTGCCGGTTGCCGCGGGTGTCGGACATCAGGATGCTTTCCTCGACCACCAGCTCACCGGCGTCCGCCTCGAATTCCCAGCTCTCGCCGTTGGGCAGCTCGAGCAGGACGGCATGGTCGTGGGGCGTGGCGCGGACGTTGGCGTGCAGGTGGAAGCGGATGGCGTAGGTGTCCTTGCCGCCGCGTCCGGCCGGCTTGCCCGAGGGCGAGACGAAGGAATCGACCCCCTCCAGCCGGTCGCCCTGGTCCGACAGGCTGAGATAGCGCTGGTGGATGATGCGGTAGCGCTCGACATAGCCGTTGTGGCGCATGGCCAGCATCGTCGCTCCGGGCACGGTCTGCCGGTCGACGTCGACGCGGGTGGGGCCGGAAACGATCGCCTCGCCCAGCCAGTCGCCGATGGCGGTGCGGGTGAGGAAGCGGCAGGAGGATGTGTCGTTGATGGTGGCGGTGGAGTGGGCAGCGGTGGTGCGGGCGAGCCGGCGGAGCGAGGCGGAACTCGGCGAGGGCACGCCGCAATTCACGATCAGGCGCTGGCTGCCGACGCTCATCTCGAAGGACAGGCAGCCGGCATGGGCGACGGTGGAGAACTCGATCGGCGGCGGCCGGCCGGTATCGACGATCAGCGCGGTGCCGCCGGCGTCGATGCGCTGATAGCCGCTGCGCGGCGCGTTCAGGGGCAGCGCGGCGCGCGAATCGTCATAGGCAAGCACGGTGGCGAGCTGGTCGGTGGGCGTGTCGCCGATGCCGTTGAAGTGGGCAAAGCTGCCGTCGCCCTGACGGAAGAAGCGCAGCATCGGCATCATACGGTCGATGGCCGAGACCAGGATGCGCGAGGGGTGGGTGCCGCGCGCGGCGAAGGCCTGACGCAGCGGCAGAAGGTCGATCATGGCGGCGAGGATGGCGGCGGGATTGCGGCTGACATGGCCGCCGTCGGGCAGGATCTGGTTGACCAGCTCAAGGTCGAGGCGGCGCTGCGCCTGCTTGAGGAAGCGCGGCTGGTCCGACATGGAAAGCGCCGCGGCGGCGAGCGCGATCATGATGCGCAGGCGCGGCAGGCCGGGGGCGCCGTCATAGGCGACGCGGCGCAGATGACGGACCTGGCGGGTGAGCGAGCGCAGGAAGCGCCGGTAGAAGGCATAATCGCAGCCGTCGAGGATGAGCGGCGTCTGCGACAGCCAGGCGCTGATGCGCTGGGCCATGATGTCCGGGTCCCAGGCCGCCGGCTCGTGGCGGCCCGAGTAGCGGATCCACTCGTCGATGATGCTGCGCGCGTTGGAGCGCGACAGGTTCATGTCGGTGGCGCGGAGATGCCTCAGCCAGCCGAAGGAATGGAGCTGGCGCGACCAATCCTCGTTGGGCGGCTCGGCGTCGAACACCGAGAAGCCTTCGACGTCGACGCCTTCGCCGAAGAACACCCAGCGGCCGGCATAGATGTCGAGGGCGGCGGTGGGGTCGGCGGTGCGCAGGTCGATGGGGGCGATGAGCAGGCGCTCGGGCGCCGCCCCGGCGTAGCGCCAGCGATAGAGGATGCTGGCATGGAAACGATGGGCGACGGTGCGGATGACGGCGCCGGCGGCAAATCGCATCTGCCGACCTTGACCGGACGCCGCTCCGATCGCCATCGTTGAGCTTCTCCCGTTCGCAACCGGCCGGCTTGCGGCCCGAATCGCCGCCGCCGGACTATCGCCCTTTTGCGGCCTTCCGGGCAAACGGATCAAGGCTTCACACCCTTTGCAGACGCATGACGAAGAAACCGTCCATGCCGGGCGGAACGCCTGGACCTGCATCGTGGCAGGGGAGTGTCCTGAGCGTGCCGGCGGGGGAGATCGCGGCGGCGAGGCCGCCGAGCTCCCCCAGCCCGATCGGCTTGGGCGCTAGGCCGGTACGCGCGGGCGCAGCGGTAAGCTGTGCCTCACCTTCTTCGGGTTCGAGCGAGCAGGTGCAGTAGACCAGCGTGCCGCCGGGCTTCAGCAAGGTGGCGGCGCGGTCGATCATGCGGGCCTGGACATCGGCGAGCGTGGCGATGTCCTCCGCCGTCTTCAGCCAGGCGACGTCCGGGTGGCGGCGGATGGTGCCGGTCGCCGTGCAGGGCGCATCGAGCAGCACCGCGTCAAAGGGCTCGGCCGGCTGCCAGGCGAAGATGTCGGCGGCGACCGTCTCGGCGGAGAAATTCAAGCGGGCGAGATTGGCCGAAAGTCGCTTTAGCCGGTTGGCGGAGATGTCGACCGCGGTGACATGGGCGCCGGCCGCGGCAAGTTCCGCGGTCTTGCCACCCGGCGCTGCACAGAGATCGGCAATCCGCTTGGCCGTCAGGTCGCCGAGAAGGCGGGCGGGGAGCGCGGCGGCCATGTCCTGCACCCACCACGCGCCGTCGCCGTAGCCCGCAAGTTCTTCGACGGCGCCGGCGTCGGCGAGGCGGACGGACCCGGTGGCGGTGACGCCGCCGCCGAGTTTTGCCGCCCAGCCGGCGGCATCGCCTTTCACCGAGAGGTCGAGGGCGGGCTCGGCCCGGTGGGCGGCGGCGATGGCGCGTGCGGTCTCATCGCCATAGGCGGCGACCCAGCGCGCCCACAGCCAGTCGGGCGTATCGACGGATGGGTCGAGGGAATCCAGCAGAGCATCGCGCTCGCGCGCCAGGCGGCGCAGCACCGCGTTGGCGAGACCCTTGAGGTGCCGCGCCTTGGGGTCGGCGGCGATCGCGTCGACGGCAAGCGAGACGGCGGCGTGGTCGGCGACCTGCATGAACAGGATCTGCGCGGCGGCCACTTCAAGCGTGTGGAAGAAACTGCGCGAGCGCGGCGGCTTGCGCTCGATCAGCCGGTCGAGGAGCGCACGGATGGTGCCGTGGCGGCGAAGCGCGGTGGAAGCGATGGCGCGGGCGAGCCGCCGGTCGCGGTCTTCCAGCACGGCGAAGGCGCGGTCGTGATCGAGCAGCGCATCGAGCGGCTGCCGGCGGTCGAGCACGCCGGCGATGAGCGAGGCTGCGGCGCCGCGGGCGGCGGCGCCGGCAGGCTGGCCGTTTCTATCGGATTGGGTCATCGGCTCCGTGGGTTAAGCCACGGACTGCGCTGCAACAAGCCCTATCCCCATGGACCCTGCCGGCGGCCGGTTCTGCCGACCCTGGGGACAGCGACCGAGTGCCGGGTGACGAAGCCGTCGGTGGGCTGGGGGTCTGCCGGGCTGGCGGGGCGGGTGCCGCCCGTCCGCGCCATCTCCATCAGCGCGGCGATGCGGTTCTCGGTGGCCGGGTGGGTCGAGAATAGGTTGTCCATGGCTTGGCCGGAGAGCGGATTGACGATGAACAGATGCGCCGCTGCCGGGTTCCGTGCGGCCGCGACGTTGGGAATGCGGCGGGCGGCATTGTCGATCTTGCTCAGCGCCGAGGCGAGCGCCTCTGGCCGGCCGCTGATTTCGGCGCCGGCGCGGTCGGCGGAATATTCGCGCGTCCGGCTGATCGCCATCTGAACGATCATGGCGGCCAGCGGCGCCACCAGCGCGGCGACAAGCACGCCGACGAAGCCCAGCGGATTGTTGCGATTTCCCCCGAAGCCGCCGAAGAACAGGCCGAAATTGGCGAGCATGGAGACGGCACCGGCGAGCGTGGCAGTGATCGTCATGGTCAGCGTGTCGCGGTGCCGCACATGGCCGAGCTCGTGGGCCATGACGCCAGCGATCTCGTCGCGGGAGAGCATCTGCAACAGGCCGGTGGTGGCGCAGACCGCGGCGTGGTCCGGGTTGCGGCCGGTGGCAAAGGCATTGGGCTGCGGATTGTCAGCGATGTAAACGCGCGGCATCGGCAGGCCGGCGCGGCCGGCAAGCTCGCGGACAAGGCCGTAGAACTCCGGCGCGCTCCGCTCGTCGACCTCGCGGGCGCGGTTCATCGACAGCACCAGCTTGTCGGCGTTCCAGTAGGAGAAGACGTTCATGCCGGCGGCGACGATGAAGGCAATGACGGCGCCGCCCGAGCCGCCGATCAGGTAGCCGACGCCAACGAAGATGGCGGTCAGCGCCGCCAGAAGCATGCCGGTGCGAATCGTATTCATGGCACTGCCGAATTCCCGTCCTTCGAGCCGCCCTCGGTCCGCTACATGTCGGGAGGGTCCTGCCGGCGCGCAAGGGCGTGGGGGGGCGGGAGCAGGGCCGCAAACGGTGCTCCCTGCGGCTGTACTTCTAGTCCATACAACTTATGATATTTCTTTGCTTCACGACGCGGTTGGGGTATTGGGAATATATTCCTTTTGATTCGGACGGGGCACTATGGCGGACATGCTCAGGGTGTTGTGTGCGGCCGCGCTCCTTGGGGCGGCGTCGGTGCCGTCGGCGGCCGCCGCCGAGCGTCTGCCCGGGCCGGTCGTCGCCGATGTCCAGCGGGTGATCGATGGCGACACGCTGGTGGTCGTGGCGCCGGTCTGGTTCGGCATCGCGGTGACCACCAGCGTTCGGCTGAGAGGCATCGATACGCCCGAGCTGCACGGGCACTGCCAGCGGGAGAAGGAGCAGGCGGCCGCGGCGAAGCAATACCTTGCGGGGCAGACGACCGCGCAGGTGTCGCTCACCAACATCGAAGGCGACAAGTATTTCGGCCGGGTCGAGGCGGACGTGGCGACCGTTCCGGGCGGACTCAACCTCGCCGCTGTGATGCTGAACAGCGGCCTGGGGCGCGCTTATGACGGCGGCACGCGCGGCGGCTGGTGCGGGTTGGCCAGCCTTGGCGCTGAGTGACGCTCGTCTGTTGGCGGGCGGGATGCTGAGGGTCCGGCGAGCCATCCTCCGGCGGCGCCGAACCGGAGGGGCGAGAGAGCGGGCGGCCGCGCGACCGCCCGCCGATGCCTACGCCTGAATGTGCTTGTTCTGCCGGTTGGCGACCAGATCGTCGATGACCGAAGGGTCGGCGAGCGTCGTGGTGTCGCCGAGATTGGAGAAATCGTCCTCGGCGATCTTGCGCAGGATGCGGCGCATGATCTTGCCCGAACGGGTCTTGGGCAGGCCCGGGGAGAACTGGATGAGATCGGGCTGGGCGAACGGCCCGATCTCGTGGCGCACCCACTGGACCAGCTCCTTGCGCAGTTCGTCAGTCGGGGTCTCGCCGTGCATCAGGGTGATGTAGGCGTAGATGCCCTGGCCCTTGAGCGCGTGCGGATAGCCGACCACGGCCGCCTCGGACACCTTGGCGTGGGCGACCAGGGCCAATTCGATCTCCGCCGTGCCGAGGCGGTGGCCGGAGACGTTGATGACGTCGTCGACGCGGCCGGTGATCCAGTAGTAGCCGTCCTCGTCGCGCCGGCAGCCGTCGCCGGTGAAGTAGTTGCCGGGATAGGCCATGAAGTAGGTGTCGACGAAGCGCTTGTGGTCGCCGTAGACGGTGCGCATCTGGCCCGGCCATGAATCGGTGAGGATAAGGTTGCCGGCGCCCGGCCCCTCGATCAGCGTGCCGTCGGCCTCGACCAGCGCCGGCTTGACGCCGAAGAACGGCCGGGTCGCCGAGCCCGGCTTGAGGTCGGTGGCGCCGGGCAGCGGCGTGATCAGCGCCCCGCCGGTCTCGGTCTGCCACCAGGTGTCGACGATCGGGCAGCGGCCCTCGCCGACCACCCGCCAGTACCACTCCCAGGCCTCCGGGTTGATCGGCTCGCCGACCGTGCCGAGCAGCTTGAGCGAGGCGCGCGAGGTTTTCTTGACGTGGTCGTCGCCGGCGCCCATCAGCGCGCGCAGCGCGGTGGGGGCGGTGTAGATGATGTTGACCTTGTGCTTGTCGACCACCTCCCAGATGCGTGCCGGCGTCGGCCAGTTGGGCACGCCCTCGAACATCAGCGTGGTGGCGCCGTTGGCGAGCGGGCCGTAGACGATGTAGCTGTGGCCGGTGACCCAGCCGACATCGGCGGCGCACCAGTAGATGTCGCCGTCGCGGTAATCGAAGATGAGCTGGTGGGTGAGCGACACCCAGACGATGTAGCCGCCGGTGGTGTGGAGCACGCCCTTGGGCTTGCCGGTGGAGCCGGAGGTGTAGAGGATGAACAGCGGATCCTCGGCGTTCAGCTCCTCGACCGGGCAATCGGCGGAAACGCCGTCGGCGAGCTCGTGATACCAGAAGTCGCGCCCGGCGTGCATGGCGCACTCATCGCCGGTGTGGCGGACGACGATGACCTTCGCGTCACCGAGCGACTTCATCAGCGCTTCGTCGGTGTTGTGCTTGAGCGGCACCTTGCGGCCGCCGCGCAGGCCCCAGTCGGCGGTGATGACCAGTTCCGAGCGGCAATCGTCGATGCGGCCGGCGAGGCTGTCCGGCGAGAAGCCGGCGAAGACCACCGAATGGACCGCGCCGATGCGGGCGCAGGCAAGCATCGCCACCGCCGTCTCGGGGATCATCGGCAGGTAGATGGTGACGCGGTCGCCCTTCTTGACGCCAATCTTCTTGAGGACGTTGGCGAAGACGCAGGCGTCGTGATGGAGCTCCCGGTAAGTGAGCTTGCGGACCTCGGCCTTGGGGTCGTCCGGCTCCCACAGGATGGCGATCTGGTCGCCGCGCGTGGCCAGATGCCGGTCGAGGCAGTTGGCCGAGATGTTGAGGCTGCCGTCCTCGAACCATTTGATCGAGACGTCTGGCGCCTTGTAGGAGGTGTTCTTCACCTTGGTGAAGGGCTTGATCCAGTCGATGCGGCCCGCCTGTTCGCGCCAGAAGCCCTCGGGGTCGTCGACCGAGCGCTTGTACATGGCCTGATACTTGGCGTCGTCGATATAGGCGGTCTTCTTCCATTCGGCCGGAACCGGATGGACGGTAACCTCGGACATGCCCTTCCCTCCCGATATTCGTTGTCCGGCGCCTGGCCGGATTTAGACCCTTTATAAGCGCCGGGGGATGGGGGGATGCAAGCCTCACAATGTCTCGGGGGAGCGCGCCGGACGGCCGCCCGCCAAGAATTGTCAAGCTGTGACAATGCCTTCGCGGGACGGTGGTGAATTTACAGGCTGTAAAGGCAGGCGGGGCCGGTCATAGCCCGCCAAGCTTCGCCACCCGCTTCCACTCGGCCTCGCTCACCGGCTGGACGGAGAGGCGGGAGAGTTTGACCAAGGCCATCCCGGCCAGCGCCTTGTCGGCCTTGACGGCGGCCAGCGTCACCGGCTTCGGCAACGCCTCGATTGCAGCGATGTCGACGCACTCCCACTTGCCCTCGGCGTCGGTCGAATCGGGGTGCGCTTCCTTGACCACCTCGACGATGCCGACCACCGCCTTTTCCTCGCCGGAGTGGTAGAAGAAGCCGCGGTCGCCCTTCTTCATGGCGCGCATGTTGTTGCGGGCGGTGAAGTTGCGCACGCCGTCCCATTCCTGGCCGGCCTTGCCCTTCTTCACCTGCATCGCCCAGGACCAGGTCCCGGGTTCCGACTTGAACAACCAGTAGGCCATGATGCCGTCTCCCGCCGCCGTTGGCGGCGAGGTTACGGGGCCGGCGCGGGAGCGTCCATAGTCCGCGCCGCATCGGCCGGCACGGTTTTGCCACCTGGGCGGACGACAGTCGCCTGTCGGGAAGCGGAAGGACGTCCACGGTGCGGACGAAAATTCTGATGGTGCGGATCGGTGTGCTGGCGGGCCTCCTTGCCGGCGCGGCGGGGGGCGCACTGGCGGAGGACGATTCGGTCGCGCCGGCCGCGCCGGTCGCGACGCCGCAGGACACCGTCTGCGACCTCATCGACGCGGCGGCGGCGGCAAACGATCTGCCGGTTGCCTTCTTCACCCGGCTGGTCTGGCGGGAGAGTCGATTTCGCCGCCGACGCTGTGAGCCCCAAGGGGGCGCAGGGGATCGCGCAGTTCATGCCGGCGACGGCGGCGCGGCGCGGCCTCGCCGACCCCTTCGACGCCCGCTCGGCGATCGATGCTTCGGCCGAATATCTCAGCGATCTTTCCGATGCCTTCGGCAATCTCGGGTTGGCGGCGGCCGCCTACAATGCGGGCGAACAGCGCGTCAGCGACTGGATGGCAGGCGACGGGGGGCTGCCATGGGAGACGCAGGACTACGTGATCTTCATCACCGGGCGCACGGCCGAGGACTGGAAGAGCGAAGCGACCGAGGCGGATGCCGCCGCCGTGCCGGCGATCGCGGGCCGTGCGGCGCCTGCCATCGCCCTGGCAGCGCCGGTCACCGTGGCGGCGAAGGCCGAGCCGACCTGCACGGAGATCGCGGCGCTGCTCGCCAAGGGGGCAGGATCGGCACCAGTGCCGGCGAGCCTGGAATCGGCGCCGTGGGCGCCCTGGGGCGTGCAGGTCGCCGGCAACTTCTCGCAACAGCGCGCCATGGCGAGCTATCGCGCCTTGCAGCGCCGTTTCCCGAAGATCATCGGCGAGCGCATGCCGCTCGTCTTGCGCACGCAGATGGCGGGTCGCGGGCGGGCGCCGATGACGGCGATCCGCCTGCCGGCCAAGACGCGCGAAGCGGCCGAAGACCTCTGCCGCGACCTGCATGAGGCCGGCGGTGCCTGCGTGGTGACGAAGAACGGACGCTGATCAGTCGGCTTCGCGCCGCAGCGGGCGGCTCATCAGACCGTCGATGGCCTCGTCGACGGTCAGCGCCCGCTCGATGATGGCGGCAACGGCGTCGACGATCGGCGTCGACACCCGATGGCGGCGGGCGAGGTCGCGAGCGACGGAAGCGGTGGCGATGCCTTCGGCGAGCGCGTGCGGCGCCTCCGGGTCGCCGCCGCGGCCGAGGTGGAGGCCGTAGGCGAAGTTACGCGATTGCGGGCCGGAGCAGGTGAGCACTAGGTCACCAAGGCCGGAGAGGCCCATCAGCGTGTCGGGCCGGGCGCCCATCGCCTCGCCGAGGCGGCGGAGCTCGGCGAAGGCGCGGGCGGTGAGCGCGGCGATGGCGCTGGCGCCGAGGTCGCGGCCGGCGACGATGCCGGCGGCGATGGCGAGCACGTTCTTGACGGCGCCGCCGATCTCGACGCCGGTCACGTCGGTCTCGGCATAGGGGCGGAAGCTGGGGCTGGCGAGCGCGTGGCAGAGGGCGAGCGCCAGCGCCTCGTCTTCCGCGGCAATGGTGACGGCGGTGGGCAGGCCGCGGGCGACATCGGCGGCGAAGCCGGGGCCGGAGAGGACGGCGGGGCGCACCTGCGGCGCGACCTCGGCGATGACCTCCGACAGGCGCTTGTCGGTGTCGTGCTCCAGCCCCTTGGCGGCGATGATGAGCGGCGTGCCGGCCGGCATGTATGGCGCGGCCGCCGCGGCGACGGCGCGCGTCGCCTGGGCGGGCACGGCAAGGATGATGGCGTCGGCGCGGAGCGCCACAGCCAGCGAATCGGTCGCCGGCACGCCGTCGAGGCGGATGCCGGGCAGGTAGCGCGGGTTCTCGTGGCGCTCGTCGATGGCGGCGACCACGTCGCGGTCGCGCGCCCACAGCTTCACCCCGCGGCCGGCGCGCGCCGCGGTGAGGGCAAGGGCGGTGCCCCAGGCGCCGCCGCCGATGACGCCGACCGGCCCGATCATGCGCGGACCTCTTGGCGCAGACGGCGCATCAATTCGGGCAGGAACGCGCCAAGGCTGCCAAACAGCTCGGGAACGGCGGCCAGCGGCACGAATGAAAAGGCCATGCGGATCGGATCCTCGCCGTCATCCGGGGTCTGCTCGGTCCATTCCCAGCGGTCCGGGTAGTCACCCGCGAGCGGCAGATGGAAGAAGCTGCGCGCATGTTCATGGCGCATCCCGTCGGCCTCATAGATGTAGGTCGCCTGGCCGAGCAGCGTCAGGGTGTCCGGTGGGGCAAGGCCGGTCTCTTCGAGGAATTCGCGCCGGGCGCCATCCTCGATCGCCTCGCCGTCCATCACCGTGCCGCCCGGCACCTGAACGCCAGCCTCCGGGAAATCCGGCTCGGTGAAGATCAGGAGCTGCTCCCGCCACGTGGCGTAGAGCACCGCCTTGCGGCGGAAGTGGGTCGGAAGCTCCGCGGTCATGCGCGGGCTCCCTTGGCCCCGGCGCCGAGCTTGGGCGTTGCCAGCTCGTCCAGCGGCCAGCGCGGACGCGCCGCCACGTCGAGCGGATCGGTGAAGCCGCGGGCAAGCCGCTCGGCGCCCGCCCAGGCGATCATGACGCCGTTGTCCGAACAGAGCCGCGGCGGTGGCACGACGAGACGGAAGGCGTGGCGCCCGGCGGCCCCGGCGAGCGCCCCGCGCAGCGCCTGGTTGGCGGCGACGCCGCCGGCGGCGACCAGCACGTGCGGCCCGTCGTGGTCGGCCATGAAGGCCTGCATGGCGTGTGCGGCCCGGTCGGCGACGATGTCGGTGACCGCCGCCTGGAACGAGGCACAGAGGTCGGCGACGTCCTGGTCGGAGAGCGGCGCGGCGGCTTGCGCCGCAAGGCGGACGGCGGTCTTTAGGCCGGAGAAGGAGAAGTCGGCGCCCGGCCGTCCGGTGAGCGGGCGGGGTAGGGGAAAGCGCGTGGGATCGCCGCTGGCCGCGGCGTCCTCCACCGCCGGGCCGCCGGGATAGGGGAGGCCGAGGAGCTTTGCCGCCTTGTCGAAGGCCTCGCCCAGCGCATCGTCGATGGTCGAACCCAGCCGGCGGTAGCGGCCGACGTCCTCGACGGCGACGAACTGGCTGTGGCCGCCGGAGATGAGCAGCAGCAGATAGGGGAAGGCGATGCCGTCGGTAAGGCGGGCGGTCAGCGCATGGCCCTCGAGATGGTTGACGGCGATCAGCGGCTTTCCCGCCGCGAGCGCGATCGCCTTGGCCGTGGTCAACCCGACCAGCACGCCGCCGATCAGGCCCGGCCCGGCGGTGGCGGCGACGGCGTCAATCTCGGCAAAGCCGTGGCCGGCCTGGGCAAGCGCCGCCTTGACCACGCCGTCGAGCACCTCGACATGGGCGCGGGCGGCGATTTCCGGCACGACGCCGCCGAAGGCGGCATGGTCCTCGACCTGCGACAGGACGATGTCGGAGAGGATGCTGCCGGTGCCGTCCGCGGCGCGCCTGACGACCGCGGCGGCGGTCTCGTCGCAACTGGTCTCGATGCCGAGAACGATCATTCGCGAAAATCCGGTTGAATTTGGCTATCCTCGCCGCTGGCTTCGGCGGGCAAGATCGGCCAAAAGATGGACCGCCCGAAGCCCCCTAACACCTCGGACACCAGCCTTGCAATCGGCCGAAACCCGCACCGCATCAAGCCGCATCGGCACGCGCGGCAGCCCGCTGGCGCTGTGGCAGGCGGACGCCGTGCGCTCCGCGCTTGCCGGCATCGGCGTGGCGGCGGCGGTGGCGCCGATCCGTACCACCGGCGACCGCATCACCGACCGGCCGCTGGCCGAGGCCGGCGGCAAGGGCCTGTTCACCAAGGAGATCGACGAGGCGCTGCTATCGGGGCGCGTCGACCTCGCCGTCCATTCGGCCAAGGACCTGCCCACCGCATTGCCCGAGGGTATCGTGGTCGCTGCCTGCCTCAAGCGGGCCGACGTGCGCGACGCCTTCCTGTCGCCGCAGGCGAAGCACATCCGCGACCTGCCCGCGGGCGCCGTTATCGGCACGGCATCGCTCCGCCGCGCGGCGCTGGCGCTGAGGCTCAGGCCGGACCTCCGCGTGGTGCCGATGCGCGGCAACGTCGAGACGCGGCTGAGGAAGCTTGCGGCCGGCGAAGCCGACGCCACGCTGCTGGCGCTTGCCGGGCTGACGCGGCTCGGCCTTGCCGACCGCGCCGCCGGGGTTCTCGATCCCGACGAATGGCTGCCGGCACCGGGGCAGGGGACGATCGCCGTCACCGCGCGGTCCGGCGACGCGGGCGTGCTGGCTGCGCTGGCCAAGATCGACGACCGCGCCACTTCGCTGGCGCTTGCCGCCGAGCGCGCCTTCCTCGCCGTCCTCGACGGCTCCTGCCGCACCCCGATCGGCGGCCTCGCCGAGATCGACGGCGAAAGACTGCGCCTGCGCGGCATCATCGTGAAGCCGGACGGCAGCGAGGCTCACGACGTCGAGCGGCTGGGGCCGGCCGCCGAGGCCGAAGCCCTCGGCGCCGATGCCGGACAGGAGCTTGCCCGGCGCGGCGGCGCAGATTTCTTTGCCGGCTAAGACCATGCGTCTCCTGGTCACCCGGCCCGAACCGGAAGCGAGCGCCTCGGCGGAGCGGCTGAGGGCACTCGGCCACAGCGTCACGGTGGCGCCACTGCTTGCCATCATGCTCAACCCGCCGCCACGAGACCTGCCGGAGCCGGCCGGGCTGATCGTCACCAGCCGCAATGGCGTGCGGGCGCTACAGACCTGGCCGCAGGCGGCGGGCTGGCGCGACGTTCCGCTGTTCGCCATCGGGTCATCCACGGCGCAGGCCGCCCGCGCCGCCGGCTTCGGCCGCGTCACCGCGGGAGACGGCGAAGGGGCGGCGCTCGCCGCCTCGATCGTGGCGGTCCTGCCGGCGAGCCGGGGGCCGGTGATCTATGCCGCCGCGCGCGATCTCAGCGGCAATCTGGCGGAGAAACTGGAGGAAGCAGGCACCGACCTGCAGATGGTCGAGGCCTACCGGGCGGAACCCGCGGAGGCGCTCGGCCCGACGGTAAGGGCGGCGCTCGCGGAGGGCAGGCTCGACGGCGCCCTGTTCTATTCGCGGCGGACGGCGGAAACCTTCCGCGATCTCACCGCCGGGGCGCCCGTGCGGCTGGCTCATGTCTTCGCCCTCTCGGCGAAGGTGGCCGAGCCGTTGCGTACGCTCCGGGCAGCCGTGCACATCGCGCCGAAGCCGGACGAGGCCAGCCTGCTCTCGCTGATTCCCCTGCGGTGATTCCTTCTCCCCTGCCGTGGCCGCGGCGCGATAAGACTGTATTGTAAGGGGCGAGCCAGCGGATTCCGACGAGGACAAGCATGGCCGCCGACAACGACGGATCAGAGAACGACAAGCCGGCCGGCACGGAGCGCAAGAGCCGCATGCGCCGCCAGCGCCCGCCGGTCACCATCGACCTGGCCGCCGAGCGCCTCGCCGACAAGGGCGAACAGGCGACCGACAAGGGGCCGGTCGACAGCCCGGAAGGCGCGACGGCGGAACCGGCGGAAGCGGCGGCGCCGTCGCCGCAAGAAGAGGAAGCACAGCCAGCCGAGCCGGAGCGGGCCGAGCCGGTAGAGGCGAGGCCGGGGCGCACGCCGTGGCTCGCCGGCGCCAGCATCATCGGCAGCGACGACGGCTGGACACGGCCGGCGCTGGCCGGCGTCGCCGGCGGCATCGTCGCGCTGATCCTGCTGATCGTGCTGCAGGCGATCGGCCTGGTGCCCTCGCCCGGACGCTCGGCGGCGCTGCACGCCGCCGATCAGGCCAAGACGACGAGCGAGGCGGTGGCCGCGATCGACCGCCGGCTTTCGGCGGTCGAGATGATCACCCAGAACCAGCCGTCGAAGAATGCCGTCAATACGCTCGACGGCGAGGTCGCCCAGTTGCAGAAGCAGATGGGGGCGCTGGCGACCCGGGGCGACATGACGGTGCTCGAGAACAAGCTGGCGGCGCTCGCCAAGCGGGTCGATGCTTTGCCGGCGGGCGTCACCCAGGACCAGCTCACCGCGCTCTCCGACCGGGTGAGCGCTCTCGAAAGCGGCGGCACCGCGAGCGGCAGCGGCGGCGTCGGGTCGGATGCGGCGGTGGCGCTCTCCCACCGCATCGATGCCGTGCAGTCGAGCCTCAATGCCCTCGGCGACCGGCTGGCGGCGCTGGAAAGCAAGGCGTCCGCCGGGCCGAGCGAGAGCACGGTGGCGGCCCGCGCCATCGCGGTGGTGGCGCTCCGGCGGGCGGTGGACGAAGGCGCGCCGTTCACCACCGACCTCGATCTCGCCTCTGCCCTCGGCCTGCCGGCGGACGATGTCGCCGCGCTCAAGCCCTACGCCGACAAGGGCGTGCCGACCAAGGCGGCGCTCGCCAGCGAATTCCCCAAGGTGGGGGACGCCATCGTCAGCACGACGACCAAGGCCAATCTCAACGCCGGCTGGATCCAGCGCCTGATCGCCGGCGCCCGTTCGCTGGTGACGGTGCGGCCGACCGGCCCGGTTGCCGGCAGCGATCCGGCGGCGGTGGTCTCGCGCATGCAGGCGGCGGTCGAGGCCGGCGACCTCAAGAAGGCGCTCTCCGAACGGGACGCGCTGCCCGACGCCGGCAAGGCCGCCTCGGCCGACTGGGCGGCGGCGGCGCAAAGCCGGGTCACCGTCGACGGGCTGATCGCCAAGATCGCGGCGCATGTCGCGCCGGCCGGCGGGAACGGCCCGACATGATCCGCGTCCTTGCTTATGTCGTGGTGGTGTTCGTGGCGGCGGCCGGCTTCGTCTGGCTGGCGGAGCGGCCGGGCCAGCTGCTGATCGACTGGCAGGGCTACGAGGTCCGCACCTCGGTGATGGTGGCGGTGGTCGCCGCCGCCGTCGTCATCGCGGCGCTCGCCATCCTCGGCGCGCTCATCCGGGCGGTGGTGCGCACGCCGCAGACCGTCGGCAACTTCTTCGGCGCCCGCCGCCGCGATCGCGGCTACCGGGCGCTGTCGCGCGGCATGATCGCGGTCGGCGCCGGCGACACGCGGGCGGCACAGCGGGCGGCGCGCGAATCGCAGCACCTGCTCGGCAAGCAAGAGCCGCTGGTGCTCCTGCTGTCGGCGCAGGCGGCGCAGATCGCCGGCGACGGCGGCTCGGCGCGCTCCGCCTTCACCGCCCTCACCGAGACCGCCGAGACGCGGGTGCTCGGGCTGCACGGGCTGTTCGTCGAGGCGCGCCGCGAAGGCGAGCACGCCGCGGCCCGCCATTTCGCCGAGGAGGCGATGCGCATCTCGCCGCGGGTCGCCTGGGCAGGAACGGCGCTGTTCGACTACCAGTGCCGGGCCGGCGACTGGGACGGCGCGCTGAAGACGCTGGGCCTCAACGCCGATGCCGGCACCATCGACCGCATCCGGGCCGAGCGCCTGCGCGCGGTGCTTCTCACCGGCCGCGCCATGGAGCTGGAGGCCGGCGCGCCGGATCAGGCGCGGACCATGGCGATGGAGGCGCATCGCCTGGCGGCGGACCTGGTGCCGGCCTCGGTGACGGCGGCGCGGCTGCTCACCCGCCACGGCGATTTCCGCCGCGCCTCGCGCATCCTCGAAGCGGCGTGGAAGGCCGCGCCTCATCCGGACATCGCCGCGACCTATGCGGACGTCAGGCCCGGCGATTCGGTGCGCGACCGGCTGAAGCGCGTGCGCAAGCTGGCCGACATGCGCGCCAACCACGCCGAAGGCGCGCTGGCCGTCGCCCGCGCGGCGATCGACGCCCACGACTGGGCGGAAGCACGCGAAGCGCTGGCCGGGCTCACCGCGGCCCAGCCGAGCGAGAACGTCTGCCTGCTGATGGCGGAGATCGAGGAAGGCGAGCACGGCGATCACGGCCGGGTGCGCGCCTGGCTGGCGCGGGCGCTCTCCGCCCCGCGCGATCCGGCGTGGATCGCCGACGGCCGGGTCTTCGCCGGATGGGCGCCGGTGTCGCCGGTCTCCGGCCGCGTCGACGCCTTCGAGTGGAAGGTGCCGGCCGACCGTCTGCCGACCGAGCGCCAGATGGAGATCGAGGCGTGGGCGAGCGAGAAGGAACCGCCGCCGACGGTGGAGGTGAAGGCGGTGACCGCGGCGCCCGCCGAACCCGCCAAGCCGGCCGAAGAGCCGGCGGCCGAGCCTGTGCGGGCCGAGCCCCGGGCCGCGGAAAAGCTGGCGGAGCCGGCGGCGGCCGAGACTCGGCCGGAAGCGAAGGCGGAGGAGCCGAAGCCGGCCGCGGTAAGGGTGGTGCACGAGGACCTGATGCCGCGGGCGCCGGACGATCCCGGCCCGGTCAATCGGGACGAGGAAGACGAGCGCTACAAGCTCTTCTGACCCGTAGCGTGCCTGAACCCCGATGACGGCGTGCCGCCATGCGCGCGGGGGCGGTCTTGCGGGAAAGGCCGCCCCCGGCTAACCAGCAGGGCACCTTTCTCCTGTTCCTTCTCGCGGAGCCGTCTCGTGACCACGCACCACCTCCTCCTCCTGCCCGGCGACGGCATCGGCCCCGAAGTTATGGCCGAAGTGAAGCGCGCGATCGGCTGGTTCAACCAGGCCGGCGGCGACAGCTTCGACTACGAGGAGGACCTGGTCGGCGGCAGCGCCTACGACGCCCACGGCCAGGCCGTCTCCGAGGAAACCATGGCCAAGGCGATGGCCGCCGACGCGGTGATCTTCGGTGCGGTGGGCGGACCAAAGTGGGACGGCGTGCCCTACGAGGTGCGCCCGGAGGCGGGGCTGCTGCGGTTGCGCAAGGACCTCGGGCTGTTCGCCAACCTGCGGCCGGCGATCGTCTACCCAGCGCTGGCCGACGCCTCCTCGCTGAAGAGAGAGCTGGTCGAGGGGCTCGACATCCTCATCCTGCGCGAGCTCACTGGTGGCGTCTATTTCGGCGAGCCCAAGGAGATCCGCGATCTCGGCAACGGCCAGAAACGCGCCATCGATACCCAGGTCTACGACACCTACGAGATCGAGCGCATCGCCCGCGCCGCCTTCGAGCTGGCGCGCACGCGTGCCAACAAGGTCACCTCGATGGAGAAGCGCAACGTCATGAAGTCGGGCGTGCTATGGAACGAGGTGGTCACCGCCACCCACAAGGCCGGCTACAGCGACGTTAAGCTCGAACACATGCTGGCCGATGCCGGCGGCATGCAGCTTGTGCGCGCGCCCAAGCAGTTCGACGTCATCGTCACCGACAACCTGTTCGGCGACATGCTCTCCGACGTCGCCGCGATGCTGACCGGCTCGCTCGGCATGCTGCCGTCGGCATCGCTGGGCGCGCCCGATGCGGTCACCGGCAAGCGGCGGGCGCTCTACGAACCGGTGCACGGCTCGGCGCCGGACATCGCCGGCAAGGGGCTGGCCAACCCGATCGCCATGCTCGCCAGCTTCGCCATGGCGCTGCGCTATTCGTTCGGCCTGACCGAAGCGGCGGACCGGCTGGAGAAGGCGATCTCCGCCGTGCTCGACCGGGGGCTGAGGACCGCCGACATCTGGACGTCGGGCAGCGAGAAGGTCGGCACCGAGGCGATGGGCAAGGCGGTGGTGGAAGAACTCGGCAAGGCGGCGTGAGCGTGACGGCGATGACACGCATCTACGACGATCGTGGCCAGGCGGCGCGCAACTGGGTGTCGATGGCGATCCTGATCGGGGCCGTGCTGTGGGGGGTGGTGGAAATCGTGCGCGCCGCCACCGGAGCGGCGGACGAGACCGGCTATCTGTTCGGCCTCGGCTTCTTTGCCGCCGCTGTCTATGGCGCCTACCGGCTGGTGGTCGATTCGCGCGACGTGATCATGCGCTTCGAGGCCGATGTTTCGAGCGGCCAGTCGGTGGCGACGCTATGGCAGCCGTGGGGCCTGCGCCGTCTGGCGGCGCCGCTGGACCAGCTCAAGAACTGGCGCATGTACATCGCCATGCGCTCGCGCGCCAGCGCAACTATTTCCTGCGCGTCGACCACCCGGCCAATCCGCGTCCGCTGCAGATCGAGCTGATGCCGGGCAAGACCGATCTCGAAGGGCTGCGGCGGCTGGCGCCCGAGGCGATCGAGGACTTCGAGACGAGCATCGGCCGCCGCCGGCCGAAGTGACGGCGCGGCATCGGCTATGGCTATTTGTCGCAGCCGACAGCGATCGTGGCGGCGACGGGAAGCACCGGGGCGACCTCCGGCAGCGGCCGGGCGGCTATCTCCGCCACCAGCTTACGGCGGATCGCCGCCGTGAAATCATCCGGCTTGCCGATCCTGAGGAGGAACGCCCCCGGCCCGCCGATGACGCACACCCTGTAGTAGGCGTCGAGGCCGGCCTCGGTCGGATCCGCCATAATGGGCAGACCGTTGATCGTGACCCCGGCCGCGACGACAGCGTCGCGGACGGGCAGGATCGCGGGGCCGACATTGTTGCGGCCGTTCCCCGACACGTCGATGACCCGCCGCTTGCCATCGAAGCCGTTGTCGGCGAACAGGGCGAAGGCGAAGCCCAGCGCGGCGGAGAGCGACGTGCCCAGGCTTGATTTCGTTCGCGCCACCTCCAGGGCCGAGGCGAAGCGGGCGGCGCTTTCGGTGCCGTCGATCAGGGTCCAGGGGACGATGACGTGTTGACTGGTCGCGCCCGCCCATTCGACGTAGGTGACGGCGATGCGGCCGGTGCGGCCCGAGCGGACGACGGCGACGAGTGCCGGATCGCGAAAGGCGGCCACATAGCCGCGGCGCTGGAGGAAGAACTCGCGGACGTCGATTGACGGCGAGGCATCGACCGCCAGGACGAGCTCCAGGTCGACAGGAACGCCCGCGGCGACCGCCGAGGCGGCCATGGCCAAAAACACGGCGGCCGCGAGCAGGAATTTGGCCGCCGCCAATTGCTCCTCCTCGCCTTCCCGTAGAAGACCAACCGGCCTACGTGGCCATTCTAGTCCAAAACCGGGTCGCCGGCTGCCGCCGAAAAGTGCGCTCAGCCGCGGCAGGCCCGGGATCGGCACGCCGAAGGTCAGCAGGATCAGGATGACGTTGAGCGTCAGCACGATGGCCGCGCCGGCATAGGCGGCGAAGGTCGTCAGCCGGCGATTGGTGAACTCGCCCATGATGTCGCGCCGCGCCGTGAACAGCACCAGCGCGATCATTGGCACGGGCAGAGCGATGCTCAGGATCACCTGGGAGACGACCAGAGCCTGGGTGGCGTTGACGCCGAGGCCAACGACGACGAAGGCGGGGATCATCGTCACCAGGCGGCGCACCCAGATGGGGATGCGGAAATTGACGAAGCCCTGCATGATCATCTGGCCGGCCATGGTGCCAACGACCGAACTCGACGTGCCGGAGGCGATCAGCGAGATGAGGAACACGGTCGCCGCGGCGCCGCCGAGCAGCGGCGTCAGCGTGTGGTAGGCGGTCTCGATTTCGGCGACATCGCTGTGGCCGGCATGGAAGGCGCCCGACGCCATCATCACCATGGCCATGTTGACCATGCCGGCGATGGCGAGCGCGATGACCACCTCGATATTGGAGAAGCGCAGCACCTTGCGGCGCTCAGCGGCATTATTCACCGGCGCGCGCGCCTGGGTGAGCCCGGAATGCAGGTAGATGGCGTGCGGCATGACCGTGGCGCCGATGATGCCGACCGAGATCATCAGCGCCTGTGCGTCGGGGATCTCCGGCACGATCGTGTGGTACGCCGCCGCACCCCAATCGACCGGGGCGATGAACATCTCGATCAGGTAGCAGGCACCGATGATGGCGACGAGGCCGCCGATGACCAGCTCCATCGGCCGGAAACCGCCGCGCTCGAACATCAGGATGCCGTAGGTGACGATCGCCGTGACCGCCATGCCGTAGATCAGCGGCATGTTGAAGAGCAGAGCAAGGCCGATGGCGCCGCCCAGGAACTCGGCGAGGTCGGTCGCCATCGCCGCCACTTCGCTCACCGCCCACATCCCCCAGACAACCGGCTTGGGAAACTGCTCGCGGCACATCTCGGCGAGGTTGGTGCCGGTGACGATGCCGAGCTTGGCGGAGAGCGCCTGGAAGAGCATCGCGATCAGATTGGCGGTGAGCACCACCCAGAGCAGGCTGTAGCCGTATCTGGCGCCGCCCTGGATGTTGGTGGCGAAATTGCCGGGGTCCATGTAGGCGATCGAGGCGATCACGGCGGGGCCAGCAAACAGGCGCGCGGCCATCACGCCCTTGCGGTCGCCGGTGATGACCGCGCGAATACCTTCGACCGTACGTGCGGTCATACCGCGCCTGACGATGTCCACTACAACTCAACCTTCCTGCGGACATCGCCGCCAGCCAGCGGTGGACCCGACCCGGGTGGCACGCGCGGCGTTTCCTGGACAAAGACCAATTCTGAGAATGCGAACTAATCGCAATCTAGGTCGCGTCGGCTTGGGAGTCAATGATGCTGCCGGCGTGAGGTTGCATCGGGGCGCGTTAACAGGGGAGAAAAGAAGCGGTGCCGGGCGGCGCGACGGCCTAAAGCTTGGGTTCGGGGGCATCGGGGCAGGTGTTGTCGTGGCCGCGAATCCAGCCGCGCGACGTCCATTTCTTGGGGTCGATGGCGCCGGTGGAGGCGTCCTTTTCGAAGAAGGTGAAGCAGTTGTCGCCGTCGCGCTGGACGGTGAAGCAGGCGCCGGACTGGCTTTCGTAGTAGGTGCAGAACTGGCCTTTTTCGACCGACCACTCGCCGCTGTCGGCGGAGATCGCGTCCCAATACCGGATGGTGCCGTCGTCGTGATAGGCCTCGGTCAAGTAGTTGCCGTCGAAATAGGTGCCGTCGAGGGTGGTGCCGGCGAAGGTGGCCTCGATCTCCGCCTCGCTCATGGTGCTGCTCGCCGCCGCCGGCACTGCGGCGAGCCCGGCAAGGACGAGGGCGAGGAGGGTCGCGATCGGCGCCGCGACGCGCTCAACCGTTGACTTCATGCGGCTTTCGCGTAGAAGGAGCGCGATTTCCTGCTGGGCGATCTCGATGATCACGCGCCTCAACACTGTCGCGTCCCTGGCTGCCCCGACACCCTTTGCCGGTGCGCGGCTATCTATGCCCAAAACGACCAGGAAAACTACCAAAACCGCCTGACGCTCGCACCTGGCTCGAACGCTCTCCCCGGCCAGGCCGCGGGATGAGCAAGACCGGGTGCCATTGCACGGCACACGGGCGCCAGGGGGAGAGGAGCGGGAGTTCCAGAATCATGGGCTACAAGGTTGCGGTCGCCGGGGCCACCGGCAATGTCGGCCGCGAAATGCTGAACATCCTTGCCGAGCGGGGCTTCCCCGCGGACGAGGTGGTGGCGCTTGCCTCACGGCGCAGCCAGGGCACCGAGGTGTCCTATGGCGAGCACACGCTCAAGGTGAAGGCGCTCGACACCTACGATTTCTCCGACACCGACATCTGCCTGATGTCGGCGGGCGGCTCGGTGTCGAAGGAGTGGTCGCCGAAGATCGGCGCGCAGGGCTGCGTGGTGATCGACAACTCGTCGGCCTGGCGCACCGATCCCGACGTACCGCTGATCGTGCCGGAGGTGAACGCCGACGCGATCGTGGGCTTCCGCAAGAAGAACATCATCGCCAACCCCAACTGCTCGACGGCCCAGCTGGTCGTGGCGCTGAAGCCGCTGCACGACCGGGCGAAGATCAAGCGCGTGGTGGTGTCGACCTATCAGTCGGTCTCCGGTGCCGGCAAGGAGGCGATGGACGAGCTGTTCACGCAGACGCGCGCGGTGTTCGTCTCCGATCCGGTCGAGGCGAAGAAGTTTCCCAAGCGCATCGCCTTCAACGTCATCCCGCATATCGACGTCTTCCTCGACGACGGCTTCACCAAGGAAGAATGGAAGATGGTGGCCGAGACCAAGAAGATCCTCGACCCGAAGATCAAGCTGGTGGCGACCTGCGTGCGCGTGCCGGTGTTCATCAGCCATTCCGAGGCGGTCAACATCGAGTTCGAGAACGAGATCACCGCCGACGAGGCACGCGAGATCCTGCGCGAGGCGCCGGGCTGCCTGGTGGTCGACAAGCGCGAGCCCGGCGGCTACGTGACGCCGCACGAGGCGGCCGGCGAGGACGCCACCTATATCAGCCGCATCCGCGAGGACCCGACCGTCGACAACGGGCTGGTGATGTGGGTGGTTTCCGACAACTTGCGCAAGGGCGCGGCGCTGAACGCCGTGCAGATCGCCGAGGTGCTGGTCAACCGCAAGCTGATCCAGCCGAAGCGCCAGGCGGCCTGATCAGCGCGGGCGACTCCAAACTGGGGTGGACGAACTAACTGGTGCTCGCGCTCCGCCGGCTCGCTGGCGGTGCGCGTCCGATCAGCTCAAGGCCTCGCTCCGGTTCCTCGTAGTGGATCGGTCCCCATTCCGGGAACCGGATCACCACGCCCTTCTTCAAGTAGCTCCATTGATCCCTGCGATGTTCAGGGTCGTATTCGTCCGTGTCGATCGACGCCACGACCACGCCGCCGTCATCCTTGCCGAGCCTCACCCGATCTCCAAGCCGGACTTGTTGTCCATCGGCATATTTCATTGGGCTGCTCCGTCAGGGGAAAGGCCTGGATTCAGTCAGGTCGAAGAGGTTGCCAGCACGTGATCGAGCCGGTCGTAGCTCTGGCCCATGCCGCCGGTCATGCCGGTGGCAAGCGCTGCATCGCGCAAGGCGCGTGAGGCATAGCTGATGGTTAGCGTCATGGTGGTGCGGCCGGCCTCCTCGGCGAAGAGGGTGGTGACCAGCGCCTCCGGCATGTCGCCGCCTTCGAAGGCTTCGGCGTGGACGATGCTCTTGGGTGCTTCAATATCGCGATAAATGCCGCCGACAGCAAATTCACGGCCGTTCGCGTCGTTCCGCCAGAGGTAGCGGAAGCGGCCGCCGATGCGGAGGTCGATGTCGCAGACCGGCATCGACCAGCCGGGAGGCCCGAGCAGCCAGCGCTTCACCAGTTCCGGCCTGGTGTGGCAGGCGAAGACCAGGGCCGCCGGCGCATCGAAGACGCGGGTGCAGACCACGTCGAAATCGTTGGGCGTTGCGACGTCCAGTTGCTCGGTCATCATGGCGTCTCCTCACCCGGCGAAGGCGCGCTCGAGCGCGGCGATGTCGAGCTTGCCCATCTTCAGCATGGCGTTCATGGCGCGGCCGGCGGCAGCGCGGTCCTTGTCCTGCAGCAGCGCGCCGAGACGATCGGGCACGATCTGCCAGGAGACGCCGAACCTGTCCTTGAGCCAGCCGCATTGGCTCGGCGTGCCGCCTTCGCCGAGGCGCGACCAGAAGTGATCGACCTCGTCCTGTGTCTTGCAGCGGACCATGAAGGAGATCGACTCGTTGAAGGTGAAGATTGGACCGCCGTTCAGCGCCATGAAGGGTGTCCCACGCAGCCGGAACGACACGACCATCGCCGAACCGGCGGGGCGGCCGTGGATCTCCTTGCCTTCCTCGCCGTAGCGGCTGACCGAGGTGACCGCCGCGTCCTCGAAGATCGCGACGTAGAAGTTCGCGGCCTCCTCCGCCTGACTGTCGAACCACAGGAATGGCGTGATGCCACTCATTGGCCGTTCCCCTTCGTTTGCGTGTCGCCGGCTTTCAGTTCATCGAGCAATGTGTCGAGCCGCCGGTAGTTCGCTTCGGCGCGCTGGCGGAACGGCTCGAGCCAACCGGTCACCTCGGCCAGCCGCGTGACCTCGAGTCGGCAGGGGCGCGTCTGCGCGGCGCGGCCGCGCGAGATCAGGCCGGCGCGCTCCAGCACCTTGAGATGCCGGGAGATCGCCGGCTGGCTCATGGCAAAGGGCCGCGCCAGCTCCATGACGGTGGCGTCGCCGGCCATCAGCCGGGCGAGGATCGCCCGCCGGGTCGGGTCGGCCAGCGCGCTGAAGGTGTCGTCGAGCTGGGTTGGGGTCATGTGCATAACTTATCGCCTATATAACATGATTGTTATTCATTAACCGGCGAGGTGTCAAGCCAGGAATCTGGTGGCGGTGGGCCGCCGGCCGGCTTGGGGAACGGCGTGAACCGCGCTATGGCTCTACCCGCCATGACGCCCGAACGCCCCCTGATCACGCTGGTCATCCCCGTCCTCAACGAGGCGGCGGGGCTCGATGCGCTCGTCGCCGTGCTCCACCAGAACCTCGACGGGCAGGATTTCGACTGGTCGGTGCTGTTCGTCGACGATGGCTCGACCGACGGCACGCTGGCGCGCATCCGCGCCCTCCACGCCGTTGAGCCGCGCTTTGCCGCGATCTCGTTCAGCCGGAACTTCGGCAAGGAGATCGCCATCGCCGCCGGTCTCAATCACGCCAGGGGCGATGCGGTGGTGATCATGGATGGCGACCTGCAGCATCCGCCGGAGATGGTGAGAGCCTTCGTCGCCGAATGGCGGAAGGGCGCCCGCATCGTCTTCGGCCAGCGCCAGAGCCGCGATGCCGACAGTTGGGCGCGGCGGCTCTATTCGCGCCTGTTCCATTTCGTCTTTCGCCACATCGCCCAGACGCGGCTGCCGCTCGGCGTGGTCGACTTCCTGCTCATGGACCGGCAGGCGGTCGATGCCATCAACCGGCTCGGCGAGCGCACGCGCTTCTCCAAGGGCCTCTATGCCTGGATCGGCTTTCCGTCGGTGGTGGTGCCGTTCGAATCACAGGACCGCTTCACCGGCAGCTCGCACTGGAGCTTCATGAAGCTGGCGAGCTTCGCCCTCGACGGCTTCGTCTCGTTCTCGTCGCTGCCGCTCAAGGTGTGGTCCTATTTCGGCGCGCTGATCTCTTTGGCGGCGCTCGCCTACGGCGCCTACTTCATGGTGCGCAGCATGCTTTTCGGCGCCGACGTGCCAGGCTTTCCGTCGCTGATCGTGTCGATCATGTTCTTCGCCGGCGTGCAGCTCGTCTCGCTCGGCATCATGGGCGAATACCTGGCGCGCATCTACGAGGAGGTGAAGGCGCGGCCGCTCTACGTGGTCGCCGAGGAGATCGGCACCGGCGCGGAGGCGCGGACGGCGGCGAAGGGGTCATGACGGCGCCGATCCTCTGCGCCGACGATTTCGCCATGACCCGCGGCATTTCGGACGGGATCCTGGCGCTGGCCGAGGCCGGACGGCTGTCGGCGACCTCGGCCATGGTCAACATGCCGCACTGGCCGGCGGTGGCGGAACGGGCGGTGGCGCTGCGCGACCGCTTCGCCCTCGGGCTCCACCTCAACCTTACCTTCGGCGCGCCGCTCGGCCGCCTGCCGAAGTTCGCGCCGGCCGGCACCTTGCCGCCGCCCGACCGGGTAGTGGCGCGCGCGGTCAGCCGGGCCATCGACGCGCAGGAGGTGGCCGACGAGATCGCGCGCCAGCTCGACCGCTTCGAGACGGTCGCTGGCGTGCCGCCGGATTTCATCGACGGCCACCATCACGTCCATGCCCTCCCCGGCATCCGCGCGGCGCTCGCCGACGTGCTCGGGCGCCGCTTTTCGGCCGGCGGGCCGCTTGTCCGCGATCCGGCCGATGCCCCCGCCGCGATCCTCAGGCGCCGGCTCTCCGCCGGCAAGGCGCTGACGGCGGCGATGCTCGCCCTCGGCTTCCGCCAGACGGTGGAGGCGGCGGGCCTCGCCACCAATTGTGGATTCTCCGGCTATTCGTCCTTCGGCGCGATCCCTTACGCACGCGAGTTCGAGACCTTCCTCATCGCGCCCGGCGCGCGGCCGATGATCATGTGCCATCCCGGCCTCGCCGACGACGAACTCGGCGGGCGCGACGAGATCGCTTCCCGGCGGCAGGAGGAGCATGGCTTCCTCGCAAGCCGCGACGGGCTGCCGGAGCTCATCTGGCACGTCCGCGGGCGCGATGCGGCCGGCTTCCCGTGGCGGGCGGGGGACGGGGATGGCTGAGGACAGCCGGCCGCTCGACTATCGCTCGCTCCGCCACTGGGGCGGCTTCATCGTCTCGGGCGGCAGCGCCTTCCTGGTCGATGCCGCCATCAACACCGCCCTCATCCACTTCATCGAGCTGAGCCCGTTCATCAGCCGGCTCATCTCCATCGGCTGCGCCATGGTGTTCGCCTGGCTGATGCACCGCAACCTCACCTTCGCCGTGACCGCGCCGCCGCGCCTCTCCGAATTCGCCCGCTTCGCCATGGTCGCCGGCAGCGCCAACGCGCTCAACTATGCCGTCTATGCGGCGATCCTCATCGTCTGGCCGGCGACGCCGCCGCTGGCCGCGCTCATCGTCGCGACCGCCATTGCCACCTGCGCCTCCTATCTCGGCTTCCGCTTCGGCGTCTTCCGCCGTTAGGCCAAAGCGGTCACGGTGAGCCGCTTGCGCGGGGCGGCGAGCACGTCCTGACAGGCCGCCAGCGGCAGCTCGTCGAGACCGTCGCGATTGGCCGCCTCTACCATCGTGCGGACGGCGCTGGTGGCGCGGGCGGCGGCCTCCTCCGGCGCGGCACCGTCCAGGCGGTGGCCGAGATGGAGCGCGGCGAAGAGATCGCCGGTGCCATGGACGGTATTGTCCGGCACCCATCGGTGGGTGATGCGGAAACGGCCGGTGGGGCGCCTCGACCAGTGTCTCGATGGTGCCGGCGCCGGTCTCGGCCGAGGTGACGACGACCTCGCGGGCGGAAAGGAAGCCGGCCCAGCCAGTCGGCCTCGAAGCGGTTGGGCGTGGCGATGTCGGCGAGCGGCAGGAGGCCAGTCGCGGATGGCGCCGGCCACCGTCTCGGGCTGGAACAGGCCGCCGGTGTCGCCGATGATCGGGTCGCAGAGAGTGAGGCTGCGCGGGTTCGCCGCCTTGACCGCCGCGACCAGGCGAGCAGCCGGTGCCACCTGATCGGCGGCGCCGAAATAGCCGGTGAGCACGGCGCCGACCGTGCCCAGCCAGGGCGCCCGGGCGAGGTCGTCGAGCGAGGGCGGCAAAGGCCGCGGCCTCCGGCTGGATGCGGCTGGCGCGGCCGTGGCCGAGATGCCAGGGCAGCACCACGGTCGGCACGAAGACCACCGGGAAACCCAGCCGTTCCAGCGCAAAGACGCTGGCGCGGCCGCCGACGGCGCCGCGGGCAACGAGGCTGTTGACGACGATGACGGTGGGTTTCTCCATGGGCCGCCGGTTCCTTCCGATCCGGGCATCATCTAGCCGACATCTTGGCAGTGGAGCAAAGCCCGCCGGCGGATTACAGTCATTGGTCTGCGTGGGGACTGAGAAGGGAAACCGGATGCCGCCAGATCTGCGTCCGCGGCGTAGTGCGTTGTTCGTTCCGGGGTCGAATGAGCGGGCGCTCGAAAAGGGCAAGGGCATAGCGGCCGACGTGCTGATCCTCGATCTGGAGGATTCGGTGGCGCCGGACCGCAAGAACAAGGCGCGCGACGACGTCGCCGGCCTGGTCGGCCAATTGACCACGGGCCGGCGCGAGATCGTCGTGCGCATCAACGGCCTCGATACGCCGTGGATTGCCCGCGACATCGCCGCGATGGCCGCGGCCAAGCCCGACGCCATTCTGGTGCCCAAGCTTTCGCGCACCGACGACCTGCGCCGGACGCGGACGGCTCTGGCCGCCGCCCATGCGCCGAAGTCGATGAAACTGTGGGCGATGATCGAGACCGCTGCGGCGGTGCTCAATGCCAGCGCCATGGGCGCGATCGCGGCCATGCCGGCGCCGGCGGTCACCGGCTACGTGGTCGGCACCAACGATCTGGCCGCCGAGCTCGGCGCCAACATCCGGCCGGGGCGCGCCGCGCTGCTGCCGCATCTGGCGCAAGTGGTCGTGGCGGCGCGGGCGCACGGCCTCGCCGTGCTCGACGGCAGCTTCAACGATCTCAACGACGAAGAGGCGCTCGCCGAGGAGTGCCGCCAGGGACGCGACCTCGGCTTCGATGGCAAGACCATCATTCACCCCGAGCAGGTGGCGGTCGCCAATGCCGCCTTCGGACCGTCGCCGCAGGAGCGCGACTGGGCGCGCAAGGTGATCGAAGCCTTCGCCGCACCGGACGCCATGGCCAAGGGCGTCATCACGGTCGACGGGCGGATGGTGGAGCGCCTGCACGAGCGCATGGCCCGGCGCACGCTGGAAATGGCCGACGCGATCCAGGCGATGGGTGCGGCGACGGAAGACGCCTGACTTAGCCGGCTGCCGCTACTGGCACTCCTTGGAGGCCGCGTCGAGCGCGGCGGTGACGCCGGAGAGCGAATAGGTGTCGGTGACGTCGGTGCCGCGGCTGGACGTGCTGGTCACGGTCATCCTGGTGCCCTTCTTCATGGCGTCGATGAGCGCCGGCTCCGAATCAGGCACCGACCACGCCGTCTCGCCGGCGGCGTCGTTGAAGAACATCTTGAAAACGGTGCCGTCGACATTGGCGGTTACGTTGCTGCCCGCCTTGAACGGGAAGCCGATGATGGTGCTGGCCTCGTTGGTGATGCTCTTCGACGGAATCGTCGTGACCATGAAGAAGGTGTCGCCACGACTCGAAACCGGCCTCGAGTACTTGGAGTTCTGCGGCTGGGAGGCGGCGAAGCAGGTCTTGTCGCCGTTCTCGGTGGATACGTAGGCGCTCCACACCTTGAAGCTGCCTATGGACGTCGGCGCCTGCGCAGCGGCCGAGCTCGCCGTTGCGATGAGGGCGCCCATCAGGAGCAAAACGCGTGAATTCATCATCCTCTCATGGGAATGCCGGCTGGCCGCCCCGGTCACCGGTTCTTCCATCTCGATAAGCATTTATTAAACTTCGCTCACCGGAGTTACTATTTCGTGAAGCGCGGGGCAATCCGCAAGGTGGCGAAATTTCTGTCGGCCGGCAATCGACGAGGATTCCCGCCGTCCCATCAGGGCCGATTCTCGTCGAGCGCGTGCTTGGCGGCGGCGCGATGAGCCGGGGTGATATGGGCGCCGACGGTGGCGATCGCCGCCAGCAGCACGGTGACGTCGTCGGTGAAGCCGAGCCCGGCGATGAAATCGGGGATGGCGTCGAGCGGCAGCACGAAATAGGCGAGCGCGCCGATGAGGATGGCACGCACCCTGGTGGGTGTCGCAGGGTCGAAGGCGCAGTAATAGGCGGCGACAAGATCCTCGGCGAAGGGCACGTAGCGGGCCGCCTTGCGGAAGGTCGCCCAAAACCGGGCTTTCACCCGCTGTTCCTGCCGGGGGTCCTCCTCGGGCCCCAGAATCTCGCCATACAGCACCTTGGTCATCGTCTTCCTCTCCACCCGACGGACGGTGGCAAAGATGGGGCGACGGTCCGGCCGCCGCAAGCAGCGGCAGCCGGCGGTGGCCTCACGCGCTCAACCGCGCCGCGGCGCCCTCCTGGGGAATCAGCGGGTAGCTCTCCTCGACCACATAGGGTCCGCCGCCGATCGAATCGCGTGAGGAGAACAGCACGAAGCGTTCGACCTCAACCGGCCCGGTGGAGAAGCCGCCGCGCAGCGTCAGATAGTCGGCGATGTCGCGCGCATTGGCGTGGCGGAGGCGGGCGAGCGTGATGTGCGGGGTGTATTTGCGCCCCTCCGGCGGCAGGCCGATGCGCTGCATCAGCCGTTCGTGCTCGGCCTGCAGCTCGGTCAGCGGGGGAGACGGCTCGACGCGGGCGACGATGGCGTGCGGCTTGCGCGTGCCGAGCGTGCCGACGCCGGTGATGCGCAGCGTGAAGGCAAGGCGGCGCACCCGCGCCAGCGCCTCGGCGATCGCCTCCGCCGCGATCATGTCGATATCGCCCATGAAGCGCAGCGTCAGGTGGTAGTTCTCGGCGCTGATCCAGCGGGCGCCGGGCAAGCCGCCACGCAGATAGGACAGCCGTTCTGCGATCCCGGCGGGGATTTCCACTCCGGTGAAGAGGCGCGGCATGGGCGTGTCTCCCGGCTGGCTGTCGCCTGCCGTCAGACTCGCTGCTTCGCGGCCGGTCTGTAAAGAGGGGTGGGCGGTCTTTTTTGGCCTTTTCCCGCCCGACTCACCCTTCATTAAGCTGTTGTCACGGTACTTGTTTAGACTTTGGCCAAAGCCCATATTGTCCGCACGTGCGCTAGGGCCCGACGGGCCGCGCCGGCTTGCAACGGAAGAAGGGACTTTTCGATGGCGAACTACGACAATCAGCCCCGCTTCGGCGCAACCGTCGCGCGCGGTGCTGAAAGCGCGGTCGATGCGGGCCTTCGCGCCCACATGATCCGCGTCTACAATTACATGGCGAGCGGCCTGGTGATCACCGGTATTGCCGCCTTCCTCGCCTACAGCCTCGCCACGACCAGCGACCCGGCCGCGGCCGCGGCGACGCTGCAGAATGGCGTGATGCTCACCGGCTTCGGCACCGCGCTCTTTGGCGGGCTGATGTGGGTGCTGATGCTGGGCACCCTCGGCATGGTGTTCTTCCTCTCCTTCCGCATTGGCCACATGAGCGTCGGGGCGGCGCAGGCCACCTTCTGGGTCTATGCCGGACTGCTCGGCGTGACGCTGTCGTCGATCTTCGTGATGTACACGGCGACCAGCATCACCCAGGTCTTCATCATCACCGCCGGCACCTTCGGCGCGATGAGCCTGTGGGGCTACACCACCAAGCGCGACCTGACCGGCATGGGCTCCTTCCTGTTCATGGGCCTGATCGGCATCATCATCGCCTCGGTCGTTGGCATCTTCTGGCATTCCACCGCGTTGCAGTTCGCCATCTCGGTGATCGGCGTGTTGGTGTTCACTGGCCTCACCGCCTACGACACCCAGAAGATCAAGGAAATCTATTACGTCGGCGATGACGGCACGGTGGCCGGCCGCAAGGCGATCATGGGTGCGCTCAGGCTGTACCTCGATTTCGTCAACCTGTTCCTGATGCTGCTCCGGCTGTTCGGCCAGGGCCGCAACTAGGCGGGCATGGCGATGCACTGAACGCAAAGGGCGCGGCTCGGCCGCGCCCTTTTTGTTTGTGATGGGCGTTTTCCGGGGCGGCGATCATGAGCGACATCATCATCAGGCCGACAACCGCGGCCGACATCCCGGCGATCACCGAGATCTACGCCGAGGCGGTTGCCGTGGGCACCGCGAGCTTCGAGGTGGTGCCGCCGGACACGGCGGAAATAACGGCCCGCTTCACGCGCCTTGCCGCCGAGGGCTATCCCTATCTCACCGCCGAACGGGCCGGCACCGTGCTCGGCTACGGCTATGCCGGGCCCTATCGCCCGCGTCCGGCCTATCGCCACACGGTGGAGGATTCGGTCTATCTGGCGGTCGGGGCCCGCGGCCAGGGCATTGGCGGGGCGCTGCTCCGCCGGCTGATTGACGACGCCACGGTTCTCGGCTTCCGCCAGATGGTGGCGGTGATCGGCGATTCGGCCAATGACGCCTCGGTCCGCCTGCACAAGGCGGCCGGCTTCACGCTCACCGGCACGCTCAAGGACGTCGGCTTCAAGCACGGACGCTGGCTGGATACGGTGATCATGCAGCGCCCGCTCGGGCCCGGCGCGGCGACGCTGCCGACGCGGTAGAGGCCCTCAGGCGACGATCTTCAGCCGCCGGTCGATGGCCCTGAGCACATTGGGGAGGTCATGGCCGCGCTTGAGGATGAGGCCGGTGGCGGTGACCAGCGACCAGATGCCCTGGCGGCGCGCCAGGCGCGGCTGCTTGACGATCCGGTAGAGCGGCACCTCGGCCGCTCGTCGGAAGATCGAGAACACCGCCTGGTCCCTGCCAAGGTCGATGGCGTAGTCGCGCCATTCGCCATCGGCGACCTTACGGCCGTACACGTCCAGAATCTGGTTGAGTTCCTGACGATTGAAGCCGACTGGCCCGGCGGGCTGGGTGGCTGGCTTGGCGGCGGCGAGGGCGATCAGGTTCGCCCGGCCGCCGGACGGCTCTTTGTCTTCCGTCTCGCTCATGGTTCTTCCCGTGTCATCTCGCCGTCATGATTGCCCCGTTTTTCGGTCAAGGCAAGAGCGCCGAACGCGGCCGCTTCGGCGGCATGGAGGAATTTCCGCTGTACGGACGACGGCTTGCACGAATTCACGATTTTGCCCCTTTTCCGCCGTTGGTCGACCACGTTGGCGGGCAATCATTTGATCGTTGCCTCAGACGGTTCGGCTCGGCGGAGACCACGGTAGTTTCTCAGCCCCCCAGCCCCCCGAGGTTTCTCGTCGGGCCGAGCCACTGGCACGAAGCACGTGTTTGATGCGGCAACATTGGCCGGCCTCGTGCCGGCCAATTTGCGTCCGGGCTGCCGGCGATCGTTTCCCCAAGGCTTGAAAGCGGCGCCGCCAGCGGCGATATCTCGCCCTGAAGCCTTGATATTTTTGGGGAAACGACATGGCCGAGGGCGAAACAGCGACCGGCGGCGAAGGGCCGACGACCCGATCCTTCGAGGCGGAGGTTTCCCGCCTGCTGCACCTGATGGTGCATTCGGTTTATTCCAACCGCGACGTCTTCCTGCGCGAGCTGATCTCCAACGGCGCCGACGCCTGCGAGCGGCTGCGGACGCTGGCTTTGTCGGAGCCGGAGTTGGCGGAGGGCGAATCACCGTTCCGCATCGCGCTTGCCGCCGACAAGGGCGCCGGCCGGCTTACGGTGGAGGACAATGGCATCGGCATGAGCCGTGACGAGCTGATCGACAATCTCGGCACGATCGCCCGCTCCGGTACCCGCGCCTTCCTCGAAAGCCTGCCGGAGAACGCCGACAAGAGCACCCTCATCGGCCAGTTCGGCGTCGGCTTCTACTCGGCCTTCATGGTGGGCAAGGAGGTCGAGGTCGTCTCGCGCCGGGCAGGCTCCGACGAGGCCTGGCGATGGCGGTCGGACGGCAAGGGCAGCTACAGCGTCGTGCCGGCCGCGCTCGCCGAGGCGCCGGCGCGCGGCACGCGGGTGGTGATCACGCTCCTCGACGACGCCAGGGACTATGCCGAACAGGTGACCATCGAGCGCGTGGTGGCTTCCTATTCGGCGCATGTTCCGGTGCCGATCGTGCTCAAGGTGGGCGACGGCGAAGCGGAGAAGACGCTCGCCGACGGCAGCGCGGTGTGGCGCAAGCCCAAGGCGCAGGTGAGCAAGGAGGAGTACGCCGAGTTCTACGGCCACGTCAGCGGCCAGTACGACGAGCCGGCGCTCACCATCCATTACCGCGCCGAGGGGCGCAGCGAATATTCGGTGCTCCTCTTCGTGCCGCGGATGAAGCCGTTCGACCTGTTCAACCCGGAGCGCAAGGGCCGCATCAAGCTCTATGTGCGACGGGTGTTCATCACCGACGATGCCGACATCCTGCCGGCGTGGCTGCGCTTCGTGCGCGGCGTGATCGATTCGGAGGACCTGCCGCTCAACCTGTCGCGCGAGATGCTGCAGACCAATCCGGTGCTCTCCGCGATCGGCAAGGCTGTGACGACGCGCATCCTCAGCGAGCTCGACAAGCTGGCGGGCGAGGACAAGGAGACCTTCGAGACGGTGTGGGACGCCTTCGGCGCGGTGCTCAAGGAGGGCCTCTACGAGGACGCCGAGCGGCGCGACGCGCTCTATCGGGTAGCCCGCTTCAGGACGACCACCGGGGGCGAGGCCTGGCGCAGCCTCGCCGACACCATTGCGGCGATGCGGCCCAACCAGACGGCGATCTATTATGCGCTCGGCGATGACAAGGCGGCGATCATGGCGAGCCCGCATCTGGAAGGCTTCGCCCGCCACGGCATCGAGGTGCTTCTGCTCTCCGATCCGGTCGATGCCTTCTGGGTGCGCACGGCGCTCGGCTACGAGGGCAAGCCCTTTCAGTCGGTGACGCAAGGATCGGCCGACCTCGACCTGGTGCCGCTGGCGGAAGGGGAGAGCGCCGACGAGGCGGCGCCGGAAAGCGCCGTGGCGACGCTCGCGGCGCGTTTCAAGCAGGCGCTCGGCGACAAGGTCAGCGAGGTGCGGGTGTCGAAGCGGCTGGCATCGAGCGCGGTCTGTCTGGTGGCGCCGGAGCTTGGGCCGGACCGGCAGCTCGAGAAGATGCTCTCGCGCGCCGGCGAACTGAAGACGCACATGGCGCCGGTGCTCGAGCTCAACCCGACCCACGGCCTGGTCAAGGCGCTCGCCGGCAAGGCGACCGCGGGCGGCGAGGGGACGATCCTCGACGACGCGGCGGTGATCCTCTACGGCGAAGCCAGGATTCTGGATGGCGAGCCGCCCGACGATCCCACCGACCACGCGGCCCGTATCGCAAGGCTGATCGAGAAGAGTTTGGGGTAGAAGAGCGAGTAGGGAGTAGCGAGTAGGGAGTAGCGAGTAGCGAGTAGCGAGTAGCGAGTAGAACAGCATTACCGCCGTTTGCTATTCGCTATTCGCTACTCACCATTCGCACACTTCACGTCCCGGTCATGTCGATGGTGGCGGCGCCGAGGATCGGGCCGGGCAGGCCGTCCTTGGTTTCGGCCTGCAGCAGCACGGCGCAGCGGCTGACGTCGGCGTGCTTGATCTCACTCTTGGGCAGGTCGACCGACATCGCCTCGCCCTTCCACATGGCGATCGGGCGGAGCTTGCGCACGACATTGGTGTAGGTGATCGTGCGGCCGCTGTTCTCGCCGCGGTCGATCGGCACGCTGACCGACTTGTCGTACATCACCAGCCATAGGGTGGCGTGCGGCATCTGGTTCTCGGCCGCCGCGTCGATGTTGACGGTGACGGCATCGCCGGTCGAGGACAGCGACAGATGCACCGGCAGGCCGTCGGGATATTTGGCGAGCGCCGCGTCGATCGCGGCCGGGTCGGAGCCGACGGCATGGGTGCGCCCGTCGATCACCGCCTGCGGCGTGTAGACCTGTCCGTCGCCGCGCGCCTGGGCATAGTTTCGCTGGCGCTCGCTGTTGTCGGGGCTGGCCAGCGTGTCCTTCCAGCCGAGATAGTCCCAGTAGTCGACGTTGTAGGACAGCGCCAACACGTCCTTGCGGTCGGCGTACTTGGCAAGCAGCTTGTCGGCCGGCGGACAGGACGAGCAGCCCTGGCTGGTGAACAGCTCGACGACACCCTTGATCTCGGCCTGAGCCGGAACGGCGACGAACAACATGCCGGCAATGAGACCGCCCAAGGCAAGTGCGGAAATCGTCGTCTTCATGAAGCCTGCACGCAAATTGTCGGGGGCGCCGGACGATCCGGACGATCCGGACTACCCAAGTCACCCACCGTCAACCTATGGCCGAGGGGGGTCAAGTTCGAGTCACGTTCGGGTGAGACGGGCGCGAACCGGAGGTTTGCGCCCATGATCGCGGCCCTCACGCGGCGAGCTGGCGGAGCACGTAGTGGAGGATGCCGCCGTTGCGGAAATATTCCAGCTCGTCGAGCGTATCGATGCGGCAGGTGAGCGGTACCGAAGCGGCGCGGCCGTCGCCGTAAGTGATCTCGGCGGTCAGCGTCTGGCGCGGCTGGAGCCCCTCGGCAAGGCCGCGGATGGTCACCGTCTCGCCGCCCTTCAGGCCCAGCGCCTTCCACGACATGCCGTCGGCGAAGGTGAGCGGCAGCACGCCCATGCCGACGAGATTGGAGCGATGGATGCGCTCGAAGCTCTCGGCGATGACGGCGCGCACGCCCAAGAGCCGCGTGCCCTTCGCCGCCCAATCGCGCGAGGAGCCGGTGCCGTATTCCTTGCCGGCGAAGATGACCAGCGGCACCTTGTCCTCGGCGTAGCGCATGGCGGCGTCGTAGATGGGAAGCTCTTCGCCGGAGGGCTGGTGGACGGTGACGCCGCCTTCGACGCCGGGCACCATCTGGTTCTTGATGCGGATGTTGGCGAAGGTGCCGCGCATCATCACCTGATGGTTGCCACGGCGTGAGCCGTAGGAGTTGAACTCGACCGGGCGCACCTGATGCGCGATCAGGTATTCGCCGGCGGGGCCGTCGCGTTTGATCGAGCCGGCTGGCGAAATGTGGTCGGTGGTGATCGAATCGAGGAAGAGGCCGAGCACGCGGGCATCGACGATGTCCTCGACCGGCTCCGGCGTCATGGTGATGCCGTCGAAATAGGGCGGGTTCTGCACGTAGGTCGAGCCGTCCGACCAGTCGTAGGTCTGGCCGCCGGAGACGGTGATCTTGCGCCACGCGGCATCGCCCTTGAAGACGTCGGCATAGCGGGTGCGGAACATCTCCTCGCTGATGGTGGCGCGGACGATCTCGGCGACCTCCTTCGAGGTCGGCCAGATGTCCTTGAGGTAGACCGGCGTGCCGTCCTTGGCCGTCCCGAGCGGCTCGGTGGTGACGTTGGCGCGCATGGTGCCGGTCAGCGCGTAGGTGACGACCAGCGGCGGCGAGGCAAGATAGTTGGCGCGGGTGTCCGGATTGACGCGGCCCTCGAAGTTGCGGTTTCCCGAGAGCACCGATGCAACGACCAGCTCCTTGGCGCCGATCGCCTCGGAAATCTCCTCGGCCAGGGGACCGGAATTGCCGATGCAGGTGGTGCAGCCGTAGCCGACCAGATTGAAGCCGAGGGCATCGAGATGTTCCTGCAGGCCGGCCTTGGCCAGATATTCGGTGACGACCTGCGAGCCGGGTGCGAGCGAGGTCTTCACCCACGGCTTGGTGGTCAGCCCCTTCTCGTGGGCGTTCCTGGCCACCAGGCCGGCGGCGATGAGCACGCTGGGGTTGGAGGTGTTGGTGCACGAGGTGATGGCGGCGATGACCACGTCGCCGTCGGTCAGCTTGTAGTCCTTGTTGTCGACCGTGGCCGAACGGTAGAGCTCGGGCACCGAGCCGCCGCCTTCCTCGTCCATGTCGGAGGCGGCGTCGCCTTTTCCGACGTCGCGAAAGTCGGCAAGCGCCGCCTCGAAGGCGGTGTCGGCATGGGAGAGCTCGACGCGGTCCTGCGGGCGCTTGGGTCCGGCCATCGAGGGAACCACGGTAGCAAGATCGAGCGACAGGGTGTCGGTGAACTCCGGATCGGGCGTGCCGTCCTCGCGGAACATGCCTTGCGCCCGGGCATAGGCCTCGGTGAGGGCGATGCGGTCGGCCTCGCGGCCGGTCGATTTCAAGTAGGCGAGGGTGTCCCGGTCGACGGGGAAGAAGCCGCAGGTCGCGCCGTATTCCGGCGCCATGTTGGAAATGGTCGCCTGGTCCTCCAGCGAGAGCGTCGAGAGGCCGTCGCCGAAGAACTCGACGAACTTGCCGACCACGCCCCTCTTGCGCAGCATCTGGGTGACGGTGAGCACCAGGTCGGTGGCGGTGACGCCCTCCGGCAACCTGCCGCTCATGCGGAAGCCGACGACCTCGGGGATGAGCATGGAGATCGGCTGGCCGAGCATGGCGGCCTCGGCCTCGATGCCGCCGACGCCCCAGCCGAGTACGGCGAGGCCGTTGACCATGGTGGTGTGGCTGTCGGTGCCGACCAGCGTGTCGGGATAGGCGACAAGCGCGCCGTCTTCCTTGCCGGTCCACACGGTCTGGGCGAGGTATTCGAGGTTCACCTGATGGCAGATGCCGGTTCCCGGCGGCACCACGCGGAAATTGCGGAAGGCGGACTGCCCCCAGCGCAGGAACTGGTAGCGCTCGCCATTCCGCTCATATTCGCGCTCGACGTTCATCTGGAAGGCGAGTGCGCTGCCGAACTGATCGACCATCACCGAATGGTCGATGACCAGATCCACCGGCACCAGCGGGTTGATGCGCGCCGGGTCGCCGCCGAGCGCCACCATGGCGTCGCGCATGGCGGCGAGGTCGACCACCGCCGGGACGCCGGTGAAATCCTGCATCAGCACGCGCGCGGGCCGAAAGGCGATCTCGCGGTCGCTCCGGTGGGAAGTCAGCCATGCGGCCATGGCGCGGATGTCGTCGGCGGTGACGGTGCGCCCATCCTCGTGGCGGAGCAGGTTCTCGAGCAGCACCTTCAGCGAGAAGGGCAGGCGGGAAATGCCGGCCAGCCCGTTCTTCTCGGCCTCGGGCAGGCTGTAATAATCGTAGCTGGCGCTCCCGACGGTAAGGGTGCGCCGCGATTTGAAGCTGTCGAGCGACGTGGCCACGTCCAGATACTCCCTGAAGTCGATGAGGTGTCCGCCGCTTGGCCGGCGGCACAATGCGGCGCACCGGACCGGTTCCGGTGGCGACGGGATGGATCGCCGGCCTTATAGTGAAAACTGGATGGCGATACCAGACGATCAAGGGGCGGACGACGCCCGAGGCGAGCGGACGGGGCAGGTTCAGCCATGCGTCTGACCGCGACGGGGCTCTCGGCCGTGCGTGGCGGGCGGCCGGTCTTCGCCGACCTCTCGTTTTCGCTCGGCGGCGGCGAGCTGCTTGCCGTCACCGGGCCAAACGGGGCGGGCAAGTCGACGCTGCTCCGGCTGGTCGCCGGGCTGCTCAGGCCGGCGGCGGGGACGGTCGCGCTCGAGGACGCCGACCCCACCCACCATGCTTCGCCTTCGGCTTCGCATGGTCCCCCCTCCCCGGAACGGGGATGGAGCGTGCCCGACACCAGCATCGGCGAAAATGCCCACTATCTCGGTCATCTCGATGCGCTGAAGCCGGGCCTGACGGTGCGGCAAAATCTCGATTTCTGGCGGAAGCTGTGGGGTGGCGGTGACATCGACGCGGCGCTCGATGCGGTCGGCCTGGAGCCGCTCGGCGACCTCCATGTCTCGGTGCTCTCGGCCGGGCAGAAGCGGCGGGTGGCGCTGGCGCGCCTGCTGGTGGCGCGGCGGCCGCTGTGGCTGCTCGACGAGCCGGCCACCGCGCTCGATGCCGCCGCCGAGGCCGGGCTCGGCCGGCTGATCGCCGGCCATCTCGCCGGTGGCGGCATGGCGATCGCCGCCACCCACCGCGACCTGCCGGTCAAGCCGACGGCGACGCTTGCCCTGGGGGCGCCATGATCGCCGGCTTCGGCACGGTCGCCGCCCAGACCGCGCGCCTGTCGCTGAAATCGGGCGGTGGCGCCTTCATCGGGCTGGTGTTCTTCGCGGCGGTGGTGACGGTGGTGCCCTTCGGGGTTGGCCCGGACCTGAAGCTGCTGGCGCGGATCGGGCCGGCGATGCTGTGGATCGGCGCGCTGCTCGCCACGCTCCTCGGCCTCGACCGGCTGTTCGGCGAGGACAAGGAGGACGGCACGCTCGACCTGCTGGCCCTCTCCGGCCTTCCGCTGGAGGTGACGGTGCTGGCGAAGTGCGCCGGGGCGTGGGTTGCCACGGCGCTACCGCTGGTGGTCATCTCGCCGCTGCTCGGACTGCTGCTCGGCATGGAGCCGGCGGCGCTCGGGGTGACGACGCTCACGCTCCTCATCGGCTCGCCGGCGCTCACCCTCATCGGCGCCATCGGCGCGGCGCTGATGACGGCGCTCGGCCGCGGCGGCCTGCTGGTCGCCGTGCTGGTGCTGCCCTTCACGATTCCCGTGCTGATCTTCGGGGTGAGCGCCACCTATGCGCTCACCGGGCCGATGCCGCTCGGCGCCCCCCTCCTCATCCTGGCGGCGCTGACGCTCTTGAGCGCCGTGGTGGCGCCGGTCGCCGCCGCGGCGGCGCTCCGGGTGGGGATGGAATAGGGGCGGCTCCTGCGCCCTCGCAGAAACTGCGGATATGCCCTCACCCCCCTCTTAGCTCGGCCAACGGTTTCGCTGGCGCGAAACCGGGCTTCGCTGTTCTCCCCCGCAAGGGGGGAGATAACTCGCGGCTCGGCGTCGCCGAACCAATGGGCGGTCGGGTGAGGGCAGAGAAGGGCTATTGCGCCGCCTGGCAGCGGGCAAGGCGGTCGGGATTGCCGCTGCCGTCGTCGAGCAGCAGCGCCTCGCCGTCGAAATCGACCAGCACCACCGGCATGCTGTTATCGCCGTTCTTGCCGGAGAGCCGGCCGCCGTCGATGGTGTAGGTGCCGGACACCCGGTCCGATCCGTCGGCGGCCTTGGAACTGAAGCTGCCGTCCTGGTTGAAGGTGAGGCTGCCTTCGGCGCAAGCCGGGGTATCGCCCCAACTCCCCACGATCTTCTGGCGGATGACGTCGTCGGCCGGGGGCGCGGCGAGGGCGACGGTGGCGGTTGCGAGAAGGACAAGGCAGGAGAAGGCAGCGCTCATGGGGCGCATGGAGGAAACTCCCTGGGCTGGGCGCGGGGCTCCACAGCCCGATGGCGTCCGCTCGGCTCTCTGCCAATCTAGCATGGCGCCCGTATGGCGGCACGTGGCCCCGCATTGCCGAGGACACAATCTGTCCCTAGAACCACCTCTATGGCCATCGTTGACCTCGCCAATCCGACCCGTTTCCTCGGCTATTCCGGCCGGGCACTGCCGCTCATCTGGGGGGCGGCGGTGCTGGTGCTGGCCGTCGGCCTCTACCTCTCCTTCTTCGAGGCGCCGCCGGACTACCAGCAGGGCGAGACGGTGCGCATCATGTTCATCCACGTGCCGGCGGCATGGCTGTCGATGCTGGGCTATGGCGTGATGGCCGTCGCCTCGCTTGGCACGCTGGTCTGGCGTCATCCGCTGGCCGACGTGACAGCGAAGAGCGCCGCGCCGCTCGGCGCCGCCTTCACCTTCATCGCGCTGGTCACCGGCTCGCTGTGGGGCAAGCCGATGTGGGGCACCTACTGGGTGTGGGACGCGCGGCTGACCTCGGAGCTGGTGCTCCTGTTCATGTATCTCGGGCTGATCGCGCTGTGGCAGGCGGTGCCCGACCCCGGCCGCGCGGCGCGGGCGGCGGCGGTGCTCACCCTGGTCGGTACCATCAACCTGCCGATCATCAAGTTCTCGGTCGACTGGTGGAACACGCTCCACCAGGGCGACAGCATCTTTCGCATGGGCGGGCCGACCATCGACGTTTCCATGCTCATCCCGCTGTTCGTGATGATGGCGGCGATGACGCTGATGTTCGCGGCGCTGCTCGCCATGGCCATCCGCAACGAGATCCTGCGCCGGCGCGTGCATACGCTGGAGATCGCGGCGGCCTCCGGGGCCGGAGGCTGAGCGCCATGTGGCCCCATGCCGGCTTCATCATCGCGGCCTATATGGTGACCCTCGTCGTTCTCGTCGTCCTGGTGGCGTGGATCGTGCTCGACGGCCGGCTGCAGCGGCGCCGCCTCGCCGAACTGGAGGCGCGCGGCATCCGCCGGCGCTCGGCGCGAGGCACGCCATGAGCGAGGAGGGCCACCAGCCGGCGCCGCGCGGGCGCTTCCGGCCGGTCATGCTGCTGCCGCTTGTGGCATTCGTGGCGCTGGTGGCGATCTTCCTGGTGCGGCTGGAATCGAACACCGGGCCGGACATCGTGCCCTCGGTGCTGATCGGCAAGCCGGCACCGCAGTTCACGCTGCCGGCGCTCGCCGGTGCCGGCGTGTCCGGCCTTGCGCGCGCCGACCTCGACGGACAACTGACGCTGGTCAACATCTTCGCCTCGTGGTGCGTGCCCTGTCGGCAGGAGCACCCGGTGCTGGAGAAGATCGCCAAGGACGGCCGCATCCGGCTGGTCGGCATCGACTACAAGGACAAGCCGGAGAACGCGCTCACGCTGCTCAACCAGTTGGGCAACCCCTACGCGGCCATCGGCGTCGACGAGAGCGGGCGCACCTTCATCGATTGGGGCGCCTATGGCGTGCCGGAAACCTATCTGGTCGGCGCCGACGGCATCATCGCCAAGAAGTACATCGGCCCGCTGACCGACGAGACGGTGGCCAAGGACCTCTATCCGGAAATCGCCAAGGTGAAGGGGAGGAGCTGAGGCCTCAATCTGTCCCTCTCCCCGCTGGGGAGGGGGATGACGATGGCAGGTGCGTGTTCAGGACCCTTCCGTCTCTTCGGCAATGGCGTGCTTGTTGATGAGCGGCATCTGCGCCAGCGCGAAGATGAAGGTGAGCGGCAGGAAGCCGAAGACCTTGAAGGCGAGCCAGGTATCGAACGAGACGGTGGCGCGCAGGATCTCGTTGAGCACCGCGAAGGCCACGAAGAGCAGGCCCCAGCGGAAGGTGAGCTTGCGCCAGCCCTCGTCCGACAGCTTGAACATGGCGTCGAAGACGTAGCCGAGCAGCGAGCGGTTGAAGACGAGGCCGCCGAGCAGGATGCCGCCGAAGAGCAGGTAGATGATCGTCGGCTTCATCTGGATGAAGTTCTTGTCGTGGAACCAGAGGGTGAGCCCGCCGAAGACCACCACGACGATGGCGGTGACGAAGGGCATCAGCGGCAGGCGGCGGGTGAGCGCATAGGAGATGGCGAGCGCCAGCACGGTGGCGACGACGAAGCTCGCCGTGGCAAAGAAGATCGGCCCGCCCAGCGCGGTGATCAGCGGCCACGAGGCGGCGAGCTTCTCGCCGCGCGCATTGGCGAAGAAGAAGATCAGCAGCGGCCCCAGCTCGAGTACCAGCTTGAGCCAGGGATTGAGCTTCTTCTCTTCGACCGTGTGCGGTTCGTTGGGGGCGTGTTCGAAGGCCATCGTGAACGCTTTCGCTTAGGCCAGCCGTCTCGGCGCGGCGGTGGCCGGATCGCCGGAATTGGGTGTGCCGGTCGGCTCGATCAGCAGGATATGCACCTCTTCCTCGGCGACCGGCCGGTGCTCGACGCCCTTGGGCACGATGAACATCTCGCCGGGGGCGAGCGTCACCGTGCGGTCGCGCAGCTCGATTGCAAGCCGGCCCTTGAGCACCAGGAAGAAATCGTCAGTGTCGTCGTGCTTGTGCCAGATGTAGGGCCCCTTGAGCTTGGCGACCATGACGTCGTGGCCGTTGTATTCGGCGAGCGTCCGCGGCGCGAAGACGTCGCTGAAGGTCGTAAGCTTTTCGGCAAGGTTGATGGCGCCCGTCGTCATCCTGTCCTCCTCTAGAGCCCTGCCAAAGCGCGGGCGAAATCTTCCGCCGCGAACGGTTCGAGATCGTCGACGCCCTCGCCCACACCGATGAAATGCACCGGCAGGCCGTACTGCGCGGCGATCGCCACCAGGATACCGCCGCGCGCGGTGCCGTCGAGTTTGGTCATCACCAGCCCGGTGACGCCGGCGCGCCTGCCGAAGATGTCGACCTGGCTGACCGCGTTCTGGCCGGTGGTGGCGTCGAGCGTCAGCAGCACGGAGTGCGGCGCGCTCGGGTCGACCTTGCGGATGACGCGGATGATCTTCTCGAGCTCGGCCATCAGCGCGTCCTTGTTCTGCAACCGCCCGGCGGTGTCGATCAGCAGAACGTCGGCCTGTCTCTCGCGCGCCGTCGCCAGCGCGTCGTAGGCGAGACCGGCGGCGTCGGCCCCCTGTGCCCCGGAAACCACGGTGGCGCCGGTCCGCTCGCCCCAGATCTTCAACTGCTCGATGGCCGCGGCGCGAAAGGTATCGCCGGCGGCGAGCACCACCGACTTGCCCTCGGCACGGAGTTTCGCGGCGAGCTTGCCGATGGTGGTGGTCTTGCCGGTGCCGTTGACACCGACGACCAGGACGACATGCGGCTTCAGCGAAGGGTGGATGGCAAGTGGCCTGGCGACCGGCTTGAGCGTCCTGGCGATCTCCTCGGCGAGCACCGCCTTCACCTCGGCATCCGAGATTTCCTTGTCGTAGCGGCCAGCGCGCAGCGCATCGGTGACCTTGGCGGCGGTGTCGGCGCCGAGGTCGGCGCGGATCAGCATGTCCTCCAGTTCCTCCAACGCCTCGTCGTCGAGCTTGCGCTTGGTGAAGACCGAGGAAATCGACTCCGACAGGGCGCCGGAGGAGCGGGAAAGCCCGCTCTTCAGCTTCTGGAACCAGCTTGGCGGGGTGCGGCCGAGGGCGCCTCCGGCGCTGGCAGGTCGGCGGCCGGCGGCGCCTCCTTGTCCGGCGGATGGCCGCCGCGGAAACGGCCGAAGAATCCCTTGCCTTCTGCCATCAGGCCGCCTCGGGGAGGGCGGTGGCGGTGAGCCCGCTTGCCGTGCGGCCGGTGATGCGCGCCGGCACGATCGCCCCGGGCTCGCCGCTATCGATGGTGGCTTCGGTGAAGTGCTCGGTGCGGCCGCGCCCGCTGCGCTCGACCAGCACGCGGCGGGTGGCGCCCTGTTCGGCGGCGAGATGGGCGGCGAGTGCCGCCGCGCCCTTGTCGCGCAGGCTCTGGGCGCGCTCCTTGACGAGCGCCCGGTCGACTTGCGGCATGCGCGCCGCCGGGGTGCCGGGACGCGGCGAGAACGGGAAGACGTGGAGATGGGTCAGCCCGCAGGCATCGACGATGGCGAGGCTGTTCGCGAACATCGCCTCGCTCTCGGTCGGGAAGCCGGCGATGAGATCGGCGCCGAAGACGACGTCGGGGCGCACGCGGCGGACTTCCTCGGCGAAGCGGATCGAATCGGCGCGAAGATGCCGGCGCTTCATGCGCTTGAGGATGAGGTCGTCGCCGTGCTGGAGCGAGAGATGGAGATGCGGCATCAGCCGCTCCTCCTCGGCGAGCGCGCGCATCAACTCGTCGTCCACCTCGATCGAATCGATCGACGAGAGGCGGAGGCGCTTCAGCTCCGGGACGTGGCGGAGGATGGCGCGAACCAGCCTGCCGAGCTTCGGCACGCCGGGAAGGTCGGCGCCCCAGGCGGTGATGTCGACGCCAGTGAGCACCACCTCGGCATAGCCGTTCTCGGCCAGTCGCCGCACCTGCTCGACCACGGCCCCGGCCGGTACCGAGCGCGAATTGCCGCGGCCGTAAGGGATGATGCAGAAGGTGCAGCGATGGTCGCAGCCGTTCTGCACCTCGACGAAGGCGCGGGCGCGGCCGTCGAGCCCGTCGATCAGATGGCCGGCGGTCGCCTTCACCGACATGATGTCGTTGACGCGTACCGCGGCGTGCTCGGCCAGGCCGAAATCGTAGCTTCGCGCCTGCAGCTTCTCGGCATTGCCGAGCACCAGATCGACCTCGGGCATGGCGGCGAAGGTTTGCGGATCGATCTGGGCGGCGCAGCCCGAAACGACGATGCGGGCATCGGGGTCGTCGCGGCGGGCCTTGCGGATCGCCTGGCGCGCCTGGCGCACGGCCTCGGCGGTCACCGCGCAGGTGTTGACCAGGATGGCGTTGGCCGTGCCGGCTTCCGCGGCGCGGCGGCGCATGACCTCCAATTCCAGCGTATTCAGCCGGCAGCCGAAGGTGATGGTCTTCGGCGTTGCCCGGTTCTCCGTCCCTCCCCGGAACAGGGAGGGAGGACCATGCGGAGCATGGTGGGTGGGGTTTCCTGTCGTGTCCCGGTCGCGGTTCTGGCGCACCTCGCCCCACCCGGCGGCTTCGCCGCCACCCTCCCCTCGCGGGGAGGGAGGGGTGCCTGCTGCCCGGCTGTCTTTCGCCATCACGCGGCGCCCTTGGCGGTGACCTGCCAGGTGAGCGTCTCGGGGTCGAGCGTGCCCTCGAACTCGGTCTCGACCGGCCCGGTCATCCAGACGTGGCCGTCGTCGCGCCACTCGACCAGCAGCGGCCCGCCGGGGAGCGTCACCGTCACCCGCCGCTCGGTCAGCTTCTTGCGCACGGCGGCGACCGCGGCGGCGCAGGCGGCGGTGCCGCAGGCGCGAGTGAGGCCGGCGCCGCGCTCCCAGGTCTTCACCGTGATGGCGGCCGGCGAGGTGACGTGGGCGAGCGAGATGTTGGCGCGCTCGGGGAAAATCGGATGGTTCTCGAGCAGCGGCCCGATGCGGGCGAGGTCGTAGGCCTCGACGTCGTCCACCCAGAAGATGGCGTGGGGGTTGCCCATGTTCACCGCCGAGGGCGAATGCAGTATCGGAGCGTCGATCGGCCCGATCTGCAGCTCGATGGCGCGGGTGTCGCGGAATTCCTCGGCGAGCGGGATCTCGTCCCAGCGCAAGCGCGGCGCGCCCATGTCGACGGTGATCAGTTCCGGCTGCCCGCTGTCATAGGCCCTGAGCAGGCCGGCATTGGTCTCTATGGCCGCGGTCGGGCGGCCACTCTCGCCCATGATCAGCCAGCCGACGCAGCGGGTGGCGTTGCCGCAGGCATCGACCTCGCCGCCGTCGCGGTTGTGGATGCGCATGAAGGCGTCGTCGCCGGCCTGGTGCGCCGCCTCGATGGTGATCATTTGGTCGAACGCGAGCGCGTCGGCGGCGCCGAGCGCGCGAATCACCTCTGGCGCCAGGCGCATGGGCTGGCGCCGGCCGTCGAACACGATGAACTCGTTGCCGAGGCCGTTCATCTTGCGAAAGGGAAGTGCCCTGGCCGTCATGGCGGCGGGTCCGGAACCAGAAAAATCCACGGGTTTCCGCCCCTATATGGCGGAAGCCGAAGCAAATTGCCAGAAGCCAGGGGAGGGTCACCGCAGTGTCGCGCCGATGTCACATCGTGCCCCTAGCAATGGCATCAAACATGGTTAATCTTGCGTTCGGGCGCGCGTTAGCGAAGAATTAACCAGTTTTGACGGGGGCCTCCGTCAGCGGCCGGTGCGTTTTTGCGCCGGCCTTTATTTTTGGCGGGCCGCGAGGAAGGCCCGCCCGGCCGCGACGACAGGTGCGGCGTTATGGCCCCGGGCCAACCGCGGGTCGTCCCGTCGGAGAGGGGCCCCCTGGTCGTGAACGGTTTGAGCAACCGGGATGGCCCGGTCCGCGCCGGACCAAATCCGACCATGAACACGCACGCCTCGCCGCGCCTGCGCGGCCTTTCCGGGTTCTGGCTGGCGCTTGCCTATGTGGCGGCGCTGACCGTGCCGCTGGTCCTTGCCTATCTCTTCGGGCGGTCGCACGCGCTCGCCTGGCGCGAGGCGACCGCGGCCACCGGCATGGTGGCGGGCGTCGCGCTGGTGCTGCAATTCGTCACCTCCGGCCGCTTCGAGCTGCTGTCGGGACGCATCGGCATCGACGTCACCATGGCTTTCCACAAATGGTCGGCGCGCGTGCTGCTGCTCATGGTCATCATCCATCCGTTGACCTTCATCGTGCCCAACGTCCTGTCCGATCCCTCGCGTAGCCTCGACTGGCTCACCTATCTGTTCTTCGACCGGCGCTTCGTCACCGGAACGGTCTCCGGCGTGGCAATCATCCTGCTGGTGGTGACGGCCCTCTATCGCGAGAGGCTAGGGCATTACACCCTTTGGCGGGCGACGCACGGGCTGATGGCGATCGCGGCGGTGGTGTTTCTGGTGCTGCACGTGATCAGGGCCGGCCACTACGCGCGCGTCTTCCCGCTCGACGTGCTGTGGCCGATGCTGGCGATCGCAGTGTTGGCGAGCGCGCTCATCGTTTATGGCGGCCGCGCCCTCCAGATGGCGACCACGTCCTGGCGCGTGTCGGGCAACCGCAAGGTCGCGGACGGCCTGTGGGAGGTGACGGTCAGCCCGAAGCCGCGCAGGCGGCTCCGCTATCGCGCCGGGCAGTTCGCCTGGGTCTCCTTCGGCGGAAAACGCTTCCCGCTGTTCGACCATCCCTTCTCGATCGCCTCGGCGCCGTCGGCCGGCGGCGACCTCTCCTTCCTCATCAAGGAATCGGGGGATTTCACGCGCCGCATCGGCGCCATTCCGGTGGGCACCCGGGTCGGGCTCGACGCGCCGCACGGCAGCTTCGTCCTCGACGTGGCTTCCGGCCGCCCTCTCCTGCTCATTGCCGGCGGTGTCGGCATCGCACCGATCCTCGGCATCCTGCGCGAGCTTGCCGCGACTGCCGACAAGCGGCCGGTACGGCTGATCTATGCCGGGATGCGGCCCGAAGCGATGATCGCGCCGGAGCGGATCCTCCGGGAGGCGGAGGGCATCGATCTCAGGGCGATCTTCCTGGCGGAAGACGCCGCCGCCGACTGGCCGCAGGGGCGCGGGCGGGTCACCTCCGCCGTGATCGATGCGGCGCTCGCCGGGCTCGACAGGGCACAGGTCAAGGCCATGCTCTGCGGCCCGGGCGCCATGATGTGCGCTGCCTGCGACCTGCTCGGTCGTGCTGGCGTGCCGCTTGCTGCCATCCGCTACGAGCGCTTCGACTATGCCGATGCGGCGCGCTCGGCCAAGGACCGCCGGCTCACCGCCGCCTTCGCGGCCATCGGCGCGGCGGTGGCGGCCGCTGTCGTCGCGTTCACGCTCGCCTGAGCCGGCGTCACGGCTCCCTCAAGACGAATTGAGTGGGGCGTGTCGGCCACCTGCTCCTATATTCCGGCCATCGGAGGATTGAGCCCAATGGAGAGGACACCATGCGTGAGAGACCCGTCGATACCACTCGCCGGCGCTTCCTGCTTTCGACCGCGGCGCTTGCCGGCGTGGTCGGCGTTGGCGGCGCGCTGCGCTGGGTCAGCACGGCCGGCGCGAGCACGATCGTGACCAAGCCCGGCATGGTGACCATCGTCAAGTTCGCCGATACCGGCGCCAATCTCGGCGAGGAGACCGTGGCCAAGGTCGTCAAGACCGACGCGGAATGGCGCGCCCAGCTTTCCGACCTTGCCTTCCAGGTCACCCGCCAGGAGGGCACCGAATATGCCGGCACCGGCGAATATCTCAACAACCATGCGGTGGGCATCTATCGCTGCATCTGCTGCGACACGGCGCTTTACAATTCGGCGACCAAGTTCGAATCGGGCACCGGCTGGCCGAGCTTTTGGCAGCCCATCGCCAAGCAGAACGTGGTCGAGACCGAGGACCACAGCTTCGGCATGGTGCGCACGGCGGTCTCCTGTGCACGCTGCGATGCCCATCTCGGCCACGTCTTCAACGACGGGCCGCAGCCGACCGGCTTGCGCTACTGCATGAACTCGGTCGCGCTGAAATTCGCGCCGCGCGCCACCGCCTGAGCGGGCGGCGATCCCTTTACACTTCCGACAAGGAGGTCCCCATGCCGTCACTCCTCGCCAAATTTGCCAAGACCCCGACGCTCATCGCCGCCGGCGCCCTCGTGCTGGTCGCGGTCGGCGCGTTCGCCGGCGGCGGCGCCGCCAACGCCGAGCGGATCGGTCCGGTGGTCGATATCCCGCTACCGGCGGTCGACGAGCCGGCAACGGCCGCAAGCGAGACCGCGATCTTCGCCGGCGGCTGCTTCTGGGGCATCCAGGGCGTTTTCCAGCACGTCAAGGGCGTAGAGAGCGCGATCTCCGGCTATGCCGGTGGCACCGTCGCCAACCCGACCTACCAGCAGGTCGGCAGCGAGACGACCGGCCACGCGGAATCGGTCAAGGTGACCTTCGATCCCGCCAAAGTGACCTACGGCAAGCTGCTGCAGATCTTCTTCTCGGTAGCGACCGACCCGACCCAGCTCAACCATCAGGGAATGGACATGGGGACGAGCTACCGCTCGGCACTGTTCACCATGACCGACGAGCAGGCCAAGGTGGCCAAGGCCTACATCGCCCAGCTCGATGCCACCAAGAAGTTCCCGGAGAAGATCGTCACCGAGGTGACGCCCTACACCAACTTCTATCGCGCCGAGGACTATCACCAGGACGCCGCCACGACGATCGACATCAATCCGGGCTACATCCTCTACAACGACGTGCCCAAGATCGCGGCGCTGAAGGTGGCCTTCCCGGATCTCTATCGCGATAAGCCGGTGCTGGTCTTCGCCAGCAACGCGCGCAGCTAGTCGGCGATCCGCTCCGTCCGCTCCCATTGAACTGACCGGCGTCCCTGGCCTATGTCCGGGCCAGGGACACCGACAGGAGACGGACGGCAACATGCCAGGCGATGGTGAGAGGGCGCTGCCCCGCAACCGGCTCGGCCGGACCGACATGGAGATCACCCGGGTCGGCTTCGGGGCATGGGCGATCGGCGGCGATTGGCTGTTCGGCTGGGGCGATCAGGATGACAACGCCTCGGTCGCGGCCATCCGCCACGCCGTCGCGCACGGCATCAACTGGATCGACACGGCGGCGATCTACGGCTTCGGACATTCCGAAGAGGTGGTGGCGCGGGCGCTGGAGGAGATGCCCGCTGCCGAGCGGCCCTATGTCTTCACCAAATGCGGCCTCGTCCGCGATCCCGAGGACCCGGACGCCGGCCGGCCGCACCGGCTCGCCACCGCCGGGAGCCTGCGCCGGGAGATCGACGCCTCGCTCAGGCGCCTGCGGGTCGAACGCATCGACCTCATGCAGATGCACTGGCCGAGCGAGGATGGCACGCCGATCGCGGACTACTGGCAGACGCTGCTCGACCTGAAGCAGGAGGGCAAGCTCCGCGCCGTCGGCCTCTCCAATCACCATGCCGGCCAGCTCGCGGCGGCCGAGACGATCGGCCACGTCGACACGCTGCAGCCGCCCTTCTCGGCGATCCGTCGCGACGCGGCCACGGCCGATCTGCCCTGGTGCGCGGCCCACGGCACCGGCGTCGTCGTCTACAGCCCGATGCAGTCGGGTCTGCTCACCGGGCGCTTCTCGGCCGAGCGGGCGCAGGCCCTGCCGCCAAACGACTGGCGCTCGCGCAATCCCGAATTCGGCGGCGACAGGCTCGCCCGCAACCTCCAGCTCGCCGAGGCCCTGGCGCCGATCGCCGAGGCCCACAATACCAGCGTCGCCGCAGTCGCCGTTGCCTGGACGCTCGCCTGGCCGGGGGTTACCGGGGCGATCGTCGGGGCGCGCAGCCCGGGCCAGGTCGATGGCTGGATCGATGCCGCCGTGCTCAGCCTCACCGAGGCGGACATGGACGCCATTGCCGCGGCGATCGCCGAAAGCGGCGCCGGTTCCGGGCCGGTCAGGCCGGCGTGACCGGCGTGCCTTGATTGACTTGGGGGCCAGCGCCAACTAAACCCTCGCCGACTCTGATAAGAGCCGGGAGTGCAGAAAGCCGACCGGGGCCAGGACCCCGGAGGTCAGCGTCCGCCAGCGCAGGTGCGCCCGCGGGCGCTTAACTGCTTGGAAGGATGAAAGAAATGGATCACAGCAACGGACCTTCGCGCAGCCGGGCGCCTGAGCCGACAAAGCCCTCGCCCGCCTCCCGGGGCGAGGAATGGATGCTGGACGCCGTCCGCTACGTCTTCACCACGGCCATGACCGACCGGCGCGGCTGATCAAGCGGCGTGACTTCGACCCTGCCCCGGCGGTTGCGGGGGCAGGTCTCTACCGGACCTGACGGGAAACACGGTTAGCTGATGTTCGAATCCCTCTCCGAACGCCTCGGCGGCATCCTCGACCGGCTGACCAAGCGCGGCGCGCTGTCGGAGGCCGATGTCGGCGAGGCGATGCGCGAGGTGCGGCGGGCGCTGATCGAGGCCGACGTCGCCCTCGACGTGGTGCGTTCGTTTACCGACAGGGTACGTTCACGTGCGGTCGGGCAGGACGTCATCCGCTCGGTCACCCCCGGCCAGATGGTCGTCAAGATCGTCCACGACCAGCTCGTCGAGATGCTGGGGTCGGAGGCGCAGGCGATCGACCTCAATGCGCCGGCGCCGATTGCCGTCATGCTGGTCGGCCTGCAGGGCTCGGGCAAGACGACGACCGCCGCCAAGATCGCCCGCCGGCTCAGCGACCGCAACAAGCTCAAGGTGCTGATGGCCTCGCTCGATACGCGCAGGCCGGCGGCGCAGGAGCAGCTCAAGGTGCTGGGCGAGCAGGCGGAGATCGCCACGCTGCCGATCGTCGCCGGGCAGATGCCGGTCGAGATCGCGAGCCGCGCGCTCACCGCGGCGCGCTTCGGCGGCTACGATATGGTCATCCTCGACACCGCCGGCCGCACCCATATCGACGAGCCGCTGATGGTCGAGATGGCGGAGATCAAGCGGGTGACCAACCCGCACGAGATCCTGCTGGTCGCCGATTCGCTCACCGGCCAGGACGCGGTGACGCTGGCCAAATCCTTCGACGAGCGGGTGGGGATCACCGGCATCGTCTTGACCCGCGTCGACGGCGACGGGCGCGGCGGCGCGGCGCTCTCCATGCGCGCGGTCACCGGCAAGCCGATCAAGCTGATCGGCGTCGGCGAGAAGCTCGATGCGCTCGAAGATTTCGATCCCGGCCGTATCGCCGGGCGCATCCTCGGCATGGGCGATATCGTCGGCCTGGTCGAGAAGGCGGCACAGAGCCTCGACGCCGAAAAGGCGGCCAAGGCCGCCGAGCGCATGCGCAAGGGCGTGTTCGATCTCAACGACCTCGCCGAGCAGCTCAACCAGATGCAGAAGATCGGCGGCATGTCCGGCGTCATGGGCATGCTGCCCGGCATCGGCAAGGCCAAGAAGCAGATCGACGCCATGGGCATCGACAATTCGGTCTTCCGTCGGCAGACGGCGATCATCTCGTCGATGACGCCGAGGGAGCGGCGTAACCCGGACCTGCTCAAGGCGAGCCGAAAGAAGCGGGTCGCCGCCGGCTCGGGCACCGAGGTCGCCGAGATCAACCGGCTGCTCAAGATGCACCGGCAGATGGCCGACATGATGAAGCAGATGGGCCGCGGCAAGGGCATGTTCGCCCGCATGGGCGGCATGATGGGCATGCCCGGCGCAGGCGGTGGCCTGCCCGGTGGCGGCCTGCCCGGGGTCGGCGGCATGCCGGCGATGGACCCGGGGCAACTTGAGAAGCTGGCCAAGGCCGGCGGCGGCCTGCCGGGCGGATTTCCCGGAAACCTGCCGGGTCTCGGCGGGCCGGGCGCACCGAAGCTGCCGGGCCTTCCCGGCCTCAACAAGAAGAAGTGAGGGGGGAATGACTGGGAAGGACGCTGTAGCCGGGCTCGCCGAACTGCGCTCGAGCATCGACAATGTCGATGCCGCGCTGGTCCACCTGCTTGCCGAGCGCTTCAAGCTCACCAAGCAGGTCGGCGTCTACAAGGCGGCGCACGACCTGCCGCCGGCCGATCCGGAGCGCGAGAAGGAACAGCTCGCCCGCCTGCACAAATTGGCGCGGGAGGCCGATCTCGACCCCGTCTTCGCCGAGAAGTTCTACGCCTTCATCACCAAGGAAGTGATCCGCCACCACGAAGCCCTGCGCTCGTGAGGCACCCGAAACACCAAGGAGTGAGTAAACCGCAATGTCCCTGAAAATTCGCCTCAGCCGCGCCGGCGCCAAAAAGCGGCCGTTCTATCGCATCGTCATCGCCAACTCGCGCTATCCGCGCGACGGCCGCTTCATCGAGATCGTCGGCACCTACGAGCCGATCCTGCCCAAGGATCACGACAAGCGCACCGTGCTCAACGTCGAGCGTATCCAGCACTGGCTGTCGCGCGGCGCGCAGCCGACCGATCGGGTGCTGCGCTTCCTCGATGCGGCGGGGCTGGCCAAGCGCACCCCGCGCAACAATCCGCAGAAGGCCGAGCCCGGCAAGAAGGCGCAGGAGCGCGCTGCCGCTGCCGCCGAAGCCGCAGCCAAGGCCGAGGGCGCCGAGGCGCCGGCTGCCGAGGCGCCCGCCGCGGCGGGCTGAGCCCTTGCCTCCGCGCCGTCCGCCGCCTGGGGGACGGTCCTCTCGGACGCCCGCTTTGGTGTCCGCACCCCCCTCTGGCTTCGCTAACGACTTGCAAGGGCAAGTCGAAGCGAAGCCCTCTCCGCCGCAAGGGGGGAGAGAGGCCGGGTCGGTCATCGTGGTTGGCCGCATTGGCGCGGCACACGGCATCAAGGGCGAAGTGCGGGTGAAGACCTTCACCGCCGTGCCGCTCGACCTTGCCGCCTACTCCCCGCTCGAGGCCGCCGACGGCCGCCGGTTCACGGTCTCGGCGGCGCGGCCGGCCGGGGCCTCGCCCGACATGCTGGTGGTGCGCTTCGCGGGGGTGAACGACCGCAATGCCGCCGAGGCGCTCACCGGGCTCGACCTCACGGTGCCGCGCGAGCGCCTGCCGGAGCCGGATGCGGACGAGTTCTACCACGCCGACCTGATCGGGCTTGCCGCGGTGACGCCGGACGGCGCGCCGCTCGGCACGGTCGTGGCGGTGCCCAATTACGGCGCCGGCGATCTTCTCGAGATCGCGCCGTCACGCGGGGCGACGCTGCTGGTGCCGTTTACCCGCGCCGTGGTACCGGAGATCGACGTTGCCGCCGGGCGGGTGACGGTCGATCCGCCGCCGGAGGTGGCAGGCGAGGCTGACGATGCGTAGCGGCTTGCTTGCGTGCCGGCTCGCTTCACCCCACCCGAGCGCGCCGGGCTTCGCCCGCCGCGCTCACCCTCCCCGTCCCGGGGAGGGATGGGTGCCCAGGGCGGCGCAAGGACACGTCGCGACCAAAAATGTCTGTGACCGAGCCTCGCCACGAGCCATCCTCCCCCTTGAGGGGGAGAATGGCGGAGCCCGATTTTCGCGCAGCGGAAATCGTTGGCGGAGCCAAGTGGGGGGTGCAGGCACGGCCATGCCACGACCCCTCTCCCTGTCCCTCCCCCGCAAGGGGGGAGGGGACGGATGCGGCCGATGCCGGGGATCGCCATGACCTTCCGGGCGACGGTGCTCACCCTGTTTCCGGAGATGTTCCCGGGGCCGCTCGGCATCAGTCTCGCCGGCAAGGGGCTCGGCGAAGGCGTGTGGTCGCTGGAGGCGCGCGATATCCGCGATCACGGCAAAGGCCGCCACCGCGCGGTGGACGACACGCCGGCCGGCGGCGGGCCGGGCATGGTGATGCGTGCCGACGTGCTGGCGGCGGCGATCGACGCCGCCTCGCCGGAGGGCGACCAGCGGCCGCGCCTGCTGATGAGCCCGCGGGGGCGGCCGCTCGACCAGGCGATGGTGGCGGAACTGGCTCGAGGGCCCGGCGCGCTGATCGTCGCCGGCCGCTTCGAGGGCATCGACGAGCGGGTGATCGGGGGGCGCCGGCTGACGGAGATCTCGGTCGGCGACTATGTGCTCTCCGGCGGCGAGATCGCCGCGATGGCCCTGCTCGATGCGGTGGTGCGCCTGCTGCCGGGCATCATGGGCAATGCCGAATCCGGCGCCAGCGAGAGCTTCGCCGACGGGCTGCTGGAATATCCGCACTACACGAGGCCGCAATCCTGGGAGGGGCGGCCGATCCCCGAGGTGCTCATCTCCGGCGACCACCGGCGGATCGCCGAATGGCGGCGGGCGGAGGCCGGACGCCTGACGACCGAGCGGCGGCCGGACCTCGCGGCGAAGCGCAAGTAGCCGGCTCACTTCGTCAGGTCGACGGTGACGTCGCCGCGGTCGAGCTTGATCTCGCGGAACTGCTCGGTCTTCAGGCCCGCCGCCTCACACAGCAGTTCGTGCTGGTCGTTGGCATAGTCCGCGTTGCGGGTGATGAAGCCCGCCTTGTCGGTGCAGAACCAGCCGCCCGACTGCGTCTTGGCCGGGGACAGCCGGCCGCCGTCGACCAGAACGTAGACCATGGAGCCCGCGACGGCGCCCGCGAACAGCGTCTGGCAGTCTGCCGGGGCAACGCTCCACCAGCCCTGGGCGGTCCAGCCCTTGTCCCCGTCGAGATAGCCGACGGCGACGCTCGCTCCCGTCTTGGACTTGTTGCAGAGCTGCATCCCGGCCTCGGCCGGGGCGGCAACGAGGACGACCCCGGCGGTGAGGGCGGCAACTGCAAGTAAGCCTCTCATGATACCCTCCCCGGCCGCAATGTTGCTCCGGTGGCCAGACTAACGGTGATTTTCGCGGGGGCCACACCTATCGACAATCAAGGTTGATTGCGGTATTGAGCGCCCCGGTTTACCGAACAGGCGGACGGACGGCCCGAAAGCGGGGGCGCCCGGTCCTTTGGGATCGGCGGCGAAACCCGGCAGTCGGCGCGAGGCCCAGGGTCTCGCGTTCCGGCACCGCCCACAAGAGACGAAGAAGGTCCTCTCAAGATGTCGATTATCCAGGAGCTCGAGAAGGCGCAGGCGGCGGCGATCTTGGGCGATCGTACCATCCCCCGGTTTGCTCCCGGCGACACCGTCAAGGTCAACGTCAAGGTGACCGAGGGAACCCGCACCCGCATCCAGGCCTATGAGGGCGTGTGCATCGCCCGCGCCGGCGGCGGCCTCAACGAAAACTTCACCGTGCGCAAGATTTCTTACGGCGAGGGCGTCGAGCGCGTCTTCCCGATCTACTCGCCGTCGATCGACTCGATCGAGGTGGTGCGCCGCGGCAAGGTGCGCCGCGCCAAGCTCTATTATCTGCGCGGCCGGCGCGGCAAGTCGGCGCGCATCGCCGAGAAGCAGGAGCACGGCGCCCGCGAGGCGCCGGCGAAAACGGCCTCCGAATAGGCGCCTTCCCGGCGCCTTCGGTTCGACGGGCGGCCGGGTGCCGCCCGTTTTCGTTTGGGGCAGAGGCGGGCCATGGAGTCCTTCTTTGAAGCCAACAGCGCCAACTGGGACGAGCGCGCCGGCATCCACGCCGAGGACGTCACCGGCGCCTATGCAATCGCGCGCTTCCTGGCCGGCGACGACGTCCTCTACCCGATCGAAGCGGCGGCGCTCGACGATATCGCCGGCCGCGACGTCCTCCACCTGCAATGCCATATCGGCATCGACACGCTCTGCCTGGCGCGGGGCGCGGGCGACCGGGCTCGATTTCTCTTCCGCCGCGCTGACCCATGCCGAGGACTTCGCCCGCCGCACCGGGCTTTCGGCACGCTTCGTCCACGGCACGGTCCATGAGGCACCGGCGCAGCTTGGCGAAGGGGCTTCGACCTCGTCGACCCCACCTGGGGCACCATCGTCTGGCTGCCCGACATCCGGCGCTGGGGCGAAGTGATCGCCCGCATGCTCAGGCCCGGCGGACGGCTCTATTTCGCCGATCTGCATCCCATGATGGCGACGCTGGAAGAGGTCGACGGGCGCCTGACACCAGCCTTCGACTGGCGCACGTCGGCGGTCGCGCCGCTCTCCTTCCAGGAAGCTGTGACCTACACCGGCGATCGGCGGCGGCTGGACCATGTGCAGACCTTCGAGTGGAACCATGCGACCGGCGACATCGTGATGGCACTGATCGATGCCGGCCTCGTACTCACCCGGATAAGCGAGCACGAGGCGCTGCCCTGGCGCATGTTCCCGATGATGGTGCTCGGCGACGACCGGCTGTGGCGTCTGCCCGCCGGCACTCCGCGCCTGCCGCTGGCGCTGTCGCTGCGGGCGGTGAAGCCGGCCTGAGGGCCAGCATTTACCACCTTCGCAGGAATCGCCGGTCGGCAGGATGGTTTGACGACCGGAAACGCTATCTTGACCATATTCCAACCGAGACTTGGTGTGGGCGACCAGGACAGAGCGAGGCTCGCAAGGTGTTTTCGCGACGGACATTCCTGAAGACGATCGGCCTCGGCGCGCTTGGTGTCTTCGGTCTCTCGTCCTATGCCTTCGCCATCGAGCCGCGCTTCCGCCTGGTGGTGACCCGTTATCGGCTGAGCCTGCCCGACTGGCCGGCCGGCCAGCGGCCGGTGCGCGCTGCGGTGATCGCCGACATCCATGCCTGCGATCCGTGGATGCCGCTCGAGCGGGTGGTGGAGATCGTCGCGGTCGCCAATGGTCTGAAGCCCGACGTCACGCTGCTGCTGGGCGATTACGTGCCCGGCCTCCGCCGGTTCCGCACGGCGGTGGTGCCGCCGGGGGATTGGGGCCGGGCGCTGGCTCAGCTCACCGCGCCGCTCGGCGTCTATGGCGTCATCGGCAATCACGACTGGTGGCACGACATCGACGGCGTCCGCAACGCCTTCAGCGAAAACCGCATCCCGCTGATGGAGAACGACGTGGTGCGCCTGGAACCGAAGGATGCGCCGGCCTTCTGGTTGATCGGGCTCGGCGACCAGCTCGCCCATCCGCTGGGTGAGGGCCGCTTCCGCGGCGAGGACGACCTCCCCGGCGCCCTTGCCCGCATTCCCGAGGACGGGTCGCCGATCGTGCTGTTGGCGCACGAGCCGGACATCTTCCCGCACGTGCCCGAACGGGTGAGCCTGACCATCTCCGGACACACCCATGGCGGCCAGGTGGACCTGCCCCTGATCGGCCGGCCGGTGGTGCCCTCCCAATACGGCGATCGCTACGCCTACGGACACGTCATCGAGGAGAACCGCCACCTGATCGTCTCGGGCGGGCTCGGCTGCTCGATCCTGCCGGTGCGACTGGGCGTTCCGCCGGAGGTCGTGCTCCTCGAAATCGGCGGGGCGGCGAGCGTCTAGGCCGGCGCGGGATCGGGGCAATTGTCTCGGACCGCCCCGGTTGCTATCTAGACGCAATGAAATCCGCCATCTCATCCAAGGCTGGACGGAACGGTGGCCGGCGCCTGCGCGGCAGCTTCGATTTTGCGGCGATCGCCGACCGCGACCGTATGCCGTGGCGGTTCCTGGCACGCCACATCGCCGTCGACGGCCTCCGCGCGGCCTGATCCGGCCGGCGCCCGCGCCGGCACGCGAATCCAAGCCTTCGGGCGCGTTCTCTTTCCCTTCATGCAGGAACCGCAAGTCATGACCGCCGCCAAGACGCTCTATGACAAGATCTGGGACGACCATCTGGTGGAGACGGCGCCGGACGGCACGTCGCTGCTCTATATCGACCGCCACCTCGTCCACGAAGTGACCAGCCCGCAGGCCTTCGAGGGCCTGCGTATCGCCCACCGCACGGTGCACGCGCCAGAGAAGACGCTCGCCGTGGTCGACCATAACGTGCCGACCACCGATCGCCGCGGCGGCATCAAGAACCCCGAATCGGCCTTGCAGGTGCAGACGCTCGCCGAGAACGCCCGCGAGTTCGGCATCGAATATTACGACGAGCTCGACCACCGCCAGGGCATCGTCCACATCATCGGACCGGAGCAGGGCTTCACCCTGCCCGGCATGACGATCGTCTGCGGCGACAGCCACACCTCGACTCACGGCGCCTTCGGCGCGCTTGCCCACGGCATCGGCACCTCTGAGGTCGAGCACGTGCTCGCCACCCAGACGCTGATCCAGAAGAAGGCGAAGAACATGCGCGTGACGGTCGACGGCACGCCGCCGGCCGGCGTCAGCGCCAAGGACATCATCCTCGCCATCATCGGCCATATCGGCACCGCTGGCGGCACCGGCCACGTCATCGAATATGCCGGCGAGGCGATCCGCGGCCTCTCCATGGAAGGCCGCATGACGGTGTGCAACATGTCGATCGAGGGTGGCGCCCGGGCCGGCATGATCGCGCCGGACGAGACCACCTATGCCTATATCAAGGGCCGCCCGAAGGCGCCGACGGGCGCCGCCTGGGACAGCGCGATGAAGTACTGGCAGACGCTCCATTCGGACGAGGGCGCGGACTTCGACGAGGAGGTCAGGCTCAACGCCGCCGACCTGCCGCCGATCGTCACCTGGGGCACCAGCCCGGAGAACGTGACGACCATCGACGGACGCGTACCGGATCCCGCGACCATCGACGACGCCGACCGCCGTCGCGCGGTGGAGCGGGCGCTTGCCTATATGGGGCTCGAGCCCAACACCAAGATCACCGACATCGCCATCGAGCGCGTCTTCCTCGGGTCCTGCACCAACGGGCGCATCGAGGACCTCCGCGCCGCAGCCAAGATCGTCGCCGGCAAGTCGGTGCACGAGGGCGTCAACGCCATGGTGGTGCCGGGCTCCGGCCTGGTGAAGGAGCAGGCGGAGGCGGAGGGGCTAGACAAGATCTTCCTCGCCGCCGGCTTCGAGTGGCGCGAGCCCGGCTGCTCCATGTGCCTGGCGATGAACGACGACCGGCTAAAGCCCGGCGAGCGTTGCGCCTCGACCTCCAACCGCAACTTCGAGGGCCGCCAGGGCTTCAAGGGCCGCACGCACCTCGTGTCGCCGTCGATGGCGGCGGCGGCGGCGATCGCCGGCCGCTTCGTCGACATCCGCAACTGGGGCTGACGCGCCTCATACATGCGAATGCGAAGAACCCCGCGGTGCGAAGCCGCGGGGCTTTTCGTATGTGAGGTGAGCCCACGTTGGTTTGCTGACGTCGGCTTCATATCGGCGCAAGTCGATTGTCTTGATCAGTCCGCGGATACCCTCTTGAGCGCGGCCTGCACCCAGCGATCGTCCGGCGCCAGCTCAAGCGCGCGGCGGTAATCCGCCCGGGCGCGATCGTTCAGGCCCTTGTGTTCGAATATGGATCCACGGATGCGGTAGATCGCCGGATTGTTCTTTTCTACGCGCAAGGCAGCCCTGCAATCGGCCAGAGCCTCGTCATAGGCACCCATCTGACCCAGCGCCGTCGCACGATTGACGCGCGCGAGGATATCGGCGGGGTCGATCTCGATCATGCGCGAAAAATCGGCAACCGCTTCCCTCAGCTTCCCCTGGTCGATCCAGAACTCGGCGCGCCGCATCAACGTGTAGCTGTCGGCGCTGAGAGCGACCGCGCGGTCGAAGGCACGACGCGCGTCTTCGATCCTGCCCAGGTGCGAGAGCACGATGCCGCGCCCCGCATGCGATGGCGCATCGCCCGGTGCAATGCTGAGCGCAGCATCGTAATCGCGCAGCGAGTCGCCATAGCGCTTCAGTTTTCGCAGGGTTTCGGCACGGGCCCAAAGGGCGAAAGCATTGCGGTCGGCCGCAACGGCATGATCCTGGTCGGCGAGGGCCTCGGCCGAGCGGCCGAGATGCCACAACGCCCCGGCGCGGTAGGTGAGCAGAACGGAGAGCGCGCGCGGCGTCGGTGGGCCCATGGCAAGCGCCTTGTCGTATTGCGCCAGCGCGCCCGCGTAGTCGTGCTGCTCCCTGCCGAGCCTCTCACCCGACCGGACGGTCTGGGTGTATTCCGCGTGGGCAGCGTCGGTTTCAACCGGAATGAGCGGAGCGGCAAGGCCCAGGCCCGCGCCGCCCGTGACCAATCCGACCATGGCAAATGCGAACAGCCAGCCGGCCGCTCGTGCCGAGATTTGAGACTTCGTCCGCATCGTTGGTGTCGCCCGAGGATGCCTGTTGCTGCACAATCATAACAGGCGCATGACAACAGCCCGTAGTTGCAGACCGTCGCGCTGCCCGGGTTTTCGGCCGCGCGGTTAACGGGAGCCTGCCGTGGTTGTTGTCAGCGCAACAGCTTGAGCGACCCGGTCAGCGACTTCACCCAGGACGACGGGCCGGCGAGGCCGAGGCCGTCGATCTCCTCCTCCTCCAGCGACTTGGTGCCGAGCGCCGTTTCATAATCGGCGAAGACATGGATCGACCGCGCGAAGGCCGGGAAGGGGACGATCGCCGCGCCGTTCTGCCGGCGGGCAAACGCCTTCAGCATCACGTCGCGGATCGCGGTGCGGTCGGCCTGCAGGACGGGCATGGGCTGGTTGCAGACGCTGCCGAATTGCCGGCCGGCGGCATCGGCGAGCGCGCTGTCGGCGAGCCTGGGGCATTGCGCCCCCAGCCCGACGGCGATCACGCCGACCGAATTCGCCACCAGCCCGAGGGGCATGTCTGGCGTCACGATCACCGCTACGCGCATGTCGTTGGTCATTGCCTGCTCCGAAAAGATGCTGCGCCAGCATAATTCCAGGGAGGCGGCAGAATCTTCCTGACTCGCCGAATTGTTGCTAAGTCTCGCTAGGACGTACCTGAAATCAATCACAATGAGGTCAATCATGCCTGACGCGCTGGAGCCCGCCGACGCCCGCATCCTGCGCGAACTGCAGGCCGACGGGCGGCTGACCAATCAGGCGCTGGCCGAGCGGGTGGGGCTCTCCGCCTCGCCCTGCTGGCGGCGGGTACGGGCGCTGGAGGAGGCCGGTATCATCAAGGGCTACCGGGCGGTGCTGGAGCGGCGCGAGATCGGGCTCGGTGTGCTCGCCTTTGCCCGCGTGCGGGTCGGCGGCCACAGCGACCGCGAGGCGCAGGAGTTCGCCGACAGCGTCGCCCGGCTTGAGGCAGTGGTCGCCTGCTACGCCATCGCCGGCGACGCCGACTTTCTGCTGCAGGTGGTCGCCTCCGACCTCGACGCCTATGCCCGCTTCTCCATGGAGGTGCTGCGCGCACTGCCGCACATCAAGGAGATGCAGACGATGTTCGTGCTGAAGGAGATCAAGCCCTTCACCGGCCTGCCGGTGGCGGCGGCGGTCTGAGACCGGAGCGGCGAAAGGCCCCGCGGCGCGGACCGCGGGGCCTTTTCCGTGTTTCGGGGCTGCCTAGTGGCCCCAGCGGTCGTGGTTGTTCCAGTCGCCGCGCGGACCGCGATGGTCCCAGCCGCAGTCGCGGCCGACGACGACCTGGCGGTAGTGCGGGTTGCCCCAGCGATCCCACCAGCGCACGGTCCGCACGATCGGGCGGCATTGGCGCATGTCCGGATGCCAGCGGTGACCATCGCCGAGGCCGAAACTCCAGCCGGGGCCGTTGAAATGGATGGAAGCCGCCGAGGCGGTGCTGGCGGTGCCGACCATGGCGCCGGCGGCGATGAGGCCGGCGGTGGCGGTGGCGATCAGGGTCTTCTTCAACATGACTCAGGTCTCCGTCTCTAGAACTTGTTCCGATCGGCTCAGCGACCGTATGAGGGCTGTTCTAGGCGCCCCGCCTTGAACCGAAGCTGAGGTGGCGGTTCATCGCCGGTTCAGGGTGGAACCGGCGCTTGCGCTTGACCCGGCGGGCGGGACAGGCGGAAATGCGGCGCATGAACCGGGACGACAACAGGCCGGACAGGATCGAGGTTTGGGCGCGTCGCGTTGGCCGCACGCTCGGCTACCTGTTCATGCTCAGCCTCGCCGCCTATCTGGTGGCCATGCTGTGGCCGAAATGAACGAGGCCGTGGCGGACTGGGCGGAGAGGGAGGCGCCGTCGCTTGACGACATCCAGAGGATCGCAGAGGCGAGCTTCGCGGCGTTGCCGGACACCTTCCGCAAGCTCTGTGGCGACATCGAATTCCGGGTGAGCGAGTTCCCCGAGGACGAGGTGCTCGACGATCTCGGCATCGAATCGGAGTTCGATCTCCTCGGCCTGTTCCACGGTGTCGGGCTCGCCCAGGACGACGCGGCGGCCCGCACCGGACAGATGCCCAACCGCGTCTGGCTCTACCGGCGGCCGATCCTCGACTATTGGGCGGAGCACGAGGAGACGCTGGGGGCGATCGTCGGCCACGTTCTGGTCCACGAGATTGGCCACCATTTCGGTCTGTCGGACGAGGACATGGAAGCAATCGAGGCCAGCGCCGAGTGAATCGCCTGGATGATGGCTTGTTAACGATATCTCCCATGCCGCCGCGGCCGGCGGGCGGATGACAGCAAGCTGAAAGCCGGGCGGGGCTAGACCGGGCGTCGGCATGGACGTTGCCGCTCCCACGTGAACGCCCGCATGCCGCTCCTCCCAACGGACTGCGCATATGACTCTTGTCAGTACCAAACTCCGCTACGGCGCGGTCGCCCAGGCTTTCCACTGGGCGACCTTCGTGCTTCTGGCGACCGCCTGGCTGGTCGCTCACGGCCACACCCGCGTGCTCCATGAGACGCTGGGCTTCGCCGTTTTCGTCATCGTCGCCGCCCGGCTGTTGTGGCGGCTCTTCGACCGCCGGCCCGAGCATGAGATGTCGCTCGCGGTGGCGCTCTCCTCGAAGCTGGTCCACTGGCTGCTCTACGCCATGCTCATCGCCATCCCCGCCACCGCGATCGTCGGAACGTGGATCGAGGGGCACGGGATCGTCGTCTACGGCCTGGGTCAGATCGGGCCGTATCTGGCGGTCTCGCGCCATCTCGGCCGTCAGATCATGGAGATGCATTTCCTGCTCGCCAACGCCATCGTGGTGGTGGCCGGGGCGCACGCCGCGGCGGCCCTGTTCCACCACTTCTTCATGAGGGATGGCGTGCTCGCGGCAATGCTGCCCAAGGCGGTCGCGCGCGCCGTGGACGCGATGACGCCCGACGGGATTGCCCGCACGCTCGATCTGCGGCGGGAGGCCCCCCGGCGCCCGGCTGCCGGCCACCGCACGGGCTGAACCCCCTGGCCGTTACGGAATTCCGCCCGGTGTGGCCATCGGCCACACCGGGCCGTTGTCGTATGGCGCCGGGTGAGAGGCCGCACGGTCGACGGGCGTTGACGGAATCGTGAATGTGCGCCGGTGCCGGAGGGCACCCGCCTTACGTAGGGCCTCGCGGTTTCCTACGTGTCGGCCAACGTACCCTCCTCCCAACGGACTCCGCACATGACGCTTCTCGGTACCGAACTCCGCTACGGCACGGTCGCCCAGGCCTTCCACTGGGTCACGGTCATTCTGGTGGCGACCGCCTGGCTGGTGGCCGGCCATGACCGCTCGCCCACCATCGTCCTCCACCAGACGATCGGCACGACCGTCTTCGTGCTGGTGGCGCTCCGCCTGTTGTGGCGCGCCTTCGACCGCCGGCCCGAGCAGCCGATCTCCAAGGTGGAGGCCTGGTCCTCCAAGGCCATGCATGGCCTGCTCTACCTGCTCCTCCTGGCCATCCCGGCGACCGCCATCGTCGGGTCGCAGCTCGAAGGCCATCCCATGGTGCTCTACGGCGTCGGCCAGGTCGGCCAATACCTGACCGCCTCGCGCCGCCTCGGTCACCAGATCCTCGAGTACCATCAGTTGCTCGGCAACCTGATCGTCTGGCTGGCGGGGCTGCATGCCGCCGCGGCGCTTTATCACCACTATCTCCGCCGCGACGGGGTGCTGAGGGCCATGCTGCCCGGCGGCCGGGCGGCATAGGCAAGAACGGAGCGGCGGGCGGTGTGGCGTTTCGCCCAGCCCCGCGGTCACATGCCACGGAGTCCCCGCGCGTAGGATTTGCCCGGTCACCACGTGACCGGCGGAGAATCCTTGCGACGGGGAGTTCGACATGACGCTTTTCGGAACCCGGTTCCGCTACGGCCCCATCGCCCAGGCGTTCCACTGGGTGATGGCGGCCCTGGTGATCCTTGCCCTGGTTACGGCGGTTGGCGATGTCTTTCCGCTGCATGAGGGGGTCGGCATCACGGTCTTCACACTCACCGCGTTCCGCCTGCTGTGGCGTTCGTTCGACCGGCTGCCGGGCAAGCCGCCGATGCGCAATGCGCTGGCACGCTGGTCGTGGCGGACGGACCTCGCCCTCTACGTCCTGCTCTTCGCCGTGCCGATCATGGGGCTCATCGGTTCGCACGAGCTTCAGGCGATGGCGGCGGGCACACACCCCGGGGTCGGCGTCATCGACCTGCACCGGCTGGCGGGCGTGCTTCTCTTCCTCGCTGCGGGGCTGCATTCCGCCTTCGCCCTCTACCACCACTACGGCAAGCGCGACGGCGTGATGCAAATGATGCTGCCCGGCGGTCCGCCGGCGAAGGCCGCTTAGGCAGACACTGCCACGTCGAGCGACAGCTCGACCATCTCATGGAGCGAGGACTGGCGCTCCTCGGGCTTTAGCTTGTCGCCGGTGACGATGTTGTCGCTGATCGAACAGATCGAGACGGCGCGGGCGCCGTAGCGGGCGGCGAGCGTGTAGAGCGTCGCCGATTCCATCTCGACGGCGAGGACGCCGTGGGCGCGGAGCGGGTCGTAAACCTTGGGGCCGTCGGGGTGGTAGAAGACGTCGGACGAGACGATGCCGCCGACGTGCCAGGTGAGGCCCTGGCGTTCGGCGATCTCGACCGCCGAGCGGAGCAGGCCGAAATCGGCGACGGGAGCGAAGATATAGGGGCCGAAGACGTCGCGATTCATGGCGCTGTCGGTGCTGGCGGCCGAGGCGATGACGATGTCGCGGACGTTCAGTTTTTCGCTCAAGCCCCCGGCGGTGCCGACGCGGATGACGGTCTTGACGCCGTACTCGGCCAAGAGCTCGGTGACGTAGATGCCCAGCGACGGCTGGCCCATGCCGGTCGCCTGGACGCTCACCGGCTTGCCCTTCCAGGTGCCGGTGAAGCCCAGGCAGTTGCGCACGGCGTTCACCAGGCGCGGCGCCTCGAAAAAGGTCTCGGCGATCCACTTGGCCCTGAGCGGGTCGCCGGGCAGCAGGACCGCGTCGGCGTAGTCGCCTTTCTTCGCTTCGTTATGGGGGGTCACGGCGTTCCTCCGGTTTTCCCGTCGTTTGTAGCCCGGATGGGGCGGAGCGCAATCCGGGTCCTTCGAGGGCTGCCTTTGGCAGCCTCCTCAGGATGAGGCGGTGGCGACGATGGGCCCGCCTTTGGTGGGCTCCTCGGCATGGGGCGGCTTGACCTCCGTTGCCGGCCGTCGCATGACAGGCGCCCTTGGCAAGGATAGCGCGCATGGACAGGTTCACGACCCTCACCGCGGTGGCGGCGCCGCTCGACATGATCAACGTCGATACCGACATGATCATCCCCAAGGACTACCTGAAGACGATCAAGCGCACCGGCCTTGGCAAGGGCCTGTTCGCCGAGATGCGCTACCAGGACGACGGGTCGGAGAACCCGGACTTCGTGCTCAACAAGCCGGCCTACAAGAAGGCCCAGATCCTGGTCGCCGGCAACAATTTCGGCTGCGGCTCGAGCCGCGAGCATGCGCCCTGGGCGCTGCTCGACTACGGCATCCGCTGCGTCATCTCCACCGAGTTCGGCGACATCTTCTACAACAACGCCTTCAAGAACGGCATGCTGCCGATCAAGGTCTCCAAGGAAGACCTCGCCAAGCTGATGGATGACGCCGAGCGCGGCGCCAACGCGACGCTGTCGATCGACCTGGAAAACCAGACGATCCAGGGGCCGGACGGCGGCACCATCCATTTCGAGGTGGACGCCTTCAAGAAGCACTGCCTGCTCAACGGCCTCGACGAGGTGGGGCTCACCATGGAAAAGGCCGATGAAATCGCCACCTATGAGCAGAAGGTCGCCGCCGAGCGGCCCTGGGTTTGATTTCTCGCTGTTGAGGCCATGACGATCGCCGCTTCTCTTTCTCCGGACATCGCCGCGCCCGGCCGCAGGCTCGCGCGGCCGTCGCTCACCGGCATGAGTCGGGAGGAGCTCGGCGCGGCGCTCGCCGCCATCGGCGTGCCGGGGGGCCAGGTGCGCATGCGCACCGCCCAGCTCTGGCACTGGCTCTATGTGCGCGGGGCGACCGACTTCGCCGAGATGACCAACGTCTCCAAGGAGCTGCGCGGCAAGCTCGGCGACGCCTACGCGGTCGGCCGGCCCGAGATCGTCACCGAACAGGTCTCGGCGGACGGCACCCGCAAGTGGCTCTTGCGCTTTCCGCCGCGCGGGGCGGGGCGCCCGGTCGAGGTGGAGACGGTCTATATCCCTGAAGAGGGGCGCGGCACGCTCTGCCTGTCGAGCCAGGTCGGCTGCACGCTCTCCTGCTCCTTCTGCCACACCGGCACGCAGATGATGGTGCGCAACCTGACCGCCGAGGAGATCGTCGGGCAGATTCTTTTGGCGCGCGACCGGCTCGGCGACTATCCGGCGCCGGGCGTGTCGAAGTCGGCGCCGGCGCCCGAGCGCGAAGCCAGCAAGGAAGCGCCGGCCACCGGCCGGCTCGTCTCCAACATCGTCATGATGGGCATGGGCGAGCCGCTCTACAATTACGACAACGTCCGCCAGGCGCTCGCGATCGCCGCCGACGGCGACGGCATCGCGCTCTCCAAGCGTCGGATCACCCTGTCGACCTCCGGCGTGGTGCCGATGATCCCGCGGGTCGGCGAGGACCTCGGCGTGCTGCTGGCGATCTCGCTGCACGCGGTCACCGACGCGCTGCGCGACGCGCTGGTGCCGCTCAACAAGAAGTATCCGATCGCCGAGTTGATGGCCGCCTGCCGCGCCTATCCGGGGCTGTCGAACGCGCGGCGCATCACCTTCGAGTATGTGATGCTGAAGGGCATCAACGATTCCCCCGCTGAAGCGCGGGCGCTGGTGAAATTGCTCGCTGGAATCCCGGCCAAGATCAACCTGATCCCGTTCAATCCGTGGCCGGGGTCGGGCTATGAGTGCTCCGACTGGGAGACGATCGAGCGCTTCGCCGACATCGTCAACCGCGCCGGCTACGCCTCGCCGGTGCGCACGCCGCGCGGCCGCGATATCCTCGCCGCCTGCGGCCAGCTCAAGAGCGAGAGCGAACGCCTGCGCATCCGCGAGCGCATGGCGCTGGAAGCCATGATCGCGGGGTAGGCCGGTGGCCGATTTCCTCCGCCTGCTCTTCCTGGTACCGCTCGGCTATATCGCCGCGGTGCTTGCCGCCACGTTCACCATCCTCGCCGGCTGGTACGGCCACCAGGCGGGCGAGGTGAGCGGCGATCCTTTTGCCACCGGCTTCCTCATCGGCGAGGGCGTGCTGGTGATGGTCCGCGTCGGCGCGCTCGCCTTCGTCCCCGCCGTCGGGGTCATCGTTCTCACCGAACTGCTGCGCTGGCGTTCGGTGTTCCTCTATCTGGCGGTCGGCGGGGCGATGGGGCTGCTGGCGGACCGCTTCGGCACCCTCGGCGAGACGAACGCGCTTCTCCTGCCGGCGGCCGGCTTCGTCGGTGCCCTCGCCTACTGGCTGATCGCCGGGCGCTTCGCCGGCGTCGAGCGGGCAGCGGAGCCGCCTCCTTCGCCGGGCTGAGGATCGGGCGTGCAGCGACCCGAAAATACGGCGCCCCGTTGTTGACGTCCTGACAGGGAACCCGCTCTAAGGTGGGCGGGGCGCGAGGGAAAAGCGGAAAACACAGTGTCCGAGGAGAAAGCCAAGGCCCCCTTCGCCGTCTGGCAGCCGCTCGGCGGGCCGGCGCTGGTCGGCGACCCCATTGCCCAGTGCCTGGTCCTCATCGTCGTGACCAGCGCCGTCTTCCTCGCCTTCCCCGGCATCGACATCTGGTTCTCGAACCTCTTCTTCGACAACGGCTTCCTTGCCGGGCAGCTTGAGGGCTTCATCGGCCTGCGCAATATCTGGCGCGATGCGACGGCGGTGATCGCGATCGTGCTGGTCGCCGTGCTCCTCATCAAGCTCGCCTGGCCCTATCGGCGGAGCCTGCTCGAGCCGCGCGACACGCTTTTCATCCTGTCGACGCTGATTATCGGCCCGGGCATCGTCACCAACGTCATCTTCAAGGACAACTGGGGCCGCCCGCGGCCCTACATGGTCGATATCTATGGCGGCCACGTGCCCTTCGTCGGGGTGTGGAAGATCACCGGCTACTGCGCGCACAACTGCTCCTTCATCTCCGGTGAAGCCTCGTCGGCGATGTGGCTGGTGACGCTGGCGGTGCTGCTGCCGCCGCGCTATCGCGCCGGCGGCGTCAAGGTGCTGCTCGCCCTCGGCGCCCTGTTCTCGCTGAACCGCATCCTGTTCGGCGCGCATTTCCTGTCCGACGTGATGCTCGGCTGGTGGATCACGCTGCTCATCATCCTGATCGTCTATCGCGTGCTCTATGTCAGCCCGCCGGCGGCGCTCGCCAATGCGCGCATGGAGGCGTGGATGACGGAAGCGGGCATCGGGCTGCGCCAGGGCGCGATGGTGCTCTTCCGCAAGGGCAGGGCGGTGCTGACGAAGCCGTCGGACGAGGGCGGTCCGGACGGCGCCTAGCTAGCCCTCCGGGAACTTGGCCGGCTCTGGCACGATCGAGCGGATGAAATCGGCGACCTTGCGCTCGCCGCTGCGGTTGCCAAAATCGAATTCGCTCACCGTCAGCAGCGGCTTCGGGCTACGTCCGGCGAGCTCCTCGAATTCGCGGAGCGCGCCGCGCTCGGGCAGGCCGTCGCCGGAGAGGAGCGCCAGGCCAAGCGAGCGGACGTGGGCGCCGTACCGGCCAAGCCAGGTGCGTGCCGGGCCGGAGAGGCGGCCGCCCCACACCGGGCAGACCAGCATCACCCGGTCGAAGATGGCCTCGCGGTGGACCATCGGACGGATCGGCGGGCGGCGCAGGAAGAGCGAATCGAAGCCCGAGCGGAAGATGCCGGCGAAGGCGAATTGGCGCGGCCGCTCCTCGACGATCTCCTCGATTTGGGCGTCGAGACCCACCGCCAGCCACTCGGCCACCTGGCGCGATCTTCCGGTCAACGAATAGTAAACGACCAGTTCCGCCATACGCGGAACCTCCTCCGCCAGTCAGGGGCGGAGTTTGCCGCCCTGACCCCCGCCTGCCCTTGCGCTGGATCAACGGGGCCAAAGCGCCGCCTTGCCGCCCTGCCGGCCGCCGCCTATAAGCCCGCGAACGCTTGGTTTTCATGGGGCGCGGAGCGCAGGAAAATGCCCGATATCAAGAAGGTGGTGCTTGCCTATTCCGGCGGCCTTGACACCTCCATCATCCTGAAATGGCTGCAGATGACCTACGGCGCCGAGGTGGTGACCTTTACCGCCGACCTCGGCCAGGGCGAGGAGCTGGAGCCGGCGCGCAAAAAGGCCGAGATGCTCGGCATCCGCGAGATCTACATCGAGGACCTGCGCGAGGAATTCGTGCGCGACTTCGTCTTCCCGATGATGCGCATGAACGCCCTCTACGAGGGCGTCTATCTGCTCGGCACCTCGATCGCCCGGCCGCTGATCGGCAAGCGGCTGGTCGAGATCGCCCACGAGACCGGCGCCGACGCGATCGCTCACGGCGCCACCGGCAAGGGCAACGACCAGGTGCGCTTCGAGCTCACCGCCTACGCGCTCGATCCCAACATCAAGGTGATCGCGCCATGGCGCGAGTGGGATTTCAAGTCGCGCACCGACCTCATCGACTTCGCCGAGAAGAACCAGATCCCGGTGCCCAAGGACAAGCGCGGCGAGGCGCCGTTCTCGGTCGATGCCAACCTGCTGCACTCCTCCTCGGAGGGCAAGGTGCTCGAGGACCCGTGGAACGAGCCGCCGCCCTATGTCTTCCAGCGCACGGTGGCGCCGGAGGACGCCCCCGACAAGCCGGTCGAGATCGAGATCGCGTTCAAGGCCGGCGATGCGGTGGCCCTCAACGGCACGGCGTTGAGCCCGGCGGAGCTGCTCACCGCGCTCAATGCGTTTGGCCGCGACAACGGCATCGGCCGGGTCGACCTGGTCGAGAACCGCTATGTCGGCATGAAGTCGCGCGGCATCTACGAGACCCCCGGCGGCACCATCCTGTCGACGGCGCATCGCGCCATGGAGTCGCTGACCCTCGATCGCGAGGCGGCGCATCTCAAGGATTCGCTGATGCCGCGCTATGCGGAGCTGGTCTATTACGGCTTCTGGTTCGCGCCCGAGCGGCTGATGTTGCAGAAGCTCGTCGACGAGAGCCAGACCTACGTCGAGGGCCAGGTGCGGCTCAAGCTCTACAAGGGCAATGTCATCGTCACCGGCCGCAAGAGCCCGAAATCGCTCTATTCCGACGCGCTGGTCACCTTCGAGGACGACCGCGGCGCCTACGACCAGAAGGATGCGGCCGGCTTCATCCGCCTGAACGCACTGAGGCTGAGGACGCTGGCCGCCCGCGACCGGGCGCGGTAGCAGCGGCGCGTCCGCAACCTATATGCAAGCCGGAGGTTCCCTGGCGGGAGAGTCCGGAGGCAAGTCATGTCCTGGTCGATCACCATTGCGAAGGTGGCGGGCAGCGAAATCCGCATCCATCTGACCTTCCTGATCCTGCTGGCATGGATCGGGTTCGCCGAGTATTTCAGCGGCGGCGCGGCGGCGGCCGTGGACGGCGTGGTCTTCATCATCGCCATCTTCGCCTGCGTCGTGCTGCACGAACTGGGTCACGCGGTCGCCGCGCGCCGCTACGGCATCACCACGCCCGACATCACGCTGCTGCCGATCGGCGGTCTGGCGCGGCTGTCGCGCATGCCGGAGAACCCGGCCCAGGAGATCGTCATCGCCATCGCCGGGCCGCTGGTGAACGTCGCCATCGCTGCGGTGCTGCTGCTGATCGGCGCCCATCTCGACCTCGGCGCCGTCGCCGCCATCGAGAAGTCGGCACCGGGCTTCCTCACCCGGCTGGCGGCGGTCAATATCTGGCTGGTGCTGTTCAACCTGATCCCCGCCTTCCCGATGGATGGCGGGCGCGTGCTGCGCGCGCTGCTGGCCTTCCGCCTCGGCCGGCGGCGGGCGACCGAGGTGGCGGCGCGCATCGGCCAGGGGCTGGCCTTCGTCTTCGGCTTCTGGGGCCTGATGAGCGCCAACGTGCTGCTTGTCTTCATCGCCATCTTCGTCTATCTGGCGGCCGCCGGCGAGGCAGGCGACGTCGGCATGCGCGAAGCGGCGCGGCGGGTGCCGGTCGACCGCGCCATGGTGCGGGTCTTCCAGTCGCTCGGCGCCAACGCCACGGTCGACGAGGCGGCGGAGGCGCTGCTGAGGACCACCCAGCACGAATTCCCGGTGGTTGATGGCGGCGGGCATCTGCGCGGCTTCCTCAGCCGCAACGCCATGATCCGTGCGCTCAAGGCGAGCGGCCCCGAGACGCCGGTGATCGAGGTGATGACCCGCGACGTGCCGACGGTGACCATCGGCCAGCCGCTCGAGATGGCCATCCGCCTGATGCAGGAGAAACAGGCTTCCGAAGTGGCGGTGGTGGACGGGGACGGCAAGCTCGCTGGCTATGTCAGTCGCGAGAATTTGGCCGAGTTCATGATGGTCGAGAACGCCGAGCCGCACCAGGACGAGCGCCCGCCCTCCGGCCCCTGGCGGAACCGGCCGGCGGCCTGATCAGCTCATCGCCGGTTCGGTCTCGGGCAGGCCCGCCTGGCGCAGGCCGCCGAGGTAGCGGGCCAGCAGGGCCGGCTCCATGAAGCGCAGCGCATCGGCGACCTCCGCCACCGTGGCATGGGGGTGGGTCTCGCGGAACCTGGCGATCGCCGCCCGCGCCTCGTCGATGCGGCCGGCAGCCGCGAGGAAGGCGGCGAGATCGCGATAGGCCCAGGTAAGGCCGACCTTCTCGCGCATGGCGCGGCGGGTCCATTCGACCGCCTCGACCGGCTGGCCGGCGGCGAAGCGGGCGAGCCCCAGGCCGATGTAGCAATTGAAGCTGAACGGATCGAGCGGGCTCAGCCGGATGGCACGCTCGAAGCAGGCGGTGCCGGCGTCGGCATCGCCGCGATAGACGTTGAGGAAACCGCGGCGCGTCCAGCCCCAGGCGAGGTTGGCGTCGATGAGCAGCGCCCGGTCGACGAAGCTCTGGGCGCGGTCAAGATCGCCGAAAAGCAGCATCGACGCGGTCGACAGGGCACACAGCGCCGTCGGGTCGTCGTTGACCGTGTCGGCGGCCAGCTCGATCAGCCGGCCGCCTTCGGCGCGCATCCTGGCGATGTCGTCGGCCCAGTTGTAGACGACCTGCTGGGCGCGCGCCCAGGCGGCGAAGGCCGAGGCGCGGCCATAGCCGGGGTCGATGCGATGGGCCTCGTCGAGCAGGCGAATCGCTTCGGCGTTCGCTTCGGCCCGATGGGTCCACAGATTGGGCAAGGCGCGCAGCACCAGGTCGTAGGCGGCCATGCTGCCCGGCCGCTTGCGCCGCGCCTGGTCGATTTCGGCGGCGCGGATCGAGGGATGCAGCGCGCCGGCGACGCGCTCGGCGATCTGGTCCTCGAAGTCGAAGATGTTATCGACGACGCCGTCGTAGGAATCGGCCCAGATGTGGGCGCCGTCGTCGGCGTCGACGAGCTGGGCGGTGACGCGCACGCGGTCGCCGGCCTTGCGCAGGCTGCCTACCAACAGGTAGCGCACGCCGAGTTCGCGCGACACCTGGCGGAGGTCCCGCGTCTTGTCGCGATAGGCGGCATAGGCCGAGTTGCGGGCGATGACCGTGAAGTCGCGGATGCGCGACAGCGTCGCGGTGATCTCCTCGACGAGGCCGTCGGCCATGGTGGTGGCGGCGGGATCGCCGGACATATTGTCGAACGGCAGAACCGCGACCGAGGGATGACCGGACGATGGCGGGGGCGGTGCGGCAGTGGCGACGGCGACCGGCGTTGGCCGCTCGAAGTCGGGTATCTGGTAGCCGTAGCGGCCGGTCGCGGCGTCGGGCTCGGCGGGGCCGGCCGGGGTCCACACCCAGATCTCCATCGGCTCGTCGATGCCCTTCAGGGTCACCCGCTCGATATGGGAGAAGGTCTGCGCCAGGTCCCTGGCGAGCTGCCAGCGCACCGAATGAGTGATGGCGATGCCGCCCGGCGGGGCGGCCTGCTGGAGGCGGACGACGAAGCCGACGGCGGCACCGAAGCGATCGTTGCCCTGGACGAAGACGTCGGCGAGCGCGATGCCGAGGCGAACCTCGATGGCGTCGGCGCCGCGGCCGGCGTTGCGGTCGGCCATGGCCGCCTGGAAGGCGATCGCCCAGCGGACGCTGTCCTCGACGCTGGGGAACTCGACCAGGCCGCCGTCGCCCATGGTCTTGAACAGGTTGCCGCCATGGGCGGCCAGCGTCGGCCGCAGAATCCGGCGGCGAATGGTGGCGAGCTCGGTCAGCGTGCCGCGCTCGTCCTTCTCGACCAGGCGGGTGTAACCAGCCACGTCAAGCGATGCGAGGACCGTCAGTTTTCGCGGCGGCGGACGCATTCGGCCAGTCCCGAAGGGCGTGAATTTCCCGCTTCTTTAGGCTACCGCGGCCGACAAAGCACCAGATTTTGAGGGCGCCCGGCAGGGGTGGCCCGACCGGCCGGCGCCTGTTCGGGCTTGCCGACCCTTGCGGGCCGGGGCTTTCGGTCACGCCGCATGGCGTGCCGTGACAGTCCTGCGAGGTTCCGGTAGCGCCAAATCCGGGCCACGGTTTGCGTTTGCGGCCGCGCTCACTATATTGCGCCGCAACAGGCACGGCCCGGCCGGTCGCCTGTTCCTCGGGCGCGGCGGCCGGTCGGCGCCCTTTTTGGTGAACCATGTCACTTCGTAACATTGCCATCATTGCCCACGTCGACCATGGCAAGACCACCCTGGTCGACCGCCTGCTCCAGCAATCTGGGGCCTTCCGCGAGAACCAGCGGGTGGCCGAGCGGGTGATGGATTCCAACGATCTGGAGCGCGAGCGCGGCATCACGATCCTGGCCAAGGCGACCTCGGTGCTGTGGCACGGCACCCGCATCAACATCGTCGACACCCCCGGACACGCCGATTTCGGCGGCGAGGTGGAGCGCATCCTGTCGATGGTCGATGGCGCCATCGTGCTGGTCGACGCGGCTGAAGGGCCGCTGCCGCAGACCAAGTTCGTGGTCGGCAAGGCGCTCAAGATCGGCCTGAAGCCAATCGTGTGCATCAACAAGGTGGACCGGCCGGACGCGCGGGCCGACCAGGTGGTCAACGAGGTCTTCGACCTGTTCGCGGCGCTCGACGCCAGCGAGGAGCAGCTCGATTTCCCGATCATCTACGGCTCGGCCAAGCAAGGCTGGATGGCGCACTCGCCGGCGGGCCCGGTGGACGGCGGCATGACGGAGCTTTTCAAGCTCATCCTTGAGCACGTGCCGCAACCGAGGATCGAGGCCGGCGCCTTCCGCATGCTGGGCACGCTGATCGAGGCCAATCCTTATCTCGGCCGGCTGATCACCGGCCGCGTCTTCGCCGGCTCGATCGCGCCCAACCAGCCGGTCAAGGTGCTCGATCACACCGGCAAACTGGTCGAGACCGGCCGTGTCTCCAAGATCCTCGCCTTCCGCGGCATCGAGCGCACGCCGATCGACGTGGCCGAGGCGGGCGACATCATTGCCATCGCCGGCCTGCCCAATTTCAACGTCGCCGATACGCTGTGCGCGCCGGAAGTGACCGATCCGCTGCACGCCCAGCCGATCGACCCGCCGACGCTGTCGATGACCTTCCTGGTCAACAACTCGCCGCTGGCCGGCACCGAAGGCGACAAGGTGCAGAGCCGCGTCATCCGCGAGAGGCTGTTCAAGGAGGCCGAAGGCAATGTGGCGCTGCGCGTCGAGGCGGCGCCCAATTCCGATGCTTATGTGGTCTCCGGCCGCGGCGAGCTGCAGCTCGCCATCCTCATCGAGACCATGCGGCGCGAGGGCTTCGAACTCAGCGTGTCACGGCCCAAGGTGGTCTTCCAGACCGACGCGGCGACTGGCAAGCTGATGGAGCCGATCGAGGAGGTGGTGATCGACGTCGACGAGGAGCATTCCGGCATCGTCATCGACAAGATGAGCCAGCGCAAGGCGGAGCTGGTCGAGATGAAGCCGTCGGGCGGCGGGCGCCTGCGCCTGGTCTTCGACGCGCCGACGCGCGGGCTGATCGGCTATCAGGGCGAGCTTCTGACCGACACCCGCGGCACGGCGGTGATGAACCGCGTGTTCCATGCCTATGCCGACTACAAGGGCGACATCGCCGGCCGGCGCAACGGCGTGCTGCTCTCCAATGAGGCGGGCGAGGCGGTGGCCTATGCCATGTGGAAGCTGGAGGACCGCGGGCCGATGATGATCGAGCCCGGCGCCAAGGTCTATCGCGGCATGGTCGTCGGCGAGCATACACGCGGCAACGACCTCGAGATCAACGTCATCAAGGGCAAGCAGCTGACCAATATCCGCGCCTCCGGCAAGGACGAGGCGGTGAGGCTGACGACGCCGATCAGGATGACGCTGGAGAAGGCGCTGGCCTATATCGACGAGGACGAACTGGTCGAGGTGACGCCCAAGGCGATCCGCCTGCGCAAGCGCCTGCTCGACCCCAACGACCGCAAGCGGGCCTATCGCGCCGGGGCCGCCTGACGCAAACCGAAATGCTGCAACGGCGGCCGCCGCCCAGTCAAGCAGCAGTGCTGCAACACCGCTCGAAAAATCCTCGCCGCTGCCGCGCGATTGGACTTTGCAGCCTCGTCAGCGGTGATAATCTTCTCGCCATGAACACGCTCGTCATAGGGGTCAGACGCGCCGAGGTCCGCGATGCCGATGGCATCACGGAGGTGCACGACGCCGCCTGGCGCAACGCCTATGACGGCATGATTCCGGCCAAGGAACTGAACCGGATCGTCGCGCGGCGGGGGCCCCGCTGGTGGGACAGGGCGATTCGCCGGGGCACGGCGATCCTGGTGTTGGAAGTGGGCGGCGCGGTCTGTGGTTATGCCACCTTCGGGCCGAACCGGGCGCGCAATCTCGTCCAGAAGGGCGAAATCTACGAGATCTACATCAAGCCGGAATACCAGGGCATCGGCCTCGGCACCCGCCTGTTCCTGGCGGCGCGGCGCGAACTCGCCCGCTTCGGCTTCGATACCGTGGTGGTGTGGGCGCTCGCCGACAACGACAATGCCTGCCGCTTCTACCGCAACGCCGGCGGACGCAAGGTGGCCCGCGCCAACGAGCGATTCGGCGCCGTGGCACTGACCAAGGTCGCCTTCGCCTGGGGCCGCGGCGCGGCCGGCGGCGCCTAGGTCACTTTTGGGTACCCCACGATTCGACAATTGATGCCAGCGCCGCCGGCTCGCCGGCGATGCGCAGCCGCTTGATGCGGGCGCTTGCCCCGCCGACAAGGTCGACCGCCGATTTCGGCCGGTGGAAGGCTTTGGCGAGGAGGGCGACCAGCGCCTTGTTGGCGGCGCCGTCTTCGGGAACGGCGCGCACGCGGGCATGGGCCACCGCCTCGCCATCGGCAAGAACGCCGGTGCCCTCGATGGCATCACGATCGGCGCGCGGCGTCAGCCGGACGGTGAGCACGATTCCCTGCGGCTCGACGCGGTAGCACGCCATGGCGCCGCCGCCCGGCTACAGGGCGAGGCGGAAGAAGATCTCGAACAGCAGGTTGCGCAGGAAGATCAGCAGCAGGATGAGCACCACCGGCGACAGGTCGAGCCCGCCGAGATTGGGCAGGACGCGGCGGATGGGGGCGAGCACCGGCTCGGTCAGCCGCCACAGCGCATCGGCGATCATGGCGACGAACTGGTTGCGGGTGTTGACCACGTTGAAGGCGATCAGCCACGACAGGACGGCCGCGGCGATCAACACATATATATAGATCTGGATGATGGTCGCGATCAGGTTGAGGAGGGACAACATCGGCACACCCGCATCTCGTGGCGGCCGCAGGCGGACACCAGCCCCGGCGCGGAAGACGCTCTGATTTAAGGCCCCGTCCGGTGCGCCGCAACCCCGGGGTTCCCGATGGGTTTACCGGCCGTTCGGCATTCTTGACAGGGCGAAGCGCGAAACCCTAAATGGCGCCGGCCCGGCGATCGTTTTCCAGCTGCCGGGGCTTGAAGCGTGGGGCCGTAGCTCAGCTGGGAGAGCGCCGCGTTCGCAATGCGGAGGTCAGGGGTTCGATCCCCCTCGGCTCCACCAAGCCCTAAGTTCTTGAAGGGCAACTCATAGGACGATGGGCGGGGCCCTTCCGCCTTCATTCAGCCTCTCTGCTGTCAAGCGCCCGCTACGGTGCCTCCAATGCTTTGTCTTGGCGTCACCGCCTTTTCTGCTTGGGTAGCGAGCACCCGGCGGAAGCCTGCCGCGGATTGCTGACGTGGAAGATGCGCTTCTCGCCGTAGTCGCAAGCCGCTCTTCCCACCCATTGGCCACGAACGTTGAAGGGGGCCAGCGAAAGATCGATGCCGCGCCATGAGCCCGCCGGAATGTCCGTGTTCGGCGGGCTCCCGTTGACGGCATAGTCGTTCGTCAGCAGGCAATGAGGGTATCGCCGCAGGTTCGGGAGGAAGGCGATAATATCGGCGTTGGGCCAGTGCTGGAGAACGTCCTTCATGATGAGAAGGTCGGCCGCCGGCAATCCTCGCCGCACGTCCATTTCCGCGAAGCGGAAGTTGTCGGACGCGAAGCGGCGCGTGTTCTCCAGGACAACCGACGAGACGTCGAGGCCGAGGTAGTCGATCCCACTCCAGTCCATGAACTGCGTCGACTGCCAGTCGCCGCAGCCTGCGTCGACAACGCTCCTGATCCCGTTCTCGCGGATGAATCCCGCAAGCCACGCGTGGTAGGGGCCGGTGTTTTCGGGCGTGGAGCCTCCGCCCGACCCAACCGCCCAGACATTGCAGCGGTAGATGTGGTCGAAGATTTCCTTGTGGGACGCCTTGGAATGCAACTCGCTGCGCAAAGCTTGGATCGAGCTGGCATTTGGGTATCTCTGCGCAAGCCGCCAAGCTTCGTCGAGGGCGGAGCCGATGTTGCCGATCGCCATGCGTGCTCGAACGATGCTGAGGTCCTGTTCACTCGGTTGGTCTTCCACCTGGTCCTCCGCCGTCGCCGCTCGCCGCTCGAAAATCCACGTCCGGCGCCAGCCGAGTATAGCGTGCCCATGCTGGATGTTCTTGTGCGCGAGACAAGTCTCGGGAGCACGTGGGCCATTGCCCTTGCTAGCGGGCGCCTGGCTACGGCATGTTATCGGTTCGGTCCCCGCCGGCTCCGGCTCACGGCCCCATGAGCAGTTCGGGCAGCCAGGTGCTCAGCGCCGGGATCAGGCTGACGAGCGCCAGCACGACGACGTTGGCGAGCAGGAAGGGCAACGCGCCGCGGAACACCGAGATGATCGAGTGGCCGGAGATGCTGGCGCAGACGTTGAGGCACATGCCGACCGGTGGCGTCACCAGGCCGACGGCGAGCCCCGAGATGAGCACGGCGCCGAACTGGATCGGCGATACGCCGAGCATCTTCAGCGCCGGCAGGAAGACCGGGGTCAAGAGCAGGATGGCCGGGCTGACATCGACGAAGAAGCCGATGGCGAGGATGATGACGGCGACCGCCAAGAGCGCGGTCTGCGGCCCAAGCTGCAGTTCCGTGAACAGGATGCCGATCATCTCGTTGACGTGCTCGAGCGCCAGGATCCAGGTGAAGACGATCGAGAAGGCGATGATGATCATCACATTGGCGGAGCTGAGGATCGCCTCGCCGAACAGCCTGGGGAGGTCGCGGAGCTTGAGGCCGCGATAGACGAACAGGCCGGCAAGCAGCGCATAGGCGGCACCGACGGCGGCCAATTCGGTGGCGGTGGCGATGCCGGTGACCACCGAGCCGACGACGATGAGCGGCATCAGCAGCGCGGGCACCCCGTCGAGCGAGCGGCGCAGGATCTCCTTCAGCGAAAGATCGACCTCCTCGCGCGGGTAGTCGTTGCGGTGGGCCAGCACGAGCACGATGCCCATCATGAAGAGGCCGACCAGCACGCCGGCGATGAGACCGCCGAGGAACAGCCGGCCGACCAATTCGGAGGCGGCGAAGGCGTAGATGACCATGGGAATCGACGGCGGGATGATCATGCCCATGGTCGATGAGGCGGCGATGATGCCGGCGGCCACGCGCACCGGGTACTTCTTGCGCTCCATGGCCGGGATCATGACCTGACCGATGGAGGCGGCGTCGGACACCGACGAGCCGGAAATGCCGCCGAAGACCATCGAGGTGAGCACCGAGACCAGCCCGAGGCCGCCGCGCAGACGACCGACGAACAGCATGCAGAAATCGATCAGCCGCGCGGTCAGGCCGCCATGGTTCATCAGATGGCCCATGACGATGAACAGCGGCAGCGACAGCATGATCGACGAGTTCATGCCGGCGAAGACGCGCGCCGGCAGAACGGAAATCAACGCCGGCTGATAGAGGAGGAAATAGAGCAGTCCCGACAGGCCCATCGAAAAGCCGATGGGCACGCCGATGAGCATGAAGACGACCAGGCTGCCGAGGAGGACCAGCATCCCGGCCTCACGTGCCGTCGGTGCGCGCCGCCAGCGCCAGGGCGGCGAGGCGCGTCAGACAGAACAGGACGGCGAACAGGCAGCCGATGGGAATGGCGACCTCGACCAGCCACTCCGGCGTGTGCAGCACCGGGTCACGGCTGTTGCCGACCACGCCAATCCAGTCGAGGCTGTACCAGAAGAGGAAGACGTGGAGGGCGCCGATGAGCACCAGGTCGAGCATCTCCACGGCGTTGCGCGCCTGCAGCGGCAAGAGAGCGATCAGGCTGTCGATGCGGATGTGCTTGCCGCGGGCGATATCGACGGCGGCACCGAGCGCGGTGGTGTAGATGAACAGCATGACCGTCGTCTCGCTGCCGCCGACGATCGTGCTGTTGAAGCCGTAGCGCAGCACCACCAGGACCACGATGAGCACGAAGATGAACGCGAAGATCGCGGTCAGCAGCACCCGCAGGGCCTGCACCAGAATATGCTCCAGGCGCAGGACGAAATGCGTCGGTGCGGCAGGGGCTGGGTCGGTCATGGCTGGCGCCTGGGCGCTGCTTCCTTCAGCTCCCGGCGTCCGGAGGGTGTGTTTGTGCGCACCCTCCGGAGCCTGCCGGGAGGCGGTCGCCTACTTGCCGGCGGCGATCGCCTGCTGGATCTCGTCTTCGGTGAAGGTGCCGCTCTCGATGTAGGCATCCCATACCGGCCGTACCGCTGCGATGAACTTGGCGCGGTTTTCCGGGGTGACCTCGTTGATCGCGATCTTGTCCTTGAGGAAGGCGAGGTAGTCGGCCTCGGAGGCCAGCCAGTTCTCGTCGCTCCAGGCCATGGCGTCCCGGGCCGCCTTGTCGAACACGGCCTTCAGGTCACCCGGCAGGGCCTGATACCAGGCGAGGTTGACGACGAAGGGATCCGGGTGGATCTGGTAGTTCACCAGCGACATGTATTTCTGCGCTTCGTAGAACTTCATCACCACGACGTTCGAGGGCGGGTTCTCCTGGCCGTCGACCACGCCGGTCTTCAGCGCCATGTAGACTTCGCCGTAGGGGATCGAGGTCGGGTTGGCGCCGAGAGTCTGGAACGTCTTGACGATGGTCTCGATGCCCGGCGTGCGGATCTTCAGGCCGGCGACATCCTCCGGGCCGTTGATCGGGTGCTTGTTGTTGGTGATCTGGCGGAAGCCGCCGGCAACGCCGGTGGCGGGAATGTAGTAGCCGTTGGCCTCGGCCGCCTTGGCGATGGCCGTGCCGAAATCGCTGCGCATGGCCTTCAGGACGGCGGCGGTGTTGTCGTAGAGGAACGGCAGCGTGTAGATCAGAAACTTGTCGTTGGCCTTGGTGAAGGCGCCGCCCCTGGTGCCCTGGACGGTGCCCATCTTCACCATGTCCATCACCTCGGGCTCGCTGCCGAGCTGGCTACCGCTGAAGACCTCGACGGCAATGCGGCCGCTGCTGGCCTTCTCCAGCGCGTCCTTGAACATCAGCATGGACTTGTGCCGGACCGAATCGACCGGCTGCGAATGGGCGAACTTGAAGTTGAATTCCGCCGCCATGGCGGGAAAGGCCAGCGCCAGGCCGGCCGCCACCATGACCGCGCGCACAAGTGCTTTCTGCATAGGAACCTCCCATCTGTTGCCGACGGATCAACGCCCCAGACGGGTTGCCCGGCGGCCTAGCGATCGGCCGTTCGACCGAGTCGGTTCGCGCGCCGGCCGACGCCGACGAACCCCTCACCAGGCGCTCTGCCGGCCCCCGATCGGGGCTTCGCCAGCCTGGCATTTCTGCCAAGAGCAGGCCGGGCCGGGCGCGGCGCCACGACCAGAGCCAAAACCTACTCGTAGGTCGTGTCAATGCCAAAGGCCACCCACTGGGCGAAACGCGACAACGGGCCGCACATCTGGAATACAAGATAGCCATAAGGCGCGGTCGATGGGAATAAGATCAATGTTTTCAGCCAATTAAAGCCAATTCGCAGGGGTTCCTGGGCCCCGTTTCGCCGACCGGCGGATGCGCACAGCGCGCCACCGCGACCTCCGCGGCGCTTGTTGACTCCACCGCCGGAGGTGTAGAACCCCATACTGGCCAGCCGAAATCCATACCCTCCATACCGGAATTCGGGGGCAGGGGAGTGCATGCGTGACGACGCTTCCGAAGAATGTCCGCATCGGACGCAATGGCCGCATCGGCATCCTTAAGAAGGTGCCGCGCGATCTGTGGGCCCATCCGCACTATGCCGCCCGCGCCAAGGTCATCGAGCGTTCGACCGGTACGGCCGACAGAGACGCTGGGGTCGCCGTCGCGCGCTCCATGCTGAACGCGCTGGAGGAGGAGTTCGCCGCGGCGCGCGCCGAGCGTCCCCACCAGAACGGCGGTGGCAACGGGTCGGCGGCGCGGCCCGCGGGGCCGCCGGCCGAGGAGGGCGAGGACCAGAGGCCGCGCCCGAGGCAGCGCGTCTCATCCAAGGTCGGCGAGCGGACGCGGCGCGAGATCCTCGCGGCGGCCATGCAGGAGTTCGCCGCCAAGGGGTTCAGCGGCGCCCGCGTCGACGCCATCGCCGCCAACACCAGCACCACCAAGCCGATGATCTACTATCACTTCGGCAGCAAGGAGCGGCTCTATGCCGCCGTCATGGAAGAGGCCTATGGCGGCGTGCGCTCGACCGAGCAGGGGCTGCATCTGGATGCGCTGCCGCCGTGGGAGGCCATGCGGCGCCTGGTCGAGGCGACCTTCGACTATCACGCCGAGCATCCGGACTATGTGCGCCTGATCAGCGTCGAGAACATCGAGAAGGGGCGTCATATCGACAACCGGCCCTCCCTGGTCGAGCGCAATGCCATCGCGCTCGCCATGGTGCGCGACGTGCTCGAGCGCGGCGAGCGTGACGGCGCCTTCCGCACCGGCATCAGCCCCTGGCACCTGCACTTCATGATCAGCGCGCTGTGCTTCATGCGCGTGTCGAACCGCTATTCGATGCGGGCCGTGTTCGAGAAGGACCTGTGGGAAGCGGACGACGTGCCCGTGCAACGCCAGATGATCGTCGAGACGATCCTGCGCTATGTGAGCCCGTGAGGCGCGACAGGTCACGGTCGCCACGGCCGGGCGGCCGCCTGTCGTTTCATCGCAAAGCGATGTCCGCCTCTTCGCCGGGGCGGCGCCGGCCCGAAGGCCGACACCGCCCCCCCTGGCGGGAGGAATTCAGCGCGCCAGCCAGCCGCCGTCGACGTTGAAGACGGCGCCGTGCACGTAGCCGGCCGCCGGCGAGGCGAGGAAGACGGCGGCGCCGGCGATATCCTCGGGATCGCCCCAGCGCCCGGCCGGGATGCGCTCGAGGATCGCCTGGCTGCGGGCGGCGTCGGCGCGCAGCGGCGCCGTGTTGTTGGTGGCGATATAGCCGGGGGCGATGGCGTTGACGTTGATGCCCTTGGCCGCCCATTCGCAGGCCAGCAGCCTGGTGAGGCCCGCCACGCCGCTCTTGGAGGCGGTGTAGGAGGGTATGCGGATGCCGCCCTGGAAGGAGAGCAGCGAGGCGATGTTGATGATGACGCCGGTGCCGCCGCGCCCGATGAGGGCACGGGCAAAGGCCTGGGACAGGAAGAAGACCGCCTTCAGGTTGATGTCGATCACGTCATCCCAGTCCTTCTCGGTGAAATCGAGGAAGTCGGCGCGACGGATGATGCCGGCGCAGTTGACCAGGATGTCGACCTCGCCGGCCTTGGCCATCACCTGGTCGATGGCGCCGCGCTGGGTGAGGTCGCTCTGGATTTGGGCTGCGTCGCCGCCGGCGCCGGTGATGCTCTGGACCGTCGTGTCGGAAGGAACGATGTCGACGCAGACGATGCCGGCGCCGGCCGCCGCCATGGCTACGGCGATCGCCTGGCCGATGCCGGTCGAGGCGCCGGTGATGAGGGCGCGGCGCCCGGTGAGGGAGAAATCGACGCTCATCTCAGGTCCTCCATGGCCACCGCATCCATGTCGGTGAAGCCGACATTGTCGCCGGCCATGGCCCAGATGAAGCTGTAGGCAGCGGTGCCGGAGCCGCAATGGATCGACCAGGACGGCGAGACGACGGCTTCCTCGTTGGCCATGACAAGGTGGCGCGTCTCGGCGGGCTCGCCCATCATGTGGAAGACGCGCTGCTTCTCGCTGAGGCCGAAGTAGAGATAGATCTCGGAGCGGCGATCGTGGGTGTGGGCGGGCATGGTGTTCCAGGTCGAGCCGGGTGCCAGCGTGGTCATCCCCATGACGACCTGACAGGTCGGCAGGACGCCGGGGTGAATGTACTGGCGCAGGACCCGTTTGTTGGCCTCTTCCGCGCTGCCCAGGTCGAGCCGTGTCGCCTCGTCGGGGCGCACGACGCGGCTGGGGAAGGCCCGGTGGGCCGGCGCCGAGATCAGATAGAAGCGGCCCTTGCCGGAAAACGTAACCGGCCCGGAGCCCATCGACAGATAGAGCATGTCGCCGTAGGCGAGATCGTAGCTGGTGCCGGCGGCGGCGACCTTGCCGGCCTCGCCGATATTGGCGACGACCAGCTCGCGGCGTTCGAGCAGGGTCGAGGTGCCGGTGTTCTCGACCGCATCGAGCACCAGATCGCTGCCGTCGGGCACGGCGGCGCCGGTGATCATGCGGTCGTCGTGGGTGTAGACGAGCTTGATGGCGCCGGGCTGGAACAGACCGGACATGAGGAAGCGAGCGCGCAGGCCTTCGGTATCGAGGGCGCGCACGCCGACCGGATCCACGGCATGGCGGATTTGGACAGGAGTCATTGGCAAAGCCTCTATTGCTCAGCGATGAAATCGTCGCGCCGCGGCGTGAAGCTGTCGACCAGACGGCCGGATTCGAGGCACTGGCAGCCGTGCTCGGCATTGGGCGGGACGATGAAGCAGTCGCCGGGGCCGACCTCGAAGGTCTCGCCGGCGACGGTGAAGGAAAAGCGGCCGGATTGAACCAGCGTCGCCTGGATGTGCGGATGATGGTGCGGCGCGCCGCGCGCGCCGGCTGCAAAGTCGTTCGCCACGACCATAAGTTCCGGGCTGTCGGCGAGAACCTGGCGGGTGACGCCTTGAGCGGCGGCGACGGGATGAAACGAGCGGGTCGAAAGGGACATGGTGGGGACCCTTTAGTGGTGGAAGAGGGACGGCAGCCAGAGCGACGTGACCGGGATGTAGGTCACCACCATCAGGGCTATGAAGGCGGCCAGATAGAACGGCCAAATGGAGCGCACCGCGTCCTGGATGGGGATCTTGCCGACAGCGCAGCCGACGAACAGCACGGTGCCGACCGGCGGCGTGCACAGGCCGATGCCGAGGTTGAGGATCAGGATAATGCCGAAGTGCACGGGATCGACGTGGAAGGCCTGCGCCACCGGCAGGAAGATCGGCGTGGTGATGACGATCAGCGGCGCCATGTCCATGAACGTGCCGAGGACCAGCAGCACCAGGTTGATCAGCATCAGGATGACGATCGGATTGTTCGAGATCGTCTGCAGCAGGTGGATCAACTCGGCCGGCACGTGAAGATAGGCGAGCAGCCAGCCGAAGGCATTGGCGCTGCCGATGACCAGAAGCACCATGGCGGTCGTGCGCACCGCGCCAAGCGTCGCCTCGACAAAGGCCTTGAAGGTCAGCGTGCGGTAGACGAGCGTCGTCACCAGGATGGCGTAAACGACGGCGATGTTGGAGCTCTCGGTCGCGGTGAAGATGCCGGAGCGGACGCCGCCGAAGATGATGGCCACCAGCAGGAGGCCGGGCACGGCGTTGACGAAGATGCGCCCAAGCGCGCGCAAACCAGGAAATTCCTCGGTGGGATAGCCGCGGCGCGAAGCCACGAAATAAGCGGCGACCATCAGCGAAAACGCAAGGATCAGGCCGGGAATGATGCCGGCGGTGAACAGGTCGGCGATGGAGATTTTGCCGCCGCCCGCGATCGAATAGATGATCAGGTTCTGCGACGGCGGGATCATCAGCGCGATGAGGGCGGCCGTGACGGTGATGTTGACCGAATAGTCGGCGCCATAGCCGCGGGCGCGCATCTGCGGAATCATGATGGTGCCAACGGCCGAAGCATCGGCCGCGGCGGAGCCGGAGACGCCGCCGAACATCACGCTGGTCAGGATGTTCACCTGACCGAGACCGCCCTTGAAGTGACCGACCAGAGCTCCGGCCAGGTCAACCAGGCGGCGGGCGATGTCGCCGCGCACCATGAGGTCGCCCGAATAGATGAAGAACGGGATGGCCATCAGCGAGAAGATCTCGACGCCGGAATTCATGCGCTGGAAGACGATGACCGGCGGGAGGTCGAGATAGAGCACCGTGGCGAAGCTGGCGATGCCGAGGCAGAACGCAACCGGCGTGCCGATGATGAGCAGGAAGGCGAAAGTTCCGAACAGGACCCAGAGGACCATGGCTCAGTGCTCCGGGGGCGGCGCGACTTCGGCGAAACGCGCCGTGTGGAGGCCAGCGAAGCGCCGCAGGATGCGCTCGATCGAAAACAGCATGGCGAACAGACCGCCGGCGACGATCGGCGCGTATTCGAAGGCGCCGGAGATGCCCAGCGACGGCATCGTATTCTGCGCCGTTTTCTCCGCCAGTTGCCCACCGAACCAGATCATGCCGAAGCCGAATGCAGTGACGGCAATGTCGGACATGGTGTGCAGATAAGGCTTCACCCGATCAGGAATGATCAAAAGAACGATGTCGAAAGACAGGTGGTTGCCTTCGCGGATGCCGACAGCGGCGCCGAGGAAGATGAACCAGCCCATGGCCATGATCGAAATCGGCTCGGAGCCGACGAAGCCGGAATTGAACACGTAACGCAGGAAGACCTGCACGGCGATCGTTGCGGTCATGGCGACGAGGCAGATGCCCGATATCCAGAGCAGGAGATTCGCCAAGAGGCCGGTCAAGCGGGCCGCCGCTTTCATGAAGTTCTGCAAGTCGTCCTCCCCAGGGAAGAGAATGACGCGCGGGGGAAGGGCCTTCCCCCGCGCGCGTGTCGGGCTACTCGGTGGCCTGGATGCGGGCAACCAGGTCCTTGAGCGTGGCGTCGGTCACGTACTTGTCGTAGACCGGCTTCATCGCCGCGATGAAGGGCGCCTTGTCAATGTTGGTGACGATCTCGTTGCCAGCGGCGCGGATCTTGTCCTCGGAGGTCTTCTCCTGGGCGAACCAGAGCTTGCGCATGACCGGCACGCTGTCCTTGGCGGCCTGGCGGACGAGCGCCTGGTCGTCGGCCGACAGCTTCTCCCAGGACTTCTTCGACATCACCAGCACTTCCGGAACGATCAGGTGTTCGTCCAGGGTGTAGTACTTGGCGACTTCGTAGTGGCCCGAGGTGTCATAGGACGGCCAGTTGTTCTCGGCGCCGTCGATGACGCCGGTCTGGATGGCCGAATAGACCTCGCCATAGGGCATCGGCACGGCGTTGGCGCCGAGCGCCTGGACCATCGACACGAAGATGTCGGACTGCATGACGCGGAACTTGAGGCCCTGCAGGTCGGCCATCGAGTTGATGGCGCGCTTGGAGTTGTAGAAGGACCGCGAGCCGCCGTCGTAGAAGGCCAGGCCGACGAGGTCGTGGGCGTTGAAGGCGTCGAGGATCTGCTGACCGATCGGGCCGTCCATGACGTGATGCATGTGCTCGACCGAGCGGAAGATGTAAGGCAGCGAGGGAACCTGGGTCTCGGGAATGATGTCGTTGAACGGCCCGAGGCTGACGCGGTTCATGTCGATGACGCCGAACTGCGTTTGCTCGATGGTGTCCTTCTCTTCGCCGAGCTGCGAGCCGAAATAGACGTCGACGCACAGGCGGTCGTTGGTCTTCTCCTTGAGGACCTTGCCGATGTATTTCACGGCCTCGACGGTCGGGTAGCCGTCCGGGTGGGTGTCGGACGAGCGCAGGGTAACGTCGCACGCCATGCCGGCGCCGGTCAGAGCTACGCTCAAAACCAAGGCGCCGAGAGCAGTTTTCACTAGTCTCATGTCTGTTTTCCTCCGTAGGTGGCTCTCTCAGAGCCGGTAGGCTTGTTTCACAAGCCGGTACGCGAGGTCTTGAGCGACCTCAAAGGCCTCGTCTTCAGCTAGTCGCCCCGTAGCGACGAGTTCGGCGAGGAAGGCGGCATCGACCCGGCGGGCCACGTCGTGGCGGGCCGGGATCGACATGAAGGCGCGGGTGTCGTCGTTGAAGCCGACGGTGTTGTAGAAGCCGGCGGTCTCGGTGGTGAGCTGCCGATAGCGGCGCATGCCCTCGGCGCTGTCGTAGAACCACCACGCCGGGCCGAGGCGCAGGATGGGATAGACGCCGGCAAGCGGCGCCAGCTCGCGGCCGTAGACGGTTTCGTCGAGGGTGAACAGGATGAGGCGCAGCTCGGGCTCCTCGCCCAGCGCCTCGAGCAGCGGACGGAGCGCGCGCACATAGTCGGTGCGGGTGGGGATGTCGTAGCCCTTGTCGCGCCCGAAGCGGCCAAGGATCTGGCCGGAGTGATTGCGCAGCGCGCCCGCATGGAGCTGCACGACGAGACCGTCGTCGAGGCTCATGCGGACCATCTCGGTCATCATCTGGCCGCGGAAGGCGTCGGCCTCTTCGGCAGTGGCGCGGCCGGAGAGCGCCTTGTCGAAGAGGGTGGCCGCTTCGGCCTCGGACAGGTTTTCGGTGCGGGCGGTGGGATGGCCGTGGTCGGTCGAGGTGCAGCCATAGGACTTGAAGAAGGCGCGGCGGACGCGGTGGGCCTCGAGATAGCCGCGCCAGGTGGTGGCATCGGTGCCGGCGACCTCGCCCAGCCGCTCGACGTTGCCGCGGAACCCGGGCATCTCGGGGTCGACCACGGCATCGGGCCGGTAGGCGGTGACGACGCGCCCCGGCCAGCCCGACTGGCGGATCATCTCGTGCCAGCGAAGGTCGTCGAGGGGACTGTCGGTGGTGGCGATGACCTCTATGCCGAAGCGCTCGTAGAGGGCGCGCGGCCGGAAGCCCGGTTCGCTCAGGCGCGCGGCGATCGCGTCGTAAATGGCGTCGGCGGTCTCGGCCGACAGGCGCTCGTCGATGCCGAACACCTCGGAGAAGGCATGATCGAGCCACATGCGGCTCGGTGTCGCACGGAAGAGATGGAAGTTCTCCGCGAAACGCCGCCAGATCTTGCGCGGATCGCTCTCCACTGGGCCGCCATCGACGCGCGGCACGCCAAGGTCGGCGAGCGGGATGCCCTGGGAGTGCAGCATCCGGAAGACGTAGTGGTCGGGGACGACGAAAAGCTGGGCCGGATCGGGGAAAGGCTTGTCCTCGGCGAACCAGCGCGGGTCGGTATGGCCGTGCGGGCTGACGATCGGCAGGTTTGCGACCGATCGATGCAGGTCCCGCGCCAAGGAGCGGGCGGTCGGATCCAGCGGAAACAGCCGGTCCGGGTTCAGTAAGCCCACAGTGAAGCCTCCCATCCCGCCCCCAGGAGGGTATCCCCACTCTTCAAGGGGCTTTTCATCCTATGAAAAACTAATATGCTAGTTGACTACCTGAGTTAAGGAAACGGCATGGCCAAGCTGCAACTCCGGGCAATCGAGACGAAGCGTGCGCCGTCGGTGGCCGACCTGGTGTTCGACGAGCTCTACCAGATGGTCATCACGCTGGAACTGCAGCCCGGCGCCAAGCTGTCGGAGGTCGACGTGGCGCGCCGCATGGGCGTCTCGCGGCAGCCGGTGCGCGATGCCTTCTACCGGCTGTCGCGCCTGGGCTTCCTGACGATCTGGCCGCAGCGCGCGACGATCGTGGCGGCAATCTCCGAGAAGGCCGTGCTGCAGGCCCGCTTCATCCGCACCGCGATCGAACTGGAGACCGTCCAGGCGGCGGCGCGGTCGCTCAATACGCGTCAGCTCCAGCGCCTGCAGACCGTCGTCCAGCGCCAGGAGACCGCCGTGACCACCGGCGACAAGGTGCGCTTCCACGCCCTCGACGACGACTTCCATCGCATGATCTGCGACTTCACCGACCTGTCGTTCGCCTGGACGGTGATCAAGGAGCACAAGGCGCACATGGACCGGGTGCGCTATCTGAGCCTCTCCTTCGGTGCGCAGAGCGCCCTCGACGACCACAAGGCGATCCTGACGGCGCTGGAGGAGCACGATCCGAAGCGGGCGGCCGAGGTCATGCGCGTTCATCTGTCGCGGATCGCCGGGATCATCACCACCATCCGCAAGGACCACGACCAGTATTTCGCCATGGAGAGCGCCTGAGGCGTCGTGACGCCCATGTGCGCGGGAATCGCCGGTTGACGATCGCGGGCCTGGCGCGCTTTCCTCGCCTCACATCGCCGCGAGTGAATACGTCAGGCGGGGAGGGACACCATGCGGCTTCGCGTCATCGATTTCGGCCATGTGTCGGCGCTGAGGAGCCAGGCGGTCTATCACGGCCTCGCCGCGGCGATGACGGCGGATGGCGATCCGGTCCTGTCGCTGGTCAATCCCAACGATCCATACGTCTGCGTCGGCGTCCATCAGGAGGTCGGGCGCGAGGTCGACGAGGCGTTCTGCGCAGAGGCCGGGCTGCCGGTCGTTCGTCGCCAGGTCGGCGGCGGCGCGGTCTACCTCGACCGCAACCAGATGTTCTTCCACTTCATCTATCCGCGCGGCAAGGCACCGCAATACGCGGCGAACCTCTATCCGCTGTTCTGCGAGCCGGCGGTGAGGACCTACCGCGAACTGGGCGTCGAGGCCGCGTACCGGCCGATCAACGACATCCAGGTCAAGGGCCGCAAGATCGGTGGAACCGGCGCCGCCTCGATCGGCGAGGCGACGGTGATGGTCGGCTCCTTCATGTTCGACTTCGACACCGCGACCATGGCGCGCTGCCTGAAGGTGCCGTCGGAGAAGTTCCGCGACAAGCTGAAGACGACGCTCGACGACTACATGACGACGTTCAGGCGCGAGCTCGCCACGGTGCCGGCGCGCGAGGACGTCAAGGCGCGCTTCCTCAAGCATTGTGAGGCGGTGCTCGGCGTCACGGCCGAGCCCGACCGGCCGACGGCGGCCGAGGAAGTGGCCATCGCCGAGCAGGAGGCGATGCTCGCCGACCCGGACTGGACCAACCGGCAGGGGCGAAAGTTCGTCGCGCTCGGGGTCAAGATCGCCGCCGGCACGCACCTCACGGAAAGCGCGCACAAGGCGAAGGGCGGGCTGGTTCGCGCCCATCTGCTGGCGCGCGACGGCGTGGTCGCCGACCTGATGCTGTCGGGCGACTATACCTGCCTGCCGGCCGACGGCGCCGACCGGCTGGCTACGGCGCTCATCGGTACGCGGCTGGAGACGGAGGCGCTCGCCGCCGCCGCCGCAAAGGCAATGGGCGACCTGGCGCTCGACATGCCCGGGGTCGAGCCCGCCGATATCGCCGCCGCCGTGATGGCGGCGGTCCAGCCGGCGGAGTGAAATCCAGCCGCGGCCCTACAGCCCGACCAGCTCGGCGTGGACGCCCTGGCCGCGCACCACGTCCAGCAATGCATGCGCGGTCACCTGTTGCGGATCGTACCTGACGATCATCAGGTGCGGCTTCTCGTCGTGGTGGGCGACGTCGGCCACGCCGGCATGCGCCCTGACGATGCCGGCGATCGCCATGCGCCGGTCGTGGTCGATGGTTTCGTCGACATGAATGACGACGTCCGCCGTCTGCATCGGTTGTCCTCCCGTCCGATGTGCCTCTGGTTCCCTCATATCCGAAAAAGATGATATGTCCATGCCGTGCGCGTGTACCCGCGGGGCCGCATGAAGACCGTCTGCGTGCTGCAACATGTCGAGGCCGAGTGGCTCGGGCTGATCGAGGACCACCTCGAGGCACGGGCCATCCGCTTCGCCTATCGGCGGCCGTTCGTGGCGGGCGGCAAGGTGCCGGCGGACGCCGAAGGCTATGACGGGCTCATCCTGCTCGGCGCTGGCCCGTTGGGCATGGTGAGCGGACCGCTCCTGCCGTCGCTTGCGGCGGAGCTTCGGCTGACCGCGGATTTCCTGGAGGCTGGCCTGCCGGTGATCGGCATCGGGCTCGGGTCGGTGATCCTGGCCACGGCGGCCGGCGGCGGTGCGGACGAAGCACCACTGCGCTTCACAGCCGAGGAGGTGAAGCGCCTTTCACCCGATGCGCTCGGCGGCCATCTTCCCGCGACCTTCCCGATGGCCCTCTACATGCGCGACCGGCCGGTGCTGCCGAAGACGGCAAGGGTGCTGGCGGCGGGAGCGGCGGGCGAAGCGATGGTCTTCCAGGCCGCGACAACAGGGCTCGGCTTTGTCGGTCATCCCGGCGTCAAATCGGCTATGATCGAGGATATCGCCATGGAATTCGACGAGACGCCGGAAGGGCTCGCGGATGGGCTGGTTGAGCTGCGTGCGCGCCAAGGCGCGATCGCCGAGGCGCTTTCCGAAATCATGGTCGGGCTGATCCAGGTGACCGGCTGGATGGCGCCATCCGGCGATTTCTGAGCAGACCGGGCGCACCGCGGGGAGACGGAATTCTCCTGTGGCATTCATGCGTAAAATGCAATATTAGAATATGTTCAGGGAGCAGCAATGCGCCGGCCGCGCGGCCTATCGCGACGGTCGGGGTTCTTGGGAGGGAGCCGCCGCCTGATGGCGCACAAACTGATCATCATCATGGTCAATACCGACCCGCGTAACGGCGAGGAGCTGGGCGCGCCGTTCTTCCAGGCAACGGTCGCCGCGGCCATGGACTACGAGGTCGAGGTCATCTGCACGGCGACCGCCGGGCAACTGATGAAGAAGGGCGTGGCGGAGAAACTGGTGGTCAAGCCGGGCTCGCCGAAGACCGTCTACGACTTCATCAAGGACGCGCACGAGGCGGGCGCCAAATTCTATTGCTGCTCGCCCAACCTCGATCTGTTCGACATGAGCGAGGACGACCTCATCCCCGAATGCGCCGGCATCGTCGGCGGCGCCAAGGTGATCGAGGCGGTGATGGAAGACGACGACGCCAAGGTGCTGACCTACTGACGCGCGTCATCGGGAGGAGCGCATGACGGGAGAACATGCCGCCATCAGCGATCCGGTATCGCCGGCACCGGCCGTGCCGCAGGCGACGCTGGAGGCCGTCTTCGACGATATCCGCTCGCACATGCTCTACGACCACGAGCTGCACGGCTGCCTCAACTGCGGCATCTGCACGGCGACCTGCCCATCGGCCCACTATTACGACTACTCGCCGCGCGAGATCGTCCAGTTGCTGTGGACGGAGAATCTCGAAGGCATCTACGACGCCATGCAGGAAAAGATCTGGGCCTGCGCCCAGTGCTACACCTGCGCGGCGCGCTGCCCCTTCGAGAACTCGCCAGGCGGCCTCGTCATGATCATGCGCGAGGTGGCGATCAAGCACGGCATGCAGTCGGCCAAGGACGTGCTCAGGCCGTTCTCGCGCGTGCTGTTGAAGGTGGTTTCGACCGGCAACCAGCTCGCCCCCAACATGATCACCCGCGAGGCGTTCCCCGACTGGGGGCCGAACGTCTCCAAGGTCGATGCGCCGCTCAACATCCTGCGCAAGGCGATTCCCGTGCCGACCATGCACACCATGGACACGGCCTGGGAGGTGAACCTGAAGACCTCGGTCGAACTCTACACGATCTGGGAAGCGACCGGCGTGCTCGATCAGCTCGAGACCATCGACGAGAACCTGTTCGATCTGGTCACCGATGTGATGGACGAGAAGCGCGAGGAATACAACGAATGGCTGGAGGAGCAGGCGGACGCCGACGATTGAGGCGGCGCCCCGAAGGAGGATAGGTCGGATGGAGAAATCCGAGAACGGCAAGACACCCGCCTACAGCGGCTTCGGCGATGAATGGAAGGCGGCGAAGCTGACGCCGGCCGAGGCGCGCAAGGCCACTGCCTGGGTCGAGCAGCGCATCGACAAGCGCTCCATGCTGACCAAGAAGGACCGCGTCGAGGACATCCGCGACGCCATGTGGCAGCTCGAAAAGGACGGCGAGATCGTCGTCCACCGCATCGACGAGCGCCACCAGCCGGTGATCGCGCGCACGCTCTACGGCTGGGAGAAGAAGATCCCGACCGCCAATCTCTGGCACCACAAGTCGTGCGGCCAGTGCGGCAACATCCCCGGCTATCCGTCGAGCGTCATGTGGCTGATGAACCAGCTCGACGTGCCCTATCTCGACGAGACCGACCAGACCTCGTGCACGGCGTGGAACTATCACGGCTCGGGTATCGGCAACGTGGTCAGCCTGGCCGCGGTGTTCCTGCGCAACTTTCATCAGGCCTACGTCTCGGCCAAGGCGCGCGGCCTGCCGGAGGGCACCTTCTATCCGCTGGTCCACTGCGGCACCTCCTTCGGCAACTACAAGGAGATGCGCATCTTCCTGATGCATTCGGCGGAGCTCCGCGCCGAGGTCAAGGCGATCCTCGGCAAGCTCGGCCGGCTGGTCGACGGCAAGCTGCTCATCCCGGAAGAGATCGTCCACTATTCCGAATGGCTGCACGTGATGCGCGAACGCATCCGCGAACGCCAGGTCATCGACGTCTCCGGCATCCGCGCCACCGTCCATCCCGCCTGCCACGTTTACAAGATGGTGCCGGAGGACGTGATCTACGACGAGACGGTGATGAACGGCGACCGCGTCGCTGTCTCCACCGGCCTGTTGCAGACGCTCGGCGCCGAAGTGGTCGACTACTCCACCTGGTACGACTGCTGCGGCTTCGGCTTCCGCCACATCATCGGCGAGCGCGAGTTCACGCGCTCCTACGCCATCGACCGCAAGATCAAGGTGGCGGTCGAAGAGGCCAAGGCAGACGTGATGATCGGCCACGACACCGGCTGCATCACAACGCTCGACAAGAACCAGTGGATCGGCCAGGCGGTCGGCAAGGTCTACGCGCTGCCGATCATGGCCGATTGCCAGTTCGCGGCGCTGGCGCTCGGTGCCCATCCCTACAAGCTGGCGCAGCTCCACTGGCACGCCTCGCCCTTCGAGCAGCTTCTCGAAAAGCTCGGCATCGACTGGGAGAAGGCCAAGGCCGAGTTCGAGGCCTATCTCGACGAGGTCAAGGCCGGGCGCATCGAAACGCTCTACGATCCGAAGCGCGCCATCACCTCCGGACCCGGCTACGTCAAGCCGGCAACGGCCATCGTGGGGCCCGAGACATGAGCGCCCCCGTCCTCATCGTCGGTGGCGGGCCGGCCGGCCTGTCGGCGGCGCATGCGCTCGCCTCCACCGGCCAGGGCGTGGTGCTGGTCGACAAGGCCGACAGGCTCGGCGGCGCGCCGATCCTCTCCGGCTACGCCAAGCTGGTGCCCTCGGGCGAATGGGCCAGGGACGCCATCGGCGGCATGGTCGACCGCGTCACGCAAGACCGGCTGATCGATGTGCGTCTCAACACCACGGTCGAGGTGTTCAACGGCGCTCCGGGCGAGTTCCTGGCGGCGCTTTCGGACGGCACCTCCGTCGAGGCGGGCGGGGCGATCCTGGCCACCGGCTTCACCCATTTCGATTCGGTCAACAAGCCGGAATGGGGCTTCGGCACCTATCCCGACGTGGTCACCACCACCCAGGTCGAGCAGATGTTCTCGTCCGGCAAGGGCGTGCGCTGTCCGTCGGACGGGCGTGAACCGGAGCGCGTCGCGATCCTGCTTTGCGTCGGCTCGCGCGACCGCCAGATCGGCCGCGAATGGTGCTCGAAGATCTGCTGCACGGTGTCGTCCAACCTCGCCATGGAGATCCGCGAGGCGCTGCCGAAATGCAACGTCTACATCTACTACATGGATATCCGCACCTTCGGCCTCTACGAGGACAAGTACTATTGGGAGAGCCAGGAGCAGCATAAGGTCAAGTACATCAAGGCGCGCATCGCCGAGGTGACCTCGGACGGCAAGCGGCTGATCGTCAAGGGCGAGGACACGCTGGTCAAGCGCCCGATCACCATCCCCTTCGACATGGTGGTGCACGCCGTCGGCATGGACCCCAACGTCGACAACATGACGCTGTCGGCGGTGTTCGACGTGAAGCTCGAACGCCACGGCTATATCGACAAGGCGCCGAGCTATTCGTCGATGTCGGGCACCTCGCGGCCGGGGGTGTTCGTCGCCGGCGCCGCAACCGGGCCGGAGACCATCGACGATTCGATCGCGCAGGGGCAATCGGCGGCGATGGCGGCGCTCACCTTCGCCCGCGGTGCGGTCGCCGAGGCGGCCGAGTGATGGCGGCGATCCTCGCCTTCCGCGCCGAAGGCGCCGGCAGCGCCAACGCCGGTGCTCGACCTGTCGGGGCCGCGGCTCAGGCGTGCCTTCGAGGACCTCGCCGAATCGGCCGAGGCGACCGGCGGCGTCGAGCGTTATGTCGGCGCGCTGGCGCTCAAGGCCTCGCTGTTCGAGGAGCTGCTCGGCAAGGGCCGCGTGAGCGAGTTGAGCGAGACCGAGTTCTGCGATCTTGCCGCCTTCGTTACCCCGGTGCGCCGGCGGATCGGCGTGTGGCTCCGCGAAAACGCTTATGTGCTCATGCACCGCAAGCTCGTCGCGTTGCTCGACGGCTGGTCGGATACCGGCACGGCCGACAGACGCATGGCCGCCTTCGTCGACGGCTTCCCCGCCGACCGGGGGCACCGCTGGGCGCGCGACCTGGCGGCGGAAGTGCTGCACTTCACCGCGCCGGAACGCTATCCGCTGATGACCCGCTGGATGTGGGACGCGAAGGTGGGCTCGGGCGTCTTGCGCGAGATCTGGTACGCCGACGATGTCGACCGGGCGACGATCACCGCGGCGGACGATTTTGTCACCCACAGGACGCTGCGCGAAGAGCTGGAGGGCTTCCTCCACGACAACGGCGTCTTCCGCGACCTGCCGTTCTACGTCGACCTGCTCGCGGCTCATGTCTATGCCGGCTACATCAACGATCGCGGCGGCCAGTATCTCGGCAACGATACCGTCTGCGGCCCGACCTTCGACCGCATGGCGCACACCCGCCGGCTGCTCGGCCTCGATGCGGTCGATTCCGAATTCGGGCCGTACCCGGCTGAAGCTGATCGACGGCGAGGCCCATGTGCTGGGCCAGCCGCGGCATCTCGGCCACTAGAGGGGCGCGCGATGCCGATCCACGAAAAATCGCTGATCCGCCCGGAGAACCTGGTCACCCACGAGCACCTCAAGCTCGAAGGCATCGACGTCTCCGGTCACTGGTCGACCTTCATCGAGAGCCGCGCGGTCACCGACTACAACGAAAGGCTCCAGGAGGAGATCGCGGAGCTGCCGGGCGGCGAATATATCCACCGCTGCTGGCAATGCGGTTCGTGCACCAATGCCTGCACGATCAACGCCATCAATCCGGACTTCAACCCGCGCTACTGGATCTACCTGATCCGGCTGGGCATGGAAGAGGAACTGCTGCGCGACAAGGACATCATCTGGCAGTGCGTGTCCTGCAACAAGTGCACCTATGCCTGCCCGCGCGATGTTGTGCCGGAAGGGGTGATGCGGGCGACGGCGCGCTGGCTGGAGCTGAAGGGACATGTCGAGGAGAAGCCGGCGGAAGTCTTTGACGACGTCTTCTCCGAGCAGGTGATCGCCACCGGCAAGATCGAAGACGGGCGCGTGCTCAGGCACTTCTTCCAGCGCACCGGGCAATCGCTGTTCCAGAACTGGCTGGTCGCCCTCATCCGCGGACTGGTGCTGCGCCTGCCGGTGAAGATGCTGACGCAGATGGGCCTGGCCGTTCTCTTCCGTCCGCGCACCCGCGACTGGGGCAAGGCGCAGGCGGCAATCAACGAATATGTGGCGGAGCGCGAGGCGGCCCACCGCGCCACCCTCGGTCTCGAAGCGGAAGGAGCCGAGCGATGAGCGGCAAATACAGACGAGTCGCCTATTACCACGGCTGCGCGCTGGAAGGCACCGGCCACGCCTATAACCGCTCGACGCGGGCGGTGGGCAAGGCGCTCGGGCTCGATCTGGTCGACCTCAAGAACTGGAACTGCTGCGGGGCGATGGAGGTCAAGAACGTCGACCCCGAACTGCAGACCTACCTGTCGGCGCGCAATCTCTCGATCGCCGAGGACATGGGCTTCGATACGGTGATGGCGCCGTGCAACGGCTGCTACCACAATCTCAAGAAGGCCGAATACGACCTCGCCAACAGCGAGACCTCGCGCGCGGTCAATGCGCGGCTGTCGCAGAAGGCCGGGCACACCACCTATGAGGCCGGCAAGGTCGAGACCATCCACGCGCTCGACTGGATCAAGGAGGCGATCGGCGAGGACGGGCTCAAGGCACGGGTGAAGAACTCGCTCAAGGGCCTGAAGATCGCCAACTACTACGGCTGCATGTATTCGCGGCCGCGCCACATCTTCCCGGAGAAGGACAAGGGGCCAGGCTCGGAATCGACAAGCAAGCCGCACTTCATGGACGACCTCCTGGCTGCCGCCGGCGCCGAGAACGTCGAATATCCGCTGAAGACCGCCTGCTGCGGCGGCGCTCACACGCTGTCGGATTCCGATACTTCGACCAAGCTGGTGCTCAACCTGCTGACGACTGCCGAGGCGTGTGGCGCCGACGTCATCGCCACCGAATGCCCGACCTGCCACACCGGCCTCGAAATGCACCAGAAGCGGGCCGAGACCGTCTTCGGCAGGAAGACGACGGTGAAGATCCTCTACTTCACCCAGCTCATCGGCATGGCCCTCGGCCTGTCGGCGCGCAAGGTCGGCGTCCACGAGAACCTGTCGGACTCGCGTGCGTTGCTGCGCGAGCGAGGCCTCACATGACGGCGACGCCCATCCAGCTTTCGAGCCCGCTGGAGCGGCTCGACGCGATCGTCGCTCTTTCGGACGCGGCGCTCGCCGCCTCGGCGGAGGCACTTGCCGCCGAGCTGCTTTCGATCGGCGAGACGGCACTGGAATCGTGGCTCGCCGCCAGGGGCAGGGCGCCGACCGACGCAAAGGTCGAAGGCTTTCGGCTGCTCGCCCTGCACCGCCAGGGCGCGCGCGGCGAGCCCAGCTTCAACGCCTGCCGCGAGACCTGCCGCGAACTGGCCTACGCCCATAACTGCGTGGTCGCCACGCCATCGGGCCCTGACACACCCCGGCGCCTGCGCCTCGGCGCCATGGTGGCGAAGCACCTGGTTCTGTTCATCGATGGCAAACTGGAAACCGCCGGCCTCGGCGAATTCTGCTGTTCGGCGCGCCCCTTGCGCGCGCGGGACAGCGTGCCTGCCGCCGCCGGCCCCTGAACGACGGAGCACTCAGCCATGACAATCGTGCGCGGTTGCGACCTTCCCGACGATCTCCTCTACGACGTCGACAACAACATCTGGTATCGCGAAAACGGCGACGGCACCGTCACCCTCGGCATGACCACGGTGGCCGCCGCCATGGCCGGCCAGTTGGTCGCCTTCACGCCGAAGAAGGTCGGCCGCTCGGTCGCAGCCGGCAAGTCCTGCGCGACCATCGAATCCGGCAAGTGGGTCGGTCCCGCCAAGATCGCCTTCGACGCCGAAGTGGTCGAGATCAACGATGCGCTGGTCGCCGATCCGAAGTCCGGTTCGGGCGATTCCTACGGCGCCGGCTGGCTGGCCAAGGTCAAGCCGGCCGACTGGGCTGCGGCCAAGGCAACGCTGACGCCGGGGACGGCGGTTGCCGGCCCCTACGAAGCGAAGATGGAAGCCGACCAGTTCGCCGGTTGCGCGGCGTTGGCGGCGTAGGGACAAGCCGGTGAGCGACGTCGCCGCAGTCCTGCCACCGCACGGTCGGGCCTTCGCCGCCCTGCAGAAATACGCACCCGGCGTGCTGGTCAGCGCGATCATCGCCATCGCGGCGACCTTCCTGTCGGACCACTATGGCGGCCCGGTGATGCTGTTCGCGCTGCTGCTCGGCATGGCCTTCTACTTCCTGTCGCAGGAGGGCCGCTGCATCGCCGGCATCGAGCTGGCGTCGAAGCGCATCTTGCGAATCGCCGTCGGCCTGCTCGGCGCGCAGATCACCATCGGCCAGATCATGCAGCTCGGCATCACGCCGGTGGTGATGGTGATCGCGGCGGTGATCCTGACGCTCGCCTTCGGCACGGTGACGGCGCGCGCCTTCGGCCTCAGCCGGCCGTTCGGCCTGCTCACCTCCGGCGCCGTGGCGATCTGCGGCGCTTCCGCCGCGCTCGCCATCTCCTCGGTGCTGCCCAAGGGCGATACCCATGAGCGCGACACGGTGTTCACCGTGATCGGCGTCACCACGCTGTCGACACTGGCGATGATCATCTATCCGATGATCATCAGCCTCTTCCACCTCGACCACGCGGCCATCGGCATCTTCCTCGGCGGCACCATCCACGACGTCGCCCAGGTGGTTGGCGCCGGCTTCAGCGTGTCGGACGAGACCGGCAACGTGGCGACCTTCACCAAGCTCCTGCGCGTCGCCATGCTGGTGCCGGTGGTGATGACGCTGACCTTCGTCTTCCGCGCCCACAATGTCAGTGCCGCCGGGCGCCGGCTGCCCGGCTTCCTGGTGGTGTTCGTGCTGCTGGTCTTGATCAACAGCACCGGCGTGCTGCCGCCGGTCGTCCTCGACGCCCTCAAGAGCATCTCGCGCTGGTGCCTGGTCACCGCGATCGCCGCGCTCGGCATGAAGACCTCGCTCAAGGCGATGGCGGCGGTCGGCTGGCGGTCGATCGCGCTGATCGTCTCGGAAACCGTGTTCCTCGCCGTTCTCGTGCTGGCAGTGGTGGTGTGGAGGTTCTGACGCGGAGACAAGCCAGCCCGCGCCGGACTTCCTGATCGTGGAGGAAATGCCATGGCCGATGGTGCCGCTAGCAATACCAAGAAGCTGTCGATGATCGTCACCAAGGGATCGCTCGACTGGGCCTACCCGCCGTTCATCCTGGCCACGACCGCCGCGGCGATGGGGCTGGAGGTGTCGATGTTCTTCACCTTCTACGGCCTCACGCTGCTCAAGAAGAAGCTCGACTTGCAGGTCACCACGCTGGGCAATCCGGCGATGGCGATGCCGATGTTCGGCATGCACGTCGGCATGCCCAACATCGTCTCGGCGATCCCCGGCGTCGATGCGGCGGCGAGCGTCATGATGAAGAACCTGATCAAGAAGAAGGGCGTCGCCTCGATCGAGGAACTCAGGGAAATGGCGGTCGAAGCCGAGGTCGAGATGATCGCCTGCCAGATGACCATGGACCTCTTCGAATACACCCTCGACGACATGATCGAGGGGCCCAAGCTCGGCGGCGCGGCGACCTACATCGAGAACGCCGCCAACAGCGACATCAACCTGTTCATCTGACGTGGCAATCGCGGGAGGAAATGACGTGGCCGACCAGCTTCTCGACGTGAAGGGGCTCAACTGCCCGCTGCCGATCCTGCGCGCCAAGAAGGCGCTGAAGGACATCCCGATGGGGGGCACGCTCGAAGTGCTCGCCACCGACCCCGGCGCGGTCAAGGACTTCGAGGCCTTCTGCCGGACGACCGGCAACGAGCTGATGGAATCGAAGGCGGAAGACAAGGTCTACAGCTTCGTGATCAAGCGCCTGTCCTAGGGCGGCGGTGACACGGGGGGAGGAAAGACGATGACGGCTCCGCTCTACAATCCTGCTTGCCTCCGGCGAGCACGACAAGGTGCAGATGGCGGCGATGATGGCTTCCGTCGGCGCCGTGTCGGAACGGCCGGTCGAGGTGTTTGTCAGCATGAACGCGATCTTCGCCTTTGCGTAACGCGCTCACCGACACCATGGTCGAGCGCCTGTTCACCTTCTTCGAGCAGATGATCAACACGGTCGGCAACGAGGCGATGGGGGAGCTTGCCGACAATACCCGCGTGGCGCTCGAAGAGGCGGTCGAGGCGACCGCGGCGGCGCCACAGCGCGGCGGCCTGATGGCGGCGATCGCCATGCTGTCCAAGCCGGAAACACAGCGCAGCCTGCAGTTCCTGCTGGCCTTCAGCGACAAGCTGCAGGCGCGCACCCGGCCGTAGGCCGGGCGGCCTCCGAAGACATCGAAGGCGGCCGCGGCGCGTCAGCCGCGGCCAAGCGCCTTGCCGGATTCGGAGAAGACGTGGAGCGTCGATAGCGGCGCCGAGAGCGTGATGCGCGATCCGGGCACGGTCGGGCTGTCGCCCGGCGTGCGCGCGACCACGACGGTGTCGTCGTCGAGGTGGGTGTGGACGAGGCTCGATTCGCCGAGATGCTCGACCGCGTCGACCTCGGCGGTCAGGCTGAGGCCGTTGCCGTCGCCGGCGCCCTCGATGACATGCTCCGGGCGCACGCCGAGGGTCACCGCGTCGCCGGTTGCCACCGGCGCGCCGGCGATCGGTACGGTGACGCCGCCGCCAACATCGACGCTGACGGACAGGCCGCCGTCGCGGCTTGCCACCTTGCCGGCGACGAAGTTCATCTTGGGGCTGCCGATGAAGCCGGCGACGAAGAGGTTGGCCGGCCGGTGGTAGACGTCGAGCGGTTGGCCGACCTGTTCGATGCGCCCGTGGTTGATGACCACGATCTTCGAAGCCAGCGTCATCGCCTCGACCTGGTCGTGGGTGACGTAGATGGTCGTCGCCTTCAGCGTGCGGTGGAGCTTGGCGATCTCGATGCGGGTGTTGATGCGCAGTGCCGCGTCGAGGTTGGAGAGCGGCTCGTCGAACAGGAACACGGCCGGCTCGCGCACGATGGCGCGGCCGATGGCGACGCGCTGGCGCTGGCCGCCGGAGAGGTCGCGCGGCCGCCGGTTGAGATAGGGGGTGAGCTCCAGCGTCTCGGCGGCGCCGCGTACGCGGCGATCGACCTCGGCCTTGTCGGCCTTGGTGAAGCGCAGGCCGAAGGCCATGTTCTTGTAAACGCTCATGTGCGGATAGAGCGCGTAGGACTGGAACACCATGGCGATGTGGCGATCGGCCGGCGGCATGTCGTTGACCCGGCGCCCGCCAATCGAAATCTCGCCGGAGGAGACCTTCTCGAGCCCGGCGATCAGGCGCAGAAGCGTCGATTTCCCGCAGCCGGAGGGGCCGACGAAGACAACGAACTCGCCGTTCTTCACGTCGAGATCGATGTCGTGGAGGACCTGGGTCGGCCCGAAGTGCTTGTCGACGCCTTTGAGGGACACATCGGCCATTATTTCACGGCTCCGGCAGTCAGGCCCCGCACGAGAGAGCGCGAGAACAGGAGGTAGAGGATGAGGACTGGCGCGATCGCCAGCGACAGCGAGGCGAGCACCGCGTTCCAGTCGGTGACGTACTGGCCGATGAACTGCTGCACACCCAGCGTCACGGTCTGGGTGTCGCGGCCGGGCGCCAGGATCAGCGGGAACCAGAGGTCGTTCCAGATCGGCACCATGGTGAAGATGGCGACGGTGGCCAGCGCCGGGCGGATGAGCGGCAGGATGACGGCGAAGAAGATGCGGTATTCGCTGACCCCGTCGCAGCGCGCTGCGTCGCGGAGATCGCGCGGCACCTGCTGGATGAATTCGGCGAGGATGAAGATGGCGAGCGGCAGGCCCATCGCCGCATAGACCAGGATGAGGGCGGTCAGCGTGTTGACCAGGCCGAGGCCCACCATCATCTTGAGGATCGAGACGCTGCCCAGCCGGATCGGCACCATGATGCCGATTGCCATGTAGAGGCCGACCAGTGCGTTGCCGCGGAAGCGGTATTCGGTGAGCGCCCAGGCGCACATGGCGCCGAAGGCCAGCACCAGAGCCAGCGACACCACGGTGACCGTGAGGCTGTTGACGAAGTAGAGGCCGAAATCCGCCTTGGCGAGCACCGAATCGTAGCCGACCAGCGAGAATGACTTGCCGATGGGCAGCGAGAGCGGCGTGGAGAAGATCGCCCGGCGTGACTTGAACGAGTTGACCAGGATGAGCAGCACCGGGCCGATCGCCAGCAGCGTGTAGAGGACCAGCGCCGCGTGGACCGCCATTCGGGATGCGCGCTGCTTGTTCATCGCCGCCGCCCCCTCACGAGATGTAGTGCTGCATGCGGCGCTGGACGCCGAACAGGAAGGTGAGCACGCCGACCAGGATGATGAGCAGCATCATGGTGGCCACCGCCGCCCCCATGGTCGGACTGCCCGGCTGCAACTGGTTGCCGAAGAAGGTGCGGTAGAAGAACGTGCCGAGAATGTCGGTGGCGAAGTTGGGTCCGGCGAGCGCCCCCTTGACCGTGTAGATCAGGTCGAAGGCGTTGAAGTTGCCGACGAAGGTGAGAATGGTGACGACCCCGAGGGTGGGCAGGATCAGCGGCAGCTTGATCGACCAGAAGACGTGCCACTGATTGGCGCCGTCGACCGTCGCCGCGTCGACCAGATCTTCCGGAATGTTGAGCAGCGCCGCGTAGATCAGCATCATCGGGATGCCGACGAACTGCCAGACGGAGATGAGGGCGATGGTCACCAGCGCGGTGCTCTCCAGCCCGAGCCAGGGCGAGAACAGGCCGCCCAGGCCGAAGACGTTGAGCGCGCCCTTGGCGATGCCCCACAGCGGCGACAGCATGAGCTGCCAGATGAAGCCGATGATGACGAAGGAGAGCATCGTCGGCAGGAAGATGAGCGTGCGGTAGACGCTGCGGCCGGCGAGCGCCGGCAGGCTGAGCAGCACGGCGAGCGCCAGGCCGATCGAATTCTGCACGACCATGTGGATGGCGAAGAAGATCAGGTTGTTGCGGAGGGCGTTCCAGAACGGCCCCACCCAGCGCGCGTCGGTGAGCAGCGTGAGGAAATTGGACAGGCCGGTGAAGTGGACGGCGCCGGTGCCGTCGGCGGCGTAGAGGCTGAGCCGGATGGTGTCGGCCAGCGGGTAGATCGAGAAGACCGTGTAGACGATGGCGGTCGGGGCGAGGAAGGCGACGATATAGGTGGTCCAGGGCGTCGCGTCCCTGGTGTCGATCCGCGTATGGGCGGTTTCGCCGGCGGTATCCGTCATTGCCCCTTCCTCGCGCCGCCCCACGCCGCGCCGATATTCCCCACGTCGCGAGTGCGCCCGGAGGCGGAACTTTAGGTTCCCTTGGTCGCAAGAATCAATTGTTGGCTGTCGGAATGTCGGGTCGCGAAGCGGCGCTCCGCGACCCGACGGGTTGAGGCGCTACTGGCCGGGGTGATACCAGGAGTCGAGACCGTCCTGGACCTTCTTGCCGGCTTCTTCAGGCGTCATGGTCTTGTTCAGCACTTGCGCGCTGACGTTCCACAGGTCGTTCTCCAGATTGGGCGTGCCGCGCGAAAGGATCTGGTACGAGTTGCGGATCGTCGACTTGCACTGGTCGCGCCAGCTGACGAAGGTCTTGGCGACCGGGTCCTTGATGTCGACCTTGGCGGAGGACAGCGGGAAGAATCCGGGCAGCGCGTTGGCGTAGATGCCCGCGAACGCCGGCGAGGCCACCCACGACATGAAGGTCTTGGCGGCGTCCAGGTTGGGCGACTTGGCGTTGATGCCCATGCCGATGTCGACATGGTCGCTGATGTAGCAGTCGCCACCGGCGGTGGGCACCGGCGGCGGGAAGGCGTCGAACTTCAGCTGATCGCCGCCCTGGGTCTCGAAGGTGGTGATGTCCCACGAGCCGGCGGGATAGATGGCGGCCTTGCCGAGCGAGAACAGGTTCTGGCTGTCGGGGTACTTCTGCGCCTGATAGCCATCGGCAAGATAGGGCGCCCACTTGGCCATCTGGGCCCAGGTGTCGATGTAGGGCTTGTCGGTGAACTTGGCCGTGCCGGCGATCAGCGCCTTGCGGCCTTCCTCGCCCTTCCAGTAGTTCGGGCCGATGTTCTGGAAGCCCATGGTAGCGGCTTCCCACTGGTCGGCGGTGCCAATGTCGAGCGGCACGTACTGGCCGTTGGCCTTGATCTTGTCGAGGACGGCGAAGAACTCGTCCACCGTCTTCGGGATGTCGAGCTTCAGCTCGGTGAAGATGTCCTTGTTGTAGATGAAGCCGTGGATGACCGAGGCCATCGGCACGCAGAAGGTGGTCTTGCCGTCATCGGTCGACCAGGCGACGCGGGCCACGTCCGAGAAGTTCTCCATGCCGGGCAGGTCGTTGACCGAGGTCAGGTAGCCCTTCTTGAAGAGATCGAGCGAGGCATCGAACGGCCGGCAGGTGATGAGGTCGCCGGCGGAGCCGCCTTCCAGCCGCGAGTTGAGCGCGGCGTTGTATTCGGTCGGGGCCGTCGGGTTGAAGATCACCTTGATGTCCGGGTGGTCCTTCTCGAAGGCCGGGATGATCTGCTTGTTCCACAGATCGGCGTCGTCGTTGCGCCAGCTCTCGATGGTCAGCGTCGTTTCGGCGTAGGCGATGCCGCCCGAAAGCATGAGGGCCGCCGCCGCCGTGGCGGCGATCCGCTTGAAGTTCAGTGTGCGTCCTATCATCCGTCACTCTCCCTGTTCAGACTTCGCCCTGCCGGCGGCATGCCGCCGGCCTCTCCGACCGCGATTGCGCTCATCCGATCCGAGCCATCGCGGCGCGCAGATTCCCTTGTGTCTCGGCCAGCACCCGGGCCGCCTCCTCGGGTGCCAGGCCCTTGGCGACCAGTGCCGCCTGCTTGATGTGGCCGTGGCAGGCATCGAGCGCATGCGACGCTTCCTGCTCGCCGACATGGGTGATGTCGACGAGCATGGTCACGGCGCGCTTGTGCAGCTTGGCGTTGTCGATCCGAAGATCGACCATGTGGCTGTCATGAACCCGGCCGAGGCGGATCATGATCAGGCTGGAAAGCAGCCCGAGCGCCGCCTTCTGGGCGGTGCCGGCGCCCATGCGGGTCGAACCGGCGATGACCTCGATGCCCGAATCGAGCAGCACCGGCGCGTCGACACGGCCGAGCAGGGGCGCCCGCGGGTTGTTGGCGAGGCCCACCGTGAGCGCGCCGGCCCTGTGGGCGGCGGCGACGGCGGCGAGCGTGAAGGGGGTTGAGCCCGACGCGGCGACGGCGATCACGGCATCGGAGCGTTGCGGCTTGAGGCGGGCGATCTCGGCCTCGGCCAGCGCGGTGTCGTCCTCGCTGCCGCCGGTCATGCCGGGTTTCAGCTCGGTGCCCTGGGCGAGAACGAAGACGGTGCGGCTCTCCGGCCAGTCGAAGGTGCCGGCGAGCTCCATGCCGTCAAGGGCGGCGAGCAGCCCCGACGTGCCGGCGCCGACATAGATGATGCGTCCGCTGTCGCCGAGCCTGGCGACGATCGCCTCTGCCGCTGCCGAGATGGCCGCGCTCGCCTTGCCGACGGCGGCGACGGCGCGCTCCTGTCCCTCGACGAAGGCCGCCAGGATGGCGGCGTCGTCCCACGCATCGAGTCCGCGATAATGCTGGCTGATGGTCTCGGTCGTGGACATCGCGGCGAGCGTAACGACCCCTCTCGTTGCTGCGACACGTATTAGATTGGTATCATCATCGCAGACACCCGACAAGAGCGCTCTGCACCCCAGGCGTCATGCCCAGAATCATTGCAGTCTGGCATAAATGGAGGCAAGTTGCCGCTCCAGGCGGCAAACCGTGGGGCAAAGTGCTTTTTCGGTTGGCTTTGAAGTGGCATTATCCTATTGCTTGGCAAAATACGACGGCCTGACTGGGAAGAAGCCGAAGGAGCCAATGGCGCAGCCTCTCTTCATCGGGGTCGAGGGCAGTGGTCTCAGCCGCTCTGCGGGAACCGGCTTTCGCCGTGCCCGGCCGGCCGCGGCGGATGAGGTCTAGCGCCCGTGTTGGACCTCGCCGGCGAACGCAGCGTTGATCGGGCGCTCGACGAATTCGAGCCCGACGCCGCTCTACCTCCAGCTCCAGCGCCTCATCCAGGAGCAGGTGCGCGCCGGCAAGCTGCAGGCCGGTGAGGCGCTGCCGAGCGAGCGCGAGCTTGCCAGCCAGCTCGGCATTTCGCGCGTTACCGTGCGCAAGGCGATCTCCGGCCTGGTCGACAAGGGCATCCTCGTCCAGCACTGGGGCTCGGGCACCTTCATCGCGCCGCCGGCGCGGGTCGAGCAGCCGCTGTCACGCCTGTCGAGCTTCACCGACGACATGATGATCCGCGGGCTGTCGCCCGGCACGCGGCTGATCGAGCGCTCGTGCGGCCCGGCGGTGCCGAAGGAATTCGATGGCGCTCGGCCTGTCGCCCGGCGAGAAGGTGAGCCGGTTGCAACGCTTGCGGCTTGCCGACGACGTGCCGATGGCGATCGAGAACGCGGCGGTGCCGGCCCGCTTCCTGCCCGATCCGGACATGGTGCGCCATTCGCTCTATGCGGCGCTGGCTGAGCGCGGCTGCGCGCCGCGCCGCGCGCTCCAGCGCCTGCATGCGGTGCTGCTCAACCCGGAGCAGGCGCGGCTGCTCGACGTGCCGGCGGCGAGTGCGGCGCTCTATATCGAGCGGCGCTCCTTTCTCGAGGACGGCACGCCGGTGGAGTTCACCGCCTCCTATTATCGCGGCGATGCCTACGATTTCGTCGCGGAGCTGTCGATCGGGGCGGGCGAGCGATGAGCATGGAAGGCGGCGGGGCATCGATGAGCCTGATGGCGCGCGAGACGGCGGAGGCGCCGGAGGCTGTGGCGCGGCTGATTGCGGCCAATGCCGATATCTGCCGCGATCTCGTGCAGCGGCTCGAGGCGGCGCCGCCGCGTTTTGCCGTGACCTGTGCGCGCGGCAGCTCGGACAGCGCCGCGACGTTCGCCAAGTACCTGCTGGAGATCCGGCTGGGGCTGGTGACCGCCTCGGTGGGGCCGTCGGTGGGCTCGATCTACGGCGGGCGGCCGCAGGTCGAGGGCGCGCTGTTCCTGGCGGTGTCGCAATCCGGACGCAGCCCTGACCTTATCAGGCTGGCAGAGGCGGCGCGCGACGGCGGCGCCCTCACCGTGGCGATCGTCAACGATGCGGCCTCGCCGCTCGCCGAACGTTGCGAGGTGGTGCTGCCGCTCCATGCCGGGCCGGAGAAAAGCGTCGCGGCGACCAAATCCTACATCGCCTCGCTGGCGGCGATGCTGCAATTGCTGGCGGTGTGGAGCGGCGATGCGGCGATCACACGCGCCGTCGAGCGGCTGCCGGAAGACCTCGCCGATGCACTCGCGCGCGACTGGCGGCCGGCGGTACCGACGCTCGCCGAGACCCGCAGCCTCTATGTCGTCGGCCGCGGCGCCGGCTATGCGGCGGCACAGGAGGCGGCGCTGAAGCTCAAGGAGACGTGCGGGCTCCATGCCGAGGCGATGAGCGCCGCCGAGATCATGCACGGGCCGCTGGCGCTCGCCGGCGCCGATTTCCCCGTTATCCTGTTCAGCCAGAACGACGAGGCGCTGGAGTTGCTCTCGGCGCTCGCGGCGAGCCTCACCGGGCGCGGCGTCACGGTGCTCGCCGCCGGTCCGGTCAAGGCGGGCGGTGCGCTGCGGCTGCCGGCGGCCGAGGGGCTGCATCCCTTCGCCCAGCCGATCGCGCTGGTGCAGAGCTTCTACCCGCTCGCCGAGGCGCTCGCCCGGGCGCGCGGCAACGATCCCGACCACCCGCCGCATCTGATGAAGGTGACGGAGACGCGGTAATGACAATTGCCCTCACCGGCGCGCGGGTTTTCGACGGCACCCGGATCGTCGACGGCCACAGCGTGGTTATCGACGGCGAAAGGATCGCGGGGCTGGTGGCGGACGGCGACCTGCCCGCGGGGACTGCCGTGCGCAAGGTCGAGGGGCTGCTGGCGCCGGGCTTCATCGATGTCCAGGTCAATGGCGGCGGCGGCGTGCTGTTCAACGACGAGCGCACGGCGCAAGGGATCGCCGCCATCGGCGCGGCCCACCGGCCCTATGGCACCACCGGCTTCCTGCCGACCTTCATCACCGACACGCGCGAACACATGCGCGAAGCGATCGCGGCCGCCCGCCAAGCGCTTCAGGCGGGCGTCCCCGGCGTCCTCGGCATCCACATCGAGGGGCCGTTCCTGTCGAGCGAGCGCAAGGGCGTCCATGACGTCAACCTGTTCCGCGAGATGGAGGAAGACGACATCGCGCTGGTCATCTCGCTCGATGTCGGCCGCACGCTGATGACGGTGGCACCGGAGCGCGTGCCGCCCGAGGCCATCGCGCGGCTGGTCAAGGCCGGCGTCGTGGTTTCGGCCGGGCATACGGCAGCGAGCTACGAGACGGTGATGGCGGCGCGCGCCGCCGGCCTCAGCGGCTTCACCCATCTCTTCAACGCCATGCCGCCGCTCGCCGGCCGCGCGCCGGGGCCGGTCGGAGCGGCGCTCGACGACCCGGCGAGCTACGTCGGCATCATCGCCGACCTCTTCCACGTGTCCGCCGCCAGCCTGCGCATCGCCATTGCCGCCCACGGCTGGGAGCGGATGGTGCTGGTCACCGACGCCATGCCGTCGGTGGGCAGCGACCTCACCGACTTCCTGATCGACGGCAACGTCATCACCCGCAAGGATGGCCGCCTGCTGCGCGGCGACGGCACCATCGCCGGCTCCGACCTCGACATGGCGACGGCCGTGCGCAATTGCGTCCAGGTGCTCGGCCTGCCACTCGAAGCCGCGCTTGCCATGGCTTCGCGGGCGCCGGCCGACTATCTGCGGCTCGGCGACGAACGCGGCCGGATCGCAGCCGGCCATCGCGCCGACCTGGTCCTGCTCGACGACGATCTCGCCGTCACCGGGACGTGGATCGGCGGCGCCGGCACGGAGCACTAGGAGGAGACAATGGCGAAGAAGAGGGTGCTGGTCGTCGGGCTCGGCAACATGGGGCTCAGCCACGCGCTCGCCTATACGCGCATCGATGGCTTCGAGGTGGTCGGCACCTGCGAGCGCAACACGGAGCGCACGCTACCCGCCGCGCTTGCCGGCGCCAGGCGCTTCACCGACTACGCGCAAGCGCTTGCCGCCCTCAAGCCGGACGTCGTCTCCATCTGCACCTGGGCCGACACCCACGCCGACTATGCCGTGCAGGCGATGGAAGCGGGCGCCCACGTCTTCGTCGAGAAGCCGCTGGCGGAGAGCGTCGCCGAGGCCGAGCGGGTCGTTGCCACGGCGCGGCGGACGGGCCGCAAGCTGGTCGTCGGCTATATCCTCCGCCATCACCCGAGCTGGACGAAATTCATCGAGCTTGCCCGCACCCTCGGCACGCCGCTCGTCTTCCGCATGAACCTCAATCAGCAGTCGTCCGGCGAGCAGTGGGCGACGCACAAGCGGCTCCTCCAGGCACTGTCGCCGATCGTCGATTGCGGCGTCCATTATGTCGATGTCTGGTGCCAGATCACGCGGGCGGCGCCCACCACGGTGCACGCCGTCGGCGCGCGGCTGACCGACGACATGCCGGCGAACATGTACAATTACGGCCACTTCGAGGTGACCTTCGCGGATGGTTCGGTCGGCTGGTACGAGGCCGGCTGGGGGCCGATGATGAGCGAGACGGCCTTCTTCGTGAAGGACGTCATCGGACCGAAGGGGTCCGTGTCGATCGTCATGAAGGAAGGCGCCGGCTCGTCGGACATGGAAACCCACACCAAGACCAATGAGATCCTCTACCACCCGGCCGATCTCGCTGCCGACGGCTCGCTGGCCAGGCCCGACGAGCGCATCACCACCGCCGACGAGCCCGGACACGACGACCTCTGCGAGCGCGAGCAGCGCTTCATGCTGAAGGCGATCGACGAGGACATCGACCTCGGCGACCACATGGACGACGCGGTCAAGAGCCTGCGCATCGTCTTGGCCGCCGACCGCTCGGTGCGCACCGGCGAGGTGGTGCGGCTATAGAGCGTTTCTTGATCAGATAGAATCGTCCCTTCGGGTTTCCGACCGGCGGGCGCCCAACGCCGATCCCGGCTCGACCGATGCCCGGCATCGCCCTTCGCCGGTCTCGACGCCGGATCGCCTCCCCGGTCGAGAAACGGAACTGCTTCTATCTGACCAAGAAGCGCTCTAGTCCTGGCGCAGGTTCTCGATCGTCGCCAGGCGGTCGCGCGCCTTTGGCCCGAGCTCACGCGCCAGTGCGGCCAGGATCGCCTCGATAATGAGCACCAGGCCGGCGGAGGAATCCCAGATCGACGGCACCGCCACGTGTGCGGGCAGCACATTGGCGGCCACGCGCGAGATCGGCGACAGCCACTGGTCGGTGATCAGAACGATGGTAGCGCCGCGCCCGACCGCGCTTTCGGCGAAGGCGGCGAGGTCGGTCGAATAGCGGCGGATGTCGAAGAGCACCACCGCGTCGCGCTTGCCGACGTCGAGGAGCTGGTCTGACCAGCTTGCGCGGGCGCCGGTGATATGGCGCACGTTCGGCCTGAGCACGCGCAGATGGGCGGCGAGGTAGCCGGCGAGCGGATCGGTGAAGCGGCCGCCCAGCACATGGGCCCGGCGGCTGCCGTCGCCGAGCAGGCGGACGACCGCGTCGAACTCGCCGTGCGGCACGTTGGCGGCGGTCTCGCGGATGTTGGCGATGGCGGCTTCGGCGAAACGGCCGAGCCGGTCGTTGCCGAGCGCCGCCTTGCCACCCTTCATCAGCGGCGTCGCCAGCCGTTCGGCAAGCTCGGCGCGCAGCGCCTTCTGAAAGCTGCCGTAGTTGGCGAAGCCGAGCTTCGCCACCATGCGTAGCACGGTCGGCGCGCTCACCCCGGCCGCCTCGCCGAACCCGGCCACGGTGTCGAGCCCGGCCATCGGATAGTCGGCCAGCAGCCGGTGCGCGGCGCGCCGCTCGTTCGGCGTCAACGCGCCGAGGTCGCGCCGGATGCGCTCGGCGTTGGACGCATGTGTCTGTCGGGCGGCCGTCGTCTCCTGCTTCTTGGTCATGGCTCCCTGATGCGTTTGTTTCAGTTTGATGCTGGTTGGAATTATTGTAATGTTTATTTCAAGCGTCGCCGCCGCGCGAGTCGTTGGCGGAGACAGGGGGTGGCATGGACACGCTGATCGGTCCCGACGAAGGGCCGGTGGTCGACATGTCCGAAGGCGATGGTCCTTTCGTCTTCGCCTGCGAGCATGCGTCCAATCGTCTGCCGCGCGCGCTGGGAAACCTCGGCCTGTCGCCGGCCGACCTCGAGCGCCACATCGCCTGGGACCCGGGCGCGGCCGACGTCGCCGATGGGTTGGCGGCGCGCCTCGGCGGCGATCTCCTCAAGCAGCGCTTCTCACGGCTGGCCGTTGACTGCAACCGGGCGCCGGAGCTTCCCGACGCGATTGCCACGTTGTCGGAGGACACCGAGATCCCCGGCAATATGGGGCTGGCGGCGGAGGCGCGCGCCAATCGCATCGCCACCTTCTGGGCGCCGTTTCACGCCGCGCTCGAAAGGCTTCTCGACCGGCGGCGCCGCGAGCGGCGGTCGACGGCGCTGGTCACCGTGCACAGCTTCACCCCGGTCTATCGGGGCGTGGCGCGGCCGTGGCACATCGGCATCATCTCGACCGACGAGCGCAGCCTGGCGGACGCGGTTCTCGCCGTGCTTCGCCGCGACCGTACGCTCACCGTCGGCGACAACCAGCCCTACTCGGCGAGCGACAACGTCGACTACACCATCCGTCGGCATGGCCGCGACCGCGGCCTGCCGCACATCATGATCGAAATCCGCAACGACCTCGTTCGCGCCGCAAAGGACGTCGCCGCGTGGACCGAGCTCCTGGCCGGCGCGCTGCTGGAAGGCGCGACGGCCGTGCAGCTCGTGCCGGCAAGGGTGCAGCGCAGGCGCGACACCTAGCGTCAGCGAGTTCGGGGAGGCGCGCCTCCCCACCAGTGGTGGGCGGTCCGACCTCGCCGACGGGGCGCCGCGTGATGGGCATTTTGGCGGTCCAAGAGCGACAGGGGGTCGACATGGCTGAAATGAAGAAGCATGAAGGAGGCGTCTCCTACCACATTCCCGGTGTCGAATATTTCGAGCAGCGCGTCCTCAAGCGCCACGCCGGCGTCTTCTCGTTGTGGGCGCTCGGCGTCGGCGCGGTCATCTCGGGCGACTTCTCGGGATGGAACCTGGGCTTCGCCGTCGGCGGCTGGGGCGGCATGTTCATCGGCACCATCATCATCGCGATCATGTATCTCGGCCTGACCTACTCGATCGCCGAAATGAGCCCGGCGCTGCCGCATACCGGCGGTGCCTATTCGTTCGCGCGCACCGCCTTCGGGCCGTGGGGCGGCTTCATCACCGGCATCGCCGAGAACATCGAATACGTGCTCACTCCGGCGGTGGTGGTCTACTTCATCGGCACCTACATGACCGGCATCACTGGCACGCCGGATGCCTGGCAGCCGCTGTGGTGGTTCATCGGCTACGTCATCTTCGTCGGGCTCAATGTCCGCGGCGTGGCGCTGTCCTTCGCGGTGACCGTGATCGTCACGCTGATCGCCATCGCCATCCTCTTGTTCTTCTTCGTCAGCGCGCTGTTCTCGGGCGAGTTCGATTTCGCCAAGTGGGCGATGAACATCGGGGTCGATGCCAGCGGCGCGGCGGTGTCTCTGCCCAACGGGCATGGGCCGTTCCTGCCCTTCGGCGGCTACGGCATCCTGGCGTCGATGCCCTTCGCCGTCTGGCTGTTCCTGGCGATCGAGCAGTTGCCGCTGGCCTCGGAAGAATCGGTCGATCCCAAACGCGACATGCCGAAGGGCATCATGCTCGGCATGTTCACGCTGATCGGGCTCGGCTTCCTGATCCTCATCATCAACCCGGCGATTCCCGACGGCGCCTTTGCCTACGGCACCTCGGGCCAGCCGATCCTCGACGGCTTCGCCTTTATCTACGGCAGTGGCTGGGCCAAGATCCTGGCGCTGTTCGCCGTCGCCGGTCTGGTGGCAAGCTTCCACGCCATCATCTTCGCCTTCGGGCGGCAGATCTATTCGCTGTCGCGCGCCGGCTACTTCCCGCACTTCCTGTCGGTCACCCACGGCGACCACAAGACGCCCAACACGGCGCTGATCGCCGGCGCCGTGGTCGGCTTCGTGGTGATGCTGGTGGTGTGGATCACCCAGGGTGGCGAGGCGGCCGGCACGGTGATCGGCTCGGTGCTGCTCAACATGGCGGTGTTCGGCGCCATGTTCTCCTACCTGTTGCAGGCGCTGACCTTCCTCGAACTGCGCCGGCGCTTCCCGCACATCGAGCGGCCCTACAAGAGCCCGTTCGGCGTGGTCGGCGCCTCGCTGACGGCGATCATCGCGGTGGTGACCATCTACTTCCAGCTCACCGATCCGCTCTACCGCACCGGCATCATCGGCGTGGGGATCTGGTACGTCATCGCCATCGTCTACTTCGCCGCCTACGGCCGCAAGACGCTGGTGTTCTCGCCGGAAGAGGAGTTCGCGGTGAAGCATCGCGAAGGAGCGGTGTAGCTCCGCGCGCTTCCGAATCGTAAGAAGAATGCCGGTCCGCGCCGCGAATGGCGCGGGCCGGCAATCGGTTTGTGACAGGGGATTGATTAGATGACGGGCATGTTGACGTTCAAGGAATTGCAGGCGGCGGCCGACAAGGGAGAGATCGATACCGTCATCATCGCCTTTCCCGACATGCAGGGCCGCCTGATCGGCAAGCGCATGCAGGTCGAGTACTTCCTCAGCACCGCCCACGAGGAAACCCACGGCTGCGACTATCTGCTCGCCAACGACATCGACATGGAGCCGGTACCGGGCTACGCGGCGGCCAACTGGGAGAAGGGCTACGGCGACTTCGTCATGAAATCGGACATGGCGACGCTGCGCCGCCTGCCGTGGCTGCCGGGAACGGCGCTGGTCATCGCCGACATCGTCGACCACCACCATCACGCGGACGTGCCGCATTCGCCGCGGGCGATCCTCAAGAAGCAGATCGCGCGGCTCAAGGCGGAGAAGATGAGCGCCTTCTTCGCCTCGGAGCTCGAGTTCTACCTGTTCGACGAGACCTACGACAGCGCCGCCGACAAGCGCTACCACGACCTCAAGACCGCCGGCCGCTACATCGAGGACTATCACATCCTGCAGACCACCAAGGAGGAGACCGTGATGCGGGCGATCCGCAACGGCCTCCACGATGCCGGCATCCCGGTGGAGAACTCCAAGGGCGAGTGGGGGCCGGGCCAGGAAGAGATCAACGTGCGCTACGCCGACGCGCTGTCGATGGCCGACCGTCACGTCATCCTCAAGAACGGCATCAAGGAGATCGCGCTGTTGAACGGCAAGGCGGTCACCTTCATGGCCAAGTGGCGCTACGACCTCGCCGGCTCGTCGTCGCACATCCACAATTCGCTGTGGGATCTGGCCGGCAAGACGCCGCTGTTCGCCGACGAGAAAGCCGAGCACGGCATGTCGGACCTGATGCGCCACTACATCGCCGGCCAGCTCGCCCATGCCCGTGAGATCACCTGGTTCCTGGCGCCCTACATCAACTCCTACAAGCGCTTCCAGGCCGGTACCTTCGCGCCGACCAAGGCGATCTGGTCGGTCGACAACCGCACCGCCGGCTTCCGCCTGTGCGGGCCGCACACCAAGTCGCTGAGGATCGAATGCCGCATTGGCGGCTCCGACCTCAACCCTTACCTTGCCTTTGCCGCCCTCATCGCGGCGGGGCTGGCGGGCATCGAGGAGAAGCTGGAGCTGGAGGCGCCCTATGTCGGCGACGCCTATCTCGGCAAGCGCCTGCGCGAGGTGCCCAAGACCTTGCGCGAGGCGACGACGCTGATGGCCAAGTCGAAGATGCTCCGCGCCGCCTTCGGCGACGATGTCATCGACCACTATGTGCACACCGCCGAGTGGGAGCAGTACGAGTACGACCGGCGCGTCACCGACTGGGAACTGATGCGCGGCTTCGAGAGATATTGAATGGTTGAACGGTCAGTGTGTATATGTTAGTGTTTCTCGAAATGAGGAGAAACACCCATGAGTAAATATGAGCCGTTGCGTCGTTTTCTGGAGGCGAACGCGGCCGAGACGATGGCGATGACGTTTGCGCAGATCGAATCGGTGCTCGGCTTCAAGTTGCCTGCTTCGCATCGCTATCGCGCCTGGTGGAGCAACAACACGTTCAACAACGTAATGACCAATGAGTGGATTGCAGCAGGCTACAAGACGGAGCAAGTCGACATCGAGGCGCGCAAGCTTGTCTTCCGCCGCGTGAAGATCGCGCCGGTAAGCACCCCTGGCTTCGCTGAGGTCACCCCTGGTGGGCTGGGTGGTGGAGCTGTTGCAACCGATTCCAAGCCGAAGGCAGTCCGTCGCCATCCCCTATTTGGCTGGATGAAGGGCACAATCACAATCGCTCCGGGCACTGATCTGGCGGAACCGGCTGATTCCGATCTGGCGGATTACCTGGACCGGAAATACGGTCGCGAACCCAGTGCGCAACAGGGCGCGTAATGCGCCTGCTGCTCGACACCTGCGCGGTGATCTGGATCGCGTCGGATGCTGCGCTTTCGGATTCAGCCGTTCAGGCCATCGATAGTGCTGCTGACGCCGGCGAGCCGCTCATGCTCTCTCCAATCACCGGTTGGGAGATCGGCTTGCTGGTTCGTCGCGCACGCCTCGCCTTGCCGACCGAGCCGGCGGCGTGGCTTGACCGCGTACTGGAGGCACCCAACGTGCTGCTCGCCGAGTTCACGCCGCATATTTTGCTGGCCTCGTCGTTTCTTCCCGCTCACCCGCCCGACGATCCGGCCGACCGCATTTTCATCGCGACCGCGCGCAAGCACGATCTCACGATTGTGACCCGCGATCGCTCGATCCTCGATTACGCCAGTGCTGGTCACGTGCGCGCGCTAGCCTGCTAGGATGCCCCCATGAACGCCACCTTCAAGATCATCTCCCCGGTCGACAACTCGGTCTATGCCGAGCGGCCGCTGGCCGACGACAACGCCATCATGGCCACGCTCGAGCGCGCCCGCGCGGCGCAGAAGACGTGGCGGTTGGTGCCGCTCGCCGACCGGCTCGCCATCGCCACCGCCTTCGTCGACGCCATGGTGGCCGACAAGGCGCGCGTGGCCGAGCTGCTTGCCTGGCAGATGGGCCGGCCGATCAGCCAGGGCCCCAACGAAATGCGCGGCTTCAACGAGCGGGCCCGTTTCATGATCGCGGTCGCGCCGGAGGTCCTGGCCGACATTCAGGGGCCGCCGCTCGCCGGCTTCGAGCATTTCGTCCGCCGCGAGCCGCTCGGCGTCGTCCTCAACCTGCCGGCCTGGAACTACCCCTACATGACGGCGCTCAACGCCGTTCTGCCGGCGCTCATCGCCGGCAACACCGTGGTCATGAAGCAATCTAGCCAGACCGCACTGGTCGCCGAGCATTTCGCCGAAATGTTCGCCAAGGCGAACCTGCCCAAGGACGTCTTCCAGATCCTCACCATGTCGCACGATGCGACGGCGCGGGCCATCGGTTCGGGCCTCGTCGATCAGGTCGGCTTCACCGGCTCGACCGAGGGCGGACGCAAGATCATGGCGGCGGTGGCGGCGGCGCACAATTTCCCGGCGACCTGCCTGGAGCTCGGCGGCAAGGATCCGGCCTATGTCCGGCCCGACGTCAACATGAGCTTCGCCATCGAAAACGTCGTCGATGCCGGCTATTTCAACAGCGGCCAGGGGTGCTGCGCGCTGGAGCGCATCTACGTCCACGCCAAGGTCTATGACGATTTCGTCGCCGGCATGAAGGCGGCCGTCGAAGGCTACCGGCTCGGCTCGCCGATCGATCCCGACACCAATCTCGGCCCGATGGTCCGCGCCTCGGCGGCCGATGCGGTTCGCGCCCAGGTCGACGAGGCGGTCCGCCAGGGCGCCAGGCCGCTGATCGACACCAAGCGCTTCGCCGCCGACAAGCGGGGCACGCCGTACCTGGCGCCGCAGCTCCTGACCGGGGTCGACCACTCCATGCGCATCATGCGCGACGAGACCTTCGGCCCCGCCCACGGGGTCATGAAGGTCAATTCCGACGAGGAGGCGATCGCGCTGATGAACGATTCGCCCTACGGCCTGACCGCCGCGATCTGGACCGAGGACGTCGAGGCCGCCAAGAGCATCGGCGACCGCATCGAGACCGGGACAGTCTACATGAACCGCGCGGACTATCTCGATCCGTCGCTTGCCTGGGTTGGCGTCAAGCAGTCCGGCCGCGGCGCGACGCTGTCGCGCGTCGGCTACGAGCACCTGACCCGGCCGAAGAGCTTCCATCTGAGGACCAAAACATCGTGATCGACCAATACCCGTCATTGAAGGCCAACTGGTCCTATCCGACCGCCGTCCGCTTCGGTCCAGGCCGTATCGCCGAGCTGGCGGAGGCGCTCGCCGCCTCCGGCATCAAGCGGCCGCTGCTGGTCACCGATCCGGGCCTCGTCGACCTGCCGATCGTGGCAAAAGCGCGCGAGATTCTCGCCAAGGCGAAGGTCCCCGTCGCCGTCTTCTCCAGGGTCGACGGCAACCCGACGCTGAAGAACCTCGATGACGGCGTTGCCGCCTACAAGGCGGGCGGCCACGACGGCGTCATCGCCTTCGGTGGCGGCTCGGCCATGGACGTCGGCAAGCTGATCGCCTTCATGGCGGGGCAGTCGCGCCCGGTTTTCGACTTCGAGGACCGGGAGGACTGGTGGACGCGGGCGAATGCCGCCGCGATCGCGCCGATCGTCGCCGTGCCGACCACCGCCGGCACCGGCTCCGAGGTCGGCCGCGCGGCGGTGGTCACCGATCCCAGTGACCACACCAAGAAGATCATCTTCCACCCGCTGATGCTGGCCAAGGTGGTCATCGCCGATCCGGAGCTCACCCTCGGCCTGCCGGCCAGCATTACCGCGTGGACCGGCATGGACGCGCTGTCGCACTGCCTGGAAGCCTATTGCAGCCCGTTCTTCCATCCGCTCGGCGAGGGCATCGCGCTGGAAGGCCTGCGCCTGGTCAAGGAGTGGCTGCCGGTGGCCGTCCGCCGACGGGAAGAACGTCGAGGCGCGCGCCTTCATGCTCGCCGCCTCGTCGATGGGGGCGGTCGCCTTCCAGAAGGGGCTGGGCGCCATGCACTCCATGAGCCACCCGAGCTCGAGCCTGCGCGGCACCCACCACGGCCTCACCAACGCGGTGGTCATGCCCTACGTGCTTGCCTACAACGCCCCGGCGATCGGGGAGCGACTGGCGGCGCTGGCGCGATACCTCGACCTCCCCAAGAAGAGCGCCGACGGCGTCATGGAGTGGGTGCTGGTGCTCCGCCGGGAGATCGGCATCCCGCATACGCTGAAGGAGATCGGCGTCGACGAGGACATGATCGCCGAAGCCGCACCGATGGCCGAGCACGATCCCTCAACCGGCGGCAACCCGCGGCCGGTGACGGCGAAGGACTACGAGGTGCTCTACCGGCAGGCGATCCGCGGCGAGTTGTAGAGGTTGGCGCGGCGGAGGCCCCGCGTTGCCCGCGGGCCGGCCGCTACGTCTTTTCCGTCTGGCGCGGCCTGAGCGGCGCGACCAGCTCGGTGACGCGCTTGCCGGCGCGCAGCGCGGCGATCGCCTCGTACTGGACGCAGTCCGGCGCCATCTCCATGATCTCGATGCGGTTACCATCCGGATCGGTGACCCACATGCCGCGATTGCGGTCGACGCCGCGCTTGCCCGGATTGAGCGGCACGGTGGCCGGAATGCCGACCATGGCCAGATGCGCCGCGGTCGCCTCGATATCGGCGGTCGTCAGGCAGAGATGGTTGAGACCTGCCGCCTGCTGGTCGCCGGCGCGGCCGCGGCCGCCCGGCAGCAGCTCGATATAGGTCTCGTCGGTGATCCTCAGATAAACGATCCACGGACTGCCGTCTTCCTCGGTCAGCCGCAGGAATTCCGGGAAGCCGAGCTTGCCGTAGAAGTCGATCGAGGCCCGAAGGTCGTTCACCTTGAAATTGAGATGGCCCAGGCTGCTGAAAGGCTGCACGCTGTTTCTCCACTTAAGCTGCGGCCGAACGCCGCCGGTTGATGCGGTGAGTGCCGATGGTCCTCAGCCGCGCATCGGATAGGCGACGAAGGCGAAGCGCCGGCTGTCCGGCGCCCAGCTATTGACATTGATGGTGCCCTGGCCGCCGAGGAAGGAGTCGATGTCGCGCTGGCCGCTGCCGTCGGCGTTCATGAAGCGCAGGATCACGTCCTTGTTGGGTGGATGACCGGTGGTGCCCGGCGGATAGCTGATGAAGACTACCGAGCCGCCGTCGGGCGAGACATGGGGAAACCAGTTGACCCGCTCGTCGAAGGTGAGCTGTTCGATCTCGGTCCCGTCAGGCCGCATGCGGAAGCACTGGGCGTGGCCGGCCACCTTCGCGGCGCGCTCGGAGGAAAAATAGATCGTCTTGCCGTCCGGCGAATATTCCGGCCCGTCGTTGGGATAGGCGACATCGGAGAGGCGCGTATCGGGGCCGCCGGCGGCCGGAATCGTGAAGAGGTTGATGCGCTTGTTGCCGGGCGGTCCCTCGACCGCAACATAAGCCAGTGTCAGCCCGTCCGGCGAGATGCCGTGCAGATAGTAATGATGCGGCTCGCTGTGGACGTTGGAGACGCGCCGCGGCGCGCCGCCTTCGATCGGCACCGCATAGAGATGGCCGTCGTTCTCGCTGAAATAGACGGTCTTGCCGTCGGGCGAGAGGACGTGATCGTTGTTGATGTTGCGATAGGGCCCGGTCTCGATCTTCGCCGCCTCACCGCCGTCGACCGCGATGCGCCAGAGCTCGCCGCCGGCATTGATGACGAGATCCTTGCCGTCCGGCGTCCAGTTGGGCGCTTCGATGATCTCGTCGGCCACGAGCAGCACCGTGCGGCCGCTGCCGTCGCCGTTCATGATGACCAGCTCGGAGACCTGTCCCGGCAGGAGGCTGCGGCCGCGCCGGGTGAATTCGGGCTTGGGTGTGGACATGGAAAACACTGCCGAGGGGACGACCGGTGCCGACCGGCCGGAAAGGAAGGATCGGCGGGAGGGTCGCCCCTCCCGCCGCCGGAGGAAGGATCAGCCGAAGATCGTGTCGTACTGATCCTTGAGCTCCTTGACTACGTCGTCGGAGGTCATGCTCTGGTCGCCCCAGAACTTGAACATGACGTTCCACACCGAACGCACCCAGTCGGCGTCGGAGATGTTGAACGGGTTCTGCACCGAGAAGTCAGGCTTCTTCAGCGAATCAAGAACCAGCAGGTTGCACTGGTCGAGGCCGGCGGTCGGGGCGTCGAGACGCACCGGGGTCGAGCCCTTCTTGGAGGCGAAGTCCGCGGTGATCTGCGGATTGGTGTCGAGCTTGGCGAACTCGAGCTCGGCGGCCTTCTGGTCGGCGCTGACGCCGGAGCCGTCGAGGAAGTTCCAGGCATCGACCGTCACGGCCAGCGCCTTGGTGCCGGGGATGTTGACGCAGCCGAAATCCTTGCCAGCGACCTTGCCGGCGTTGCGCCATTCGCCCTTCATCCAGTCACCGTGGATCTGCATCAGTGCCTTGCCGGTGATCACCAGATTGGTGGTGTCGTTCCAGGCGCGGTTCTGCGAGCCGGGATCGACCTGCTGGGAGAACTTGCGCACCCAGTCGATGGCTTCCTTCAGCTTGGGCTCGTCGAACACCTTGGGATCGACCGTCGGGCCGTAGAAGCGGTCGTAGATGTCGGGCCCGGCGACAGCGGCGATGAGCGCGTGGGTCAGGTAGCCGACCTGGAAGTCCTGGCTGCCCACGGCCAGCGGCTGGAAGCCGGCCGCCTTGATCTTGGGGAAGTCGTTCCACATGTCGTCGAGCGACGTCCACTTGGTGGGGTCGACGCCGGCCTTCTTGGCCACGTCCATGTTGTAGTAGACCATGCCGTCGATGTGGATGCCGGCGGGCGCCTTGTAGATCTTGCCGTCGACGGTGACCTCCTTGAGCACGGTCGGCGGGAAGTGCTCGCTGACGTTGTTGTCGGCGAAGAACTTGGTCAGGTCCAAGATCAGGCCCTGTTTGGCCAGGTCGCGGATGATGCCCGGGTCGGAGTTCATGAACACGTTGGGCGGGTTGCCGCCGGTCACCATATTGGTCAGGCTGACATTGGCGCCGGTATCGTGCGGGATCGCGATCTCGGTCCAGCCGATCCCGTTCTTGGCGAGATCGGTCTTGAGCACGTTGAGCGCCGCCATCTCGCTGGGCGTCGACCACGAGTGATAGATGGTCAGGTCCGTCGCTCCCGCGTAGCTCGCGGATGCGGTCAGCACCAGGGCCGCGCCGAGCCCGGCTAATCCTTTGGCAAGCATCGATAGTCCTCCCTGTTCGTGGATCTCGACGAGATCCGCCTTCACCGCGGCTGCGACCCGCCTGCCACCGCACGGGTCGTCGCCGGATTGGTTTGCGGTCGGGCAGGCCGCGCCTGCCCGCGCAGGATTTGCCGCTACAGCCGGTGCCCGGATGCGGCGTCGAAAACGTGCAGCTTGCCGTGCGGAAAGCCGATCTCGGCGACCTCCCCCTGTCGCCATTTGCCGATGCGGTCGGGAGAGATGCTGACCGCCAGCAGTCCCTCCTCCATGCCGAAATAGCCGGTCGCGTCGGCGCCGGTCTTCTCCGTGTACTGGACAGGCAGGCGGAAGCGCGCCGCGGCGTCGCCGTTGGCCTCGTTGGGCTGATAGAAATGCTCAGGCCGCAACCCGACCATGATGCCGTCGCCGTCGTGCGGCGGCGCCAAGAAGGGGTAGCGGCTGAGATCGATGCGCGCATCGGCCTCGTGCAGCGTGGCGTAAGGCTTGCCGTCGAGCAGCGCGATCCTGGCCGGAAAGATGTTCATCGCCGGCGCCCCGATGAAGCCGGCGACGAAGAGATTCGCCGGCTTGTCGTAGACGACGTCGGGCGTGTCGAACTGCTGGATGACGCCGGCATTGATGACCGCGATGCGGGTGGCCATGGTCATCGCCTCGATCTGGTCGTGGGTGACGTAGACGACGGTCGACCTGGTCTCCTGGTGCAACCGCTTGATCTCGATGCGAGTCTCGGTGCGCAACTTGGCGTCGAGGTTGGAGAGCGGCTCGTCGAAGAGGAAGACGCCGACCTGCTTGACCAGGGCACGGCCGATGGCGACGCGTTGCCGCTGTCCGCCGGAGAGCTGAGCCGGCTTGCGGTCGAGCAGGCCCTCGATCTGCAGGAGCTTGGCCGCCCAGGCGATGCGGCGCTCGATCTCGGCGCGGTCGAGCTTGGCGGCGGCGAGACCGAACTTGAGATTGCCGCGCACCGTCTTGGTCGGATAGAGCGCATAGCTCTGGAAGACCATGGCGATGCCGCGGTCCTTGGGATCGAGTTCGGTGACGTCGCGCCCGCCGATCTGGATGCGCCCCGAGCTCACGTCGATCAGCCCGGCCAGAAGGTTGAGCAGCGTGGTCTTGCCGCAACCCGACGGCCCCAGCAGCACCACGAACTCGCCATCCTCGATCTCCAGGTCGAGGTTCTCGAGCACGGTCAGCCGCCCGTAGGTCTTGACGATCTGTTCGAACTGCACGCGAGGCATCGGCAACTATCCCTTGATGGCGCCGGCGGTGATGCCCTGGACGAAGAACCGGCCGAGGACGAAGTAGATGACGAGCGGCGGGAAGGCGGTGAGCAGCGCGGCGGCCATGTCGACGTTGTAGTTGGCCTCGCCCAGCGCCGTGATCACCACGTTGGCGAGGATCACCGTCATCGGCTGCGTGCCGATGCCGCCGTAGGTGAGGCCGATGAGAAAGTCGTTCCAGACCGAGGTGATCTGAAGGATCAGCACCACGATCATGATGTTGCCGCTCATGGGCAGGATGATTTCGCCGAAGATGCGCCAGAAGGAGCCCGAGTCCATCATCGCGGCGCTCATGATCTCCTGCGGTATGCCCTTGTAGTAATTGCGGAAGATGAGCGTGAGCAGCGGCATGGAGAGGGCGGCGTGGACGATGGCGATGCCCCAGATGGTGCCGTAGACGTGCATGAAGCCGGTGATCAGGATCAGCGGCACCATGATGATCTGGAAGGGGACGAAGGCGCAGATGAACAGGATGAAGAGGAAGCTGTTGGCCCACTTCACGTTCCATAGCGCCAGGGCGTAGCCGGTCACCGAGGAGATGGCGATCGACAGCACCAGGCTCGGGAACAGGATCTCGAGCGAGTTGACGAAGCCGGCCTGAACGCCGTGGCAGCTCGTGCCCGAGCAGGACTTGGTCCAGGCGGTGACCCAGGCGCTGAAGTCGAGGTGCCAGGGGAGCGCGAAGATGTCGCCCTGGCGGATCTGGTCCATCGACTTCAGCGAGGTGGCCACGATCACGTAAAGCGGCACGCAGAAGAACAGCGCGCAGATGGTGAGGAAGGCGAGGATGGCGATCGACCGGCCTCTGATCCGCTTCTTCTTGCGCGGGAAGGCGACGGGCTCGTCTTGCGTGCCGGCGCGGCGCAGCCAGGTCTCGGCAATGGTGCTCATTGCGCCCGCGCCTCCTGCCGGCGCTGCTGCCAGGCGGTGAGCAGCACGAGGGGAAGGAAGATGGCGATGGTGATCGCCAGCATGATGACCGCGGCCGCCGAAGCCAGCCCCAGATTCTGCTTCTGCCAATAGGCGTTGATCATGTAGTAGGCCGGCACCCAGGTCGATTGGCCCGGTCCGCCGTTGGTCATGGCGTAGACCATGTCGTAGGCCTTCACCACGCCAAGCGAGAGCAGGATGGCGCAGGTGAGGAAGGTGAACTTCATCATCGGGATGATGATCTCGGCGTAGAGGCGCCAGAAGCTGACGCCATCCAGCCGGGCGGCGCTCCAGATCTCGGTGTTGATCGATTTCAATCCGGCCAGCATCAGGGCCATGTAGAAGCCCGAGCCCTGCCAGACGGTGCCGAGAATGATGCCGTACATGGCGGTCTGGGGGTAGTTCAGCCAGTCGAAGTGCGCCCAGGTCAGGCCGATCTGGTGGAGGAAGGCCTGCACGCCCAGCGACGGATTGAACAGCCAGCGCCAGGCAAGGCCGGTGACGATCAGCGACACCGCCAGCGGATAGAGGAAGACGGTGCGGAAGAAGCCCTCGCCGCGCTTCTCGCGATCGATCATCGCCGCCAGGATGAAACCGAAGACGATCGCCAGAAGACTGCCGATGCCGAGCACCACCATGTTCTTGAGCGCGGTCATGAAGATGTCGTCGTGGAACAGGCGGTGGTACTGGCGGTCCGGCCGCGCCCATTCGATCGTGTAGTCGGCGAAACGCCGGCTGCGCGTGAACGACATCCAGATGGTCCAGCCGATCGATCCCGCGAAGGCGACCAGGGTCACGGTGGTCGCCGGCACAAGGGCCAGCCGCGGAGACCAATGGCTCCAGCGCAAAGCCATAGACGGTGTCCTCCCGCGCCGGTGGCGTCTCTCGTCCGCCTGGCGCTCCTCACCCCTCCCGGGTGTATTAGCGTTGAGCTAAATGCCTCTTGCAGGCGGCGTCAACCCACAATTTCAGATTCTTCACCGCAGGACGCATTGCGGCACGAATGGCGGCTTGCTTTTTGCGGTGCAAAAGCCGACGCACTCGATGCGTTCCTAAATACCATTTGCAATCAATCTGTTAATTGGTTTGGCAGGCCCCGCCATCGGTCGCCGAGCGGTCGATGCAGAGGCCGCCAGCGTCACGAAGGCGATTGACAAAAACTCCGCATTGCGCTGACTTTCGTCGTATTAACGTTCGCATAAACGGCGCGGCGCGCCATGCTCGGGCCGTCACCGGCGCGAACATCCAACGCCAAAGTGTTGGCCAACACGGGAGGAGTGCGGTGCAGGGAATCAACGGCCTCGGCCATGTGGCGATCAAGGTGACGGACCTTGAGCGGACGCTCGACTACTACATCAACAAACTCGGCTTCTCCGAGATGCTGCGGCTGAAGAAGGACGACGGCTCGGTGTGGCTGGTCTATCTGCGCATCACGGATGAACAGTATCTCGAGGTCTTTCCCGGCGCCGAATCGGACCGGGCACCGGGGTGGGACGCGAACGGCATGAACCACCTGTGCCTGACCGTCGACGATCTCGACGCGGTTCTGGCCCAAATCCACAAGGCAGGACTGACCTTGCTGATCCCGCTGCAGACGGCGATTGACGGCAACCGCCAGGCATGGCTTGAAGACCCCGACGGGAACCGGATCGAGCTGATGGAAATGGCGCCCGATTGCCTGCAATACAAGGCAATCGCGCGGCTGCGTGCCGAGAAGGCAATGGCCTGACGCGATGGCCGGCTCGGCGTGTGCGCCGAAGCGGTGGTGCGGCGACGCTTGCGGACGGATAGACGGGAGTGGCGAACGCAACTGGGCGGGGGTGAGGATGAGCGGGGCAATCGGCAGCGTGCGGGCGCTGGTGCGGATCATGGGAGGGGCGCGGCGTGGCTAGAGGCGTCGTCCGCCTGCGGGACATAGCCGACAAGACGGGGTTCTCGACCAACACCGTGTCGCTGGCGCTCCGCGAGAGCCCGCGGATTCCGCTGGAAACGCGCAGCATCATCCAGTCGGCGGCGCTGGAGCTCGGCTACCTGCCCAATCAGATCGCCAAGTCGCTGGTCAGCCGCGAGACGCGCACCATCGGCCTGGTGCTGACCGACATCCTCAACCCGACGCTGACCCATACCGCCCAGGCAGTGGAGATGGCGCTGGCGGAGCGCGGCTATGGCACGCTCTTCGCCACCTCCAACAACACGCTCAGCGAGGAGATCAAGGTCGTCGAGATCTTCCGCTCGCGCCAAGTCGACGGCATCCTGATCTACCCGGTCAAGCACCGCGAGCTCGATCATCTGCGCTCGCTCCGGCGGTTCGGCCTGCCGATCGTGCTGCTGATCGCCGATCGGGACGCGGGTATCGACGGCGTCAGCATCAACGATCGCATCGGCGTCTTTCAGGCGACGCGCTATCTGATTGGGCTCGGCCATCGCCGCATCGGCTTTCTGGACGCGACCCGCGCCGCCGGCAACACCGAGAAATTCGACGGCTATCGGCAGGCGCTGGAGAGCGGCGGAATTGCCCTCGACGAGGACCTCGTCGTGCCCACCAACGGCCACTACGGGCGACAGGGGTTCTTCGCACTCGACACGCTGATGAGCGGGACGAAGAAACCGACCGCCGTGGTTTGCGACAACGACACGCTGGCGCTGGGCGCGCTGCACTGGTGCCACAAGCACAAGGTGTGCGTTCCGCAGGATCTGGCGGTCATGGGCTACGACAACATCGCCGTTTCGGAATTCGGCACGCCGCCGCTGTCGACGGTCAACTACGATGTCGAGGCGGTCTCGCGGCTGGCCGTGGATCGTCTGATGCGGCTCATCGGCGCTGGTGAGCTGCCGGAGCCGCGCATCACCCAGATCGACCCAGAACTGATCATCCGCGAGAGCACATGACAGCCGTCGACATCGATCCCGCCGTGCGCAGCGTGAAGCTCGGCACCAGCCCGCGCGCCTTGCCGCCGATGGCGCTCGGCGGCTCGTGGTACGCGACCGAGGTGGCGGATGCCGATCTCATCGGCGCGATGGAAGCGGCCTATGACGGCGGGCTTCGCCATTTCGACAATGCCGCCGGTTATGGCGGCGGGCGGTCGGAAGAGCTGCTCGGCCGCTTCCTGGCGGGCAAGCGGCAGACGGTGTTCCTGGCCTCGAAGGCCAACCCGCCGGAACTGACCGCGGCGGCCATGATCGGCATGGTCGAGCAGAGCCTGCGGCGGCTCGCCACCGACGTCATCGATCTCTACTACATCCATTGGCCGCGCGCCGGCCGCGACATGCGGCCGGTGATGGAGGGACTGGAGCGGGCGCGGCAGCAGGGCAAGATCCAGGCGATCGGGGTCAGCAACTTCTCGGTGGCGCAGATGCGCCAGGTCGAAGAGGTTGCCGCGATCAGCGCCCACCAGCTCGGCTACAATCTCCTGTGGCGCCACACCGAGCGCGAGATCGTCCCCTATTGCCAGGAGTGGGGCATCGCCGTGATCGCCTATAGCGCGCTGGCGCACGGCATATTGACGGGGAAGTACGGACGCACGCCGGACATCGCACCCGGCGACCAGCGCCACACCATCCTGCCCTTCCGGGCGGATATCTGGCCGCATGTCCATGCCGGCGTCGAGAAACTGAAGACCCTTGCCGGCGATCTCGACCTGTCGCTGCCGACACTCGCCATTCGCTGGATCCTCGATCGTCCCGGCATCGCCTCGGTCGTGGTCGGGGCGCGCAACCGCTGCCAGTCGCAGGCGAACGTCGCTGCGCTCGCGCCCGCGATTCCGGCTGACGTCTTTACCGCGATGACCGCCATCAGCGACGAGATCATGGCGCACGTCCCCGACGTCGGAAACCTGTTCAACCATTACCCGTAGGTCTGCCGCACGTCGGCAACAGCGCCTAGTGCTGCGCCGACGGTTCGATGCGCTTTTCGGTGGCGACGTCGAAAAGGTGCATGGCATCGGGCCGGATCGCGATACCGACGGTGTCGCCGCGGTCGGCTTGCACGCGCTCGCGGAACACGCCGAGGACGTCGTGACCGCCGAGCCGCATGAACACCTGCGTCTCCGAGCCGGTCGGCTCGATCAACACAACCTCGGCGGGAAGGCCGCCGTCCGAAAGGGCGAAGTTCTCCGGCCGGATGCCGCAATAGACCTCGTGCCCGATGGGCAGGGCGAGGCCCGGCGGCAACGGCAGGGTAACGTCCTGCGACAGACCGAAGGCTGGTCCGGAGGGGCCGTCCACGATGGTGCCGCGCAGAATGTTCATGGCGGGCGAACCGATGAAGCCGGCAACGAACAGGTTGGCAGGGCGATCGTAGAGGTCGAGCGGCTGGCCGATCTGCTCGACGATGCCATCGCGCAGGACGACGATCTTGTCGGCCATCGTCATCGCCTCGATCTGGTCGTGGGTGACGTAGACGACCGTGGTCTTGAGACGGAGATGCAGGTCCTTGATCTCGGTGCGCATCTGCACGCGAAGCTTGGCGTCGAGGTTAGACAGCGGCTCGTCGAACAGGAAGACCTGGGGATTGCGGACGATCGAGCGGCCCATGGCGACGCGCTGGCGCTGGCCGCCGGAGAGCTGGCGGGGATAGCGGTCGAGATAGGGCTCGAGGCCGAGGATGGCGGCCGCCTCCTTGACCTTGCGGTCGATGACCTCCTTGTTCTCGCCGCGCAGCTTCAACGAGAAGCCCATGTTCTTGGCGACGTTCATGTGCGGATAGAGCGCATAGTTCTGAAACACCATGGCGATGTCGCGGTCCTTCGGGCGGAGCTGATTGACCGTCTTGCCGGCGATGGTGATCTCGCCGCCGGTGATCTCCTCGAGCCCAGCAATCATGCGCAACAGGGTCGACTTGCCGCAGCCGGAGGGCCCGACGAGGACGACGAACTCGCCGTCGTCGATGCCGACGCTGACGCCGTGAACGACCTCGACCGCGCCGAACGACTTGCGCACATCCCTGATTTCCATGGAGGCCATGTTCGCTCTCTCCTGCTTTCCCCCGTGAGCCCGCGTCAGCCCTTGACGGCGCCAGCGGTCAGGCCGCCGACGAACATCCTCTGCATCGCCATGAAGAGAATGGCGATCGGCAGCGTCATGATCAGCGAGGCCGCCATCACCGAACCCCAGTCGGTGTTGAACTCGGTGGTGAACTCGGCAATGCCGATCGGCAGCGTTTTGACACGGTAGTCCTGCGCCAGCACCAGCGCGAAGAGGAACTCGTTCCAGGTGGTGACGAAGGCGTAGACGACGATGGCGACCAGACCCGGCAACGACAGCGGCAGGGTAATGCGGAAAAGGATGCCGAGCCGCGTCGCCCCGTCGATGATCGCCGCCTCCTCCAGTTCGACGGGGATCGCCTTGAAGTAGCTGGTCAGCATCCATACGCTGAGCGGCAGCGTGATGATCGTGTAGACGAGGATGAGGCCGAGATACGAGTTGACCAGGCCGAGGACGCGCAGGGTGATGAACAGCGGCACGATGATCGCTGCGGTCGGCAGGAGCTGGCCGACCAGGATGAACGCCTGGGCAAGGTTCTTGCCGCGGAAATTGAAGCGGGCGAAGCCGTAGGAGGCGAAGATCGCGAGCAACAGCGCGACTGCCGTCGACCCGGCCGAGATCACGGTCGAGTTGATGAAGTAGCGCGGGATGTTCGACTTGAACAGGACGTTCATGAAGTTGACGCAGCGTCCACGTTTCCGGGAGCCAGGTCGGCGGCGCGTGGTAGAGCTCGTCCAGCGGCTTCAGCGAGGACGAGGCCATCCAGAAGAACGGAAACATGCAGACGACGACCAGCAGCACGACGCTGAAGGCGATCGCGACGCCTTTCACCCAGTTGGTCTTCATGCTCCGCGCTCCTCGCCGGAGGTCGCGAAGATGCGGATGTAGACGATCACGAAGACGATCGTGAACGCGAAGAACATCACGGACAGCGCCGCGGCCTGGTTGAGCTGGAAGGCTTCGAAGGCGATACGGAAGATCTGGATCGGAATGATCAGCGTGTGGTTCGCCGGTCCGCCCTTGGTGATGGTGTAGATGATGGTGATGGCGTTGAGCCCCCAGATGAGCAGCAGCAGGGTTATCGCCACCAGCACGGGCCTGATCTGCGGCAGCATGACGTGCCACACCTCCTCCCAGAAGGTGGCGCCGTCGACGCGCGCCGATTCGTAGAGATCCTCGGGCACGGACTGCAGGCCGGCGAGCACCATGACTGCGACGAAGGGAAACATCTTCCAGACGTTGATGGCGATCAGCGCCGGCATGACCGTGTGCGGTTGGTCAGCCAGCCGATCGGCTTGTCGGCGAGCCCGGTCGAGGTCAGCATGTAGTTGATGATCCCGAACTCGGTGTGGAACATCCACGCCCAGGTGGTCGCCGCGACGATGCCGGGGATGACCCACGGGATAAGGGCGAAGGAGCGGACCAGGCCGCGCAGCGGGAATTTCTGGTTGAGCAGGATGCCGGGAGCGTGCCAAGCACGATCTGGAAGACGATCGAGGCGAAGACGTAGTAGGCGGTGTTCCATACCGCCGTGATGGTCGTGCGCGAGCGGACGATGGTGTGGAAATTCTTCAGCCCGACGAAGTGGCCGGAGCTGTCGGTGACGCTCAGCAGGCCGGTATAGGCAATCGGATAGACGATCAGCATGCCAAGCACGATGAGCGCGGGGAGAACGAACCATAGCCCGGTGTGGTGTTGCGCACGTTGCCTGCCTTCCGTGCGCAGCCAGGGCGGCCCCGGGAACGTCCCGGGGCCGGTTGTTTGCTGGAGAGCTACTGCTGGAGCAGGCCGTTGATGTCGTCGGCCGCCTGGTCCATCGCCTCCTGCGGCTCTGGCATCGCCGATGAGGATGCGCTGGACGCCGTCGAAGTAGGCCTGGGCGATCTGGATCCAGTTCTTCTTCGGCGGCAGCGTGCCGGGCGTAAGGCAGCATGTCCTTGAACACCTTAAGCCCCGGGTCCTTGAAGCGCGGCATGTTCATGGCCGACTTGCGGGCCGGGAAGGTGTCGGTCAGCTCGGCCATGTTGTCGGGCTGGCTGAGGAACTTGACCAGCTTCTTGGCGCCGTCCGCGTTCGGCGCGTCCTTGGGAACGACCAGGCTCCAGCCGCCGAGGATGGAGGCCGTGTCCTTGCCCGTCGGGATGCGAGCATCATCATGGCGCCGACGTCGATCTTCGGGTTCTCCTGCTTGATCGCCGGAATGTCGAACTGGCCCGCCTGATACATCGCCGCCTTGCCGGAGGCGAACAGGTGGCGGTTGGCGGTGCCGTCGTTCTGCAGGGTCGAGGGCGGCGACACGTGATAGGTGACCAGCATGTCGGTGTAGAACTTCACCGCCTCGACGGCCGCCGGCTCGTTGACCGTCGCCTTGGTCATGTCCTCGCTGATGAGCGAGCCACCGTTCATCCAGATGAAGGGCAGCGAGCGGAAGACGGTGTTGCCGAACTCGCCGCCGCCGGTGATGGCGAAACCGTACTGGTCGCCGTGGGTCAGCTTCTTGGCGGCGTCGATCAAATGGTTCCAGGTCTGCGGCGGCTTCTCCGGATCGAGCCCGGCCGCCTTGAACATGTCCTTGTTGTAGAGCATGGCGATCGACTCGATGCGGTAGGGAATACCCCACAGCTTGTCGTTCCAGGTATCGTACTTGATCGAGGCCGGGTAGTAGTCGTCCTTGTTGTCGACGACGTCATCGAGCGGCGTGAGCAGGCCCTGCTGCGCGTAAGGCACCACCCACCCGTGCTGGGCATTGATGACATCGGGCGGCGAACCCGAATGCAGCGCGGTCAGGATCTTGGTCGGCAGGCCGTCGGAGACGGTGACCTCGATCTTGACGGTCGTGCCGGGATTGGCCGCTTCGAACTTCTTGGCGAGATCGCGGCCGGCATCCTCGCGCCAGTTGGGCACCCACCAGACGACCTCGTCAGCGAAGGCGGCTCCCGCCTGCATCAGGCCGAGCGCAACCGCCGCCGCGCCCCATAGCAGTCCTTTGGTTCTTGGTGTCATCGCTTCCTCCCTTCGTGCAACGTCGATAGCGAGCAGTCACCAGGCGGCCGTTGCACCGGATGCCGCCGTCGTTTCCTTGCGTGGGCGACGCGCCGTTCGGCCACGAGCGGGCGACCCGCGTCGCCTTCCTCCTGCCGGGCCGGCGCGGTCTCCCTCAGACCGCCGCCAGCCGCTTCACCGCGGCAGCCTGAAGGCTGTCCTTGCCCATCTGCATCAGTTCGATGCGATTGCCGTCGGGGTCCTCGATCCAGGCCTGGAGATTGTGGTCGGGACCCATCTTCTTCGGCCGGTAGAGCGGAATGTTCTGGGCGGCGATCTGAGCGAGGACGACGTCGATGTCGTCGCATTCGAGGCACAGGTGATTGAGCCCGATCGCTTCCGCCGGCGGCGAGCGGTCGCCGATCGCCTCGGGGAACAGCTCGATGAACTGGTTGTTGGTCACCCGCAGGTAGACGATCCACAGCTTGCCGTCGCGGTCGAGCCGGAACAGCTCGGCGAAGCCGAGCTTGCCGACATAGAAGTCAAGCGAGCGCTCGATGTCCTTCACGCGGATTGCGACATGGCCAATCGCTGCGATGCCCTTCATGGAACCGTCCTTGCCGAACCGTTTCACGGCGGCCGTCCGCGGATGCCTCGCACTCGCCGCCTGGTCAGCGGATGCGGGCCTCTCTGTTTCTCCCAACGCCGGCCACCGGACCGGCGACATCTTTTTCAAATGTGAACTTTTCAAGTTCTCTTTTGGATGATAGATGCCTTGTATTGGGGGAGTTAATGCAATGAACGCCGTTGCCGCGCGCGATGCCCGGGCGGCCGGCGCCTACGGGCGGGCCTGGTGCGCCGATGCCGGGGGGCCTGCGAGGAAGGAGCCGTTGGGATGCCGGTCACCTCGCCATCGCGACAACAATTGCGCAATTGATGCAGGAGGAGACAGTCTGATGACCACCACGCCCGACATTTCGCGCCCGCCGAAGCAATGGGTCGATGCGCTGCGGGAAATCGGAGCCGCCACGGTAAGCAGCACGCTCGGCCACATGGGCGTGCGCAGCCCCTACATGGTCGGGCCGGTGGCGAGGAGCCCCGGCAAGGTGGTCGCCGGCCCGGCGCTCACCCTGCAATGCATGCCGAAGCGCGAAGACCTCTACGGGGACGGCGAGTACGAGGATCCGGAGACGCAGCTTCACCGCCACGTGCTCTATCACACGCGGCCGGGGGACGTGGTGGTGGTGGATGCCCGCGGCGATCTCAGGAGCGGCATCTTCGGCGACATGATGCTCACCTACTTTCGCGGGCGGGGTGGCACCGGCGTAGTGATCGACGGCTGCATCCGCGACTACCCGAAAGTGCAGCGCCTCGAACTCGGCCTGTGGCTGAAGGGCGTGACGCCGAACTACCACGCCCAGACCGATCTCGTGCCTTATGCCGTCAACGTTCCGGTTGCCTGCGGCGGCGTCTTCGTTATGCCGGGCGATATCATCGTCGCCGACGACGACGGCGTCGTGGTGGTGCCGGTGAAGATGGCCGAACAGGTCATCGCGGAAGCCAGCAAGCACAATGAATGGGAGGAATTCTCGCGCGGCCGGCTGTTCGAGGGCGGGGATCTCCGCCGCTACTATCCACTCCACAAGGACGCGGAGCCCGAATTCCAGGAGTGGCTCAGCAAGAAGGGACGCGGCTGAGGCCGGCGTGGGTCACTGCGCTGCTGGTGCTGGCCGGGCGGCGCGGCAACGAGTAGCGTCGGGCCAGAAGCGCGGTGTGGGAGCGATGCTGCGATGAAGATAACCGGCTTGAAGACCTTCACGGCCAATGCTTCGCGGACGAACTTCGTCTTCGTGAAGCTCTACACCGACGACGGCATCGACGGCGTCGGCGAGGGGACGCTCGAATGGCGCACGGAGGCCATCGTCGCGGCGATCTCTGAATTCGGCCGGGTCGTCGTCGGTCAGGACCCGTTTGCAACGGACTGGCTGATCGAGCGCATGCACCGGGACTTCTACTGGCGCGTCGGGCCGATCCTGCGCACGGCGATCGGCGCGATCGAGGCCGCGCTTCTCGACATCAAGGGCAAGGCGCTCGGTGTGCCGGTATACGAACTGCTCGGCGGGCGGCATCGCGACCGCGTCGCCTGCTACGCCAACCACTGGTTCCAGGGGGCGCGCGAGCCGGAGGACTATGCGGCGCGGGCGCGTGAGGCAGTGGCGCTCGGCTTCGGCGCGCTGAAGTGGGACCCGTTCGAAACCGCCTATCTGGAGATGGACCGCGCACAGCGCAGCCGCACCATCGAGATCGTCGAGGCGGTGCGCGCCGCCGTCGGCAGCGGCGTCGACCTGATGCTCGACGTCCACGGCCGGCTGAACGTGCCGACGGCGATCGCCATGGCGCGCGCGCTGGAACGGTTCGACATCACGTGGATCGAGGAGCCGGTGCCGCCGGACAGCATCGATGCGCTGGCCGACGTGCGCGCGGCGAGCCCGGTGGCGATCGCAGCTGGCGAACGCCTCTACGCGGCGGAGCGGTTCGTCGAACTGATCAACAAGCGGGCTGCCGACATCCTGCAGCCGGATGTCGCCCATGTCGGCGGCATGCTGGAGGCGAAGAAGGTCGCGGGGCTGGCGCACATGCGCTTCCTGCCGCTTGCCCCGCACAATCCGACCGGGCCGGTCATGAACGCGATGACGCTGCACCTGTCGGCGGCGATTCCCAACTTCAAGACCTTCGAGACGGTGGCCATCGACGTGCCGTGGCGGCAGGAGCTGGTCCAGGAGCACCTCGAATTCGTCGACGGCGCGCTGATGGTGCCGACGGAACCCGGGCTCGGCGTGGAGCTCAACGAGGAAGCCTGCGGCCGCTATCCCTATGTCCCCTACGACGTGCCGATCTTCGACGGATCGATGAACGATGCCGGCGTTGCCGCGGGGGCGCCGGTGGCGTCGTCTGCGAAAGCGGCGCGCTAGCGCTGGCCGCTGTCGGACGCCCGCGGCGCCGGAATGTCGGAGCCGATCTGCGTGGCGGCCGCGATGACCGCCGCCTTGATCAACTGGGTGTGGGGACGGCTCGATCCGGCCAGGAACGGCACGCTGAGGGCGGCGACCACCTTGCCCGCCGGATCCACGACCGGTGCGGCGAAGGCATGGATGCTGGGTACGTACTCGCCATGATCCTCCGCCCAGCCCTGGTGGCGGATGCGGGCCAGCTCGGTCAGCAGCCGCTTGACGTTGGCCAGCGTGTTGCGCGTGTAGCGAATGAGACCGGCATCGAGCAGCGCCTTGAGGTCGGCCTTGGGCATGTGGGCGAGCAGCGTCTTGCCGGCGGCGCCGGCATGGAGCGGCATGCGCTGTCCGGGGAGGACGGTGAGGGCGTATTCCTGCTTGCCGGCGACCGCGCAGATCACCAGAAGCTGCCCGTCATCGACGATCGACACCTTGCAGCCCTCGCCGGTTGCGGTCGACAGCCGCTCCAGATGGGGCTGGGCGATGGCGGGGAGGTCGTGCACTGACGGTTCCGGCACGGCGCTCGCCGCCAGTGACAGCAGGCGCGGGCCCAAACCGTAGGAGCCGCTCGCCGATCGCCGGACGATGTCATGGAACTGAAGCGTGTTGAGGATGCGGTAGACGGTGGTTCGTGGCAGACTGAGCGAGTCGACGAGGTCGCGGATGGTCGCCCCCTGCGGCCGCCGCTCGAGGAGCACAAGGATCTCGACCATCCGGTCGATCACCGGAACTCTGTGGACGGCCGAGCCGCTTGCCATCAGGCAACTCCGCAATGGACTGTCAGTCCCGGCGTCTTCCAAATGAGGATGCCGGTAGTTCGCATTTGGACCATATCGGCCACGCCTTGCGGCTTGTCAATCGAAGCGAGCCACGCCCCAGGGGCCGAGCGGCCGCAGCGCAGGATTCCTTCACGCAAGCTGGCCGTGATAGACATATGTTGTAGCGCAGCCGCTCGTTGCGCCCGACACCCACCGCCCAAGGAGAGCAGCCGGCGGCAAGGAATCGATGTTGGCCATCGGCGGGATGCGAGCAGACCTTCACCGAAGAGGGTGCGCGTCCTGCTCGAGAGGCCGGGGACCGTTCGTCTGTTGGGGACCATGATCGATCGTGAACTCTTCGTCCGTGCCGTTCGTCTGGCGACATCCAGCGCAGCGCGACGCGGCAGGGCGATCCCCGTCCACCAGTTGGCGGCCCGAATATCCATCGACTTTCCCGATAGCGGCGTCGGCATACCGGAGCTTTGCCGGGTGATCCGCGAGGCCGTCGAAGAGGGCGGAAAGCCTCCGCCGGGTGGCCCGTTTCTGAGTAGCAACGGGTTTGGTCAGCGGCGGCGCTGAGAATGGGCGGCAGGGTCCGATGCCGGTAGCACGAGGCGGCTCCGGACGCGGCCTTTGAGCAGGTTGAATTGCGTCACCGCAAGCGTTTCCACAGCGAACTCGACGAGACCGCCGCCAGGATGATCACGCCAACCAGGATGTCGCGTACGTAGCTGTCGACACTCATCTGGGTGAGGCCGTTGTCGAGGGCACCGAGGATGAGGACGCCGATGACGGTGGCGTGCACGCGCGGCTCGCCCTCCTCGCTCATGGTCATGCCGAGGAAGACGGCGGCGATGGCGTTCAGCATCAGGCCGCTGCCCTGGGTCGGGTTGGCCGAGGCGACGCGGCTGGCATACATGAGGCCGGCGAGAGCGGCGCCGATGCCGGTGAGGGCGAAGGCGATGAGCCGCAGGCGCTTGACCGCCACCCCGCTCAGCCGGGCCGCTTCGGCATTGCCGCCGATGGCATAGAGCCGGCGGCCGAAGGTAGTCTGCTCTAGCAGTACCCAGACTATCAGGATGACCACCAGGGCGACGATGGTGAGATTGGGCAGCTTGAGATGCTGCCCGGCGATGGTGCCGAGCGGCAGGCCGGTGCGGGCGAAGTTGGAGAAGTCAGTCGGTATGTCCCGGCCGAAGATCGTGCGGCCGCCGCTGATCAGGAAGGCGGCGCCCGAGAAGATGGTGAGTGTCGCCAGCGTCGCGATGAAGGGCAATATGCCGACGAGGCTGACCAGCGTGCCGTTCAGCGCCCCGCCGGCCAGGCCGACCAGCAGCGCCACAGCGACCGCGACCCATACCGGAAAGCCGAAGGTGAACAGGATCGCCGCGACGACGCCAGCGAGGCTGGCCATGGAGCCGACGCTGAGATCGAAGTCGCCCATCACCATGACAATCGTCATGGTGACTGCGACCACGATCAGCATGCTCATCTGCTGGCTGATGTTGAGCCAGTTGCGGCCGGTGAGGAAGGTGTCGGGCAGCATGACCGTGAAGAAGACGAGGATGGCGGCGAAGCCGATCAGCGTGCCGTAGCGGCGAAGCAGCGAAACCATCAGGCGACCTCTTGCGCGCCGGCCTCATGACCCCAGCAATGGGCGATCAGGCGCTCCTCGGTCAGCCCCTCGGCATCGAGCACGGCGGTCAGCGCTCGGGCGCGCATGATCATGATGCGGTCGCACATGCCCAGAAGCTCGGGGAAATCGGACGAAGCGATGATGACCGCCATGCCGCGCGCGGTCCATTCGCGGACCAGCGAGTAGATGTCGAACTTGGCGCCGACGTCGACGCCCCGCGTCGGTTCGTCAAGCAAGAGCACGGCTGGCTCGCCGGCAAGGGCCTTGGCGAATACGACCTTCTGCTGGTTGCCGCCGGAGAGCTGATAGCAGAGCTGGCGGGGGCCGACGGCCTTGAGGCGCACGTCCTCGCCGCGATCTGTCGCCAGCGCCCGTTCGCGGCGCCGGTCGAGAACCACCCCGCGGCGGCTGACGGCCCCGAGATGGGGCAGCGAGACGTTCTCGTAGATCGGCCGGCTCAGAACCAGCCCTTCCGAGCGCCGTTCGCGGGGGACATAGGCAAGGCGCCATTTCCATGTCGCCGTGAGGCTGTGGCGGCCGAGCGCCTTGCCGATCACGCTCAGCCGGCCGGCGCGGGGGCGGTCGGCACCGATGATGAGCCGCAGCACCTCGCTCTGGCCGGCACCCGACAGGCCGGCGATGCCGAGGACCTCGCCACGATGGAGGTCGAAGCTCAGCGGCTTCAGTCCCGCGCCCTCAAGATCGCGGACCGACAGGGCGATGGTGCTCGTGTCCACCGGGGCGAGCGGCAGGGGGTAGGCGCCATTCACCTGGCGGCCGATCATCATGCGCACGATGTCGTCGTGGCTGGTCTCTGCGATCGGGCGGGTGGCGATCACGGCGCCGTCGCGCAGCACCGTGACCCGGTCGCAGAGCTTCACCAACTCGTCCAGCCGGTGCGACACGTAGAGGACCGCGCGGCCGGCCTCGCGGATCGCCTTGAGGACAGAGAACAGGCGTTCGGCCTCGTCTCCCGTCAGGGCAGCGGTCGGCTCGTCCATCACATAGATGCGCGCCTCGCTCCCGGCGGTCTCGAGAAAGGCGGCGGAAATGGAGACCAGCATGCGGTCGCCGACGCTGAGGCGCGCCATCTTGCGGCGCGGGTCGATGTGGGCGATGCTGAGACGGGCGAGCGCCATGCGGGCCTCGGCGGCGAGGCGCTTCCAGTCGATCAGGCCGACCGGTGTCATCGGGTAAGGGCGGCCGAGGAAGATGTTCTCGGCGACCGACAGGGTCGGCACCACGTTCAATTCCTGATGGATGAAGCGCAGGCCGTGGGTGGTGGCCGCCTGCGGGCTGGCGATGGCGACGGGCCGTCCGTCGATGGCAATCTCCGCCCGATCGGCGACGGTGACGCCGGCCAGGATGCGGATCAGCGTCGACTTGCCGGCACCGTTCTCGCCGACAAGGCCGTGAATCTCGCCCCCCTCCAGATCGAGCGAAACGGCGCGCAAGGCCGGCACGCCGGCGTAGGCCTTGGAGACGTTACTGAGGGAAAGGAGACTCATTGCCCGGAGCAAAGACCACGCCCCGCCGCACGACGGGGCATGGTCTCAATGCACCACCGTTTGCCGGCTGGCAACGGCGCTATTTCACCTCGCCGACATTGGCGGCGGTGACCAGCTTGGTCGGCACGTAGATGACGCTCTGCTTGATCTTGTCGCCGGCCAGGACCCGGGCGACCTCGTCGGCGGTGGTCGAGCCGATGCCCTGGAAATCCTGGGCGACGGAGGCTTCGAAATTGCCGCCCTTGGCGATGGCGGCGCGCGCCTGCGGATTGGCGTCCATGCCGGTGATGACGATGCCCTCGTCGCTGCGGCCGGCAGCGTCGATCGCCTGCAGGGCGCCGAGTGCCGGCTGGTCCCAGGCGCACCAGACCGCCTTGATGCTGCCGGGCTTGGGATGTGCCGCCAGGATCGCCTCCATCTTGGCCCGCGAATCGGCGATGCCGCCGTCGGAAACGTCGGGCGTCACCCGCTCGATGACCTTGATGTCGGGGAAGTTGGAGAACACGGCATCGGCCATGTGTCCACGCACCTGGACGGGCGGAAAGGCGTCATAGACGAACATGACGACGTTGCCGGCGCCATTGATGCGGTTGGCGACATAGACCGCGGTCTCGGTGCCCATCGCATAGCCGTTGCTGGTCACGTTGGTCACCAGCAACGGATCGCTGCCGGCATCCATGCCGAACACCGGGATGTTGGCATCCTTGGCGGTCTGCAACCCGGCCTGGATCTGCGCCGGATCAACATTGATGACGATGGCATCAACCTTCTGGTTGACGACGTCCTCGATGCGGCTGATCACGGCCGCGACGTCGCCCTTGGTGTCGATGACGTTGACGTCCCAACCCTTGTCCTTGGCCGCGGCCTGGAAGCCTTCGACGTAGAACTGGGTGCCGGGCTGGGCGAGATAAGGCGTGATGACCGCAACCTTCGGCTGCGCATAGGCCGCACCCGCCAGAGAGGCGGCGGCGACCGCCACGGCTCCCACAATCAGGCTGCGGCACAATCCAAGCGTTGTACGACCGCGCATTTTCCCCTCCGTGCGGACCTTTCCTGCGTTATTGCTCGCAGCACCGCGTGTCCGCAATATCGCGGCGCCCCCGCTTCCTCTCGGAGCGCAAAACTATAGGGGATAGGGGAGCGAAAAAGCCATAGGAGCCGTTGGGGAAGCAACCATGACTGAGCCCACCTTGATCGGCATCGACGTGGGGACGGGGGCCATCAAGGCCGTCCTCATGGATCTCGACGGCCAGACGCTGTCGACCTTCGCGCGCCCCTATGCGACGGCGCGCCCGCGCACCGGCGAGGTCGAGCAGAACGCCGAGGACTGGATTGCCGGCGTCTTTGCCGCGCTGGAACACTTCGCCGCGACCAGCGATCCCGGCCGCGTCGTCGGCATCGGCCTCTGCTCCCAGGTCAACACGCATGTTTTCGTCGACGGCGAAGGGGAACCGCTGCTTGCGGCGATGGTGTGGCAGGACGTGCGCTGCGGCAGCGACGCCGCCGCGCTCGATGCCCGCGTCGCGCCGGAGCAGAAGACCGCCTGGTTCGGCGGTCCCATGCCGATCGATGCCAGTCACGCGCTTGCCCGGATGGCGTATGTCGCGCGCCGCTATCCCGATCTCTATGAGGCGAGCCGCTACCAGCTTCTGCCCAAGGACTACTGCGCCCTCAAGCTGACGGGCGAGGTCGCCACCGATCCGATCTCGGCGGTGGGGCTGGTCGACGCCAAGCTCGACTACGTCGAGGAGCTGATCGCCTTGGTGCCGGGCGCCCGCGAGCGGCTGGCGCCGCTTGTCGATTCCACCCATTGCGTCGGCGCCGTGCGCCCCGGCCTGGCCTTCGCCGGGGTGCCGGTCTTCGTCGGCACGATGGATGCCTGGGCCGGAATGTGCGGTCTCGGGGTCGTCGGCAACGGCGAGGCCATGTATCTCAGTGGCACCAGCGACGTGCTCGGCGTCATCTCCGCCAGGCGCGTACCCACTCCCGGCGTCATCGTCTTCCCGACCTATGAGGGGATCACGCTGCACGTCGCGCCGACGCAATGCGGCGGCTCGTCCTTGCTGTGGCTGGCGACGCTGCTCAACCGCACGCCCGAGCAACTCTCGGCCCTGGTCGCGGCGACCCCGCCGTCGGCGTCGGTGCCCGTGTTCCTGCCGCACCTTCAGGGCGAACGGGCGCCGGTCTGGGACGTGAAATCCCGCGCCGTCTTCGCGCGCATCGAGACCGCGACCGGGCCCGGCGAACTGGCGCGTGCGGTGTTCGAGGGGGCCGCCTTCTCGGCCCGACTTGCCTTCGAGGCAGCCGAACGCTCCGCGGGCATGACGGTCGGCCACCTCAATATCGGCGGTGGCGGCGCGCGCTCGGATGCGTGGTGCCAGATTCGCGCCGATGTGTTCGGCAAGGCCATGCGCCGCATCAAGGTGCAGGAAGCGGGCGCGCTGGGTGCAGCCATGATCGCCGGCGTCGGATCGCGCTCGATGCCGTCGCTGAGCGCTGCGGCCAACCAGCTCGTCGCCTTCGATCGCACCTTCGAGCCGAATCCCGGCCTTGCCGACGCCTATGATGCGAAATTCGGCAAGTACCAGGAGCTCTATGCCGACCTGAAGCCCTTCAACGAGGGGTATGCCTGAGCCCGTCTGGCTGGCCACCCATTTGCATTGGTACAGGGCCTTGTATACAACAGGCCGGAACGGCGGGGGATAATGACCGGAATCGATATCGACATTGGCCGGCTGCATAACTCTTACGCAGCTGGAACGGCGCCTGCGGACGTCATTGCCGAGGTCTATCGGCGCATCGAAGCGGCGATGGATCCGGGCATCTTCATCACGCTCATCGATGAGGCAAAGGTGCAGGCCGCCGCCGCCAGGCTGGCGCCTTTCGACCCGGTCGCCAGGCCGCTCTGGGGCGTGCCTTTCGCGGTCAAGGACAACATCGACGTCGCCGGCATGCCGACCACCGCCGCCTGCCCGAATTGCCTATGTCGCCCGGGAGCAGCGCCCCGGTGGTGCAGCGCCTCGTCGCGGCCGGCGCGCTCCTCATCGGCAAGACCAACCTCGACCAGTTCGCCACCGGCCTCGTCGGCGTGCGCACGCCCTATCCGGTGCCGCGCAACGCCTGCGACCCGGCGCTGGTGCCGGGCGGCTCGTCGTCCGGCTCGGCCGTGGCGGTGGCGCTCGGGCTGGTCAGCTTCGCGCTCGGCACGGACACCGCCGGTTCGGGCCGCGTGCCGGCCGCACTCAACAACATCGTCGGCCTCAAGCCGACGCGCGGGCGCGTTGTCGATTCGCGGCGTCGTGCCGGCCTGCCGGACGCTCGACTGCGTCTCCATCTTCGCCGTGACCGCCGACGATGCCTGGCGCGTCATGGACGTGGCGGCCGCGCCCGATCCGGCCGATCCCTGGTCGCGCGCGTTTTCCTCGGATGCGCCGGTGATGCCGCCGGTGGTGCGCTTCGCCGTTCCCGACGACGCCAGCCTGATCCTCGGCAGCCCGGAGGCCGAAGATGCCTACGAGGCGGCGCTGGCGCTCCTGCCGGGCCGCGCCGGTCGAAATCGACCTCGCGTCCCTTTTTCGCCGCCGCCGCTCTCCTCTACGAGGGCGCCTGGGTGGCCGAGCGCTACGCCGCCATCCGCGACTTCATCGAGGCGAAACCGGAGGCGCTCCATCCGGTGACGCGCATGATCATCGAGGGCGCGCAGGCGGCTTTCCGCGGCCGACGCCTTCGACGGCATCTACCGCCTTGCCGAACTCACCAATGTCACCCGCGCCGTATGGGAGCGACATCGACGTGCTGGTGGTGCCGTCGATCCCCGACATCTGCACGCTCGACGACGTCGCCGCAGGATCCGATCGGCGCCAATTCGCGCCTCGGCACCTACACCAATTTCGTCAACCTGCTCGACCTTGCGGCCATCGCCGTCCCCGGGCCGTACCGGCCGGACGGCCGCCCCGCCGGCATCACGCTGATCGCCGCGGCGGGCCGCGACGCGCTGCTGGCGGCGGTCGCCGAGGACCTGCACGGCAGGGCCGGCGTGCGCATCGGCGCGATGGCCGCGCCATTGCCCGCCCCGCCGGTGCGCGCCGCCAGGCCGCCGCCGGGTACGATCGGACTTGCCGTCGTCGGTGCCCATCTCTCCGGCATGGCGCTCAACCACGAGCTCACCGAACGCGGCGCCACCTTCGTCAGGGCGATCGAGACCGCGCCCACCTATCGCCTCTATGCGCTCACCGGCAGCCCACCCAGGCGGCCGGGGCTGGTGCGCGTCGGCAAAGGTGGTGCCGCGATCGCGGTCGAGATCTGGGCGCTCTCGCCGGAGGCCTTCGGCGATTTCGTCGGCGCGGTTCCCGCGCCGCTCGGCATTGGCACGCTCGATCTCGCCGACGGCACCAGCGTCAAAGGCTTCCTGTGCGAGGCCGCCGGCACCGACGGTGCCGAGGACATCACCCGGTTCGGCGGCTGGCGCGCCTACATGGCCGCGCTCGCGGACGCCTGAGGCGCCTTAGCCGGGATCCTCGATGATGCTGACATGGGCGGCGGCGACCCGCCAGCCGTCTGCGGTGCGCACCCATGTCTGCATCTGGCGGCCGACCTTGGCGGGCGCGCTGTCGCGCCGGAAGAGAGTCGCAGCGACGGCGAAGTCGCGGCCGTAGGTGGTCACCACCGTCTTTTCCAGCCGGCGCTTGAGGCCGGCCGGCGAGCGTGCAGCGCGGAAGGAGGCGATGGCGTCATAGCCGTAGAGGTTCTCGCCGACGCCATAGCGGAGCGTCGTCGGCGCCTTGAGGAACAGCCGGTCGAGCGCGGCGACGTCGTTGTCGACCAGCGCCCGTTCGTATTCGGCGAACACGGCCTCCACCTCCGCCTTCACCGCCGGGATGTCGATCTGTACTGCTACCGCTCCAGCCACGCCCGCAGCTCCTTCAGGAAGGGAATATTCTCGTACTGGTCGGGCTGGACGCGCTCCCAATCGACCCCGGCGGGCTGCGCGAAAGCAGTCGCCGTGTTGATCAGCTCCTTCTCGGTGGCGACATAGTTCAGCGCCGAATCGTGGCCCATCATCGGCAGCCCGTCGTCCTCGACCACCTGGCTCGAGTGCACGGTGGTGGCGATTACTGTCGAGACGCGCAGCTTGCCGAGTTCGCGGAAGATGCCGAGCTCAAGGTCGGCGAAGCCGCCGCCTTTGCCCGTGCGGCCGCCGGCGCGGGTGACCGCGACGCAGCCGACCACGACGAAGTCGAGCATCTCCATGTCCTCGAACGCCACCGGCTCGCCATGCGCGAGGAAGCCGCCGCTGGGTGCGGCCGTCTCGAACTCGACGGCCTTGGCGCGGAGTTTCTCCGGGTCGAGCCGCACGAAGGGAAAGCCGCGCGTCAGTTCCGGCACCGGCGCGTAGACCACCTTGCCCTCGTGCAGCGCGCGCAGCCGCACCGGGATCTGCGGCGGATCGGGATTGCATTTCACCACCCGCGCCGCTTTCCATTCCGCGGTCTGCGCCAGGTGCCAGGCGGCCAAATCGGCGCCGGCGAAATTCGGGATGCGGCTCCATACCGGGCCGACATTGACGGCGGTGGTCTCGAGGTTGTCCCAGATGGCGCTGCGCAACGCATCCTTGTCGCCGTTGCGCCCGGCCCAGCGCGCCTTGTCGCCATCGTCACTCATCGCAAGAAGTTCCGCTCATGCCATCGGTCCCTTGGCAACCGGCACCTCAGCCGCCCCGGCCCGCTCCAGATGATGCGCCACGCGGAGCGCCAGGTCCTCGCGCCAGGCGGGCGCGATCACCTGGACGCCGATCGGCAGCGTGGCGCCGGGAAGCCACACCGGCACCGCCACCACCGGCAGGCCGATGAAGCTCACCGGCTGCGTGAAGATGCCGATGTTCGGTCGCGCCGGCATGGTGACGCCGTCGAGGGTCACCGTCTTGGTGCCGGATTCCAGCGCATGGAAAGGCGTCGCCGGGGCGAGGATGATGTCGACGTCGGCGAACACGGCGCGCATCGCCGCGCGGAACCAAGCGCGGAAGCGCTGCGCCTGGATGACCCAGGGCGCCGGCACCATGGTGCCGGAGATCAGGCGGTCGCGCACATCCGGGTCGTAGTCGGCGGCGCGTGTCCGCAGGCGCTCGAGATGCAGCGCGGCGGATTCCGCCGTCGTGATGAGATAGGCGGCACCGCGCGCCCGCGCCGCTTGCGGAATGTCCACCATCCGCGTCGTGCCGAGCGCCGTGGCGATCGCGTCGACGGCGGCGAAGGCTTCCGGCTCGCCGCGCTCGCGGAAATAGCCGCCGGCAACGGCGATGCGGAGGCCGGCGATGCCCTTGTCGAGTTCGGCTGTGGTGTCGAGATAGGCGCGCCTGACCTGTGCCGGATCGTCCGGGTCGTCCGCCTGGAGGGCATCGAAGAGAAGCGCGAGGTCGCGCGCCGAGCGCGCGATCGGCCCGAGATGGTCGAGCGACGCGCAGAAGGGGAAGCTGCCCCCGCGCGACAGCCGGCCGAAGGTCGGCTTCAGCCCGAACAGGCCGCAGAAGGAGGAGGGCACCCGGATCGAGCCGTTGGTGTCGGAGCCGAGGGAGGCGGCGACCATGCCGGCTGCCACCGCCGTGCCCGAGCCGCCCGACGAGCCGCCCGACATGCGGGTGCGGTCGTGCGGATTGAGCGAGGCGCCGTCATGGGCGTTCTCGCCGGTGAAATCATAGGCGTATTCGCCCATGTTGAGGCCGCCGAGGAGAACCGCGCCGGCGGCCCGCATGCGGTCGATCAGGAAGGCGTCGGCCTTGGCCGGCGGGTTGTCGCGGTTGATCTTCGATCCGGCGCGGGTGGTGACGCCGGCGATGTCAAAGAGGTTCTTCACGGCATAGGGCACGCCGGCGAGCGGCAGCGTCGTGCCGGCGGCGATGGCCGCGTCGACGGCATCGGCTTCGGCAAGGGCGCGGCCGAAGGTCCGGTCGGTGAAGGCGCCGAGCTTGTCGTCGGTTGCCTCGATCTGGGCGATGGCGGATGCGGTGACGGCGCGCGCGGTCGTGGCGTGGCCATTCACCGCCGCGGCGATCTCGTGCGCGGGCTTCAGGTGGATGTCCGTGGTCATGCCGGCGGAACTACCGATCGGTACGGTCCCATCTCCCCCGGGGGAGGTGACGGACGCCGCTGACGTTGCACCACGCTCATGCCTCGAAGACCGGCGCGGGCTCGACATGGTCGTCGAGCGGGAAGGACAGAACCAGCTCGGCGATGGCCGCGGTCGTCTCCATGTTGGCGACGACGGTCGGCATCCAGGCCGAAGTCGATGACGATCGCCATCACCTCGGCCATATGGCGGACGTGCGCTTCGGCATCGAGAGGCGCGCTCATGCCGCCGCCTCCGCCGCGACCGCGGCTTCCAGCGTGGACAAAGGCGCCGTCCAGCCGACGATGCCGCCCTGGGCGCGGATCATGGCGATCGTCGCCGCCTTGAACTCGGCGAAGTAGCTCTCGGTGGCGTCCTCGACCAGCAGGCAGGTGTAGCCGCGGTCGTTGGCCTCGCGCATGGTCGTCTGCACGCACACTTCGGTGGTGACGCCGGCGAAGAGAAGGTGGGTGATGCCGCGCTGCTTCAGTTCCTCGGCGAGCGGCGTGGCGTAGAACGAGCCCTTGCCCGGCTTGTCGATGAGGATCTCGCCGGCGACCGGCTTAAGTTCCGGCACGATGTCGTGGCCGTCCTCGCCGTGGACGAGGATGCGGCCCATCGGGCCGTGATCGCCGATGCGAAGCGTCGGGTTGCCGCGCTCGCGCTTGGCCTTGGGGCAGTCGGAGAGGTCCGGCTTGTGGCCCTCGCGGGTGTGGACCACAAGCCAGCCCTCGCGGCGGAACAGCTCGATCAGCCGTTTCACCGTCGGAATGATCGCCTGCAGGCGGGTGACGTCGTTGCCGAGCGTCTCGCCGAAGCCGCCGGGCTCGATGAAGTCGCGCTGCATGTCGATGACGACGAGCGCCACCTTGTCCGGCGGAAAGTCGTAGGCGAACGGCTCTGCGGCAACGGTGATCATCATCAGTGCCCCGCCATGGCGCGGCCGATCGAGGTGCGGTCGGCGTCGGCGGCCGGTACGACGTAATCGATCTTGCCGCCCGACATCACTGCGATGCGGTCGGCAAGCTCGAGGATCTCGTCGAGGTCCTCCGATACCAAGAGCACGGCGGCGCCACGGTTGCGCTGTTCCATGATCTGCGAGCGGATCTCGGCGACCGAGGCGAAATCGAGGCCGAAGCAGGGATTGGCGACGACCAGCACCTCGACCGGGCTCGACAGCTCGCGCGCCAGCACGGCGCGCTGCACGTTGCCGCCGGAGAGGTTCTCCATGAACTCCTCGGTCGATGGGGTCTTCACCCGGTAGGCGGCGATCAGCTCGCGCGCCCTCTGGCGCATCGGGCCAGGCGACAGCCACCAGCCCATCGAGGTGATCGGCGGCTTGTCGAAGGTGCGGAAGGAGATGTTCTCGGCGACGGTCATGCGCCGCACGGCGGCGTTGCGGAGCGGCTCCTCCTGCAGGCTGAAGACGTTGAACTTGTCCATGTGGTCGCGTGTCGGCTCGAACGGCTGGCCGTGGACGAAGATGCGCCCGCTTTCCTCCTCGCGCTGGCCGGAGAGCACCTCGACCAGCTCCGACTGGCCGTTGCCGGAGACGCCGGCGATGCCGACGATCTCGCCGGCATGGATCTTGAGGTTCACCGCTTCGACCGCCGGCAGGCCCTGGTCGTCGTTGGCGAAGAGGCCGGCGAGCTCGAGCACCACTTCCGGATCCGCCGGCATCGGCTGGCGTTCGGCGCGTTCGCGGATCTTGGTGTCGCCGATCATCATGCGGCTCATCTCGTCGACGCTCACGTCGGCGACCTTGCCGCTGCCGATCTGCTTGCCGTGGCGCAGCACCGTCAACTCGTCGGCGAACTGGGTCACCTCGCGGAACTTGTGGCTGATCATCAGGATGGTGAGGTCGCCGGCTCTCGCCATGCCGCGCAACAGGCCAAGCACCTCGTCGGCCTCGCCCGGGGTGAGCACCGAGGTCGGCTCGTCGAGAATGAGGAAGTGCTGGTCGAGATAGAGCTGCTTGAGGATCTCGAGCTTCTGCTTCTCGCCCGCCGACAGGCTCGACACCGGCACGTTGAGCGGCACCTTGAACGGCATGCGCTCGAGGAATGCGTCCAGCGCCGGCATCTCGTCGCGCCAGTGGATCACCGCGGGCGGGTGGGCGCGGCTGATCACCAGATTCTCGGCGGCGGTGAGCGAAGGCACCAGCGTGAAGTGCTGGTAGACCATGCCGATGCCGTGAGCGTGGGCGACACGCGGATTGTGGATCTCGATCTCGTGGCCGTCGATCATCACCTGGCCGCGGGTCGGCTGGTAGAAGCCCATGATGCACTTGACCAGGGTCGACTTGCCGGCGCCGTTCTCGCCGAGGAGGGCATGGACCGTGCCGGCGTGCACCTTGATGGAGACGTCGTCGAGGGCGGTGAGCGAGCCGAAAATCTTGGTCATGCCCACGGTTTCGAGGCTGATCGCCCGGTGCGTCTTGGGCGCGGGCGCCGATGCGGTCATGTCGAGTGCGGCGCTCATGGCAGGGCCTCGATGAAGGTGGCGGACTCGGCGACGGCGCCGAAGACGCCGCCCTGCATCTTGATCATCTTCAGCGCCGCCAGATGGTTGCCGACGTCGGTGGCGGCGCAGCAATCGGAAAGCAGCAGGCACTCGTAGCCGAGGTCGTTGGCGTCGCGCATGGTGGTGTGGACGCAGACGTCGGTGGTGACGCCGGTGAGTACGATGTTGCGGATGCCGGTGTTCTTGAGGACCAGTTCGAGGTCGGTCGCCACGAACGAGCCCTTGCCGGGCTTGTCGATGATCACCTCGCCGGGCTCCGGCTGAAGCTCGGGGATGATCTCCCAGCCCGGCTCGCCGCGCACCAGGATGCGGCCACAGGGGCCCTGGTCGCCGATGCCGGCGCCGATCCGCTGCGAGCGCCAGCGCTTGTTGGCGGGCAGATCGGAGAGATCGGGCTTGTGGCCCTCGCGGGTGTGGATGATCGGATAGCCCTTGGCGCGCATGGCGGCGAGCACGCGCTGGATGGGCGCGATCGGCGCGCGGGTGAGCGAGATGTCGTAGCCCATCGAATCGACGTAGCCGCCGGGCGCGCAGAAATCGACCTGCATGTCGATGACGATCAGCGCCGTGTTCCTGGCCGTCCAGTTGCCGTCGAAGGGCCAGGGGTAGGGGGCGGCGGCGACCGTGCGTCCGCCCGGCACCATCGCGGCGGCGATGCGTTCGTCCATGCTCCCGGTCACAGCCATCGCAGCGGCCTCACTTGGTGATCGACAACTCGGCCGGCGCGCCGCGGAGCGCGCGCTTGGGCGAGGTCGAGACGATCATGATGATGAGGGTGAGCACGTAGGGCGCGGCGTTGAAGAAGTAGTAGCCCGAGGTGACGCCGACCGATTGCAGCGCCGGACCGAGCGCGCCGGCGGCACCGAAGAGCAGGGCGGCGGCGAAGCAGGCGAGCGGATTCCAGCGGGCGAAGATGACCAGCGCAACCGCCATCAGGCCCTGGCCGGAGGAAAGCCCCTCACTCCAGGCGCCGGGATAATAGAGCGACAGGAAGGCGCCGCCGACGCCGGCGGAAAAGCCGCCGATGGTGGTGGCGACGAAGCGCACCCAATCGACCGAGTAGCCCATGGCGAGCGCGGCCGGCGCCGAATCGCCGGTCATGCGCACGATGAGGCCGAAGCGGGTGTTCCTGAACGCCCACCACAGCAGCACGGCGAGAAAGATGCCGACGAAGAAGAGCGGGTTCACCTGGAGTGCCGACCGCACGGCGGGATTGTCCGACCATGTGCCGAGCGGCAGCGAGGGCAGGTGCGGCGCCTTCGGCTGGATGAAGGGCTTGCCGAGGAAGAAGGCGAGGCCGGTGCCGAACAGCATCATGGCGATGCCGATGGCGATGTCATTCACCTTGGGCAGCTTGCAGATATAGCCGTGGATGGCGCCGAAGAGCGAGCCGGCGAGGCCGGCGGCGAGGACGCCGAGCCAGGGCGAACCGGAGAGATAGGAGATGGCGTAGCCGGTCATGGCGCCGAAGACGAGGGTGCCTTCGAGGCCGAGATTGATGCGGCCGGATTTCTCCGTCAGGCACTCGCCGAGGCTGACGAAGAGGAACGGCGTCGAGACGCGGATGGCGCCCGCGAACATGGCGAGCAGAACGATGCCGAGGCCGGAATCGCCGGTCATTGGGTGCTGTCCTTACTGCGGAAGAAGGAGAGGCGGCCGTAGAAGGTGTCGGATACGAGCAGCACCACGAACATCAGGCCCTGCAGCACGCTGACCGTTGCGTCGGGCATGTCCATGCGCCGCTGGATGAGGCCGCCGGCCGCCTCGATGCCGCCGAGGAAGATCGCCACCGGGATGATGGCGAGCGGGTTCTGCTTGGCGAGGAAGGCGACCAGGATGCCGGTGAAGCCGTAGCCGGCGGCGATCGAGGCGTTGGCGCGCCCTTGCACGGCGGCGACCTCGAAGAAGCCGGCGAGGCCGGCGCAGGCGCCGGCGATGGCGCAGGAGATAACGACCAGCCGGCCGACCGGCAGGCCCTGTGCCCGTGCCGCGCGGACGTTGCCGCCGGTGATGCGCGCGGCGAAGCCGAACTTGGTGCGGTTCATCAGCACCCACAGCGCGATCGCCAGCAGGATGCCGACGACCAGGCCCCAGTGGACCTCGGTGCCGGGAATGTGGCCGACCATGTTGGCGTCGCCGATCGGCTTGGTCGACGGCTTGTTGGGATTGGTCGGGTCGCGCAGCGCGCCATCGACGAAGAAGTTCATGACGGCGACGGCGATGTAATAGAGCAGCAGGCTGGCGATGGTCTCGTTGACGCCGCGATAGTGGCGGAGAACGCCGACGAAGCCGATCCAGATGCCGCCGGCAAGCACCGCGGCGAGCACCATGATCGGCATCACCAGCACCGGCGGCGCCCAGCTTAGGAAGGGGATCGCGGCGGCGGCGGCGGAGAAGCCGCCGAGCACAAAGGCGCCTTCGCCGCCGATGATCACCATGCCGAGGCGGGCGGGAACGGCGACGCAGAGTGCCGTCAGGATCAGCGGTGACGCGCGGACCAGCGTGTTCTGCCAGGAGAACGAGGTGCCGAAGCCGCCGCGCCAGAGAAGCGCGAAGAACTCGAGCGGCGACTTGCCCAGCAGGATCAGGAAGATCGAGAAGAGCACCGCGGCGACGAGCACGGCGAGTGCCGGGATGACCACCGCCTCGGCCGAGCGCGCGATGCGCCCGAAGATGTCGGCAGCGGGAGCGATGCCGGGCGGGGCTTCGATTTCGGTCGGCGTGGTCGCGGTCACGGGATCTTTCGCGCCTCCGGCTGCGGTCGATCGAAGGAAACCGGCGGCCGGGAAGAAGGGAGGCTCCCGGCCGCCGCAGCGAGCAAAGTCAAGCTCAGGTGACCGAGCCGACGACACCCTCGGCGAGGAAGCCGATCGAGTCGATCCACGGGTCGTAGGGCGCGTGTTCGGTGCCTGCCGGAATCACTTCCTTGCCGGTGTTGTCCTTGAGCGGGCCGACGTAATAGGCCTTCTTGGCAGCCATCTCGACCTTGGCCGCGTCGGCGGCCTTGATCGCCTCCGGCGTCGCGCCGGCGCCGTAGGGCGTGTTCTGGACGTAGTCCTTGTCGTAGCCGCCGGTCAGGAAGTTGGGCAGCTCGCCGCCGGCGGCCAGCGTCTTGGCGTAGTCGTTGTAGATCGTCGACCACTTGTACTCGGCGCCGGTGATGAAGCCCTTGGGGGCGAGCGGCGCCTGGGAGGCGTTGTGGCCGCAGGTCTTCACGCCGCGGCTCTCGGCGGTCTGGATGACCACCTTGGGGCTGTCGACGTGGCAGGTGATGACGTCGCAGCCGGCGTCGACGAGCGCGTTGGTGGCCTCGGCCTCGCGAACCGGCAGCGACCATTCGCCGGTGAAGATGACCTGGACGGTGGCGTTGGGATTGGTCTTGCGGGCGCCGAGCAGCACCGAGTTGATGTTGGAGAGCACCGAGGAGATCGGCTTGGCGGCGACGAAGCCGATCTTGTTGGTCTTGGTGCAGAGGCCGGCGGCGACGCCGTCGATATAGTGGGCCTGGTCGAGATAGCCGAAATAGCTGCCGGCGTTCTTCGGGTCCTTGTCCTTGTTCCACAAGGGCGCGGCGTGGCGGAACTGGACGTCCGGATACTTCTTGGCCATGTCGACCACGAAGGGCGTGTAGTAGCCGAAGGATGTGGCCAGGATCAGCCCGGCTCCGTCGAGCTGGATCATCGATTCCATGGTCTTGGAGACGGCGTCGGTCTCCGGCACGTTCTCTTCCTCGACGACGGTGACGCCGGGCACCTTCTTCAGCGCTTCGGCGGCAACGGCATGGGCCTGGTTCCAGCCGTAGTCGTCGCGTGAGCCGACATAGACGATGCCGACGGTCAGGTCGCCGGCGCGGGCCAGGCGCACCGGCATGATGCCGGAGGTGATCCCCAAGGCTCCGAGGGCGGCGCCCCCCTTGAGCAGCTTGCGGCGCGAGAGAATGAAGTGAGACATCCGGAAACCCCCTGAGAGAGACACGAGCACGTGGAGGGACGCCTGTCGTCCGCTCCGCCATGCCCACTCTTCGCAACGGGCGTGCCAAACGCTGCTGCGGTGCGGCATAGGCAGCGTCGGCACCGTTCGCCGCGCCGCGATTCGCAAGCGATGACGGATGCTTAGGTGCGCGGATCGGCTGGGCCGTGGGCTGCGGCCCGGCGCCACGCGGCCGCTACCGCGGGCCGGGTTTGCGGCAACCGGGCTGTCGGTATTGTATGCAACAACGAAATGCTTGCTGAAAATTCAGGCGGCCGGAAATTCTGCCTGCCTGGGCGGCGGACGGAATTCCGCCGCTGCTTCCCCTTCCTCGGGGGATGTCGCCGCTGCACCGCCGTGGCGCGCCGCTTCGCCGGCCACCGCGCCAACCGCGGCGCGGACGACGATGATATGGGCGCGCATCTCGGTTGCGGCGCTGTTGGCGTCGCCGCGCTGGATCGCGGTCACCACCGCGTCGTGCTCGGCATGGGATTTCGCCAGGCGGCCCAGCGTCTCGAACTGCGCCCGGCGGAAGGGAGCGCAGCGCGTGCGCACGGAAATCGCCAGTTCGGCCAGAAATTCGTTGTGGGCACCGCGGTAGATCGCCTCGTGGAAGCGGTTGTTGAATTCGACATAGGCTTCGCGGTTTCCGGCGGAGACGAGCCGCGCGCCTTCGGCCTGCAGGGCGAGCAAGTGGCGGCGCTCGGCCGCCGTCATGGTGATGGCTGACCAGCGCGAACATAACGCCTCGAGCTCGGCCATGACCGCGAACATCTCGTCGAGCTGGCGGTCGGAGAGGTCGGCGACCACGGTGCCGCGCCGGGCCCGGGTGTCGACCAGTCCGATCGCGTCGAGCTGGCGGATGGCCTCGCGGATCGGCGTGCGCGACACGCCGAAGGCCGCCGCGATCGAGGTCTCGTCGAGGGCCGTGCCAGGCGCCAGGCGGCCGTGGACGATGTCGTCGGCAATCGCCTGCTGGATTTGTCGGGCCTTGGTCGGCGGTGCCATCTCTGCTTCGGTCAATTTGCTCATGCGGCGGAGAATGCTGGCAAATCATAGGCCAGGTCCAGCCACAGGCGAAACTGCTGGCCGTCGCCGGCTATGCGGTCTCGGTCGATTCAATGCCGAGATAGGCGGCGCGGATGGCCGGATCCTCCGCCAGTTCGCGCGCCGGCCCCGACGTGACGATCCGGCCGGTCTCCATGACATAGGCGCGGTCGGCGATCGAGAAGGCGGCAAAGACGTCCTGCTCGACCAGCAGGATGGCGATGCCGCGCCGGCGCACCACGTCAAGGATGGTCAGCAGCCGGTCGACGATCACCGGCGCCAGTCCAAGGCTCATTTCGTCGATCAGGAGCAGGCGCGGCGCCGCCATCAGCCCGCGCGCCAGCGCACACATCTGCTGTTCGCCGCCGGACAGGTTGCCGGCGAGCTGGTGACGGCGCTCGCGCAGGATCGGAAAGAGCTCGTGCACCCAGGCGAGGCTATCGGCCACGGCGCTTCTGTCGGTCAGCCGGTGGGCGCCCATGATCAGGTTTTCCTCCACCGTCATGCGGGCGAAGAGCTGGCGCCCCTCGGGCACCTGCACCAGACCGCGGGCGAAGACCTGCTCGGGCGTCAGCGGAAAGAGGTCCTGGCCGTCGAATTCCAGCGTGCCGGTGGCGTCGATAATCCGCGAGACGGCGCGCAGCAGCGTGGTCTTGCCGGCGCCGTTGTTGCCGACCAGCGCGACGATCTCGCCGGCACCGACATCGAGATCGACGCCGAACAGCGCCGGTGCCGCGCCGTAGCCGGCCTCGACGCCGGAAATGCGGAGCAGCGGTCCACCGGTGGCGCTCATGTCCGCCGCGTCCCGAGATAGGCCTCGATCACCTTCGGATTCTCGAAGACGGTGGTGGTGTCGCCCTCGGCGATCGGCTTGCCGTGGTGCAGAACCAGCACGCGGTCGGCGAGGCTGCGCACCGCCTTCATGATGTGCTCGATGATGAGGATGGTGATGCCGCGTTCGCGAATCTGGCGGACGACGTTGACGACCTCCTCGACCTCGACCGCATTGAGGCCGGCCATCACCTCGTCGAGCAGCAGCAGCTTCGGCCTGAGCGCCAGCGCCTTGGCAAGCTCCAGCCGCTTGCGGTCCGGTCCGCTGAGCGCCCCCGCCTTCTGGTCGGCGCGGCTGCCGAGGCCGACGAAGCTCAGCCGCTCGCGCGCCTGCTCGCGGGCCGCGCGCATCGAGCGTTCGCCCCCGGCGAAGCCGAACAGGGCGCCGACGGCGACGTTGTCGAGCGCCGTCAGGCCGGGGAAGGGCTTCATCACCTGGAAGGTGCGCGCGATGCCGAGATGGGCCCGGCGGTGGGGCAACAGGCCGCCGATCTCGCTGCCTTCGAAGATCATCTCGCCCTCGTCGGCGGTCAGCGTGCCGCTGATGATGTTGACCAGCGTCGTCTTGCCGGCACCGTTGGGGCCGATCACCGCCAGGATCTCGCCGGGCGCGAGGGTGAAGCTTACCGCGTCGACGGAAACCAGGCCGGCGAAGCGCTTGGTCAGGTTGCGCGCCTGGAGGACGGGTGTCGCGGCGGCGTCGGCGGCGCTCATAGCCGGTTCAGCCGAACGTTGTGGAGGAGGTAGCCGAGCCCCTTGCTGCGGATGCCGGGCAGCGCGTCGGCGAGACCGCGCGGCATGAAGATGACCGAGAAGACGATCACCAGCCCGAAAAGCAGCGCGGCCGCGGTCGAGATCCAGTTGGCCAGCAGCTCGTAGATCGCCGACAGCGCGAAGGCGCCGAGAACCGGGCCGAACACGGTGCCCGGTCCGCCGAACATGGCCATGATGACCATGCGCACGTTGAGCGTCAGGTCGAAGGCGCTCGCCGGATCGATGAAGGTGATCCAGTAGGCGTTGATGCCGCCGGCGATGGCCGTGAACAGCGCCGAGAGCACCAGCGCCATGGTCTTGTAGAGCGTGGTGTTGACGCCCATCGAGGCGGCGGCGTCCTCGTCCTCGCGGATGGCGATCAGCCCGGCGCCGAAGCGGCTCTGGGAAATCCAGGCGACGGTGAGCACGCAGGCGACCAGCAGCGCCAGCGCCAGCTCGTAGAACATGTTGTCGGCGCGGGTCAGCGGCAGCACCAGTCCCGTATTGGCGCCGGCGATGTCGAGATTGGCGATGATCGCCTGCATGGCCGCCGAGACGCCGAGGGTGGCGATGGCGAAGTAGTGTCCCTGCAGGCGCAGCACCGGCAGGCCGATGAGCAGCGCGCAGAGCATGGCCAGCGCCGCGCCGAAAGCGAGGCCGACGCCGAAGGGCAGGCCGAACTGGACCATGGCGATGGCGGTGCCGTAGGTGCCGAGTCCGTAGAAGACCGAGTTGCCGAAGGAGGGGTAGCCGGTGAAGCCGCCGATGATGTTCCAGGATTGCGCCAGCGTGGCGAAGAGCAGCGCGTTGATGCCGTACTGGATGAGCACGGCATCGCCCAACAGCGGCGCCAGGGCGAGCAGGGCCGCGCCGAGGAGCGCGGTGATCCACACCCACGGGCGCATCACGCCGACCTCAGGGCGCGGGCCGGGCGCAGCACCAGGATGACGACCAGCAGGCCGAAGCTGATGACGTCGGAAAAGGTCGGGCCGAGATAGAGGGAGGCCAGCGATTCGGCGATGCCGATGGCGAGCCCGGCGAGGATGACGGCAAACGGATTGTCGAGGCCGCCGATCACGGCGATGACGAACGACTTGGCGGTCAGGCTGACGCCGACATAGGGCGTCAAATGCGCGATCAGCCCGTAAAGGCCGCCGGCCGCACCGGCAAGTGCGGCGCCGATGCCGAAGGTGAGCGCATAGACCTGGCGCGGGTTGACGCCATAGAGCCGCGCCGCGGTCAGGTTCTGCGCGGTGGCGCGGATGGCGCGGCCGAGCGGCAGGCGGACGAGAAGGAACCAGAGCGCAGCGGCCAGAATCCAGGCGATGGCGAAGGCGGCCAGACGCGCCAGCGGAATGGTGACGCCGAGAACGGTGACGTTGGCGCCGGCCCAGCTCGGATTGATCGTGCGGAAGTCGGCGCTGAAGGCGAGCAGAGCGAGGTAGGTGAGCACCACGTCGAGGCCGAAGGTGATGAGCAGCGTGTTGAGCTGCGCCGAGCGGATGATCTGGTTGAGGATGGTGATCTGAACCAGATAGCCGAAGCCGAACATGATCAGCATGGCGAAGGGCAGGGCGACGATCGGGTCGAGGCCGGTGAGCGTGAACAGATAGTAGGTGGCGTAGCCGCCCAGCATGATGAAGGCGCCGTGGGCGAGGTTGACGATGTTGAGAACCCCCCAGACCAGCGCCATGCCGAGCGCCATCAGGCCGTAGAGGCCGCCGAGCAGGATGCCGTTGGCGATGATCTGGGCGAGCAGCAAGGGACGAACCTCCCGCAGGCGCCCGCCGCCGCGACGGCGACGGGCGATCCCGGGATCAGATCATGATTCGCCTCACTTGCGCGCGTTCCAGGCCGGCGTCGGGTACATCGGCTTGGTGAGGAAGTCGGTCGTGTAGACCGGCACGACCTTGCCGTCCTGGATCTGGATGACGACCTGCGGCAGCACGATCTGCCCGTTGTCGCCGTATTTGACGTTGGCGTAGAGGCTGTTGAAGCTGACCGAGGCGATCGCATCGCGCACCTTGGCGGGGTCGAGCGAGCCGGCCTTGGCGATGGCCACGGCATAGGTCTCGACATCGGCGGCGCCGGAGGCGGCGTGGTAATCCGGGTCGGCGTCGAACTTGGCCTTGTAGGTCTTGGCGAACTCGGCGGCGTTGCCGAACCACTGGTCGGTCAGGTGTTCGTCGGGCAGCCAGGTGGTCATGCCGTAGGCGTAGTTGGCGTCGTTGCCGAGCGACTTGCGGAAATCGGCGGTGGGCACGCCGACGGTCAGTCCATAGAGCTTGGAATTGACGTCGAGGCTCTTCATCTGGCGGATGAAGTTGAGCGCATCGGTCTCATGGCCGGTCCACAGGATCACGTCCGGATTCTTCGACTTGATGACCGCCAGGATCGAGGAGAACTCGCCGTTGCCGTCGGCGAACTTCTCGTCGACCGTGAGGTCGATTCCGGCCTTCTTGAGCAGGTCGCGGGTGCCCTTGGCGACGGAGACGTCGAAGCTGTCGTCGGCGGCGACCAGCGCCGCGCTCGCGGGCTTGGGGTCGAGCTTGCCGAGCATGTCGATGGTGCTGGCGTAGTAGTCGCCGGCGGCGGGCAGCGTGCCGAAGATGTACTTGTAGCCGCGCGAGAAGATCTGGCCGGAGGCGCCACCGCCTTCCACCATGGGCACCTGGTATTTCTCGGCCACCGAGCTGGTGTCGAGCACATAGTTGCTGGCGAACGGTCCGAGCAGGAAGTTCACCTTGTCGGAGGTGACCAGCTGCGTGTACTGGCGCACGGCCAGGCTCGGATCGGACTGGTTGTCGTAGAGCTTGAGCGCCAGCGTGTAGGTCTTGTCGCCGACCTTGACGCCGCCCTTGGCGTTGATGGTGTCGACGGCGAGCTGGTAGGAGTTGGCGTAGTAACGTCCGGTATTGGCCTGGCCGCCGGTCTCCTGCACGGAGGCGCCAAGCGTTATGACGTTATCCTGCGCAAGAGCGGCGATCGACGTCGAAAACATTAGCGCCGAGACGGCGCCGAGCAATGCAAATGTCCGACTCATGATTTCTTCCCTCCCAATAAGTAACGATAGGCGCAACGGCCGCCCCGTTACGTTCAACGCCCGGTGTCATTGCACATTCCCCCTTGGTGGCCACAACAACACAGAGATCGTTTGGTGTCCACCGATCCGGCGGAGAGGCGCGCCGCGCGCGACCGGTGCGCGTTGAGCCGGATCAAATGCCGCCCCCCGCGGTGCGATACGATTGCCAGCGAGGGGAGATCCGATTTGCCGCGCCGCGTCCGCGGGCGCCCGACGAACGGCCATATGGCCATCGCCGGGCGGACCGTGCATTGGTGGTCGCGGTGCAGATAATCCAGAGGACGTGGAAGACCATGGCGGACAAGGAACTGGCCATTCGGCGGGCGATCACCAAGGCCAGCATCACGATGAACGCGCACGGCATCAATCAGGGAAGCTCGGGGAACATCAGCGTCCGCTTCGGCAACGGCCTCATCATCACGCCGAGCGGCCTGCCCTACGAGGATACCGAGCCGGAAGACCTGGCCTTCATGCCGTTCGATGGCGAGTACGGTGCCTGGTCGGGACGCTACGCGCCATCGAGCGAATGGCGCTTCCACGTCGACATCATGCGGGCGCGGTCCGACATCAATGCGATCGTCCACTGCCACAGCCTCTATGCGACGGTCCTGTCGATCTGCGGCCGCGAAATCCCGGCCGTGCACTACATGATCGCCATGGCCGGCGGCCCGACGGTGCGCCTGGCGCCCTATGCCACCTACGGCACCAAGGAGCTGTCGGTGAATGCGCTGGCCGCGCTGGAGGGGCGCAACTGCTGCCTGCTCTCCAATCACGGCACGATCTCGACTGGCGTCGACCTGTATCACACGCTGGTGCTGGCCGAAGAGCTGGAGAACCTCGCCAAGCAATACTATCTCGCCCTGCAACTGGGCGGTGCGCGCATCCTGCCCGACGAAGAGATCGCCAACGTCATGGAGCGCACCAAGAACTACTGGGTCACCAAGGAGCAGCTCGACCAGGCCGTCTGAGCACGGGGGAAGGCCGCCGCGGCTAGCGGCCGGTCGCCGGGGCCGGGGATGCCCCGGCGGCAGCCGATCCCACGACCGGCGCGGCGCGGGCGCCGCCGCGCCCGATCAATTCACAGGGCACGGTCGTCTGTTCGCCGGCCGGAGCCTCGCCCGACAGCAGCCGGGCAAAGGCCGCCGCGGCAAGCGCTCTCTCGTCCTGTCGGGCCGAGAAGACCCGGTTGGGGAGGAAATCCAGCGAGTCCTGGTCGTCGAAGGTGCCGATGACCGTGTCGGGCGGAATGTGGCCGGTCCGCTCCTTCAGGCTCTGCATCGCGCCTTCCAGCACCATCAGCGACGAGCTGACGAAGGACGCCGGCGGGCGCCCGCCCGCCAGCAGCGCATCCATCATCGCCCTGCCGGCAGCTACGGAGTTCTCCGGCCCGCGCAGGATGAGCTCTTCCGGCGCGGCGATGCCGGCCTCCCGGCAGGCAACGGCGAAGCCGCGGATGCGGTCGGCGATGCTCGGCAGCTCAGGCTGGCCGCACAGGAAGGCGGTCGAGCGGGCGCCGGTGGCGAGCACCGCCCTGGTCAGCGCAGTCATCGCCTCGGCGTGGTCGGTCGTCACGGCCGGGTAGCGCGCGCCCGGATAGGCGCGGTCAACCACCACGATCGACATCTTGGCGTTCCTGCCGACCAGCCTGCCGTAGTTGGGCGCCCGGCACGGGGCGACGATCAGGCCGTCGACGCCGCGCGCCCACAGGGTGTGGACGGCGCGGTCCTCGCGTTCCGGATCCTCACCCGTCGAGACAGTCAGCAGGACCAGGCCGTTGCTGCGGCAAAGCTCCTCGAGGCCGGCCATCAGGCGGGCGAAGAAGGCGTTGCCGATGTCGGGGACGATGAGGCCGATCGCGTCCGTCCGCCTGAGCTTGAGCGCGCGGGCGGCGTGATTGATGACGATGCCGTGCTGCTCGATGTATTCCTCGATCGTGCGCCGGGTCGCCTTGCTGATCCGGTATTTCCCGGACTGGCCGTTGGCGACCAGCCAGACGGTCGTCGCCGAGAAGCCGGTCTCACGCGCAATTTCGCCGATCGTCTTTGGCACCTGCCGTCCTTCGCGTCCCGCCCATCCGATGGCGCTGCCGTGGGCTTCCGCCGGTTCATTCGGCCGGCGCAATGCGCCTGGCCTGCGGCCGCCAATGCCGCCAGCGGGATTTTGCCGCGTTTGCAATCGACCGAGGCGCATTGTAGTGTGCTAAATCGAAATAGCACACACCGCCCCGGCGTGAAATGACAAATCAAGCGGGGCGGCTGGAGCGGTGAATCCAGGCGAAAACCGCCGGCCGTCACAGGGATGAGACGGGGCCAGGGAGGCAAAGTCGCAAGATGACCAGTTTGTTGCCACGGATCGGCGTGCGGCCGATCATCGATGGTCGCCGCAACGGCGTGCGCGAATCGCTGGAAGACCAGACAATGGCGATGGCGCGCCGCACCGCGGCGCTGCTCTCGGCCAAGCTGCGCCATCCGGGCGGCGAGGCGGTGGAGTGCGTCATCGCCGACACCACCATCGCCGGCATGGCGGAGGCCGCCGCCTGCGAGGCCAAGTTCGCCAGCGCCAATGTCGGCGCCACCGTCTCGGTGACGCCGTGCTGGTGCTACGGCAGCGAGACCATCGACATGGACCCGCTGCGGCCCAAAGCGATCTGGGGCTTCAACGGCACCGAGCGGCCGGGCGCGGTCTATCTCGCCGCGGCGCTGGCGGCGCACACGCAGAAGGGCCTCCCCGCCTTCTCGATCTACGGCCACGACGTGCAGGACGTCGGTGACACGACGCGTTCCCGCCGATGTCGAAGAGAAACTCCTGCGCTTCGGGCGCGCCGCGCTCGCCGTCGGCCACATGCGCGGCAAAGCTATCTCTCGGTCGGCAACGTCTCGATGGGCATCGCCGGCTCGATCGTCGACCACGCCTTCTTCGAGACTTAGCTCGGCATGCGGGTCGAAGACGTCGACATGAGCGAGGTGCGGCGGCGGATCGACAACGGGATCTACGACAAGGCCGAGTTCGACCGCGCGCTGGCGTGGGCCGGCAAGCATTTCCGCGAAGGCATGGAGCGCAATCGCGCAAGCCGCGCTCGGCGCGACGAAAAGGACGGCGAATGGGAGACCCTCATCAAGATGGCGATCGGCGCGACATGATGCTCGGCAATCCGAAGCTGGCCGAGGCCGGCTTGGGCGAGGAAGCGCTCGGCCACAACGCCATCGTCGGCGGCTTCCAGGGCCAGCGCCAGTGGACGGACCAGTACCCCAACGGCGACTTCGCCGAGGCGATGCTCAACTCCTCGTTCGACTGGAACGGCATTCGCGCAGCCGATCGTGCTGGCCACGGAAAACGACTGCCTCAATGGCGCGACGATGTTGTTCGGCCACCTGTTGACCGGCACGGCGCAGATCTTCGCCGACGTGCGAACCTATTGGAGTCCGGACGCGGTCAAGCGCGTCACCGGCCACAAGCTCGAAGGGCGCGGCGGCGGAGGCATGCTGCATCTCATCAATTCGGGCGCCGCGGCGCTCGACGGCAGCCGCGGCCAGCGATGCCGCACGGCAAGCCGGCGATGAAGCCGCATTGGGAAATGCAGCGAAGCCGAGGCCGAGGCTGACTGCCGGCGACCGACTGGTGCCCTGCCGTCAAGGAATATTTCCGCGGCGGCGGCTCTCCACGCATTTCCTCACGCGCGGCGGCATGCCCGTCACCATGGCCGGCTCAACCTGATCAAGGGGCTGGGACCGGCGCTGCAACTCGCCGAGGGCTGGACGGTGGAATTGCCGGAAAAGGTGCACGAGATGCTGGAACGCGCACCGACCCACCTGGCCGACCACCTGGTTTGTGCCGCGCCTACCGGCAAGGGGCCGTTCCGCGACGTTTATACGCGTGATGGCGACGTGGGGCGCGAACCATTGTGCCCTAGCGCACGGCCATGTCGGCGGCCGACTTCATCACGCTGGCGGCGATGCTGCGAATCCCGGTTGAGCATGCACAACATCGACCCGGCGGCGGTCTATCGCCCGAGCGCCTGGGCATCGTTCGGCATGGACGCCGAGGGCCAGGACTATCGCGCCTGCCAGACCTACGGACCGCTCTACGGATAAGGGAGAGGACGACGGCGCAGCCGTGATCTGATTGTTTCACTGGGGGGATTGGCCGGCGAAGGGTTAGCCGGGTGTGCTGAGATGACTGGACCTGCTCCCCGCGGGATCGCCGTCGTCGACATTGGCGCGACCAACAGCAGGGTCGTCCTCTTCGACGCGGCGTTGCACGAGGTCGACCGGCGCCGCACCGAGACGGTCCACCACGACGGTCCGCCCTACACGCACATCGATGCCGAGCGCACCGTCGCCTTCGCGGCGGAGGCAATCGGCGCCCTCGACCGGGTGCTGCCGGTCGACGTGATCGTGGTCAGCGCGTTCGGCTCGACGCTTGCCTGCCTCGACGCGGCCGGCGATCTCGCCTTGCCGGTGATCGACTATCTCGCCGAGCCGCCGGCCGCGGTCGCCGAAGGCTACGCCCGCATCGCCCCGCCCTTCGCCGAGACCGTCTGCAACACCTGGCCGGCCGCCCTCTCCCTCGGCCGGCAGCTCTACTGGCTGGAGACCGACTATCCGCAGGCGTTCGCCCGGGTCGCCACGATCATGACCTGGAGCCAGTACCTCGGCTTCTGTCTCGGCGGCCGGCCGAGCAGCGAGATCACCGCGCTCGGCGCCTTCAGCCAGCTTCTCGACGTGCGCAAGGGCGATTTCTCCGCGCTGGCCAGGGAGCGCGGCTGGGCGCGGCGCTTCCGCCCCTGGCGCGCGCCTGGGACGACATCGGCGCGATCAAGCCCGCGCTTCGTCCGGCGGGCTTCCGCGGGCGCGGCCGCGTCCTCTGTGGCGTCCACGATTCGGACGCCAACTACCTGCGCTACCTCGCCGGCGGCTTCAGCGCGCTGGCGCTGCTGTCGACCGGCACCTTCATCATCGGGCTGGAGAATGAGGCGGACATCACCCGGCTCGATCCGGAGCGCAACACCTTCTCCTTCACCGACGTGTTCGGGCGGCCGATCGGCGGCTGCGGCTTCTTCGGCGGCGGCGAGTTCGACAAGCTGCTTGGCGGCGCGCCGCCAGCCGCAGCCTCCCTGGCGGACGTCGCGGCGCTCGTGGCGCGCGCGACCTTCGCCCTGCCGTCGTTCAGCGACACCGGCGGGCCGGTCGCCGGCAGCGGCAATCGCGGCCACATCGCGGGGCCGCCAGCGGCAAGCGCGGCCGAGCGCGCCTCGCTGGCGACGCTCTACACCGCGCTGATGGCCGCGGAGGCGCTCGACGCGGTCGGCTCGCGCTCGCCGATCGTGGTCGACGGACCGTTCGCCCGCAACGACCTCTTCTGCGGACTGCTGGCGGCGCTGCGGCCGGGGCAGCCGGTGTCCGCCTCGCTGCTGCAGGAGGGCACGGCGGCGGGTGCAGCCGTGCTGGCGCTGATGAGCCCGGCGGGCGCGCCGCCGCGGCTGGAGATCGCGTTGAAGGCACAGGCGCCGGCGCACCTCGCGGACCTGCCGCGCTATCACGCGACATGGCGGGCAAAGGCCGGGGCGGCGCGGACCTAGACGAGGCGCCGGCTCCCACCGGCCAGTGGCGCCCCCTCACCCGCTCAATGCAGCGACAGCGGACGCTCGATCAGCGCGTTCGAGAGCTCGCGCAGCCTGCGGCGCGCCTCGGCGTTGTAGCATTGCGCCGCTGCCGGCATGTCGACGCCGCCATTGATGTAGTGCCCGGTCACGCCAGCGAAGCGCGGGTCCGTGGCGATCTCGAACAGGCGGCTGGCACCCTCATGGACGTCGGCGGCGGCGGTGTGCGCGTTCGGTTGCGCCGTGGCAGCGACGCTCGGGCAGACAGCATTGACGGTGACGCCCGCGGCCTTCAGTTCCTCGGCGAGGTCGATGGTGAACATCATCTCGGCGACGGTGCTGCGCGAGGCGGCGGCGTGGGCCGAATAGCGCCGCTCGAGCATCACATCGGAGAAGTCGATGGGTTCCGGCTCGTCCGGCGCGACGTTGACGATGCGGGCGGGCGCGGCCGCCTTCACCTTGTCGAGGACCTGCCGCGTCAGCAGGTAGCTTGCCAGGTAGTTCACCGCGAAACGCACCTCGAGGCCGTCGGCGCTTTCCTCGCGCGCCGCGTCGTCGCGCCCGGCGCCGACGCCGACATTGTTGATGAGGAGGTCGATGTGATCGAAATGGGCGTTGAGGTCATCGGCGAAGCGGCGCACCTCGGCGAGGGAGGCGAGGTCGTATTTCATGAAATGGGCGAAGCCGCCGTGCTCGGCGATTTCCTCGACCACGGCCTCGCCGCGCATCTGGTCGCGTCCCTGGACCAGCACGACATAGCCGGCCTCGCCCAACAGATGGGCCACCGCCCGGCCCATGCCTTCGGTGGCCTCGGTGACGACGGCGACCTTGTAATTCGTGGCGGACATGTCTTCGCCCTTCGCGCTCTGTCGGGGGTCCTTGTCCGACAGCGGCAATCATGCGGCCGGAACCGGGCGAAGGGCTTTGGGCTAGGTCAAAAGCGGGCCGCTGCGGGCAACGCGATCGTGAAGTCGAAGGCGCCCGAGGAACAGGCGAAATCCACGGTTTCGCCCGACCCGGAGACGCCGGAGATGCCTGCCGCGTCGGCCAGCGGCACGCCGCCGGCGCGGACGCCATCGGCCGCCGCCGCGAGCGCCACGCGACCGGTGCAGTTCGGCGGAACGACGATGCGCCACCGCACGTCCGGACCGGCGATCTGCCAGGCGCTCGAAATCCAGCCGACCTGCGCCTGGTATTCCGCCTTGCACCAGCCGATGCGGCTGTCGAACAGGGGCCGGAAGCGGATGCTGCGGAAGCCCGGCGCGGCCTCGTCATAGTCGATGCCGGCGACGCGGGCGAACAGCCACTCGCCGACCGAGCCGTAGGCGTAGTGGTTGAACGAGTTCATCTTCGGGCTCTGGAAGCCGTGCTCCGGGGTCCAGCCGTCCCAGCGTTCCCAGATGGTGGTGGCGCCGTGGCGGATCGAGAAGCCCCACGACGGATAGGTGTCGTTGAGCAGCAGCCGGTAGGCGCGGTCGGTGGCGCCGATGTCGCTGAGCACCGGGCAGAGGTGGCGCACGCCGAGGAAGCCGGTCTGCAGGTGGCCGCCGGCCTCGTCGACCGTGCGGACGAGGTGGCGCGCGGCGGCGGTCCGGGCCTCGCCGGTGAGGGCGCCGAAATCGAGGGCGAGCAGGTAGGCGGTCTGGGTGTCGCCGGTGAGCCGCCCGTCGGGCGCGAGGAAGGCCGCGGCGAAGGCGTCGCGCTGGCGCCTGAGAAGGTCGGCGTAGCGCGCGGCATCCTGCTGTCGGCCGAGGACAGCGGCGATGCGCGCCATCAGGTCGGTGATGTGGATCCAATAGGCGGTCGCCACCAACGCGCGGTCGGGCGCCGGCCCGACGCTCAGCCAGTCGCCGTAGTTGTTGTGCACGGCGTTGCGGCGCACGAGATCGGGATTGTGCCGCTCGATATAGGCCATCCAGCCGCTCATCGCGGCGTAGTGGCGGGCAAGGATCGCGCGGTCGCCGTAGCGCAGGTAGATCGCCCAGGGGATGATGACGCCGGCATCGCCCCAGCCGGGGGCGCCGGGCTGGGCGGTCAGCCGATAGGGGTTGAGCGGCTTGGTCGGGGCGATGTCGGTGAAGGCGCCGTCGGCAAGCCGGCCGTCCTCGACGTCGACCATCCACTTGGTGAAGAAGGCGGCGACGTCCATGTTGAAGCCGGCGGTGCGCACGAACACCTGCGCATCGGCGGTCCAGCCCAGCCGCTCGTCGCGCTGCGGGCAGTCGGTCGGCACCGACAGGAAGTTGCCGCGCTGGCTCCACAGGATGTTGCTGGCGAGCTGGTTGACCATGGCGTCGCCGCATTCGAACTGACCGGCGAGCGGCGTGTCGGAATGGAGCGCGACCGCGGTGACCGCGATCGCGCCGGGTCGATGTCGGCCGGCGCCGTCACCTCGACATAGCGGAAGCCGTGGAAGGTGAAGTGCGGCTCGAAGACCTCGCGCCCGGTGCCCCCGGCGATGAAGGTGTCGGTGGCAACGGCGCTGCGCAGGTTGGCCGTATAGAGTTCGCCGTCGGCGTCGAGGATCTCGGCGTGGCGGAGCACGAAGCGGTCGCCCGGCCGTGCCGCGACTTCGAGGCGGACCCAGCCGGCGAGATTCTGCCCGGCATCGTAGATGAGCGCGCCCGAGCGGCTGCGGCCGAGGCAGGCGGCGGCGAAGCGCTCCTTGCGGCGGACGGGCTGGGCGCGCGCCGCTTCCAGCAGCGGCGGCCGCGGCTCGGGCACGAAGGCCTCGCACGGCTGCCACGCCGAAGCGTCGAAGGCGGGCGTGTCCCAACCGGCGATGTCGAAGGCGGCGTCGTAGGTCTCGCCGATCAGGAAATCGCTGAAGACGATCGGGCCGAGGCCGCAGGTCCATGACCCGTCGCTGACCAGCGTCTGGCGGGTGCCGTCGGCGTAATCGATGTGAAGCTGGCAGATGAAGGCCGGGCGGCCGCCATAGTGCATGCCGGCCTTCTTGCGATTGCCGCCGACGCGGCCGCTGTACCAGCCCTCGCCGAGGACGGCGCCGACGACGTTGACGCCGGAGACGAGGTGGTCGGTGACGTCGTGGAGCTGGTATTCGGCGCGCAGGTGGTAGTCGGTCCAGCCGGGGGCGAGGACAGCATCGCCAATCACGCGGCCGTTGAGATGAAGCTCGTAGACGCCGAGGGCGCTGGCATGGATCAGCGCCCGCCTGACCGGCTTGGCGACATCGAACGTCCGCCTCAGATAGTCGGCCGGCCGCGCCTGCCACGGATTGTCGTAGGGGCTGTCGGCGGGCGGTTCGCGGCCGCTCGGCAGCACAAAATAGCGGGCGATCCACGATGCCTGCCAGTCGGACGGCTCCATGAGGCCGGTGTCGATGCTGGCCGGCTCGGCGAAGCCGGAGGCCCGGCCGGCCTCGTCCCACACCGCGACCGACCAGAAGAGCTGCATGTCCGAGCGAAGCGGCGCGCCGGCATAGGCGACGAGCAGGGTCTCGCCGGTCTCCACCCGGCCACTGTCCCAGAGCGCGCCGCGGCCGGCGGCGACCTCGGCCGGATCGGTGCCGACGACCAGGCGATAGGCGCTCTGGCGCCGTCCACGGCCGTCGCCCGCCAGGCCCCAGCTCAAACGCGGCGCCGGCGTGTTCAGCCCACGCGGCGCGTCGAGGTGTTCGCATGTCAGGGCGACGGGGCGGAGAGGCGTCATGATGGCGGCGAACCGTCCGCTCCGGCTAGAGCGCCACGGCGCGGTCGCGGGCGTTGCGCATGTGCCGCTCGATGGCGGCGCAGGCGCGATCGTGGTCGCGCGACTGGATCGCTTCGATGATGTCGAGGTGGTCCTGGAAGGCTTCGGCCAGCACCAGCGGCGTCAGGCGGATGCGGTCGAGCTTGATCAGGCGAACGCGGATGGCGTTGACCGCATAGGCCTGGATCAGCAGTTCGTTGTCGGTCTCGGCGATCAAGCGATTGTGGAAATCGGTGTCGACATTCTGGGCCTCGTCGAGCAAGGCCGGCGTCATGTTGACCTTCGCCCGCGCCAGAATGTCGAGATGCACGGCCTTGAGCCGGGCAAGCACTTCGTCGGGCATCTTGTCGACCGCCGTCAGCGTCGCCTCGCGCTCGTAGGCGGTGCGCAACTGATAGGCGTCGCGGATCATGCGCAGATCGACGGTGGTGATCTGGATGCCGCGCTGCGGCATGACCCGCAGCAGCAATTCGGTCTCCAGCCGCGGCAGCAGCTCGCGCAGCGCGCCGAGCGAGACGCCGAGCATGGCGACCAGATCGCGCTGCGACAGGACCTGCCCCGGCCGCAGCCGGCCGGTGAGCAGCGCCTGCTGGAAGCGCTCATAGGCCGAATGCTTGACCGAACGAGAGGCCGCCGGGGCGGGACCGCCTGCAACAATGGTCTGCATCGCACCTCCCGCGAACTCGATCGCCTGGCGCCGTCCCGCTATCCTCTGCCGCGCCGGAAATCGAAGCCCGTTTCCGCGAACGCCTGCACTGCCGCGGCGCTCTCGGCGGGGTCCAGTTTGGTCAGCGGCGGTGCCATCCGCGCCCATTCCGGGTCGCCATAGGCGTGGGCGACCAGCGCCTTGACCACTGTCGGGCTGCCATAGGCCTCGACAATCTCGATGCGTTCGCTGGCCTTGTCAAACAAGGCGGCGCCCTCGGCATCGTTGCGGCTGCGGTAGGCCCGGCAAAGATCCCCGGCCACGATGTTGGGCATGCCGCCGATGAGCCCGGCGCCGCCCGCCGCCAGCAGATGGGGGAGGACGCGGTCGTCGCCGGTGAAGACGGCCATCTCAGGGAAGGTGGTGGCCAGCATCACGGCGTTGTCGCGGCTGCCGGTCGAATCCTTGGTGCCGGCGATCCGCGATCCATGGCGGGCGATCAGGTCGCGGATGAGCTCGGGCGTATAGGTGATCCGGCTCATCGAGGGGATGTTGTAGAGGAGGATGTCGATCGGCAGCGCGCCGCCGGAACGTCTGGCAATGGCCTCGATGAAGCGGGCGACGCCCTCCTGCGGGGCATTGCCATAGTAGAACGGCGGCAAGACCAGGGCCGCGCGGCAGCCGAAACCGGCAATCGCGCCGACGAGGCGGGCGGCGTCGTCCATGGCGGAAGTCATCACGCCCGGGATGAGCCGATCCAGGGGCGTGCCCGATGCGGCCAGAGCGCGCAGCGCCGCCACCTTCTCGTCGGTCGAAAAGGACGCGCCTTCGCCGGTCGTCCCGAACGGCGACACGAAGCTGCAACCCGCCGCCAAGAAGCCGCGAGATGTGCGCCGAAAGCCGCGGCACGTCGATGGAGAAATCCTCCCTGACCGGGGTGAGGGAGGCGGCGACGATGCCGGCGAGATCGGCCGGCGCGGTGGCGGCGCCCGGCCGTTCCGGCGGCACGACGGTTGGCGACTGATGCTGCGACATATCTGATCCAATCAGTGATCGGCTTACCGCTCATATCAGTCTTTACAGGAAGCCGGTTCTACTGCAAAGTCCCAAACAGTCCGGTGAGGAGAGGACGCACTCCCAAGCTGGAGTGCAGCGGACTTCTTTTGGGGCGCCGGCTGCATCCAAAGTGGGCGCTCGTCCGGGTGAAACAGGGACAGAGTGAAGGGAGGAACTTCCATGCGCCTAAAGCACATCGCGCTCGCGGTTCTGTCCGCGACATTTCTGGCGGGGCTGGCCGTCAGCCCGTCAGCGGCGGCCGACAAGATACAGCTCAAGTTCACCACCGTCAGCGTGCCCACCGACTGGCACACCAAGGCGATGAAGGTCTTCAAGGACACGCTCGACAATCTCGAGCCCGGGGTGTTCGACATCCAGCTCTACGATTCGGGCTCGCTGTTCGGCCAGGGCGCCGACCTCGACGCGGTCCAGCGCGGCAACGCCGAAATGGCCTACGTCTCGTTCCAGCAGATCGCCGACGCCATTCCCGAATTCAGCCTGATGACGTCCGGCTACCTGTTCCAGAGCCCCGACCACTTCCGGGTGTTCTTCAACAGCGGTATCGGCCAGCAGTTCAAGCAGAAGGTCTCCGACGAGATGGGCATCCATCTCCTCGACATCTGCTATCTCGGCACCCGCGAGATCGACCTGAGAACCGTGCACGACGTCAAGACGCCAGCCGATCTCGCCGGCATCAAGCTGCGCATGCCCGGCTCGGACGCCTGGCTGTTCCTCGGCAAGGCGCTCGGCGTCAACCCCACCCCGCTGCCCTTCGGCGAGGTCTATCTGGGCCTGCAGACCGGCACGATCGACGGCGCAGGACAACCCGCTGCCGACGGATTATGCAGCCAAGTTCTACGAGGTCACCAAGCAGATCATCATGACCGATCATCTGGTCGATGCCGTCATGCCGGTGGTCGGCAACCAGGTGTGGAGCAAGCTCACGGACGACGAGAAGGCCGACATGACGGCGGCGGCAACCGCGGCCTGCGACTACAACAATGCGGGGCGCATAGCCGACGAGCACCGGCTGCTCGACTTCTTCAGATCGAAGGGACTGACGATCACGATCCCCGACAAGGCGGCGTTCCGTGAGCACGTGCAACAGGCCTATCTGAAGTCCGACTTCGCGGCCAAATGGCCCAAGGGCTGGCTCGACAAGATCAACGCGATGGCGCCGCCCGAGGCGGTCCCGACACCGCTCAAGTAACCGGCGCCATGGCCGAGGAGCAAGACATCCGCGCGCAGCCGCTGTGGCTGCGCGCGTTCCGGCTGGTGACGAGAGGCGTGGGCATCGCCTTCTTCCTGCTCGCCTTCATCGGCTTCATCCTCCAGGTCTTCTATCGCTACGTGTTGAACGACCCGCTCATATGGAGCGAGGAGTTCACCATGATCTGCTTCATGTGGGCGGTGTTCTGGGCGACGGCCTTCCTCGTGCCGATCCGCGCCCACGTGTCCTTCGACATGGTCTACGACACGGCGCCACCGCGGGCGCGCAGGGTCATGGCGGTGTTCGCCATGGTGACGCTGATCGTGGCCTTCGTGGTGCTGATACCCTACACCTACGAATACATGCTCTTCCTGACGCGCAAGAAGAGCCCGGTGTTCCGCCTTCCCATGTGGACGATCTACAGCTCCTATCTCGTGTTCCTGGTCGCCTTCACCGGGCAGGCGCTCTGGCGGCTAAAGGCGCTGCTCGGCCGAGACTGGCAACGCGCCATCTAGACAGGGTCATCTGGTGGCACACTACGCGTTGCTCGTGATGCTGGTCCTGCTTATCGCGACAGTGATATCAGGGCTGCCGCTCGGCATCTCGCTGATCGTCTCGAGCGTCTTCTACCTCATGCTCTCCGGTCACGACGTCGGACTGGCGGCCGAACAGATTCTCAACAGCATCTTCGGCAATTTCGTCGCGCTGGCGGTGCCGCTGTTCATCTTCGCGGCCAACATCATGAATGCGAGCCAGATCTCGGACCGGCTGCTCAACTTCGCCCGCGCCATGGTCGGCCGCCTGCCGGGCGGTCTGGCGCAGGTCAACATCCTGACCAGCCTCATCTTTTCGGGCATGAGCGGCAGTGCGGTGTCGGACGTCGCCGGCATCGGCAAGGTCATGACCGACATGATGATCAAGGACAACCGCTATCCGCCGGGTTTCGCCGGCGCCGTCACCGCGGCCTCGGCGGTGGTCGGCCCGATCTTCCCGCCGTCGATTCCGATGGTGTTCTATGCGCTGATCTCGTCGACCTCGGTCGGCGCCCTGTTCCTCGGCGGCGTGGTACCGGCGCTGATCCTGGTCGCGGTGCTTTCGATCGCGGTGGTGGTGATCTCCAAGCGCCGCGGCTTCCCGGTGGAGGCCGCCATCCCGCTCCGCGAATATCCGATGATCATCCTGCGCGCCATCCCGCCGCTGATGATGCCGGTGATCCTGCTCGGCGGAATCTACGGCGGCGCCTTCACGCCCACCGAGGCGGCCGCCGTCTCGGCCTTCTACGCCCTGCTGCTGGCGATCTTCGCCTACCGGTCACTGGGCCTGCGCGAATTCCTTGCGGTCGTGCTTTCCAGCGTCCAGACCACCGCGATCAGCATGACCATTCTCGCCGGCGCTTTCATTCTCAACTACGTGGTGACGATCGAGCGCATACCCCAGGTGGTGTTCGCGATGTTCGAGCAGCTCCACCTCGGCCGCGAGATGTTCCTGCTGCTGCTCAACGTGCTCTACCTGTTCCTCGGATGCTTCCTCGACGTCTCGACCATCACGCTGGTGGTCACGCCGCTGTTCATTCCGGCGGCGGCGGCGGTCGGTATCGACCTCACCTATCTCGGCGTCGTGCTGGTGTTCAACATGATGATCGGGCTGGTCACCCCGCCCTACGGCGTGCTGCTGTTCATCATCAAGGCCCTCAACGGCGTTCCGCTGGGCGACATGATCCGCGAGATCTGGATCTTCGTGGCGCTGCTGGTGGCGGTGCTCATGCTGCTGGTCTTCGTGCCGGATATCGTCATGTGGCTGCCGCGCATGGCCGGCATGGTGGACTGACCGCCGCGGTGCATCCCTTCCCCCGGCGGCGGCTGCGGTTTCGCGGCAGCCGCTGGATCGGCCGCCCCGTGGCCAGAGACATTGCCTGGCAGGCCATCGGCAACGGCGGTGTACCGGAGGGAGAGATCGCCGACGATGGTTACCCTTCGGCAGAGCTTGTACAATGCGTGGGATAACCAAAACAAAATGCCCGGCTGATGCGTCTCCTGATCGTCGAGGACAACAAGACACTGGCTGACTGGCTCGCCAAGCTCTTGCGTGGCAGCAATTACGTCGTGGATTGCGTTCACGACGGCGAGACCGCGGTGTTCGGCACCGATCTCGAAAACTACGACCTGCTGGTCATCGACCTGGCGTTGCCCGAGATGAGCGGCATCGACGTCGTTCGCCACGTGCGCGCCAAGGGCCATTCGACGCCCATCCTGATCCTGACCGCCAAGGACGCCCTGCAGAGCCGCGTCGAGGGGCTCGATGCGGGCGCCGACGACTACCTGACGAAGCCCTTCGAAGTGGAGGAACTGGACGCGCGTCTGCGGGCGCTGCTCAGGCGCTCCAACACAACGGTGAAGTCGGTCCTGCGCTTCGGCTCGCTGTCCTTCGACCAGAACACCCGTCTCTTCGCCATCGACGGCAGCGAGTTTCATCTCTCCCCGCGTGAACATGTCCTGCTCGAAACGCTGCTCAGGCGGGCCGGCACCACGGTCAGCAAGGAGATGCTGCTGGAGAGCAGCTACGGCTTCGGCGACGACGTCAACCTTGCCGCCATCGAGGTGCACGTCCACCGGCTGCGCAAGAAGCTGGAGAACTCGGACGTCGCGATCGTCACGCTGCGCGGCCTGGGCTACGTGCTGAGGCTCGATCGGCCGTGACGTCGCTGTCGCGCCGCAGCGGCAGCCTGCGGCTCAATCTGATGCTGTGGGTGGTCGTTCCCGTGGCCGCGATCCTGGCGGTGAGCGTCTGGCTGTCCTATGGCAGCGCCGTGCGGCAGGCGACGCTGGTGATGGACCGCAATCTGACCGCGTCGGCGCGGATCATCGCCGAGCAATTGCAGTATGGCGACGGCCAGATCGGAGTGACCATCCCGCCCGCCGCGCTGGAACTGTTCGCGTCGGACAGCCACGACGAGGTCGCCTACGCGGTCATCGGGCCGACCGGCGAGCTGATCGCCGGCTTCCCCGGTCTCACGGCGCCGAAGACGCCGCCGCCGGAATTCGAGTCGCATTTCTTCGAGACGACGTTCCGCACGACGGAGGCGATGCGCGCAGTGATCCTGCGCCAGCCGGTGGTCACGCCATCGGGGACAGTCACCGTCTCGGTCATCGTCGGCGAGACCCAGAAGGCACGCAAGGCGTTGGTCCAGACGCTGTGGCTGCGCGGCTTCGCCGAGCAGGCGGCGATGGTGCTTGCGGCGGCGCTGGCGATCTGGATCGGGATCAACCGCGAGCTGCGGCCGCTGTTGAACCTGCGCCAGAAGGTTCTCGAGAGGCCGGCGGACCGCTTCGAGCCTTTCGATGCCCGATCGGTGCAATCGGAAGTCCGCCCGCTGGTTGACGCGCTCAACCGCCACATGGAGCGGCTGAGCCAGCATCTCGACCGGCAGAAGCGGTTCCTCGATCACGCCGCCCACCAACTGCGCACGCCGCTGACCATCCTCAAGACGCAAATCGGGGTGGCGCGGCGCTCTCGCGACGCCGCCGAGGGCAGCTCGGCATTGGCCGGCGTCGACGCCAACCTGACCGCCATGTCGCGACTGACCAACCAGCTCCTGACGCTTGGCCGCGTCGACCACGACCGCACGTCCCTGAAGAGCGAGCCTGTCGACCTGGCGGCGGTTGCGCGCGAGGCGGTCAGCGAGGCGGCGCCGCGCGGGCTCGATCACGGCGTCGAGCTGGTGCTGCAGGCGGACGGCACCTGCACGGTCACGGCAACCGCCGTGCTGGCGCGGGAAATGCTCAACAACCTGATTGACAATGCCATCTACCATGCCGGCGCGGGCGCGACGGCGACGGTGTCGGTGCACGGCGAAACGGGCCGGGCAATCCTGGCCGTGGAAGACGATGGCAGCGGGGCAGCCGAAGAGGATTTGGCGGCCCTCTTCGAGCGGTTTCACCGCGGGCGCAATGCGGCGGCGACCGGCAGCGGGCTGGGGCTGTCGATCGTCGCGGAAATCGCCAAGATGTTCGACGGCACCGCCGAGCTGGCGGCACCGTCCGGGAAAAGGGGCTTTCGCGTCGTCGTCACCTTGCCGCTCGCCCGAGCGCTTACCTGACCGGGTAGCTGGCGTTCGCCGCGTCGACAAATGCGTTGGTGTAGGTGCCTGCCAGATCGATCGGCTTGTCGTGGACCCGCGACTTGATCGCCGAAAGCACGGTCAGGACGTTTTCGGGGCCGCCCTTGGGCATGCGTCCGTCTTCGGTGAACATCGCCTTGCCGTCCGCCAGGGCGGTCACGTACATGGCCTTGTCGCCGACATAGAAATCGGCGGGCATCAGGGCCGCGATCTCTGCGGCCGAGTGCGTGTGGATGAAGTGCATCGTCCTGACGAAAGCGTTTGCCAGCTTCTGCACGGTGTCCCTGTGGGCGTTGACCCAGGCGGTCTCCATGTAGAGACAGGCGGCCGGATAGATGCCGCCGAGCGCGGCGAGCGTGCCGGCATCATGGCGCATGTCGACCAGCACCCTGGCCGCGCCGGTCTCGACGAGGCGCGAAACCGTCGGCTCGGTGGTCATGGCCGCCTGAACCTGATCGTGCTGCATGGCTGCGATCAGCGTATCGCCGGCGCCGACCGGCAGCGGCGTCACCTCGCTGATTTTGACCCCCGCCCTGAGCAAAAGGTATTGCGACAGGAAATCGGTGGACGAGCCGAGGCCGGTCACGCCGATGCGCTTGCCCTTGAGATCGGCCACCGAACGGATTTCCGGATGCGCGGTCGAAACCAGTTCGACTTCGCCGGGAACACGGCTCAACTGGACGACCGACTCGGTGTACTTGCCGAGCGCCTGGAGGTCGATGTTGTGATCGTAGAAGCCGATCACCCCCTGCACGGCACCGGCCAACATCTCATCGGCGGCTTCGACGCCGGCCGGCTCGCTGAGCAAGGCGACGTTGACGCCCTCGGCCTCGAAGTAGCCGAGCTTCTGGGTGAGTACCGCCGGAAGGTAGATCTGCTTCTCGATGCCGCCGATCATGATCGAGACATCCTCGGCATGGGCGGAGGCAAACGACAGCAGGCCGACAATGGCCGCGACAGCCGGCGTCACGCAACGCAATGCCATGCCCGTCCTCCCCCAGTCCTCCCTCACCGCCTGCGGCTCTTGCCGGTCGTCTTGTTGGCGGCCTGGCGCGGCCGTCGGGCCCGTCGGCCTTTTCGCGCGATCATACAGAAGCGCGCGCAGTCTGGCGACGCCATCGCCTGGCCGCGCCGATTTGCGGCCGGCAAGGAAGAAGGCGGCCAGCGCAGGCCGCCTTCCCCATTGCGGTGCCGCTCCGCGGTCACCCGTGGCGAGTGATCACCGGCTGCGTCCGGCTATTTGCTGATGCCTTCCAGCTTCTGGGCCGTCATCACGTATTGGTTGGTGTAGGTCTTGGCGAGGTCCACCTTGCCCGTGATCTTGCCCGCCGCCTTCTGGATGTCGAAGACGGTCTGCGGGCCGTTCTTGGGCATGATGCCAAGACCCTCGAGGTTGAACTGGCCCCAGTCGGCCTTCAGCGCGGAGATGTATTCGTCCTTCGAGGTCAGCGGGTTGGAGACGAAATCGGCCGGCATGACGGCCGCGACGTCGGCGGCGGTGTGCGTCTTCATCCAGGCCAGGGTGGCGACCAGCGCATTGACCAGGCCCTGGGCTTCCTTCTGGTGGCTCTTCAGCCACTCGGCGCGGACCAGCACGCTCGCCGCCGGATAGTCGCCGCCGAGCCACTTCTGCACGCCGGCCCCGGTCGACAGGTCGATGGCGGAGTAGCCGACACCGAGCTTCTCGATGGCGTTCACGGTCGGCTGACTGGTGATGCCGCAGATCGCCTTGCCGAACTTCAGCGCCGAGATCATCGTCTGACCGGCGCCGGCGGCGATCTTGGAGTAGTCCTTCGAGGTCATGCCGGCGCGCGACGAGACGTAGCTCACCAGGTCGTCGGTGCCGGAGCCGATGTCGGTCACGCCGACCGACTTGCCCTTCCAATCGGCAGGCGACTTAACCGTGGTGCCCTTGGCGCACATGATGCGTTCGCCGGGCGCCACCGCAAGCTGGATGATGTCGACGACGTCCTTGCCCTTCTGCTGGAAGTCGATGGTGTGGACGTACCAGGCGCCGGCGGCATCCACCTGGCCCGAGATCATCGCGTCCTCGGCGCCGACGCCGCCCGCCTGTTCGGTGCTCAGCTCGACGTTGACGCCGTACTTCTTGTACATGCCGAGGCTTTGGGCGAGCTGGTATTCCAGGTAGATCTGCTTGTCGATGCCGCCGACCATCAGGGTGACCTTGGGCATGTCGGCCGCGACCGCGGCCCCGGACAGGCAGGCACCCATGGCCACGACGGCCGCCGCGCCGGCGAGCCGGCCGGTTAACTTCTTAATGCTCATTGCTCCTTCCTCCACTTTTGGAGGCTCCGATCGAGCCCCGCTTTCTTGATGTCGCCCGAACGCCTGGCGGGTCAGATGCCCGCAACATCTCCTTGCGAGGTCGAAGCCGGCTGCCAGGCGAGCAGCCGCTTTTCGATCATGGCCATCACGGCTTCGGCGCTCAGCGCCAGCACGCCGATGACCAGCATGGCGCCGAACACGCCGTTGGCGTCGAAGGTGTTCTGCGCGGTGGCGATCACCAGACCCAACCCGCGCTGGGCGCCGAGGAACTCGCCGACGATCGCGCCGATGATCGAGAAGCCGAGGGCGACGTGCAGGCTGGCGATGATCCAGGTCAGCGCCGAGGGAAAGACGACGTGCTGAACCACCTGCCAGCGCGAAGCGCCGAGGATGCGCGCATTGGCGACGAGATTGCGATCGACGCTGCGCACGCCCTGGAAGGCGTTGAAGAACACCACGAAGAACACCAGAACCGCGGCGAGCATGACCTTGGACGACAGGCCAAGGCCGAGCCAGATGGTGAAGATCGAACCGAGGACGATGCGGGGCAGCGCGTTGACGATCTTGATGTAGGGCCCGAACACGTCGGCCAGATACGGGATCTCGCCGAGCAGCACGCCGAAGACGATGCCGGTTCCGACGCCGAAGACGAAGCCGAGCAGGGACTCCTCGAGCGTGATCCAGATCTGCAGCCACAGAGAGCCGTAGGCGGTGCCGTTGACCGCCCAATCCGCCAGGCGCAGCACGATGCCCAGCGGCGAACCGAAGAAGAAGGGATCGACGACCTTGATGTCGCTGAGCAGCTCCCAACTGCCGACGAACAGCACAAAGGCCGCGATCTGGCCGATGAGGACCGATTGCTTGCGGCGGCGCACGCGCAGGCGGGCGCTGGCGGCGATCGATTGTTCGTCGTCGGCGGATGTGGTTGGCGCGATAGCCATGAGGTCGGACCCCGCTTCGGCTTGAGCTGTCATGCCGCCGCGTCTCCGGCGGGTGTCGCCACGGCGGTGCGCGAATAGGCCTGCTGGACCTCGTCGCGCAGCGTCTCCCAGATGTGATGGTGCAATTCGAGGAAGCGCGGAGCGAACCGGATCTCCTGGACCGCGCCGCGCGGGCGCGGAAGGTCGATGTCGTAGACCGCCTTCACCGTGCCCGGTCCTGCCGTCATCACCACCACCTTGTCGGCAAGCGCGATCGCCTCCTCGAGGTCGTGAGTGACGAACATCACCGAGGGCTCACTCTGTTCCCACAGTGCCAGCAGCTCGTTGGACATGATCGCCCGCGTCTGCACGTCGAGGGCGGAGAATGGCTCGTCCATCAGCAGGATCGTCGGTTGGTTGATGAGCGCCGCGGCAAGGCTGACGCGCTTGCGCATGCCACCGGAAAGCTGGTGCGGGTAATGGTTCTCGAAGCCGGCGAGGCCGACGGTCTTCAGCCACTCCCGCGCCCGCGCCAACGCTTCCTTCTTGGCGACGCCACGGAACATGGGCCCCAGCGCCACATTGGCCACCACCGGCTTCCAGGGCAGCAGGGCGTCGGTCTGGAACACGAAACTCGCGCCCTTGGTGATGCCGTCGACCGCCTTGCCGTTGACGCGCACGGTGCCGGCGCTCGGCACGTCGAGGCCGGCAGCCAGGGTCAACGACGTCGACTTGCCGCAGCCGGTCGGCCCGACGATGGCGCAGAACTGCCCGGGGGGAACGGTCAGGTCGACGTCGCGGATGGCCGTCATGACGCTGCCGGTGGGCGTGACGAAACGCTTGGTGACGTTGGTCAGCTCGATGCCGCCGAGACCGTTCGCCGGCGGCATCAGGGGCGCCCGCCGGTTGGTCGCGAGCGGCACCGGGCCGCCGCCGGAATACGGGAGAGCGTCGCGGCCGGGGCGATCAACGCCCGGGGCCGCCTCTGACATGATGTCATCCAGGCGTTCCTCTTGCCTTTTTGGCGCCGTCCGGCGAGGTCTTCTGCCTCTTGTTTCCGGTGTCCCGGTGGACGGAGATCAGCAAGGTAGCCGTCGAACCTTTCAACCAGCTTTCAGTGCCGTGACGCGGTACGATTCAACGTGGCGGAACGATGTCTGCGCCGACGAATGATTGAGTTGCGTTCGCGGCGACGACAGGTCATTGCCTGTCGCTGCCAAGGGCAAGGCCCGACGCACAAGGGGCGCGCGCAACTGGATCGATTCGATGCGTAGCAACATGACCGTCGCCATCATCGCCGTCATTGCCGGCGTGATCTTCCTGCTGCTCACCGGCGTCTACTGGACCCACGCCGCCGGGGCGCTGCCGAGCTTCCTGCCGGGACACGAAGCCGGCTCGACCCACGTGCATTTCAAGCACGGTCTCGGCTCGCTGATCCTGGCACTGGGGCTGTTCGCGTTCGCCTGGTTCCAGAGCGGCCGCAAGTCGTCCTAGAGGGTGACGATCGCCAGCACCGCCAGACCGGCGACGGCGCAATAGACGGCGAACGGCGTCAATGTCCGCGTCCTGAAGTACCTGAGCAGGAAGCGGATCGACAGATAGGCGGTGACGGCGGCGCAGAGGGCGCCGACCACCGCCTGGCCGAGGCCGGCGCCGCCCTTGGCGAGCAGGTCGGGGACCTTGAGCACGGCTGCGGCGAAAATGATCGGGGTCGCCAGCAGAAACGAGTAACGCACGGCGTTCTCGTGCGACAGACCGTTGGCGAGCCCGCCCGCCATGGTCAGTCCGGTCCGCGAGAAGCCGGGGATGAGGGCAAAGCACTGCGCCACCCCGATCCAGATCGCCTGGCGCCACGACAACGCGGCGAGCTTGCGATCGTCATGCAGCCCCTCCTCGCCGGCCCCCCGCATCACCTCCACGGCAAACAGGACAACGCCGTTCAGCACGAGCACGATGGCGACGAGACTGGCCACGGCGAAATTGTCCTGGAGCTGCTTCTCGAAAAGGAGGCCGAGGATCCCGGCCGGGATGGTGCTGACCACCAGCAGCCAGCCGAGCCGCCCGTAGGTGTCGTCGGCCCTGATCTCGCGCACGCGCAAGGAATGCAGGATGCCGCCGACGATCAGCACCCAGTCGCGCCAGAAGAAGCCGAGCAGGGTGAGCGCGGTGGCGAGGTGGGTGAGCACCAGGAAGGCGACGAAGTGATCGCCGCTGCGGTCGATCGACCAGCCGAGGACGGCCGGAAGCAGGACGCTGTGGCCGAGACTGGAGATCGGGAAGAGCTCGGCGAAACCCTGCAGCAATCCGAGGATGATGGCTTGCGCGTATGAAATCATTCTCCCTCGCCAGACGATGCGGCCCGTTGCCGGCGTCGCGCCCGGCTGCAGGAATCGCGTCCCGCGATGGCGGCGTCAAGCAGACAGTGGCGTGCAACCGGGTCCTGATTCCGGGCTCATTCGCGCCGTCCAGGAGATCGCGGCGCTCGCGGCCAGTTCGACACGCCGCAGCGCATTTATGAGGCGCCGGCCGATTCCTTCGTCGCCAGTTTCATCGGCGGATTCTCGCTGGTTGGCGGCGAGGCTGCCGACGGCTTCTTCCGGCCGGGCGGCGTCGATGGCGCCGCCATCCGCACGGCCAGTCCGCATCACCGTGCCGGGGTCCTCGTCATCCGCCCGAAAGATGCCCGCCCGCCGGCCGCGCACCCGCAGAACGCCCTCACCGGCAAGGTGCTGTCGCGCGCCTATCAGGGGCGCTGCTGGCGGCTCAACGTCGCCATCGGCGCGCACCGAGTCCGGCTCGACTGGCATGAGCCGCCAGCGGCCGGCTCGGACCTCACATTTTCCCTGCCACCGGAGCGGTGTATCGTACTCTCCAGCCAAAAGAGGACGGATTCTTGAACAGCCTGACCACAATCCTGTCCACCCTCACCGCGTCGTTCCTGGCCTCGCTGGTCGAGGTGGTCGAAGCCTTCACCATCGTGCTTGCGGTCGGCCTGACGCAGAGCTGGCCGCCGGCCTTCATCGGCAGCGGCCTGGCGCTGATCGTGCTGGCGGCGCTTGTCGCCATCTTCGGGCCCCTCCTCGGCCTGGTGCCGATCCACCTGCTGCAATTCGTCGTCGGCGTCCTGCTGATCCTGTTCGGCATGCGCTGGTTGCGCAAAGCCATGCTTCGCTCGATCGGCGTGCTGGCGCTGCACGACGAGGAGAAGGCCTTCGCCCGGGAGACCGAGGCCCTCGGCCGCAGCGCCAGGGAGAAGCGCGCCAGCTACGTCGCCGGCCTCGCCGCCTTCAAGGCGGTGCTGCTGGAAGGCACCGAGGTGGTGTTCATCGTGATCGCGGTGGGCACCACGCACGGGCTGACGCTCATCGCCTCGCTTGGTGCGCTCGCCGCCTTCATCGTGGTGATGGCGGTCGGGCTCGCCGTCCACCGGCCGTTGTCGCGGGTGCCGGAGAACACGCTGAAATACGTCGTCGGGCTGATGCTCACCACCTTCGGCGTCTTCTGGACCGGTGAGGGCCTCGGCGCCGAATGGCCGGGTGCCGACCTGTCGCTGTTCGCCATCTTCGTTATCTTCGCCGCGGCATCGCTGGGGCTGACGCGCTGGTTCCGTGCCGCCCGCATCGCCGGCAGAGAGGCGGAGGTGGCCGAATGAACCTTCTCGGCACCATCACCAGGGAAATCGTCGGCCTGTTCATCGACGACGGCGCGCTGGCGCTGCTGTCGCTCGTCCTGATCGCGGCGGTGGCCCTGCTCGTCGGACTTGCCGGCCTGCCGGCGCTGTGGGGGGCGTTCGCCCTCCTCCTCGGCTGCCTCGGCATCCTCGCCGACAGCGTGCGCCGCGGCTGCCGAAACCGGTGATCGAGGTGCCGATGGCCGAGTTCTCGTGGAGAAGTCGGAAGGCGGTGCAGCGAGAATGATAATTCGCAAGAATTCTCTGAGGCAAGCTGGGTGACTTGGGCGGGGAATCGAAACCCGGTTCCAACACCTCTGCCGTCGGGATAAGGGGGCTTGGGTTCGTGATGGCGTGATGTCGCAACGTTGCGCCGGAAAATACAACGCCGAGTCTATTGGTTCGTGGTGGCGATGGTCGTGGCCTTCGGAACGATGGCTCCCGACGCGTTTACGTAACGTGAGAGGTATGCCGTATTCAGACGCCACCGTTTTCATTTCCTCTAATCGTTACGTCTACTTCGCATCCTAGTATGCGATCGAGGAGAAATTAGCGTCGCGAGCTTCGTTATTCGGCCACCGTAATTGGTAACGTTTGCTTTCGGCATGGCCGAGGGGGACATGAACACCGTGACGCTGAATCTGGGCTACCTTTAGTCCGGCATCTCCTTCGCTGGTCTTGTCGCGCTTGTGACTGCTGCGCACTATGCCGCAAAAAGATGCGCTCGATCTGGAGCACCGACACTGGTCGCGGAACGCCGTGCTTGCGTTTTGGCTTACCTACACCATCGCGCGGCGGCTTGGGGCGTCATTCGCCGATTGGACTGGCAAGGCAACACGTTTTGGCGCCTTCACACTGATGATGAGCGTGTGCTCGTGATTCGGCTGCCACCGCACCAAATTCGGGGCCACGAACAGCCAATTCGACGACCTAATTCAGTACGCAGTGACGAAACCTACGACAACAGAGCCAGCGGGTCCTGCGCGGCGGCGCCACAACCGCGCGCAGGTGCCGGCAACGACAGCAATCCATCAAAGCAGGGGCTGCCTCCGCTTTGTCCCAAGTCGACCGGCGGAATTGCTTCATTCCCGGCAACGCGGGGTCTGTGCACGGTGTTGAAACTGACGTGCAACCGCTTTCTTTGCTTACGGAAAATTAAGCCGCGGAGCGAAGGTTCGGACGATCCGCCGTTCAGGCGGCGAGGCCAACGCGTGTGTTGCGCAAAACGAGGACCACCTTGCGGCGGACCAGACCCGATGTGTGGCGAGGCGCAGCGTTGGTTGCCACGCTCGGGCTGGCGATTGCGCCGGCCAGCTGTGCGTTGGCTCCCCATGACTTTGGCGGCCACTGGTGGCTCTCAGATAAAGAATGCCTCGCTAGGGTGATGTTTTTCGAATCGAACCGGTCGAGTGATGACGGAATGCTTGCGGTTGGAACCGTGGTGATGAACCGGCTCAAATCCGGCAAGTATCCGCACACGATCTGTGGCGTGGTCGGTCAGCCGGGCCAGTTTGCGGCTGGCGCGCTGGACCGGTCCATTTCGGGGCCGGGCCGCGCTCGTGCAGAGCGAATTGCAGCGGCAGTCCTGGCCGGCGCGCGCCATCCGGGTGTGGGCCGCGCCATGTTCTTCCACACCGCCGGGGTCCGTTTTCCCTATCACAACATGCACTATGTGCTAGTTGCCGGTGGCAATGCCTTTTACGAGAAGACTAGTGGCCGCGACTCCGGCTCGACGCCGAGGGTGTTTGGTTTGGAACAGCGCAGGATTGCGGACGCGGACCGACTCTCGTTCTTTCTGACGACCGGCCGCGGGCTGTAGCGTCCTCATCGGTGGAGCGCGAGCGGCCTAATTCTGCGCTCATTTTGACTTGGTAGGGCCATTGCAAGGCGCCTGAAAGCTGGCCCTCGACAAGAATCCCTTGCACGCGGGGTTTGGGTCGGCGGAGCCGGCACTAACGTTGGAGAGCTGGATGCGACGGCGCGACTTCCTCGCACGAGGCACTGGTGCGATGGTTCTCATGGCTCTTCCGGCGCTAGCGGATGCGGCCATCCCCTCTCTTCGCGACAGTCGCGTGCCGACCGCCTACGATTGGAACGCCGCGCCGCCCATGGACTCGCGGCGGGCCTTCATCGACTGGATGGCAAGGGACCGCGGCGAAGACCCGAATTTCCTCGGTGAGCGCTTCGACCGGTTCGTGCATCTGGTGCGCAACGGCGACCTGTGGAACGACCGCAACAAGCGCGCCTTCCTGATGACGCCGCGCGAGGATTTCGTTCTGGCTCCCAACCTGCCGCGCGCCTACGACAATGCCTTTCTCGACATCAACTACGGGGTCACCATCTCCGGCCCCCACCTGGTCGGCCGGATGACCTCGTCGATCGATGTCCAGAAGGGCGAGAAGGTGCTCGAAGTCGGCACCGGCTCGGGTTACCAGTCTGCCTACCTGTCGAACCTGACCGACAAGGTGTGGACGATCGAGATCATCAAGCCACTGTTCGAGCGCACCGGCAGCATTTATGCCGACCTGATCGCGCACGGATACACCGAGTTCAACGCCATCACCCGCAAGAACGACGATGGCTATTACGGCTGGCCAGAGGCTGCGCCATTCGAAAAGATCATCGTGACCTGCGGAATCGACCACGTACCGCCGCCACTTCTTCAGCAGTTGAAGCCCAACGGGATCATGGTCATTCCGGTCGGCCCGCCCGGCGCACAACACGTGCTGAAGATCGTCAAGGAGCGGGTCAACGGCAGCTTCCGCGTCGCGCGTTCGGACATCTACAATGGCCGCATCGTACCCTTCGTGCCGTTCACCAAGTTGGTGGGCGGCAAGATCGTGGGCACGCACAATGGCGGCTGAAAAACGTGAGGACATAGCGCCGATCGGATTGTGCTCGAGGAGCCAAACGATGAACAGAAGGGACTTTCTGGCTCTCTCCGCCGGCGCGCTGACCGCAGGATTGGCGCCGGAACTCGCCATCGCCGACGTGCCGGTGCCTTATGACTGGAACGCCATGCCGCCGATGGACACGCGACAGGCGTTCATCGAATGGATGGTGAAGAATCGCGGCGAAGACCCGAAATTTCTCGGTGAGCGGTTTGACCGCTTCCTCCAGCTAATCGCACATCACGACGTCTGGAACGACGGCAACAAGCGCGCTTACCTGATGACGCCGCGCGAGAACTTCGTCACCAAGGCCAATCTCACACGCGCGTATGAGTGGCACTATCTCGACATCGGCTACGGCGTCACCATCACCGGGCCGCACACCGTCGCGCGCATGACCAACACCATCGATCCCCAGTTCGGCGAGAAGGTCCTCGAGGTCGGCACCGGCTCGGGCTATCAGTCCGCCTACCTGTCGAACCTCACCGACAAGATCTGGACGATCGAAATCATCAAGCCGCTCTTCGAGCGCACCGGCGGCGTCTATGCCGACCTGATCGCGCGCGGCTACAGCGAGTACAAGGCAATCACCCGCAAGAACGACGACGGCTATTACGGCTGGCCGGAGGCCGCTCCGTTCGACAAAATCATCGTCACCTGCGGCATTGATCACGTTCCACCACCGCTCCTCCAGCAGCTGAAGCCGAACGGCGTCATGGTGATCCCGGTCGGCCCGCCGGGCGCGCAGCACGTTCTGAGGATCGTCAAACAGCAGGCGGCCGACGGTAGCTTCCGCGTCGCCCGCTCCGATATCTACCACGGCTCCATCGTCAACTTCGTGCCCTTCACCAAACTGGTGGGCGGCAAGATCGTCGGCACACACAACCAGTGAACACGGTCCGGCCGAGCGGACCTCCTCGGCCGATCCGGCTTCATGCTAAGGTCGTCGCGGCGTAAGCCGAACGGCCAACGCGGCATCGAACAGAGACCCACCATGGGCCCGGTCCCATCAGCGCATAGTTCTCCGCCCCTCGATGCCGGCCTGACCGTCTACCTCTCGCTGGGCTTCGTCGCCGGCGCCGTCATCGCCTTGCAGATCGCGGTGATGCGCGTGTTCGCGGTCGGCAGCTGGACGCATTTCGGCTCGCTGGTCATCAGCCTCGCCATGCTCGGCTTCAGCCTGTCGAGCGTGATCATCTTCCTTTTCAAGGACTGGTTCGACCGGCACTGGCAGAGCGCGGCGGCGATCGCCTTGTTCCTGTTCGGACCGCTGACCGTCGCCGCCAACTTCGCGGCGCAACAGGTGCCGTTCAACGCCATCTTCATCGTTTCCGACCCGGCGCAGAAGTGGCGACTATTCGCCAATTTCGTCCTCTATCTGCTGCCTTTCCTGTCAGGCGCGTTCTTCCTCGGCATCATCTTCCTGAAGAGCCGTACCGGCTTCAACCGCGCCTATTTCGCCGATCTGACCGGCTCGGGGTTGGCCGGGCTGGTCATCCTCGGCGCGCTCTATACGTTCGCGCCCGAGACAATCGTCATCGTGCCGCTGGCGCTGTGGTCGGTGGGCGCGCTGGTCTGGTTTGCCGGCCGGCGAGCGGGACGCGCGACCGCGGCCGCGGCAATCGTCGCGGTAGCCGCCATCGTCGGCTATCTGGCACTGCCCGGACTTCTCGGCGTGCCCGCGATTGCCGTCACCCAATACAAGGGCGTTTCCTACGCGCGCAATTTTCCGGACGCCAAACGCATCTACCGAAGTGTGTCGCCGTTCGGCGATCTGCAGATCTACAAAAGCTCCTACATGCACTTCGCGCCGGGCCTGTCGGACAACGCCGCCTTCGACGTGCCGGAAGTCCCGGCCAATACCTATGTCGGCATGTATATCGACGGCGAGGGCCCCGAGGGCATCATGCGCGAGCTGCCCGCGGCAGACGCTGCCTACTACCGCTACCTTCCGGCCTATTACCCCTATGTGCTGAAGCACAATCCCAAGACCTTCGTCGTTCAGTTCGGCGGTGACATATCGACCATGGTCGCGTTGCACGCCGGGTCGCAGTCCGTGACCGCGGCCGAGAGCAATCCGGCGATCCTGGCGGCGTTCCGCGATCCGCGCCTCAAGCAGGCGACGTCCGACATCCTCTCCAATCCACGGCTCCATGTGATCGATGGCGATGGACGCCTCTACCTCGCCAACACCAACAACCGCTACGACGTGATCGACCTTAGCCTGGCCGGCTCGGTGGGACTGTCCAACCCCGGCGGCTTCGCGGTTGTCGAGAAATACGACTACACGCGCCAAGCCATGCTCGACTACATGCGGGCACTTGCCGACGGCGGCATCCTGTCGGTGACGCTGTGGAATAAGGAGGAACCGCCCAAGTCGGTCCTCAAGTTCTATGCCACCATCGCGGCGGCGGCTCAGGCATTTGATGCGAGCGCCGCAGCGCAATCTCTGTTCGTCGCCTCGAGCTACCTGTCGACCACCACCGTCCTCTACAAGAAGGGCGGGTTCACCAGCGATGAGATCGCCAAGCTCAGCGACTACACGCAGGCGATGTCGTTCGACGAGATCTATTCACCGGGATTCGCCTATGACACGGCCAAGACCGAGACGCTGCTAGCGCAGTATCGCGACTCAATCTTCGGAAACGGCACGAGCCGCGATGCCACCACCGGCGATGCGACCGCCGGTTCGACCGGCGACACGTCACAGGCCGGCGCGGCCGACGGATCGTCGGCGGCAGATTCGCCGCCTGACGGCACAGACATGGCGCCGATGCCGGCCACCACGATGGGCCGCCTCGCTTGGCATTACCTGATTCATGGCGGCTGGCCGACGATCGCCAGCCAATATGTCTTCGATGCGCGGCCATTGACCAACGACCGGCCGTATTTCGCGGGCTACGAGAAGCTTCAGGACCTGCCGAAAACCCTCGACCGGCTCGACCTGTTCCAGGACGATTGGGGTTATCTGGTCCTGTGGGCAACGCTGGGCGTCGCAAGCCTGGCGGCGCTGTCGCTGATCCTGGTGCCCGTCATCTTCGGGTGGCGCGTGGCCTTTGCGCGGGTGCCCGGCAAACTGGGCACGATCGTCTATTTCGCCTGCTTGGGGCTCGGATACATCATGGTCGAGGTCGGCCTGATCAGCCGGTTTACGCTCGCCTTGAGCAACCCGACGATCTCAGCATCGGTGCTGATCAGCGGGATGTTAGTGTTTTCGGGGCTTGGCAGCCTCGTCTCCGAGCGCATTGCGCAGCGCGCCCGTGGGATTTTGCCGCTGATCCTTGTCGGGATCGCTGCACTGCTGGTGACCTATGCCTTCGCGCTGGCGCCGGTGCTCGACTGGATCGACGGGCTGGCCTATCCGCTGCGGCTCCTCTTGTCGGTCGGCGTGGTGGCGCCGCCGGCCTTCCTCATGGGCTTTCCCATGGCAACTGGCATGGGCTGGCTTGCCCGCCTCGACAAGGAGCACATGTTCGTCTGGGCCTGGGGCATCAATGGTTGCTTTTCGGTGGTCGGCGCCGCGGCAATGCCGATCATAGCGACCAGCTTCGGGTTGAGCATGGTGCTCGAAGTGAGTGGTGCCGCATACCTGCTGGCCATACCCGCTTTCTTCGCTCTCTTGCGGCCCGCCGCGCTAGCCGCGCGGCTCGCGATCGTATGACCGGCGGGACGCCGCGACTGCTGGGCTGCAGCTTGGCAACCGCCGTGCCCCTGCTGGTCGCATGCACGCTCTCCGCCATGGCCGGACAGGCATTGCCGATGGCACCACTTAGCCACATGGTTTCCGCGCTCGTTCCCTTCAGGAACACCGCCTTCCCCTACGAGGGATATGACCCGGAAACCAAGATGCCGTTTCTGGATATTTCGCAGAACGGACGGCGCGGACATACGTCTGGACGCGGCGACGGGATCTACTGGCTGGACACGACCTATTCCGACAATCGCGCGCTGCTTGCGCTCCCTGAAGGATTCGATCTCAAGCGGCCGGCCGTGCTGGTCGTCTTCTTCCACGGCAACAACGCCACTCTCGAGGACGACGTCATCGGCCGCCAGCAGGTTCTGGCGCAGCTTTCGGCTTCGGGCCTCAACGGCGCGCTGATCGCACCGCAAATGGCGGTCAACGCGCTCGAATTCGAGCGCAGGGCACTTCTGGACGCGGGGAACGTTTGCGCGATTCCTGCGCGAGGCCGCGACGCATCTCGGCGACTTCTACGCGGACGCGCCGGCGGCGCGCGCAACACTCGGCAAACTGCCCGTCGTGATCGTCGCCTATAGCGGCGGATACGATCCAGCGGCGTTTGCGCTGGCAGTGGGTGGCGCCGGCAATCGCGTCAAGGGTGTGATCCTGCTCGACGCCGCCTTCGGCCAGACCGACACATTCGTCGACTGGGTGGCGCGCAACCGGCAGCACGCGTTCTTCTTCAGCGCCTACACCGCGTCATCGGCCGTGGGCAACGCAGCGATCAAGGTCGGGCTGTCAAGCAAAGACGTCGATTTCGCCGAGCGGTTGCCGCACAACCTGACGCCGGGCTTGGTAGCTTTGCTTTCGGTTGAAGGAGCCGACCATAAGGACTTCGTTACCGATGCGTGGGTCAACCAGCCCCTCGCCTGGCTGCTCGCCCGCATTCCGGGCTTCCCGCGCCCAGCGCGGGAAGATCCTTGATCGCAACCCTCCAACGCGATGGGCGGAAGGCGGGGGAGCCGACGGCCTCCAATTCACTCCTCATTTTGGCGTGCAAGGAAGCGGATCGATGCGGTAGCCTGCTTCATCGGCGAGCGATGTCATCGCCGGGATGGGGCGGCTGGAATTCGGGGCGCGTAACCGAAGGACGACCACGATGAAGCACCGTTTCTTGCTGATCTCAGCGTTTGCCATGGTTGTTGCGACGAGCTTGCCCGTCATGGCCGCCACGCCGCTGACGCCGGACCAGATCAAAACGACGTTTGGGACGGGATCGCCCATTCACGGCGTAGCAGTCCCCGGGGGTAGACGATACAGCCTGACGCTGGGTACTGACGGCACCGCCACAATGACGATGCTGAACGACAAGTCCGTGCAGACCGGAACCTGGAAGGTCTCGAAGGATGGATACTGCTCGAAGTGGGGCAGCAAGACGGAGCACTGCTATACGGTTCAGGAGAGCGGCAAGCAGTTCGACGTGCTCAACCACGCCGGAACCGTGATTGCGCATTGGACGAAATAGGCCGCATCGAGGTGACGAAGTGAGTTGCGGGCGCTCGCGCGGCAACAAGCCTATACCGGCTTGAAAAGGCGGGTCGCTGTCCGAACGTCCGCCGCACGCGGCGCCCGCAAATGAGGCGTGGATCATTGGCCCGCGTGGCCGGCGCTCGCCGAGAACCGCAATGAAAATCAAATTGATCGGAGCAACGATTTACTTTCACCCGGAAGGGCGAGCCGCGTGACGCTCGTCGCCGGCTTCCTCTCCTTGCAGCGGATTTCACCAACGGGTCGGGTTGCTGTCTTGTTGTCCGCCTTCCTCGGCCTCGTCTCGATGACCGGGTATTCGGCGGCGGCCAAGAGCCGTTTCACGCCGCGCTTCGTCTCGGTGAGGGCAAAACCGGCCAATGTGCGTCGCGGTCCTGGCACCGACTACGCCATCAAATGGACCTATGTCAGGCGCTGGGAACCGGTGGAGGTCTTCGAGCAGTATGGCAACTGGCGCCGGGTCCGCGACTGGCAGGGAAACACCGGCTGGATGCTCGAAGCGCTCCTGTCACAACATCGCCGAACCGCGCTGGTGACTCCGTGGAGTCACGGACCCAACGTATCGCTTCGTGATCGGCCAAGCGCAAAGGGCCGCGTTCTTGCGTGGCTGAAGCCCGGCGTGAAGGTTCAACTCGCGGGCTGCGATGGGAAGTGGTGCCGATCGAGCGTTCGCTCCATCAATGGATTCATAAGGGAAGTGCGGTTGTGGGGCGCATATCCAGGAGAACGGTTCTAGCGTGTTCCTGAGCCTGGCAACCATGACTCTGCGATCAGCTTGCGATGCGAGGTCAGGACGCCACAACGTGGCGAACAGGCGATGACATGTCCACGATCCCGGACGCGCACACGTTGGCCTTAGCTCGTTGGATCGGGATCGTCCTCAAAGTCCTGGTCGTTTCAGCCGTGGTCGTGGTCGGCTCCGTTTCGGCCGTTGCCTGGTATTACGGTCGCAACCTTCCCGACTATCGCAAGATAACCGAGTACCATCCGCCTGCAGGCCAACCGTTCGTCGCAATCGGCGACCTGCCGCCCGTGCTCATTCACGCCTTTCTATCGGCCGAGGACCGCAACTTCTTCTCCCATCCCGGCATCGACGTCGTGGCCATCGTGCGCGCGATGTTCGTCGACGTCTTCAGAGTCGCATCCGGTCAAAGGCCAATCGGTGCATCGACGATTACCCAGCAGGTAGTCAGGCACTTCCTTCTCTCTGACAAGTTGACGCTGCGACGAAAGATCGAGGAGATCCTGCTGGCACTGCGCGTCGAACGCGTCCTGTCCAAGGACCGGATACTGGAGCTCTACGTCAATACGATCTATCTCGGCTGTCGGAGCTGGGGCGTCACGGAGGCCGCCGTGGATTATTTCAACGAGCCCGTGGGCAAGTTGACGCTTCCGCAGGCTGCCCTGATCGCCGGACTGCCGCAGGCGCCGAGCGCCTACAATCCGTGGTACTTTCCCTTGCTGGCGAAAGAACGACGCAATCGAGTCCTCGACCTAATGGCCGAGGACGGCTACGTCACCGCCGAGCAGGTTCGAGCCGCCAAGAACACCGCGGTCGTGACCACTGCGCAGCGCCCCGGAAAGCCTTGCTAGATTCAAAAGCCAGGTACGGGTTGTGGAGCACGCGATGCTCATGCTCGTGGGAAATCCCCGCCCGCACGTTCGAACTTCACTCTGCGGCGCTGAGTGCAGGTTCTTGTGCAGCAGCGTGTGAGGTGGCTATCGACAAGTCGGCGAGATGCGCAGTCAACAACCCTACCATGGCGAATGAGATCACCAGGTGGCAAACGGCCAGAGGAAGCATAGCCGCCGACAGGATCGTTGCGACGCCGAGACAAGCTTGCACCAGCACGAGGGCGGCTGTCCACGCTGCCGCGCGTCGTATGCCGCTTTGAGCGAAAGAAGGAAGGCGACTGACAATCACGAGGCAAGCTGCATACAGCAGGATCACGTAGCCAAGCAGCCTATGCGCGAATTGCACGCTCAGTGCATTCTCAACCAGGTTCTTCCACCACGGTGAAAAGAACCAAAGACCCTCGGGAACCAACGCGCTATCCATCAGCGGCCAGGTGTTGAAGACGGTGCCGGCTCGAAGGCCCGCGACGAACGCGCCACCAATCACCTGAACGAAGACGAGGGCAGCGAGGCCGGCAACAGCCCAGAGCCAGCGAGCAGACGCGGGCAGTCGCCGCCGCCCCGCCGTGGTGCTCCTGGCAAGCCAGATGCTCCACGCAAACAGGAGGCAAGCCGAGGCTAGCCTTGCGGCGACGACGAATTGCCCCAGATCTTTGCGGTGGCTGAGCCAGGACCAACCCAGCCACCATCCCAGAAGTGCGTGAAACGCACCAAGAAGAATCAAGACCCAGAACCCACGTCTAATTTGCTGCGCTCCGTGACTGCGTGTGATCAGGACGGCGAACCCGATCACCAGCACAATATCGATCACATGCTCGGCGAGCAGATGCGCCCACTCCAACAGGTAAGCATGTTCGAATTGAATGAAGGTCATGCCAGCGTCCTCGTCGACGCTAAAGCCCGGAATCTGTCGGAACCGCTCGAACAGCATCTGCCAATCGTGTGTCGAGAGCGGCGGCAGGAAGCTGCTGATTGGAGCGAAAGTCCCGACCAGCGGTCCGGAATGGTCAAGGCGGGACATTGCACCGAACAGGACCAGGAAAAGAACTAGCAATGCAATGAGATAAAGCCATTGCCGGAGCAACGGTTCCTGTTCATCAGCCATTCGGTGATCCAGGGTTCCTAGATGGGCCTTGGTCACTTGAGATGGACCTTGGCACTGCTCACTGCGGGGCTGCACCATTCGGCAACGGCTGCATGTACATACTCAGATACAGCGCGGTCAGCAGCGGATCGGCAACGGAGACTAGCTTTGCGGCGTAAAGCCGGTCGGAACCGATCGCGTCAAGCATCACGACACTACCGACGTGCGCGGACAGGTCCAGCATCTTCACCGTGACATTGGGCGATGTGGTGGCAACTTCAACCTCGCCTCCCACAAGGGGATCATTGTCCATCGACGAGAGCATGATGACCAGTTTGCTCGGCGCCGAGACGTAGCCGATGACGCAGGTGTTGACGATGGTCGTCGGGCATAGGCTCAATACTGGCGAAGTTTGCGCCGCGGCCGCCGAAGAGCCCGGAGCCGTGAACATGATGACGACCAACAGGGCGGCGAAAAGCGACCGGCCGGTAGCTTTGTGCCACGTCTGCGATGTGCTGTGGATTGTGCCCATATGGGTTCACGCTGTCTCGCGAAGCACAGCGATCGGTGAACGTTCGACACGGCGCCCGACAATCGCAACAGCGACGACAACCGAGGCAATGGTCGTTGCGAACAGCACACTGATATAGAGCCACGGAACCGTGAGGCCTTCCGGAGGCGGATCGAAGACGCCGGTCAGCAGCTTGACGAGCATCCATGCGACCACCGCCCCGGTTATGGCGCCGCTGATCGCGCCGGCGACGAGGATCAGTGCTGCTTCGCCTCTTAGGAATGCAAACAGCTGATACGGCCGTGCCCCTAGCGCCGTCATGATGGCAAAGCTGCGTCGCCGGTCTAGCACGCCGAGGGCAAGCACCAGCCCTGCGGCGCAACCAGACAGAACGACGGCGTAGCCGAGTTCCAATTTCGTCAACCCGCCGAGATCGACAGCGGTGAGGCTTGATCCGATCAGCCGGGTCGCCTGGTTAAGATCGCTGATCTTCACTCCGGGGAGGTTTTTCACAACTCGCGTTACCCGATCATGCACAACGGTCGGATCCCCGGCCGTTTTGATGAGAACGACCTCCCGGGAAAGGTCACCAGTGACGCTGGATACATAATTGGCATTAGCGACGAGGAAGGAGTCCCTTGGCGCCGTGGGAAATTCGCGAACGACACCGACAAACCGGAAATGCACGACATGATACTGATGATCGGCGGCGCTTTGCAGTCGAAGATTGAGAGTGTCGCCGGGCTGAAGTTGAAAGTCGTTGACGGTCTCTTGCGACACCAGGACGCCATCTGGCGTATTGCTTAGTGCTGCCAGCGTTCCCCGCCAATCGCCACTGGCGAAGTAGGCGTTCGACATCGTCGTCGCCCGCTCGATCGCGCCCGGGTCGATGCCGTAAAGATCCTGCAAGTCCGTGCCCACGTAAGCAAATCGATGCTGGATCGGCACCGCCGCGACGACGCCGTCCACCGCTCCGCAATTAACGAGTGCTTGGCCAGCCGGTGCTGCGGATGTCCCAGTCACGGTGACATCAGCGCCATTGGTCAGTTCGGCATCGACACGCGACTGCGCCTGGTAGGTCGCGTTGAAGATCGCCGTGGAAACGGCGAAGGCGATGGCCAAGCCAGTGAGGACGGCACCGGCGGCAATGCGCTTCGGTTGCCGTGCCAGTGCGCCGGCGACCAGGGGCGAAAAGGATCCCGCGACCAGCCGAATCGCCCCGCTGAGGACGGGACGCCCTCGTGTCAGGCTGAAACGTATCGCACGCAGGGCCAGCAGTCCCATGCCCAGCCAGAACATCAGCGGAGCGAGGAACGACCAGTAGTCGATTGAGATCGCGGCCACCCCTTCCGGTGCGAGCACAACCTGGTAGCCCGTTGCCGCTGTCTGCCAGAAGATGATCCCCGCAAGGGCCAGAAGCACGAAGTCCAGGTAGGTTCGTGCCCACAACGGCGGGCGCTCCGCACCAAGGAAGGACCGCCCTGCCGTAATCGTAATGTTGCGCGCGTCCCACCATGCGGGAGCCAAGACTGCCGCTAATGACAGGACTACACCGATGGCGGCCGCTATGGCGATCCAGACCATCTCATGAGCGGTGAATAGCCCGGTTGAGAACAACAGCCACGACGCCAGTTCGCCGATCGCGACACCGATCAACGATCCCACGATGCCGACCGCCAACGCTTCCGATGCGGCAAAGCGGACGAGCAGGGATGTTGATCCACCCCTCAGTCGCAGCAGGGATTGATCCCGTCGACGTCGCCACGCACCAGAATGCGCAACCGCAAATGTCAGCAAGACCGCGATGGCGATGCCAGGAGTGCCGAGAAAGAAGAAGAGGATGCGCGCATAGGACGCGTCCTCACGCGCTTTGCCGAGGTCGGCGGCGAGATTGTTGGAGAGCAGGGCGCTGCCAGCAACACGCGCTTCGAAATTGCGGCCCTGGCTGCTGGTCAGCAGGTAGGCGGACTGCGGATCGCTCGGAAGGCGGGAGTGGTCGAGCTTGGCATGGATCTGTATCCGGATGCTGTCGGGCCGCACCTGGGCCTGCGGGTCGAACAACTCATGCCATTCGGCGATGGGCAGGATGAGGACATTATCCGGCGGCGCCTGCGGCGCGGCATTGGGAGGAAGGCCGATCCCCTGAAACATTGAATCCGCGTTTGGCAGATCGACGACGCCATCGACTTTGACGGTTGCGTCGTTCAGGCCGGGGCGGTGGATTGTGACGGTATCGCCGGGGCCGACATGGAGGTTGGCTGCCGTCTGCTGGGCGATCAGGATGCCTGGTGAACCCAGCAACGGCCGAATGTTGCCTGGGAACTTCGCATCGTAGGACGTGGGCATACCCAGGACCTTGCCGGGCCCGGTCACCTGCACCGTGCCGCCCGCCGATGCTTCGAAACCATCAACCGAGGCATAGCCGACGGTCTCAGCCTGCGCGACACGCGCTGCAGCGTTCATTGCCTCACGAACAGCACCTTCCGGAGTTCCCGGGACGAGCTGGACTTGCCAGTCGATGGGAACGTTGTCAGTCGCTTTCGCCGTCATCTCCGCCGCACTGGAGAGCATGAACGAACCGAGAGCGACGATCAGTCCAACGGTGACCGCGATCCCGCCGACTGTTCCAAGGACGATCCCGGTCCGCGTCCTGGCCAACCCCATGAGCCACGTCAAGATCATTGGTGTGAGCCTCCATTCGAGGTGCTGAGACGGCCGTGCTCCATGTGCCAAACCTCGTCGAAGGCGTCAGCGACTTCGGCGTCATGAGTGGCAACGATCAGTGCGCATTGGCTGGCCTCAGCCCATGCGATCAGCGTTGCGATCACTTGACGCCCGGTCGCGTGATCGAGTTGCCCGGTCGGTTCGTCGGCAAGAAGCAGGCGCGGGCCGCTTGCCATGGCCCGCGCCAAGGCGACGCGTTGCGCTTGTCCGCCCGACAACTCGTCGGGAAGCTTGTCGGCCAAATCGACCAATCCGAACCGAGACAATTGAGAGAACGCGGAATCTTCGGGCCGTTCATCGTTACCGAGCACGAAGATCGGCAGAGCAACGTTTTCCCAGACGCTTAGGAAGGGTACGAGGCTTGGAGCCTGGAACGCGACCGAGATCTTCCCGGGCACCAGGCCATTGCCATCGCCGAATGCGGGCCATTCGATGCGTCCGTCGCTGGGTCGGTCGAGGCCGGCCATTAGGTGCAGCAGTGTCGATTTGCCGCTGCCCGAAGCACCCATGATTGCGACCCTTGTCGAAGGGCGAATGGCGCACGTCGCGGACTTGAGTGCCTCGATATCCCTGCTGCCTTGCCGGTAGCTTCGGCTGACGCTGGTGGCACTCACCAAATTCGCAGTGTTCTTGCGTTCATTCATCGCTAAGCCGTCCGTCGCGGAGCCGCAACGTGCGGTCGGCAGCTTGTGAGACAATCGAACTGTGGGTCGCGACGAGGATCGCGGTGCCGTCCTTTCTCCGCTCAACCAGGTCTTCGATGATGCGCCGTTCGGTCTCGGCATCGACCTCAGCGGTGGGCTCGTCACAGAGCAGGATCTGAGGCTCGGCTGAGAGGGCAACGGCAAGTCCGGCGCGCGCCGCCTCGCCGCCGGAGAGCTCTGCCGGCAGCGCATTCCAATGTGCCGACAAGCCAAATCGCGCCACCAAGGCCGAGACCTTTTCGCCGTCGCGTTTCCTCGCAAGCTTCTGCTGGAGGCGGATGTTCTCGGCGACAGTCAGGTGATCGATCAGATTGCCCGACTGCATGAACACGCCGATGTACTT